>CALRNX020000003.1:0-224492 GCA_943369665.1 Chitinophaga pinensis
CGTAATCAAAGACGTTCTAAATACGGAACCAAAAAACCTAAACCAGGTGCAGCTCCGGATCCAAAAGCAAAAGGTAAAAAATAATCATTAGGAAAGTTTAGATAACATGAGAAAGACCAAACCTAAAAAGCGCATTTTAACGCCAGATCCAAAGTTTAACGATACGATGGTAACACGTTTCGTAAACAACATGATGTGGAGTGGAAAGAAAAGTACAGCATTTGCTATTTTCTATGATGCTTTAAATAAAGTAGAAGTTAAACTTCAAGAACCAGGTGTTGATGTTTGGAGAAAAGCTTTAAACAACATTATGCCTTCAGTTGAAGTAAAAGCAAGACGTGTTGGTGGAGCTACTTTCCAAATCCCAATGGAAGTTCCTGCTGATCGTAAGATCGCTGTAGGAATGAAATGGATGATCGAATACGCTCGTAAACGTTCTGAAAAATCAATGGCAGATAAATTGTCTGCTGAGATCATTGCAGCATCAAAAGGTGAAGGTGCTTCAGTTAAGAAACGTGAAGACACACACAGAATGGCTGAGGCTAACAAAGCATTCTCACATTTCAAAGTAAGTTAATTATAACCCAATAGCGATTATATATAAATGTCACGCGACTTAACATTAACAAGAAATATAGGTATTGCAGCGCATATTGATGCGGGTAAGACAACTACGACCGAGCGTATCCTTTACTATTCTGGTGTAAACCACAAGATAGGTGAGGTTCACGATGGTGCTTCTACAATGGACTGGATGGTTCAGGAAGCAGAGCGTGGTATCACAATTACCTCAGCAGCTACTACTGTGCCTTGGAAATACCGCAATAAAAACTATCATATCAATATTATTGATACACCGGGTCACGTTGACTTTACCGTTGAGGTAAATCGTTCACTTCGTGTATTGGATGGATTGGTATTTTTATTCTCTGCCGTTGATGGTGTTGAGCCACAATCAGAGACTAACTGGAGACTTGCAAATAACTATAACGTAGCCCGTTTAGGTTTCGTTAATAAAATGGACCGTTCAGGTGCCGACTTCTTAAACGTGGTAAAACAAGTTAAAGAAATGTTGGGTAGCCATGCAGTTCCATTGCAATTACCGATAGGTGCTGAAGATAATTTCAAAGGAGTGGTTGATTTGATCAATTTCCGCGGAATGATCTGGAACGAGCACGATAAAGGTATGACTTATCAGGAAGTTGAAATTCCTGCCGACATGGTAGAAGAAGCAACTGAATGGAGAGAGAAATTATTGGAAGCAGTTTCTGAGTATGATGATAAATTGATGGAGAAATTCTTCGAAGATCCTACATCAATCACAGAAAGAGAAATTTTGGACGCTTTGCGTAAAGCAGTGATTGATATGAAGATCGTTCCGATGTTGTGCGGTTCATCATTCAAAAATAAAGGTGTTCAAACCATGTTGGATTTGGTAATGGAATTATTGCCTTCTCCAATGGATAAGAAAAGCATTACAGGTATCAACCCTGAAACAAACGAAGAAGTTACCCGCAAGCCGGATGTTAATGAGCCTTTTACGGCTTTGGCATTTAAAATTGCAACCGATCCGTTTGTAGGCCGCTTAGCATTTATGCGTGCATATTCTGGTAAGTTGGATGCAGGTTCATACGTATTAAATACTCGTAGCGGTAACAAAGAGCGTATTTCACGTATCTTCCAAATGCACGCTAACAAGCAAAATCCAATTGATGCATTAGAAGCAGGAGATATTGGAGCAGCTGTAGGATTTAAAGATATTAAAACCGGTGACACATTATGTGCTGAGAAATTCCCGATTGTATTAGAAGCAATGGATTTCCCTGATCCGGTAATTGGATTGGCAATTGAGCCTAAAACTCAGGCTGACTCTGATAAATTAGGTATGTCGTTAGCTAAATTGGCTGAAGAAGATCCTACATTTAAAGTAAAAACTGATGAAGAAACAGGTCAAACTGTAATCTCAGGAATGGGTGAGTTGCACTTGGAAATTATCGTTGACCGTTTGAGACGCGAATTTAAAGTAGAGTGTAACCAAGGTGCACCACAGGTTGCTTACAAAGAAACTGTAACAAAACCTGTTATTCACCGCGAAACATACAAGAAACAATCAGGTGGACGTGGTAAATTTGCGGATATTCAATTTGAATTGATCCCTGGTGACCCAGCTAAACACGGATTGGAGTTCTTAAACGAGATCGTGGGTGGTTCAATTCCAAAAGAATTTATCCCTTCAATCCAAAAAGGTTTTGAAAAAGCAATGGCGAATGGAGTTTTGGCTGGTTACCCGGTTGAAAGTTTAAAAGTTCGCTTGTTTGACGGATCGTTCCACGCGGTGGATTCGGATTCAGTATCATTCGAAATTGCGGCAAGTATTGCTTTTAAAGAAGCATCTCGTAAAGCAAGTCCGGTATTACTAGAGCCAATCATGAAAATTGAGGTGTTAACACCTGAAGAAAACATGGGTGATATTATCGGGGATTTGAACAAACGTAGAGGTCAATTAGAAGGAATGGATACACGTGCAGGATCGCAGGTGATCAGAGCAAAAGTTCCATTGTCTGAAATGTTTGGTTACGTAACACAATTACGTACTTTATCTTCAGGCCGTGCAAGCAGCACAATGGAATTTGATCATTACGCAGAAGCTCCTCGTAACGTTCAGGAAGAAATATTAGCAAAAGTTAACGGTAAGGCCAAAGCTTAATACAATGGTGAATCAAAAAATAAGAATCAAACTAAAGTCTTTCGACTACAATCTTGTTGACAAATCAGCAGAAAAGATTGTGAAAACAGTAAAGTCTACAGGTGCGGTGGTAAGTGGTCCAATTCCATTGCCTACACACAAAAGAATTTACACTGTGTTACGTTCCCCCCACGTAAACAAGAAAGCAAGAGAGCAATTCCAATTGTGCTCATACAAAAGAGTATTGGATATCTACAGTTCAACCGCTAAAACTGTTGATGCATTAATGAAATTGGATTTGCCAAGCGGAGTAGATGTTGAAATCAAAGTTTAACTGATAAAGAGATTAAGATATTATGTCTGGAATAATAGGTAAAAAAGTGGGCATGACCAGCGTTTTTGATAATACAGGAAAACAAATTCCTTGTACAATTATCGAAGCAGGGCCTTGTGTAGTAACACAAGTAAAAACCAACGAAAAAGATGGTTACCAAGCTGTTCAGCTAGCGTATGGAGATAGGAAAGAAAAAAATACTCCCGCTGCGCAAAAAGGAATCTTCACTAAAGCTAACACGACTCCTAAATCGAAGTTGGCCGAATTCAAAGGATTTGAAACCGAACTTGCATTGGGTCAATCTATCGAGGTTGATTTGTTTGAAGTAGGCGAATTCGTTGACGTAGTAGGTACCTCTAAAGGTAAAGGTTTCCAGGGTGTTGTTAAACGTCACGGTTTTGGTGGTGTTGGTATGCAAACGCATGGTCAGCACAATCGTTTAAGAGCTCCGGGTTCATTAGGTGCTTCATCAGATCCTTCACGTGTATTCAAAGGAATGCGCATGGCTGGTCGTATGGGTGGTGTGCGTGTGAAAAAAACCAACCTTGAAATTTTGAAAGTTTTGAAAGAGCAAAACTTATTAGTAGTAAAAGGAAGTGTTCCTGGTCATAATGGTTCATTTTTATTAATTGAGAAATAGTGATGGAATTAGCAGTATTAAATACAGCCGGAACAGAAACCGGTAAAAAAGTAAAGCTTTCTGAGACCGTTTTTGGTGTTGAGCCAAACGATCACGCTATTTATCTTGACGTTAAGCAATACCTTGCTAACCAACGTACAGGAACTCATAAAGCAAAAGAAAGAAGTGAAGTAAGCGGTTCAACCAAAAAGTTGCACAAACAAAAAGGTACCGGTGGATCACGTAAAGGTAGTGTAAAAAGCGGAACAAGAGTTGGTGGAGCACGTATCCACGGACCACGTCCACGCGATTACAGTTTCAAATTGAACAAAAAATTGAAACAACTTGCACGTAAATCGGCATTGACTTACAAAGCGAAAGAAAACAATATTACAGTTCTTGAAAGTTTCAATATTGATGGTCCAAAAACCAAACAATACTTGTCAATTTTGAATAACTTAAAGTTGAATACAGAAAAAACCCTGATGGTGATTCCTGATTACAACGACAGTATTTACAGATCGAGCAGAAACCTTCCGAAAGCGAAAGTGATGACAGCAAGAGATTTGAATACTTACGAGATTTTGGCTGCAAACAGATTGATTTTAATGGATACATCTGTTGCGGTTATTGAGGAAATTTTAAATTCAGCAAAATAATGAGCATACTTAAAAAGCCTTTAATAACTGAAAAGTCAACTGCTCACAGTGAGAAGTTGGGACAATTCGGATTCTTGGTTGCTAAATCAGCATCTAAGCCGGAAATCATCAAAGCTATTGAGAAAATGTATACAGTAAATGTTACAGGAATCAGTACGATGAACTATGCTGGTAAAGCAAAATCACGCTTTACTAAAAAAGGTTTATTCGAAGGAAGAAAACCAGCATTCAAAAAAGCAATTGTTACATTGAAAGACGGTCAAACAATTGACTTCTTCCAAAATATATAATTAAGCAATGGGAATTAGAAAATTTAAACCCGTAACAGCCGGTACCCGATTTAAAGCCGTAAACACTTTCGAGGAGATCACAAAATCAACTCCTGAGAAGTCATTATTGATGCCAAAGAAAAACTCTGGTGGTCGTAACGACAGCGGTAAAATGACCATGAGATACATGGGTGGAGGGCACAAACAAATGTACCGTATCATTGATTTTATTCGTGAGAAAAAATCGATCCCTGCAATTGTACATTCAATTGAGTACGATCCAAATCGTAGCGCGCGTATTGCTTTATTGCACTATGCCGATGGCGAAAAAAGATATATTGTTGCTCCACACGGATTGAAAGCTGGAACCACTGTTGTAAGTGGTCCGGGTTCAGCTCCTGAGATTGGTAATACGTTACCACTTTCGGAAATTCCATTGGGTACAGTTATTCATAATATTGAATTACTGCCTGGTTGTGGTGGAAAATTAGTTCGTTCTGCAGGTTCATTTGCACAATTGTTAAACCGTGATGGTAAATATGCAATCGTGAAATTGGCTTCGGGTGAAACACGTATGATTTTGGTTGCTTGTTCAGCTACAATCGGTTCAGTGTCAAATCCTGATCATAACCAAGAGCGTATGGGTAAAGCCGGTGCAAACCGTTGGAGAGGTCGCAGACCACGTACTCGTCCGGTAGCGATGAATCCGGTGGATCACCCGATGGGTGGTGGTGAAGGTAGAGCTTCAGGAGGACACCCTCGTTCACGTAACGGTATAAAATCGAAAGGGTACAAAACACGTACTCCTAAGAAATATTCTAACAGATTCATCATCGAAAAGAGAAAGAAATAAGATATGGCACGCTCACTAAAAAAAGGACCTTACATTGACGCTAAACTTGAGAAAAAAGTTGGTGCAGTAATCGAGTCTAATAAAAAAACTGTCATCAAAACTTGGTCTAGAAGATCAGTGATCTCTCCAGATTTTGTTGGACAAACATTCGCAGTACACAATGGTAATAAGTTTATCCCAGTGTATGTAACCGAAAATATGGTAGGTCACAAATTAGGTGAATTTGCTCCTACACGTACATTCAAATCTCACCCTGTTAAAAAAGACTAACAATGGAAGCAGTAGCAAGATTAAACAATTGCCCAACATCACCTCGTAAAATGAGATTGATCGTTGACCTGATAAGAGGTAAAAAAGTAGAAGAGGCTTTGCATATTTTACGTTTTAACAACGCAAAAGAAAGCGCTCCTCGTGTTGAGAAACTATTACTTTCAGCTATGGCTAACTGGGGTCAAAAAAATGAAGGTACTCGTGTAGAAGATGCTGAATTATTTGTGAAAACAGTATTTGTTGATAGTGGTGCGATGCTTAAAAGAGTATTGCCAGCTCCACAAGGGCGTGCACATAGAATTAGAAAACGTTCTAACCACGTTACACTAATTGTAGATAGTAAAGCGGCTGCACAAACAGCTGTAGTAGAAACAGCAACCGAAGCATAAAAAAGTAAATACAATGGGACAAAAAGTAAACCCGATAGGATTAAGACTTGGTATTGTACGTGGTTGGGAATCTAACTGGTACGGTGGAAAGAACACAGCCGAAAAACTGATTGAAGACGAAAAGATCAGAAAATATTTAAATGCCCGTATCTCTAAAGGAGGTGTTGCGCGTATCATTATCGAACGTACGATAAAACGTATCATCATCACGATCCATACATCTCGTCCGGGTATCGTAATTGGTAAAGCCGGAGCAGAGGTTGATAAAATTAAAGAAGAGATCAAGAAATTGACAAAAAAAGATGTTCAGATCAATATATTTGAGATCAAACGTCCTGAACTTGATGCTGCTTTAGTAGGTGAAAACATTGCCAACCAATTACAAGCACGT
Organism: Chitinophaga pinensis; assembly: GCA_943369665.1. Classification (GTDB taxonomy): domain Bacteria; phylum Bacteroidota; class Bacteroidia; order UKL13-3; family UKL13-3; genus UKL13-3. The sequence goes on from CALRNX020000003.1 coordinate 6,471, forward strand.
GTTTCTTTTAAAAGAGCTGTAAAAATGGCGATTGCTTCAACCATGAGAATGGGAGCTGAAGGAATTAAGGTACAAGTATCTGGCCGTTTGGGTGGAGCCGAAATGGCCCGTTCAGAAAGCTATAAAGAAGGACGTACACCATTGCATACATTGCGTGCAGATATCGATTACACCGTTGCAGAAGCTTTAACAGTTTATGGCAAAATCGGTATCAAAGTATGGATTTGCAAAGGTGAAATCTACGGAAAACGTGATCTGTCTCCAAACTTAGGTTTAAGTACTCCTGAAAACAAAGGTGGTGCAGGTGACAGAAGAAACGACCGCAGAAGTGACCGTCCTGAAAGACCGGCACGTGGAGGAAACGACCGCAGAGGTAGTGGAGACCGTAAAGGTGGAAACGCTGGTGCAGGAGATAGAAGAAGAAAATAATTTTACACATTTAAGCATAATACTGTAAGACGATGTTACAGCCAAAAAGAACCAAATATAGGAAAATGCAAAAGGGCCGTGTGCGCGGAAACGCTACACGTGGTCACGAGATTGCCTACGGATCATTCGGTTTAAAATCAATCGAAGTAAGCTTCCTTACCGGAAAACAGTTGGAAGCAGCCCGTGTTGCTTTGAACCGTTACATGAAACGTGAAGGACAAGTATGGATCAGAGTTTTTCCTGACAAGCCAATGACTAAAAAGCCAGCGGAAGTACGTATGGGTAAAGGTAAAGGAGCTCCTGAATACTGGGTAGCTGTTTGTAAACCTGGAACCATCATTTTTGAAGCTGATGGAGTGCCAATGGCAGTAGCAAAAGAGGCTATGAGACTTGCATCTCAAAAACTTCCGGTTGTTACTAAGTTTATCGTTAAAAATGATTATTCAGAATAACATGAAAAACGCAGAAATTAAACAACTAACGGATAAAGAACTTGCTGGTAGAATCAGAGAAGAGAAATCAGCAACCGCTAAATTAAAATTTAGTCATGCAGTTTCTCCTATCGAAAGTCCTGCTAAAATAAAAGATAGCAAGAAATTAGTGGCTCGTTTGCTTACTGAGCAAAAAAGCAGAGTAATTGCAGCGAAGGCTCAATAATATTAGTAAAATGGAAAACACAGTAGAAACCAGAAATTCACGTAAGGTGATTATTGGCAAAGTGCTTAGCAACAAAATGGAAAAAACCATTGTTGTAAGTGTAGAGCGTAAAGTAATGCACCCTAAGTACGGAAAGTTCATTAAAATGACTTCCAAATTCAAAGCTCATGACGAGAAAAATGAGTGTGGTATTAACGATATCGTTAAACTAATGGAAACTCGTCCGTTGAGTAAAGATAAAAGATGGAGATTAGTAGAAGTTATCGAAAAAGCTAAATAAGATGATACAACAAGAAAGTCGTTTAAAAGTAGCCGATAATAGCGGTGCCAAAGAAGTACTTTGTATTAGAGTATTGGGTGGTACAGCAAGACGTTATGCGTCTGTTGGCGATAAAATAGTAGTGACTGTAAAGTCTGCTATTCCTTCAGGAGGTGTTAAAAAAGGCGCAGTGTCAAAAGCTGTGGTTGTTCGCACCAAAAAAGAAGTAAGAAGAGCTGATGGATCATACATCCGTTTCGATGATAACTCATGTGTATTATTGAACGCACAAGATGAACCAAGAGCAACTCGTATTTTTGGCCCTGTAGCTCGTGAGTTAAGGGAAAAACAGTTCATGAAAATCGTATCATTAGCTCCGGAGGTACTATAATATGGAAAGAAGATTTAACAAACAGGCAAAATTGCATATCAAAAAAGGTGATATGGTACAGGTTATTGCCGGTGACGATAAAGGTAAAAAAGGTAAAGTGCTTGAAATTATTGCTGCTACCAACCGTGCATTGGTTGAAGGTATCAATATCGTAAGCCGTCATACCAAACCAAATGCTCAGAACCAACAAGGTGGTATCATTAAGAAAGAAGCATCTGTAAATATTTCTAACCTTATGTTAGTTGATAAAGCAGGAGTGGCTACACGTATTGGACGTAAAAAGAATGATGCTGGTAAATTGGTTCGTTTTTCAAAAAAATCAGGTGAAATAATTGACTAAGCATATGTATACTCCAAGATTAAAAGAACAATATACAAAGGATGTAATTCCTGCGCTGAAAAAGAAGTTTGCATATGCTAACGTTATGCAAGTTCCTAAGCTTACCAAAATTTGCCTTAACCAAGGTGTTGGTGCTGCAGTAGCTGATAAAAAATTAGTTGATCAAGCTGTTGAAGAAATGACGACAATTGCCGGTCAAAGAGCTGTTTCAACAAAATCAAAGAAAGCGATCTCTAACTTTAAGTTAAGAGAAGACCTACCGATCGGTGCTCGCGTTACATTGCGTGGCGATAGAATGTATGAATTCTTGGATCGTTTGGTTTCAATCTCGTTGCCACGTGTTCGTGATTTCGCTGGATTGAACGAAAAAGGATTTGATGGCAGAGGTAACTACACATTAGGTGTTACTGAACAGATCATCTTCCCTGAGATCGTAATTGATAAAGTAAACAAGATAAATGGTATGGATATCACTTTTGTGACAACTGCCGAAACCGATGAAGAATGTTTATCATTACTAAAAGAATTTGGTTTACCATTTAAAAATCAAAAATAATGGCTAAAGAATCAGTAAAAGCTCGTCAGAGAAAAAGAGAAGCAGTAGTTGCCCGCTTTAAAGAAAAACGTGATGCAATGAAAGCTGCAGGAGATTATGAAGGTTTACAAAAATTGCCTCGTAATGCATCTCCGGTAAGATTGAAAAACCGTTGCCAGTTAACAGGCCGTCCGAAAGGATATATGCGTGACTTTGGTATTTGTCGTAATCAGTTCCGTGAAATGGCATTGATGGGTAAAATACCAGGTGTTACCAAGGCAAGTTGGTAATAAAATAAAAAAAAATTGTTAAGGGATGAGAATATACATATATTCGCACCCCTTAATTTTTATAACTATAAAACAAACCTCAGTAAGCAAGAGTGCCTTTGGCTAACTACTTACGAGTAACATTAAAAACATGACTGATCCAATTTCAGACTACCTAACAAGGTTACGCAATGCGATCAAGGCTAATCACCGCATTGTAGAAATCCCTGCTTCAAATTTGAAGAAAGAGATTACCAAAGTACTTTTTGAAAAAGGGTACATTTTGAACTTTAAGTTCGAAGATGTAGCTAATCATCAAGGAACCATCAAAATCGCTTTGAAATACAATCCTATCACCAAAGCGTCAGCAATTAAATCATTACAACGTATCAGTACTCCTGGTTTGCGTAAATACTCTGGTGTAGCTACTATGCCACGTGTTATTAACGGACTGGGTGTGGCCATCGTTACAACATCAAAAGGTGTTATGACAGATAAAGAGGCGCGCAAATTGAATGTTGGTGGTGAAGTATTATGTTACGTTTATTAATCAATTAGGAGGTAAAACAATATGTCACGTATAGGAAAAGCGCCAATTAAATTACCTGCCGGAGTTGAATTAAAAGTTTCAAACGGTAATGTAGTTACAGTAAAAGGACCAAAAGGAGAATTACACCAGAATGTAGATGCTGATATTAAAGTAGAAGTTGAAAACAACGAAATTTTAGTAAAGCGTCCTACGGATCAGAAACGTCACCGCGCAATGCATGGTTTGTACCGCGCATTAATCAATAACATGGTTACCGGTGTAACGGAAGGATATAAAGTACAACAAGAACTTGTGGGTGTGGGTTATAAAGCAGCTAATGATGGAAACATCTTAGATTTAACTTTAGGATTTTCACATCATATTTATTTTGAAATCCCTAAGGAGATCAAAGTAAAAACAGAACAAGAAAAAGGTAAGAATCCGATTATCACATTGGAAAGTGCTGATAAACAATTAATCGGTCAGGTTGCCGCAAAAATCAGAGCTCTTCGTAAACCAGAGCCATACAAAGGAAAAGGTATTAAGTTTGTGGGCGAGCAACTTAGAAGAAAAGCCGGTAAAACAGCGTCTAAATAATAGTAGAAAATTATGTTGGCTAAACTACAAAGAAGAACAAAAATCAAAAAAGGCATTAGAAGCCGTGTTTTTGGTACACCTGAAAGACCACGTTTGTCGGTATTCAGAAGTAATAAACAGATTTACGCTCAAGTTATTGATGACGTTCATGGCAAAACCCTTGTTGCTGCATCATCAAAAAACATAACTGAAAAAATGACCAATGTTGAAGCTTCAGCATTAGTTGGAAAAGCATTAGCAGAAAAAGCCTTACAAGCAGGTATCAGCGCAGTAGTATTCGACAGAAATGGTTATTTATACCATGGTCGTGTAAAAAGTTTAGCTGAAGGTGCAAGAGAGGGAGGTTTAAAATTTTAATCAATTACAAGGAACAGTAATGTTTCTTTAATTAACAGAAAGATATGTCAACAGCTAACGTAAAAAGAGTAAAAACAACCGATATCGAACTCAAAGAAAGAGTTGTAGCGATTAATCGTGTTGCCAAAGTAACAAAAGGTGGTAGAACGTTTAGTTTTTCAGCTTTAGTTGTGGTTGGTGATTCGAACGGTGTGATAGGATATGGCTTGGGTAAAGCAAACGAGGTTACCGATGCAATTAATAAAGGTATTGATGATGCAAAGAAAAACCTGGTAAAAGTTCCTGTATTGAAAGGTACCGTTCCGCACGAGCAATTGGGTAAATATGGCGGAGGCCGTGTTTTCTTAAAACCAGCCGCTCATGGAACAGGAGTTATTGCAGGTGGTGCGATGCGTGCGGTATTGGAAAGTGCCGGTGTAACGGATGTATTAGCAAAATCAAAAGGTTCATCTAACCCGCACAATGTGGTTAAGGCAACTATTGATGCATTGTTAAACATGCGTGATGCATTTACCATTGCACAACAAAGAGGTATTAGTTTAAAGAAAGTTTTTAACGGAGAGTAATAGAGATGGCAAAAGTTAAAATTACACAGGTTAAATCAATTATTGACAGACCTGAACCACAAAAAAGAACCATCAGAGCTTTAGGGTTTACTAAAACAAACCAAACTCTTGAAAAAGAAGGTACTCCTCAAGTGATGGGTATGATCAAACAAGTAGCACATTTGCTCAAAATTGAAAACGTTTAATAATTTAGATTAAGCACAATGAAATTACATACATTAAAACCAGCTGCTGGTTCAATAAAAAGAGAAGGTAAGCGTGTAGGACGTGGTGAAGGTTCGGGTAAAGGTGGAACTGCTGCACGTGGACACAAAGGAGCAGGTTCTCGCTCGGGTACCAGTACCAAGAGAGGTTTTGAAGGAGGTCAGATGCCTTTATACAGACGTGTTCCTAAGTTTGGGTTTAAAAACCTTAACCGTGTTGAATTCGCAGGTATTAACCTTGATAAAATCCAATCTTTGGTTGAAGCAAAGGGCTTAACATCTATTGATCTTGATACATTTATTGCAAATGGATTGACTTCAAAGAAAGATTTAGTAAAAGTATTAGGCCGTGGCGAGATTAAAGCTGCCGTTGAAGTAAAAGCTCATGCTTTCTCTGAAACTGCAAAAGCTGCAATTGAAGCTGCAGGTGGATCAGTAGTTCTAGTTCCAACTTATAAAGTAGCAAACAGCTAGTACATGAAAAAACTCATCGAGACCATAAAAAATATCTATCGTATTGAGGAGTTGAGGTATAAACTTGCAATTACCTTTTGGTTATTGCTTATTTATCGCTTTGGAACATATGTAAGTTTACCTGGTGTAGATCCAAATATGTTACAAGGATCTGCTGCACAAGCAACAGACGGAATTTTTGGATTAATCAATATGTTTGCAGGTGGAGCTTTTGCCCGCGGATCAATTTTCGCTTTGGGTATTATGCCTTATATCTCTGCATCCATTGTGGTTCAGTTGTTAACAATGGCTGTTCCTACTTTCCAAAAAATGCAAAAAGAAGGAGAAGATGGACGTAGAAAGATCAATCAAATTACCCGTTACTTAACAATTGCTATTACTGCAGTTCAGTCGGTTGGGTTCCTGATCAATCTAAAATCGGAAAATCCGAACGCGATCTTATCAATCACGCATCCTGAAATAATTTCTGACTTCATGTTCATGTTCATGTCTGTTATTGTATTAACAGCGAGTACCATGTTCGTATTATGGTTAGGTGAGCGTATTACAGATAAAGGGATTGGAAATGGAATTTCTTTAATCATCATGATTGGAATCATTGCCCGTTTACCATTTGCCTTGAAAGATGAGTTTAACTTCAAACTTTCTGAATCAGGAGGAGGATTGGTTATCTTTTTAATTGAGTTGGCTGCATTGTTTGCCGTTATTATGTCGGTGATCATGTTGGTTCAAGGAGTTAGAAAAATCCCTGTTCAATATGCCAAGAAAATTGTAGGAAACAGGCAAATCGGTGGTGTGCGTCAGTATATTCCGCTAAAAGTAAATGCAGCAGGAGTTATGCCGATCATTTTTGCACAAGCATTAATGTTTATTCCTTCAACGGTTGCTCAGTTTTTCCCTAACGAGACCATGCAAGGAGTATTGGCAACCTTTACCAATCCGTTATCATTGGGTTACAATATAACGTTTGCGCTGCTTATCATTTTGTTCACGTATTTCTATACTGCTATTTCGGTTAATCCAACCCAAATTTCAGATGATATGAAACGTAACGGAGGTTTTATCCCTGGTGTTAAACCTGGACAAGCAACTGCAAGTTTCATTGATGACGTTATGTCGAGAATAACATTACCTGGAGCTGTATTCCTGGCTGCCATCGCTATTATGCCTGGTTTGGCCGGAGTATTGAATATCAATAGCCAATTTGCTCAGTTTTATGGAGGAACCTCTCTATTAATCCTGGTAGGAGTTGTATTGGATACACTTCAGCAAATTGAAAGTCATTTACTCATGCGTCACTATGATGGGTTAATGCAATCGGGTAGAATAAAAGGAAGATCAACTGTAGGTGCAGCATAAAAAATTGGCAATTATAAAAATATCTGCTACATTTGCAGCCCCTTAAAAATAAAATATGTCGAAACAGGCTCTGATAAAACAAGATGGCGTAATAACTGAAGCATTATCAAATGCAATGTTTAGAGTACAACTTGAAAACGGTCATGAAATTATAGCTCATATCTCAGGTAAAATGAGAATGCACTATATTAAAATCTTACCGGGAGATAAAATTTCAGTTGAAATGTCGCCATACGATTTGTCAAAAGGTAGAATAATTTATAGATACAAATAACAATGAAAGTTAGAGCATCAGTAAAAAAACGCAGTGAAGACTGCAAAATTGTGAAACGTAACGGAAGAGTTTACGTTATCAACAAAAAGAATCCAAAATTTAAACAACGTCAAGGATAATATATAACTATGGCTCGTATATCAGGTATTGATTTACCAAAAAATAAGCGTGGTGAGATTGGACTTACCTATATCTTCGGAATAGGCCGTTCAACTGCTGTAAAAATCTTAACAGATAACGGTATCAGTTTGGACAAAAAAGTTCAAGACTGGGATGATGATGATTTGAATAAAATCAGAAAGCATATTACCGAGTTGATCACCGTAGAGGGTGAATTACGTTCGGAGAAACAATTAAACATCAAACGTTTGATGGATATTGGTTGTTATCGTGGATTACGTCACCGTAAGGGACTACCTGTTCGTGGTCAACGTACCAAAACCAACTCACGTACTCGTAAGGGTAAACGTAAGACAGTAGCGGGTAAGAAAAAAGTTACTAAGTAATAAGTTGTAAATAAGAATTAGCAATGGCTACAAATACAAGTAAAAAAACTAGCAAGAAAAAAACGGTTGTGATTGACGCATTGGGTCAAGTACATATCCAGGCTAGTTTCAACAATATTATTATTTCGATCACCAACTCACAAGGTCAGGTAGTATCGTGGGCTTCTGCCGGTAAAATGGGTTTCAGAGGTTCTAAAAAGAATACTCCATATGCTGCACAAATGGCAGCAGCTGATTGCGCTAAGGTTGCAGTTGATTTGGGAATGAAAAAGATTGAAGTGTTCGTAAAAGGGCCAGGTTCAGGACGTGATTCAGCAATCCGTACTTTGGCTGGTGCAGGTTTGGAAGTAACCACCATTAAGGATATTACTCCGCTTCCACACAACGGATGCCGTCCACCAAAGAAAAGAAGAGTTTAATTATTAACGAATTAGAAGAAACAAGCAATGGCTAGATTTATAGGAGCAAAAACTAAGATCGCTCGTAAGTTTAAGGAAGCGATTTACGGTCCTGATAAAAACTTTGATAAAAGAAATTATCCTCCGGGACAACACGGGCAATCGCGCAAGCGTAGCAAGCCTACTGAATACGCAATTCAGTTATTCGAAAAGCAAAAGGCTAAATATACTTATGGTTTGTTAGAGCGTCAGTTCTACAAAACATTTGAAGAGGCTGCTCGTAAAAAAGGTGTTACCGGTGAAAACTTAATGAAGTTTTTGGAAGCACGTTTGGATAACACCGTTTACCGTATGGGTTTTGCCAAAACACGTAGTCAAGCTCGCCAATTGGTAGGTCATTGCCATATTACCGTTGATGGTAAAGTGGTAAACATCTCTTCTTACTCGTTAAAAGTAGGTCAGGTAGTTGGTATCCGTGAAAAATCTCAATCACTGGAAGTTATTACAGATGCTATCAATGGTAGCAACCCTGCGAAATATAACTGGTTAAGCGTTGATACGAAAGCAATGAGCGGAACGTTTTTAGCTTACCCTGAAAGAGACAGCATTCCAGAAAATATCAAAGAACAATTAATCGTTGAGTTGTACTCAAAATAAACATTAATCATATACATAAATGGCTATTCTCGCATTTCAAAAACCTGATAAAGTTATTATGCACAAAGAAACTGACTTCTTCGGTCAGTTTGAGTTCCGCCCTTTAGAAAAAGGTTATGGTGTTACCATTGGTAATGCTTTGCGCAGAATTCTTTTATCATCACTTGAAGGCTACGCTATCACATCTGTAAAAATTACAGGAGTTGATCACGAGTTTTCTACGATAAAAGGTGTTATAGAAGATGTTACCGAAATCGTGTTAAACTTGAAACAAGTACGCTTCAAACGTGTAGTTGACGGTGTTGACAACGAAAAAGTATTTATCAGTGTAAAAGGCCAAGAGCAATTTACCGCTGGTGAAATTGGTAAACATACCAATGCGTTTAAAATATTAAACCCGGAATTGATCATCTGCAATATGGACCCTAAAGTTCAGATCGAGATGGAAATTACGGTAGAAAAAGGTAGAGGTTATGTACCTGCAGAAGAAAATAAGCCTAAAGACGCTGTTATCGGATTAATTCCGGTAGATGCCATCTTTACGCCAATTAAAAATGTAAAGTACAGTGTTGAGGATTACCGTGTTGAGCAAAAAACCGACTACGAAAAATTAACAATCGAGATCTCTTGTGATGGATCGATCCATCCGGAAGATGCTTTGAAAGAAGCTGCTAAGATCTTGATCCAACACTTTATGTTGTTCTCTGATGAGTTGATCACATTAGATACTCAGGTAAAAGAGGCTCCACAAGAAGTTGACGAAAATGTATTGCATATACGCAAAATATTAAAAACGCCACTTTCTGATTTAGATCTTTCGGTACGTGCTTACAATTGCTTGAAAGCTGCCGATATCAAAACATTAGGTGAGTTGGTTGCATTTGATATTGCCGACTTGTTGAAATTCCGCAACTTCGGTAAAAAATCACTTTCTGAATTAGAAGAGCTTGCCAGAGATAAAGGCTTAACTTTTGGAATGGATGTAGCTAAATATTTAGGCAACGAAGAATAATAAACAGACTGTAAAAACAGACAAAATTTTTGAACGATGAGACACGGAAAAACAGTTAATCACTTAGGAAGAACAGCTTCGCACAGATCAGCGATGCTAGCTAATATGGCATCTTCGCTAATTGTTCATAAACGTATTACAACTACTTTGGCTAAAGCTAAAGCATTGCGTAAATATGTAGAGCCAATTATCACTAAAGGTAAAGAAGATTCTACAAACTCACGCAGGGTAGTATTCAGTTACCTTGGAAACAAAGATTCTGTAAAAGAATTATTTGGAACAGTTGCACCAAAAGTTGGTGACAGACCAGGAGGATACACGCGTATTTTAAAATTGACAAATCGTAAAGGTGATAACGCAGAAATGGCTATCATGGAGTTAGTTGATTTTAACGAAGTAGTGATGAATGATAAAGCAGTTAAAACAGAGGCTAAGAAAACAACTCGTAGAAGTCGTTCAAAAGCTCCTAAAGCTGCAGAAGCAACACCTGCTGCAGAAGAAACAACAACTACAGAAACAGCTGAGTAATCAGTTTGCTCTTTACTATAAAAGAAAAAGACGACTCATTGGGTCGTCTTTTTTTTTGTATTTGATCCCAGAATGGGATGCTATTTTATTGCGTGATTCTTTATTTCTTCCACCACTTCCGGATCCAATAAGGTGGTTGTATCGCCCAGGTTTGTTGTTTCACCTTCGGCAATTTTGCGTAAAATTCTGCGCATAATTTTACCACTTCGGGTTTTGGGCAAACCTTTTACAAATTGAATTTTGTCGGGTTTGGCAATAGGGCCAATAATGCGTGATACGGTTTGGATGATATCCTGGCGGGCTAAGTTTTCATCCATTTTCATTCCATCATAAATTATATAAGCATATATGCCTTGTCCTTTAATATCGTGCGGATATCCCACTACCGCACTTTCCACAACACCGCTATGCATGTTTATGGCATTTTCAACCTCAGCAGTTCCAATGCGGTGTCCGCTTACGTTTAATACATCATCTACACGGCCTGTAATTCTGTAATTGCCATCTTCATCACGTAAGCACCCATCGCCTGTAAAATACATGTTTTCGTAGGTTGCAAAGTAGGTTGTGCGACAACGTTCGTGATCACCGTAGGTGGTTCTGATAATGCCGGGCCAAGGCATTTTAATGCATAAATTACCACTTACCGAATTACCCATAACTTCTTTTCCATTTTCATCTAGCAATACCGGGAATACTCCCGGCAAAGGCAATGTAGCATGTGCCGGTTTTTGTGGAGTGACACCGGCCAGGTTTGAGATCATCGTTGCACCAGTTTCGGTTTGCCACCAGGTATCTACCACTGGGCATTTTCCTTTTCCAATGTTTTGATGGTACCAGTGCCATGCTTCTTCGTTGATGGGTTCACCCACCGAACCGATTACTTTTAATGAACTCAGATCCTTATTGTTCACATATTCCAATCCAAAACCCATTAAACTGCGAATTGCCGTTGGAGCGGTATACATGATATTTACTTTGTGTTTGTCTACAATTTCCCAGAACCTACCGGCATCAGGCCATGTAGGAATACCTTCAAACATTAAACTAGTGGCACCCGCACTCAGTGGGCCGTACAAGATATAACTATGACCGGTTATCCATCCGATATCTGCTGTACAAAAATGGATTTGTCCGGGTTGGTACTGAAACACATTCACAAAGGTGTAGTTTGCCCATATCATATAACCGGCTTGTGTATGTACCACGCCTTTGGGTTTTCCGGTTGAACCGGAAGTGTATAGGATAAACAAAGGATCTTCTGCATCCATTGCTACTGCCGGAAACGAAACTTTCCCATCTTTTTCAACCTGGTGTTCGGCATATTCCATTTCGTCTTCCCACCAAACGTCTCTTCCTTTGATCATTGAAACAGGTGTGCGTGTACGTGTATATACGATTACTTTTTTGACTACTTTGTTTCCAATGAGTGCATCATCGATCACACTTTTTAAGGGAATATCTTTATTCCCCCTGAAAGCACCATCGCAGGTAATGATAAATTCAGCCTTGGCATCTTCAAGCCTGTCAGCAATGCTTTGTGCGGAGAATCCCCCAAAGACAACTGAATGAATGGCTCCTACACGTGCACAACCCAAAACCGCATAAGCAAGTTCCGGAATCATTCCCATGTATATGCAAACCCGGTCCCCCTTTTTTACACCAAGGTTTGTAAGCATTTGCGCAACCTGGCATACACGTTTGTGTAATCGATTGTATGTTACAACACGGGTACGTTCTTCAGGATTATTGGGTTCCCAGATAATAGCAGCTTCTTCACCGCGTGTTTCCAAATGCCTGTCGATGCAATTTTCGGTGATGTTTAACTTGGCTCCTTGGAACCATTCAATTTTTGGCTCCTTAAAGTTCCACTCTAATACTTTGTCCCATTTTTTGTGCCATGTAAAATGTTCGGCAATATTACCCCAGAATGCTTCCGGATTTTCAAAGCTTGCTTGGTAAGCTTCTTTGTACTGTTCTATGCTTTTTATTTGATATGGATATGACATATTCATTGTGGTTTAAATGTTCAATACGAATGTATAGTGTGTTCAATTTAAAACTAAACAGATTATTGCTAAATTAGTATAGTTATGCTAAATATGTATAGCTATGTTTTTATTTTTACATTATGGAAACAATTAACTGTCCAAAATGCAAAAGTGAGAATATCAATAAAAGTGGCTTTGCAAAAGGGCGTCAGCGATTTTTGTGTAAAGACTGCAATTACTTTTTTTCGGTAATGAAAGAGGGTAAAAATATTGATGACTATTATGTCATCAAGGCTCTTCAATTGTATATCGAAGGGGTAAGCTTAAGAGAAATAGAACGATTGATAGGAGTGAGTCATGTTTCGGTAATGAACTGGGTGAAGAAGTTTAATTTGAAAGCACCCAAAAACAGTGATTATTATCCAACGTATAAAGTAATGCAACACGATGAATTGATAAGCTTTTTGAAGAATAGGGATAATACCAGAAATGCGGGAATGATTATTACTGAATTGGGAGATAAATTTATGCTGATAAAATGGGAACGTTTAAAAGGTAAAAAGTAGCTTAAAACTATACTGTTGAGCAATTGAATAGGTGGTATCAAAATGTTGCCAAAATATGTTGTGAAATTCGTTCATCAACATTTTAAATCATACAACATGAAAAAACATTTATTCAGTGCCATTATGATTGGCTTGTTTGCTCAATCGGGTATACACGCACAGGGTACCGACAACTACGGTGCAGGTTTAAAACTTAATCTGGATACCAGCGGAAAAAAATACGTGAGATTTATAACGTGGCATCAGGTATGGTTAAGGCATAATGATAATAATCCCGGATCAACCATTAATGGAGATGCAAGCAATAGTCAATGGGATATGAGTTTACGCAGGTCGCGTTTTTTAATATATTCACAAATAAATCCCAACTTTTTAATTGTTACACATTTTGGTATAAACAATGCCAATCAGGTATCGGGAGGAGTAAATGGAATTGATGCAAAAAAGCCTCAATTGTTTATGCACGATGCTTATGTTGAACATCGTATTTTCAAAGATCATTTGAGTATTGGTGCCGGGCTTCATTACTGGCAGGGTCCTTCACGCATGAGTAGTGCGTCAACGTTAAATTTCCTGGCTATTGATGCACCTATTTTTAACTGGCAAAATATAGATGCTTCCGATCAGTTTGCCCGTCAGTATGGAGTATTTGCCAAAGGAAAGCTGCTTAAAAACAAACGAATTGATTACCGTGCGAGCATCAATTTTCCATATGCAATGGCCAAAGGAACTGCATTGACAGTACTTGATACCACTGCCGCTAAAAATGGCGTACAAATAGCCAATTACAAGGGTGGAGGGCAGCCTAAGAATGCATTTCAGGGTTATTTTCAATACCAGTTTTTTGATATCGAGAACAATTTACTTCCCTATACCGTTGGAACGTATTTGGGAACTAAAAAAGTTTTTAATATAGGTGCCGGGTTTTATTCTGCAGCTGATGTAATGTGGAGTGCAAAACAAAATACTACAACAGGCAAATGGGACACAGTAACGAGTAATCAATTGTTTTTTTCGGCCGATGTGTTTTTGGATTTGCCACTCAAGTATAAGAATATGGCGGTTACGTTTTATGGCGTGTATAACCGTTTTGATATGGGGCCCAATTATGTCAGAAATATTGGTATAGATAATCCTGCTAATGGAACCATTGCCAGTCAGGCTTCTTATAATGGTTCAGGAAACACGATGCCTATAATTGGTACAGGAAATATTTTTTATGCACAAGCCGGATTGTTACTTCCCAAAATGAAGAGTGTGGGAAGGTTACAACCTTACGCTGCAATTAATTATTCGCAATTCGAAAGATTAAAGGACGATGTGATAACGCCAGATTTTGGTGTTAATTGGTTCCTTAATGGGCATTCGGCAAAGCTTACGTTTAATTATCGTATGCGTCCGGTTTATAAATATGCGGATACTAGCAAACGTTATGGCGATGTCGTATATGACTCACGTAAGGGTGAATTTGCCGTTCAATTTCAGATCTATTTATAGTTTCAATCATTTATTTATATGTATATGGAAAATTCAAACAACAACACACAAAGTATTGCCAAAGTGATAGGAGCATCTTCACTTGGGACGCTTATTGAATGGTACGATTTTTATATTTTCGGGAGTTTGGCGGTTATTATCGGCAAGCAACTTTTTCCGAGTGATGCAGGGGCTTCTGCATTGATTAATACATTAGCGATTTTTGCCGCGGGCTTTATCGTAAGACCATTTGGGGCACTTGTATTTGGTCGATTAGGAGATTTAATAGGTCGTAAATCTACATTTTTATTAACGCTTGTATTAATGGGTGGGTCTACGTTTTTAATAGGACTCATTCCTTCATATGCTACTATTGGTTACGCAGCTCCCATTCTGGTGCTCATTTTACGCCTCATACAAGGACTTGCATTGGGAGGTGAATACGGAGGAGCGGCAACCTATGTGGCCGAACATGCACCTCCGGGCAAAAGAGGTTTTTTTACAAGCTGGATTCAAACTACAGCAACGCTTGGATTGTTTTTGTCGTTGGGTGTTATTGTGAGTGCCAAAAATTTTCTTGGTGCTGAAGCCTTTAATGATTGGGGGTGGCGCATTCCGTTTTTGATTTCAATTCTACTTGTTATTGTATCGGTGTATATCCGTTTGAAAATGCATGAATCACCTTTGTTTAGTAAATTGAAAAAGGAAGGAAATATTTCAAAAAATCCATTGAAAGAGAGTTTCAGTCATAAGGTAAATTTCAAGATGGTTTTGCTTGCATTGTTTGGGGCAACGATGGGACAAGGTGTAATTTGGTACACAGGTCAGTTTTACGCCCAATCCTTTTTAGAAAATACTGTTAAATTAGATTTCAATGAATCCCGCTATATATTACTATGGGCTATTTTATTTGCAACACCGTTTTTTATCGTATTTGGTAGTTGGAGCGATAAGGTAGGAAGAAAGTGGATTATGCTCTCAGGGATGTTGCTGGGTATTATTTTTTACCGCCCCATCTACCAATATTTTATTGACGCTACAAACGTTTCTGAGTTTCAAAAAACAAGTTTGGTAACCGCTGCTGAACCTCAAATAAAACGTGAACTGATTGCTGGAAAATCGGATTCGCTTATTACAACCAAAACACTTAAAACATTAGAAGATGGGACTACCTTTAAGGAGGTTATGGTCGATACGGTATATGCAGATATGACTATTGGTCATGGCAAAACAACGTATATTGATAAGACATTATCGCAACATACTTTTTGGCTCTTTGTGTTCTTGGTGTTTGTACAAATACTTTTTGTGACGATGGTATACGGACCGATAGCGGCTTTTTTGGTTGAGTTGTTTCCAACCAAAATAAGGTATACATCAATGTCGCTGCCTTATCATATTGGTAATGGTGTGTTTGGAGGATTGGTGCCTTTTATAGCTACTCTTATTGCCAGTTTTAGTGGTTCTACACCATTATCGGGTTTGTGGTATCCAATCGGAATTGCAACGGCATCATTTATTATTGGGGCAGTATATATTAACAATAAAATTGATAAAAACGTAAACGATTAATCTTCAATTATTAATACGAATCAAAATGAATACAATTAAAAAAATGTTGGGACTTGTATGGATATTATTAGCCCCATCCCTTGTTATATTTATGATCATGCAAGCCATCGAAAAAGTGGCTAATGCTGCTGAGGGCATTGCGCGTACCAATACCCTTTTGCAATGGTCAATTATCATCATTATTTTTATTCCTATCTGTATCGGATTGGCCATATTTGGTTTATATGCCTTAAAAGGGGAGTATACCCAATTGCCCGAGAGTTCGGACGAGATCTATTAAAAATCGCCTTTTCTGTAAAGCCCTCTTTTGCCAATAAAAGAGGGCTTTATTGTTTTGTCGAATAGTATTTTACAAAAAATGTTACATTTAAAATGTAAAACTTTCAACAATGATCAATAACAAAAAGCAGAAAAATGTCATGCTGAGCATTTTACTCATGCTGTTGTTTTCGTATCCTATTATTACCATATTTAATAAAGTCGGTTTTGTTAAATATGTACCTGTTTTGTATTTGTATGTGGCTGTTGTGTGGGT
This sequence comes from Chitinophaga pinensis, assembly GCA_943369665.1. Lineage (GTDB taxonomy): Bacteria > Bacteroidota > Bacteroidia > UKL13-3 > UKL13-3 > UKL13-3. Next base: position 22,951 of record CALRNX020000003.1, read on the forward strand.
GTTTGCATTATTGTTGTTATTTATATCAGCAGAGGTAAAACCTTTTAAGAAAACAAAGAAAAACGAAGATGGGTAACAGCGTCATTATTCTTTGCGCTTTTTTATACTTGTTGTTATTGTTTGGCGTGGCTTACTATGCCGAGTACCGCTTGAAAAAAGGCAAAAGCATCATCAATAATGCCTATGTGTATGCCTTATCACTTAGCGTGTACTGCACCGCCTGGACTTATTACGGGAGCGTTGGCCGTGCCACGACCAATGGAATTGAGTTTGCCACGATTTATATCGGGCCTACAATTATGGCTGTTTTGTTTATTCCGTTATTGCGTAAAATAATCAGGATAACCAAAACGCAACGGATCAATAGTATTGCCGATTTTATTTCCACAAGGTATGGTAAAAATGCAATACTTGCGGCTGTGGTCAGCTTGTTTTGTATTATGGGTGTGCTGCCTTATATCGCATTGCAGTTAAAAGCAATCACCCTAAGTTGTAATATCTTAATAGGGACTACTGCGCCAGCATCTTTTTTGAATGATAATACACTTTATATCACCTTGGTATTGGCTTTGTTTATTATCATGTTTGGAACGCGTTCTGTGGATGCAACTGAAAAGCATGAAGGATTAGTTGCTGCAGTCGCTTTTGAATCTATTGTAAAGCTTATTGCATTTATTGCTGCCGGTTTGTTTGTGACGTATGGAGTATTTAATGGCTTTGGTGATATTTTTAAACAAACGGTAGAGCGTTCCGAATTTCAAAAGTTGTTTACTTTAGGTGGTCAACATCCCGAGATGGGGTGGTTTTCTTCCATTTTATTATCAATGATGGCTGTGCTTTTTTTGCCCCGTCAGTTTCAGGTAGGAGTGGTCGAAAATATTAACGAGTACCATTTGAAAAAAGCAGTTTGGCTGTTTCCTCTTTACCTTTTTATCATGAATCTTTTTGTGATCCCGATCGCATTTGGAGGTAAGCTACTTTTTCAGGACAGTCAGATTAATCCGGATACTTTTGTGTTGGCCATACCACAATTTTTCAATAAAGATGAATTAAGTTTATTTGTTTTTATTGGTGGTTTTTCGGCTGCGGCAAGCATGATTATTGTTGAAACAATAGCCTTGAGTACCATGGTGAGCAATAATATTGTAATGCCTCTATTGTTTACACAAACTAATTTTAAAAGCAATATTGACCAGTCTATCCGGAAGTTTATTCTTTACATCAGGCGTTTAAGTATTGTACTCATTTTATTGTTGGCTTATATATACGATAAATCTGTTGGCGAATATTTTTCACTGGTGTCAATCGGGTTGGTTTCTTTTACGGCCGTTGCCCAATTTGCTCCTGCTATTATAGGTGGTATCTATTGGAAAACGGCTTCTAAAAATGGTGCACTCATCGGTATTCTTATTGGATTTATGGTGTGGTTTTATACCCTTATTGTACCTTCTATTGCCAGTGCACATATTATTAGCAATGATTTGATTATAAACGGTCCTTGGGGAATAGGATGGTTAAAACCAACAGCGTTGTTTGGATTGTCGGGATTTGATTTGATCACCCATGGTTTGTTTTGGAGTTTGCTGTTAAATTGTATTTGTTATTTTGTGTTTTCACTGTATAGCAAATTGAATGCACAGGAAGTTTATCAGGCCGAAGTTTTTGTGGATATTGATAAATATAATTCACCCGAAAGTAATGTAATATGGCGAGGTACGGCTTATATGCCTGATCTATATTCTCTGCTACAGAATTTTTTGGGAAAAGACAGATCGGCTAACCTTATTCAAAGTTATGCCAACAGACATAAGATATCAATTGATTCAAAAGCCAAAGCGGATCCTCGTATTGTAAATTTTGCTGAACGAATTTTGTCGGGAGTTATTGGTTCTTCTTCCGCCCGTATTATGGTAAGTTCGGTTACGAAAGAAGAGGAGTTGAGTTTAAACGAGGTGTTTAAAATTTTGCACGAGTCGCAACAGATGATTGAATTAAATAAGGAGCTTCGTAAAAAATCAATTGAGTTAACAAAAGCAACGGAGGAACTTAAGGAGGCTAATTATCAGTTAACTACTATGGATGAGCAGAAGGATGAGTTTTTATACACTGTTACACATGAACTCAGAACACCACTCACATCTATTCGTTCGCTCTCTGAAATTGTACACGATCACCCGGATTTAACCATTGATGAACGTCAACATTTTTTGAGTGCGGTTATTAAGGAGACCGAGCGGTTGAGTCATCTTATTTCTACAGTTCTAAATTTAGAAAAATATGAAAGCGGGAAACAAAAACTCAATCTCGTATCATTTAATTTTTCAGATGTTGTATATGAGTTAACGGAGTCGTATAAACTGCTGGCGGCCGAGAGAAAAATTGAACTCACCTTACATACTCCTAATAGCATGTTGTTGTTACATGCAGACAAAGATTTGTTGCAACAGGTTTTGGTAAATTTAATCAGCAATGCCATTAAGTTTACCTCTGAAGGAGGATTGATTAAAGTCATTGTGAGCGATCTGGGCGATGATATTCAGGTTTCGGTAACCGATACAGGTAAAGGTATTGCCTTGGAATTGCATGAATTGATTTTTGACAAATTTTTCCAGGCAAAGAACCAAACTATTAAGAAACCTGAAGGAACGGGTTTGGGATTGGCTATTTGCAAACGTATTATTGATATGCATAACGGTAAAATTTGGGTGGAGAGTGAGCCGGAAAAAGGTGCAAAATTTATCTTTACAATACCTAACTTTGTGCGTGGGAAAACAGAATAGCACATAATGAGTCAAGCGTATAAAATCCTTCTGGTTGATGATGATCCGTATATTTTAATGTCGCTGGAGTTTTTGATGCGTAAAAGCGGATTTGAAGTAATGATAGCACGCAACGGAACAGAAACATTGGAGTTGTTGGAACAAAATATACCAGATGTGGTATTGTTGGACATTATGATGCCTGATGTGGACGGATATGCAATTTGTGCCCATATTAAAAAGTCGAAAATACACCGAAACTGCAAAGTGGTTTTTCTGAGTGCAAAATCAAAAGATGTTGATATTCAAAAGGGGCTTACTTTGGGAGCGGAGTTATATATAACCAAACCTTTTTCAAACAAGGATCTGGTGAATAAAATCACGGCTTTATTGGATTAATAGAGGTTTAAGCAACCTCTTTGGTTGATTCTTTAGGAAATTTTAACATGGAACAAACTTTTTTTAAATTACTTTCGTTCTTTATTTAAAAATAACTAATCGAACTATGAAGAAATTGAGTTTAATATTATTGGTAGCTACTTTTTGCATTAGCACTTCAATGAAAACGGCTGACGAAGTAAGTTGGGTAGGATTTGAAGAGGGATATAAATTGGCGAAAAAATCAGGTAAAATTATGCTTGTGGATGTATATACTGATTGGTGCGGATGGTGCAAACGTATGGACAGGGACACATATGCTAAACCTGAAATTGCAGCACTGATCAAGGACGATTACATAGCCATTAAATTTAATCCAGAGGTGAATGCAACCTATACGTTCGAGGGTAAAACATATACAGGAGGCGAATTGGCAGGTGTATTAAGCCAAAATAAACTTACAGGTTACCCCACCACAATATTTTACTATCCTAAAGATAAAAAGACAAACGTAGTAGGCGGTTATTTTGATGCATCAAGGTTTCAAGGGGTACTTGCCCAGGTGAAAAACGATTTTAAACCGGCAAAAAAGTAATTATTGCTGCTGTTGCATTTCCTGTTCGGCAATTGATGTAAGTTCACTCAAATGAATATGTGTTGAAGTTGGGTTGCTTTCAAATTCATTTTCATACTGAACAGAAACCCTCACTTCCAACTGGTGTTCTGCCCCGCCTCTATAGGTGCCTTTAACGGGTGAGCAATCACTAAAATTTCTTCCAACTGCTAAACGAACATGTTTATCGTTGGCAATACAATTATTCGTAGGATCAAATCCAAGCCATCCATAAAACGGTAAATAAGCTTCTACCCAAGCATGTGTTGCCCCATCTCCCCGCATACCGGTATTATTGGGACAAATATATCCGCTAACATAACGTGCCGGGATATTCACCATGCGCAACAATGCCAGCATAAGATGGGCAAAATCCTGGCAAACTCCCTGTTTCATTTGCCATATTTCATCGAGGGTAGTTTCCACGGTTGTGACCCCTTTTATATAAGTGCATTGTTCAAATACCTGGGTACAAAAAAAACGTGCAACCTGGTATGGATTGTATTGTGTCGGGTTGCGGGCATCAATCATTTGTTGTAATGACGTTCTGCTATCAAACGATTCAATTTTTAAGTAGTCGGCATATGGAAGGATGGCTGCCATTTTATACAATTCCTTCCATTGTTCTTCGGTGCTTTCTGTGATATTGGGTTTGTGACGAGGTGTCGTGTTTACCGTAATATGTGAATCAATTAACAATTCGTGATGAGGTTCTATAATGGTAAAAGTGCCAATTCTGTTTCCGAAATAATCTTTATGGGTTGAAATTACAGGATCACCACTAATGGTTAAAGCATGCTGCACCACTTGTTGCCATTCATCCTGCATTGGGTAAAGGATGATTTGATTGGCACTGTAGCTGGCTGCAGTAACATAGGAATAGCGGGTTGTATGGTTAATTTGAAAAGTTGGCATCTAGTAATAATTAAAATAGTAAGTGTTCAATGCATTGCTAATACCTAATAAATTACTGCGGGTATTGTGCAGAAAATCTTTGAATTCCGTTTGCGAAAAAGCTTCCACATTGGTGTAACGAATGGTGCTGCGCAGCTTACCGATTAAAAATTCAATTTCACGATAGCTGTCCAAATTTCTGTCGCTTCTTATTTTTTCGAAATTACGTGTAAGCTGCACAACTGAATACAAAATGGCCCTTGGGAAATCGGTATTTAAGATCATCATTTCGGCTACATGTTTCCCATTCAACCCTTCACGATAGGTTTTTACATAAAGCTCATAGCCGGAGGCCGACATCAACAAGTATTTCCAATAGGGTGTTTCGGTTTGGGCGTTCATATCGTATGCCAATGCACTGTATTTGCTCTCCAAAAGATCTACTGTTTGCAGGGAGCGTTCTAAGGCCTTGCCGATATTCATAAAACTCCAACCTTCACTCCGAGGCATGGTGATATCACATGTTCCGTAATACAATAATCCGTTCTTGAGCAATTCATCCAACAACTGAATGGATTGTTCATTGTTGATCATTTCGGTGACTTGTTCGCTCCGGATACTGTGGTAAAAATCGTTGATACACCCCCATACTTCCAATGTAATATGATCTTGCACCCCGCGTGCATTTTCGCGGGCATTGCGTATGACGTTAAACAACGAATTGGAATTGTTGCGGTCGGTGATCATATAATGCATTACCTGTTTACTGTCGTTTTGCAATACATCAATTTCGGATTGACTTAAGTTTCCAAACAATTGCAATACGGGTTTCCAGCTAAAATCATCTCCACTGTTTTTGTCGAGCGAGGCGTTATAGTTAATTTTGAGCATGCGCATAATTCCATCGGCACGCTCAATATAACGTGCCATCCAGAAAAGAGAGTCGGCAATTCTTGCTAGCATTGTGTGTTGAATGTGTTAATTGTGTTGTTCATATTAATTGACTCTAAGGTTCGTGACAAACGTTGAGAATCCGAATGCGTTTATTCTTCCAGCACCCAAGTATCTTTACTGCCTCCTCCTTGCGATGAGTTTACAACGAGCGATCCTTCGCGCAAAGCGACACGTGTAAGTCCTCCCGGAACAATTTCGATTCCGCTTGGCCCACAGAGAGCATAAGGCCTGAGGTCAACCCTGCGGGGCTGCAACTTACCATCGATATAACAAGGAGCTGATGATAGATTGATAATGGGTTGCGCAATAAAATTACGAGGGTTCTTGTGTATCTCTTTTACATATTCTTCAATTTCTTTTTCGGTTGCTGCGTGTCCCATAAGCATTCCATATCCACCCGATTCATTGGTTTTTTTGATCACCATTGTCGAAACATTTTTCAGTACATATTCCAATTCATCTTCCTTGCCCAATTGATACGTTGGTACATTCTTCAGAATAGGTTCTTGGTTGAGGTAATATTTTATCATGGCAGGCACAAAGGCATAAATGGCTTTATCATCGGCTACCCCATTACCCACAGCATTTACAATGGCTACATGGCCTTTGCGATATGCCGACATCAGACCGGGGACTCCCAACATGCTATCATTTCTGAACACCAATGGATCCAAATATTCATCATCCACCCTGCGGTAAATAACATCTACCTGCTTGAGTCCGGTGGTGGTTTTCATGTATACATGATGATTGTTTACCACCAGGTCCCTGCCTTCAACCATTTCAATTCCCATGAAACGGGCAAGGAAGGTATGCTCGAAATACGCAGAGTTGTAAATACCCGGAGTGAGCAATACAATATTGGGTTTGGGAATATTGCGGGGAGAAAGGGAAACGAGGTTTTGATGTAAAATATTGGTATAGTCGGTTACGCTGCGCACCTTGTTTTGTGTAAGCAATTCAGGGAAGATCCGTTTGGTTATTTCCCTGTTTTCAATCATGTAACTTACTCCAGAAGGGGTACGCAGGTTGTCTTCCAGTATGTAAAAATCACCATCTTCGCCTCTTATCAGATCGATACCTGCAATATGTACATACAAATTATGGGGGAGATTAACGTTAATCATTTCGCGCAGAAAATGCGGACATGAATAGATCATATCGGCCGGAATGATTCCATCTTTGATGATTTGTTGCTGGTGGTAAATATCCTTTAAAAATAAGTTGAGCGCAGTTAATCGCTGTTTGATGCCTTGCTCAATAAGCTCCCATTCCTTAGCTGTAATGATGCGGGGGATAATGTCAAAAGGAAAGATCTTTTCGATGCCTTCATTGCTCGAATACACCGTAAAGGTAATTCCCTGGCTCATAAATAATTTTTTAGCCAGTTCTTCTTTGCCATTCAAGATTGGTTCGGGAATGGATTTAATGTATTCGTAAATGCCCTTGTATTGTTCTCTGATGGAGGATCCTGAGTACATTTCGTCCCACAAATTGGGAGCAACTTTATAGCTGTTAAAAATCTCACTCATACCTGATACGGTTTGCTATTAATGCCACAGGTAAATAACGAAAAATAATTAGCAATTAAAAATGTAGTTTTGAGCCGTGGTTGATGTGTTAATTGGTTAATTATGTTACTGTGGGCTATCAACTATTAAACTATTGACTTTTTTCAAAAAGAACAGACAAATGATTTACCTAGGACAAAAAAATACATTAAGCATTTTGCGCTCAAGTGCGGTGGGTTTATACCTTACAGATGATGAACAAAATGACGTGTTATTGCCCAATAAGTTTACAACCCCTGAGCAAAAAATAGGGGACAAGATAGAGGTTTTTGTGTACACGGACTCGGAAGACAGGCCCGTTGCGACAACCCAAGAACCGCTCATCCAGCTCAATCAGTTTGCAGCGTTGCGTGTGGTTGATATTGCACCCTTTGGAGCGTTTATGGATTGGGGGTTGGATAAAGATCTGCTGGTACCTGCCAAACAACAAGCTGTGCCTATGCACAAAGGAGAAATACATGTGGTGTATTTATACCTGGATGAGGAAACAGACAGGCTGGCGGCTTCATCAAAGCTCAATCGTTTTTTTGTAAATGAACACCTTGACCTAAAAGTGGGAGAGGAAGTAGATATCCTCATATTTGAAGATCATTTTTTAGGGTATTTTGCAGTAATCAATGATGCATACAAAGGCTTAATATACAAAGATGAAGTGTTTCGTGATTTGGAAGTTGGAGAAAGAATGAAAGCCTGGGTGAAAAAAATTAAGCCTACGAAAGAGGTTGACCTGAGCATTCAAAAAATAGGTTTCGCACGTTTTGAAGACCTGAAAGATATTTTGTACGATTACCTTAAAGCCAATAATGGTTTTATAGCACTTACCGATGATAGCACACCCGATGAAATTGCGGATGCATTGCATATCAGCAAAAAAGCATTTAAAAAGTCACTTGGAATGCTTTACAAAAAGCGTTTGGTAAGGATAGAGAAAGACGGTGTTTATTTAGTATGATTTTATTATCCGGCTCGTAGGTTGAAGCAAAAATTAGTCTATTGGGTAAACTAACAATTTCGTTAGTTTTCTGATGTTTTGTTTTTCAATATGATCCCAATGAGAATTGCGGAGATAAGTGTCAATATGGCAAACGATTTTTCAAAATTTGTTTTTGCAAAAACATTTCCAACTGTATTTAGTACAAACAAGACAAGAAAGATCCAAAGTATCGTATTTATTAAAGGTTGTTGGAAATAAGGTTTAATGTATTGCCCTTTCATTAACAACACAAACGCTAAAAACAGATTGATAACAATTGAAATGCCTTCAAAAACATACATTTCCTGCGCGGATTTTAACCTTCCTCCCCAAGCGATATTGTAAGGAATTATTTTAACGGTTATACATAAATGAAATATAATCACTGCTAAAAGTAGCCCTAACATCATTTTTGTAACGAATCTATTTTTCATCTTTAAAATTTATGATGCATGGTGTTAATGCCATCATTAGAAATTGGAAAAAAATATTGAAGATTGTGTTAGCATTTATTAATTATGCAACAATATGAATATTACATTCTCGGTCTCCAGGGCGTTTCAATGGCACCAGCATCATGAACGATCTTACGAGAAAGCATAAATAAATAATCACTCAATCGGTTTAGATACGTAACGATAATTTGGGGGACTTCGCTTTCTGTTTGCAGATGCACGGTTAATCTTTCGGCTCTCCGGCAAACGCAACGGGCTACATGACAATAGGATGCCGGAATGTTTCCTCCGGGCAATACAAAGCTCTTCAGTTCAGGTAATGTGTTATCCATTGTATCCATTTCTGTTTCCAATAAGGTTACATCTTCCTCATGCAGATCCGGAATTTTCATTTTTGATTTATCGGGGTCGCTGGCCAGCACCGAACCAACCGTAAATAAGCGATCTTGAATTTCGTATAACACATTTCTTACATGTTCATCGGTAATACTTTCCTTTACCAACCCAATATAAGAGTTGAGTTCGTCAACTGTTCCATAACTCTCAATACGCAGATGGTATTTAGGAACCCGGGTTCCACCAATTAATGATGTTTGTCCTTTGTCGCCTGTTTTGGTGTATATCTTGAATGTCATGTTTTAAATGGTTGAAGTTTGTTGTTTGACGTTGTTTTGTTCTTAGTATTTGTTGGCCGTTTATCAAAATATGGACTATCGACTAAACTAGTAGAACAAACTTGGTATTTTCTTTTTAATAAACGGAATATTTCCAAAACTGATCAGGGCATTGATCAGCCATACCCTGTCTCCTAATAACCGCTGGAGGTAATAATGGTTTTTAAAATTATCACCCATTTTTTTATAAACACGTTTGTCGTAGGCTTTAAGGGTTGTAGCGCTAAAATCATCGGTAGAGAACGATTGCATGATTTGTTCGGCCGCAAATTTCCCACTTTCCATGGCCGTTTCAATACCTTCTCCGCTGAAGGGATCAATCAGTGAGGCAGCATCTCCACACAACATAAAACGGTTTCCGGATATATTGTATTGTTTTGATCCAAGGGGTAACCCGAAACCTTTTACATCATCTAATGCTTCTGCATTTTTAAAACGTTCGGCTACTTCCGGAATATCGTTGATGATCTGGTGCATGCATTTTTTGAGGTCAATTTTTTGGTCGGCAATGGTCGAAGAGAGCATTCCGAATCCAACATTTGCCTCATTATTGGATAAAGGGAAGATCCAAAAATACCCGGGTAAAAACCCTTTTAAAAAATATACTTCCAATGCGTTGCCTTCAAGCCCTTTAATATTGCGGTAGTATTGCCTGATGGCTCCCGAATAATGTTTGCGGTCAACTTTAAATCCTGCTAGTTTTTTGGCAGCAATGGAATGTGCTCCATCACATCCTACCAATACGTTTGCCGTAAACTGCTCACCGGTATCGGTGGTAACCGTAACGGATGATGAAGTTGTTGTTGCATCTTTTAGCGAAGTGTTTTGCAGCACTTTTAATGTTGGATTTGTACAAGCTTTGTTAAATAACCAATTATCAAAATCCATTCTACGGATACAATGTCCTACAAGAGGGAAGCCTATTTGCAACGATTCAAATTTAGGACTGTATAATTTTGCTTCCGTGATATATGCTTTGGGAGGAAATGCCATTAGCTCTTTTTCATACTCAGGGTCGAGTTGGCGTAACACACGTTTGGCTGTTGAGCTTACCGCATCACCACAAATTTTGTCGCGTGGAAATGTTTCTTTTTCCAGCATTAATACCCGTAGACCACTATTCTTAAGTGTAAGCGCACAAGTACTTCCTCCAGGTCCACCACCGGCTATGATCACATCATAATGGGCGGGAGCGTTTGATGTCTGGGGTTTGTCGTTCAATGTTTGATGTTCGATGATTCGTTGAATTTAAAACGTTTGAAGATTTACACTTAGTGATTACAATTCGGCTCGTTTGTTTAATGTGGCCAATGCTGCTTCTAGTTTTGAGAGCATTTGTGGAACATCAGTTTCTTTTAAGGTACCCACAGAAATACGATACCAGTCTGTTCCTTTGGCTACGCCAAATGCAGTAAAAGGAACAACTGCTAATTGTGCATGGTTCAATAAAAATGCAGTAATGTCTTCCGTTGTTTCTATTGTTTTTCCATCAGGTTGTATGTATCCTTTTAAAGCAAATTGTGCGGTAAGGTAAATGGCACCTTCGGGAGCAATTATTTTTACAGGGTATCCTTTTTGGTTGAGCGCTTCTACACCATTATAAATTCCTTCAAAGCGAACGGTTACTTTTTGTTTGAGGTTGGCTATATAATTTGAAAGGGCACTTGTGTTTTGCAAAAAATTACCAACAGCCACCTGTTCTGCTTTTGGAGCCCAGGCACCGATATGCCCAAGAATTGCTTTCATTTTTCCGATAACATAAGCCGGGCCAAAACTCCATCCAACACGCACCCCAGTTGCTGCCAGAGATTTTGAGATGCCATCCACAAAAATGGTATAATCCTTCATGGCAGGAACCAAATTCACCGGGTCAACATGGTCAATTCCTTTCATGGTAAGCATCCAGTAAATTTGATCGTATAAAACGTATAAAGGTTTTTGGTTAGTGGTTTTTCTTCTGTCGTTTTCGGCAATCACCATTTCGCAAACAGGCAGTAGTTGTTCTTTCCGGAACATGGTTCCTGTTGGGTTCAGCGGAGAACATAATGCAATTATGGTCGCATCTTTTATCAATGGTTTTAACTCCTCGGCAGTTGGCAAAAATCCATTTTCAGGTAAAGTTTCAATCTCTATTTTTTGTGCATCACTCAAATGGCAATAGTGATTGTTGTTCCATGATGGGACAGGATAAATCACTTTATCGTCTTTATCGAGGAGGGTTTGGTAAATTGCGTAGATCAACGGACGACCTCCGCCAGCCACCAAATACTCATCCACAGCATAATTCAATCCTTGCTGTGATTTGATAAAATGGGCGATAGCAGTGCGCAACTCCAGCATACCATCAGCAGGAGGATAGTTGGTTTGGTTTTGCGTGTAGGCATCAATAATGTATTGCTTCAGTTCACCCGGAATCGAAAATAAGTTCGGATCAAAATCACCAATTGTTAAATTGTAAATGGTTTGTCCTTCTTTGATTTTTTGGTTTACCTCACCCGCAAGTTTGATAATTTCAGAACCAACTAAATGTTCTGCTTTTTGTGATACTAAATTTGCCATGTTTCGAAAGTAAAGGTTTAATACAAAATGAAGAAACCAACACAGGAAATGTTTTCAAGAAAATAGTCACAGAAAGGGAGAGGAGTGGATTAGGCTTTGTTCAATCACCATCTTTCAGGGCTTTACAAACTTTCTTTTGAAAAGAAGTCCCTTGTTTTCAATTGAAAGAAAATAAACACCACTGGAGAGTGTTGTTATGTCAATTGACGATTGATTGTTGTTTGTGAGTATAGTCTCCCCCAATGTATTTGATATGGTAGTTGAGTAATCACCATTAAAAGTGTATGCGATAAAGAGTTGATCAGAGGCTGGGTTTGGATAAACGCCAAGTGTAAACTCGTTGTTTGATTCATCAATAGCTGTGGTATTCGTACATATAACCTTATTGAGGTTAAGCCATATCTGGTCACAGAATTCTGTTGGCACCTCAATTGCACTTCCGGGAGGATCGCCCATTCTAACCACCACCAAACCTTTGCTTTTGGCAATACTTACAATTTGTCCGTTTTTACCAATGCCGGCAAACATATCCGTTGGTGCATTTGGCGCATAACTACCCGGAATAACCAATTGCAAGGTTGGAACCATGTATGAAGGTTTCCCATTGAGCCACCATAAATACCCGTAAGACAGATTGTAGTTTTGTGAAGTGTTCACCATTTGATTTTTGTAAATGGTATCATACAACAAGGTATCGGTGTTCCAAATGAAATTGTTTTGTGCAAGCAAACCATAACGGGCCATGCTGCGAGGTGTACTGTAATATACGTTGTCGTCATTGGTTTTTAACCAGATACCATTCATTCCTGTCGGGGTTTTTACTTTTGAAGTGGTAAACGCATTCAGTGTTTGCGAAGTAGCCGTTGTTAATACGCCATCCAGTAAAGTGTAAGGAGCATTGTGGTATGCCCAACGGGTTCCTGCATTGGCTTTGTATAGCAGGCAGGAAGGATCTGTACAGTGGTTGTCGGGTACTCCATCATCCAATCCGCTGGTCATTGTAATTTGGTGGCGAACGGTAATGTTTTTTTCTTGCTGTGGTGTACAGTTTGTCCAACCCACACCTAGATATTTTGATGAACTATCGCTTATCGATAAATATCCTTCTTCCTGTGCCTTGCCTACCAGGAATGACGTGAGTGATTTACCGGCTGATGCCCAGTACCAATTACTGTCTTTGGTGAACGTATCAAAATATTTTTCCAATACGATCTTACCGTCTTTTAACACAATGAATGCTTTGGAATTGTTGGTTTCCAGAAAATCGTAAAGCGAATCAATTTTATCGGTACACCAGCCCAATGATTCCGGAGATGTTGTTTCCCAGGTTGCGGTATTGCTTAACGGGGGAAAGTATAATTGTTGAGCCTGTAGTTTTGTAACTAAAGTTATTAAGATCAAAGATCCGATATGTTTGAATAAACGATTCATTGCCTTATTCGGTTGGAGCGTTTCTTTTGGCGGTCAAAACATAATTTAATATGAGCTCTTGTTGAGCAGGTGTAATGAGTACTTCATTTTTATTCACCTTGCGTGTCATGATGGGCACATTAATTTGCCACTGTTCTTCTGTTATCTCGGCAGGGGTGAATAATTTATGACAACCTCTGCAGTTTTGCTCATACAGTATTTTCCCTTCATTGAACTTTGCCATTTCCGGGGTCACAGGAGCAACAGCTACGCTGTCAATAGCGGGCTTGGTGGTGGCTGCATTTTTTTTCGAGGAACATCCGATCAACGTAAAAGCAGAAACAAGGATTAAACAGTATTTCATTTGGTAAATATTATTGGATGAATGAACGCATCAAATATATTGGAAACGGGTGGTTATTTATGTTTGAATAATCTTTTACGTAAAATTAAGCAGGTGTTTAGCAATATTCCTATTTTTTGAAGGCAAGCCCGGCATCGGATAATACTTTGGTAAGCTTGGGTATTGAAGCAGGTCCCATACCATGCAGTTTCAGAATATCAGCCGATTTGTATTTAGCAAGTTTGGCTAATGTGGTGATCTTTTCATTTTCCAATGCACGCCTGGCCGGTGCGCTTAAAATGTTCATCCATTCACTTGCAGGTTTGCGGTTTTGTTCACATATCGGACAAGTTGGGCAATCACTTGATTTGATAAACGTGTGCCCATTTTCACATGTTTTCTTTTTGCCTTTTTGGGCAGCTTTTTCTTCGTTTTGATTAACCCTATACAGTACAATTTTTCGAATCAGTGCATGAGGGATTGGCTTATCAATCGGAAATTGAATAGCTCCTTTTGAGCTGTGGTACTGGGTTATATCCTCTTGAAAAGCTACAACACCTGCTGCTCCGGGATAAAAACCAATATGGGTTTTGTATCCTCCGAAATGAACAAGATTACCGTTTAAAACAAAAGTAGGGATGCCATATTTCATCGCTTCCGTGGCTTTTGGCGCTGCTTTCTGAATGGTGTTTCGCACTTGTTGCAGCAGCGTTTGAACGGCTTTCGGAAAACTTAAAATATAATCATCAATGGAGTTGGCTGTATTCATAGCGTCAGTCTTTAGGATGCTCAAAATCGTGATTGAAATTGGTTTTTGCAATTTTTCAGATGAATTTTTTGTGTTTAATAATCTTGCAACAGATTGGTTCATACGATAATTAGGATTCTAATAAGATTTTAATCAAATTGCTTGTTCTTAAACTTAACAATTGCTTAACATTGTGGAGCAGGCATCAAATTACTTTTGCCACAAATCGTAAATAACTATGTTTGGTTTAGATCCTACTCTCAGCACGTTACTCATCTTCTGTCTTTTGGCAGCATTTGCATTCGAATTTATCAACGGGTTTCACGATACAGCCAATGCTGTAGCCACGGTGATCTATACCAATTCATTAAAACCATGGGCTGCTGTGGCATGGAGTGGGATATGGAATGCAATTGGAGTATTTGCGGGAGGAATCACAGTAGCAGTTGGTATTACAAGCCTGCTTCCCGTGGAAGTATTAACAGATACCAATATTCATCATAGTATAGCGCTGATCATGGCGCTGTTGCTTACGGCTATCATCTGGAATTTGGGTACCTGGTATCTCGGAATTCCGTGCTCAAGCTCTCATACTTTAATTGGATCTATTCTGGGGGTTGGGTTGGCCTATTCGCTAATTGCAGAAAATAAAAATGTTTCTTATGTAAACTGGAGCAAAGCTTCTGATATTGGATTGTCGTTGCTGGTTTCTCCATTGGTGGGTTTTAGTTTGGCTATTTTGTTGATGTATATTTTGCGCCAGGTAGTTAAAAATAAGTCGATATTTAAAGAGCCAAATACAACTGCTCCTCCACCATTCTGGATCAGGGCCATTTTATTATTAACCTGTACAGGTGTAAGCTTCTCTCATGGTAGTAATGATGGACAAAAGGGTGTAGGATTGGTAATGCTTATTTTAATCGCAATCGTACCGGGTTATTTCGCTATTAATGGCTCAAAAGATATTGATGATTATAAAAGGAACTTATCGTCTATTCAATCAATTATGGCCAAGGTTGATATGGAAAATATGAATGAAGCAGATAGTTTCGAATTTGCTAAGTTTAACAGATTGGTAAAAGGATTGGATGGAAGAATTGCTTACGCAAAAGAATTTGAATACCTTACAGCAAAGGAAAAATTTGCCATCCGTAAAGATGTGATCACGATTAGTAAAGCGAGCAAGAAAATGCTTGAGAGCCCTGATCTTGATTTGAGTGTTAATGATAAATCGAAATTGAAAAAGCAAATAGAAGAGCTAAAATCTGTTACCGATTATGCTCCAAACTGGGTTATCTTGTTCATTGCTGTAGCATTGGGATTGGGTACAATGGTAGGTTGGAAGCGTATTGTTAAAACTATTGGAGAGAAAATCGGGAAACAACATCTTACTTATGCTCAAGGTGCTTCGGCCGAATTGGTTGCTGCAAGTACAATTGGATTGTCTACCTATTTTGGATTACCTGTAAGTACTACACAAGTATTGTCTTCCGGTATTGCAGGTAGTATGGTGGCAAGTAAAGGGGTTAAAAACCTACAACCTGCAACCATTAAAAGTATTGCTATTGCTTGGATCCTTACACTACCTGTGACAATTATATTGGCAGGTGGATTATTCTTATTATTCCGTTTGGTATTATAATAGAATGAGCGATTTATGAAAAGAGGAGTGGAACAGATTGTTTCACTCCTCTTTTTTTGGGACTTCCTTATGAGTAATGAGGTTTTTAACGAAATTCCTGCAGTATGCTTAAACGAAAAATTCATCAAAGCCAGCTATTCCTTATAACATAGCCTATAAGAAACCAATAATTATGCTAGTACTTCAATCGCTACTATATCAAACAAAAATGGCAGGGAAAAGAGAAGAAGGTTTTTACATAAATTACAAGCCATTCGACATTCTATGCAGGAAAAGTTGCGCCTATAAGTGTTGCAGTGTATTATATCGAAACAAAGCGTATTGGACTATATGTTTTATGTTGGCAGTATCCAATTGCAGTAGGCATGAGCAGAATGTTTAAACGCCCCAATATTCGTCTTCCAATTATTTAAGTTGCTTTTTTGAAGTAGCTGTCGTGGTTGGATTGATATACCAAGCTAAATTTTAACGGAAGCAAAATGCCCAACATTGTTAAATATGTTGGGCATCTTTTTGCATTTGCTGTTCTTGTTAAATCCCGATTTCGAGTTGGAAGCGTACCTGCCAAAAATTGGTTTTACCAGCGCCAATAATATCGTTGTATGTTACATCTGTTTGGAATTTTAAACGATGCCCACGTATAAATTTACCTACTACCACGGCATATTGTTTGATCTGCTTTTCGTATGAAGCAGCTTTTTCATCAGGAATTGTATTGCTGAAGCGACCAGCCAACATCCAGTTTCGTTTCCACAAATAACTCAAATCACCTACATACCCATAACCTGTATACACATATTTTTGAGATTTACCATCGGGTGAAATTGTTAATGGGTTATCGCTTTGGCGTTTTATCAATTCACTGCTCAAAGCCCAGCCTTTGTATTTAAGCAAGATATCTCCTCCAAAATTGTGGTAAGAGGCATTTCCATACAATTGAGCACCAAGCGTTCCTCCTGTTCGGGTTGTATGGTCGTTAAAAGCATAATGTCCGGCAATTGCCAATTTGGGTGTTTTTTCACGAGCAAGGTCTCCTTCGAAGTAATCACCACCTTTGGTAAATTTTCCCAATGGTTGTATTTCTACTCTCGTTGAATACATTAATCCATAGTTGCTTCTTGCAACATTTCTTCCCTCCCCGTTGGTAATGGCTCCTCTTAGAATGTAATAAAAATCGTTGATGTTATTATTGTAATATAGTTGGACTCCATAATCCCTGTCGTTTGTAAACAGGGCATTTACGGCCGATCGGTCGGCAAATTGCAAATCACCTGAGGAAACAATTCTTTGTCGGTTACCAGGCAATTTTGTTTGACCAATACCAAGGGTAAAATGAGAAGTAGGTTTGTAAAAAAACATCGCGTCACGTACAATATTGGGGTATTGTGTCACGTCCCAATCCATATCCCCGCGAGAAAAAGAAAACTGAATGGCGTATGCAAATTTTGGGTTGTATACAAAACCATCTAAACGCAAACGTAGTCTGCGCACGATCATTTCAAACTCTTTAACAGAAAGGTCTTCATCATTTACGGAAACATACCCAACGCGGTTTTGCATCCTAAAACGAATATTGAGTGAAAAAATGCTATCACGTGGAGTGATGCCTACTCCATTGCCAAATGTAAAATAAGGCATAGGGTTATCGGCCGATTGCGAAAATCCTTTTAAAGATAAGAGCGTAAGCAAAAGCAGTAATCGTGTTTTCATATGTTATTAAAAAGTGGTGCGATATTAATAACAAATGGATTCAATTAATATTTACTTAACACAAAATTAACATTGAGACGCACGGCAAAGTAAAGCTAAAATTGCTGTTATACCTTGATAAATATAGTTCTAAGATAGTATTGTGTGTTGTTTTGAAAAAAGAAATGTTAACCAAAATTTAACATTGGGATCATTAATGGGTAAACAACTCATGTAGTTTGAGAACCTGAGGAATGAGTAATTGTTCCTCATCATTTTTAATTTCATACTGACCACGTGCCAGTTTTTCTTCCTGCGTGAGTTGGTTTTTCATCCGGTTGAGCACTGATTCAAGGCTGGCTCCATCACGCGCAATTGTCCGTTCAATACGCAGTTTTTCGGGAGCAGTCACAACAATTACTTCATCAAGTTGCTTATAAGAATTGCTTTCAAACATCAATGCAGCTTCTTTGATCACATATGGAGTTTGCTGGGCGTTGCTCCATTCTTCAAAATCAGTAAACACCGCGGGATGTACCAATGCATTTAGCTGTGCTAGGATGGTTTTATCTGTAAAGGCTTTATCTGAAATATGTTTGCGATTCAGCTCTCCGGATGGCAGATAGGCTTCGTTGCCAAAAAGTTGTTTGATGCTTTGAATTAAAGCGGGAGAGGTTACCATTAAAGATTTTGCCCTGGTATCGGCATCGTAAACCGGCACACCCAATGTGGCAAATATTTGCGTTACGGTACTTTTACCGCTTCCTATACTCCCGGTGATGCCAATTTTTTTCATTTACCATTAGGGGTTAGCGGTTAGAGGACAGTGGTTAGTTAAAATTCACTAATCACTGTCCTCTAACCGCTAATTACTATTTCTTAGCGGGTGCATTCAATGCTTGTGAAGCTTCCATTGAAATAGCACTTCTGTCTAACTTTAAGCGTGTTCCTTCACTGTTTAGAATGAAAGTCGTTTCTTGTAAACGCTCAATTTTACCATGAACGCCACCAATGGTAATCACATTATCGCCTTCTTTCAATTCTTCTCTGAATTTCTTTTGGGCTTTATTTTTTTTCATTTGAGGAAAGATCATGAAAAAATAAAATACCACCATAATTAAGATCAATGGAAGAAAAGAAGAAATTCCACCACCTGGTTGGCCCATTAATAAAATGTTTAAAAGTGTCATGTTGTTATTGTTTGTTTATGTTGTGTGAATGATTTGTGTTAGTGAACGGGTATTTTGGTTGCATCTGCTCCTGGTTTAGGGTTAATAAAACCCCTGATCAGCAAAAGTGTTTCCAAAGGTTGTGTATTAGCTGTTACGGTTACGGCTTTTTCAAAAGCATCCAGGCGATAATCGCTGTTAAACTTTACTTTAATGGAACCAAATGCTCCCGGTTTGATAGGTTCTTTTGGATAGTCAGGTACGGTGCAACCACAACTGGCCACAGCACTCGATATGAGCAGATCTTGTGTTCCGGTATTTTGAAATTTAAAGCTATACTCGGCTTGCTCGCCTTGGGTGATGGTGCCGAAATCATGGTCTGTTTTTTCAAAGGTAATGACCGCTCCTTTGGTGTCGTCTGATGGTTTTGGAGCTGAACTGTCAGCCGTAATAGGGTTTGATACGATATCTGTTGAAGCTTTTTTAGGACCATCATTGCCACACGAAAATAAAACGCCAGCAATTAGGGTTGAATAAATTACGTTTCTTATCATACTTATAATCACTTTAAGGTTTATTGTTTTTGTTTGAGGTTGTCCACAGTCAGCAACTCTGCTTATTGCATTACGTTTACTATCTTCTTTTTTACTTGTTTTACTCCACCAGGCCGCGTCCTGTTTTGTTGATCTTATTTTCTTTTTTTAGGTCAATCTGCACTTTGTCCAATACGCCATTGATAAATCCATGACTATTAGGAGTGCTGTACAATTTGGCAAGCTCCAGGTATTCGTTGATGCTAACTTTAACCGGAATATGCGGAAAACTTGTAATTTCACACAAAGCCAATTTCATTAATAAAAAGTCAACAACAGCGATCCTGTCGGTTTCCCAGTTTTTTGTTTTATCACCGATAAGTTTCGATAACTCGTCTTCCTGTTCAATGGTTTTGCGGAATAAATCAATCATAAAATCCTTGTCATCACTACTCACGCTTGCTTCGGTAATAATATAATCACCGCTGCCGTCTTCTTTCATTAGGCTTATCGATTTGAGCAAAGCATTGGTAACAAGTACCTGATCGTCTTCCCAATTCATGAATTGTTCTTCCATGTATTTTTCAAACAGTTCGCTCTCGGCAATAAATATTTGGTAGATCTCCGACAACAGTTTCCGATCTTCATTAAAGCCATGATTCGGATTCTTGCTGTAAGAAGCGAAAAATTCGTTCTTCTGCAAATCGGCCCAGCTATTCTTAAACAGGTCGGAAGTACCTGTCCATTTGAGCTTCATGTCTTTCATTTTTGTATTGATGACTTCTGATTTTTCGAGCAATACAATACATTGATTGTTGTGCATGGCTTGCAATGGCACAATAATTTCTTCGGTAGGAAAATACTTAGAAGTTTGTTTTTCTAATTCCTTGTCAATGTAAAAACGAAATTCGGCAGGTAGCGATAGTAAGAAAATGTATAATTCGTAAGCCCTATCGAGGCTTTTAAGCATAGCTTTTTCATGCGTGGTGCGATTAGGAGTTTCATCCTGGTGGTAGGCATACAAGGCCTGTAATACCTTGATTCGCAAAAATCTTCTGTTAAACATGAAAAGAACCTTTTATTATTTTTTGTATAGATAGTGTTGTGTTAAAATAACCCAACGTTTTGTTTTTTATAATTTAAAAAAATGAACAACCGGTATCGATACCAATTGTTCATTTTGTCAAATATCTTAATAAGTAGCTTTTACGCTTCTCATATCAGCAATACGTTTTTCAGCTAATTCAATAGCCGCACGTTGTGTATGAATATTTTTAGCCGCAGCTTCTTTGTAAATACGCAAGGTTACATCATAAATGTGTTCGGTATTACGCATAGCTGTTTCGCGGTTGTAACCAATATGTTCTTGGTAAACGTTGATCAAACCACCCGCATTGATCAAAAAGTCTGGAGCATAAGCAATTCCTTTTTGAACCAACATTGGCCCGTGAACGTTTTCGTCTGCCAACTGATTATTAGCAGCACCTGCAACGATCGCACATTTTAATTTTTCGATATTTTCAGTGTTTAACACAGCGCCCATTGCACATGGAGCAAAAATGTCAACGTCTAAGCTGTATATATCATCACCTTTAACAACTGTAGCTCCAAGTTCTTTGGCATAATGAGCCAATACGTTATCGTTGATATCGCTGATAAATAATTTGGCACCTTCAGCATGCAATCTTTCGATCAAATGGCCACCTACTTTACCGATTCCCTGAACTGCGATCTTTTTTCCATTAAGACTATCACTTCCCCATACATGTTGGGCCGAAGCTTTGATTCCCATGAAAGTTCCGTATGCTGTTACCGGTGATGGATCTCCTCCGCCACCCATTGATTCTGGTAAACCCACAACATGGTCTGTTTCCATGTTCACGTACTCCATATCTTTGGTTGTTGTGTTTACATCCTCAGCTGTAATGTATTTACCGTTAAGGTTTTCGACAAAACGACCAAACTTGCGCATCAAAGCTTCTGTTTTGATGGTTGTTGCATCTCCGATAATAACCGCTTTCGCTCCACCAAGGTTTAAGCCTGAGATGGCAGCTTTATAGGTCATACCGCGCGATAATCGCAATACATCATTAATGGCTTCAGCATCCGAAGCGTAATTCCATACACGTGTTCCTCCCAATCCTGGGCCCAAAACAGTATTATGTATAGCTATAATAGCTTTTAACCCTGTATGGTTATCTTGACAAAACACCAGCTTTTCATGGTCGTATGTAGTGAGCTGACTAAAAATGTCGAGGGGATTGCTTGTGTTAGCTGCTTGTGTTGACATAGATTTTTGTATTACGATTAATTAAATAGAAGTTTGCAAAAGTAATTCAAAATTCGGGATTGACAAATTGGTTAATATCGTGCTTCACTCTTAGGATTGATGCGTATATTGGCGCTTTGTTTAATGCTGATTTTAGTCAGAACAAAACTAGTTTCTGCATTGTTCATTATAAATTGATAAGATAATCATTTGAAAGCGCTCAAACACCTCAATAAGTATTTTTATAAGTATAGGCTTAGGTTTGTATTAGGAATTTTATTTGTTACAGCCTCCAATCTTTTTGCGGTTTTTCCGGCACAGTCGGTTCGCACAGCCATTGACCTTGTGCAACAGAATCTGGCAACCTATAAATTGTATGAAGGAACCAGCTTACAACCTGTGGTGTACAAACAGGTGGGGTATATTATTTTATACTTTGGAGTGCTCATCACCATTTTTGCCCTCATTAAAGGGTTTTTTATGTACCTGATGAGGCAAACGCTTATTGTTATGTCGAGGCATGTGGAGTATGATCTGAAGAATGAGATCTTCCAGCATTATCAGCAATTGCCCATGAGTTTTTACCGCCAAAACAATACGGGTGATCTGATGGCCCGCATATCTGAGGATGTGGGGCGTGTGCGGATGTACATTGGTCCGGCAGTTATGTACATGATCAATTTTACTGTAACGATTATCTTGGTTTTATGGGCCATGTTTTCGGTAAATGTTAAATTGTCCATTTGGGTGCTAATG
Organism: Chitinophaga pinensis; assembly: GCA_943369665.1. GTDB lineage: Bacteria > Bacteroidota > Bacteroidia > UKL13-3 > UKL13-3 > UKL13-3. The sequence goes on from CALRNX020000003.1 coordinate 45,340, forward strand.
CCATTGCCCATATTATCCTATGCAATTTTTAGGGTAAATACTACGATCAATAAACGTGGTGATGCCATCCAGACTCAGTTATCCAAACTCACCACTTTTGTCCAGGAAACATTCTCCGGAATAAGGGTCATTAAAGCCTTTGCAGTAGAGCGCGATTCGCAAGAGGATTTTGCAAAAGAAACCCAAACATATTATGATCGTTCGATGGATTTGGCAAGGGTAGATGCCTTATTCTTTCCATCAATGGTCTTTCTTACAGGCATGAGCAGTTTACTGACCGTTTTTATTGGCGGAATGATGGTGATTTCGGGAGAAGTTACAATTGGAAACATTGCTGAGTTTGTATTGTACGTGAATATGCTTACCTGGCCGGTTGCATCCTTAGGATTTACAACATCACTTATTCAACGGGCGGCTGTTTCACAACAGCGTATCAATGAGTTTTTGCAGACCCAACCCGAAATTGTTTCCCGTTCAACATCTGATAAAGGATTTCATCGTGAGATCGTTTTTAAAAAGGTAACATATACCTATCAGGGAAAAAATAGTCCGGCTTTAAAAAACATTTCGTTTGTACTTCCCAAAGGAAAAACCCTTGCAATACTTGGCTCTACCGGTTCGGGTAAGACAACACTTGTTCAACTATTGTTGCGCATGATGGATGTGCAATCGGGTAGTATTTTGATTGATGGTGAGAATATTAAGGATACCAATATGCATTATTTTAAACAGCAGATCGGGTATGCACCTCAGGATGTATTCATGTTTTCGGATAGCATTGCAAACAATATTTCCTTTGGATTGGCAGCTGATGTTTCGGATGTTGAAGAACGCATCCGGGAAGCGGCTGATGATGCAGCCTTAACCGATACGATCCAGAATTTTGCAGATGGGTTTCAAACATTGGTAGGGGAGCGCGGTATTACGTTATCGGGTGGGCAAAAACAGCGTGTATCGATTGCCCGAGCCTTAATTAAAAACCCGGAACTGCTTATTTTTGATGATTGTTTATCGGCTGTGGATACCAAAACTGAATCCATTATCCTATCGAACCTGAAAAGAATAATGGCTCAAAAAACAGCTATTATCATTAGTCATCGTGTTTCTACAGTAAAGGATGCTGATTATATTTTGGTGTTAAATGAGGGCGAAATTGTGGAAGAGGGAACCCATCAGCATTTGATGGAATTAAAAAGCAGGTATTTTAAACTGTATCAGAGTCAGTTGATTGAAGAGGTTTCTGTGGGTTCATAATATTGTAGCCCGATATTTGTTTAAACCGAGTTAAATGAACGTTTTTGTGACGAAAAAAAGATTTTGAAAAGCCAATCGCATCGGCTATTTTTCCCGAAATATTAACTTAGAAAAAAACATAGACAACCGACATGGAGGATTACAACAAAGATGACAGACAAGAGATCTATTCAAAAAAGATCAGAGCAGGAAAGCGGACGTATTTTTTTGATGTAAAAGCAACAAAAGGAAACGACTATTTTATTACCATTACCGAAAGCAAAAAACGTTTTGAAGATGGTAGCTTCGTGAAACATAAGATCTTTTTGTACAAAGAGGATTTTAATAAATTTACAGAAGCATTTACCGAAACGGTGAATTATGTAAAAACCACGTTGATGCCGGAATACAATTTCGAAGAATTTAGCCGTGAAAACTATGCTCACGACTCGGAAGAGAATGAAACAGCATAACTCAATAAACTATAATTAACAATTAAATAAAAACCTAAAACACACATGAAAAAACTAGTAAGATCATTTTTGATGCTTTCTGTAGCATCATTAGCTATTTTATCTTCTTGCTCTAAAGAGGATTCAAACGCTGACGTTACCGATGTAAAGGTAACAATTACACCTTCTGTTGCTAACCCATTGGAGGGAGATTCAATTACGATTACGATTACAGCGACAGGAAACGTAGACAATAAGTTAAAATCAATTTCAGTAACCAGAAATGATGGTAAAGTATTATTGTCGAAAAGTTTATCAGGAACAAGTGCAACTGAAACGGTGAAAGATCTTGTTGTTTCGGGTACGTATATCTATACAGCTGCATTAACTGGTGAAAAAGGTTCTCCTGCAACCGCTACAACTACCGTTGTAACACGCACAGCTCCAAAAGGATTGGATGTTTCAAATGCTACTCCATTGTTCGGACAGTCAAATGGTGCAGGTACCAACTCAAACTTTATTCAAGCTGAAGATCCATTTGCTGATTTTAGCACAAGTACATTTGCTGCCAATAAAGCGAGCGTTGATATTTGCTTTTTTTATGGAGAAACGAATAAAGCAACCTTAACCAGCCCTTCTGATGCTGTAATGCAAGGATTGTATAGTGGTTTAACCTGGACAGGAGCAAACACAACATCTCTATACAAAACTACTTTAACAGCTGCTCAATTTGATGCAATCGCTACCAGTGATAGTGATTCTCTTATTACTCAATTAGCTTCAACTGTTACTACTTGGACAACTTCTGCTAATCAACTTTCAGCAGGTAGTGTACTTTTATACAAAAGAGGAGCTGATGCAAAATTAGGTTTGATTAAAGTTGTAAGTTTGACTAGCAGTGATCCTGATTTGCCTATTTCATCAACAACGGCAGAGTTGAACATTGTTATTGCTGCACAAGAATAATATTAAATAACAAATACGAGAATCCCGGTCGGCAATTGTTGACCGGGATTTTTTATGCAGTTTAGTTTGCAAAGGGAAGGTTAATTAAGGCTTGTTAGGGTTATCCTATTACAAGATACAATGACAATGGAATCCAAAGAAAAAGCCCATAACATCAATTGTTATGGGCTTTTTTGTGATTCAAGGATTATCGTTTTACTTTTTTAACTGGATCAGGTCGGCTATAATTTGTTCGCTTTCTTCCAGAGTTAAGTCAGGTTTGTCGGTTGTATTTTTACGTTCCTGTTTTCGGGCTTCTTCTCTTTTCTTCTTAGCAGCGGCTTCTTTGTCGAGTATGGATTTATAGTTAGCTTCATTAAGCGACATATACCGTTGTTTATCATTTGCCTCTATCTCCCAGATGTCTTCCAGCAAGTATTTGTATTCTGGGTCCGATTTCATCCGGTTGGTATGATTTGCAACAATTTGTACACGTAGTTGAGGAGTGACTTTTTGTGTTGATTCAACCAGCACGGCTTCAATCTGGTCCCAAGGAAGCGCATATGGGCTGGCATCTTCTCCGTATTTTTCAGAGGGGAACAGACTTGGAAGTTCAATATCGGGAGTAACGCCTTTGTGTTGGGTGCTTCCCCCGTTTACCCTGTAAAACTTAGCAATCGTTAGTTTCACCTGGCCGAGTTTTTTGTCGTTATACTGAATAAATTCATTCAGGTCAACCATGTTTTGAACGGTTCCTTTTCCAAAGGTACGTTCTCCAACAATAATTCCCCTGTTGTAGTCCTGTATAGCTGCTGCAAAGATCTCAGATGCCGATGCGCTGAATTTATTGACCAACACCGTTAATGGACCATTATAGTAGATCGTTGTGTCATAATCATTTTCCACTTTTTTATTTCCATCGGCATATCTCACCTGAACAACGGGGCCACTTTTAATAAACAAGCCGGTCAATTCAATTGCCTCTTGCAATGAGCCACCTCCATTGTTTCGCAAGTCGATCATCAATCCATCAATCTTTTGAAGTTTAAGCGAATCAATCAATCGTTTCACATCGCGTGTGGTACTCTTATAGTTGGGGTCGTGTTTAGCCGCAGCAGCGAAATCAATGTAAAAAGTTGGGATGCTGATGATCCCGATTTTTACTTTTTTTCCGTTACGGGTTATTTCTTTAATGCTGCTTTTGGCAGACTGATCTTCAAGGATAATCTTGTCGCGCACCAGGTCGATCATTTTGGTCGTATTGGGCTCAGTGGCGGGTATTATTTGTAAACGCACTGCTGTCCCTTTTTTTCCTCTGATCAAACTTACCACGTCATCCAGGCGCCAATCAATAATATTAACTACTTCGCTATCTTTACCCTGTGCTACACCAATAATTTTGTCACCTGCAAAAAGCAGTTTGCTTTTATCAGCCGGTCCACCCTTAATGATTTCGCGTATTTTAGTGTACTCGTTTTCTGTTTGCAGTTGTGCCCCGATCCCTTCAAGCGAAAGGCTCATGCTTTGCGTAAAGTCTTCGGCTGTGCGTGGTGAAAAATAATTTGTATGCGGATCTGTAGTTTCCAACAGTGCATTCATAAACAGTTGAAAGGCATCTTCACTTTTTGTTTTTCCCGAAAACTTTAAAAGGGTTTCATAACGTTTCTTTACGTCTTCCAAATATTTATTTGAAGAATCAGGCTTGCCTGCTTTTGTTGCCAGGCATTCATATTTAATTTTGGATCTCCAAAGCCTGTCATATTCTGAATAGTTTTTTGAAAAATCGGCTTTTTCCCTGTCTGTTTCAAAAGAGTCGGTTTCGTTAAAGTTGATAGGTGTTTTAAGCAAGCCCAATGCATATTGAATGCGCTCGTTCAACCGTTCCTGGTAGGTGTTAAAAATAACAAAAGCCGGTTTGATATCTCCGCTAAAAATACCATCATCCAGCGAGTGCTTGTATTTCTGAAAGTTGTCGATATCCGACTGAAGGAAGTAAACTTTAGAAGGGTCTAAGGTTTCAATATAATTGTTCAGTCCCTTTTCTGAGAAGGCATCATTTATCTGTGGTTTGGAATAATGATATGTTGCCACAAATTGCAATGCCGTTTGGTATATTACTTTCTGTTGCTCGCTTGGACTGAATTTTTTGACTGTTGTGCTGTCGTTGCCCGCACAGGCGGTATTACCGGCCAATACCAGCAATATATATATCGCGCTAATCGTTTTTTTGATCATATGAAAAGGGAAGGTGCTGCTAAAATGGCTTAATGTTTAATAATAATCTTACGTGAATCGATTCGTTCTCCATTTACGGTAAGACTGTAAAAATAAAGCCCGTTGGGAATGGCATATGTATCTATCGATTCATGTTGCAGTCCAGCGGGAATATTGTTTTTGTTAATTTGCATGATTTCTTTTCCGGTAATATCCATTAAGCTGATGCTGATGTTCGCATTTTGAATCAATTGGAAAGGAATTGTCAGTTCTGTGTTTGCCGGATTTGGATACGCAGCAAATACATGGTTTTTTGCTTTTACAGCCAACTCATTTGTTCCGGTATTGTATCCCGCAAATTGAATGGTGTAATATCCTTCCGGAGCGGTAATGGGTTTGGTAGCAATTTTTCCATTATTGGTAATAGCTTCCAGATAATAGTCGATTGTATCACTGGTTGTTAAAGCACCAGGAACGATATTTCCTCTGAATATACCTGTGCTATCCATTGTTAGATGCGCTGGGTTCCAAATATTCGATCCTCTTTTTCTCCAGATACAAGTAGCAACTGCAATACCACTGCGGTTGGTAATTTTAGCTTCAATAGGAAAGGAAGGAGCAATTGCCCCGTAACCATCAATACTTGGGTGCCAGAATAATACTGGGTTGTCGGCAGGTATTTGCATGGTGATACAGTGAATAGAACCTCCAGCCGGAGATGCTGCTCTGGCATCAATCGGGATCACTTTGTACCCTGGCATATGTTTTTGGAACAAAGCCGTTGCGTCTTTGGTTTGTTGTTTATTGCCATTTACATCGTTTGAATATGATGGATACAAATAAGTTTTGTTGAGTGTGATTCCGTTTACAAATGTTCTGGCATCGGCATCTATTTGATTGCAGGTTTTACGCGTGATCGTACCATTATCATTGGTAGGCATCGGAACCCTGATAATTCGGAAAGGCCTGTTATATGTTGTTTTCAGCGTGGTGAGGTATTGGTAATTGTCTTCGATGATTTTTTTATCCTGAGCTGTAACAACTGATGGATATTCCATGACAAACAGGGTTTGTTCGTCAACAAGTTTTGTATATAGATCAATATGACCTGTTCCGCCATCACACTCCAAAGTTCTGAGATTAATAGGATGACTGGCCCCAAAAAGTTTTGAAAGAGAGTCAATCGTTTGAGTGCTGTCCCAGCCATTAATAACACTATTGGCCTGATCCATTACATTGCTGAAAAACACGCGTCCAAATCCGTCTGCCATTAAATTACCACCTTCTCCATTAAGTGTAGTTTCATAATTAGGAATGCCCATTGCCGCAGCAAGTGTTTTTGGAAAATCGTTATCAAAGTTCCTGCCTTCATAGTATTTTAAATCAATAAAAGCCAAACTATCCTTATCTCCCCAGTATATACCATTAGGTCCATAATCGCGCATCCACCAATCGTCACCGGTGGTCACAAAAAAACGGTAGTTTTGAGTAAGTGGCCAACCAAGCGTATTCATCTTTCCCAAAATACGAAGTGAATCGCTGGCAAATGGAATACGTATCCAAACGGGAAGTTCATCTGAAATATACTTAGCCAATTGTGCTGAGATAAAACCATATTCTGAGGTCGTATCTACTCCTGTGATATTTCCATTATTATCATAATCGCAGCTCCAAGAAATGCATACTGCTTGTGATTCTTCGAACTCACCCGGATAACGGATATTGGTTGGTAATGAAATGTCGGCTTTACCGAAAACAGGAGGGTTGTTCACTTTCCTGTTTTGTAACATCAGTTCCCGCTCTTTTTCGGTTCGGTATGCCGGTAATTTATATTGAGTGTTTTGCGCAACTACAGTTGTTCCCAAACACAAAATGATGATCAAAAAATTAAATAGTTTATTCATAATAGTGCTATATGTTTTTAGTAGAAAGCAACTTCGGATAAAGTTGTTTGTAAAACAATTTTCTTTTGATAAAGGGTGTAAAAATGAGGCGAACGTTACTTTTTTAACCCTATTTCGCGCAATCTTTCATCCAAATATTCTCCAGCACTAATGGGTGGGTAATGAATATTGTGTTCGGAACTGATGCATGATGGCAGGCAGTCCAACCGCATTTCACTTATGGGATGTAAAAAGAACGGAATTGAATAGCGGGGAGTGCTCCATTTTTCGCGTGGCGGATTTACCACTCTGTGGGTAGTGGATTTTAGTTTATTGTTTGTATGGCGTTGCAACATATCGCCCACGTTCACTACTAATTGTTCAGGTAATGCTGTCACATTAACCCACTCGCCTTGTTTGCTGAGTACTTGCAAACCATCGGCCGATGCTCCCATTAGCAATGTGATCAAATTAATGTCTTCATGTTCGGCTGCTCTTACCGCACTTTTAGGTTCATGGGTAATGGGAGGGTAATGAATAGGACGTAAAATGCTGTTCCCATTATGGATTTTTGCATCAAAGTAGAATTCATCCAAACCTAAATACAATGCAATGGCACGCAACATGTATTTGCCGGTTTCTTCCAATGCTTTATAGGTTTGTTTACCAACGATATTAAAGTTTGGTAGTTCAACCACATCAATATTCTGTGGGTATGTTTCTGCTATGGCATCTCCATCTTCAACATATTGACCAAAATGCCAAAACTCTTTGAGGTCACCTTCGCTTTTTCCTTTTGCATGTTCTTTGCCAAAGGATGTATAGCCACGTTGCCCGGCAAGGTCGGGGATCTCATAACGTGTTTTGGTTTCTTGTGGAAGTTGAAAAAACTTTTCTACTTCTGCATATAGTTTTGTTGAAAGTTCATCAGAAAGAAGATGGCCTTTGATGGCCACAAATCCAACATCTTCGTATGCTTTACCCAGTTGTTGCACAAATGAATTTTTTCGATTAGGATCTCCTGATAAGAAGTCGGCCAGGTCAACGCTTGGAATACCTATGGTACTGTTCATGATTGGTATTAATTTAAAAATCGAAAATAATTAAAAGAGTTTAATTGTTGGGAATAATAATCTGTTTCTGCTTTTTTCGGAGTAGTTCGCTAAAGGAATCAAATTCCTTACGGTAATATAAACCAACTCCTTGGCTATTTACGTTTTGGGTGTATCCTGTATTGATCACACTTTTGGCACTACGGTTAAACCCGATCAGTTTTAAATTTCCATCGGGTCGTAAGTTATATTGTCCTGTAATATTGCTGGTTCCCGTATTCAACATGTCAATACTGGCCCGCAATTCGAATTTGTCATTTAAAAATCTTTTAGAGGCTGAAAAATAGGCTTGTGCACCTGCACCTGCTTTTTCATCAGGGAGCCGATAATCGGTACTTACATTCAGTCCGGGTGCGACCTTCCCCAAGATGCTATTGGTTTGCGCAGATATAAGTGATGACAAGGTATTGTTAATTTCGGAAGCAATGTCCGGGTTTTGCTGTGTTACACCTTGCATGGAAACAAAAGTGTTGAATAACATTAAACTGACAACTTGTTGTTGCATGAGATCGGGTTCATTGCGCAACCTGCGCAGCGTATTTTCCAATGCCGATGCATTATTTCCCAGCAAGGCGTTATTGTTATCAGGAAAATTAAGATCAAATCCAATTTCGGGTGCTGTTAGATATCCTTTTAAATTTAAGAGACATTCAACGGCAACAAGTTTTCTGGTGGAATCGGAAGAGGGAAGAAGTTTAGATACATCGGCACTCCGTATTTTATAAAGGCCCTGGATATTCATTTTTGCCTGTAACGGATCCCCGGTCCAAATGATAGATCCACCGCGTTTAAGGGTGAACTTCCTGGTAAAAATATCAATGGCTGTAAATTTATATTCTCCATCTTCAATGGTAACATCACCATAAATGTTGAAATTCCCCTGCTTGGTGAGCTCCATCTGAAGGGCTCCTTGTCCTGTACCGATTATTTTATCATCCTGGGTCTCATCAAATACGAGTTGAATCTGTGCATCAGGCGTAATGGTTACAAACATGTTCATTCTAAACCCGATCAGGCTTGATTTATCCTGCATGTTCACAGACTTAAGTGTTGTGTCTTTGTTTACAAAATTGAGCAAGGCATCTCCATCTTCATCCTGGCTTTCGCTGAGTGGAATGTTGAAAACAGTTCCTTTTGTACTTTTTAAAGTTGCCTCCAACATCAGATCGTCTTGAGGGCCGGTTATGCTCAGTTTTCCTGTTGCATATGCTTTTCCGTAAAAAAGGGTATTATCCTTTGAAGTTGTATTTAATACTTGAAATCCATTCAACTCATTCAGTTGAATATTATACATGAAATTAGAAAAGTATTGATGCGAAATGGATCCGCTTACTTTTGCCTTTTTTCCATAAATATCCGTTACCTGAAAAGGATTAATATTGATGGTGTTTTGGGTAAATCCAATTGTTGTATTAAACGCATATACGGTTTTTAAATATTCTATCCTTGCAAGCACCTGGTTCAAATGGATATCTCCGTCAACCACAAGTTTATTGACAGTTCCGGTTAGTTTACATTTTGCGGAAACCCTACCATAAAAAATGGTTGCATCCTCCTTGATAAATGCCTGAAAGCTGCGAAGGTCACTTTCGGCAAATGCTAAGTTGAAATTAACTTCGTATGGCGATTTTCGCGTATCGATATAACCACCCAGTTCTAAATTTTTAAGCTGTCCCGCTGTCGATTTAACAACACTTACAAAACGTTTCTGTTGCTCATCGTAATTGCTTGCAATTGTGAAGTTCCCGATAGAATCATTGTCCAATACAACCGTATCGAGAGCCAGCGATGTATTGATCATAAAATTATGATGATTGCCTTGCAGTGTTATTTCTCCATTCGCCTCTCCTCTGATCTTAATATTCGATTTCTGAAAAATGAGATTGATGATACTGAGGTGAACATTATCAAGATTTGCCGTAAAATGATAATCTTTCTGTGGAGCGTAAAATCCATTCAGTGCTATATGCTCTTGATCATGAAAAAGGTTGAGATTGGTGATTGAGAACTGGTTGGTTGCTTTCGAATACAAGATGTTTGCGTTGTTGCCAATTTGGATCTGTTTGTGTTTATAGGTTATCTGCGATGAATCAAATTTGGTGAGGATTGTTTGATCGGAAAACAGTGTGTTGGCAAAAAGAGTCGTTTGAATAAAGCCTAAAGTATCGGCAACTAAAAAGGTTGAATTGATCTCATTTTTGTTGAGGTAGGATTGAATCGAAATTTTTTGTGCCAACATCGTGTCCCTGTTGGATAAGGTTCCAATGGCCAGCGAAATAGTTCCATTTCCTCTTTCAATGGATTCTTGAGTTGAAATCTGATTTAAAGTATAGTCGTTGTAACTTAACGCTTCTATTTCTCCTTCAATATTAAATGAGTTGTTGGTATTGTTCAGTCCTCCCTTAAAATTGGCTCCGGCAATATTAACTGAAGGGAAAAACAGATCGGAAAGTACCCGGGTATCAATAATGTCTATTTTAAAGGTGAAGTTTTCTGTTGACTGGTTGGGTAACGTAATGGGGTGGAAATAGTCGGGAGCGGCCTGGAAACAGATGTTTTTAAAGGATGACCACATTGACGAAAATACATATTGTCCCTGTATTTGTGCCGATAACATATCACTTGTAATGGCGATACTTTTTTTGTTTCCGTTGATGGTAGATTTAAGACGGATATTTTCGATGGGATAATCAATCCCGTTTTTAATAAACAGGATTTTGTTCAGGTTAATTTCACCTTCATTATTGTCGATATTCTGAATAGAGAAATCGATATCGATCTTGGTAGATAATACCATATTGGACGTATCAAAATGCAATGCTTTTAAATCGGCATAATCCACGGTTGCTTTAAACTTGTATAACGGAATTTCCTTGTTAAGGTCAATGGTTCCGTCAAAGTGTACTTCGGCATTTTCATCGTTCATATCGAATCGGCCTTCAAACATTTTATGCACGAAAGTTCCTCCAAGTGCAATATGCTTATAGATATAATGGTTGGCTTCTAAATAAGCGACCTGTGCATCTATTTTGCTTTCAATATCATGAATATTAAATCCTTTTCCGTTGATCTCGGCTTTAAGTGATGTTTTACCAATAGCCGATTGTTGAACAAGACCTCCTATATTAAAATTGGTCAAAGCCAATTTTCCTGAATAAGAAGGAATGGTGGTGCTATTACCCAATTTCATGTTCAAATCACAGGAGCCACTTCCCAGTGTTGATTGAAATTTTCCATAAGCAACAAAGTCATTATAAAATCCTGTATACCTACCATTAAATTTCATGTCTCCAAGTTGCGTTAACTCATCAGGCAAACCCATTGTCAGCAATCGTTCAAGATCTACTTTTGTTGTTGTGGCCTGATTCGCCTTAAGATCGAAAAAGGTTTCGTCAATATCCGGTAAGCCCTTTATCGTGCCATTTCCATTAAGTTTGCTTTGGGTACCAAAGTCAACATCCATTGTTTTGATCTTGATGTTGTCAACAGTTCCGGTAACCTCGGCATCAACTTTAAAATGTTGAGTGTTTCCGGCCAAAGCATCTGAGAAGTATTGCAGGTCGCGCATATCTACTTCTCCTTCACGTACCAGTCCATACATGTTCACCTTTTGGTTAAAATCCCCCATGTCGTCCCAGCTCTGGTAACGCATGTGAAAAGTATGGGCAATATGACTGTATGCTGTGTTTAACTCGAGGTTGTCAAACAACATTCCCTGTGGGTAGATGGTTGCAATGGTTTGAGCGTTTTTTACTTCTATACCGCTTCGTTCTGCGCAGGCAAGTTTTCTCAGGTCAAAGTGGAGAGAGTCTTCTATGATCCAAAAATCGCGGGCAACAATTTCAATATGGTGAAAGTCTTCGTTAAGACCGTCAAATCCGCTTGTTTCAAATGCCGAAGTGGAATCAATTAATCTAAAACGTGAATTGTGGCATGCCACCCTGTTAAAATAAAGCTGGAAAGGAGGGCTGAGGGTATCGGGAATAGTATCGTTTGGGTCCAAAATATTGAATAATACATCAATATTAAATGTGCTATCGGGATAGGTTACTATTTTGCAATAACCTCCTTCTACAATAACATCGTTGAGTGTAAGCTTAAGTTTTTCGGAGTTAAAACCACCCAAATTAAAACGTAATTCATCCACAAAAAACAAGGTGTCATTTTTTTGATCACCCCAGTACACATTATCTAATGCAAAACCATTAAAGGGAAAATACTTAATGCGGTCAATCGTAATCTTTGTTTTAAATTGCGCGCTCAAATAGCTTGTAGCCTTGGAAGTAATCCATGTTTGAAACCTACTGCTGTTAAATACAATAAGAGTGAGCAGGAGCAAACTTAAAAAGATGCCCAGCAAGGAGTAGAAGATGTATTTAATTGTTTTTTTCAAACCCGGAATCGCCAAATATACAGAATAGAAAAATTTTATAAAAGCAGATGCCAAACCAATCCTTAATCAATATTCTTGCCATTGAATCTTCTTGCGATGATACTGCCGCGGCTGTTATTCAAAACGGAGTTGTGTTGAGCAATATTGTAGCCGGGCAAAAAGTACATGAAAAGTATGGGGGAGTGGTGCCCGAATTGGCTTCAAGGGCGCATCAGCAAAATATTGTACCGGTGGTGGATGTGGCCTTAAAGGAAGCCAATATTGCCAGGCATGATCTACATGCGGTTGCTTTTACAGCCGGTCCCGGATTGATTGGTTCGTTGATGGTGGGAGTATCGTTTGCCAAATCATTGGCTTTGGCGCTTCAAGTTCCTTTGATTGAAGTGAACCATATGCAAGCTCATGTATTGGCACATTTTATTGATGAACCCAAGCCGAAGTTTCCATTTTTATGTCTTACCGTTTCGGGCGGACATACCATGATCACCGTGATGCATGATTTTTTCAGAGGAGAGGTAATCGGGCAAACCAATGATGATGCAGCCGGTGAAGCTTTTGACAAAGCAGCTAAAATTTTGGGACTTCCGTATCCGGGTGGGCCACTTATTGATAAGTATGGGGCGAATGGGAATCCTAAAGCATTTGTGTTTCCCAAACCCAATATTCCTGATTTGAATTATAGTTTCAGTGGATTAAAAACGGCCTACCTTTATTTTGTGCAGGATCATGTAAAGAACAATCCTCAATTTATAGAGCAAAACCTTGCTGATGTATGTGCTTCCATCCAATATTCAATCATTCACCATTTGATGAAAAAACTGATATTGGCAAGCGAACAAACCGGTATTAAACAAATAGCCTTGGCAGGAGGTGTTTCGGCAAATTCCGCTTTGCGCAAAACTTTGGAAGAAGAAGGCAAAAAACGAGGTTGGCAAACATTTATCCCGGCCTTCGAGTATTGTACAGATAATGCTGCCATGATTGCAATTGCTGCTCATTATAAGTTTTTGGAACAAAACTTCACTACTCAAGCGATTTCGCCTTACGCCCGTTAGATCAATTCGTTAGAAAAAAATCACATTTTTGTTTTTGTCAGGGTTGACAATGGTTAACATGTGATTTAATGTCATTAATAAGGTGTTTTTCACAATAAGTGGAAGCAATGAAGCACGGGTAAATTTGGAATTCTCCTATCGGTTCCTATATTTTTGTTCTTTATGGGGTGAAGTAGCACTCCCAATCAATTGACTGAATGAAAAACTTTTTTCAATATATATTATCATTTGCAATAGTTGGCTCCGTTGCCGTTTCTGTTGAAGCACAGCGTGTAACCATACCTGCCGATGAGCAGCAATTGGCCCTTATTGATAGCAATACCATTAAGTGGCGCAATAAGTTGTACCCTGAAATTGCACAGGGTGATTTGAATATTTATGGGTTTGAGCAAACGGATGTGCCTATTTATGCCGATTCTGTTTATGCATACCGATTGGCTGTATTGGAATCGGAGATTCCGCTCGAGTACAATGAATATGTACGCCCTTATATCGACCTGTATTCGATCAGGAGACGTAAGCTTACCAGTAAAGTATTGGCCTGGAGTCAATATTATTTTCCAATGTTTGAAGAAGCATTGGACAGGGCCAATATGCCAATGGAGTTAAAATATCTTGCCGTTATTGAGTCGGCATTGAATCCAAGCGCTACCTCTCCTGTTGGTGCTGCCGGTATGTGGCAGTTTATGGCTCCAACGGGCAGGATGTATGGATTGAAAACCACGGCAGCTTATGACGAAAGACGTGATGTTCAGAAATCGACCGAAGCCGCTATTCTGTATTTGCGTAATTCTTATCGGATTTATGGCGACTGGTTGTTGGTTATTGCATCATACAATTGCGGTCCGGGTAATGTGAACAAAGCGATCCGTAAAGCAGGCGGGGTCAAGAATTTTTGGGCGATCCAACAGTATTTACCTCGTGAAACCAGAGGGTATGTTCCTGCATTTATTGCAGCAACGTATGTGATGGAATATGCTTCTGAGCATAATATTTATCCGAGTGAAGAGGTTCAGTTTGTGAAACATACGGATACAGTGATGGTGGATAACAGCTACTCGCTAAATCAACTTGCATTAAAGTTAAACATGAGCGTTGATGAATTAAAAGCATTTAACCCAGCTTTGCGCAAAGGTATTATCCCGTTTAACAATGAGAAAATAGCACTGACACTTCCTTATAATAAGGCGATTGCATTTACGAACGCCAATGCCGATACGGGTTTCAGAAACAAAATGAATACGGAGGCGATTGCGTTAAACAAGCAGATCCAAACGGAGAAAAAAGGAATTCCCGCTCAAACCACCTACAAGGTACGCAGGGGCGATGAGCTTGCAAGCATTGCCAAGAAGTATGATGTAACAGTAAAAGATATTAAGCGTTGGAATCACCTCAAAGGAAATAAAATAATGGCTGGCCAGAAACTCAAAATTAAGCCGACCAATAAAGGATAATAAGAAAGCTGAATTCATTATGTTGAGGTCAGCTTTTCTATTCTTAACCTATTTTTTTATCAATACACAGTAAGAGTGGGATTGCCCATTATTAAGATTAATGTTAAATTCTAATATTCCTTCTTTTTCAAAAACGAAATTGCCAATGTTTAAGACTAATCTGTTTTTGTTTTTTCCTTGAAAGTTTAATGTGAAATTTTGAGACAATTTTTCTTCGTTAGCTAGTAAAACCCGTAAATTAAAGTCTTGTTCATCTGATTCTCCATTAGTCTTTTCAAGAAGACAGAAAAATGCTGATTTTTGAAGATTGGTTGGAAATTCTGGAGCGTTTATTTCCTCAATCATATTAATTAAAGATACTGTATTAGTTGCTTTGTCTACTAATACGCTTTCAAAAAGCCCGAGACTAATTACTTTCATATGGAACTATGGCTTATTATTAGTTTGTGTGTATTATCTACCGGAACTGCCTGATGATTAACATTAACATCAATATTGGTTTGTGCTGTCGGCTCATTGATTATAATGCTGATAACCTCTTTTGCCCAATATATATTCCTAACTGATAACAAGTCAATAGTTTTAAAGTTAAAGTCTCCTTTTATATATAATGAACCTATATACAAATAGAATTTTTGAATATCTTCTATTTCAATATTTTTGTTTTTCAATAGATCATTTAATAATGATACTATTTTATCCGTACTATTCTGTTTTGAAAAGTCATAACACACAGAACTATTCGTAACTTTTTTGAATAGAAAATATGGGACATTTGAATATAACAATGCCTCTGATATTTCTTTTAAGTTTATAGTCGTTGTCATTACAGAGTTAAATTATGATTGATTTTATAAATAGAGTCAAAGTCGTACATCCTTTCGGGAAATACTCTGTAAAACTCTAATGTAGTATTCGCATTCCAATAAAAGCAATATTGATGAGGATGTATAAGTTCATCGCCATTTCCCCATTTGCTAACTATTGTAAAGCTAAGATTTTCTTTTTGTATTACTATTCCACAATGCACAAAAAAACCATTTTCCTTATAAATAATAACATCCCCAGCCATTACATGTTTTTCTGCAACTTTTCTATAGTTGTCATGTTTCAGAATATTTTCAATGTCTTCATTCTCAAAGATCCTCGCTCTTCGTGACGCAAAAACTAGTCCAAGGCAGTTATAATAGCCACAAGGGCCGCTTCTAAGTTTTGCTAGAGGGAATTTCTGCCGCATGTCCAATATAGTTTTCATATCATGAACTGACAAATCATCTGTAAAATGATTATTTGCAATACGCTCATCTCTTCTTGTCCTTAATTTAATGGCGTCTTCCTGTTTTCCCGTGAGTAAATACATTTTTTGAATAGTAGGCTGTTCAAAACTAACAAAAAAAAGCAAACCCCAAAGCCAACGTGACATTTTTCACTTTTTATTTTATTTAGCTTTAGGACTTGATTCTGAATAATCAAAGAACGAATTATATATGTAAAATATTGGATACATTCTTCTAGTCAAAGGTTATTTATACTATAGTATTTTATTTCTGCCAACCCTTTTCGCCAATCAGGGGCACAAAGGCAAAAGAATCCAGTTCAATTGTTTCGGTTGTGTGTTCTCCGGTTTTAATGATACTCAGCATTTTTTGTTTTTTGCTATCGCCAACCGGGATAACCATGATTCCGCCTAATTTTAATTGCGCAACAAGTGTTTCGGGAACTACGGGCGCTCCGGCAGTCACAATAATTTTATCGAAAGGGGCTTTTTCAATCCAGCCTTTGGTCCCATCGCCACATTTCAATATCGGTTTAAATCCCAGTTTTTGTAGTTGTTTCGCTGCTTTAATGCTCAAGGATTCATGTCTCTCAATACTATACAGTTTGGCTCCCATTTGCAATAAAACAGCAGCCTGGTATCCGCTTCCGGTTCCTATTTCCAAAACTTTATCTCCTGGAGTAATATGCAAAACCTGGGTTTGATAAGCGACTGTATAGGGCTGCGAAATTGTTTGTCCTTCGCCAATAGGAAAGGCTTTATCTTCATAAGCATGGGAATGAAACGTGGAGCTAAAAAAGAAATGACGGGGAATCGTTTGGATAGCTGAAAGCACCTTCGTGTCAGTAATTCCTTTGGATATTAAGAGCTCAACCAGTTTTTTTCGGGCTCCTTTGTGTTTGTAGTCGTCTGTCATATTCACCTGCAAATACGCCAATATATAGCGGTGGAATGTGCGCAATTTTAAACAAACGGTTAAAAGTATCGGAAGGGGTGTATAGTTTTTAGTGTTTTTCTGAAAACCAACAATCATAAACGTGTATAACTGAGGATGAGAAAAATATTTAATCCCCCCATTTTTGATCTGTCAAATGATAAAAATAGGGATAATAGGCGCAAATGAATTAAGCAGAAGGCATATTGCCCAACTGGTTCAGATACCCGATTTCGAAATTGTAGGTTTATTTGATCATGATGGCCATAATGCAGCATCTTTTGCAAAGGAACTCTCCATTCCTTTTTTTGATTCCCTGCAGCTATTGCTTAATGTGGTGGATGCCGTTGATATTGCATCTCCTGTAGGTACGCACTTTAAGTATGCTTCACAATCCATTATGCAGTCGGTTCATGTATTGTTAAGTGGTTTATTGTCTGAGGATATCAGGGAAGCCAAACAATTGAACGACCTGGCCATCGAAGCCAATGTGAGCCTGAAAATACTGCATGAGGAAAAATTCCATCCCGAGATCAAAGCCTTAAGGCGCCTGGTTAAAAAACCAACTTATATTGAGTGTAACCGATTTAAGAATAAAGTACTGAGCATTTCCAACGACTCAATCATCTTTGGGATGGTGTTATTGGATGTTGATCTATTGATATCAATTGTTGGTAGCAATGTGCGTAAGGTGGTTTCCAATGCTTCCAAAGTATTTAATGAATATGCAGATTTTATCAATGTACGTATTGAGTTTGAAAATGGGTGCATTGCCAATATCAACTGCGGGAACTTTGAAAAGCCGGAAAGCAATTCAATTCGTATTTACCAAAAAAACGAATGCATTACACTTGACCTGGAAAAGTTTGATCTTACCAAGTTGCTCAAATCTGATACCGGTGAATATAAGGAAGTTCCCGTTAACCAAAGCCGAACCAAAGGGCAGGATGTGGTAAAGCTTGAGCTTGAGGATTTCGCCCAGGCTATCTTAAGCCGCAAAAGGATCACCCAGGATACTTACCAGTCTTACCAGTCGCTTCGTATTGCCCACCAGATCATCGAAAAACTGCATCCAAGTACTTTGTTTGATGCATAGTGCGTTTATTTGAGGTATTCGAATAAATTTGCCAAAGATGAAATCCCTTAATTACATCCTTATACTATTCTTTTGTTTCACCATATCTGCATGCAGCATGATCGGAGAGGAAGCTGTAATGGTACCTTCTTATGTATGTGTACCTTCTTATAGTTTTCAAACCGACTCCAATACGCAGGGTTATAATTCAGAGGGATTTAACGATATGTGGATTTCCAATGAGGGAATATTGCTGGGCACGATCGGTCTTCCTTCTTTGATCCCTGTACAAAGTGTAGGGCCAACGGAAATCAGAATTGATGCAGGGATTTCAGTTACCGGTCAAACAGGTGTGCGCACAGCTTACCCATTTATGGCAACTCATACTGAAGTCAGAAATTTGCAAGCAGGTGTAATTGATACATTTGTTCCTGTGTTCAGGTATTTACCGGGAACCGATTTTAAGTTTATTGAAGATTATGATCGGGCCACACGTGCATTCAAAGTTAACCCTTCGTATTATTTGCCTGGCGATACTGTTATTCCCGTAAATGATGGTCGCGCCTGGCGTATTGGGAACAATTCAGGCAAAATAGAAATTGCCAGTGGGCATCAACAATTGCAACTCATATCAGGAGAATATGAACTGGTAGGGCAAGGTTCTCCGGTTTACCTCGAAATTGATTACAAGAGTAATCTGAACCTGGATATCGGTTATTATTTTGATAATGCGATTGACGGAACGAGTGGAGCGCTCTCTGTTATTCAAACCTATCCTACTGAAAAGTGGAAGAAATTGTATATCGACTTAACCAATGAAGTTGCAACAAGAAGAGCAGGCAGCAAGTTCATTATCTATATTGCTATTGTAAATGTACAAAATATAGTGCCTGATATTTATATTGATAACGTTAAGCTAGTAGGTTTTAAAGGCTGATTGAATGAAGCTATCGCAACAAAAAAAAATACATACAGCCATTATCATTCTGCTTGATTATTTAGCATCATCGGCAGCGTGGTTTGGTTTCTTTTTATACCGTAAGTTATTTATTGATATTGATAAAATAGCCGGATATGAGGTGCCGGTGGCGGCCGATCAAAACCTCTTTATCGGATTATTATACATTCCGGTGTATTGGATGGTATTGTATTATTTATCGGGAACGTATATCGATGTGTGGAGGCGTTCAAGGTTAAAGGAACTAACGCAAACGTTTACCCTTACCGCTTTTGGTGTGATTATTTTATTTTTCCTGTTATTGCTCGATGATAAAGTTACAGGGTACAAAGATTACTACTATTCGCTTGTCACCTTGTTTGCTCTTCACTATGGCTTTACCATGTTTGTGAGGTTGCTTTCGGCCGGTTACCTGAAAAAATTATTGATTGCCAAACGTATCGGGTTTCCTGCCATTATAGTGGGTAATAATAATAAAGCGTTCAATTTATTAACGGAGATCCAAAATGAAAAATATACCCAGGGGTTTATGCTCAAGGGTTTTGTAAATGTGAATACAGAAGAGGGGCCTCTGACAGGAAAACTCCCACAACTCGGAACGTATGAACAACTATCGAGTATTATCGCTGAGGAGCAGATCGAGGAAGTTATCCTGGCAATTGAAAGTACCAATCATTCCGATATTATTCGGGTAAATAATTTGCTGGAAGGTGAACAGGTGGTGCTCAAAATTATTCCTGATATTTATGATATGTTATCGGGTTCGGTGAAAATGCAGAATGTGATGGGTACTGCATTGATCGAAATTAAACCCAATATATTGCCTCAATGGCAAAAAGTAGTTAAGCGGTTGAGCGACATCTTTGTTGCTTGTATTGTATTGATCTTATGCTCTCCGTTATATTTAATATTGATCTGGTTGGTGAAGATATCTTCCCCCGGACCTGTTTTTTTTAAGCAGATCAGGATAGGCTTACATGGCAAGCCCTTCTTTATTTATAAGTTTAGGAGCATGTATGTAAATGCCGAAGAAGACGGGCCTAAACTTGCGAAAGAGGATGATAAACGCGTTACTAGAATTGGCAAGGTATTGCGCAAATACCGCATGGATGAGTTGCCGCAGTTTTTTAATGTATTGATTGGTGATATGAGTTTGGTTGGGCCTCGTCCCGAAAGAAAATACTTTATTGACCAGATCATCAAAGTGGCTCCGCATTACAAGCAACTGCACCGTGTTCGCCCGGGTATTACTTCATGGGGGCAGGTAAAGTATGGCTATGCTGAAAATGTAGATGAAATGGTTGAACGCCTTAAGTTTGATATCTTATACATCGAGAATATTTCACTTGCTGTTGATGTTCGCATTTTAATCTATACCGTAAAAATCATTTTGCAGGGAAGGGGTATGTAAGTTTAACGCTCAATGGTCGTTTCAATCATTGTTTCCCTGTCGATATAGTTTAAGCGTTTGCACATTTCCACTTCTATTGATAAAAAATCATATTCAACGGTTACTTTCCCTTTTATTAAATAACAGCCATTACCTGTAAATGGATATTTTTTAGCGCTTTCGGGAAAATGTACTGTGTCGATCCAATGTCCTTTGATATCAATAAACGTTCCGAAATGCATTTTTTGCCCACCAGATGTTTGCGTTGTTTTCTTGTTGACCAAATACCCAAGGATCGTTATTGTTTGATGAATATAATTAGGTAATTGAAAAGCAGTAAGTATGGGTAACTCTGTAGCCTGCACCAATTTAAAAGGTGAACATAATGAGAAGCCCAACAATTCCATTTCATCAAACGCTTCTTCCAATTCGGAACTGACCAGCGTGGGTAGTTTAAAGTGTTTAACTTGTTTTTTAAACAATACACTTGCGTTGTTGTGTTTGGCAACGGGTTGAACCAACGCGTGTGCCTGCCATAATAATTCTTTTTTATCCTTACCTGTAAATGCAAATGTTCCTGCCCGAATTAACAACCGCAATTGTTCTATCGAAATCGCAACACGATCCACAAAGTCTTCCAAGCTTGTGAAAGGACCATGCAACGAACGTTCATGTAAAACAAGTGTGCGTGTATGTTCGGTTATTTCGGCAATAAAGGACAGGCCTAAATAAATGGTGTTTTGTTGAATCGTGTTTTCGTTGCTGCTATTATTGATGCAAGGCAAATGAATAATTGCGCCATGCATCTTCGCTTCGTGAATGTACAATTCCATGCGGTAAAATCCACCACCATTATTAAGCGTGGCAACCATATACTCCAACGGGAAATATGCTTTTAAGTATAATGCCTGGTAACTCTCTACCGCGTAACTTGCCGAGTGTCCTTTGGCAAAAGCAAAATTACCGAAGCTTTCTATCTGGTTCCATATTTCGGAGATGGTTTTTTCATCGTGTCCTTTGGCCAAACAATTTTTGAAAAAGTTTTCGCGAACCTTATAAAACTCATTCCGTTGTTTAAATTTCCAACTCATTCCCCTGCGCAAATAATCCGATTCGGCTAATGTTAAATCGGCAAACAAATGCGCCACTTTGATCACATCTTCCTGGTACACCATCACACCATAGGTTTCTTTTAAGATATCGTAAAGCTGAGGTAATTTATTTCGGGCTTTTTCCCGCAGTGTTTCGTCTCTAAAACGCATGATGTATTCGCGCATCATTCCGCTTTTGGCCACCCCCGGCCTGATAATAGAACTTGCAGCCACCAATCGCAAATAATCATCGGCTCGCAATTTGGCAAGCAACATGCGCATTCCGGGTGATTCTACATAAAAACAACCGATGGCTTTTCCTTCGCGCAACAATGTTTTTACGGCTTCATCTTCTGTGAACTTTTTGATATCATGGATGTCTATTGATACATTTTTATTTTGTTTGATAATGCTCAATGCATCTTTAATTTTTCCCAACCCGCGCTGACTTAAAATATCGAATTTATACAATCCAATATCTTCGGCTTCCAGCATACTGAACTGTGTTGTAGGATAGCCTTTGGGTGGCATATTTGTTGCCGAATAATATGTAATAGGTTTCTCTGAAATAATGATACCACTGGCATGGATGCTTAGATGACTTGGGAAACCTTTTAGTCGTTCACTGTAACGCAATATTTGCCGACCTATCGTATCAATATCCGTATACTGCTGTGGTTTTTGCAACCTGTCTATTTCGGCCGGAGGCAAACCAAAAACTTTTCCCAGTTGGCGCACAATGGCGTCTTGCTGAAAGGTATTATAGGATCCTAACAATGCAACATTGTTGTTTTTACCAAAACGTTCAAAAATGTACCGCGTAATATCATCCCTGTCTGTCCACGAAAAATCAATATCAAAATCGGGAGCATTGCTGCGGAATTCGTTGATGAATCGTTCGAAGTACAGATCAAGTTGTATGGGGTCAACATCCGTAATTCCCAACAGATACGCCACGATACTATTGGCCCCGCTGCCCCTGCCTACATGGTAGTAATTTTTGTGTTTTGCATATTGGGTAATATCCCAGTTAATCAGAAAGTATGAACTAAAGCTCTTTTTACCGATCACATCAAGTTCTTTTTCCATGCGGGCAAAAGCCTCTTTATAAGCACTGGGTTCCGGGTAACGGTAGGCTAATCCTTTTAAACATTCGCTGCGCAACAACTTGATATCGTCAGCTAAATTATCGGTGTAAAACTGTAGGTTTTTGTTGCTTAGTTTTCCAAAATCAAATCGAACATGGCAGTTGGCAAGTAATGTTTCGGTATGATGGATGATATGCGGAAATTGAGCATAGGCCGCAAGCAACTTTTCTTTGGACATAATGGTTTCTGCACCTTTGGCCTGGGCATTGTGTGGCAACATACTTAGCAATGTGTTGGTATCAATGGACCGCAATAAACGGTGCATATTAAATTGCATCGCATTACCAAAACTTACCTGGTGCAACGCAACCAATTTATTTGTATTGTTTTTGTAGGGTGATAATGCAAGTTGTCGCAAATCGGTAATCGAAACACCAATAAATTCATGCGGTTTTAATGGCCATCCAGTATATGTTGCAAACGGATAAATGATAAAAACGTTCGTGAAATCAGGAGCGGTTTGTGGAAATGGTTCGTTATTGTGTAAGTGTTTTGAAAGGTGAATATTCAATTCATTATACCCTTCATTGTTTTGTGCAAGGCCCACATATTGTTGTTGAACACCATTTCTAAAGTCAATACCAATAACAGGTTTAAGGGGTTTGCCTTCGGTTAAGCGCAGTGTCTCCAATACCGCAGACGTATTATTAATATCGGTAAGTGCAAATGTGCTATAGCCATTAAGATAAACTTCAGTAAGTAACGTTTTTACAGGCAACGTTCCGTAGCAAAAACTATAATAGCTATGACAATTAAGAAGCATTTTAGATTTCTGATTTTAGATTTGGGATGTTTTAATCGAACATTTTTTGTACACTAAGGCCACGAATTCTTAATAAAGATACGAAGCATTGATTTTCCTTTTAGTTCCCGATAGCTATCAGGATTCTTTAACAAAATATAGTCTGCTTCTTCAACTTCGCATTTTTGTTCACTCCGCATTCCACACTATCTTTTTATTCCATTAAACGGATTCATTCCATATTCCTTGAAGTCGGTTCCTACTGCTCTCGCTACGGCATCTTTTCCATATCGTTTTCTGATTTTATCCATGGCTAAATACAATTGAATTTGTTCGGGTGTTTGGTCGAAAAGATTGTATTGGTGTCCGCCATGAACAAGGTGGCTAAAGCGTATACCAATAAGCCTGATGAGCATGCGTTTTTGAAAGAGTTTGTCAAATAACTCTTTTACTTTTTCAATTAATACATGGTCAAGCGAAGTATAGGGGATGCGGGCCTGCATGGTATAAGTGTTGAAGTCGGAATAACGGATCTTTACCGTTACACATGCTGTTAGTTTTTGTTCGGTACGCAGTTGAAACGCTAATTTCTCCGTCATGCCGATCAGCAATCCTTTTAATGCTTTAACATCAATGGTGTCTTTTTCGAAAGTACGTTCGGTTGAAATGGATTTACGTTCGGAGTAAGGAACAACAGGTGTGTGATCAATACCTTGTGCTTTGCGCCAGATTGCGGTTCCGTTTTCACCCAAAACCTGTTGGAGCAGTTCCAATGGCATTTCCTGTAAGGTGCGGATCCACGTTACACCCATTCCGCGTAGTAGTTGATACGTTTTATCGCCCACCATCGGAATTTTTTTGATGGACAAGGGAGCTAAAAATTCTTTTTCGGTACCACTTATAATTTGTTTGTGCCCATTTGGTTTTGCTTCGCCTGTTCCGACTTTGGATACTGTTTTGTTAACCGACATGGCAAAAGAAATGGGCAGGCCTGTTTCTTTAATGATCCGTTGACGCAGTTCGGTTGCCAGTTTGTAACAACCAAAAAATTTATCCATTCCCGTCAGGTCCATGTAAAATTCGTCTATCGAACTTTTTTCGTACATGGGCACAGCTTCACTAATGATCTCGGTAATGGTATCGGAGTATTTACTGTATTCTGCTGTATCGCCACGCACAACAATGGCTTCGGGGCAAAGTAATTTTGCCTGGCGCATGGGCATTGCGGAGTGTACACCAAATCCGCGCGCTTCATAACTGCACGAAGCCACCACACCTCTGTCGCTTGTGCCTCCAACCAACACAGGTTTACCCTTAAGCTCCGGGTGAAGGATTCGTTCAACCGAAACAAAAAAAGAGTCCAGATCTATATGTACGATTTGCCTATTCACGCTTTGCTTAAGTATTTAAGTTGGTTAGGTTAGTTGGGGTTATTAAGTTAAGATGGCGTTGTTTGAATGTATTGACGAATAGACTTTGTCAACTTAACCAACTCAAGAAACCTAATTACTAAAAAGGAGGAGTTGTGATTAAGCAATTGATTTGACCGGAGGCAAACCCAATCAACCAATTACTTAATCAACTAATCACTTAATCTCCTCTGTAATCAATCAAAAATTTCACTTGCAAGATTACTACAAAATTTAGTATTATTGTACTAAATATTTTAGTATGTCGAAAATAGCCGCGAATATCAAGCACTTACGTTTGCTTAAAAACTGGAGCCAGGGTCAATTAGCTGATGAGATCGAACTCAGCCGCGCACGTATCGGTTCATATGAAGAGGGCAGGGCCGAGCCCTCCATTGAAGTGATGATCCGGTTGTCCAATATCTTTCACGTGGGGATCGATGCATTGGTTAAATCAAACCTGAGTGGATTGAAGGATACGCAATTGATGAAGGTTGCGGAAAACAGGTTGTTGTTTCCCATTATGGTGGATCATAATAATAACGATCTGGTGGAAGTGGTGACGGCAAAAGCTTCGGCCGGTTATTTAAATGGCTACAGTGACCCAGAGTATTTTGAGAAACTGCCCAATATGAATTTACCGTTTCGGATCGTTGGTAAACACCGAGCGTTTCCCATTAAGGGAGATTCAATGCCTCCATTGAAAGATGGAAGTTTTGTGATCGGGAAATTTGTGGAATCCATTGCCGATATAAACGATGGCGATACGTATATCTTAATTACCAAAGAAGAAGGAATTGTGTACAAACGCATTTATAAAAAAGAGAAAACGGTGCTTGAACTGCATTCGGATAATAAAACGTATTCACCTTATAGCGTAAATGCTTCAGACGTTTTGGAAATATGGCAGTTTGTGTGCACGCTGAATGTATCGGATAAAAAGGAAGAGGAATTAAACCTGGAAAGCATCATGAATATGTTGCGCAGCATGCGGGTTGAGATTGAAAAGTTGAAAAGAGCGTAATCGTAAAACACAAAAAGTAGGCAAAGGGATAGTATGCAGTGGGCAAAATAAATGTCATTGGCGTTCCCGATCCCGAAGCTTCGGGACGCGACAGCGGCTAAAAATAATAAGTGACAATAAAAAAAATGCAAACCGAATTTATAAAGGGCCGAGGCTCTCAGCTCAATACTCCGAATCGGTTTAGCAAGTACGAAACCGTTACGGAATTTGTGGAAGGATTGGATGAACCATTGATCCAGGAAGTAAATACACATGTTTATTTTGATTATCCCAAACAGATTGTAAATGAAATAAAAAGCCCGGATGTGGGCATGCAGTTTTCGGCAAACCCATACCAGGGTTGTGAGCATGGCTGCATTTATTGTTATGCCCGAAACTCACATGAATACTGGGGTTTTAGTGCAGGCCTTGATTTTGAATCGAAGTTGATTGCAAAACCCAATGCTGCCGAATTGTTAACACAAACATTCGAAAAGAAAACATGGAAACCGGCAGTCATTTCTCTTTCCGGAAATACGGATTGTTACCAACCCATTGAACGTAAATACAAGCTTACACGCAGTTTGCTGGAAGTATGTTTGCGCTACAAAAATCCTGTTGGCATCATCACCAAAAACCAACTCATTTTGCGCGATATTGATGTGCTTAAACAGTTGGCCGAACATCAGTTGGTGCATGTGTTTGTTACCATTACTTCGCTTGATGAAAGTATCCGGCAAAAACTGGAACCTCGCACAACAACCTATCAGAATCGATTGAAAATAATTAAAGAACTAACAAAGGCCGGTATTCCGTGTGGGGTAATGGTAGCACCTGTTATTCCCGGTTTAACAAATTATGGAATAGCCGGAGTGATTGAAGCTGCGGGCAACGCAGGCGCTTACACTGCAGGATACACAATTCTCCGGCTCAACGGACAGGTTAAACATTTGTTCACGGATTGGGTACATAAAACATATCCTGACGCAGCAACCAAAATACTAAAACAAGTGGCCGAATGCCATGGAGGCAAGACCAACGATTCTCGTTTTGGAACGCGCATGAAAGGTGAAGGGAAAATAGCAGAAAGCATTCGCAATTTGTTTGTTGCATCGCGCAAAAAACACCTGTCGCTACAACCCGCTTATGAGTTTGACTTATCGGCTTTCGAAAGGCCTATGAAAGCAGGACAACAGTTTCTGTTGTTATAGCGTTGCGGTTAGAATGATCGGAACCTTATTCGCAAAAAAAGCCGATACTCAATTAAGTATCGGCTTTGGATTATAATCTGTTTTGCATTACGCTTCGATGAAAGCGCCCATTCCTGAAAACTTTTCGATGCGGGTGCTTACCAATTCTTCAGCGGTTAATTTTTTAAGTTCGTTAATGTACCCGATGAGTTTAGCTTTCATGGTTACATACATCTCCTCAGTATTATTATGTGCACCTCCCAGCGGTTCTTCAATGATATCATCAATCAACCCATTTCCCAACATATCGGTTGCAGTGAGCTTTAACGCTTCTGCAGCTTTTGCCTTATGATCCCAGCTGCGCCATAAAATTGATGAGCACGACTCGGGAGAAATTACTGAATACCATGTGTTTTGTAACATTACGACTTTATCTCCTACACCAATTCCCAAGGCACCACCCGAAGCTCCTTCACCAATTACCACACAAATAACAGGTACCTTTAGTACGCTCATTTCTAATAAATTTTTTGCAATGGCTTCTCCCTGTCCGCGCTCTTCAGCTTCTAAACCTGGCGAAGCACCCGGTGTATCTATTAAAGTAATGATTGGGATATTAAACTTTTCAGCCAGTTTCATCAGGCGTAATGCCTTGCGGTAACCTTCAGGATTGGGCATTCCGAAATTACGATACTGGCGTTGTTTGGTATTGCGACCTTTCTGGTGACCGATAACCATAACCGTTTCGGTTCCTAAACGCGCAAACCCTCCAACAATGGCTTTATCGTCTTTTACATTTCTATCACCATGTTGTTCAATAAAGTCTTCGAATACGTTTTCAATATAATCCAAAGAATACGGTCGGTCGGCATGACGCGAAATCTGAACTCTTTGCCATCCATTGAGGCTTCCGTAAATTTTTTTCTTCTCCTCAAGCATCTTTGTTTCCAGATCTTTGATGGTAGGGGTAAGGTCTATTTTACTCTTTTCTGCCAGTTGTTTTGCCTTTTGCAACTGTTCGTCAAGCTCTTGTATTGATTTTTCGAAATCGAAATAAGTTGTCATATGGTATTGAATGAATACGGGGTGCAAAGTAAAGAAGAAAGAATAAAAAAAAATTTAAAATTTCAGTTGACAGAACAATTTATAATCCTATATTTGCATCCCGTTTGAGAGACAACCAGTCAATCAAACAGTGTTCTAAAAGTAATGGTGTGGTAGTTCAGCTGGTTAGAATACGTGCCTGTCACGCACGGGGTCGCGGGTTCGAGTCCCGTCCGCACCGCTTGTTAGCCGCTTAATTAATTGGATTTCAATTAGTTAAGCGGATTTTTTTTGCTTTTGCATTTCGTTTTTGCACTATTGATTATCAGTACTTTAAGTAATAAAAAGTGCATTCTGCTTCACATTTTGAAGACTGCTGCTTCACATTTTCAATAACAACAAGTGTTCTTGTTAATTTCCGCGACCCCAATGATTGGTTAACGTAAATGTTAATTTCTAAAAACGCCTTCGAATGACATTTTCATTTATCCCAATTTATGTGCTTTCTTGTTTTTGTGAAATGTACTAATGCGGCCATGAGGTTCGATATGCACTGTGTAATAATCTCCTTCAAAGTATAAACTTTGCGGCCCAAATCTACTGTAACGTTTTCCTGGATTTTCAACAAAAAACTGCTGAACCTCTTCATTTATTTTTTGTATTATTTTCTTCATAACTACAAACACATCATCCTCTTTCCATTGAAAATTGTCTTTTGCTTCAAAGTGCTGATTAACCTTCATTTCTTCCACATGACGCATGTAAATGTGTAAGTAACTATCGATATCAATAAATATAGGTACTATTCCAATAACGTTTAGTCTCCTCTCTTGGAATTTATACACTTTAATGAATAGCTCTGTTGCCGCATCGAGGTTTTCGCTTACGAGTTTTTTTAGACTACTTCCCGTCTGTTCGAGATATTGATTTAATTTCTTTTTCAGAAACTTTTTTCTTTTAACTAGCAACTCATTCGCCCTTATCTTTTCCTCTAGGGTTGCTTCTTCTTTCTCGTACTTTATTAACAGATGCTCCCTTTCAATATCTTCGTTTAAAACGCCATCTTTGAAAATCTCGTTATTTTCTGCTTCGGTGACGAGTTCTGGCTCATAATATAGTTTTGCTGCCAGATAAAATAGTTTTTCATGTGGACACAAGGCAATATTCTGATGAATGAACTTCTTTTTTAATGAATACATCCAGTCCAAATCTCCTCCTTTAGGCAACATTTGAATTGGAACCTGAAGCTTTTTAATAGTTCTTTTTTCTGTGGAGTGAAAAGTATTTTGTGAGGGAAATTTATAATAAGATAGATTCGATATATCTGAAGAAAGAAAACCTTCTATACGAAGCGTATCTTTTTTTTCTTGGCTCAGTTCATTTCCTAAGTCTCGTGCTTTAATATAGCCTATAAGAGTGTATGGGGTATTTTTAATTCTTTGATCCAGCTCTTCTCTTTCATTTTGTGTATATAAGAATTCAACAACAATATGATTTCCATAAAGTTTATAGGCAGCACTATTTATCTTAAAACTGACTCCGGATGTTTTATCATCTTTTCCCGCCAAAGAATATATTTCCTCTAATGTATAATCTATTTTCATTTGATTAGTTATTATAACTAAGGGTATAAGTTGGTCTGGGACCAAGTGCCCAAGTTGATAACACTATTGTACTAATTTACTTGCAATTCCACCAGGCATGGTTGGAGAAGAATCTTCTTTTAACAAACCGGAATCGGCTCTGCTAAATAAAGATTGCATAATCAAAGTACGATCTTCTTTATCTATTGCCTTACTTTGAATCAATGATAGATAAACATAAGATAATTGTTCTCTTTCTTCTGCATCTCTTGCCAAATGAAAGGAACTGAACATTACTTTTGAAAGAGATCGTATTCCAAAAGCAATGAAGGATATAAAAGATACATACACAATAGACCATTTAATTGCTATTGCCTTATCTTCATTAAAGAAACTCTTTAGCATGCCTTCTGGAGTTTGCCACAATAAGAAGTATAAAGTTATACAGGCAAATATGACTAAAGCGACAAGCCACTTAAGAGTTAACCAGCCTTGCCCGTTTAATTTAATGGCTCGTTCCTTCCAATAAGTAGCAGGTTTTTCAAGTCTCAACTTTTCCTCATATAGTTTTATTAGGTCATCTTGCTTTTGTGTATTCTCATTAAATAAACTCTCGAATTTACCTTTAATTTCAACAAAAGAACGTTTCGCTGCAGTTTCCACCTTTTGCTTATAGGTGGTCACTTCGTCAACTAATTGTTTAACCGTTTTATTGTTTTGTGAAATGTGGTCAATTAAATGTTTATCTATACTCGATAAGATATTTTGATATCTATCTTTTAAGTGGCTTAATTTACTATCCTCTGCTACCAACTGCTCCTCAAAGAAGTTGTTTTCTCTGAACTTAAGATTATGAGCCTCCATTGCACCAGAAAAAAAAGAAACATTTTGAAGATCGTTTAAGTTTCTCATAAAATAACGATACGCTCCTAGGGCCATCTCTGCATTGAGAGAATAGAGCTTGCAAACCAAATCTATTTCATGACAATCGAAGGTAAATGTATAAGAAAGATCATTCGTTCGAGTCTGTATATTATCCCTCCAATATGCCTTTATTGATTCATCATTTTTACCCATAATAATCTCTTCATTATTATGGCCCACACAATCGTTCAAAAAGCGAATCAAGTAATTTTTCAATTGAACAAATCCATTAACTGAATTATATATTTCATCTGGTACCTTTCCTTTCATTTTTCCCCAGCCAATAATTTGATTATCTACAAATTCATATAAGGAACTTACGGTAGAAAATGTCAACTTAAGATCGATGTACCTAAAATCAATGGTTTCGCTTATATTATTGCACCAATTAGCCATTGAGGAATTAGCTATCTTATCTTTTACTTCTATAGGCGTCATAAACTTTTACTTTCTGATAAAGATAATAAATAAACTATTATTTGACCTTTATTAGGTTGATTCCAAATTATAGTAGGAATGTTCATTGAATGGTAAAAGTTGAACTTTCGTTGTAAAAGTTTAACTTACATGGGCAATTATAAAAGAGTGCGCTTCACATTTGCTTCACATTTTGAAACATAAAACCTCGCCAATGCCAGTAAATACTAGTAATAAAAAATTAGCGGACGGTACCGTCCGCACCGCTTCGAGTATCTTTGAGGTACTTAAATGACTTAAAACCTCACAGAAATGTGGGTTTTTTTTTTGCCCAAAGCTTACTGTCATTACTAATTAGATGCGATTCTTGGATTGTTTTCAATAACGTAATTAGCTAACCATGAACTGATTGGTGTCTGTAGGGATAAGCCTGAAAACATTAAACTGCTCTTTTAATAAAAATATCTGTCTACTGATTTCGTATAAGTTGCGCTGGCCCGATTCATATTTTTTTAAGCTACGAAACAATCCGTTAAAGTGGTTTTGGTAATCTTTTTCATAGTGAAATTTTCTTGTTAAACGTTTAAAAAGGCCAATCTCGCTTTCAATAAGTTTAAGTTCATTGGTGTAAATGCAGTTCAGGATATTCAATAGCACATTTTCAATTCCTACCCAACTTGATAGGTTGTTTAGGTTAGTAAACATAGTACGTGAACGTAGCAGCAGACTTGAGCTAAGAGCATAATTACGGTTGTAAAATTCTTTAATAGCGAGCAAGTATAAATAATGATTTCGAAGTCGTGTGCTTACTAATGAGGTGTACTCGTCCGAAATCATTTCTTCAATAAATAAAGAGGCTTTATCATAATTTCCACTATTAGTATAATCGAGTACTGTTACATAAATAAAATAAAAAAAACTGCAGTCAAACATCTGATAACCTTTTACTTTTAGTACTTTCTCGAAAATGCCTTTATGCACAAGGTGGAACTTATTTGGGTCATTGGTTAAATAATAATACCGACTGTATAAACACTGAATTGCTACATCACAATTTGGATACTTGTAAATTAAAAATGAGTGGTTGTAAGTTTTAAATAACTGTTGGAGTTCTTTGTAAGTTTCATCTTTGTATAGAGGGTTGAATGAAACACTTAGTTTTAAGGTAAGCTCACCACTCAGATAAAAAAAAGCAGATGTTTTATTATTGAGTTTGATATGAATGTCTTTGATTTTTTTGATTTGTCCGGCTACTTTTTCAGCCGCATATTTATTGGGTAGGTAAAAAAGATCCTGGCAGTCGAGCACTGTTGAGTAAAAAATTTCTTCCAGTTTGCTTGTCAGATTTTGTTTTTCTTCAATCGTATTTAAAATTTTTAAATACATTTCACTTTTTTTATTGTCGTGTCTGTAAGTGAGAAAAAAGCAGAAATAGACTTCTTTAAGTTCATTAAATAGCTCGAGGGCTATGCAGGTTTTTTCCAACTTCCTTAACTCTCGGATAAGACTGTAACGGTCTTTTGAGTAGACAAGTAATCTAAGGTTTTGGATTTTCTCTTTTACTTTTATTACGTCATTTTTACTTAGTTCTATTTTAATGGTGATAATATCATCCAGCAATCTGTTCTTTAATGTATAGAGATTGTTAAGCCCATCATTATAATTTAGGTTACTCGCAAGTTCTTTGTTGTCAATATCAGGATCTTTACTTATTTCAATAAAAAGATGGTATTTGATTTTTTGAGTACTGATTTTTTGAGTCAGCAATGTTTTTTCTTTTACTGAAAGGTTTTGAATAGCAGAACTTAAATAATCCATGTTTATTGTATTAAATAGTTGTTAATTACCTCTAATAATTTGCACAGATCCTGTAAGCTTAACAGGAGTATTGTCAGAGAGGGTGGCATTTAGAATAAAGAAATAAACTCCATCAGGAGCTTCAACTCCATTATCAGTTCCATTCCAGCGTTGATAGGGGTTTGAGGTTCCAAATAATGGGCTGCCCCAGCGATTAAACACTTGAAATGAACACTCCGTAACAAATGTTAGCGCATCTTGGTTAATTCCAAAATCATCATTTATACCATCATTATCGGGAGTAAAAACATTGGGTAGTTTAACAGGGACAACTTGCGCAATAGCATTAATCGATTTGGTAAGTGTATCTGTGCACCCCATGCTATCAACCAAAAGGGTAATAGAAAAGAATCCAGGCTTAACAAAACTATATGAGAGTGGATTAATATTAGGTATTTGGGTTGTGTCTACCAACCATAAAATATTAGGCGTATTCATGTTATGTGCAGTAGCCACAACAGAAAAAGGAACTAAGCCCTCATTTACCGACAAAGAGAAATCAGCTATAGGTGTTGGCTTAACAGTAACCAATACAGAATCGTAAAAATTAGCACAATCTGTGGCCTTTACCCAATAATGCATGGTAGCAGCAGGGGCGACACTAATGGAGTTGTTTTTATTGCCTGTGTTCCATATAATATTACTGGTGCCGGTAAAAGTTAGATTTATCTCTTCTCCAGCGCATAGACTTGCAGGGTTGGGTGCAATGAACCCCGTGACAGCGGGCTTCACTGAGATCTGTTGGTTTATAGCTGCATCACAACCATTAGGAGCTTTGAAATAATAGGTTATTTTGTGAGTACCGTTACCTAATAAAGGAGGATTGATCATGGTAACGGTATCGGCATCATTGATGATAAACTTGCCGCCTACTGGATTACCTATTGGTATAAAAGCTGAGTCATTGAGGCAATATGAACTATTGATTCCTGTGATTGTAATAGAAGGAGGAGTGACGACTCTTATGTTCTGAGTAATGGAAGCAACACAACCATAGCTTTGATCTACATACTGGTACTCTAGAATATTTGTCATATTCAAATCAAGCATGGTTGGATCAAGCATTTGTATCGGTAAATTGTTAATTGTGAATGCTCCCCCTGCAGGTGCGGCTTGTAGAGCAACTAAATCGGAAGTAATACAAAATACCGAATCCACTCCGATGAAATAAGGTTTTGGTAATGGAGCGATGTAAATCGTTTTGTAAATTGAATTTACGCATCCAGTAGCTGGATTTGTATAAGTATACTCAAGGCTATGAAATCCTGTATCCAGCAGAGTTGGATTAATTTCTGTGGCGTTGTTGCCATCTATTTTAAATGTGCCACCAGTAGGTGATGCATTTAAAATAGTAGAAGCTGAATTCTTGCAATAATTGGTATTCATACCAATGAATGAAAGAGCAGGCTTATCAATTCTAATACTTTTAGTGACTGAATCTGTACATAAATAATTAGGATCGGTGTATACATATAAAATTTTATGAGTTCCCACGCTTAACGAAGAGGGGTTTAATGTTAAAGCAGGATTACCATCAACAAAAAAACTACCTCCAGCAGGACTTCCAATTAAATTAATTGTTGGAGAAACGGGGCAATACACGGAATCAAGATTGTCGATTGATGCAGTAGTTTTTACAATCCTAAACGTTGTTGTATCACTGTCACCACAGTTTCCTCCATCCGTGTAGTAATATATAATACGATGCAATCCTGTATCAAGTAAGGCTGGATTAAGTGTAAAAGTGGGGGTTCCATCAATGGTAAATGATCCTCCTATTGGAGTTCCTACTAACGCTGCTGCTGGTTCGTAAGAACAATATGAAGAGCTTAATCCACTTATTTGAGCAACTATATTTGATACAACTTCAATAACTCTCGTATCCGAACCTACGCAGCCATCAGGGTCGGAATAGGTATATGTGATAAAATGCATACCAAGACCTAAGGTTGCTGCACTAAATGAAGAGGCTGGATTCCCATCAATGGTAAATAGACCTCCTACAGGCGAACCTTTAAGTTGTACTATCGGTGATGATAAACAATAGCTGCCACCAAGACTATCAATAGATACTAAAGGGGTATAAACCTTCACAAGTTGTGTATCACGGGAGGTACATCTATTTCCCGAAGGCTCGGTATAAACATAAATGACGGTATGATTGCCTTTTCCAAGTGCAGTAGGATTAAACACTGTAGCACTAGCTCCATTTATAAAAAATGTTCCCCCTGAAGGAATACGTGAGCCGGCAAGTGTTATTGGCGCATCGGAAAGGCAATATTTGCTTTTAAGAACCGTTGAATCGCGAATGATAAGAGGAGAAGATAAGACCGTTACTGACCGCGTGAAAGTATCTTGTTTGCCGCATGCACCTGAAGATAACATCTTAACCTGGTAAGTGCCGGGAGAACTGAACACCTTAACTGGATTAGCAGCAGTAATCACGGGGCTCCCGTCTCCAAAATACCAACGAATAGCCCCGCCACATTTTCCAGCAGTAGCGTTAAAAATAAAAGGTGTACCCGCACATCCGGAGTTGTTTGTAAAAGTAGCACCAGATATTGATTCTGATACGTAAACAGAGTCAATGGCAAACCCTTCATGAGCACATTCATATCCTCCAGCATTTCTTACAAAACGCCATCTTAATTTAACATTCGATTTCCCGCCCATACCCGCGAGGCAATGACGAGCAGTATTCCATATTCCGCATAAAGGAATCAATCCACATCCAGGGGTATAAGTATTTCCACCACAGGGAGAATTGCGCAACGCACCGCTCCATGAAATTCCTGCACCACGATTATCATTGTACCAATTAAGCGTGTTGCATTCATCATTTGGTTCATTATAATTCCCAATCATTGTCCAAGGACCATTATTTACAGATGCTTCGAAAACAACACCCATCCAGTTATTTTCAAGTTCTACCAAAAATTTAAAACTGATAAATGGAGCTTGTACATTGGTAAAGTCAAAAGGTCTTGTTTCAAGATAAGTACCACTAAGGGGTAGACTTACATACTGATTAAGCGGGCCACTCACCCATGATTTAGTTCCCTCTCCTGCAACATTCATTGAGGTTTTAGCTGGAGTACCCCATGTCCATATCTGTGATCCTCCAAAGGTGTATCCTCCATTTGTTGTTTCAAAATTTTCGTAATACGGAAATGTATTGATGGTTTGCGCCTGTAGGTTTACCAAACCACAAATGAATGCAATTAAGGTTATGAATATTGTTATATGCTTTTTCATTCTATTAATTTCTTCTGATGAGTTGAACAGGACCAGTGAGTTTAACAGGTGTGTTATCGGATAAAGAAGCATTAAGGATAAAAAAGTAAACACCGTCTGGAGCATTGGTTCCTTTATCGGTTCCATCCCATCGTTTATAAGGATCAGACGTTTCGAACAAGAGATTACCCCAGCGGTTGAATATCTGGAACGAACATTCATTAATGAAACGTTGCGCATCGCGATTAATTCCAAAATCGTCATTTATACCATCATTATCTGGAGTAAAAACATTAGGCAGTTTAACAGGAACAACCTGCTCTATACCATTCACGAATCGGGTAAGCGTATCCGTACATCCCATGCTATCCACAACCAGTGTAATTGCAAATTGCCCAGGCTTATTAATCTTATACTCCAGGGGATTAATCTGTGATATCATCATTGTATCCAATATCCATGACAGATTGGTAGTATTCACATTATATGCGGTAGCTTGCACAGAAAACGGGGTTAATCCTTCGTCAACCGATAAAGAAAAGTCGGCTTTAGGCATCGGCTTAACGCTTACCAGCACTGAATCATAAAAACTTGCACAATCTTTAGCTTTTATCCAATAATGTATTGTTGAAGTAGGGGTAAATATGATGGATTTCAACGTTTGTCCTGTATTCCAAACAATATTAGCATTACCCGTAAACTCAAGTTTTACTTCTTCTCCAAGGCATACACTTACCGGATTAGGTTGAATGTTTCCTATAATTCCAGGATTTACGGTAATCTGTCTGCTAATAGACGCATCACACCCATTGGCAGCGTTAAAGTAATAGGTTATTTTATGTATTCCACTACCCAATAAAGCAGGGTCGACTGAAGTAACAGTATCTGTATTGTTAATAATAAATTTACCACCAACGGGATTCCCTGTTGGGGTAAACGCAAAATCGGTTATGCAATATGAATCGTTGATGCCACTAATAGTAACGGAAGGAGGGGTAACCACTTTAATACTTTTACTAACCGAAGCTACACAACCAAAATTTTGCTCCACATATTGATATTGTACGATGTGGTTTGTGTTTAAATCGAGTACTGAAGGATCAAGAATCTGTACGGGCAAGTTATCAATCGTAAATGCCCCCCCAGTTGGCTGTCCATGCAAAGTCACTAGATCTGAAGTAATACAGAATACAGAGTCAAGACCAACAAAATAGGGTTTTGGCAAAGGGGCTATGTAAATAGTTTTACTTAAAGTATTTGTACATCCTGTTACCGGGTTGGTATACGAATACACAAGATTGTAAAACCCGGTATCAAGTATCGTTGGGTTGATTTCTGTAACGCTGGTTCCATTAAGTTTAAATGAGCCTCCTGCCGGAGTGGCTCTTAATAATACGTTAGCAGAACTCTTGCAATAACTATCATTAATACCTGTAAACGCTAGTACTGGTTTATCAATTCTGATAGTCTTCAATACCGAATCTATACATAAAGAAATAGGGTCGACATACACGTATAGTATTTTGTGATTGGCCACCGACATTGCAGCAGGGTTAAAAGAAAGGGCGGCATTGCCATCAACATAAAAATCTCCTCCTGCAGGACTTCCCGACAAGTTTACTACAGGTGAAGTAGGGCAATACACTGAATCAAGATTGTTGATAGCAGCTTCTATTTTAGTAATGTTCACATCAAAAGTATCTTTATCTCCACAGCTACCTCCATCAGAGTATGAGTAGATAATACGATGCAACCCGGAACTCAGCATTATCGGATTAAGTGTTGTTGAAACGATGCCGTCAATCGTAAATATTCCTCCGGAAGGTGTTGCAGTTAAGGCAAGTGGCGGTTCATACGAACAATAGGAAGAGTTCAGGCCACTTATCTGTGCAACAATATTTGATACTACTTCTATAGATCGAGAGTCAGATCCCACACATCCATCAGGATCTGTATAGGTATAAGTAATAATATGATTACCAAGCCCCAAAGCTGCTGCACTGAATGAAGTTGCGATGTTGCCGTCAACCATAAATGTTCCCCCTGCCGGAGAGCCTTTAAGCTGCACTAAAGGAGATGATAAACAATAGCTCCCCCCCAAACTATCGATGGATACAGATGGAATATATACCCTCACGATTTGTGTGTCGCGCATGGTGCATCTATTACCTGAGGGCTCTGTATAAATATAGACTACCGTATGATTACCTATACCAAGTGCCGAAGGATTAAAAGCAGAAGCGATAGAACCATTAACATAAAATGTTCCGCCTGCAGGAGTCCGCGATCCAGCGAGTGTAACAGGCCCATCAGATACGCAGTACTTATTTTTAAGCACCGTGGAATCACTAACCACCAATGGAGGTGGATTCACTGTAACGATTTTAGTTAGGGTATCCTGTTTCCCGCAATACGATGTAACAATAAGTTTTGCTGCATAAGTACCAGGATTTTTATAAACGTGCACTGCATTTGCCACATTAAGGTTCGGGCTTCCATCTCCAAAGTCCCATTTGTTTGCAGTAATACATTGGTGTAGGGTTGCAGTAAAAATCATTGGAGCATTAACGCAAGCATTAGGAGCATTAAAGTTGAATGGAGGAGGTGATGGATCACCAATAAAAATGGAATCGACACCCACGCCTTCTGCTTCTTGTTGTGATCCTGTTGATGCAAATCGAAAGCGGAAATATACATTAGGCTCACCTTTCAAAAAATCAATACAATGTTTGGATACGACCCATCTGCCACAGATGTTATTGGTACATCCTGCACCCCATGAACCACCTCTGTTTTCAGTATTTCCCGACCAAGTTGCTCCACTATTATACCAGTTTTGAGTATTGCATCCATTGGCCTCCCCGGAGGTTCCTAAACTTTGAAAATTTATACCATTAGTAGAATATTCCAGCACAACACTTTCCCATCCATTCTCTACTTCTAAGAAAAATTTAAAAGAGATAAGTGGACTCTTAAGGGTTGTAAAATCGAAGCAAGGAAAGGTTAGGAAAGAAGCATCGTTAGACGAGTAATTTCCGTTAGGAAAACCATTATACCAAGAACGGATTCCTTCTCCCGGTTTCATTTTCGTTTTGTTCGGGCTACCCCATCCCCAACTGCTGTTTGTGCCATTGGCAGAAAATCCTCCATCATTGATTTCGAAATTTTCCAGATAAGGGAAAGAACTTATTTTAGTAACCAATCGCACTTGGGCTGTATCATTATTGCGCGCAATATCTCCTGGCAAGCTTGTAAACGCTTTTATATCGTTTACCCCTGGGAGTCTGTTAAAATTAGTATTGAACTTATACGTAATAGTAGAACCTGCAGTCAGGGGAGCAGAAATGATTTCCGTTGTAATTGGCCCGTTGTTAATTCTATAGGAAATATCAAAGTTGCTTATGGTTGATGCTCCAAGGTTTCTTACCTGAACAGAAATACTGTCATTATTTGCGTTAATCGCACAATTTCCTGCAGTAGGATATGTAATTGCAAGAAGAGCTAAGTTTTGCGAATAACAAAATCCAAAATTCGAAAGGATTAAGATCAACACAATTTTTACAATAAGCGACTTTCTTTTCATATTCAAAATTTTTACGACACGGTGATTGAAGATGCAAACATAAATTGAACATGTGAGGCTAAAGTTAAGTATGTAAGATGGGCCTTAGTTATTTCTTAACTTTAGAATAGTTTCTAGTTACATTGATATATGTTAAAGACCGAAAGTCCCACAAGGAATAGCGTATTAACAATTGAATGTTAAATGATCGAGGGTGTTGTTTAAGGATATAATGTGAGTAAAAAAATGTTCTTAACGATTTAATAATATCAAACCCTCATTAAGTTGAAGTATTGATGATTTAACCTTAACTCAGCAAATACCCTTTGCATGATATGGCTTGGATACTTTTGCGCGGTTATCCATCAGTTACAATGAACACACTTAAAATTGGAAGGAAAAATAGAGCAATCTGTTTTTCCAAATACAAGCTCAATGCTTTGACATTATATGTTGGCTTTATATTTGGCCTGGCTTATGCTTCACCGTTATATGCACAAACCAATACTGCATCCTATCAATTCTTACCCGATACCATAGGTTCTTTAAGTCTTGATAGAAATGGAAACGTAATAGTACTTTCCGATCAAGCAGATATTATTTCTCCTTTATCCCAACAGGTAAATTCTGCTGTAATAAACTTACCCTTTGATGTCTTTTTTATGGGTAGTAGTTATTCGCATTTTATGGTAAATGTAAATGGATGCCTTGTTATGGCACCTTCTGCGTCTATTAGTTTTACTCCTTCATTGGCTAATAATTATACTGGAGTAGCGAGTCAATATGCTGTATTTGCTCCTTTTTGGGATGTGCTTAAAACTCCCGCTACTAAAGGCGTTAAATATACTGTATCAGGAGTTGCCCCTTACAGAAGTTTAACTGTAGAGTGGTATGCTTTACCTGGATCGGTATCAACTTCAACTGATTTTGATATGCAGTTTCAATTTAGGTTATATGAGTCTTCTAATATTATAGAGTACGTATACGGAAAGATGCAAATAGGTCAAAACGTCAATACACCTATTACTACATCTATCGGTTTTTCTACGGCTGCAGCAGGTAGAGACAGTTCTTTTATCAGTGTGATGAATATAGATAGTTTTTATGTATCAAGGTTAAGAACCGACCTTGCTGCTTCGCAAAACTTAGTCAATACACAAGCTTCAGGTGTGATCAAAGGATTACACAATATGCACGAAGGACATAGAACAAGACTCGCTTTTGTTCCATATCCAATATTGGCCCCAGGTAATCTCATCACATTTAATGTTTCTTCAAATGAGGCCTTATTATACTGGGATGATTATACAACCGATGAAATAGGGTTTAAACTTTACAGGGTAAACAAAATAAATGAACCGGAGTTTGATACCACATTAGCGGCTAATATTACATTCAGAAATTTAGCTAATCTTTTACCGGGAACTACTTACCAGTATAGAGTACAGGGTTATAATAACTATACTTCGGCATACAGTAATATTGTAACGTTTCGCACTGCTGACGCAGATACACTTTATGCTGTGCAATCCGGAAACTGGAACGATACAGCTACATGGGGAGGGTTTGTTCCCGGCAAAAATACTGTAGTAGAAATTCCTGCATCGTTTTCGGTGAAGCTGAATATAAATGAGGCCCGATGCCACCAACTTATTGTATATGGTGAGCTTACATTTGCTGATCAGGCAACATCACAAAAGCTATATGTTAATTATGATGTGGTTAATTATGGTAGCATAAACGCATGGCCAACTCCTACATATAATAATACAGGAAACGAAATTATTATCGGACGTAATGTGTTGAACAATAATATTCTTAATCTCTTTAAAACCACGTCCTCATACACGAATGCAATTAGTTTGCGTTTTACAGGAAACGATCATTCTAAGCTAACTGGCAATGGAGATACCACAAATATTTATGCGTTAATAAGCGACAAATCTGGTGCAAAAGACTCGCTTACTATCAATCCAATCCGACTCACAGTTAAAGGTGCTGCCACTGATTTGGAATCAAATGGAGCATTGCTTTCAGCATCAGTAACACATACAGGTATCGTATTAATAGGAGGATCCTATATTTTGCAGAATAGGGTATTCCCGAGTCGCGATCTTGCATCCGTTAAAGGGTTTTCGGTGGTTGTTGATAACCCTGGATTCACAGTAACACCTCTTGCCGGAGACTTTACGATTAACGGATTATGCCTGTTAAAATTAAAACAAGGTTCAATTACTATCCAAGGTTCATTGCAACTGGGTGCACTGGCATCATTAGTTGTGGAAGGTGGAGAGTTTATGATTACCAATCAGCTTAAAAATTATAATACTACCAGTGATGCTTTTTTTACCCAAAATGGCGGCCGCATTATTACTGGTGGACTTGTATTTAACGCTACCCAAAATAATATTAATCTTCTTGATGGAGTGTTGATATCGGATGGGAATGC
This sequence comes from Chitinophaga pinensis, assembly GCA_943369665.1. Taxonomy (GTDB): domain Bacteria; phylum Bacteroidota; class Bacteroidia; order UKL13-3; family UKL13-3; genus UKL13-3. The sequence goes on from CALRNX020000003.1 coordinate 87,367, forward strand.
ACAACTGTTGGCAGATCTAAGCGTTTCTAAATTCGGAAAACATAAAATGCTTTTCGGAACATCCATTAATGCTACAGTTAAACAATACACTATAAGTGGAGTCTTTGCTGGGGTATTTATTGATAGTATTGTGAATACAGCATCTGTTACAGAACTTACCCTTAACGGGAATACAATTATTAATAACGCATTGTTTATTGGGAGTAATGATACTATTGAGATCGGATTACACCAATTAACTATCAATGCTGATTCAGTAACCATTAATGGAAGCATACAAAGCAACGATATAGCTTCAAAAATCATATTCTCTTCACCAAACAATCAAGTTGTTTCAGGAAACGGAAACTTAAAAGTGAGTTCAGTGGAAATAAGCAAAGAGGATACTTTTAGTTCTATTTCGTTTAATATTTTTAATCCTTTGATGGTTAATAATATTGGATTTTATGGGGGTAAGATTATACATGCAGATAAGTTAAAAGTAGGAAATATCTCCACCACTTCAATAGTAAGAATAGGAAGATCCAATATTATTGGAAACGGAAGTTATCTTGATGTAAGCCCTGATTATGTTAATCCGAAACAGTTGTATATTGAATATAACACAGAGTACTCGCAAAGAAATACAGGTTGCGAAATTCCACTAAGCAGAAAAATTTCGGGTTTGTTTTTCGCAAACGGATATGGTGTGAAAATAGGAGGCGGAGATATAGAAGTAACGGATACATTGGTTTTGCAATCTGGAAAAGTAGAATCATCCTTAAATAATCAGGTTGTTTTCACAGATACTTCTAACTCACAATCGATGAAGGTTATTTCAGGCAGTTATTTTACTGGACCTTTCACTCGAAGCATTCCTGTAGAATCATTTTTAGGAGGTAATATTTACGAATTCCCAATAGGCACAATCAAGCATGCTAGTTCGCTTAGTTTATACAACCCAATTGTTAGCGGAAAGGCTATAAATATTCAAGGGTGGTATCTACAATTACCCGTTACAGGAGTTGCGGCTCCAACTCTTCAAAACCTTTCAGATACTGGATTTTGGCAATTGACTGTATTAAACAATAGAGGAAATTTAACAAGCTTTAGCATAAGTGTTCCAGATGATGAACTTACTTCAATATCAAAATTAGCACTTGCAAAAAGTAGTGCAGCAACGTTAAAATCAACAGATGTTTTTTATCCTGCCGGTGAACGAATCAGTTATCTTATAGACTCACTTCGTTCGGATATCATTACTGCTTCAACAATAGACTCATTTTATTATTTCGCCAAAGCCGACCTTATACCCGATACCCTTTCAAAACCTATTTACAAGATTGGCCAAGGGGAAGATTTTGAGAACCTCACCGCTGTAGCAAAATTATTAGGACGTACTTACATTGATAGTTTAACAGTATTCGAAATCACACAAAATTATAGCTCTAACAAAGAAGTTTTTCCGATTGGGTTCGAACAAATGTTATATACTAACAGTGAGTACGCAAAAAATGTAACAATTAGGCTTTCAAAAAATGTAACAGGTATAGTAACCACCAATATCCAAAGTTTTGCAAGTAACAACGCACTCCTTAATTTTTATGGAGTAGATAGCCTAACGCTGGATGGTATGGGTTATGATGTTTTGGGTATGCCAACCGGAAAGAACGAGTGGTCTGTGCAAACTGCCACGGCAGGTATTCCTACTGTAAGTTTTGTTGGAGATGCTTCTTTTAATAAGCTCAGGTTTTTAAATATAATAGGGAATAATAACGTAAGCTCATCGGGAACGATTGTGCTTGGAAGTATCATTGGAGAGCAAACGGGAAATGATTTCAATACAATCGAAAACAATACCATCACATCGTTGTCGACAACGTTGCTTTCAGCAAATCATATCATATCGTCTGGTGCATCAGGTAGTGTAAAAAATGATAACAATAAGATCATAAACAATAAAATTTCCGATTTCTCACTAGCTGGCATAAATATTACACCTACCGGAAACGGCTCTGGTTGGTTACTTGAAGGAAATTCTATATTTCAAACATTTACATATGCTACTGCTAACACTGCAATCAATTTTGTTCCAGGGATAGGGTCGGGAAATAACAAAATTAGATTGAACGCAATTGGTGGCACTTCAACAGGCAGCTTATGGAATTATTCAGGAACCGCAGCTCTTTCTGTTGTGGTTTTAAATGTTGACACTGTTATGGAAACTGTTGTTGCAGACAATATAATTAAAGGATATAATTTATCAAATAGTGGAACTGCAAATGGGTTAATGGCCATTACAGCCAATAATGGGAAGATCAATATCATTGCTAATAAAATTGGAGGGCCAGAAACTGCAGGAAAAATTACGATAGCAGGCCGTGGATTAAGTGCATTGATTCGTTCGCTTGCAAATATGGGGCAAGTAAACATTAGTGATAATATAATTACGAATATTGACCAATCGGTAGCTGCGGGAACAACAAACAAAGTAAGAGCAATTTCCGTAGAAGGATTGGCTATTGTGAATATCAACAACAATAGTATCAGTAATATTATTGGGCGTGGAACAAGTTCTAGTTATCGCGATGCTTCATTAACTGGAATTTACGTATCTGGTTCCAGCTCAAATACTTCTATAACCGCCAATCGAATTTATAATCTCAGTATTGCCTCAACATCAGTTGGATATGTAACCGGTCTTTCTATTAATGGAGTTACATCTGGAAATATATCTGCCAATAACCTTTATAACTTAACTAATTCATCAACTACTGCCGGCAGTTTTATTACAGGTATAAGTGTTGAATTCGGTTCGTGGTTAATCAGTAACAACAAAATAGTAATTACAAATATTGGTAACGAAGCACGGTCAATTATGATTCATGGATTGCGTGTTTCGACAGCATTACCATATAAAAGTAAGGTATTCCACAACACCGTTTATATTGGAGGAACAACTGTGGGAACAAGTATTACATCCGCAGGTTCTTTTGCCTTTTACCAGTCGGCTGCTACTACCGATTTGCAGATAATGAATAATTTGTTTGTAAACGCAAGAGGTAATTCAAACATTCATCCTGCAGCTTATTTTGTGGTTAATCCAGGCTTGGTTTCCGATTTTAATCATTATCAAGGACGTGGTACAAGCACTGTTTTGTCAACTTCCGGCACTTTACGTTCTTTTTCAAACTTCCAAAGTTTTTCGGGTTCCGATAAAAATTCAACTTCAGATATTACGCCTTCATTTGAAAATATACCTGAAAACATTACACCAAAAGATACAGTATTCAATTGCTTTATAAAAGGAACAGGTGTTGCCAATATAGAAACTGATTACTCTGGTAAAATTCGCCATACAATACAACCGGATCGTGGTGCAGATGAATTTTTGTATTCAGCATTATTTCCGCAGTCACCCTTTTTAATAAAGGGTAACGACACTTTATGTGCAGGATCTTCCAGAGTGCTTTTTGTAAATCAGCCTGCTGCAGGTGATGATGTTCAGTGGTTTGATAAACCTGTTGGGGGCAATTTGTTATTTACGGGTTTTGATTTTACTACAGGAAAAATTACCTCGGATACAGTTTTTTATGCACAGGTTATATCAGGTTCATGCAAAGGTTATCGTACAGCAATACCAATAAAAGTGAAGCCAAGTGCAGATGTACAATTCATAAATGCGCCATTAAATCCTCTTTGTGGAGGCAATAGTTTAACACTCCAAACAATAGCTAAACCCGGCAATTCAGTTAACTGGTTTGTCGATAGTTTATCAACTACGCCAATTGCAAACGGAAACGATTTTACAACAGGGGTATTAAATTCGGATACTATATTTTTTGTTGAAGCCTCGAACGGAATCTGTCCATCTGTTAGAAAAAAAGCTTCAATTACCATTGACAATAATATCGCTACACAACCTCCGGTAATTGATACTTTGTTTACCGTGTGTAAAGGTGATAGTCTTGTGCTAAAAGCTTTAAGCAATTACAATATAGCGTGGTACGCAAAACTATCAGGGCCGGTAATAGGGACTGACAGTGTGTTGGTGCTTGATGAAGTAATGAAAGACACTTTTTATTATGTGGCTTCAACAAATGGATCGTGTGTAAGTTCTCCTGTAAAGGTGCATATAAAGGTTAATAACAAACCAGTTCTTCCTGTTGTTGATTCGATCATAAATGTGTGCGGTAATCAAGCATTTTCGGTTTCTCTTAATGTAAGTGAAGGGAAGATCAATTGGTACACAGATACTTTGAATCCTATACCATTATATACAGGTACACAACTAGATTTACCAGGTTTACTTACCGACAGTATTTTTTATGTGGAGGTAACAAATGGGAACTGCCCCGCAACATTACGTAAACCTATTACTTTAAAACCTGCTTTAGTTAATGCACCTATTGTTAATCCTGTTAGTATTATTTGTAAAAATACGGCCATACAACTTGTCGTGAATAATGCTCCATTAAATGGACAAGCAGAATGGTATACTTCATTAACTGATACCATTCCATTCTATAGTGGAAATATATTTAACACATCTTCACTGGCTAGAGATACACAGTTCTATTTGCAGTTAAAAGAAAATACCTGTGTAAGTGAGCGGATAGTGGTATCTGTACCTGTTGTTGAAAGTGTTGACGTTCCTACACTTATCCATGTAGATTCAATATGTAAGGGAGCGTTGGCTACAATTTCTGTAAGTAGTGTCTTACCTGTTCGTTGGTATGCAAACGCCATATCAAATGATGTAATTAGTTCCGATTATTATTTTACTGCGGGTTTACTATCAACCGATTCGGTATTTTATGTAGCTGCTGTAAACGGAAATTGTTACAGCCCACGTTTGGCGCTTAAAGTTCACATTAAACCGGCACCTCAGCCACCTTTATTTACGCCACTTTCAACAATATGTGCTGGCTCGGCACTTACATTAAATGTGTCAGCACCCGATTCGGTTAAATGGTATGCAACAGTTAGCTCAACCACACCAATAAATCGTGGTAATACATTTGTAACACCTAAACTTAATGCCACTACAACTTATTATCTTGAAACAGATAATGGCATTTGTAGAAGTGAAAGGATCGCAATGCCTTTAACTGTCTTGCCAGCCTTGCCATCACCTGTTGTAACAGCGCTCAATAACCGCACTTGTTTCAATGAAAGTGTAATACTTCGAGCAAGTGCAACATCAACGATTAACTGGTACGCATCCGAAATAAGTAATATCGTTTTACAACGCGACTCAATTTTTACAACAGAACGCCTTAAGAACGATACTGTATTTTATGCCGAAAATTTTGACGGATTATGTCGTAGTCCACGTGTGGCTGTCCCTGTTAGTGTTCTTAATTATGTTGGTAACTTAGAAATAATACTGCCCGACTCTGCTATTCTTGACCAACCAATTGTGATTACATCTATTGGGTTACCATCAAGTGTTTATTCGTGGGAATTCGGTAGCGGTTCAAGTCTTTCAGGCGCTACCGGACAAGGCCCTTTTAATCTATCATACAGCACCGCTGGAGAGAAAACAATTAAGCTTAATGTTAGTCGCAAATCGGGTAACCTTATCTGTGATACGGTTATTGTAAAGCATCTTAATGTCATAGATACTACACCATATACTGGTTTGAAAAGTATAAAAAATCAGTTTTATGAGTTTAAGGCTTATCCAAATCCGGTGAAAGAAGTATTAACAATTTCATTTAAGACTGATAAACCTTCACCTGTAAAAGTACAAATTATTGACCTAACCGGGAGAGTTTTATGGGAAAATGAATCGGAGCAAACTTCAACATACAATACAGCAATTGACGTAAGAAATTTCGGTAAGGGTATGCATATCATCAGGATGATAAGTGATGAAGCAATACAAACCAATAAAGTAATTATAGAATAAAAGCAAACAGATCCGAATATGAAAAATGTAAGAATAGTTCTGTTAACAGGCATCCTCATTTTGTTAGCCAATGTATTGAGTGCACAAACGATAGATCTGGTTAACGTTAACTTTGCAACAACTTGTGGTGTACCTCCTTCGGGTTGGAATATTGAGAATGTTGATGGAAGTTGTACATGGCGATGTTCCGATGGAGGAATAACACAAAATAACCATAGTTCACAAGGCTGCACCAATGCGGCTAACGATTGGCTTATAACACCGGCATTGTCTTTAAATAATTACCGCAATGAAGTGTTAGTATATACTACAACAAGCCAATATTCGGGAGGCGGGCTTGCTGTTAAATATTCAACAAATTATCCGGGTACAGGTAATCCAGCATCCTACACATGGACAACATTGATTGCAACTTCAGTAGTCGGATCATCGGGGAATATTAACCTCTCTGCCATAAACGGATCATCGGTTTACATTGCTTTTCAATATACTTCAACCGGGAATGCCACAAATCAGGCTGCCAGGTGGACGATAACCAGCGTAATCATAAAAGGCGATCAAAGTGTCGTGATTGAAAATCCGACACACCGAAATATCACCCCATCTTCAGCTATTCTGGGTGCACAGCTTACCAACGAGGGGGGACTCACGGTAACAGAACGTGGTATATTATGGAGTACAACCACGAATCCAACATTGGTTACACCGAATACAACTAAGGTTCAACGTCAGGGGGGGCTTGGTGTATATGATACTCTTGCAACCGGTCTTCCAACCGGATCATTGATTTATTATAGAGGGTACGCGCGTACCACAGGAGGTCTCGAATTTTATTCACCAGTATCGTCATTTTATACGCTAGCAGATGAACCTGCGCAACACACAACAAGCTTTGCAGCTTCGGCAATAGGAAGCAATGCCATCGTATTAAAATGGAATGAGGTTTCAACTGCACAAGGATATATTATTCTTCAGAAAACAGGTAGTATCCCAACGGCTGCTCCGCAAGATGGAATAAGCTATACAGAAGGCTCTTCCTTAAATGATGCAACGGTAGCCCGCGTAATTAATCTGAATGCAATTGAAACTGATACAATAAGAGATTTACTGGCAGGAACAAGATATTATTTTACACTTATACCAATTGGGGTAAATGTAACCCAAAATGCAGCCACTTATAATTATTTAACTACACCTGTTATTCCATCAGCAAATGACAGCACTACTGGAGTGCCTACATCCTATTTTTCTGATATAGCCGGTGTTGTCGGTTCCGAGAGTAATTTTATCTCCTCTGTCGAAAATACTCTTGCGATTAATGCAAATACAGAAGGCACTCAAGTATGGAAGTTGGCTTTAAGAGATGGCGGATTATTGATGAATGATGCAGATACTCTGCCAACAATAGTTACAAGTTTTAGGCTTTCACCTGCCACCTATAATACTGCGTCTTGGCAAACGATGATTCAGTCGGTAGCATTGTTTGATGATTCGACAGGAAGTAAAATAGGAACGGCATCTGTTTTACCGAATGGAATTCAATTTACCGGGCTAAATCTAATTTCGGCTGATAATAATTTCAGAACAGTAAGCGTGAGATTGTCTCTTAATAAAAATACAGTATTACCAGAGCAAACAATCTTTCAGTTTACGGTAATTGATACAACCGTAAAAACCCAATCCGCAGTTTTTAGTTCACAATTAGGAAGCTTTGCGATACAGTCTATTGCATCCAAAAATAGTATCGGTGTTTCAGCAACACGTATTCGGATTGTTACCCAACCACCTTCACTTGTTGAAGTCGGGGTTCCTATAAGCAATGTTATAACGGAACTTGTTGATGTGTGGAATAACCCCGATATCGACACTGTGCTTACTGTGCAGGCAAGCTCAACTTGGAATAACTTAGGCAATGGTTCTTATCTTGCTTCTGTAACTAACGGGCGTGCAGTTTTTAGTCACATGATTTTTAATAAACCCACCGGTGCTGATACGATATTGTTTGAATCAGGCTCACTTATACCTGCAAAAAGTATTCGTGTTAAAGTTAAGAACTCTTCCTTCTCTGATATTATTGCATCATCTGATTTTGTTTATGCAAGGTCTATTCCTTATATCAATTATCTGGATAGTATAAATTTAACCCACGCAAATACATTCCCTGTTTTCGGATTAACCATCAGAGATGGTGCAGCTCAAATGAATGATGCGGATTCAGCTGCTACACTTATTACAGCTATTAAATTATCTGTAACGAACTTCAATCAAATAAAAACACTTGCCCTCTTTGATAGTAGCAATAACAATTTGGCTGAGGTATTGGTTACTGGGGCTACAGTTGATTTTGCGAATCTTAATGTCACAACAAATGATAACGGATTGAATAAATTAATTGTGAGAGCTACCTTTAAAAAGGTAGTGACCGATGGGTCAAGACTTCAGTTTAAAATTACCCAAGTATCATATAAAAATGATACACTATCATCACAGCTTGCGGTTGCAGATGGGGGAGGAGCAATTAGCTCAACAGTTTCATATGAAAATAAAATAAATGTAATAGCGGATAAGTTGGAAGTGATTGGACAACCAAGTCTTTCGTATGCTAATGAAGTTGTTTTTCCTGCAACAAAAATACGAGCAACCGATAGCTTAGGAAATATTGATATGGAAGGCCGGGTTATTTATGCACAAGCTTTGAGTGGAACATTGGATGTTGGATCTGTTGCGCAAATTGCCTTATCTCCGGTGAACGGTCTTGCAGAATTTACAAAAATAGTATATGCCGATACCGTTACGAGAACACAACTGAAATTTACAGATGGCATATTAACAGTACTTACAGATACGTTTGATGTGGTTCATCCAGTTTGGTTTAGGTCTGTAAAAAGTGGAAGCTGGGATTCTTTAAGTACTTGGGAATATTCTACTGATAAAGGACAAACTTGGTTAGATAGTGCGGCTTTAGTGCCAGATGCTGTTAAACACGGAAAGATTATCATTAGCCAAGGACATATTGTTACTGTTGGAGGTGCGGTAGGTGAAACGTTTAAAATTGATGAAACGATTATTGAAGCGGGCGCTGTTTTAATAACTCCTTCGCTTCCTGGGAAAACACTGGAAGTGATGAATGGAAGAGATGAAGATTTAATTATTTATGGGACATTAAAGCATACAAATGGAACTTCTGTAAATGGTATTATTAACCAGTCGGGTTCAATTGTAACTGTAATGGCGGGAGGTATGATTGAGTTGGCCACCAATGGGTATGCAGCCAACTGGGCTGCTAATCCACTTATTGTATTTAAAAATAATGCAGTATACTATCACCATACAACACAAACCAATGCAATAACCATAGGAGAGTATTTTGCATCAACACCTGAAAATGAAACTCCGGTATTTAGGTTTGGGTCATCATATAATTTCCGCTCAGCTTTGGGTGAGCAATTAATTATAAATGGTGTAACAGAAGTTGATCCATTCGTAACAGTTATCTTTTCGGGGTTTGGTTCAAATACATTTAAAAATGGGTTTTGGGGTGATGGTAATATATCTTTTACAGAAAGTTGTTTTAATACTATAACAAGCAATGCTTCAATATCGGGTAATGGAATTATCAGAATTAACGATAATGCAACAGTTGAATTCGGACAGCCTTCTGTTGTAACAGTTACTGGAAATAAAACCATTCATACCAATAACAATCGTAAATTAATGATTGCTGGATACTTTAATAGCAATACAAATACGATTAATGGAAATGCAGGAGTTGAATTAACGGGTAATGCGTGGTTCGTAACAGCCCACACACAAGGTGTGAAAGGTGCTTTTTCTGGAACGGGTACTTTGCTTGTGAGTGAAAATGCTACGATAGAATTTAATTCAACAAACTACCAACAGGAAATTAAATTGCCTGAAGCAATAAACATTGCGAAACTGATTGTATCAAATCCTTATGGAGTATCACTTACTAATTTACTTCATATAAGTAAAAGTTTGGATTTAGCGGAAGGGTCAATTATAGTGTCAGGGGAAGGGGTTCTATCTTTGGCGGAAGAAACGGCATTCATCAACTATAATTCAAATAAATTTATAAATGGAAAAGTAAGAATTAATATAAATGAGCAAGCTTTTCTTCCAATCGGTAAAAATCAAATTTATGCACCTACAACAATTAAAAATAAACAAAACGATTCTTCTGTATACGAGATAGAATATTTTGATACACTTCATGCAGTAGCATCTGTTGGGGCACTTAAATCGGTGTTACCCAACGATAGCTGGATTGTTTCTAAAATAATAGGCAATACTACAGCTAAATTTATTTTCACACATCATGCTGTACTAGGCACAGGAGAAAATCTGTCCGATTTACGCATTGCCTCACTTACAAATAATATCTATCAGTCTGTAGGTCCTGTTAATAGAAATGCAACACAAGCAAGTATTGAAACTAATTATATCGAACCATCAGGAGTTTTTGCGGTAGCGATAGACCAACCGTGTACCACACCTGTTTTACCAGTTGTTGTTAATGATACGATCTGTTATGGAACAACAGCTTTACTTAAGGCTTCAACAGCATCTTCTTTAGCTTGGTTTGCTTCTGCAAATGATGAAACAATCATTTTCAATGGAAACAATATAACTACTGGTCCACTATTTTCTGATACTGCATTTTATGTAGAGAACCGTCAGCTATCATGCGCTAGCAGTAGAGTAAAACTTAATATAATCGTAATCAATACCCTTAATAAGCCAACCATTGCTAACAACACAATGCTGGTATGTAAAAATAATCAGGCAATATTGAGTGCAGCAGGTTCGCAACTTTTATGGTTTGCCGATGAACGACTGACCAATAATGTGGCTTCAGGAAGTACATTTTTATCCGGAGCAATAACAAATGATACTACTTTTTATGTGGTGTCTTCACAAAATGGATGTATAAGTACTGCGGGTCAAATTACAGTATTTGCAAAAGCGAATCCGGCTAAACCTTTTATTAAAGATGTAACAACCTGCAAAGGTAGCACTGCTCTGCTTTCGGCTTCAACCAATGCATCAACAATTAACTGGTATACTTCTTTGATAGCAACAACTGCATTCAACACAACCAATAGTATTAGTATACAAAATGTAATGCGCGACACTACTTTTTATGTGGTGGCTAAGGAAGGTGAATGTGAGAGTGAGCGTGTAGGTGTAAGTATAAATGTTGTTGATGTTCCTGCTGCACCTGTTATTGATGAACTTGGTGTTGCGTGCAAAGGCTCTGCAGTTACATTACATGCAAATGGAACAAACAATATACGTTGGTTCTTATCTGATGTGGATACACTTCCCGTTCATATTGGCAATAGTTATACCACAGAGCCTCTTAGCAGAAATACATTGTTTTTTGTTGACGCCAGCAATGGTATATGTAAAAGTGCTCTACTTTCATTCCCTGTCTCAGTAATTCAATTACCTACAGTGTCCGGTATTCGCACACTTAAATATGTGCGCCAGTATGATTCTATTGCTGTTTCTACAGAAAGCAATGGAGCCGATGAGTATAGCTGGAATTTTGGAAATGATGCAGAGCCTTCTCTAGCTGTAGGAGCAGGTCCGCATTATGTGAAATGGAATACAGCAGGCACTCATGTTATTCATTTATCCGTGAGCAATAAACTAGGAGCATTTAGTTGTTCAAAAGAATTTGATACAACAATTAGTGTTGTTCCATTAACAGGAATAACAGAATTGGAAAGTAGCATTATTAGTAATGTTTATCCAAACCCAACCAATGCACTTCTAACCATTAATGCAACATTTAAAAGTGCTGAAAAAGCAAAGGTTTATCTCACTGATGGTTTAGGTAAAACGGTATGGATGGATTTACCGGAAGGAATATCAAAAAATTACACCACACAAGTTGATGTAAACACATTAAGTGATGGCGTTTACATGCTTTTCATAGAAGCAGGTGAAGCAAGAGTAATTCAAAAAGTAGTTATCAGTAAATAAGAACCGAGAGCAAATGTCTGTTAAGACGATTATAAGAATGTTCATTTTGTGGGTTTGCAATGCTGCAAGTTCACAGGCGCAGTTGATATGCGATTTTTCGGCCGATAAGGTTACCGGGTGTACTCCTTTGCTCGTTAGTTTTACAGATATTTCTTCAGGTAGTCCTGTAAGTTGGGAGTGGGATTTTGGAAATGGAAATACATCCACGTTAAGAAATCCTTCAGTTATTTATCCAAACCCTGGAACGTATGAAGTGAAGCTTCTCGTAAAAGATGCAGCTAATGCTAATTCTGTAAAAGTTAAAACTGCATACATACAGGTGTTTTCTAAACCCAGTGCTGATTTTACTGTCAATAAAACAAGTGCTTGTCCTCAAACACCCTTTTCTTTTACCGATGTTTCTGTAAAGGGTGCAGGTGTTATTAACCAATGGCAATGGGATTTTGGGGATGGCCTTGGAGCGAATGTTACTAATCCTGTTCATAGCTATACCACTTCTGGAATATATACCGCACGTCTTACAATTACCGATAATAATGGATGCAGTAGTTTTAAAGAAATAGCAGTTCCGTTAACAGTATTTTCTGTTCCTGTAGCCAAAATTTCGGCAAGTAAAACAGTATCTTGTGTAACACCTGCTGTTATCAATTTTAACAATCTTACAGTTGGTTCCAATACCTATTTGTGGGATTTGGGTGGTAATACATCCACGCAAACCAACGAAAGTAAGACGTTTAATAACCCCGGAATATATAGTGTAAAATTGATTGCAACCAGTGCAAATGGGTGTAGTGACACTGATGAAGTAAATGTATCTGTAGGTAATAATAAAGCGGATTTTACATTAAGCAAAGCCATTACCTGTATTAACAATTCGGTTACCTTAATACCAGATACAAGCGCAAATATGCTTGGTTATACCTTTTTATATGGCGATGGAACTTCGTCAGATCAAACACAATCATCAATCCATAGTTATAGTACACCAGGTGTATACACTATTTCAATGATTTCAATTTTTGGAGACGGCTGTTCCGATACCGTAACGAAACAAATAACAGTTGATGAGATACCTGCTTTAACAATCAGCCGAACACCAGAGTATTCGTGTACGGCTCCGTTTAACGCAACGTTTACGAATCCTGTAGCAAATTCAACATCATTCTGGCAGTTTGGGGATGGACAAACATCCACCCAAAAAAATGTTATCCATACATATAATTCTAAAGGGCCTTTTTCTGTTTCGCTAACGGTGACTACAGCGGGTGGTTGCATGATTACCCAAACAGATACGATTGACTTTACTCCAAAGCTTGATGTAATTGCTTCGCAAAACATTTTTTGTGGAGCATCAAATGCTTTGGTAAGTTTTATGTATGCCCCTAAATATACCACTCCTGCAAATCCTGTTTCGCATTTGTGGACATTCGGGGATGGCAATACTTCTACGCTAAAAAATCCTTCACACACATTTACTACTGAGGGAACATTTATTGTAAAACTTGCCATTACATATGCAGGTGGATGCGTGATTGAAGGTTGGGATACCATTAAAGTTTATACCTATCCTATTGCAAGGTTTACTACCAACTTAACGGATGTATGTGTGCGCACAAATGTGCAGTATATTAACCTATGTCAAAACTGTGATAGTGCGATATGGGATTTTGGAGACAAGATTATTACTCCAGTAAAACTTCCTATGCCCACAGGTGTAAATATATCTCATGCTTACTGGAATAATCCCGAGGGCATTGTAAAACTTACAGATACGTTTGATGTTAAACTTACCGTATTTAACGGGCCTTGCCAAGCTGATACTATCTTGAAAAAATACATGCGTGTAAGAGCACCTCTTGCATATACAAAGCCTGTGACTTTATACTGTGATACACCAGCCAATGCTGTTTTTACAGATGTTTCTAAATACCAGAATCCGCGAGACTCCGTGACTCGTTTGTGGATGTTTAATGATCCATATTCAGAAACGGTGGGTGGTTTACCTTGTATTGTTAATGCTAAGAATGGTATCAATATCGGAAGAAATTGTAACCAATCTGTTGACTCAATTACTGCTCATACTTATAAACGATTTGGTACTTATAATGCTTATTTACGTACCTACAGTAAAACAACAGGATGCACGGATTCATTTCAATTTCAGATTAAAGTTAGACCAAAGTATAATCTTAAATTTACTTCTTCACACGATACAGGATGTGCTCCATTAGCAATTACATTTAATGATACAACGAGAACATCCATGAAATGGAAGTGGACTTTTGGTGATCCTTCATATGCGCCTTCAGACACTGCCATTTCAAAAGATACCGCATGGAAATACAATCGACCTGGTAATTACAATGTTGTACTCAACGGCACTGATACAAGTGGTTGCGAACAAACGGCTACTAAACGAATTGTGGTTCGGGGTCCTGTTGCTAATTTTGGTGTTGTCGGAAAACTGTGTCCTCCTGACACCACCAATTTTTTAGACCTTACGGTTAAAACCAGTCGAATTCAGAAGTGGAAATGGACCTTTGGTGACCCAGGAAGTGGAGCACAAAACGATACAAGTAATCTCACCAACACATCCCATAAATTTAGCAAGGTTGGAAACTTTGTGGTAAGCTTAACAGTAGTTGATAGCGAACAATGCGTCAATACAATAGCTAAACTTATTCCTTATGGCCCACCTAAACCCGATTTTTTATTAGATAAAAATATTATCTGTCAAAATATGGGAGTATCGTTTACCAACAATACGCTTGGTGTAAATACATACAAATGGTCTTTTGGAGATACAGGTACATCAACCGCCAAAAATCCTGTACACATATATCCGGATACAGGCACATTCATGGTAAAGCTTATTGCGAAACGAGCGGATGGTTGTTCTGATTCTTTGAGTCATTTAACAGTAAGGGTGGTAAAGCCGCGTGTTGATTTTACCGCAGATAATACCAATGCTTTCTGTCCACCTTTTACCGTAAGGTTTAATGATTCTGTTACTACGGATATTGTTGAATGGAAATGGGATTTTGGCGATGGTAGTTATTCATCTGTAGCCAATCCGATAAAAACGTATAATAAGCCGGGTGTTTATACGGTGAAACTAGTGGCCAAAAGTGCAGGTGGTTGTGAAGATAGTATAACCAATATTGACTATATAAAAGTTGGAGGGCCTGTAGGCAGTTTTACTTTTAACCCACGTAATGGTTGTGTTCCGTTGGGTGCAGGATATAAAGCAGTAACTGTTGGTGCGGCCTCGCATACATGGGATTATGGGGATGGTAATGTGGTTACTACAATAACCGACACATCTTACCATGTTTATAACACTAGCGGAAGGTTTAAGCCTGTACTTATTTTGACTGATACAAATAATTGTGTGATACCCTATACATCACCCGATTCAATATTTTTACTTCCGGCTTCAGTTGCCGATTTTGAAGCCAATGATACAACAATTTGTATAGGTGGAAGTGTTGTTTTTGTTGATAAGAGCAAAACGCCACCTGGCGTAAATATTGTTTCAAGATTATGGATGTTTGGAGATCTTTTAACGGCAACAACAACACCTGTTGCTCATATTTATACTACCTCAGGAACGTTTGATGTATCGCTTGCCATTACCGATAATCGGGGATGCAAAGATACTCTTGTAAAACCAGCATACATTCAATCCACACTTCAGCCCACAGTAACAATATCCAAGGATACAACTATTTGTGCAGGAGGTCGCACACAGTTAACCGCAAGTGGAGGAGTTGTTTATCGTTGGACTCCTACTGCAGGTTTATCGGACGCCACTATTGCTAATCCAATGGCAACACCATTATCTACTACCCGTTATCAAGTAGCTGCTAAAGGTGCAGGAAATTGTGATACAGCTTATGCTTTTGTGACAGTAACCATAAATGAATTGCCAACCGTAAATGCAGGTAATGATGCTTTTTTATGTAAAGGTGATTCCATTAAACTGAACGCAGTGAGCAATGAAAGTACATATGCATGGTATCCTGCAATAGGGTTATCTGATACATCAATTGCCAATCCTTATGCAAGTATTCAAAATGATATGACGTATTATGTTAGGGTTACGGATGCTAATTTATGCGTGAATACAGATAGTGTTTTGCTTGAAATGATAGAGCCTCCTGTAGCTGATATTACCGGGCCACAAAAAGTTTGTTACGGGGCTGTAATAAAACTTAGCACAATTGCAGCCGATCAATACAAGTGGAGCTCTGGTGAAACATCACAAGCAATTATTGCAACCATAAAAAAGGATACATCATACTGGGTTATTCCATTTACAAAAGGATGTAAGGGAATACCCGATACTATTGCTATTGAAATATCAGGAGATGTAATCGAAGCGGGTTTTATGGCCTCTTCTGATACATTGTTTTCTAATAAACCTATTTTATTTTCAAATACCTCAATAGGAGCAGTGAGCTATTTATGGGATTTTATGTATGGCGAAACTCTGGTAGGCAAAACATCAATTGAAAGCAATCCCACTTTTGAATACAAACATAATGGCACTTACACTGTACGACTTATTGCTACAAGTGATATCGGTTGTAGAGATACCTTGTACAAAGAACTCACCATCATTAACAATGATATATTTATACCTACAGCCTTTACACCCAATGGCGACAACCTAAATGAAATATTCAATTTCGTTGCATCTGATAGTCTGGAGAGTTTTGTGTTCAGCATTTTTACACGTTGGGGGCAGCGGATATTTACAACCAATATAAAAGAGCAAGGATGGGATGGAACTTGTGAAGGACTCCCTGTGCAGCAAGAAGTATATGTGTATTTATTTGAGGGACAAGTAAACAAAAGAAATATCGTGCTCTCAGGAACGGTAACCTTATTAAGATAACAAACTAAAAAGAGATTAGGATCGAAATGAAATCAACACAACAACAGATAGGAATAGTGATAGGGCTGCTTTGCACCGTTTTTGTATTTACGCAATGTAAAACAAAAGCAAACATGCAAACGGCCGAAACCGCATTTAATAATAAAGAATATAGCACGGCATTGAAGTTATATAAAACAATATATAGTACTCCACCAAGTGATGAAACCAAGTTGGAAGCATCTGTAAAAATAGCTGATACCTATATGCTGCTAGATGATGCAAAAAACGCAGAGATTTGGTATAAAAGGGTGCAGGCTAATGATTCAAAAAACGCAGAGACGCGTTTGGCATTAGCACGTGTTTACGCGGCTAACGAAAAATACAATGAAGCCTTAACGGAGTACGAATGGTATAAAAAAAATGCATCAACATCTCCTCAGATAGAAAAAGAAATGGAAGGGTGTGTAAATGCCCTTAAATGGAAAAAACAAAAAACCAGATATATAGTAATAAACGAAAAAGCACTTAATACCGAGTTTGCTGAGTACGCGCCTTCGTATGGAAAAAAGGGGGTACTCTATTTTACGTCCGACAGGTTAGGTGTGTTGAACAGCGATGTTTATGAATACACAGGCAAAATGTACTCAGATATTTATAGCATAACATACAGGCGCAGCACAAAAAATCCTACTGAAGTTAAGTATGACAAAATAGCTCCGTTGGAAGGTATTAATACCAAATACAATGATGGTGTAAGTACTTACGATGCGAAACAAAACATGATGATTTATACCATTTGCAATGATAAAAATGGTAAAGGAATGAAATGTAAACTCTACAGTTCCTTTTTTGATGGTAAACAATGGAATGAATCGGTGGTGCTTCCTTTTTCCATTGATTCATTTAACTGTGGTCAACCAGCTTTAAGTAAAGATGGCGGAACGCTTTATTTTTCATCGGATATGCCGGGAGGATTGGGAGGAAAAGACATCTACAAGGTGAGCTTTAATAAAAAAAGCAAGACATGGGGTGAACCGGAAAATTTAGGAGAAATTATTAATACAGAAATGAATGAAGTATTTCCTTTCATTCATTCAAATGGGACCTTGTATTTTTCATCAGACGGGTACATAGGAATGGGACGTTTAGATTTGTTTTACAGCAAACCTAATAATGCAAATTGGACTATTCCTATTAATATGAAAAGCCCGCTCAATTCTGGTGGAGATGATTTTGCAATGGTGTTGGATGAAAGTACAGAGAATGGTTATTTCTCCTCTAATCGTGAGGGTGGAAAGGGAAAGGATGATATCTATCGTTTCTACATGACACCTCTAATGTTTAATATGAGTGGTATCGTAAAAGATAAAGAAACAAACACGCCTATTGCTAATAGTTCGATAACTATTTTTAGTAGTAAAGATTCAACAACTGTAACAATTACAACAGATGATAAAGGTTTTTATAAAACGACTCTTGTTTCCAATTCTGATTACCGCATGGTGGCTTCCAAACCTCAAGACTATTATCTTGATAGCAAAGAGGCGCAAATAAGCACTAAAGGATTTGAAGCTTCAGAAGATTTTGAAAAAGATTTTTTCCTTGAACCATTAAAAATTGAGGATGAGTTTACATTGGAAGGAATTTATTATGATTTGGATAAATCGGATTTAAGACCCGCATCAAAGAATATACTTGATACGCTTGTTTTATTGCTAAACAAATACCCGAAAATAAAAATTGAGATTGGTTCTCATACCGACTGTCGTTCTGATTCTACATACAATAAACAACTCTCTCTTCGCAGGGCACAATCGGTAGTTGATTACTTAATTGAAAAACAAATTAAACCCGTTAGGCTAGAGGCAATGGGTTATGGAGAATCCCGACTCGTAAATGATTGTGGTTGTGAAGGCTTATTGGTAAGTACATGCTCGGAAGAAGAGCATCAAAAAAATAGACGTACCACCGTTAGAATTCTTTCAAAAGATTACCTGAAAAAATAATATGAAACGCAAAAAATATACGATTAAACAAAACACGAATAGGGTAACCTCTCTAATAATTGCATTGTTATTTACAGGGTTAAGTGCCAGTGCACAACAGGCTCCTTATTATACAAACTTTATGTTTAACAAACTGCCTTACAATGCTGGTTATGCTGGTAGCAATAATGCTATATGTGCCACTATATTACTACATCAGCAGTGGCAAGGTTATTCTGCAAGTGGTGCCCCTGCTACTCAGTTTGCAAACATACACGCCCCATTTGCCAAAAAGCATGGAATAGGTTTGGGTGTTGTTAGTGATAACCTAGGTTACGAAAAAACACTTACAGCACAACTGTATTATAACTACAAATTTACCATTGGTACCAACGGAGTATTAGGTGTTGGTCCAAGTTTAGGTATGGTACAAAAAAACATTGATGGAAGTAAACTGATAGCCGAAACATCTAACGACCCAAACGTACCCGTTTCAAGCACTTCATCCATACAACCAGATCTTGGTTTTGGAGCGTATTATACGAATACACAATTCAATAATTTATTTGCGGGTATTTCGGCCAATAATGTGAATGAAAGTACAATGAGTTATGATGCTCCGGGAGGGTTAATTAACTATAAACTGCAACGACACTATTACATGATGGCTGGGTTTACCTACGATATTAATCAAGTATTGGCCTTAACACCATCATTACTTTATAAAACAGATTTAAATAAAGGGCAAATAGATGTGAATGCCGACTTGTTATATAATAATAAAATACGGGGAGGGATTACTTACAGAAGTTTTGATGCAATTTCTATACTCGTTGGATATAAAATAAGCGACAATTTTCATATTGGATACTCATACGATATCACTACCTCAAAACTTCAAACAGTGAGTAATGGTACACATGAAATAGTGGTTAATTATTGTTTTAGAATAAACCCAAAAACCAAGGTGGAAAAAAGAGGGATGAGATTAACACCACGTTACATGTAATTAAAACAATAGAACGCTTAATAAAAAATTATGAAAAATAAAAAATCAACTGTCATGCAGCGATCGTTTTTTCTGTTGCTTTTGTTTCTTAGCTGTTCTCAGCTATGGGCCCAAACACCATTTAGTGGTTCCTTCAGTGGTTTTGGCCCGGGAGCATCTACCGCACCAACAGTTACGAATCTAACCATTACTCCGTTTTCGTTAAACGGTGTGTCTACTAACGCAGGTGGTGGGCGTTATAATACAACAGGGTGGGATGCGAACGGAACTTCCGAAAATGCAGGTAAATACATATATTTTACCATTACTCCTGCTGCAGGTTATACTGCAACTATTAGTAGTGTAGTGCTTACTACTATTCAATCAAGTGGTACAGGGCCCAAATTTTTGCAACTAAAATATGTATTGAGTGGAGGTACTGCAACAAATATTGGTGGTCCTTTTTCTTTTTCTGCAACCGGTAGTGGCGTTTCGGGACCAACAGTTTCTCCTGCAGTAACGATTCCAGATGGAGGAAATTTGCAAATTCGTATTCATGCGTATGGTGGAACAGGAACGGGTGGAACATTCAGTATTAATGCAGCATCAATAAGCGGAACAGTGGAAACTGCCGGCCCTGCAAAGCCTACTATTATAAATCCGGTAGCTACTAATATAACCCACAATGAAGCTCGAATAGGTGCCACAGTAAGCAATACAGGTGGAGCACCTGTAACATCGCGTGGTATTGTTTGGGGTACAACTACAGATCCTGCTATTGGCGGAAGTGGCGTTACCCAAATTGTGGTGAGTGGAACAGCAGGTGCGTTCGATTCTCTTGTAACAGGATTGCCTGAAGGAACACTTATTTACTACCGTGGTTTTGCTACTAATTCGAGTGGAACTGTTTACACCGTAAACAGTTCTTTTTATACTTTGTCTGCACAACCTGATGCTGTAACTGATTTAACAGCAACAGCTATATCCAACCATGATATTCGTTTAAACTGGACTCCTTCACCTAACGCGCATGGATACATTGTATTGCAAAAATTGTATGTAGCACCTACTTCGTTTCCGGTTGACCGAACACGATATAAAGAATCGGATATCATTGATGAAGCAGAAGTAATTGATACCATACTCAATCCGAATATAAATACCGGTCTTTATTCAAATTTAATAAGTGGAACGGTTTATCAATATGCCGTTGTGCCATACCGTTATAATGGAACTGCTGTACAAACATATAACTACAACACTGATGTGGTTGTTCCAATTGCATTTGATACAACATGGGGTGTGGGGCCTTCTGCATTATCGGATATTGTTGGCATACCTCAATCGGAAGCGCAAACAATATCTTCAATTGTAACAGGACCTTTAACAACTACCAATACTGGAGTAAAGGTGTGGCAGTTTTCCCTTCGGGATGGAGGTGCTGCGTTATCAGATGCTGATGCAATGCCAACAATAGTTTCTAAAATGGTAGTGGTTAAAAGCCCCAATAACAAAGTGGCAAACTGGCAAAATGTACTGGCCTATGCTGCACTTTATGATGATACCACAGGGGTTAAATTTGCTGATGGTGTTATCTATAAAGATTCTTTAGTGTTTAATGCGATTAATTGGGTGGCAAACGATAATACACAGAAAACATTAACACTTCGAGTATCATTAAAAACCACAGGTATTATTGATGGTGATTCGTTCAGCTTTGCAGTAAAAAAGGCAAATATAATAAACTCCCCACTTAATATAAGTTCGCAGATTCCAAGTCTTAATATACAAACAGATTCCCTCAAAAATGTGGTTGATGTGGCAGCAACTAAAATACTTATCACACAACAACCACCTGCTTCAACACCTATTAATACAATATTGCCTTCGATTAAAGCTTTACTGGTTGATAGCAATGGTAATATAGACTTAAGTAATGTAGCTCCTTATACCATTACATCAAATACTTTACTACAATATTCACGAATAAAAAGACCATCCTTAGGGGAGCTTGTTTTCGATTCGGTATCGTTTGCAAGTTTGGCCTCAGGTACAAGATTAAAAATTGCTGGAGGAGGATTGGATACCGCTTATACAAATCCTATAAGTGTATTTGCTTCTTCGCAATCATTCATTAAAGCAAGTTCCGATTTTATGTATACTGACAGTATCGTATATACAAATTATCAATCAGCTGTTATCACACAATCAAACTCTGTGGCTGTAGCAGGTTTCTCTTTGGTTGATGGAGGCATTTCGGCAAATGATGGAGACAATTTTGGAACAACTTTAACATCACTAAGATTCAGTGTTAACGGTTCAGCATATATACGTTCGGTGGCATTATACCAAGGTTCTATAAAATTAGCTGAACAGGCAGTAACATCATCAGATGTATTGTTTGATAATATTATCGTTATCGCTAATGATAATGATAGTGTTTCGCTCACACTAAGAGCCACATTTAACAGTCGCTATGTAAACGGTCAACGTATTATGTTCACAATAGTTGGAGCTGTTGCCGATACATCTTCGGGTTCTGTTTTTGCATTGTCCAATGCTGGAGGAGCAAGAAGTGTGAATACAGGTGCTGGTAATATATTAAAGTATCAACCTGTTTTTGTTACAGCTCCTCAAGTAAGCGATACAAAAATTTGTGCAGGGAGTAATACTGTTTTAACATCAACAAAGGCTATTGGCACAACATTGCATTGGTATTCAAATTTGAATAATTCGACTCCTATCTATTCTGGCGATTCACTAATACTAAATGCAGTTGACGAATCTACTTCATATTTTGTTGCAGCGGATTCTGCAGGTTGGTTAAGTAGTAAAGTAAAAATAGAAGTAATGGTTGTTAAAATTCCAGCTCCAATAGTTACACCATTGGTAGTGTGCAGAGGCAGTAATGCAGTTGTTATGGCAAATTCTGTTCATACGATTAACTGGTATAGTAGTTTTATGAATCCCAATTCAATTTATGTAGGTAATAGTTTTAATCCAGGCACTATAAATGCAGATTCAACTTTTTATGTACAAGCAGATTCTGCCGGTTGTTTAAGCAAGAAAATATCAACAACAATTATAGTGGCGCGTGTAGCCACCCCATTAGTAAAGGATACTACTGTTTGTAAAGCACAAGTGATTACTTTAAATGCGCTTGGTAGTCATCCCGTAAAATGGTTTAGCAATGTCTCTTCGTCTAATAGTATTTTAAATGGATCGTCACTAATAATTGGAGCTCTTCAAAAAGATACCATGTTTTATGTAGAGTCTGATTCTTCGGGGTGCTCAAGTCTTCGCAAAACAGTTCATATCACAGTACGCAACGTTCCTGTTCCTGTTTTAACAATGGATAGTGTAAGTATTTGTAATGGAAATACAATATTACTTACTACAGCTAATGCATCAGCTGTTAGCTGGTATCAATCGGAATCGGCTGTTAATCCACTTTTGGTAAACGATTCGTTTGTTACTCCATCTTTAACATCATCAACTACCTATTATGTAGCTGCAACAGAGGCTGGCTGCCTGAGTGATAGAAAACCAGTTAACGTTAAGGTGAATGCTTTTCCTTCTGTTCCTTTAATAAATGGAGACAGTGTATGTATAGGCGAAAAATTAGAATTAAAAGCAATTTCGGGTGCCAACATAAACTGGTACGATGCTCCAATTGGTGGTAATAAAGTAGGCAATCAAAAAAACTTTACCACACCATTAATGTATGTAAACTCCATTTATTATGTGGAAGCAGAATCGAATGGGTGTAGCAACGCAAGAGTAGCCGTTTCCGTTACCGTTAAGAACAAGCCAGCAACTCCTATTGTGAGTGGTAATTTGATGTCATGTGCAGGTAAACAGCTTAAAATTGGTGCTTTCTCTAGTTTGGGGAATATAAAATGGTATACATCGTTTACAGATACGACAAGTGTTGGATCCGATAGTTTATTGGTTGGTCCACTTGTATCAGACGTGTTTTATTATGCTGCAGTTGAACAGAACGGATGCGCTAGTCAAAGAGCAACAGTAAACATAAAAGTAAAAGCAACTCCTGATGCTGTTTTTACAGTAAATGAAGCTGAGCAATGTTTGAAGTTTAATCAGTTTGTATTTATGAATGCTACTAATCCACAGGGTACACAATATGCATGGGATTTTGGTGATAGTTCTGTATTTGGTTTTATGAATCCCATAAAAACGTTCAGTAAAAAAGGAATGTATAATGTAAAAGTAAAAGCGACAATCAACGGTTGTGTAAGTGAACATACGAAACAGGTAACCGTGAATGCACCTGATGTAGATTTTACATACAGTATTGATGGAAATCTTGTTTCGTTTACGCCAACCACAGCGGGAATAACTTCTTATAAATGGCATTTTACCACAACAGATTCAAGTTCAATTCAACAAGCACAACATACGTTTGCCTTAAAAGGAATATATGCTGTAACCTTAACTGTTACAGCTGAAAAAGGATGCTCTTCGTCTATTGTAAAAAATATTACGATCGCTAAAACAACAGGCTTGGTTAATCCATTTAGTTCAGCATACAAATTAGAAGTTTATCCTAATCCGTTTAAGAATAATGTAGAAGTAACTTATGAGACAACAGAAATAGCTGATGTTAAAATAGGGTTGTATTCCATAACAGGTAGTTTAATTCAAGACATATACATTGGTACACAAAAATCGGGAATGCAACAATTACATGTCGATTTGAGTGAGCGTACATTAGGAATGTATTTATTGAAAATAGAGATTAATAATCAGGTTAAAACAATAAAGCTGGTTGCTGAGTAATTGCTTAAACAACAAATTATACATAAAGGGTGGGAAGAAATTCCGGCCCTTTATTGTTTTTAGAAATTATTTAACATATAAGTTATGTAAGGTTTTTTCTTTTTGCCGTTGGCAAAAATGTCTACAATCAATAAGGAGGCATTATTAAGCAGTAATTTATAGGATTGTTTTTGATAACGGATGTATGGTAACTTTAAATTAATGTAATGATGCCTCAAAATAGATGATATCAAAACAGCATTAAGTTAATGTTTGAATAGGTTTTTTGTTGTGTAATATTAAAAATTATGAACAGAAAAAATTACTATTTATGGGTATTAGCATTAGCTGTGTTTGCAATTTACAACACTGCATCTGCGCAATTATCGATCACCACATTTTCACCAGTAACAGAAACCTTAACTGGTTTTGCAGGAGCAAGCACTCCCGCAAACTGGTCTATAGCAGGTACTGGCACACGTGGTACCACATGGAATGGAAATAACCAAACGGGTGGAACTTCCGGAGGATGGTATGGCAATGCGAGTATGTCTTTTCTTGGATCAGGTTCGGCCTCTGCAGGAAATGCAACATGGTGTTTACATAACAACACAGGAAGCGATATTTCCGGATTTACATTAAGTTATGTTGCTAGGGTTTGGAGGTCAGGATCTGCATCACCTGCGGTTTCGGTAAGTTGGAGTAAATCTAGTGCCTTTACAGTGCCAGCAGCGGGCGGATTAACCGCTTTATCTTCATTGGGCTTTACCAAAGCAACAGCGGGGGTTCTTACAGGCACTACACTTACCCAAACAGTTACAGGTATTAATATTGCTGCGGGTGAGTATATTTTCATCCGCTTCATACATGCTGGCGGATCTAGTAGCGATAATTCTGGATGGGATGATATCTCATTTAGTCCTGTATCGGCAACTGCTCCCCTTATTACTGTAGCGGCTTTACCAATCGAATTTGGAGCTGTTGTTGTTGGCGATAGTTCAGCCAATAGTTCTTACACGATAAGTGCAAATAATTTGACGGATGATGTAAAGGTTGTGGCATCAAGTGGCTTTAAGCTTTCAGTTAACGATACCAATTATTTTGATAGTCTTTTGCTTGCACGTAATGGAACAGATTTACAAGGTGAGCCAGTTACTGTTTACAAACGATTTTTTCCTCTTGCTGCTACCGGCTTAACTACCGGTTTAATTACACATTCAAGTGCTGGCGCAACTGATAAAACAGTAATAGTAAAAGGTCATGCTATTGCCGCAGAGCCCACTCAAGGCGCTTCTGACATAACGTTCAGTAATATAACAGCAACAAGTTTATTGTTGACATTTAACAAAGGAAATGGAAGCAATCGTATCGTAATTGCAAGGCAAACAGATACCGTTAACTTTCTTCCTACGGATACTGTAATCTACACTGGAATAAATGCAAATTATACTTCTGCTACAGATAGAGGTTCATTAAATAAAATTGTATACAGCGGAACAGATACGTTTGTAAATATAACAGGCTTGCAGTCGGGAACATATTATCACTTCGAGATAGTTGAATACAATATTGGTACAGGAGCCTCTGTAAATTACGACACAACGCATACTGTTGTGGGCGATACGATAACCCTTCCTTTAGCTATTACAGGTTTAAGTGTGGTGAATGTATCGACTGATAAAATAAAAATTCGTTGGAATAAACCAGCGGGAACTTTTCAAACGCAATGGGATGGTGTAGTTGTGTTCGCACGAGTAGCAAATCCAATTGATGCAACTGTTCAATCAATAGAAGCAAGTTCCTTTAATGGAAACACTTTACTGGGAGCGGGGACAGCCAATGCAAATAGTTTTTGTATTGCAAAAAGCACTTCAAATATTGATGGAGATGTAACGGTAACAGGTCTGTCTGCTGGTAACAGATATTATTTTCAGGCGTATACATACAAAGAAATTCCGGGTATGAGTAATGATATCTGGTCGGTGGTTTCAAACAGCATTGATACCGAAGCAAGAGTGCAGGATGTAAATACATTTGAACCACTTTCAGGTATTGATGCTAGCGTACCTGTATCATGGGTGAGTAATGATGGAGCCGGTGATTATTGGAATGAGGTATTCGTTTTTGCAAGCAAGAATTCGATTGGCTTTGCTCCAACAGGAAATGGCACACTTTATAATGTTTCAGATTATTACGGGCATGCAGCTGGTATTGTAGAACCTGAAGTATATCTTGTATACAAAGGAGCTGGAGATAATTTTACATTAGACTCTGTACTTAACGATACAACGTATTACATAAAAACATTTACCCGTTTGGGTTCAGCATGGTCGGTAGGTGTTGAAAAAACAGCTAAACCAGGAGGAGCCACCAAATTATGGGATGGAGGAGCAACAACTACTGCATGGGCTGATGCTGCGAACTGGAGTCCTGATGGAATACCTACGATGACAGATTTCGTATTGTTGGATAACAAGTTTGTTTCGGGTAATTATCAAGTATTAATGCCAGCAGGAACTGTGGCTACAAAAATTGATCGTTTAGTGATTAACCCTACAACGGGTTCTGTTATTAATCTCAATTTACCTGTTACCAATACCCTAAAAGATTCAGGATTGCAAATAATGAACCCGGAAGATGCCATGATGATTTTTAATGGTGGTGTGTTCACGAATTCTTCAGTAGGAGTGACTGCAGGAGATGGGTTTTTAACCGCAGGCTCAATCAAAATATTTAATGGAGGTAAATTCATTCATAATAATGCAAGAGCATTTACGGATATTACCACAAAAATTTCAAAAGTAGGGGGAACCGAAAAAGGAATTTTTGAAATAGACATGACGGGTACTTCCAGTTCTTTTGTGTTGCCTGCTATTGCATACGGAACACTTGTTCTGAAAAGAAGCGTGAATACAACAGCTCTAACTTATAGTAGCAGCGGTAATCAGGATATGATTATACGAGGAGACTTAGAGTTGGTAGGTTCGCATATAAGATATGTATCAACTATCGGATCAATAGCTGGAACACCAAGAACCATTAGTATTGGAGGGAACTTAACCAATGCTGGTATTTTTCAATGGTCTCCTTCTCAACTTGCTTCGCATACCTTAGTATTTAATGGAACAACGCAACAAGAAATTAGCGGTGCTGGTACTTTTACATTTGGTACAAATTTAGCAACAGTTGAAATAAATAATCCTACAGGAGTTAAACTTAACCGTGCTTTAGCATTTAATGGTCCAGATGTAAAATTAACCAATGGAAAAATCACTTTAGGTAATAATAATCTTACTCTTTCTGGCAATTCAGAAATTTACTCAGCCGATAGTACAAGGTATATTGTTACAAATGGTTCAGGAACGCTTATTCAATCTATGAGTGCAAATACAAGTAAAGATTTTCCTATTGGAACTACAACAGCTTACTTGCCCTTAAACTTAGTTCAATACGCTTCATCAGTAACCGATAATTTTACTGCAAGAGTAGAAGATAAAGTACGTGTAACGGATACCGCTTCTGCTTTTATAGCCAACGATGTTGTTGATGCAACTTGGTATGTTGGAGAAGGTGTTGTTGGAGGTTCATTGATGGATATAATGTTTCAATGGACGGCTTCAAAAGAACTTGCAGGTTTTGATAGGAATAACAGTTATGTTGGAGCATATCAGAACTACGTATGGACAAGCGATGGAAATCGCCAGGCTACAGGTAATGGTTTATTTGGTTTAACCAGTGATAGTATAACTGCCGCAGGAGTATTTGGAGTAGGTTCAGGCAGCTCTCCACTTCCTGTTAAGCTAATTGGTTTTGATGCAATAAGACTCTCGAACAAAATGGTAAAACTGTCATGGGTTACGGCAGAAGAAATAAACAGTGAAGCGTTTATCATTGAACGTTCTGAAGATTCAAAGTTATTTATTGCAATTGGGAAAGTAAAAAGCAGAGGTAATAGCAATGATGTTACAAATTATTCGTTTACTGATGTTGATGCGACTCAAGGCAAACTTTATTACAGGTTAAAACAAGTTGATTTTAATGGTACATTTAGCTATTCGGATATTAAGGTTGTTACACAGGAAAATAAATCAACGCAAGGTATACACGCAAGTATTTATCCTAATCCTTCTGCAGGGATATCAAAACTTTTATATACTACATCAGAACAAGGTGCTGCACAAATAAGTATTTTTAATGTACAAGGTGTATTGTTGGCTGCTATCAATTGTGAATCTGTTGATTCTGGTAATCATACTGAAGCATTGCCGCAATTAAGCAATGGTATTTATTTCATAAAAGTAGTTCACAACAACCAATCGGAAATCATTAAACTTGTTGTTAATTAAGGTTCTCAGCTATTCTCTTAGTAAAGAGCTATCCCAAATCATCGGGATAGCTCTTTTTATTTAATAAGAACAGGCTAACTTTATGAAGGTATTGGTCTAAATATTAAGTTGGGTAAACCTACCATACTATTTGGATTTAACGTATACAGCTCTTTTGCGATAATCTACAAAAAGTTGTCTCCCACAATGAGAATATATTGCTCATGAAATAGTGTGGATTTTGATTTTCAATAATCTGTTGTCACTTAATATCCCTATCCAATCCTTTTTGTTTAAGCAATTCTTTGAGGTGTAAATTATTTTTTTGATCAGATAACTTTTAAGATTCGTTTAGTTTTTTTGAAAACAAGCTTTAGTTCTTGATATAAAGGAAAGGGTTTAAGTTATTATAGGAATACCTATTTGCTAAACCTTTGCTAACAGAATAAAGTGTTATTGATTGCCATACATTATGATTAAAGGATTTTGTTTCCATCCATACTGTGGAATTAATACCACGATATAACGATGTTAAATCTGTAATGATGTAATTTATTCATTCTTTGGTGTAATGCATTCTTGGCCGGCCTGCTTGTTCTTTGCAGCACAAAATAATACCATCAACCAAATGAAAAACATGTTACACTTTATAATGATAGCTTTTGCGCTATTGTTTTTCCCGCAGACAAATATGGCTCAGGCTCCTAACCTTGGAACCACAGCAGACTTTTTGCTTTTTTCCACAAATGGAGCGGTCACCAATTCAGGTATTTCACACCTTACAGGTAATGTAGGTACCAACAATGGTTCTAATACCGGTTTCGGAAATGTTAATGGTACAATGAACAGTCAGAACGGAGCAACAGCACAAGCTGCGCAAGATCTGCTGATCGTTTACAATCAGTTGAATGGAACAACGGCCACGTTTTTTCCATCAAATCTATTAGGTAACGGAGACACATTAAATCCTGGAGTGTATGCTATAGGAAGTGCAACCATTTTAAATGGAGATCTTGTTTTAGATGCGAACGGAAATTCTGCAGCGGTATTTATTTTTAAAATACAAGGTGCATTTTCTACCAACGCCAACGCGAAAGTAAAATTGATCAATGGAGCTAAAGCATGCAATGTATTTTGGAAAGTGGAAGGCCTGATCAGTTTTGCTTCAGGAACTACGATGAGGGGGACAGTTATTGCGAATAATGCAGCGATTAATATGAACGCTGGAGATACGTTGGAAGGTAGAGCATTTTCTACTACCGGGGTAGTGATCATGAATGGAACATTCGCATATATACCTATTGGATGCGGAAGTCCTACGCTTACAGGACCGGTGGCTCCCGATCTTGTTTCAAATGCCGGCTATGCACTTTTTTCTTCAAATGGAAATGTATCCGATATGGGCACAACGCATGTTAATGGAGGAGATATTGGTACCAACAGTGGTACAACTACGGGATTTGACAGCTTGCTTGTAACCGGCATGATTCACCTTAATCCGGATTCATCAACAGCTCGCGCTGATACAGATTTAGTGAATATATACAATTACATTAATTTATTGCATGTAGATATTGAGTTATTATACCCTGCTCAGTTTGGAAATAACCTGGTACTTACACCTCATACTTATCTCCTGGATGCAGCTACCGTTCTTACGGATACACTTTATCTTGATGCGCAAGGCAATCCATCCGGAGTATTCGTGATACGGATCAATGGTGCACTTTCAACAAGTGTGGGATCAAAAATTGTTTTAATCAATGGAGCACAAGCTCAGAATGTATACTGGAGGGTTGACGGGGCTGCAGCTATTAATGATTTATCTGTGTTTAATGGAACAATGTTGGTTACTAACGGAGCATTAAACACCGGAGCTGTTTTAAACGGAAGGATGCTTTCCCGCCTTGGAGCATTAACAACCAACAACGCTACAATTAATGTACCCGGTGCAGTCACTCCATTATCCGACTTAATCGTATCTACAACTACGGGAGTTCAGGGAACGTATAATAATGTAACGGTTACATCAACAGGAAACGGTACACTTACAGGAAACCTGATGGTAATGGGTAACATGATTATTCAAACAGGTGGTAAGCTAAATACAGGCGATAATTTGGTGCAGGGTATGCATGACTTTACACTGAGCACAGGTGCTTCGCTAACAATCAATTCGGCAGATGGTATAATGACAACAACAGAGATAGGTGATATCCGTGTGATGGGAACTCGTACTTATCATGCAGGAGCAACTTATATCTATGCAGGAAATTTAAGACAGACAACCGGAGATGGATTACCTGCAGCAATTGACTCGTTGGTGATTAATAATATAAATGGTGTAACGTTATCTGCATCGCAAATCGTTAACCATAAACTTACTTTGGGTAATGGTAATTTAAATATTGGAATGTTTAATCTTACAATCCAACCTTTGGGAGCAATTACAAATGCATCTGCAAATGGATATGTTGCTACGGATGACAGTGCTGGTATCAGGGGTACATTAAACAGGACTGTGGTAAGTTCAGGTTCTTCAGTATTGTTTCCGGTAGGGAGTGCGCTGTGGAAAGGGTCTTATTCTCCAGCCACAATTACAATGCCTTCAGGTACCACGGATATTATTTCTGTAAGGGTATTCAGAGGAGTAATGCACACGGGCGCAACAGGCGCTGCCGTTACAAGTCACGTGGTTAACAGAAGCTGGATGATTTCGGAAGCAATTGTTGGCGGTTCAAATACCAATGTTCAGCTACAATGGAATGATACCATGGAGTTGCCTTCGTTTATCCGAACAAAAGTGGGCATTGCTCATCATGATGGTACTTCATGGAATGATCCTGCGGCAGCTTCTTATACTGCAGCAGTAGGTTCTAATCCATACACAACAACGCGTACAGGAGTTACATCATTCAGTGTTTTCATCGTAGCAGATAGTACTACCAATAATGCGCTTCCGGTAAGGTTGCTCAGTTTCACTGGTGCAAAAGTAAATGCTGATGTTGTGTTAAACTGGAAAACTGCAATGGAAGTGAACAACAGTCATTTTGAAGTGGAAAGATCAATAGATGGAAAAATATTTGAAAAAGTAGGAACACTTGCCGGGTCGGGTAACCGGTCAGTACTCACAAACTATGGTTTTACCGATGTACAGGTTTCAGGTAAGAGCGAGTTGGTTGTTTATTATAAACTGATGCAAGTTGATTTTGATGGTAAAATAACCAGCTATGGTCCAATTGCCATCCAAACAAAACAAGTAGCGAATGATTTTAACTTCACTGCTTTTCCTAACCCGATCATCACTGATATTCAAATACAAATAATGAATAATGAAGTTGGCACTATGGACATTGCAATTTATGATATACATGGAAAGATAGTAGCCCAAAAAGCTGCTCAAATTGAAGTTGGTATGAACCGAGTAACGCTTGATCATCTAGATGCATTAACAGGAGGAGTCTATTTTATGCATGCCACTCTTAATGGAAACATTTACACAAAGAAATTAATAAAGAACAATGATTAAGTGGTGTAGTTATAACTAATAAAAAAGCCAACTGTGTAGTTGGCTTTTTTTATGCTCTGTTGTCAAATGGATTTCAGGCTAAAGAATATGATTTGAAGATCAATCGGTTATTATAGATTTTCGAGAAAGATTCTGTTTTGTTGTTTCATTGCTTTAAAAAAGGAGGGGGTATAACCTGTAACTTTTTTAAACTGGTTTGATACATGGGCGATGCTGCTGTAATTCAATTTACAGGCAATTTCTTTAAGTGTCAATTCATCATAGATTAAGAGTTCTTTTACCCGCTCAATTTTATGAAGAATAATATAAGACTCGATGGTAATGCCGATTGCTTTTGAAAAAACGCTTGACAGGTAAGCGTAATCAAGTTGCAATTTTGAACTTAAATAGTTTGAAAAATTCATTAAAGGCAATTCCTCTGAATAATGAACCATTTCGATGATCACATTTTTTATCTTTTCTACCAGGATATCTTTTTTGTCGTCCATCAATTCGAGCCCCGACACAGATAAAATATTCTTTAACTGTTCGCGTCTGATAACTGACAGGTTCTCCTTTAGTTCGACATTGCCCAATTCGATACTGGTGTATTCAATTCTGAGTTTGTCCAATTCTGACTTTACGACCATCTTGCATCGCAAGCTGACCATATTTTTAATAATAACTTTCATGTTGTCTGCGTCAGTCTCCTGCACGTTTAAATAAATTAAAATTCGATAAGCTTCCATCATTCTTAGGGGTAAGTAATCGGTTACATGAATGCAAACAGCGATAAATCCACACGTTATGGGCAAATATTTGCCCATTGTCATTTTGTTTTAACGAAACGATAATCTGAAAGAACTGTCCAATTCCTATAATAGCAGATCGTTGCTTCTTTGGTTGCTGGCAAATAATACCTACAAGTGACAAATTACATGCCCCGACTTTTTTCTTCCTTACTTCACTAGAAGAAATGCTATAGCGTGCACCCCTCTTTTTTTTTGTTTAAAAATCCTCATATTGCACCCGCAATGAGTCTATATACATCCACACAAGCTTTTTTACGATTTGGCTTCAAGCTGTTTTATCACAAAGTGCATATCAAACATATTGACCATTTTCCCAAGGAAGGTCCGGTATTATTGGTTTCCAATCATCCCAATTCATTTATGGATGCGTTGGTTATTGGAGCTTATTTGCCCAGGCCGACTAATTTTTTGGCAAGAGGTGATGCATTTAAAAATCCGGTTTTGGCGAAAGTGTTTAAAACCTATCATATGTTGCCAGTGTACCGGATAAGTGAAGGCAAAGAAAATATTGAAAAAAACTTTGAAACTTTTGATGCAAGCTACGATGAAGTGAACAAGGGAGGTTCGGTGCTCATATTTGGCGAAGGGCTATGCATCAATAATTGGGATTTGCGTCCGCTTAAAAAGGGGCCAGCCCGAATTGCCAATAGAGCCTGGAACAGCAATGATGTAGCAAAGGATTTGGTAATTTTACCGATTGGATTGACCTACGAACATTTTGATGGTGGTGGAAAATCATTAATCATTAATTATGGGAAACCGATTAGCAAAAGCGATATGAAGGAGTATATCGGTGCTCCTAATTTTGTGCAACAGCTTAACGAAAAAATTGCAACTGCCTTGCAGAACCTGGCATATGTTAACAAAGATATCGGCTCTGACTCTCCATTACATAATCAAATGATGCAGGTATGGCAGGATGCAGAAAAGAAAGGGGAGGATGTATTAAGTAAGTTAAAACAAACACCATTAACCGGGTCAACACGGTCAACAAAAAGGCATTTCACCAGGATTCACCTCACACTTATTTTGTTACCACATTATTGGCTCATGAATATGATTGCCAAAAAACTAACCAAAGGAAGCGTGTTTTACGATTCCATCTTATTTGGTTTTACCTTGTTTTCGCTGCCGTTGTATCTAATCTTTTTGATGGGATTAGTCCTTTACTTTATTTAGTCCCATTGTATTGATCATCCAGTTTGGCAAAGGTTTATGTTGACCACGTTTTTTAAGGTCTAAATACCAACCCAGTTTTTTTAGAATTGGAACTTTATGCGTTTCCACCATTTCGATTAAGGTTCCATCAGGATCTTCAGCATAAGCAAAACGCCCACCTGCTTTTCCCATATCAAAAGTGTCTGCACTATCAACAGTGAATTCAACACCATTGTCTTTCATGCGTTGTTTTAAAGCTTTCATGTCGCTCACATCAAAACACAAATGGATAAATCCGCCATCACCCCAGAATCTGTTTTCAAATGTTTTAACGGCAACCCTGTCTTTTGCCTGCAGCAATTCTATTTCAACATTACCCAATAATTTGCTGAATGGGGCAGTGAAATTATTGTTGAACGAGAGCAATACCCTGCGGAATTCGCGGTTGTTATATGCTACGCCCAAGTCCTCAAATGTTCCTGTTTTATCATATACCACATTGGCTATGCCAAGGCATTTGCTGTAAAACATAATGGCGTTTTCAATATTGCTTACACCAATAACAGCGCCACCAACACCGCCCATCATATAAGGTTTACGTTTAAAAAATGTACTGTTTCTGACTACCTGAAAAGAATTGCCAAATTCATCCTTTATCCAAAATGTTTTTTCATTTAAAGGTGTATTGAACAGGGGAGAACAATCAACTTTGTTTTGGAGTTCTGCGTGTGCCTGTTCCACATTGTTGCATTTTATTTTTGCTGCATTAATTCCGTAATCACCCAAATGTACAGGTGTGGCAGGGTAATTAGTCGGGCGGCTTGTAAACTGCCATATTTCGGCACCACCTCCACCATTCATGTTCATGGCTAAAATGGCTCTACGGGCATGTACTTCACCACCGGTGTAGCGTGTCATTAATGTGGCTTGAGCTTCATCATCAAAAATTTTCACGTCAAAACCGAACGTTCTGCGAAACCATGTAAAATAATTCCCTGCATCTGGAATACCGATGCCAATTTGCTGGATACCCGAAATAAGTTGTTGCATTACTTTAAGCCTAATTTTTTTACCAAAGAAACGAAAACCGCAGGAAAAAAACGGTGTAAAAGCAATAAAATTCTTTCCTGTTGTACAATATACACTTTTCGCTGGTCGCGCCTGATGGCCTTAACGATACGCGCAGCGCAAACCTCAGCTTTAATGCCTTTTGCCTGCCCTTCATCCAAAACCTGGTGTTTGGTACCATCATTTTTTAACGCATTCATCGAAATATTCGTTAAAATTCTTCCAGGGGCAACCGTAGTAAAATAGATATGAGATTGTTTGTTTTCCAGCATCCAGGATTCGAAAAAACCCTCCATCGCATGCTTGGATGCTGCGTACGCACTGCGTTGCGGAAATCCAAACGTACCGGTTACACTGCTTATATTCACAATATTGGCATGTTTTGATTTGACTAATAATGGCCAAACCAACTTAGTGAGCTTTACAGGAGAGAAAAAATTAAGCTCCATGATTTTCCTGTCAACTTCCTCCGAAGTTTCTTCGGCTTGAGAGCGTTGACTAATTCCTGCACAATTGATGAGTATATCAAGATGTGAAACAATTGATGAAACACCTGCTGCAAGTTTTGATACATCATTCATGCTTGAGAGATCAGCCTGAAAAATATGTGTGGTAGCACCTTTACTTTCGCAAAATGATTTTACTTCTTGTAATATGGGTTGATTGCGTGCAGCAATCAACAGGGTGTTTCCCTGTTTAGCATACTGCTCTGCCAATGCCTTGCCAATACCAGAACTTGCACCGGTTATTAAAATAGTTTTAGTCATGGGTACTCTTTAATAGGTGCATAATTAGCCAAAAAAAGGCAGATTTTAAGAATTAGGTGAAGTTGTGTTTGGAAAGAAAAGGGCTTTGATGAATTTGTTTCATTATCAGGCAATACCATTCTGATACAGCATTGAGAATTATTAAGAGGTCAAATATTACCCAATCAAAATGAAAGTTGGGAAGGTTTTAATTGGTCTTTAAAGTGCAGTATTTTTTTTAACATATGTAAAATGAAATATGTCTCAAGTCATTCCATCTTTGTAGGCGAACAGTTCATTGAATGATTTAGGTACTCGCACTTAATCCCTCATAAATGGTGTAAAATTCGGTTAGATTGTTGGTTATTCATATTGAAATATACACTGTTTAAGGTAATTATTAAAGTACTAAAGTAAAGGGTATGATACTAATCAATAGATGTACTTGTTCATTGTTTTTTCATACCTCTTTTTCTTACTCCTAATTTCTTTAGATGATGGAATGGATGGATCTAATTTGCTGATGGGTAGCGAATTATCCTTCTATTCCACTCTAAAGTTAATTGTTAAATTGGTACTATTACCCACATCACACCTAAAGTCTTCTTCTCAGTTTAGATAGAGTTTGTTGTATAAGAACCGGGCAACTTCAATTTTTGAAAGTTGTCCTGTTTGTTTTTGAGAATCTCAATATGTTCACGAAGACGTAAAAGTTTGTCCGATACAAAACTTATCGATAGAAGAGGAGTAGATAATATAAACGAAGTACATAAACAAAAAAGGCTACACAATGATGTGTAGCCCTTGTGGAGGATATCGTCCCGCAGCCTTGCGGGAGAACCGATCACCACTTCACATCCAGCGAAAGTAATCTCTAAGGTTTTGATTGACGCTCAATTAACCACTCTAAATAGGATCGTCTTTTCTTTTTCTTGATTTCTAATTCTCTTTTCATTGCCTCCGCTCTTGTTTCGTAATGTTCTGTGTACTTTAAGATCCAATCGCTTGCACCTAAATTTTTATGTTCGATATGTTCGCCAAGACGTTTGTTTACATCAAAAGTTTGTCCGATATAGAACTTATCGATAGAAGAGGAGTAGATAATATAAACGAAGTACATAAACAAAAAAGGCTACACAATGATGTGTAGCCCTTGTGGAGGATATCGGATTCGAACCGATCACCTCTTCACTGCCAGCGAAGCGCTCTAGCCAAATGAGCTAATCCCCCAATGCAGTGCAAATATATTCAGAGAATATTACAGGACAAATTTTAATACAACAATCGTAACCCCATACAAGATGGTAGCGAGTATAATCCCTCTGGCTGTGAGCAATAAGTTCTTGTTGAGGAATAAATAAAATGTACCCAGGTTTAAAATAGCGCACAAACTAAGCATGGGAGAAAGCACTTTATGTTTGGTGGCCACCAGTAAGAATTGTCCCAAATCAATCGCAGCGAATTTGCTGTAGTAAAAAATGAGAACGCCTAAAACCGGAATAAGCAAACCTAATAAGAGGCCAAGAAGCAATGAGTCTTTGAATTTCATGTATGGTCGTTTTTAAAAAGATAAATTCCACTCATTTAAAAAAGGAATGGCATGGTGTGCTGTTAAATCAAAATGAACAGGAACAACTGAAACATAATTGTGGGCAAGAGCCCATTCATCTGTGTCTTCACCTTTGTCGTTATTGATAAATTTACCGGTAAGCCAAAAATATTTCCTGCCGTTGGGGTCAAGTCTTTCTGTAAATTCCTCCTTCCACTTGGCATTTGCCTGGCGGCAAATTTTGGTGCCAGCAATTTTGTCTTCGGTTGCATTCGGAATATTAACGTTAAGCAATGTTCCCAGAGGCAAACCATTCTCCAGGATATTTTGGGCCACGTTTGCTGCTACCTTTTTAGCGTAGCTAAAATCTGCATCGTATGCAAAATCGCATAACGAAAATCCAACTGCTGGGATACCTTCAATAGCTCCTTCCATGGCTGCACTCATTGTGCCCGAATACAATACATTGATAGATGAGTTTGAGCCATGATTGATTCCGGATACCAATAAATCAGGTTTACGTTTTAATACTTTGTCAACCGCAAGTTTCACGCAATCAGCAGGAGTGCCGCTACATTGCCATGCTTCGATTTCGCCATATAAATTGGTTTTATCCAAACGTAATGGTTTGCTGATGGTTACAGCATGCCCCATGGCACTTTGAGGACTATCAGGTGCAACAATGACAACTTCGCCCAGGTGCTTAATCGCATCAACTAGGCTCTTGATTCCTGGAGCTGTAATACCATCATCGTTCGATACCAATATGAGTGGTCGTTCGTTTTTCATCTATTTATTTTTTTAACAGCAGTTCTAATATATCCGCTTCCAATGTTTTGGTGGGCGTTTCAATAATTTTCCCAACCAACTTACCTTTATGGAAAACGAAAAAAGTCGGAACATATTCTATATTGAATGAAGTAATATCTGGCAGCGGGCAATGTTTTTTTCTGTCAACTGCTATCAATTCAATTTGGGTTTCGTTTATTCCCAACTGTTCATTTATTTTATAAAAAGCAGGCAACAGTTCGTGACTATCGCTGCACCAGGTTCCAAAAACAACCATTATTTTTAAATCGGAAACGAAGGGTTTGATCGCTTCTACACTGGTCTGATCGGGGGTGTATTCGCTAAAGTTTTTTGCGTACCAACTGTAATTTTTGATGTCTTTCTGTTCAATTGATCCGATTAATAATGAAGTGTCACTCATCTGGGCCCGGGTATTGTAAAAACAAATTATAAAAGCAAACAGGAGTATTAAACGCATTGTTTGGGTCAAAAAGTAAGTGCTTTTTTTACCATGTTTTCCGAACCGATAAAAATGGGAACACGCTGGTGTAATTCTGTTGGTTCGATATCCAAAATACGCTGAGTTCCTGTTGTTGCCATACCTCCGGCTTGTTCTACAATGAATGCCATTGGAATACATTCAAACATTAAACGTAATTTTCCTTTGGGTGCTTTGGCTGTTGGCGGGTAAATAAAAATGCCGCCCTTTAACAGGTTACGGTGCAGGTCGGCAACCATTGATCCGATATAACGTGCGCTATAAGGTCGTTTGGTTTCTTTATCCTTTTCTTTACACCAACTGATGTATTTTTGCACACTTTCAGGAAAATCAAGTGCATTCCCTTCATTTAATGAATAGGTGTTACCATCTTTTGGTGATTGGATATTGGGATGTGACAAGCAAAACTCTCCAATTGAATTATCAAGGGTAAATCCGTTTACCCCTTTACCTGTTGAGTAAACTAACATAGTAGATGAACCATAAATAACATAACCCGATGCCACCAAACGATTGCCGGCCTGCAATACATCTGCAAGCGTGGGCTCTGTCCCTACCGGAGTAACCCTACGGTAAATAGAAAAAATGGTCCCGATAGAAACATTCACGTCAATATTGGATGAACCGTCCAATGGATCTATACATACCACATATTGGCCATTTTTAGAATGGGTGCCTTTAAGAGCAACCATATTGTCTTCCTCTTCACTTGCAAATGCACAAACTTCGCCCCCTCTTTCGAGTACGGTGGTGAACATTTCGTTGCCAATTAAATCCAGTTTTTTAACATCTTCACCTTGAATATTCACTTCGCCAGCATCACCGATAATTTCGGCAATTCCGGCTTTGTTTACTTCGCGGCTAATCACTTTGGCTGCAATACCGATATCGCGCAACAAACGTGAAAGTTCACCTTTGGCAAACGGAAATTCGCTTTGTTTTTCGATAATGAACTGACCAAGAGTGGTAAAATTAAACTGTGACATAATTTTGTGCTTTTTAATTAATAGTGGCGCGAATATAAGCAATTTGGTGATTTGCTGTCCCGATTATTCAAGACGATAAATATGGGTTTTATGTGGATCCGGTAATATAAGTATCTAAAAGGGGGATGTCTGTTTTGCCATGGACTATCACCGTTTCACAGAAAACCCAATCCATTGCCATATAAACCAATCAACTTTTCACTTACATTTGCCGCTTATAAAAAACATATCATATAAGAGGAAATGAAAGTATTCAAATTTGGAGGAGCGTCAGTTAGAGACGCGAATGCAGTAAAAAATGTGGCTAATGTATTGAGCCTGTTTAAAAATGAGCAATTATTAGTTGTGGTTTCGGCAATGGGTAAAACAACCAATGCTCTAGAAATGCTGGCTGAAGCTTATTATAAGAAGCAAAAATCCAAGAATACCATTTATAAGGAAATTAAGGCTTTTCATGATGATATTATTGCGGGTTTATTAAAACATAAAGACAGCAATGCCTATGATGATATTGAAAACCTGTTCATTGAGTTAGAATGCATTTTGGAAACCAAACCCGAAAGCAGTTTTGATTGTGTATATGATCAGATTGTTTCTTATGGAGAAATTTTTTCAAGCAGGATTATCAGCACTTATTTGAATGAGAATGGAAGCAGAAACCGTTGGATGGAAGCCGAGAACTTTATCGTTACGGATAATACTTTCCGTGAGGGAAAAGTAGATTGGGAGGCAACTACGGAAATGATCCAGAAAAAAATGAAACCTATTGTGGCCAAGCAAATGGTAGTAACACAGGGCTTTATTGGACGCAGCCAGGATTTGAAAACGGTTACATTGGGACGTGAAGGTTCGGATTATTCGGCAGCTATTTTTGCTTATGGATTGGATGCTGAAAATGTAACCATCTGGAAAGATGTGGATGGTGTGATGAATGGGGATCCAAAGAAATTTAAAAATGCAGTAAAATTAGATGCTTTGAGTTATAGTCATGCAATAGAGATGGCTTATTATGGAGCAACGGTTATTCACCCTAAAACGATTCAGCCATTGCAAAGCAAGCATATTCCGTTGTATGTTAAATCGTTTATCAACCCTAAAGGTAAAGGTACTACGGTAGCAAATAATAGTAAATACAAAAATATTCCTACTTATATTTCGAAAACAAATCAGGTTTTGCTTTCCATTTCAAGCAAGGATTTTTCGTTTATCGTTGAAGATAATTTAAGCGGTATTTTTGCAATGCTTGCCGCTCATCGCATCAATATTAATCTGATGCAAAACAGTGCAATCAGTTTTAGTATATGCGTGGATAGTAAGCCGGAAAAGATTGCATTGCTCAAAAAAGACCTGTCGGAGTTGTTTGTGGTTAAACTAAACGATGGGGTGGAACTGCTTACTGTAATGCATTACGATGAAAAAGCTTTAAAGCCGATTGTGGGCAAACGTGAAATTTTACTGGAACAACGTACGCGAACCGGAGTACAGTTTGTAATCAAATAAATGCAAAAGATATATTTACTCACCGGCAGTAATATTGGCAACAGCCAAGCCCATTTGCAATCTGCAATCGAGCATATTGCGGGTGCAATTGGGGTTATATCAAAACGATCTGGTGTTTATAAAACGGAGCCATGGGGCAATAAAAACCAGCAGGATTTCCTGAACCAGGTGCTTGAAGTTGAGACAGGACTAAGTCCTCAGGAGGTTTTAACAACAATTTTAGGGATTGAGCTTGAGATGGGGCGCAACCGCAAACACAAGTGGGAACCACGTATTATTGATATTGATCTGTTGTTTTATGCGGATTATATTATTTATACCCCCGATTTGATTGTGCCACATCCATTATTACAGGAACGCAGGTTCACATTGTTACCACTGGCTGAGATTGCCCCCGATTTCATTCACCCTGTTTTGGATCAAACAATAAAAGTGCTGCTGGAAAGTTGTACAGATACCAGTTTGGTGGAAAAAATGTAGGTATCATCTGCACACAGAACTGCACATTTGCGTTGTTAAGTAATTTTGTTGTCTCGTGAAAGCTGCTGACCCCAATCAACTTAGCCAACCTAATCAACTCAATTAACTCGAAAGTGGAATACACCCCCGCATATTCTTATATCGCCATCGAAGGAAATATCGGTGCAGGAAAAACTTCGTTGGCACAAAAACTGAGCACGGATTTTAACGCCAAACTTATTTTAGAGGAGTTTGAAGATAATTCGTTTTTGCCCAAATTTTATGAAGATGCAAGACGCTTTGCATTTCCGCTGGAAATGAGCTTTTTGGCTTCACGATTTAACCAGCTCAAAAAGCAATTGGTTGAGCAGGATTTATTTCAACAACATATTGTAAGTGATTATATTTTTCCAAAGAGTTTGCTGTTTTCGAAAGTGAACCTCGATGAGGATGAATATGATCTTTATGTAAAATTGTTCGATATTATTAACCTGCAATTGCCGCAACCTGATCTGTTGGTGTATTTGCACAATCCTATTGAAAAACTACAATGGAATATTGCCAACAGGGGACGATCATATGAGCAAAAAATTCCGGATGAATATTTGATCCGACTGGCAGAATCGTACCAACAATATTTGAATGCCAACCTACACCTTCGCGTATTAATGATCGATTGCAGCAGTTTGGATTTTGTTGGAAATGCAGATCATTACGAGAATGTAAAAAGGCTTATTTGTAAAGAGTACACTCCCGGAATTCATCATATAAACTGGCTGATGGAAGAATGATTTGATGATGAATAAGCAGGCAATCCCGAAACTTCGGGAGAAAGTAGGCAGTAAGCAAATAAAGAATTTGCAGCATCAGCAAGATCTGCAAGAAACCCAAACATACAA
Organism: Chitinophaga pinensis; assembly: GCA_943369665.1. GTDB lineage: Bacteria > Bacteroidota > Bacteroidia > UKL13-3 > UKL13-3 > UKL13-3. The sequence goes on from CALRNX020000003.1 coordinate 130,201, forward strand.
TTGAACATACTAAGCTCACATTATTTACCCTGTATTCAGTGGTTCCAGGTTTTACTCTCAGGTGAAGATTGCGTGGTGGATATACACGAACATTTTGTGAAACAAACCTACCGCAACCGCACAACCATTTTGAGTGCAAATGGGAGACTGGCATTAACCATTCCTGTGAAAGCGCCTAATCACACTCCGATGGTTGATGTGAAAATTGAAAATGATTTCAATTGGCAGCATCAACACTGGCAAGCCATTGTATCGGCATATAATTCGGCACCTTATTTTTTGTATTACCAGGATCACTTTAAACCTCTTTATGAAAAGGAGTTTGTTTCCTTGCTTGAATGGAACAAAGCAATGTTATCTGTTTGTTTCAAGATGATGAAACTTGATAATGCTGTAGTTTATAGTGAAAAATATTGTGAGGTAACAGCAGAGGATCAAGATTACAGGAAAATTATCAGTCCTAAAGTGAAGCAAGAGATTTCAACGAAAAGCTATTTGCAGGTATTCTCCGAAAAGTTTCCATTCGAGCCCAACCTGAGTATCATCGATGTGCTGTTCAATCACGGACCCCGGTGGCAAGAATTTGTTTAATTTAGTTTATCGTTGATGGTTCTGGATCATAGTTTTCTTGATCTATCATCCAATATCCATCTTCTAACCTCTATCGCATAAAAGGCATTCTGGGCATTCCTCTTCCTCCACCTTGCATCTTGCCAAAACTTTTCATCATTTTACGCATTTCCTCAAACTGTTTCAACAATTGATTGACTTGTTGGATATCTGTTCCACTCCCCGCTGCAATTCTTTTTCTACGATTTCCATTGATAATATCCGGATTTTGACGCTCACCAGGCGTCATCGAATTGATAATAGCTTCAATCCCTTTAAAGGCATCATCACTGATGTCCAGATCCTTTACCGCTTTACCTACACCTGGGATCATTCCCATCAGGTCTTTAAGGTTCCCCATTTTTTTGATCTGCTGGATCTGGGTGTAAAAATCTTCAAACGTAAATTGGTCCTTTAATAATTTCTTTTGAATGCGTTCGGCTTCTTCCTCATCAAATACTTGTTGTGCACGCTCTACCAAACTCACAATATCACCCATTCCCAAAATACGCTGTGCCATACGGTCGGGATGGAATGCATCCAATGCTTCCATTTTTTCACCCATACCCACAAACTTGATCGGCTTATCTACAACTGTTTTAATGGATAAAGCAGCTCCACCACGTGTGTCACCGTCCAATTTTGTCAGGATAACCCCGGTAAAGTCCAAGATATCGTTGAATGCTTTGGCAGTGTTCACAGCATCTTGTCCGGTCATCGAATCCACCACGAACAAGATCTCCTGAGGGTTAATGGCCGATTTAATATCACCGATTTCCTTCATCATTTGTTCATCAATCGATAAACGACCTGCAGTATCAATAATGATCACAGAAGCACCTTTCGCTTTGGCTTCTTTCACTGCATTTTGTGCGATATCTACCGGGTTTGTATTTCCTTCTTCACTGTATACAGGAACCCCAATTTGCTCACCCAATACGTGCAACTGTTGGATAGCTGCAGGACGATAAACATCGCAGGCGGCCAACATAACCGTTTTACCTTTTTTCTTTACATAGTTTGCCAGCTTAGCCGAGTGGGTGGTTTTACCCGACCCCTGCAAACCTGCCATCAATATAATTGCCGGAGAGCCTTTTAAATTAAGCTCAACTGCGTCACCACCCAATAAAGCTTTAAGTTCATCGTTTACAATCTTCGTAAGCAATTGCCCGGGAGAAACGGCTGTTAATACGTTTTGTCCTAATGCTTTTTCCTTAACTGAATCGGTAAATGTTTTGGCTATTTTATAGTTTACATCGGCATCGATCAATGCTTTACGAATTTCTTTAACCGTTTCGGCTACGTTAATTTCGCTTATTTTTCCCTGACCTTTTAGGGTTTTAAATGCTTTATCGAGTTTGCTACTTAAACTTTCGAACATAATGACGTAAATTTGAGGCGCGAAAATAACAAATAATGCGGAATGCGAAGCGCCAAAATTTCGAATGATGCATTTTAAGCCAAAACAAAGAAATGACGGAGCATCCAATAATATTTTATGATGGTGTTTGCGGGCTATGCGACCGAAGTGTTCAGTTTGTGTTGAAGCGGGATAAAAAACGCCTGTTCCGTTATGCAACCTTACAATCTGATTTTGCCCGGGCAACACTTGGCTCCGATATTACCTTCGATTCATTTGTTCTTTATGAAAACGGAAAGGTGTCTTACCGCTCATCTGCGGCTTTAAAAACGTTCGGTAAACTAGGAGGTGCCTGGTATTTGCTGTATGCCTTTATGATCGTTCCTCCCTTTATTCGGAATGGTGTTTACGATTTTATTGCACGCAACCGCTACAAGTGGTTTGGTAAATACAATAGCTGTAAAATACCCACTCCTGAGCAACGTGCTTTGTTTTTGGATCAATAAACTTTCTTCAACTTTTCTACAATTTCGAATACTGCAGGACAAATGGCAGTATTGTTCAGTGTTTCCTTAAAGATGGTATGCATTTTCCGTTGGTTCGTGTGTGGGTATTCACGGCAGGCATTGGGACGGTGCTCGTAAACGGAGCAATAATTATCGGCCCCCAAAAACGGGCAGGGCAATACATTTAACACATAATCATTGTCTTCATCAATATGTAAATAGGTATCGATAAACTGGGCAGGCCGCATTTTTAAATGTGAGGCCAAGCGTTCAATATCTTTTTGCTTAAAAAGAGGTCCGGTTGTTTTGCAGCAGTTGGCACAGTTCAAACAATCAATATGGTCAAAAGCTTCTTCGTGTAATTCCTGGAACTGTTGGTCCAGGTCTTTGGGTGTACGTTTTTTGAGGGCGTCAAAGAATTTTTTGTTCTCGCCTTTTAGTTTGGTAGCTTTTGCTTTTATGTCGGTAAGAGGAATCAATGCTTACAGTCAAATATTGGTCAAAGGTAAATGTTTATAGAATAATATTTAACCGATCCAAGTCAGGTGGGATAGTTATAAAAATAGTCAGGACGACTCATCCCGTTAGGGATTTAATATTGTGAAGTTAAAGAGTTAACGGAAGATAGGATAAGTCCCTTTGGGACGATATATTTCAGATGAACGTGTCTCAGTAGATTTTATACCATCCCTAACGGGATTTCGTTCTCAGTTTGTTTTTGCGATTAACAATATCATTCCTTAACGGGACTATACAGAATCTTATTTTACGATCAGAACCGGAATATTCACATTATGTCTCACGGCATCCACTGTGCTTCCAAAGATAATATCTTTAATTCCTTTGTGACCGTGTGCGCCCATTACCAAAAGGTCGGCCTGGCTTTTGTTCACCAGGTTGGAAATTACATTTGCGGATTTACCAAAACCCAGTTCAATGGAAATCGTATAGCCCAAATGTTCCAGATCTGTTTTATATTTTGTAAGGTTTTCCAGATCATGAAGTGTTTCGTTGTCCATAACTTGTTCTCCCAATCGGATGGCACCTGCCGATTCAACAATATGAATCAGTAAATAAGTGGCGGTTGTTCCGCCAAGTGATAAGGCGTGTTGAATGGTGGTAGCATCGTTTTTCGAAAAATCGACTGTAATGGCAATTTGATTGTAAACGGATTTTGCAATACGATCCAGTGTAATGGCTTCACCATGGGGAATACTGTTTTTATGTTTACGGTTGCGGTCGATGATAGGTTCGAAAGTGATGTAGAAAAGCAATGCCGCAACAAAAAGCAGTACTATATACACCAAAAGTTTCACGGCTATGTAATCATCGCCAAGTGCTGCAAACAAAGAAGTAACTTCATCAATAATGAGTTTAATATTCAACGAAACAATAACCAGAGCAGTTAACCATGCTGCAATTTTAACCCATGTTTTAATAGCAAAATCGCCCATGAGTTTTTTACTTGAGGTAAAGTGAATAAGCGGGATAACGGCAAAGCCCAATTGCATACTCAGAATAACCTGGCTCAATACCAGTAATTCGCCTAGTTTTTCTTCTCCAAAATAAAAAATGGTGAACAGGGCAGGAGCGATGGCCAGCATACGGGTTAGCAATCTCCTGATCCATGGACTGATGCGCAGGTTCAAATATCCTTCCATCACAATTTGTCCCGCCAGCGTTCCGGTAATTGTTGAACTTTGTCCGGCACAGATCAATGCAATTGCAAATAATGCGGGTGCAAGGTTTCCAAAAATATGTTGCAACAGTAAATGCGCATCCTGAATATCGCTGACTCCGTTATAGCCATTTTTATGAAAGGCGGAAGCGGCTAAAATTAAGATGGCAGCGTTGACAAAGAAGGCCAGATTGAGCGCAATGCTCGAATCGATAAAATTAAACTTGAGAGCCTGTTTAATGCCGGCAGTGTCTTTCGTGAATTTTCGTGTTTGAACCAATGATGAATGCAAATACAAATTATGTGGCATGACGGTAGCTCCAATGATTCCGATAGCAATATAGAGTGCTTCATGCGAAAGGGCGGACGGAATAAATCCTTTCATCAATTCATTTACTTCCGGTTTTACGATCAGCATTTCCGTGATAAACGATAAGCCAATGATGGCAATCAGGCTCACAATAAAAACTTCCATTTTCCGGATGCCTTTGTTCAACAAAAACAACAGCAAAAAAGTATCCAACACTGTGATCACAACTCCGTAAACCAAAGGAAGGTCAAACAATAAATTCAACCCAATGGCCATCCCGATTATTTCAGCAAGGTCGCAGGCGGCAATGGCAATTTCGGCCAAAAAGTATAACGATACATTTGCCCAAGGAGCAAATTGTTGCCGCGATGCCTGTGCGAGGTCCAACCCTTTTACAACACCCAATCGTGCTGCCAAACTTTGCAAGAGCAGGGCCATGATATTGCTCATCAGCAATACCCAGATCAATTTGTATCCGAATTGGCTTCCTCCGGCAATATCGGTTGCCCAGTTCCCCGGGTCCATATACCCGACACTCACCATGTATGCCGGACCTAAAAATGCCAGAAGCGTTTTCCAAAAATTTCTTTTTACCGGAATGGTAACACTTTCATGTACCTCACTCAGGGATTTTTCGTTTGCTTTCATTACTTAGCTACTTTTACTAAAATGTTTTTCGCCACATCGCGGCTGATATACATATTTTCTGCTCCATTAATGCTTACCTGGATGGAACCGTCATATTCGTTCACTTCCATCATTTCGAGCTGTTTGCCCAATAACAAACCTGTTTTTTCGAGGTGTTTTAAAAAGGCTGCACTGTGATCCACCACGCCCGAAAGAATGGTTTTTTGTCTGGGTTTGATATTGGATAATAAAATGAAATTACTTTTTTGGATCTCTCCATTTTTTGACGGTATGGGATCTCCATGCGGATCGTGCGTAGGGTTGCCCAAAAAATCGTCAAGTTTATCGGTAAGTATCTGCGAGTTGATATGCTCCAACTGTTCTGCTATGTCATGTACTTCCTCCCAACCAAATTTCAATTTATCGTACAAAAAAGTTTCCCATAAGCGGTGTTTACGTACTGTTTCTACTGCAATCAACCTTCCTTTTTCGGTGAGTGTAACTCCTCTGTATTTTTCATACTTCAGTAGTTTTTTGTCTGATAGCTTTTTGATCATATCAGTAACGGATGCAGCCTTTGTTTCCAATACCTGAGCAATGGCATTGGTCGTAATTTTCTCAGCATCTTTTTCAGATAACTTGTAAATGGCTTTCAGGTAGTTTTCTTCGGTAAATGAGTACATGCGGCAAATGTACGATTTTTAGACTTGTCTAAAAATTATTTTTTAACGTATCTAAAACGAGCTTCGCATCCAATAAACTCCTACATTTGTTTCACTATTATGAAAGCACTACAAAAAATCTGGTCATATATTGTGTTTTGGAAACCAAGGCCTGCTGACGAACCGTCATCTTTTAACCTGAAAGTGATGCATGGAATCAACAAAATTTCGATTTTACTGTTTTTATTCGGACTGATTTACCTGATGTTTAAAATTTTCAGATAACGGAACACCTTTTGTTATTTATCCTCATAAAAAATAATAACAATGATTTTAATATTAGCATTACTAGCTGTAAGCTTTTTGGTGAGCTGGCAGTTTAAACGCAAAGCACGTGAATACTCTGAAGTTGCTTTGCACAACAATTTATCGGGAGCAGAAATTGCAGAACAAATGTTGCGCGATAATGGCATTTATGATGTTAAGGTAATTTCTGTGGAAGGCCAATTGACCGATCATTATAATCCTCAAAACAAAACCGTAAATTTAAGCCAGGAAGTATACCACGGCCGCAGTGTATTGGCCGCAGCTGTTGCCGCGCACGAGTGCGGACACGCTGTACAACATGCACAGGCTTATACATGGTTAAATTTCCGTTCGGCAATCGTTCCTGCAGTAAGCATCGCTTCGAGGTATGTTCAATGGGTATTATTGGGAGGTATTTTATTACTGAACTCATTTCCTCAGTTATTGCTTATAGGTATTGTCATGTTTGCAGCTATTACATTGTTTTCATTCATTACCCTACCGGTAGAATTTGATGCCAGCAAACGTGCCATCGCATGGTTGGACAATAAAGGGATTGTTCAACGCGATGAATATACAATGGCTCGAAGTGCTTTAAACTGGGCAGCATCAACGTATGTTATTGCAGCAATCTCATCTTTGGCTACCTTACTTTATTATATTTCGATTTTTACCGGTCGTAGGGACTAAGGAAACAAATTGGTCTGAAAATCAGGCAGAGTTGGTTGAGTTTCCTGAGAAAAAATCGTTTTATTCAATCAAACGAGTTACTCACCCAAAAATCCTTTGCAGCCAAAATTGCAAAGGATTTTTTTTGCATATACTTTTTGTGAGGCATTATCGTTTTATTCAATATTTTTGAGGCTGGTGGCAAAATTCATATTCACTTTAGTATTAGGGGTTATTTGTTTCTTGGGAGCCAATGCACAATTGGGAGGAACAAGCCCGTATCAGTTTTTGACGTTGCAACCCAACGCACGCATTGCTGCGATGGGAAGTGTGGCAATTTCATTGAATGATAACGACATGAACCTGGCTGTTCAAAATCCATCCCTTTTGCGCAAGGAAATGGATAACCAGATCACTTATAACCATGTGTTTTTATTTGACGGCATAAGTGCGGGTTATGCAGGTGTTACAAAGTATTTTGAGAAAACGGGAACATTTGCCGCAGGAATACAATACATCAATTATGGCTCGTTTAAAGAAACAACAGCCAATGGGGATGTCATTGGTTCATTCAATGCCGGTGAATATTGCATGAATATAGGTTATGGTAAACAATTATCGGATGCTTTTTCAGTAGGTGGGCAAGTGAAGTTTATTTATTCGGCATTGGCCGGTTATACTTCTTATGGTTTGGCTTCCGATATTGGCGTTACATACGATAATAAAGAGAAACTATTTACGGCAGCCGCCACGATTAATAATGTTGGTAGGCAATTCAAATCATACACCAATGGAAACAGCGAAGCTTTACCATTAGATATGCGTTTGGCTTTTTCCAAAAAATTTCAACACAATCCGTTTCGATTTACAGTTGTATTGAACCACTTGGAAAAACCGGGCAAGTTATTGTACCAAAACAATGAAAAACCCGGCTTGCAAAAGGACCTGGAAACAGGCGAAGTAATTCCGCAGGAATTTAATATCGGGCAAAAAATGCTGGCACATGTTACCATTGGTTCCGAGGTGCTTTTGGGTAAACATTTTTATTTGGCGCTAGCCTATAATAACTATAAACATTGGGAAATGAAGCTGGAGGACAGGGGTGGCTTTGCCGGATTTAGCTGGGGTTTTGGGTTAAAAGTAAGTAAGTTTCAGCTTGCTTATGGAAACACCGGTTACTTTGTGGGGCACGGAACCAATCATTTGTCGGTCATATTTAACCTCAGCGATTTCAAGAAAAAGAAGCAAAAAGCAACTTCTTAGTGTTGTTTTTTTATCCGTAATTTGTTGCCATAAGCGCTTCAAATTATATGTCAAATATTATCATTGCCATTGACGGTTATTCATCGTGCGGAAAAAGCACCCTTGCCAAGCATATTGCACAGGAGCTGCATTACCGCTATATAGATACAGGGGCAATGTACCGCGCTACAGCTTTGTTCTTGATCCGCAATCACATTGATATTTACCATCCCGATCTGGTATCGGCTGCACTCAATGATATTCATATTGATTTTAGGGTAAACAAACATACCCAGTCGCAGGATACCTACTTAAACGGAGAGAATGTGGAGGAAGAAATTCGTGTCAATCCTCGTGTTGTGAGCATTGTAAGTGATGTAAGCGCCATTAGTGAAGTACGTACCTTTTTGGTAAAACAACAACGCAAAATGGGCGAAGAAAAAGGTATTGTGATGGATGGGCGCGATATCGGAACGGTTGTGTATCCAAATGCCGAACTCAAAATATTTGTGACAGCCGACCCTAAAGTGAGAACACAACGTAGGTTGGACGAGTTAAAAGAAAAAGGACAGAATACAACTTTTGACGAAGTATTGGCTAACCTCGAAAAGCGCGATCATATTGATTCAACCCGTGCCGATAGCCCGCTGAAACAGGCCGATGACGCCATATTATTGGACAATTCAAACATGAGCAGGGAAGATCAGTTTAACCTGGTATATGATTGGGTAAAACAACGCATCCAACAAGCGAGCGCATAAAAAAGCCCCACAAATTTTGCGAGGCTTTTCTATTTATCATTGAGGAAGAATTGTTTATTCTCCCATTTCAACCTTGGCTTCGTATCCGCCACCAAAAGCTTTCTCCTTAATTTTAGCTTCAATTTCATCAGCCAGTTCAGGGTTGTCGAGGAATAATTGTTTTACCGCTTCTCTTCCTTGGCCTAGTTTGGTATCACCATAGCTGAACCATGAACCGCTCTTTTTCACGATTTCCATATCGCTTCCCAAATCCACGATTTCACCAACTTTGGAAATCCCCGAACCATAAATGATATCAAACTCAACGGTACGGAATGGAGGAGCTACTTTGTTTTTCACCACTTTTACTTTGGTACGGTTTCCAATAATATCGTTGCCTTCTTTCAACTGGCCGATTCTTCTGATATCCAAACGTACCGAAGCGTAAAACTTCAATGCATTACCACCTGTGGTGGTTTCAGGATTACCGAACATCACCCCAATTTTTTCGCGCAACTGGTTGATGAAAATACAGATACAACCTGTTTTGTTAATTGTTCCTGTTAATTTACGCAATGCCTGGCTCATTAAACGGGCTTGTAATCCCATTTTGGAATCACCCATATCGCCTTCAATTTCGGCCTTTGGAACCAAGGCAGCTACCGAGTCAATCACGATGATATCTATAGCTCCCGAGCGGATCAATGCATCGGCAATTTCCAATGCCTGTTCCCCGTCATCCGGTTGTGATACCAACAGGTTGTCGACATCAATTCCTAATTTTTGAGCATAGCCTTTATCAAAAGCGTGTTCCGCATCAATAAACGCAGCCATTCCTCCTTTTTTCTGAACTTGTGCAATGGCATGTTGAGCCAAGGTTGTTTTTCCCGATGATTCAGGGCCGTATATTTCAATAATTCTTCCTGTAGGAAATCCACCGATACCTAAGGCTATATCCAATCCAAGTGAACCAGTTGAACTGGCATCTACACCTTCTACCACGCCACCATCCAGTTTCATGATGGTTCCTTTACCGTATGTTTTTTCCAACTTATCAATGGTAAGTTGTAAGGCTTTTAATTTTTCTTTGTTGTCTTGTTTGTCGCTGCTCATAATGATAAATTATTCTGTTTCGAATTTCTGATAAATAGCTTTAAAAAAAAGGAATGTGTAAAAGAATCTCGTAAATTCTTTTTCCGCTTTTCGCATTCATTTCGGATACAAAGTTTGGTGTGCAAATCGCAACCTATCTGCGGAGTGAAAAAATAGTTGTTTTGCTGATAAAAAAATCGGAACGTACTGTTAAGCACTCATTTCAATTGTATTCCGGGAGACGGTTATTGAACCTTATACACGTAATACGTAAGATTTGCGTTCACGGGATTAAGCCAGAACATGGTTTTATCCAAATAACTCGACTCTATATATTTATCGAAGGTAAGGTTGGGAATATACCTTTTGATGGATTCAAGGCGCGCTTCAAGGTTTTTCTCTTCTGCAAATACCACGTAATTAGGCATTGGTAAATGATGTTCCCTAATATACGCAAACATGCTATCGGCCGGGTATTTACCACAGATATTATAAGGTTGTTGCCATTTGTCGATATAAAAGAGTGGTGTAATGACCGGGTTCCATGAATTACTCGATTCCATTAAATACTGTTGGTTGTCCGTTTTGGTGCGGAGATAATTCATTACATCCACGCGGGCAATTTTACTTGAACTCGGAGTGAGCATGATGAGCAAAACCGAATTAACCACCCAAAAGAAGATCCAGCATCTTTTGAGTGCAGTTGAGTGTTTGATCCAGAATGCGGATCTTTGTTCAACAGCATGCCAACCGGCCATTCCTGCAATGACAAAAAACGGGATCACCGGTAATATGAAACGTTCCTGTTTGTTGGGGAAATAACTGTGGAAAATAAAGAAGCACAAGGCCGGAAGAATGATCCATAAATAAGATTTCCAAACTTTGCCCATTCCCCACAAAAGAAACAGACTGACAGGAGGAACCAATAATCCCGAAACAAGCAGAATATAATTATACCAAGGTCCGTTGATATAATTGTATGCGTTGGCAATATTATAATTCACATATGCCTGAAGTTCCACAAATGGTTTGCCCCATATGGCAAAATCAATGGCATTTTGAATACCTACAATGGTAATGGCTGCACCGATCCCAAACCAAATTCCCTGGATCCATTTTTTGTGCATCCAGATACCCAGTCCCATACCTCCAATAAAAATAAGGGTTTGGAACCGGAAAGAGAAAGCGATCCCTGCAATGAGACCGGCAATAAAAAATCCTTTGAGGCTATTTTTTTCATCGGCAATCAGCAATAGATAAGTAGCATAAATAAGTGGTGGAATACAAACAACCTCTACTGCATTCCGAACGCTCATCATTGGCAAAAACCATATTAAGGCAAGGAATAATCCTACACGCTTGGCCACAACCTCACCACTCAGTTTTTCGGAAATTTTAAAACCATAATACACAATGCTTAAACTATACAGGGCGTGAAGCAACCGCACGATCACCATTTTTACTTCGGGATTGGTAATGCCGATGGCTTTAAGCAATACAAAAAGGTAATAATGCATGCCCGGGTAAAGCAAACTTGGCCCGTTGGAAACGGTGTTGCCATTAATGGGAAGCCAGCCGTTATCATCCAACCCGTTTATCCATTGTTGGGCAACTTCTATTACCATAAAGTGGTCGTCTGAAAAACCAAAACCTCTTGAAAAGATAGCAGCAATAACCCTCACAAATAATGCGATGGCCATAATGCTTCGTAAAGGATGTTGATTATAATAATCTGCTATTTTTTGATTCATGTTCATACTCGTTCCTGCAAGTTTAATATTTTTATCTTTTGATATCTTCCGGATTTACCAATGCCATAATAGATGAAGCTTTTGCGATCATCGTTTCCTGGTCACCGGATTGCATGTATAATTCGGCTTCACAGAAAAAAAGTTTGGATCCGCCTTTGATCACCCAGCCTTTTGCGATCAGTTTTTCTCCTTTTCCCGGGTTGAGATACGATACTTTTAAATCAACAGTTACCACACCTTGCCCTTTTTTTACCAGGGTAAACGCAGCAAATCCGGTTACAATATCGCAAACAGTTGCGGTAACACCTCCATGTAAAAACTCCATTTGTTGCAGATGATGTTGCTGTAAGTCCAAAGAACCTTCAATTCGCCCCGCTTCAATGGTATTGATGTTGAATCCAATATAATTGGTAAAATGATTTCCGCTTATTTTTTCGCGAACCATCTCTATAAAGTTAGGTTCCTGAGGTGTAAATGTCATATATCGTAAGGCTGTTCTGTTTTCTGAATGTACAAATTGGCGTTGCAATTGCGAATATGTACCCAAAATGATTATTTTTGGTGCGGTGCGAAAGTACACAAATTAATTAATGAGCACACAAACGCTTCCTTCAGTTAGAAACTATATTGATCGTGAACAATTACCCAAAATTGTAGCTACCTGTAATTTATGGGTGCAGTTTTCGGCTAACCGAATAACATTATTTGCAGCCGATATCACTAATCAACGCATTGCAGGACTTACTGTTTTGGATATGCCCGACCAAAGCGTTTTTCAGAAAGGACTAACCGAATTGCGATCATTGCTGGAAGGCCTTGAATTGTATGGTAAGGAATTCAGCAATACATATATTGTATTTGAAACACCGCAATTTAGCATTGTACCCGAGGCTTTGTTTGTTCCCGAAAAGGCGGAAACCATTTTAGCATTGCAGCATCATTTACCGAAGTTTTCGGCTATTCGCAATAACCGGGTAGAGCAGCAAAAATGGGTAAATGTGTACGCTGTTCCCGATATTTTCCTGAGCACTGTTAAAGTCCTTTTTCCACAGGCATCTGTTCACCATTATGCAGAGTACTTGTTGAAAGCCTGGTTGCAACTGAATGGTAAACAACATGACACGCTTTTTGTGAACCTTCACGCAAACTATATGGATGTGGTGAGTTTACATGGGCAGGAATTACGTTATGTAAACATATTCCAAACGGAGGCGGAAACAGATATTATTTATTTTATCCTGAGTGTAGCCGAGCAGCAAAAAATACATTCCGACAAATTAAACCTGTTGGTATCGGGTGATGTGAATGCAAACGGAACCTTATTATCGTTGCTCAAAAAATACATTCCATCGGTAATGTTGATGAAACGTCCGGAGGAATTTTCGTACCCTGCTTCTTTTCGTGAGTTCCAGGAACAACAATATTTTACTGCAACCGCTGTTTTGTTGTGCGAATAATTAGCGGCCGACATAAAAGTATTTTAATTGAGCCGCCCAAAGGCTTACCTGTGCGTCCTACAACCGACAGGGCTAAGGAGAGTTTGTTCAATATCATCGAAAACAGTTTTGATATTGACGAATTAAATGTACTCGATATTTTTAGCGGGACAGGAAATATTGCGTTTGAATTTGCTTCGCGTGGTGCAGCAAAAGTTACTGCAGTTGATATTCACGAAAAATGTGTGTTGTTTATTAAAAGTGTGAAAGAAAAACTCAAACTCACACAGCTTACTGCCATAAAAAAAGACGCTTTCGCTTTTCTGAAAAGTACTTCTGAGAAATACGATATTATTTTTGCCGATGCACCTTATGCCCATAAGCAAATGATGGAGATACCACGTTTGGTGAATGAAAAGAAACTGTTGAACGAGAATGGTTGGCTTATAGTTGAACATGAAAGTTTATTGGACCTGGATCATGAACCGGGATTTTTCGATAAACGTATTTACGGGCAATCAGCCTTTAGTTTCTTTAGAATATTACATAGTTGACATTATCATTTCCTTAGCATAAAAGGCAGGAGTGCTATAAGTTGTAGTATTGGTGTTAGGAAAAAATTTAACCATAATGAATAAATTGTTGGTATGAAGGGCGCAATTATTCCAAAAACAATGATTAACAGAATTCCTCCAGTAATAGTACTTTTTCTATCAGTTCTACTAGAATCACTTATTAATAGTATTAAAATAGGAAATGAAAATGCACTTAATATTTTGGATATTATCTGCCATGTTGATCCTGATAAAAATGATGTCACATTTTCATTAATCAAATAACGTTTTGCAATTGGTTCATCAAGATTGTCGAGTATTTCATTTAGTTTAACGTGGGTTTTCGCAATAATTACGCTATCCCCATTTGATAATTCTTGTACTCGTTTTATAATATCTAATTTTCGATCCGATTTGTCGTAATAGGATTTTGAAGTAAGAAAAACATCATAAGTAAGAACGACAACTCCTCCTATTAGAATTATTACAATGAGCCATTTTACGAACTTTAAAAGAGTAATATTTTTTATAAGAGCAGTTAGCCCCTCTATAAATGCAGTTGTGCTTTGGATATAATCGTTAGCCATATTTAAGTGTAGTATGTTTTATAGGTTATATGATTAGGTGAAATTAACACTTTAGTTTATGAATGAAAAATCGAAAGTTATTATAGTATAATTTAAAATTTGTTTTGATGTTTCTTTACAAAGCATCTGAGTTATATACTCTTTTTATGAGAGGCAGGGTTGGCAATATAAGAATAGAATAGCATTGAATATTCAATTAAAATCCGTTGCTTCGTAAGACGATTATTTTACCGTATGAAACGTATTGCATTATTCCCGGGCACTTTTGATCCGATAACTGTTGGACATATAAATATTTTGGAACGCGCCATTCCGTTGTTTGATGAAATTGTGATCGGTATTGGAAACAATAGTTCAAAGTCGACTTTGTTTGCCTTGGAGCAACGTGAACAATGGATCAAAGATATTTTTAAAAATGTGCCATCCATTAAAGTTGCTTCATACGAAGGCTTGACCGTTGATTTTTGCAAGCAGATCAATGCGCAGTATATTTTAAGGGGACTTCGAAACATGAGTGATTTTGATTACGAAAAAAACATTGCGCAAATGAATAAGCTGGTGAGTGAACATGTCGAGTCAATTTTCTTGATGTGCGATCCGGCTTATACCCCAATTAGCTCTTCAGTAGTAAGAGACCTGATCAGGAATGGGGGAGATACCAGTAAGTTTTTACCCAAAGAAGTGAAGTTTTAATTCGTCATTTTAATAGAAAGAAGAAAAATGAAAGTGGGCAAAGAGGTTACTTTAGCAAAAATCTATTCAATAATATTATTGCTATTCCTTCTCTCTTCCTGCTATTCGACACATTACACGGCTAGCTACTCGGTACAAAATGTTACTTCTGCATCAGAAACCAAAGATGTTGCAATGGAGCTTATTAATAAACTTGCAAATAAAAATGACTTATTGAAGGACGATAAATTTAATAACACTGATACATTAGGCTTTTTCGGAATGCCATATCATTATTTTAAGTTTTGGATTGAAGACCATAAGGAATTAACTTATATTGTGATTGATTATCATGGTAGTTTCCATGGTATTAAAGGAAAGTCTCCTTATGAAGATTTTCTTAATAATATAACGGATTCAATTCGCGAAAAATTTATCTTAACCAGTTTTGGTTGTGAGCAAGAAACTAATGGAAAGGGAAAAGGTACGGGAGAAGTTAGTTGTGGGAGCATAAACGATATTAAATAACATAAAAAAACGTCAAACAACGAACATCAAACTTAAATACCATGGACACAAAACATATCGAAGAACAATTTAAGCAACTATTCAACACCTGGAAAACGTCACTTGAGGAAATGCGTGTGCAATTTTCGTTAGGGAAAATGGATGCAGTAGAGTCTTTTGAAAAACAAAAAGATCAATTGCGCAGCATGATCGAATCGCTTAAAACCAATACGGATAAAGCAACCGATATCGCAGAAGAAAATGCAAACAAGCTGAGGGCAAAATTGGAGGAATTAAGGCTTCAATTAAGTTTAGGGAAAGCGGAAACTGCTGATGTGTTTGAAGCGCAACGCAAAAAAATTGACTTGGCTTTGCAGGAAGTTTTTGCAGCCGGAAAACTTGCCTATCATGGCAACTATGGTTATATGATGGAGTTGTTTGAAAACAATTCGAAAGCCATTAAAACAGGATTGGAAATTGCGCAACTGCAATTTAAGCTGGCGCAAATGGAAGCGAAAGACGGAGCAGAAGCAGCTAAAAAAGAGATCGAGGAAAAACTTGCCGAACTTCAAAGCGCAGCCGAAAAAGCCAAAGACCTCACCAAAGAAAACCTAGAGCAATGGGGCAAACAAATGAAAGAGGGAATGGAGAAAATGAGCGAGTGGATGAACAGCTGGGGGAAGAAATAGGGTTTAGTGATTAGGGGACAGGAGTTAGTAAAGAAGTAGGCAAAAAAAACAGGTATTTGAACTAAGTTCAATAGTTATCAGATGAAATGATCTAATAAGTTTCTGCGGGAATCTGCGAGATCTGCGGGAAATAACTTTGTAGAGACCATCATGTAATATCCGTCCCGAAGCTTCAGAATCAACGGCTTTTTACTTCTTTCAACAGATCATGAATGGAGCCGTAAGTATCCAGTTTGTCGATATCTAAAGTTTCCCAGTCCATCCATTTAGCTTCCGTGATATGCTCTTCTTTTTGAGGGATCAAGGTGCGGTTGTCGGACGTTTTCATGGTAAACCAATACGTTATTTTCAGGAAACGGTGGTTATGTTGTTTGTAGCAATGGTATGTTGAAGGCAATTTATTGATAATGCTTAATCCGGTGATCCCACATTCTTCTTCAACTTCCCGTATGCCGGCCTCTTCATCCGATTCGTTACCATCGATTTTACCTTTGGGCAAATCCCATTTTCCCATTCGTTTAATGAGCAACACTTCATTGTCATCGTTAAACACCACACCACCTGCAGCCTCAATGGGAACAAAATGGGTGTAAAAATCTTTAAAGGCAAAGTCGGTATCATCCGTTACCATCAAAATCCCCTTCGACTTCAATCCTTCGCAATCCTTAATAAATTCAGCCATTTTCTGCGGATGGTGCTCCACACGTTTGCACGATGAAAACTGACTTATGTTTTCTTCCAGATCCGCAATAATGAACGGTTTTTCGTTGATGAAAATTTTATACATTTGCCGGATGCAACAACTTGATATTACAGCCGCTAAGATAGCAGAATATTTATTAGAAATAAATGCCATAAAACTAAGCCCCGATGCACCATTCACGTGGACTTCGGGATGGAAATCGCCAATATACAGCGATAACAGGCTTTCGCTTTCATATCCTGAGGCCCGCACGTTCATTAAAAAGGAATTGGGTAAACTTATCCGTAACAAATTTGCAGGAGCTGAAGCCATTGTGGGTGTAGCAACTGCAGGTATTGCCCCGGGAGCTTTGGTAGCCGATGAATTGGAGTTACCTTTTGGTTATATTCGTTCGGAAGCCAAAAAGCATGGAATGGGCAAACAAGTGGAGGGAGATATCAGACCGGGACAAAAAATTGTGGTGGTTGAGGATCTTGTATCCACCGGAAAAAGCAGTTTGCAAGCCGTTCAATCTCTACAAGAATATGGTTGTGAAGTATTGGGCATGGTTTCCATTTTTACATATGGATTCGACCTTGCCCAAGAAGCGTTTGAAAAAGTAGGATGTAGTTATTTCTCGTTAAGCAATTACAATACATTGATCGAAGTAGCCGCGCAAAAAGGATTGGTTAAACCCGAACAGGTAGCAGTATTAAATGAGTGGAGAAAATCTCCGTCAACCTGGGGACAGTAAATAGGGGGCAGGGGTTAGGAGTTAGGGGTCAGGGATTAGGGATTAGGGGACAGGAGTTAGTGATAAGTAGGCAAAGGGATCCCGGCTATCGATATCTTGGTATGTAACCTCATGGTAATAAATGTAATCCGTGTTCCCGATCCGGAAGCTTCGGGACGGGACTGCGGATAAAAATAATAGAAGACAAATAAAGAACTCAAAAACAGAAAATGGCCAAAGTAAAAGACTTGTTAAAGTTGCTATTCGCTGTATACTTTGGTATCAGCACCCTTATTGGTTTTATTATTTTGTACCCGTTTTTTGCCTTGTTCCTGAGCAATAAGAAATGGTACGGTGCCGGACATACCACCAGAAGGATCTGGGGATGGTGGTTGTTTATCTCCGGTGGTTTGATTGTAAAACAAGTGGAAGAGGAACCTGTGGATTGGAATCGTGCATATGTGGTTACGGCTAATCATACTTCATACTTAGATATTCCGACATTGGCAGTTAAGCTCCCAATGTTTGTCAATTTTATGGCAAAGATTGAGTTGGCACGTATCCCGTTTTTTGGTATATTTTTCAGAACAATTGATATTGCCGTTGACCGCAAAAATGTTCGCCATTCGGTATGGGCATTTCAACAAGCCAAAGAGCAATTGTTGAATGAAAACAAGAGCATTGTTATTTTTCCCGAAGGAACGATCACTCCGGCTGTTCCTAAAATGGGACGTTTTAAAGAAGGTGCTTTTCGCTTGGCAATTGAAACCCAAAAGCCTATTTTGCCGGTAACCATTATCGGAAACTGGATAGCATTACCCGATAAGGGGAAATTGAGATTCAGGCCTGCGCGGATTACACAATATGTACATGCGCCCATTGAAACGAAAGGGTTAACCATAGATGATGTAGACGCATTGAAGCACAAGGTTTTTAATTTAATAGAAAGTAAATTAGCAGAATATGGATATTAGCAATGAGTTGGTAGATAAATTGGCAGACCTTGCCAAGCTTGAGTTTAATGGGGATGAAAAGGAAAAAATCAAGGCTGATTTGGCTCAGATAACGACTTTTTTTGATGAACTGAATAAAGTGAATACGGATCATGTAGAGCCGCTTATTTTTATGAGTGATGCAGTGAACGTATTGCGCGAGGATATTGTGAAAGAAGAACTTTCGCATGAAGATGCCTTGAAAAATGCACCGGCAAAAGATTCAGATTATTTCAGGGTTCCGAAATTTAACTCAAAATAGTTCAGTTCTCAGCGGTAAGTTAAATACACAAACAACGAAGAAAACGGAAACGTGAATACACAACAAAAAGTTATAGAGTTAAAGCAGATCACCCGTCATTTTAAAATTGGTGATACCGATGTATTTGCCTTGCGAGGAGTAGATCTGGTTATAAACCGTGGTGAGTATGTTGCATTTATGGGGCCTTCTGGTTCAGGTAAATCTACATTGATGAATATCCTGGGTTGTTTGGATACACCCACCGGGGGAAAATATATTTTGAACGGAACTGATGTGAGCAATCTTTCGGATAATGAACTTGCTGAGATCAGGAACAAAGAGATTGGTTTCGTGTTTCAAACGTTTAATTTATTGGCACGGAACACCTCGCTTGATAATGTTGCTTTACCTTTGGTATATGCAGGTTTTAGCCGCAAAGAAAGAATTGAGAAAGCCACACAATCGCTTACCAATGTGGGTTTGGCCGATCGGATGGACCATAAGCCCAACGAACTTTCCGGAGGGCAGCGCCAGCGTGTGGCCATTGCACGTGCTTTGGTAAATACGCCATCCATTATTTTGGCCGATGAACCTACAGGTAATTTGGATACCAAAACTTCGTATGAAATTATGGAGCTGATGGAAGAAATTCACCAAAAGGGAAACACTGTCATTGTGGTAACCCACGAAGAAGATATAGCCAAAAGAGCCAAGCGCATTATCCGGTTGCGTGATGGTGTGATCGAGAGCGACTCTGCTCATTAAGTTAGAAGTTAGCGTTTGGAAGTTGGAGGATATAATATCTGCGAGCTCTCTGCGAAATCAGCGGGGGGATCTGCGGGAAGTATTTACGAAAGATATTGAATAAACAATTCACCGGAATTTGAAACTACTTGACTACTTAAAACAAAACCTCTCATTTGATCTGCGTGCACTGGCAGTGATGCGTATTGCAGTTGCCTTTATCATCCTGCTCGATCTAAGCATCCGTGTTTCCGACCTGGAAGCATTTTATGCCAATACCGGTGTTGCTCCACTTTCCATGATCTTTCAATACAAATGGGATGACCATTATTTTTCGTTTCATACCATCAGCGGGCTTTGGCAGGTACAATTGCTCTTGTTTATAATAGCTGCCTGTTGCGCCATTTTATTGCTGATCGGATACCGCACAAGGTTGTTTACATTTCTGTCGTGGCTGCTGTTGTTGTCGCTGCACAATCGCAATACATTGATCCTTCAAGGTGGTGATGATCTCCTGCGCATGATCCTGTTTTGGGGAATGTTTTTGCCTTGGGGTAAACGGTATTCATGCGACAGGTTGTTGAGCAATGATAGGGATCCGGGTACAAAGTTGTTTACGTTGGCCACCCTCGCGTATGCATTGCAAATTACCTATGTGTATACAGGTTCTGCATTGTTGAAAGGTCCCGAATGGCATACGAAACTGGATGCATTGTATTATGTGTATAGCCTCGACCAAATTGCGTATCCGCACACGCAGTTTTTATATTTTTATCCTGAGTTGTTAAAAGCCTTGACAGCGCTTGCTTTTTGGTTTGAAATGTTCGTTCCCGTTTTGTTTTTTATTCCTGTTAAAAACAATTGGTTTCGTTTACTGGCTGTTGTTTTAATTGTTGGGTTTCATTCTTTCAATGCATTTAGTTTGTTAATTGGATTATTCCCGGTCATCGGTATTGTTACTTCACTCGGCTTGTTACCGGCTATGGTATTGGATTGGGTTGACGCCAAAACAATTAAGGTAAAAGCATTTTTTGCCCAATCATTTCTGGGCATTTCAAGTTTATTCGCAGGGCTTGTAAAATGGAAAGAAACCAAGACCCGATCAACCGTTTTCGGGCAATATGCCTTAGGTGTTTTAGTGGTGTATGTATTGTTTTGGAATACAGGAAATCTTTCCTTTAATCCATATAAGTTGGCCGATGAAGTAAGGTTTGTAGGATATACTTTGCGACTCGATCAAAACTGGGGAATGTTTGCACCGGGAGTATTTAAGGATGATGGTTGGTATGTGCTTGAGGCCAAAACAACCGACAAAAGAACAATGGATCTGTTCCACCCGCATGATTCTATTTCGTATAAAAAGCCCATGAATATTACCGCCATGTTTAAAAACGACAGGTGGCGCAAATACTCGGAGAATTTCATCTTTGTTTCCAATACGTTTATGCGCGGATATTTCTGTAATTATTATATCAAAAAATGGAATGAGGAGCATCCCGAGCAACAGGTAACAGCACTTTCCATTATCTATTTTACAGAACTCACGGCTCCCGATTATCAGTACGTAATACCTAAAAAGGATGTGTTGTGCAGTTGTGTATATTAATAGTGTTGAGTATGTTCATCATGTTCATCACTACCTATTATCACAATTAACACAGTCAACATATTAACAATTCCCTAAGACTCTTTCTTCCAATATGATTTTTAAATTCAAACAGTTCGATGTAAAACAATCTGATTCCGCCATGAAAGTAGGAACAGACAGTGTATTGCTAGGAAGTTTGCTGGAAGCGGAGGATCCCCAACATATTCTTGATATTGGAACAGGAACAGGTTTGCTGGCACTTATGCTGGCACAGCGTTTTGAACAAAGTATTATTGACGCAGTTGAAATAGATAACGGTGCTGTTGCAGAGGCACTATTTAATGTTCGGGAAAGCAAATGGAATGATCGCATAACAGTCCATCATCAGTCATTGCAGGTATTTGAGTCGGAATCCAAAAAGTATGATCTGATCGTGAGTAATCCGCCATACTACAAATCGGAGAACAATTATAAAATTGATACGGAGCAACGTTCCAAAGCACGGCAAACAGAAACACTTTCGTTTGACGACCTGGTAAAAGCCGTTGCGCATTTATTAACAGATCAAGGTATTTGTTGGATGGTATTGCCAGCTATTGAAAGTGAATTGCTTTTCACAAAAGCGCGAGAAGCCGGGCTTTATCCAAACCACCAGATTTTTGTTCACGCCAAATTATCTAAGGCGTTCAACAGGGTTATTTTTAGTTTAACCAAAGCAAAAGGGGAACTGCAAAAAAGCACCTTTGTGATTTATCAGGAGGATGGAACATATACACAACAGTATACCAAGGCAACAATGCCCTTTTTGTTATGGGAAGGATTAAGCTGATGGAGTGTCCGTTTCACTAAACTGAATGCCATACTTTTCCAATTCATTCAGAATCGGAAGATAGAATTCGGCTGTGAGCGGAATATGCACGCCACGGCTTTTGATGGTTCCCAACAAAATATGTTTTACAGCAATAGCCAATGGTAATCCAACTGTTTTGGACATTGCGGTCAATACATCATCTTCACCTTTTACCACCAGTTCTGAATTGACGTTGTGTTTCACCCCATCTAATTCATAGCCGATCTGGTGTTTCATTACGATCATGTCCAACTCACCGGTATTCAATTTCCATTTTTGCTGCAAAACGGTTTGCAAAATTTGGGCAGGCGTTGCTTCCTGCATGGCGATCGGAGTCTCATCAAAAATTCCCAGCCATTTTAGTTTCTGAAACGCTTCACTTGTTTCATCCGTTTGCAGGAATTGAGCAGTACGTTTTTCCAATTGGCGAATATCCGTTCCGGGAACAAAAGCATTTACATACTGGCGAAGGGTAAGTGTATGCGCATCATGAATGGTAAAGGAATCATCGGTTAATCCGAGCTTTACCAATTGGTTCCACGCTTTGCTATACCCTTTTTTACGAAGTGTGCCACGCAAAACAGTTTGTGCTCCGGTAATGCCATAAGGTTCGATATAACCCAATGAATCGCGGTTGGCATATGACTCAAAATGGCCATAACCGGTCATCACCACATCTTCTGTTTGTTCGAAAATATGAGCGGCCGGAATAAATTTAATCGAACCGTTCTCTAAATATTTGGCGGTTGCTTGTCCTGCCAGTACAACATTCCGCGGGTTCCAGGTAAATTTATAATTCCATGGATTATCATCAAACTCGGGGGCAACCAATCCTCCACAAAACGATTTAAAAGAAGTGATTTTTCCGCCTTTGTCCTGTATCTCGTGGATCAGTTTCATGGCCGAAAGGTGATCGATACCGGGATCCAATCCACATTCATTTAAAAAAAGCACTCCCGCTTTTTGGGCTTCTGCATCCAGGTGTTTCATTTCATCCGAAACGTACGAAGCCGTTACCAGGTGTTTTTGGTGTTGAATACAATCATGGGCTACATCTATATGCATCGTTGCGGGCAACATGGAAATCACCAGGTCGTGTTCTGCAATTAATTGCGATCGTTTGGTTTGATCGGCAGCGTTTAGTTCAATGGCAATGCCATGTTTACTGCCGTTAATTTTGGTTTGTGCAGTACCCATGTTCGCATCTGCAACGCTAATGGTCCAGTTATGGTTTGGAGCATTTTCCAATAAGTACTTTATAAGATATGAAGAAGATAATCCAGCACCTATAACCAGAATTTTTTGCATGACCGTATTCGTTAAATTTGGGCGAATGTAATGTGAACTCTTTAAATTATGAAGTCTTGGTCTTTTTGCCACAGATTAGCAAAGGTTTTGGGGTTAAATAGAAATGAACACAAAAAAAAGACGGATGTTTTAGTTTGTCTTACTTCTGACTTTGTGAATTAACTCTGCATGATCTGTGGCATTTTTTGAGGAGACTATGAAAATAAATTTGCGTAATCTGCAGCTAAAAAAGCAAACCAATAATATTTTTTGTAGTATTGAGTAAACATGGAGGAAATAAAAAAAGAATCGGTTGTAAAAAAGTACAACCATATAAATGAGCTCACTGCCGAAGATCAACAGTTGCTACTGGAGGCAAAAGCCGCAGTTAACAATGCGTATGCTCCCTATTCCAAATTTTATGTGGGGTGTGCATTGATACTGGAGAACGGAGTGGTTGTAAAAGGGAGCAACCAGGAAAATATTGCTTACCCATCGGGTTTATGTGCCGAACGTGTGGCTATCTTTTATGCAGGAGCAACTTACCCCGATGTACCCGTTAGGGCAATGGCCATTACGGTAAAGGCCCGCGACTACCAGGTTAATGAGCCTATTATGAGTTGTGGCGCCTGTTTACAAAGTATGAGTGAGTATGAGCTCAAATTTAACAAGCCGATGCATATTATTTTACAAGGTGAGCTCGGTGATATTTATGTTGCTGAAGGGTTGCGGAATTTTATGCCTTTTATGTTCTGGGTTGACGAATTGAGAAAATAGTCTTTATTACCATCCCGGATCTTCTGATTTTTTCTGCCACCACCATTCATCGGCATCTTCATAATTGTAAATTCCCGAAATTGATAACCCTACAAATACGCATTGTGGATTATGATTATAGCCAATATTTAACACTAAACGGCTAAACAACGGAATAAAGGCTCCTGCAGAATAATTAACTTCAAGCCTTGTCTTGCTGTCATCTATGTTCCACTTGGTTTTCCCGTCAAATGGATCTACATATTCAAAAAATTCACGGTACCGGGTTACTCCTGCTCCAAAATACAGAGGGATCCTTTTGGTGACAGCCACAGCCAGTCCCCCGTTAAACATAAAAGCTGCCGATTGTTCCCTGTTTCCGGTTACGGTCCAGCCGTTTTCAACCACCTTATCATATTTGAAATCGCCCCGTTCTCCTTGTGTGGGCATCATGAAATTTTGAATACCTACATTATAAGAAATAAAGGTTCCGAACTTTTTGTAAACGGTTGTGGTACCCCCGACAATAATATCTTTTGCGCCTAATGGGATATTGTATCCAAGTGAACTGTAGGAAGCAGCTTTGGTTCTTGTTTTTTGGATGGATTGGTCACCTGCAAAGGTGATTGGGGCTTCGGCAGAAGCTAAAAGCTGCGCCTTTAGCTGAGCAAAAAAGAAAAAGCTGACAAAAAGCAGTAGCAGGTGTTTCATGGGTAATGCGGGTTTGGTAAACGAATATAACAATTTTATGTTTGCTGTTCGATGGTTACAGCAATTTGTGGTCGTTGCACATTTTCAATCACACCTTTGGATATTATTAAAAATAGTATCATATTTGCCGCCCGCTGGTGTGGAGACCCAGGGATTAAAAACATAATATTTATATGTCAGTAAAAATCAGATTACAGCGTCATGGACGCAAACAAGCGCCTTATTATCACATTGTGGTGGCGGATTCACGTGCTCCGAGAGATGGTAAATTTATTGAGAACATTGGTTACTACAAACCACAAACTGTTCCAGCTACTATCGAACTCGATGCAAACAAAGCTCTTTCATGGTTAGAAAAAGGTGCACAGCCTACAGATACTTGCCGTGCAATCCTTTCTTACAAAGGAGTATTATACAAACACCACTTAATGACAGGTGTGCGTAAGGGAGTATTAACTGAAGAAGCAGCATTGGCTAAGTTTGATGCTTGGATGGAAGTTAAGAAAACCAAAGTGATGGATCATGGTGATAACCATAAGAAATCAGTTGCTGAGAAATTAGCTGCTAAATTGGCTGAAGAAGCTAAAGTTAAGGAAGCGCGTGCAGCGAAAATCGCTGAAAAACGTGCTGCTGCTCTTGCTGCTGCTAATCCTGTGGTAGAAGAAGAAGTTGTAGCTACAGAAGAAGCTCCGGCTACTGAAGAGGCTCCTGCAACAGAAGCATCTACAGAACCAACTGCAGAATAATTAAACTGTCCATGAAATCCATCGCGAGAAAAGATTTCACGGCAGCCGGAACGGTAGATAAAACGCATGGCACCAAAGGTGATCTGCAAATTACATTTACCTCCAATAAACCAATTAAAGAATGGGCTTTCCTTGAAATTCAGGGGAAGCCCGTTCCTTTTTATGTTGAGCAGGTAAAGCCAACGTTTGACGATGCTGCTATCATCAAATTGCAGGACGTAAACTCTGTGGAACAAGCTCAGGCATATATTGGCCGAACACTTTTATTACCCATTGGCAAACGCAAAAAGGCCGATATATATGCCGAAGATGATTTTACAGGATTTATTCTCATAGATGAAAGGCTCGGCAATATTGGGGTTGTGGAAGGTATAGAAGAGTATCCCAACCAATTGTTGATCCGCACAACGTACAACGAACAAGAGGTATTGATTCCGGCTGTGGACGCATTTATAGAGGAAATAAACGAAACCAAACAAACCATTTATTTGAAGTTACCGGAAGGACTGTTGGATATTTAGGAGCTACGAATTTAGAATGACGACTTACGAATTAGAGTAGGCAGAGCGAAAGTAGGCGGTAAGCAAATGAATGAATGCAATTTGCGTTCCCGATTCCGAAGCTTCGGGACGGGACTGCAGCTAAAAAAATCGCAAGAGGGCAACTCAATTAACATAATTACACAATCAACTTAAACAAGGTGCACATTTCCATTCTCACATTATTCCCCGAAATGTTTGAAAGTCCGTTTGGGCATTCAATGATGAAGCGTGCTGTGCAAAAAGGTCTGGTAGAAATTGAATGTGTGAATATTCGTGATTATTCAACCAGTAAACATAAAAGCGTAGACGATTATCCTTTTGGTGGTGGTGCCGGTTTGGTCATGCAGATCGAGCCGATCGACCGGTGCATATCGGCTTTGAAAGAGCAACGCACTTACGATGAGGTTATTTATTTAAGTCCTGATGGTGAAGTGTTTGACCAAAAAATGGCGAACCAGCTATCGGGTAAAAAGAACCTGATGTTTTTGTGCGGGCATTATAAAGGAGTAGACGAACGTGTGCGCGAGCATTTGGTAACCCGCGAGATTTCGATTGGAAGTTTTGTGCTTACCGGTGGAGAGTTGGCCGCAGCAACCATTGTGGATGCCGTGGTGAGGTTAATTCCGGGTGTGTTGAACGATGAGCAGTCGGCATTAAGTGATTCGTTTCAGGACGATCTGATCAGTCCGCCCGTTTATACCCGGCCGGCAGAATATAACGGATGGAAAGTTCCGGATATTTTATTGAGCGGTCACCAGGCTAAAGTGGAGGAGTGGCGACACGAACAGAGTATTTTGCGTACCAAACAACGCAGACCGGATTTGCTGCGGGACCCCGACACAACTGATGATGGCAGAAATGTTTAAGTTTTTTTGTAAAAAGTTTTTGTATTTAATTTTATAGTCCTATTTTCGCATCCCAATTTAAGGAATTTGTTATGAACGCAGTAGAAGCAATCAAATTAGTAGAATCAGAGTTTACCAATAAAACATTCCCAACTTTTATAGCTGGAGATACTGTAAACGTACATTATAAAATCCGTGAAGGAGCTAAAGAACGTATTCAGCAATACCAAGGTGTTGTTATGCAACGTAGAAACTCGAGCGTTAGCTCTACTTTTACTGTTCGTAAAATTTCTAATGGTGTAGGTGTTGAGCGTATCTTCCCTTTGTTTAGTGCAAACATTGATAAAATAGAATTGATCAGCCGCGGTAAGGTCCGCAGAGCACGTATATTCTATCTACGTGACGCTAAAGGTAAAAAAGCAAAAGTTAAAGAAAGAAGAGGTTAATTTTTTCATAGTTAAATTGCAACTAGCCCTGTCAGCTCACAAGCAGATAGGGTTTTTTGTTTTCTGCGCCAGCCATTTAGAGGTTGGATAACAGAGGTCAGACGTTGGCGAATATTATTTGATCTCGAGCAATTCTTAACAACCTCAAACTTCAAACCAACAATAGAAAACATTTCCAATAAACATATTCAGTCCGTATTTTCGAAACCTATTATGAGCACCGAACTATCAAAAACGTATTCACCACAAGCCATTGAAGATAAGTGGTACAAGTATTGGCTAAGCCAAAAGTATTTTGCAGCAACCCCAGATGAGCGCGAGCCATACACCGTTGTAATACCTCCACCAAACGTTACAGGAGTATTGCACATGGGCCATATGTTGAATAATACAATACAGGATGTGTTGGTGCGCAGGGCACGTATGCAGGGCAAAAATGCCTGCTGGGTTCCAGGAACAGATCATGCAAGTATCGCCACCGAAGCAAAGGTTGTTCAGATGTTGCGTGAACGTGGTATTAAAAAATCAGACCTAAGCCGCGAAGACTTTTTAAAATATGCCTGGGAGTGGAAAGAAAAATACGGAGGGATCATTTTAAGCCAGTTGGAGAAACTGGGGGCAAGCTGCGATTGGGACAGGACACGTTTTACAATGGAACCTAGCCTTAGTGATGCCGTTATTGAGGTATTTATTGATCTGTACGAAAAAGGTCTTATATACCGTGAGTTGCGCATGGTAAATTGGGATCCGCAAGGTAAAACAGCACTAAGTGATGAGGAGGTTATTTTTAAGGATGTAAACTCAAAATTGTACTATATCAGGTACTTTTTGGTTGAAAATCCTAATGAGTTCATCACCATTGCAACAACCCGACCTGAAACGATACTGGCTGATTCGGCAATTTGTGTGAATCCTGAAGATGAGCGGTTCAAGCACCTTGTTGGAAAGAAAGTGCGTATTCCGTTCATAAACCGCGAAATAACCATTATTGCTGACGAATATGTTGCGATGGATTTCGGAACAGGTTGCTTAAAAGTTACTCCTGCACATGATAAGAACGATTACGAATTAGGTAAAAAATACAACCTCGAGATAATTGATATTTTAACAGAAGAAGGATTTTTAAATGAAAAGGCTGTTGATGCACGCTATATTGGTCAGGATCGTTTTGCTGTGCGCAAACAAATAGCCATTGATTTAGAGGAAGCCGGCCATATTGCCAAAATAGAGGAGTATAAAAACCAGGTGGGAACAAGCGAACGCACCGGAGCTGTAATTGAGCCGCGTTTGACCTTGCAATGGTGGGTTGATATGAAAAAATTCCTGGCCAAAAATCCGCAGGTATTGGACGCGGTTATGAGTGATGAAATCCGGTTTCACCCGGCCAATATGAAAAATACCTACAAACACTGGATCGAGAATATCAAAGATTGGTGCATTAGCCGCCAGTTGTGGTGGGGACAACAAATCCCGGCCTGGTATGCTCCGGATGGTAGTTATGTTGTTGCTAAAACCGAATTAGAGGCCATTCAAAAATTCGAAACCCGAAAATTGACATTCGAAATTGGGCAATTGCGCCAGGATGAGGACGTATTGGATACCTGGTTTAGTTCATGGTTGTGGCCAATAAGCGTATTTGATGGTTTTAAAGACAAGGGAAATAAAGATATAAAATACTATTACCCAACCAATGACCTGGTAACTGCGCCCGAGATTATGTTTTTCTGGGTATTTCGGATGATCATGGCCGGATATGAGTGGATGGGAGAGAAGCCGTTCAGCAATGTGTATTACACTGGTATTGTACGTGATAAACAACGCAGAAAGATGAGCAAGTCATTGGGTAATTCACCCGATCCGCTGGATCTGATCGCTCAATATGGAGCCGATGGCGTGCGCATGGGAATGCTGTTGAGCTCACCTGCCGGTAACGATATTCTGTTTGACGAGAGCCAGGTGGAGCAAGGCCGTAATTTTGCCAATAAGATCTGGAATGCATTCAGGTTGGTAAAAGGTTGGGAAATAAAACCCGATACTGAATTTAGTGCGGAGATCTTAAACAGCAATAGGCTTAGTGCCGACTGGTTTGCCGGACGTTTGAGTGAAAACCTCAACGAAATAGAATTAAAATATGCCGATTATAAATTGAGTGAGGCCTTAATGGCTATATACAAACTCATTTGGGATGATTTCTGTGCCTGGTACCTGGAAATGATCAAGCCGGAGTTTGGTAAACCGATCAACGAGTCTACTTATAAGCAAACAGTAGTTTTCTTTGAAGAGTTGATGAAAGTATTGCATCCGTTCATGCCTTTTGTAAGTGAGGAGTTATGGCAAAACATGACCGAACGCAAAGAAGGCGAATCGATTTGCATTGCTTCGTATCCTAAAGTTTCAAACGCGGCAACGGTTCATTTAGACAAGGCTTTTGAAACCATCAGTAAGATACGTGAATTGCGAAATTCTAAAGGATTAAGTCCTAAAGAAGCGTTTGCCATTGCGATCAAAGCACAGGATAAAACAGTTTACGAGCAAGCACTTTATTTGATCAAAAAATTAGCCAATGTAAGCGAGCTTTCTTTTGTTGCAGATAAAGTTGAAGGCACAACCACTATTCAGGTTGCAACAGATGAGGTTTTTGTTCACCTGAATATTGAGATCGATAAAGATGCCGAAAGGGAAAAGCTAAACAAAGAATTAGCATACCTGGAAGGATTTTTAAAATCGGTTGATTCAAAACTGAGCAACGAAAAATTTGTGGCTAATGCCAAACCTGAACTGGTGGAAAAGGAACGTCAGAAGCGTGCCGATGCAGCTGCCAAGATCGATATTATTAAAGGAAGTTTGGTGAGTTTGTAAAGAGGTCAGGAGTTAGACATTGTGCCGCAATCAAACATTGACCCTATTTTTGGTAAGTGTCTGATCGTTGAAGCCTAAAAAGAAACCCACTCACGGATTGTTGTGAGTGGGTTTCTTTTTATTTGCTGTTATCTACTTTTACTACCCTGTTGCTGAGTACTTGTTTACTGCCTTTAAACACAAGCACATAATAAATACCCGGAGGATAATTCGACAGATCATGCTGGGTTTGATTATAACCTGCGATAAAAGTTGTTCGTGTACGCGATAATTCTACACCTGCTGCATCTGTTACAATAATGGTAGCACTTTCTTCCGAGGTGCTGTTGATACCAAAATTAACAGTATTACCTGCCGGGTTAGGGTATACGGTTATTTTATCTGAAGGGGAAGACGAGTTAGCCTGGTTGTCAAAAATATTGCCCGATACAACCTCACTGGCTTTGGCTACCGTTTTGCTGGATGTAGAACCGTTGGAAGGATTCACAATGGTATAATCACCGGCCGGAACATTGCCATTGATGGTAAAATTACCTTTTTCATCCACCGATCCCGTTCCTATAATATTATTGTTGCCATCCACCAAAAACACCTGTTGATGATTGGTATTAGTGGTGATCGGATTTTCAACAGGAGCGTACAGATCCGGATTTTCTATTTTCATCAGGTCAATATTGAATCCGATCAATTGATCTTTTTCCGAAGGCATGATCAAAATTTCGGATGCGTCTTCCGACTCTGTAGAATTGCCCCAATAGGTTGCCACATAATTTTGAACATCTGCAGTTGGGTATCCTTTCAGCAGGTAACGTTTGTTGCGTTGAAGCAGGATTGCGTATTCTCCCGATTGATTGGTGCGGATATTCTGTGCCGATTTAAACTGGCCCTTGTTTTCATCAAATACATATAACTCAACAATACCATTTTTCAATAATGCCGAACCTGCCACTAATTTGCCACTGATGGTGATCGGTGTGGTTTTTTCATCCGGGTTTTGGTAGGCAATGGTTTTGCTGAAACTGCATGCATCATCTTTATCTGTAATGGTAAGGGTTACTTCATATGTTCCGCTGCGCTTGTACATATGTTTTGCTTTTTCGGCCCCGCTGATCGTTCCATCACCAAAGTTCCATTCAATCGTTGCGTTTTCAGTGATCTGTGCAGTATGCACAAAATTAAATTCGCCCGAATACGAAGTGTAATAATCGAAAGCAGCCTTGCATGGTATTGCAGATGCTTCGGGTTTTTCGGTGGTGGTTTTTTCTGTTTCTGTTTTTTCAGGTTCCCTGTTTTTGTTTTCGGTTGGCAACAATCCGGTGTTTTCACTTTTTACAACGGTAGGTTGTTGTGTTGCTTTTGCCGGAGAACTTGTTTGAGTATGTTTTTTTACAAATGACGATCGTGTGTTTTTGGTTGAAGTTGTGTTTGTTGACTTTGTTTCACCTTGTTTGGTGGTATATGTTGCAGTTGTGTGAGAAGTGTTTGTTGAAGAAACCGTGTTTACGGTGTTAGTTTGGGTTGCTGCAGTTGCTGAGGCAAATTCAGCAGTTGCAGGTTGAGCATTTTGGTTAAGGTCAATTACCGGTAAATCCGAACCCGATTGCTCCATTTGGGTAGAGGTGGTCTCTTCCAATTGGTATGGCATCAGTTGAATGCCGGCAAACATGCCAGCACCAACTATTACAGCTATCAGCATCAATTTATACAAATGGTATAAATTTACCGCCCGGTTTTTTTTCGCCTGAATGGAATGGATCCATTCGGGCTCCGGAGGCTCGCTATAGTTGGTAAGTTTGCCTCTTACCAGCTCGTCAAAAATATCGTGTTCGTTGCGTTCCATGATTGATTAACTATTATGTTCTTTTTTGATAATTTGCATTAAATAATTACGTGCCCTTGATAGTTGTGATTTTGAAGTACCTTCCGAAATATTGAGCATATCACCAATTTCATTGTGTTGGTAACCCTCTATCACGTATAAGTTAAAAATGGTTCGGTAGCCATCCGGTAAATCCTGGATATGGTGCATCAGCTCTTTTACTGAGAGGTTGCTCACAATATTATTGTCGAACGTCACACCATGGGCTATTTCTATATCTACATCGTTTTTAAACTTTAAATCTTTTTGGTATTGTTTAAGAGAAGTATTGATCATGATACGTTTGATCCAGCCCTCAAAAGAGCCTTCGCCTTTAAACGATTTTAAATTGATAAATACTTTTACAAACCCATCCTGCATGATATCGGCAGCAACTTCCCTGTTGCGTGCATATCGCATGCACACACCCATCATTTTTCCGGCATACCTTCTGTACAGCTCGTTTTGAGCTGCCGTATCGTTTTGTAAGCACCGGTAAACGATTTCTGCTTCCGTTAGTTCCTTTAGGGCTTTCAAATTGGGAATTTAAATATTAGACTCCATTTGGTTAAAATAGGTTGTCCGAATATATAAAAAAAGCCGTTCAATTGTGTTGAACGGCTTTGAGCTAATTTTTTTGGTAACCACTCCTATGGTAAACTGGCTTTAAAGTCAGCATATCGGGCTGTAAATGTGCCGGTATTTCCCGTGCTTCCTAAACATTTCCAGGTCTCCTCAATATTGGCCACCCTATTGTCGGGATTGGGGTGTGTGCTCAAAAACTCCGGAACACCTTGTCCTCCCGATGCACTTATTTTTTGGAAAAAGTATTTGGCACCTTGCGGATCGTATTCCGTTCCCAGCAGGTACCTTACCGAATAGTCGTCAGCCTCGGTTTCATCATTGCGGCTAAATTTGAGGGCCAGTAAATTATTACCCAGCGTGGCCAGTTCTTGGGTACTGCCACTTGTAAGGATATTAATAATGGTTTGGGCGCCCATTTGTTGCACCATTTGTTTGGCGCTGTGTCTTCTGTCGGCATGGGCAATTTCGTGTCCCATCACACCCGCCAGTTGCATTTCATTGTCAAGGTATTTGATAATGCCGGTGTACACATAAATAAACCCTCCCGGGGTGCAAAAAGCATTTAAGGTATTATCGTCTTTAATGATGCGGATCTTCCAGGGGAATGTGTTTTGGTAATACACTTTGCCCGAATTTAAAATATTGTCGCGGATCCGATAGATATGTGCATAAGCGGCAGCGTATTGCACCGAATCCAGCACGGGATATTCAGCTTTGTTCGAATCGATCTGGTCAACCACCGTTTGTCCCAAAGCAATATCCTGTTCCACCGAAATAAGCAAGCCGGTCAATCCTCCGGGGGCTTTTCCTCCGCAAGGATCTTCAAAGCTTTCATCTCTTGCTTTTTCTTCTTTGCTTTTGCATGAGGTAAGCGAAACAGATGTTCCGAGGATGAATAAGGAAAGGGTAAATAAAAGAATGGTATTGCGCATGTTTAGTTTAATTGTGTTCAAATATAAGCAATGCATCATGGTTTTTCGA
Organism: Chitinophaga pinensis; assembly: GCA_943369665.1. Classification (GTDB taxonomy): domain Bacteria; phylum Bacteroidota; class Bacteroidia; order UKL13-3; family UKL13-3; genus UKL13-3. Next base: position 163,644 of record CALRNX020000003.1, read on the forward strand.
CAGGATTCAACCCCAATCCTTTTGCTTTTTCAAACATCAGGTTTAAGGCTTCTTCTCGGTTGTTTTTAATTTTTCCTTCCAGGATACTTTCCCGGATTTCGGTTTTGATAATGCCCACTTCACGCGAAGGGCCCAATCCGAATATGCGCATAATATCTTCGCCTGTTACAGGTGGCTGAAAATTACGCAAAGCATCACGCTCCGAAACATCGGCAACTTGCTGCTGTACCTGTTTGAGGTTATCGCGGTAAAAGGCAATTTTTTTCGGGTTGGCCGAAGTCATATCGGCACGGCAAAGGGTGAACAATGCTTCCAGGTCTTCACCTGCATCTACCACCAACCTGCGAATGGCCGAGTCGGTTACACCATCTTCGGCCAGGGCTTTGGGGCGATGGTGCAACGCCACCATTTTTTCAACGAACTTCATTTTTTCGTTGAGCGGCAATTTGAGTTTACGGAATATCTTGGAAACCATGCGGCTGCCTTTGTCTTCATGCCCGTGGAAGGTCCAGCCTTCACCCGGGGTAAAACGTTTGGTGGCCGGCTTGGCGATATCGTGCAGCAGGGCAGCCCAACGCAACCACAAGTCGTTGGTTTCTTCACTGATATTATCCACCACCATCAGGGTATGGTAAAAATTATCCTTATGGGCTTTCCCTTCTTTAACCTCAACACCATGCATGGCCGCCAGTTCAGGGAAAATAAGTGCCAGCAATCCGCTGTCGAATAATAATTTGAATCCACGTGAAGGTTTGGGCGAAAGCATTATTTTGTTGAGTTCCTCGGCAATTCTTTCGGCTGAGATAATGTGAATACGATCGACATTTTTTTTGATGGATTCATATGTTTCATCCAAAATATCAAATTGCAGTTGTGCTGCGAACCGAATGGCCCGCATCATGCGCAAAGGGTCGTCACTAAAAGTAATATCAGGATCGAGTGGGGTACGAATGCATTTGTTTTCTAGGTCGGTGATGCCACCAAAAGGATCAACCAGTTCACCAAAATTATGTTGCTGCAAACTGATGGCAAGCGCATTGATGGTAAAATCCCTGCGGTTTTGATCATCAATTAACGAACCCGGTTCCACCAAGGGTTTTCTGGAATCCCGGGAGTAGGATTCTTTACGTGCGCCTACAAATTCTACTTCCCAATCTTTGGTTTTAACCATAGCGGTGCCAAAGTTTTTAAAAAAGGCAAATTCGCTTTTGGGTTGGGTTTGGGCAAAGGCTTTGGCCAGGGCAATTCCATCGCCTACCACCACTACATCAATATCCTTAGAGGTTCGGTGTAAAAACAGGTCGCGCACATAACCGCCCACAATATAGGCTTCAACTTTTTGCTCGCTGATAACCCTCTGTAGCTGGCTAAAAATAGAATCTTTAAGTTCGATGATCACGGGCGCAAGTTAGTGTTTTGTTGAATGTGTTAATAATGTCGGTTATGTTGAATAAGGTTAATGATGTTGTGCAAGTCGATATGCACCTCAAGTTACTGTTTGGGCGCCTTACTTCCCCCAATTCCGTTAATATTAAAAACAATGCTCATGAATAATCTGCCACTATAATGAAGTTGATCCGGGTTATAGTATACTTCTTTTGCTAGTAGGTTTCGTGCGGTTAGATTAAGGTGTAAATATTCCTTAAACAGCTTTTTACTAAAGCCAATTTCCCAACCAAATTGAGTTGGTGTGTGAAAGTAAATTTCAGGATACCCAAGGTAGTCTTGGGGAATACTGCCAGGTATAAGTTCTGTTTTCGATTGAATATAATTCCGTGACCAAAATGTGAACCGTTTGGGCAGGTCGTATTGCAAAATGAAAGTGAATTTGTGTTTTGGAATATTGCGCAGGTTTTCGTTCCAGGTGTTGACAATGCGTGTGTTCATATAGTTGACATCAACTACCAGGTTCTTCAAAAGATCATAATGGAAATTGAAACGGTTTACCCAATTCAATTGATAGGTTGATCGTTCTATCGTATAAGCTGTTTGCACCTGAGCGTATGTATAATCCACTAGATCGTAAGCATTTTTGAGACCCGAATTAAAACTAAATTTTACGCTGTTGCCAAAATTAAGGTTATAGTAAAAATCGGCTGTTGCCAATTTGGGGTTGTAATAATAAGGTGCCCCTTCAATGGCATTAATATCCTGGTTAACGGTGGTAAGAAATGATTCTTCCAATAATGTTTCCGTGTAAGCAACAACAAAACTGTAATTTGAAATGAGACTCACTCTTTTGTACATTCCCATAGAAAATTTTGGTGCTATTTTATCATGCGCAAATGCAGCTTGGGCATCAGCAAATAGGTTTATCCTTGGCGTTATGGGAATATTAATGGAAGAGTATGGTTTAACAATATGAACGTAAAGGTTTTGAGGGTTTATCCAAAATTTTTCAGAATGAATGTAATCATATCCGATACCATTTTGCCAAATAAAATTTCCATTGGCGCGGCTTTTCAAATAACGATGTTGTAACGTGTTTTTAAACTGAGAAGCATTTCCGCTGTATAATTCGTTCCAATTGGCTGAACTTGATAGGCGAATCTGATTGCTTTCATCAATATTCCATTGCATGAGATAACCCAATAAGCGGTAATCAGTCATTCTATAAACCCCAAGAGATTTTGTTTGTATTTGATGGGAAATTTTGCTGCCTGTGTATTGAAGTTCTATTCCTGAAGAAAGTCGTTGATTATCATTGTCAGTTTTTTCATAACTAAAATCCATGTAAGACATGGTCGCGTTTAAATGAAGCTTATTTTTGGTGTAGCCAACACTTGTAATAATATTGTTTTCTGGGCCATATATACCAGTATTATGAATGTTTTGAGATGAGCTGATCATTGTTCCGACATTCAAGTTCTTTTTGTTGTCTTTTTTCGTAATGATATTGATCAACCCATATTGTGCAAACTCTCCTAAATACATTCCATTGGAATTTATAATTTCAATTCGTTCGATATCATAAACGGGAATGGCTAGATCGTCCACATTCAGTTCGTCTCTATTGAGTTCAATACGTTGTCCATTGAGCATTAATACCCAGTTTTGCTGAGTGTAGCTTCCGGTTCCATTGCTTTGTAGTCTTGGGGAATGCCAATTAGCAGTGTAATAGCCAATCGTCCATCCATCGATTAATTGAAATACCTGGCTTAGTTGCGTATAACCACTTACCCTGATCTGTTCGGAAGTAATGATCTGGCGTTGTGCGCTGGTGGTAATACTTAAGTTGTTAATAGGATCGCGGTTCCATTGTTGGGTGTACAAACTATCAAGTTGCGCATACGCGGAAAATGTTATGCAAAAAAGGAAAGTGAGTATGGGGTAAGTGATTCGGCTTATCATTTAAATGAAGATAATCGGATTACTCGGTTTTCGCAACTATTCCTTCAATGTTTAGTTTCACCGATATAAAAAGACGCATATAAAACGAAGCTCCATTTGCCTGGTAACGCTCGTTGGTATTAAAAATATTACGAACGGTAAGGTTGGTAGTTAAATACTCCTTGAGTAGTTTTTTTGTTATACCAAAGTCAAATGTATGTGTTGAGCTAATTTGGGTATAAAAGTCTTGAGAGCTATTGTTAATTGGTTGAATGATTAATAAGGGATTGATCCAGGAAGTTGATGATTGATAATTATACCTTCCCCATAAATAGAATCTCGAAGGTAGACTTTGGTATACGATGGCTGAAAACCGGTGTTTGGGAATACTATTTTGAAGTGACGATTTATCATTGAATGTCGAAGTGTACAGGTAATTTAGATCAACCTGAGTGTTCTTAAGCAAATCGTAATGGAGATTAATGCGATTTATCCATCGCGTTTGCTGCATATCATTAATTTCGGTATTAAGTAAAAGAGGACTATTTGAATTAACAGTTGATCTTGGTTGAAAAAAGAGTTCGTTATGCAGGTATTTTAAGCCGGAATTGAAACTCACTTTAAAATATTTACTGATATTTAAATTATAAAAATAATCTACAGTAGTTAAGGAGGAAACGTCTTCAGCAAAATGTAAGCTATTGGTATCCATTATGGAAATAAGCAGGAAGTAGGAATTGTTTTCAATTTGGTTTCGCTGAGAAAAGGATGCTGATACGCTCCAATTGGTGATGATTGAGTTTTGTTTGTAGTATCCCAATGAAATTTTGGGTAATGCGTATTTAAAATTTGTTGAAACAGAAACATCGGTAAACAGATTACTTCTTTTTGTAAGAGGGTATGTATAGGAAAAATAGGGGCGAACAAAGGAGTGGGTTGTATTGTTTTTATTAGTTGTATCAAGTAACTGCGTTGTTATGTAATCATAAGCCATTCCAAATTGAGTAATCTTCTTTCCTTTAGGAGTATATTGATATTGAGTAAAGTTCAAATTATGCGTTTGAATATGTTGTTCATGAGAAATCCAGTTTTGGTCGGTTCCAATAAACGATCGTTGCATTAAACTGCCTCTGTATTGTAAAATGCCTTTTTGCATTGCATAACGCATTGTGTAGCCAATTGTGTTATAGTTGTTTTTTCCTGTAATGGGATTGAATATGCCTGCGGGCATTATTACATCAGAGGCTCTGTTTGCAATGCCAATCAGTTGATGGGTGACTCTTGTGGATGTATAGGTAGCCTGCACCTTTCCCGATAATATGGTGTTTGCAAAGTCAGCATCGGGATTATACTGTCTAACCAAAGGAAATAGGAGATTGGTTGTGTCTCTGTAAAAAAAAATATTCGAGTATTGATTGACTTTCAAATCCCATTTGTTTTTTTTTAAACCTAAGTAATTTCCAAAATTTGTTCCGTATTCATGAACGTTTAAACCAAGATTGTTGAACACATTCATATGAGGATCTCCTATTTCATTACCGTTGCTAATAAAACCCCGATATGTAATTCCGTCCTTGTTTTTTTTGGTGATCATGTGAATGATACCAGTTTCATTAAATTCACTCAGGTAATTTCCAACCGTATTCACCACTTCAATTCGCTCGATATCATATACCGAAATACCCATTGTATTGATATGTTGGGCATCGATCTTCATCAGGTCAATTCGTTGTCCGTCTAATAATAATGTCCAGTTTTGATTTTGGTAGGTTCCTGTTCCATTAGCCTGTAGATTCCACCTATCGCCATTCCAGGTGCTCATTGTAAAGCCATCTATCAATTGAAGCAGGTCACTCACTAATGTATATCCACTATACAAAATTTGCTCTTTTGTAATAATTTGTTTCTGATTACTGCTTGTGTTTTCAATATCCGCATTAGGATATCGATTCCAGTTTTGATGAATAATACTATCCTGTTGAGCCGAAACGGCTAAACTCAAAATTGTTAATAACCAGAAGGAACCGAAATAAGCTATTCTAACCATTGTCTGAGTTTATCATTACTGTTAAAGTAGTAGCTTATGCCAATATCCATCATTGATAAATTATTTCTTGGTGTTGCAAAAATGCGTTGTAACTTATACGAACACGAGATCCCTATTTTATCTCTAAACCGTTTTTCGATACCGAACTCAATGCCGCCACTCACTTCGGTTTCAAAATCACGGTCATCTGGAATATCATCACCCTCGAAATGAATGGTGTTTGATCCGAATTGTAATCCGGAGTAGATAAAAAAATTCTTGGGAAGTGTAATATGGTATAGGTATGATAAACTTGCATCAAACATCCGACAATTTGGTCTTTGATTGGGTGAGGTCATATACGCATATTGAAGATTGGCATTAATATTTCCACTCAGGTAGTTAGTCCCTAAAGAAAGCCTCGTCATTTGGGAGGGGCTATAATCAAAATTGTTGGGCGAAAATTGTAATACAGGCAGAAAGCCCACACCTATATGTATCTGAGATAAATTTGGCGTACGTTCTTGCTGGGCTTTTACCGATACCGAAATCAATAAAAAGAGATATAGAAGCGTACCAATGCGGATCATTTTTTACCAAATACTTTTTTGAGCAATTCGGTTACCTGAGCAATCGGATCTTTACGGATTTTTTTCTCCTGATCGGCTACTTTTAAAAACACACCGTTCAATCCTTTTTTGGTTACATGTTCGCTAAGCGAATTTGTGGTCACCTTAGCATATAACAGCCCGTTGAGCGAAGCTTCATTGTATGCATTGATCAAACTCGAATAAATACTTTGAGCCGATGCACCCGCAACCAAAGGCTTCACCAGTGAGGCATTAATTTTGGGTTGAAATTTTTGATACAACGAATCATAAGTTGCACCTCTCAAATAAGTTGTAGCCGAAGTATCTGAACCATTCAGGATATTAAATCCATCGGTGATGGTAATGCCTGTGATGGCATTCACAAAAATGGGTTTGGCTTCTGTTGCAGCATCTTCTGCTGCCCTGTTCATGGCCAATATGGTATTGTCCATCAGGGGTAAAATGATATCACTCAACCCGGGTACTTTGCTGATATTGGCATACATTACCTGTGCTTCCTCGGGCAATAATATTTTAACAGCTTCGTCCCTGAAATAACCATCTACTTTGTGCAAAATGGTGACCGATGTATCTGTTCCAACATTTAAAGCTTCCCTTAAGCCGGCTATCACTTCATCGTTGGTAAGCCCTCCGGGAACAGTTTGCAATACTTCGTCCAATTGTTCTTTCGAACACGAGAACATAGAAATCGATAACATGATCAAAGCAAAAATGACAGCCGTTTTTTTCATTGTATAAATGATGATTTACAGGGGTTAAATATACAACAAGGAACATAATGCTTAGCTATGTTCCTTGTTCTTCAGGTTTTTATTTTAAGTAGGTGTCCAACCAGTCAAAATAAACACGTTGCCACAGCACACTGTTCTGAGGTTTTACCACCCAGTGGTTTTCATCCGGGAAATAAAGAAAACGGCTTTTGATGCCTTTTAATTGTGCTGCAGTAAAAGCTTCCATTCCTTGCCCAAGCGGCACGCGGAAATCTTTTTCGTTGTGAATAACCAATATGGGTTTGTCCCAGTTTTGCACAAATTTATGAGGTGATGCGCTGAAGTTTTTAGGAGTCGGTTGTTGCCAGTAAGGTCCTTTATTGTCGTTGTTGGCGAAAAACATTTCTTCCGTGGTGCCGTACCAGCTTTCCATGTTAAACATACCGCAATGCGCAATGAATGTTTTAAATCTTCCCTGGTGGTTACCGGCCAGCCAGTAAACCGAGTAGCCTCCGAAACTTGCACCTACGGCTGCTCTTTTGTCTTTGGCTACAAATGTTTCTTTTGAAACTTCATCAATGGCACTTAGGTAATCTTTCATGCATTGCCCTCCATAATCACCGCTGATCTGGTCTGTCCATTCCTGGCCGAATCCTGTTGTTCCGCGCCTGTTGGGTGCCACAACGATATAGCCGTTATTGGCCATCAACTGGAAGTTCCAGCGATACGAGAAGAACTGGCTTACCATGCTTTGCGGGCCGCCCTGGCAATACAATAAGGTTGGGTATTGTTTGCCCGGGTTAAAGTTTGGCGGATAGATCACCCATGTTAAAATTTGTTTTCCATCCGTTGAAGGGATCAAACGTTTTTCCACTTTTCCCCATTCAATATTATCGGTAAGCGCTTTGTTGGTAAACGTAAGTTGGGTTTCAACCCCTTTGTTGGTGATGGTAAACAATTCTGTCGGCATGCTGATGGTTTGTTTCGAACCGATCATGATGAATGTTTTTTTATCAGGATTCACCAATGAAAAGCTTTGGTAATCGTGATCGCCTTTGGTGAACTCTTTTACCTTCGGGAAATAAAACCCTGCTTTGCCTGCTGCCTCCTGTGTGTAAAAAATGTTTTGTGTTCCCTGGTATTCCGCAACAAAATAAAGTTGGTTGTTGCCATTCCATTGAAAGGAGTTAACCGGGTAATCGAAATCCTGTGTGGCATCCATAATGGCTTTTGTATCGGCATAACATACCATCAGGCGGTTTCTGTCCGACTCATTTCCGGCACGTTTCATGCTTTGCCATGCAATCTTTTTTCCATCAGGGCTGAAGGCCGGATTGATATCGTAACCCACATTGCTTTCGGTAAGGTTGAAGGTGTGTTTGGTTTCGATATTGTAGATGTAAATATTTGAGTTGGTACTCACAGCCTCGGCTGTTCCGGTGAGTTTGCGCGAAGAGTAAGCCAGTTTTTTTCCTTCGTTGTTCCAGTTAAATTGTTCCGAACCACCGAAAGGTTGTAAAGGCGCATCAAACTTTTCATCTTTCATGATATCGGTTGCTTCACCGGTCATTTTTCCATTGGCATAACCAACAATAAACAGATGGCTGTATGCATAATCATGCCAGCTGTCCCAGTGGCGGTAAAACAAACCATCAATAATGCGGGCATCTTTGGTCATTGGAAGGTCAGGATAAATCTCAGCAGGTGTTTGTTCCAGTTTTACATCGGTTGCATACGCAATATGTGTAAGTGTTGGCGAATACTTGTATGCATTCACACCACCTGCTATATCCGAAACCTGGGTTTTGTTCTTTCCATCTACATCGATTTCCCACAATTGCACACTGCCGCTTTCCGAACTTAAATAGGTTACTTTTTTGCCATCAGGTCTCCATTGCACATCAAAAGCATTTTGTGCCGCTTCTGTTATGGCAACAGGGTTACCATTCGGAATAGTCATGGTATACACAATATTGGTTCCTTTGTTGGTGGCCAGGTCGTAATGTTTTACTTCATAAATAAGTTGTTTACCATCGGGCGAAAGCTGCGGATTGTTTACTCGTCCCAACTTAAACAATAATTCAGGTGTCAGTTTTTGTTTCGTTTGCGCCATGGCCGTAATGGTTAAAAATCCAAGTACAAGTGTGATTAGTTTTTTCATATATGATTGTTTTTTGGCTGTTGCTGTTTGCAGTTAGCTATTGGCTCCCGAAGTTTCAGAATGACCATTCGCTTTTTTTGACACTAAGGTTAAGAAATCTAAACAAAAAAGAAAGTGTCGATCATATAGATGAAGGTGATTGAGCATAGTTTGATAGTTACCGGACGAAATCACCGAAATATATTTGCCTCCCGAAATTTCGGGAGGCCTACTTTCTTTATTGGCTGTTCCTTAAAGCACTTCCACTTCATTTCTCACGAGGTCATCCATGGTTTCGCGTTTGCGAATAAGGTGTGCTTTGCCATTGTGTATTAATACTTCAGCGGGGCGAAAACGGGCATTGTAATTGGATGCCATGGTGATCCCATAAGCTCCTGCATTTTTAAAACATAAAATATCACCTTCTTTGGTTTCGGTAATTTTACGGTCCCAACCAAAGGTGTCGGTTTCACAAATATTTCCCACCACCGTGTAAATACGTTGTTTGCCTTCGGGGTTGGATATGTTTAAAATGGTATGATACGAATCGTATAACATCGGGCGGATCAGGTGGTTCAAACCTGAGTCAACACCGATAAAAACAGTTGCAGTGGTTTGTTTGATCACGTTTGTTTTCACCAGGAAAAAGCCGGATTCGCTCACAATGTATTTTCCCGGTTCGAACCACAATTCCAGGTCGCGGCCATATTCTTTGGTGAACTCCATAAACCGTTGTGCAATGGCTGCTCCCAGTTCTTCTACATCGGTGGTGATATCACCTTCTTTGTAAGCAACTTTAAATCCGCTGCCAAAGTCGATGAATTGCAGGTCGGGAAAATCCTTGGCTGCTTCAAACAAAATTTCGGCACCTTGCAAGAATACACCTGCATCCAGAATATCCGAACCGGTATGCATATGCAATCCATTTACGTTGATATTGCTTGATTTGACAACACGCAATACATGGCGCAACTGGTAAATGGAAACACCGAATTTGGAATCGATATGACCGGTTGAAATTTTGCTGTTACCACCCGCCATAATATGCGGATTGAGGCGAATGCAACAAGGTACGGTATTGCCATATTCGTGTCCGAATTGCTCCAGGATACTGATATTATCGATATTGATATGCACACCCAAAGCAACAGCTTGTTTAATTTCATCAAAGCTCACGCAGTTGGGGGTGAAAATGATCTGGTCGGGAGCAAAGCCCGCGCGCAGTCCAAGGTGTACTTCGTTAATGGAAACGGTATCCAATCCCGATCCTTCGTTTTTTAACAGCTTTAAGATATTGGTATTGTTCAATGCCTTGCACGCATACTTTAGCTTCACGTTTAATGGTTTAAATGCATTCTTCAGTTGATTGAACTTCTCAACGATCTTGTTTGCATCGTATACATAAACGGGTGTGCCAAATTCGGCTGCTACATCTAGTAGTCTTACATTGCCTGCGTGGTAATCATTGTTAACCAATTCCATTGTGTTTTGTTAAGTTATTGATATGTTTTAATATATGGGCGGCAAGATAAGGAAGAATTGCGAAAGAGGTTTAATGGCCTCGAGAATTGGGTAAATTATTTGGCCGGATCGGGTTTCGAAACAAGTTCCTCAAGGGAAGCGATCTTTAGATCGGCAATGGCAAAGCGCGGATCATTCCAGGTGGCTGTTTCGGGAACAGCAATACATTTCATGCGGGCAGCTTTGGCCGCCAGCACACCATTAATGGAATCTTCCAGTACCAGGCAATCAGCAGGGGAGATGGCCAGTTTTTGAGCCGTGCTGATAAAAATTCCGGGATGAGGTTTACCATATGGTTCGTATTCGGCCGACCATAACAGGTTAAAATAATGCCCGATATTTAATTTGGCAACAACGGCTTCGATCAGGCTCATGGCCGATGAAGAAGCAATAGCCATTGGAATATTGTGTTCGTGTACCGTTTGCAATACTTCATACACACCCGGCATGGGCCTTCCGTTTTGCCGGATATGCGCCTGCATGCAATCCAAAATATCCTGTTCGGTTTGTTCAAAATTCGGATTGGACCAGGGCTGGTATGCATACCAATGTTTCACTACCTCCGATAAGCGGAATCCCATTACCTGCCTGAGCAGATCGTCATTGAGGTTTAAGCCCAACCTGCCAAAAACTTCCTGCTCGGCAATTTTCCAATAAGGCTCAGAGTCGATAAGCAATCCATCCATATCGAAGATGATGGCTTTGTGTTGGGTAAGGTATTCATGCATGGCTGCAATTAACAACTTTGCAATCATTTTCAATCGTTCATTTTACCGTGGTGTATTTTTTAGGTGGTGAATTTTTACATATTTTGTCAGCATGTATTTTATCGAAAAACTCAACCTGGAAAAACACCATACCCTCATTTTTTGGATGCTGTGTGTGGTGTTATCTGTACTTCAATATTTTTTCGGTTTGCAGCATTTTTATTTTGATGCCGAAAGGTATTGGGAATGCGGAAGGGATTTTAAAGTAGATGGCGTGTTCAGTATGTATAACCATACCACCACGCGGGGCGTTTTGTTCCCCTTGTTCAATTATGGTTTAATCGAGTTGTTGGGTTACCTCGATTGGCACGAGATCAGCACATTTAAATGTTTGAGCGCAACGTTTACCACCTGGGGACTTTGGTATGTGCTTCCCGGTTTGTATGCCAGGGCTACCCATCAACACATGGGTGTGGTAAACAAGCTGGTCCTGGTGATCATTACCAATATTTTTTGGTTCCGGTATTTCTCTTGTCCGCTCACCGATTTTTTGTGTTTGTTTTTGCTGTTGCAAGGATTTTTACTGTTGTGGACCGATAAAATTTCAATCGTCAATATCGTATTTGTGGGACTTATCTGTGGCTTTTGTTTTAATACCCGGCCCATTTATAATCTGTTGTTGGGCATTTACCCGTTGTTTTATTTCCTGGTATCAAAAGAAAAATGGTATGCACAAATCGGTAAAGTGATCCTGTTGCTGGCAACTGCCATTACACTCAGCATTCCGCAGTATTTGTTAAACAAAAAGGTATGGAAAACAGAAACTTTTTTGCAGCCTACTGTCGCTTATTTCTGGGGAAAAAGTTTGTACCTCGAGCAATTAAAATGGGGTTTGTATATCCAGAAATACGAAACCTATATTGGGGATTTTGATTGTTATGAAATTGCTCCGGTATTTTATTTTCATGATCGAACAGAGTCGGGATCGCAGGAGGTGGCATTGATCGATTCCATTGGAAATTACGACCAATATTTCGATTACCTGTCTGCGCATCCTTCAAGGGTTTTGTGGTTTGGCAAAAATTTATTCAATGGGTTGGATACCAAACACAATACACCCTATATCTACCATATCAAACCTCAACTATGGTTTTCGATACTCAATTATATTTGTTGGTTTTGCGGTATTGTATTGGTTACGCTCAATTGGCGAAAATGGGTGCAAACAAAAGGCTTCAAGTTTATATTGATCTACCTGTTGGCCACTTGTGCCTTGAGTGTTCCCATTGCCATCGAGGTGCGGTTTTTAGCGGCAATGTATTTTCTACTTTACCTCTTTATTGCTGCCGATTTCAAAACGCTGTTTTCGTTTGTTGCACAAAGACCTGTCCAATCAAAATTGCTGTTGCTGGGGTTGTTGATCGTTTTTGTTGGAGTGTGTTTGCTGGTATCGCAAACAACATTTGCACAGATTGAAAAAGAAATTTTATGCAATATAAATAACAACGAAAATAATCATGCAATGATTTGTTCTAACTTTTCTATGATAAGAGGGTATCTACCTGCGACCATATTGGGATGAATTTGACTTTGAATAATTTCTTCAATGTGAGGATTTGTTATTACCTTTTTCAATTCTGTTACAATAAAATTTTTAACATCTTTTTCGGATTGCAAAATTTCTTCAACTATCGTTGTGCAATTATCAATTACATAAATAACATCTTCAAAATCGTGACTAGTTCTGTAATCTCGACCTCTGTCGTTAAAAGCTTCAAGTTTGGTTGCTATGTAAAATGGGACTGATAATACCCGTATAGTTTGTTCATTAAAGGTCAATTTTTTGATGAATTCAAAACCCGGTTTATACCATCGATTGGAAACTCCAATAGGACTATCTTCGGCAGGCATAATATCAATATTGATTCCCTCATATATAAAATTACACATTGCATTACCTTTCGGATTAGGTTGAAATCCTATCTCCAGTAAATTCTCGTTAAGTTTTACCCAGTCGTTATATCCCGTAAGCTCTAATGTGAAATCAATATCATCGGTTGGTCTTACCTCTTCTGCAGCCGGATCATCTGCGTATACACTCACAACAGCCCCTCCAACAAAGACTACTTTCTCATTTAGTGCTCCTAGCTTTTGGGCGATTTTTACAACAAGGTCGATATTGATCTGTTTATTCTCCATTTAATATTCGTATTTGTAATTCTTTTAACGCAATTTCTTTTTCTCTACTCCGGCCAACTCTTAATGCATCTAATAACGCCATTAATTGATAGAAGATCTCATCATGAGTGACTGCATCGGGAACTGAAGCATACAGAGGATGAATAGCTTGTCCTTTTATCTGACCTTTTGGGTGTGGCCAAACATAAGCCTCACTGCCTAAGATTTGTTTATTAAGAGGAGGCGCAGAATGAGCTGTTGGTATTCCTCTTGTAATATGGCCGGGATGTTGTGGGAATACATAACTTAGTCCATACCTTAGAAACTCCATTAGTCCAAGTCTCTTCACCTTTTTATTTTCTGAAAGCAATCCACAATAACGAAGTCTTACCAAAGCCTGACTTATTTCTGATTGGCTCATGTGTAAAGCATTTGCTAAAGACTTTTGATTCCAATCGTCTGTATTCAATGCGATTATTTTCATGAGAATAACAACATCCTGTGGCTTAAGTTGATAATTAATGGTTTTCATAATATTGCATATCGCGATATGCAATATTATATGTTATTTAACTGAAAAACAATCTTTAAAAGTGAAATATCGCATATCGCGATATGCGATAGGTGGATGGGTTAAGAAAGAATATCCAGGATTTCGTCCACGTTAATGCTTTTGATAAAGCTTTCTTCGGTGGTGATGATATTATCGGCCAGCGCTTTTTTGCGTTCCTGCAAGGCCAGTATTTTTTCTTCAACCGTATCTTTGGTGATGAATTTATAGTTGAACACGGTTTTGGTTTGCCCGATCCGGTGCGACCTGTCTACAGCTTGTCTTTCAACAGCCGGGTTCCACCAAGGGTCGATGATAAACACGTAATCGGCAGTGGTTAAATTTAGGCCCAGCCCACCTGCTTTTAACGAGATGAGGAAATATTTGATCTCATCATTTTGCTGGAATTCATTCACCGCTTTTTGCCGTTGCTCGCTGGTTAAGCTTCCATCCAGGTAAGCGTATTTCCATCCTTTTTCGTCAAAATGTTTGCGGTAAATATCCAGTTGTTTCACAAACTGTGAGAACAATAATACTTTATGTCCTTCGGCTTTGGCTGTTTCACTTTTGGCAATGATCTCATCAAATTTTCCCGATTGTCCTGCAAAATCAGGATTGGTCAGTTTCGGGTGATTGGCAATTTGCCGCAACTTGGTTAAGCCCGCCAGCAATGCAAGGTGCGATTTGGCCAGACCCACTTCGCGGATAGATTTTAAAATTTCGTTCCTGAAATAGGACTTAACGGTTTCGTAAGCCTCGGCCTGTTCTTCCGTCATATTGCAATACACCACCTGCTCCACTTTCGGTGGAAGCTCTTCGGCAACCTGGTCTTTGGTTCTGCGCAACACAAACGGTTTGATAATGGCTTTGAGCTGTTGCATTTTGCCCTGGTCGTTCTGTTTTTCAATAGGTGTTACAAACCGTTCGGTAAACGTTTGCAAATTGCCCACCAATCCCGGGTTGATAAAGGCAAGCTGGCTCCACAATTCCTGGATGCTGTTTTCAATAGGTGTTCCTGTAAGCACCAGGCGGTGAGCCGAGCGTAACAACTTTACAGCCTTGGCCGATTGCGATTGCGGATTTTTGATCGACTGGCTTTCGTCCAGTATGATATAGTTGAACTTAAAATTTTTAAGAATATCAACGTCTACCCGAACCGTTCCATACGTGCTGATCACCAGGTCATATTTTACAAACAGGTTGGGATTTTTTTCCCGGTTGATGCCCGTGTACACCAGTACTTTAATGCCCGGTGTAAACTTTCGTGCTTCGGTAAACCAGTTATACACCAACGAATTCGGCACAACGATCAATGAGGTTTTGATATAGGTTTTCATCCCTTCCGGTAAAAACTGTTGGGAAGGATGTTGTGGTGAAACCGATGGTTCTATTTTAAGGGTAGGTGTTTCGGCTCCTTCTTCAAAAAGGCTGAGTTGCGGAACTTCTTCGGCATCCACAACCGGTACGGCTACAGGTGTCGGGTCTTCCAGTTTCGACTCCATATACAATTCCTTTTCTTTTTGCAACAAGGCCAATGTCTGGATGGTTTTTCCAAGTCCCATATCATCTGCCAGGCAGCCTCCGAACCCGTTTTGTTTGAGGAAATAAAACCAGTCGTATCCGGCTTTTTGGTACGGACGCAACGAGCCCTGGAAATTTTTGGGCGGTTCTATTTCGGCAATTTCCTGTCCGTTCAGTTTGATCTTTTCGAGTTTTTCGCTCAGGCGCAAATAGCCTCCTCCCTGGTTGTTGAGTTCATCGATCAGGCCTACATGGTGTTTCTCCAGCTTGATCTCATCCTCGCTTGTCGAAAAAGCCAGGATGCCTGCCAGGTTTCCAAACCATTCGTTCGGGATAACGGCAATTTGCCCGTTGGGTAAAATAAACTCCCGTTTGCCCCTCAGGATATTTTCTTTTAAGGCCAGGAATGAAAAGGTATATGTTCCGAATTTTACAATTGCCTTAATATCGAACCAGTCTTTTTGTTCGGTTACTTCCAGTTTGATCTCCCGGTTGCCCACAAAATATTTATTGAGGTCATCCGATTGTTCGATCTCAAAATGTTGCTCATGCAAAGCCTCGTGGTTGGAGCTGATCCACTCCAGGAATTCATATTTGTTGGTGGTTTCAAGCGGGATCAGTTGTTCCGAGATCACTTTCTGGCTGCCGCTTTTCAGCGAAAAATACGAGCCGCTCAATTGTTTCAGCCCAAGCGATTCGATCACTTCTTTTTGTTTTTCTTCCCAGGCCAGGTCGCGTTTGATGCGTTTGAAAACATAGTCGTCATTTTTTTTCTCAACCACCGCTGCAATCTTTTGCGCACTGCCATATTCAAATACGCCTTTGCCATATACGAACGTGAGTTTTAAACTCAATTGCTCATCTGTAAAGGGCTGAACTTTCAGGATGGCTTTTCCTTCTTTTCGTTCGGTAACGATATTAAACCCTTCGGCATACACATCGTATTTTTCAACCAGCTGGCTCACAAATTTGTTGAAGTATGTTTCCTCCGAAGCCTTCGGGATCTGGATAAAACGTTTGTTTAAGAACGGCTGTAATTTTTTGCCGTCAATATCTTTTTCAAAATCAAAGAGCTGGTCGCCCAGTTGCATCCATGCCGGTGCATTGCTGATGATCTGCGCTCCCTTAAACATGAACTCAATACGTTCGCCTTTGTATTTGATGGTAGGGAAATAGCGCGTGCCCTCGTGGTCGCGCCTGAAATGCAACAGGATGGTGGCTTTTTGTTCGGCTACCTCCATTTTAACCGAGGTCGGGTTATTATCGTTCCCGGTGCGGTAAATGGTTTTGCCCCTCAATGCCTGTAATACCGTGTTCATTTTTTGTTCGATCAAGGGCCTGATGGTTTCATTCATCAGTTCGTCCGAACAATATTTATCAAAAAACTCCGCTGTGCGGATCTTCTTTTTGGTGTCGGTGTAAAATTTGCGGAACAAAAAATCATCATCCACCTCATCCAGTATTTTGATGAGCTCCATGTCCTGTTCCGAAATTTTTGCGGCAAAATATTCGGCCGTTTTATAAAATATGCGTTGGTGGGTAAGTGTAAAATTGCCCAGTCCATTCACCTGCACCACGTGCGGTTCCAGCACGTATCCCAGGTGATGATGGTTCACCAGCGTGTAGATCAAATCGAATGGTTGAGTATTTACAACTAACAAATTAGGCTCCCTTTAAAAGGAGTAAAGGTAGGGGCTTTTTGCTAAGTAATAAAATGATTTGTGTAATTTTTTTTGATGTTTACATTTCCACGAAACCTTCGTAAACAAATGTAGCCGGTCCTTGCAACCAGATATTGTTGAATGCTTTTTCCTCAGCATCAAAATCGTAGCTAACTTTAAGGTCGCCACCCATTGTTTTCAGGTTGATGAGGTAATGGTCCGAAGGCAATTGTTTGCGCAGCGCCAAACTCAGTGCTGCGGCTGTTACTCCGGTTCCGCAACTCAGCGTTTCATCTTCCACACCCCTTTCGTATGTGCGGATAGCCAAAACCGTTTCGTCTACCTCATTGATATAATTCACATTGATACCGGCTGCAGCAAACTCATCATTGTAGCGGATCTTTTTTGCCTGCTGCACAAGGTCGAACTCCGAAAGTTTTTCGTCAAGGAACTGCACATAATGCGGGGAACCTGTGTTTAACACAAAGGTGCTTTGGTTGCGTTGTTCCGCACCCTCCACCGGTTTCATTTTCAGTTTGATCCACCTGCTATTGTGTTCTTCGGGAGCGATCACCGCATCATGCGGTCCATCAATGGCCATAAATTTCAGTTTATCGGGGCACAATCCAAGGTGGGCTGCAAAGGCTGCAAAACAACGTCCGCCATTTCCGCACATGCTGCTTTCGTTTCCGTCTGCATTAAAATATTTCATGAACAATCCCATTTCGGTATGTGGTTGGATCAAGATCAAACCATCGGCACCAATGCCAAACCGCCTGTCGCATAAGTGCGCTACCAATTGCTGGTTGTCGGCCGGAAAATACAATTCACGGTCGTCAATCATGATAAAATCGTTACCTGTTCCCTGGTATTTAAAAAATGGGATTCTCAAAATGATGTAAAATTAGGTTGTTCAATAAGCTCAATTTCTCCCGAAGGAAGAATGGCCACAAGCTGGTTGTTCTTTTTATAAAGATAGATCGGGGTCGACAAAGGAACACCATACAGGATCAATTTGTTTTGTGCAAACAGGTAACCACTGTATTGCACGGGCGACTGCCAGAACTCCACCAGCAATTTGCCCGATTTGTTTTTGGCGATCGCGGCACGTGCAAGGGTTTGCACGGAGTCCACAAAATTTGAATCGCTCTGGGGTGTAATGGAACGCAACTGTTCAATAAGGCCCATATCGAGCACGGTCAGGAAGGTATCCGATAAAAATTGGTCGGAAGCCAGGCGTTCATCTCCATCCACAGATGGCTCCAGTTTTACCACATGGATCGAGTCCGTTAATGCCGGAGCGGGAGTATTGGTTGTATCCGTTTTGGCATCAGCGGCCTGTGCAGGTTGTGTGTCTTTTTCCCTGTTTAAAAAAGGAATATACCGCACAAAAATATTCCGGGGTTGAGTGGCGCCTACGGTTTGCGAACGCGAATCGCGGTACACAAAATAATTAAAGGTAAGTGCAATACCGGTAAGTGAAATGAGCAGTAAAATAAGCTTGTTGAAACGGTCGTCTTTGCGGATCAGGTTATGGTCCTCTATTAAATTCTGGAGCAGTTCCTGGCGGTTCAGTTTATAATATTCGAAAGCCATTCGCAACGAAGCATCCGCTGACAATTTTTCATCGAATGCCGCCCGTTCATCGGCCGGCATCTCATTGCGCAGGTATTTTTCAAAATGATATTGATGCTTTTCGTGTGGGTTCATTGGGCGGCAACAAAGTTCGACATTTTGTTGAACGGTAAAATAATAATTATCAACGGTTCGTTTGATGCAAAGTAAATAAAACAAGTGGATACCGGCACATGTTATTACATTTGGAATAAAATTTGTTAAAATTGGAATCGTTTTAAAATAGACTTTGAAGATATGAAGAAGTACTTAGGATTATTAACAGTGGCAAGCCTTGGAGGTCTTGTTGCTGTTGGTGTTACAAAATTAATTGACAACCAAAGATCATCGACCATTTTTGCTGAAAATATTGCAGCACGTTATGCAAGCTTGTCAGATATTGGCAGCCGACCCGACTTTGTGGAAGTAGCCGACCTGGTTACGCCAACCGTTGTGCATATTCTCACCACCGCAGAAGCCAGCCAACAGCAGGAAATGGACTTTTTCGGATTCCAGATCCCCAATATGCCCCGCAGTGGTTCGGGTTCGGGTGTGATCATTTCGCAAGACGGGTATATCGTTACCAACAACCACGTGATTGACGGAGCCACTAAAATTAAAGTTGTGCTGAACGACAAACGTGAGTTTGATGCAGAGTTATTGGGCAAAGACCCTAATACCGATATGGCGTTGTTGCGCATCGATGAAAAAAACTTACCCTTTGCCATGGTGGGTAATTCAGACGAAGTAAAGGTGGGCCAATGGGTATTGGCTGTGGGTAACCCGTTTAATTTAACCTCTACCGTTACCGCAGGTATTGTGAGCGCCAAAGGCCGGAACCTCAATTTGCTGAAAGATCCGCGCAAACCCGAGTCGCAATATTCCATTGAATCGTTTATCCAAACAGATGCAGCGGTGAATCCGGGTAATAGTGGGGGCGCATTGGTAACGGCCGATGGAAAACTGGTGGGCATCAATACCGCCATTGCTTCTCAAACCGGGCAATATGCAGGGTATGCCTTTGCCGTGCCGAGCAACCTCATGAAAAAAATTATTGACGACTTGTTGAAATACGGTGAAGTGCAACGCGGATTTTTGGGTGTGAGCATCCAGGATATCAACGGAGCATTGGCCGATAAAGAAGGCTTGAAAGAAGTAAAAGGGGTATTTGTAGCCAAAGTAAACCCAAATAGTGCTGCGGAAGATGCAGGGATCAAGGATAAAGATGTGATCGTGAAAATAGGAGAGGTGTCGGTGAACTCAAGCTCGGAATTGCAAGAGCAGATCGGTAAACGCAATCCGGGCGATAAAGTAATGGTAACCGTTTCGCGCGATGGAAAAGAAAAACTGTTTGAGGTGATCCTGAAAAACAAAGACGGTAAAACGGGTATTGTAAAATCGGATCGGGTGGAAAATGATAAGGTATTAAACAGCGAGTTCGAGAGCATTACACGTGAGGAACGGTTGAAGCTTAAAATTCCGAACGGTGTGCGCCTGAAAAAAGCGGATGAAAAAAGTGTGATCAAAAAAGCAGGTGTGCCCAATGGCTTTATCATCATCACCATTGATAAAAAAGCAGTGTATACACCCAGCGATGTGAAAAGATCCTTAACCGATAAAAAAGGTGGTGTATTATTGGAAGGTGTACACCCGGATGGTGCAAAAGGATATTATGCCATTGCTGTAGAAGAGAAATAAGATATTACTAATTTAAATATTGAAACGGCCGCCTGTTCAGGTGGCCGTTTTTGTTTTTGGGAAACTCGAATTGGGGTTTCGGAAAGTAGATTGTCAATTGATGGTGTATGTCTGTTTACATTTGGTAAAGCAAACAAAAAAGCATTGACAATAAAAGTGGAGACCAGCGACCACCCAAAACGGGGCGACACCGAAAAGCCATACGAGTAGGAGAACTAATTACAAATAAAATGGCAAATTTATCATGTCCAAAATGTAGTGAGCTTACAAAAAAAGGTGGTTACAAAACGTGGCAAATTATTGTTGCAGTTTGTTTTTTTCCAATTGGTCTATTAGCATTACTTGCGGATAAAGAACCAACATCGTGTCAAAAATGTGGTCATACCTGGCAAGCGTAACAAACACATTTATCAATTGAAAGTGGCGAATGGTAACTAATTAACTGTTCGTCCACATTCATTAAAGTCACCCACAATGTAACGAAATGGAGATCTCAATAATACCAAGGTGGTTGATCAGTCGATTTTCGAAGGATTATTTGCGTCAGAATGATCTAAGCATTTTGATAAGTAATGTTTGTATCATTTTGATTTTTTTCTTGTTTCAAAAATCGGTTGTTGAAGTATTAAATTCCATACCCCATTTTTGTTTGTTCGACAAGTTAACCGGAGTGGAATGCCCCGTTTGCGGAACGACAAGAGCCTTTTGTGAATTAGCAGATGGAAATATTAAACACGCTTTTAGGTTGAATCTTTCGAGTGTTTTTGTTGCGGCCTTTTTTATCTTTCAGATACCGTTAAGGCTTTTTTCTTTGTATCGAAATGAATCGATACAAAAGATAAATTTGATTTCTAAGTGCGTTGGCAATGTCGTTTTAATCGTTATAGTGGTTAGTTGGTTGGTGAAAATGTCAATGCAATAATCAACAAATATTTTGTGCTGAAAGGATTACCCTTAGGGAGGGATAATAATACCCATAAGGTTCGAAAGGTTATGATGGTTTTGGATTAAAAGAGAAATAATACCATTTTGGATTGACAAAAATGGCCAATGCGTTTGGTGTAAATCCTAGATGGTATTATGCCGCAACAAAATATTTTGTATACGCGGTATAAGATTCCATCTTTAGAAATTGAAAACGGCTACCTGAAAAGGTGGCCGTTTTTGTGTTGATACTTATTCTAAATATACTACATATGTAGTATTTACAGAGTAGGATATTTTGTTCATGTTTGAATAAGCGTAATGCAAAATGGCTTATGAAACCGCTGCTGTTGACATTTACGTTTAGCAACAAAAAATTCTTGGTTTTGAAAAGAGGTGAATTACTAGATTGAATTGAAGAATACACTGCAGCCTGAGAAGGTGGCTGTTTTTGTTTTGGGAAGTTAAGATTACTTTATTGAAATATATACGCCACGGTATAGCGTCTATCTGGCACAAGGGTGCTTAGATAGGCGCCACAAAGTAGCGCTTATAAATAAGTTATCGGCTATTCTATGACGACAATGCAAACATTAAACGGACAGACTAAAATTAAACACAATGACAATAAAATCTAAACAACTTTTCATCATCATTGGTGACGACAAAACAGGCAAGACAACGCTTCAAAAACTTTTAATTGACAGACTTTGTGGCTTCGGCTATGACCGTTTGCCTGTTAACAAAGAGTTTGACATCAACCATCCCGAAATAAAACGGAAGTATCAAAGTATTTCTTTTGGCAATAGAAGCTATCAAGAAAAAATTGGCGACTATGAAACGGTTGACAATTATTTTCAAAATCATTTTCAGCAAGCAGACATCGCTTTTATTTCTTCACATTTAGTTCTTGCGGACGTTCAACAAATGATGACAAACGGTAGAAATATGTTTTACAATGTGAATGGGGTATTTTGGACAAATTCTATAGCGAGCAATGGAGCGGCTAATGCTCAAATTTCTTCGCTTGACTGGAACGAAAGGTTTGTAATAACAAATCCTCATTCAGACAATGAACAAATAACACAGCGACAACTTGAGCAAATTGCAGACAGCATAGTTGCCTTACTAGTTAACAGGACTTCAATTTCATAATTTTTCCAAGTGGGCATTTACGACTTAAATAATATTCAATACTTAGAACATGACATTGAGAATATCCTCAATCGTATTGACGAATTATATAAAGTTGAGTTTAAGAAAGAAAAAACATCATACTATCCTAAAACACTCGTTGACAATAAACATCATTGGACTTCTGACGTTTGCAAAGACACTTTCAACAAACTTATACCTGGAGTAAAAAGTTTGCATAAAGACATGTATGCCGTTTTAGAAACAATTTTTAAATCTAAGACCGGAGATTTTAAGAAACTAGAATTGGAAAAGAAGTATCCTTACTTAAAAGAGTTTCGGCTACTCAACAATAAACTGAAACACTACAATGACACTGAAGCAGAAATCAACTTAACAGAACTTGTAATGATGGAGCAACACGGACATTTAATTGACATCTATTGCAACTTCAAATACAAAGACAGTTTTGAAGCATTACGTTTTTGCGACCTCATTGACACGTTCTTGAAAATTATAGAAGATGAAAAGGTAATTAACATAACACGAACATGACGGACGAAAGAAGAACAGCCGATAACACGGGTTTGGCAAAAGTGGCGGTTCAGTGCTCCGCATCAACTTTTGTGCTGAAAAGCCCGCCCATCGCCAATCTGCCAAAACTTAAGTGGCAATTTTAAATACACAATAAACAATAAAATCATGAAACAAACAGCCTATGGGACATTCCCAATTCTTTCTGCTCCCAGTGTAGAAGAAAAAAGTCAAATTTCACAACCCGTATTACCCTCAACATGGGAGTGTACGGCATTACTTCATCCTTATAGTCCGCCACCGGATCAAAGCATTCAAAGCACACCCTTTTTTCAAATGTGTACTGCTTCAATTTCATTTATAGAGAATCAAATACTATCAATACAAATTACAGGGTTGGAATATGGCGTTTGGTGGTATAAAATTACACCTTCGGGTACTACATTATCTATTGATTGTGGAAATACCTGGCAACCTTATAATATTGGATGGACACTACCAACGACCAATTGGCTTGGCAATGAGGCAACATACTTTAGAACAAGTTACCTAAATTGGATGCAAGCGCAGCAGGTAGATTGGTGGAAACAACCCGTACCCAATTCCAATGCTACAACCTGGATCTGGTTTGATAGTTCAACTGGTATGCCATTTAGAATGATGTTTGGAGCACCCCCAACAACACCTACCTCGGCTGACCCCGGACAGTTAGCGTTTTTTCAAAATTTTTCGTTTACTTATTTTTCAGAATTTAATGAGGTGGAAAATCCCAATATTAGCACTTGGCAACCAGCTTCTATTCCCGGTTTCAATAATGGAAATCCATTTAATTACAAAATGCTTGTGTGGAATGAATGCTTTGCTATGACAACTTTAATGACTCCGGTTGATTCAAAAAGTATGCCTTTGCCTACTTGTGTTCTGTACCAGTGGAAGCCAGATGCAGATTATCAAATAGCCGCAGATAGAACCCAATGTACGATGATGTCATATGAATACAATCCAAGTGCAGGCTTTGGAACTCAAGTTGCCATGCTTTATGGGGCATCACCTGCCGAAATGCAAAATCCACCGGCTTTAGCTGATCAAGGATATATTTTTAATGAAACCATTTTTCTGACAAGAGGATATCCAACACCGGTTGTTTGGAATTGTGATAATATTGGGCTTGGTGAAGAGCCACCAAATTGGGCAAGCATACCTGCGGTTGAGGGTAAAATTCACGCAACAGTTGTAAATAATTCTGCCTTATGTCCAAATGAAACGGTGAATATCATTTCAGTACTCTTTCCTCCAACAGATGAGTATCCTCAGGGCAGGTATTTGTGGACATGGTACAGCCCGTTTGCTGGTTCGGATGGGAGTCATAGCAGACCTGTAACCTTTATGGAATCGGCATCCAATATTGCAGAAGGAGGCACTAGTTTGGCTTTAGCAGATTATTACGATTACCTGGAAATGCCATTAAATGATTGGTTCCCTCCTGAGTATTTTGAGTTGCCTTCTATTTGCCCTGTTCCATCACCCAAAAAGCAAATGAAAAAATGATTGCATATATCCAGGATGTCAATTTCCCAATCGTATCGGGATTTCAATTTCAAAATGTTAGTTGGGTACAATTGTCCCCAACAGGGAATGAAATTTTTTTCTTACAAAGAGGGTCTCCTGCTGTTACCATATGGGACTTGAAAGGGAATTATATAAGGAAATGGGATACGCAAATGTTGGGCTATCCTCATTCTCTAACATTTCAGATAATGAATGCCGATGACTATTATGTGTGGATTACAGATATGGCTCCTCCACTAACTGCCGGGAATTTCTGTGGTCATTGTCTAAAACAATTTGATAGGGAAGGCAACTATCTTGGTAGTATTGGTACTTGTGGGATCAATACGGAAGGCAGTGGTTTAAATCCGGTTCAGTTTGACAAAGTTACGGATATTGCTTTTGACTCATTAGGTTATTTATGGGTAACCGATGGAGATATCAATGGCATGAATAACAGAGTACTTCAAATAGATCCGATCACTCAGGATGTTTTACAGGTATGGTCAGCACCCAACAATAACGATGGAAATCAGCCAAAGGAATTTCATTTACCTCATTCCATTTCAATTGATGAGTATGACCGTGTTTGGATTGCGGATGCACTTAATTGTCGGGTTCAGGTAATTAAAACGGATGGAACATTTTTGCAAGAATTAAACTGTTTTGGTACTGATGGCGTATATGGTGTATGTGTGCGTAAAGACCCTCATACCCTAACAACTAAATTGATTGTAAGCACTAGCCCCACTGTTTCTCCAACTGGAGGCATGGTGAAAATTTTTGAAGTAGTTGCAGGAGATATGCCGGTTCCCAATGGATGTATAACTGAATTTCAATGGAATATTAACTTACCACAAGGAACTTCAGAAGCAATGTTGCATATGATTGACGTAACAGCAGACTGTGATCAGGTATTTTTAGCTCCGTTGGGTGGAGATTTAGCCCCTCAAAAATGGATTAAGGTGTATACCCCATCATCATAAAAATAACTGTTGCTAAAGAAAAATTGCCACTAACACGGGTTTTGGCCAACCCCTAACAAAAATGGCCAATCCTGCGGAATGCCATGAAAGCGAGATGAAAAGCGAATAAAAAGGTGACGTGTTATGGGAAAGTGTAAACCCTGATGGCTCGAAAGGTTATGATGGTTTTGAAATGGAAGAGAAATAAGATTCCATCATTCAGAAATGAAAACGGTTACTTGAGAAAGTGTCCGTTTTTGTTTTGGAAAGTAGAATTACATTTATAGAAATATATACGCCACGATATAGCGTCTATGCAGCACTAGGGTGTTCGATAGGCGCTACAAAGTAGTGCCTACAAATAGGTTACCTATATATATAACAACCAAATATGAATATACTATACATTGACGCTAATATTTATCTTGGATTTTATAATTCAAACAGACCTGAGTATAAAAAGTTACTTGGTGCGGTAATAGAGTTAGCAGACAAAATATTTTTTACCGAACAACTTGGTTATGAAATTGACCGAAATAAACTAAACATATTTAGACTTTCAATTGAGAATTACATAAAACAAGTTTCGGTAACTTCGACAACCTTGCCAGAGCATTTAGATGAAGACAACTCACCAAAATTGGCCGAATGGAATAAGGCAAGAAAAGAACTTGAAAAAAATGTATCAACTTCAAACAAAGAGTTGACATCAATTCTTAATGATGTTCTGAATGATATTTCTGTTTCTCAAGACAAAGTATCAAAAGAACTTTCAGTATTGTATTCAAAATCCAGCAAACCTACTGCGGGTGACATTGAAAAGGCAAGATTTAGAAAAGAAATTGGAAACCCTCCTGGAAAAAGAGCCGACCCATTAGGAGACCAACTTTCTTGGGAACAACTGTTAAATATTATTCCTAAGATAACTGCACTTTGGGTTGTTTCTACCGACAGGGATTATTTTACAGAACATAAAAAGGATCTATATCTTAATCCAATATTATACAATGACTTAATTGAACTTAATCCTAAATTGGAAGTTAAGACATTTAATATTTTGTCAGAAGCACTTAGGGATTTTGACAGTAAAGAAAAAATAGCAGCTATTCCAAGCAAGGAAGAACTTGACATTATTTCTGTAACTGAATCTAAAGACTTAACTGGCTTAACAGGCTCTACCGCATCATTTATCAATTCCTTTAGTTTTTTACAAAACAAGCCGAGCCTTTGTCAGAAATGTGATGAGATAAATTCTTTCTTGGATGGGGCATATTTACGTTCACAATACGGTGGATTAACGCTACAATATATCTGTAAAAAATGCGGATTTCATTACGACACAGGAGATTCATTTGACTAATATTGAATAACAATGGAGAAAAAAATACAGGTAACAACACTTGCCCAAAGGCGGGGTTTCGTGTTCCGAAGATAGTTTTGTGGTTAATGAACGTTTAGTTCATCAAATCATGTTTTGTGGTAAAAGTTCCGGCCATCGGGTAGCTGCAAAACATTATTCACAATTATAAAACGACAACAAATATGGCAAAGACAACAAAAGTAGAAAAAGCTGAAGAAGTAGTAGTTGAAGACGCTGCACCAGTAGTTCCAGAAACAGAAACGAAGAAAGAAGAAAAAGTATTAAATCCTGACAAATTCATGGATTTGATAAAGATTATTCAAGGAGCTAAAGAAATTAGCGACCTAAAGCCCACGCTTTACAAACACATACTTGAAATAGCAAAGCGAAATGGCATATCAGACACATACCATTTATTGTTTTTATATGAGCCAAACTTAAGCATAGAACAAGGAATGGTTGACAAAATATACAACGCTATTCCTAATGGAAATGCAAAACCAATTCTTTTACTCATTCATAATCACGGAGGGCGAATTGAGCCAGCTTACCTAATTAGTAAAACTTGTAAAGAATTATCTCCAAAATTTGTTGTGACAATACCTCGAAAAGCTAAATCTGCTGCGACACTTATCTCATTAGGAGGAAATGAAATTCACATGGGGCCAATGAGTGAATTGGGGCCAATTGATCCGCAATTTGCAGGACTTCCTGCTTTAGGAATTAGTAGTTCGTTAGAAAGTATTGCAAAAATTGTTTGTAAGTATCCTGGGGCAAGTGCAATGTTTGCTGACTTTATGAAAGAAAAACTTGACCTACGTATTCTTGGTTATTTTGAGCGAGTATCAGAATCAGCACAACAATACGCGATAAGATTATTGGCAGGTAAAGAGTTAAAATTAACTGCTGACGAAGTTGCTCATAAGTTAGTTTATGAATATAAAGACCATAGTTTCGTAATTGATAAAGAAGAGGCTATAGAACTTTTAGGAGACATTGTGAAAGTCAACACCAATGAATATAAATTTGGAAACGAGATTCATAAATTCCTTAATGAAGTGAACATTATTATTGGGATATTCAAGTCTAAATCACTTGCAATTGTGGGTTCGCCAAGAGACTTTATAATTACTGACAAGAAAAAGGATGACGAATAACTGTGCATAACAGCACTTACCGAAAAGTAGTGATTCAGTGGTTAAATGAAGCTTTGTGCTTCGTATCAAATTCTGTGCTGGCAGACAGTTTTCCTCTCCGAAATCGTCAACTTTTTTTAGCAGCAAACCATTAGGCGTAATTTTAAAGACGCATTCGATTACTTAAATAATTCATAGATATTTGCAGAATTAAATAGAAAGATGTATGCGACTAAATCATAATAACAGAGGATACACTATAAACGAACCAAATATTTGCCCTCATTGCCATGTAATCAACAATCCAAATTATCAATGGGGTGTGGCAACTATGGATACTGATGACGTACTTGCATATATTTCTGCTTGGCTATGTGCAAATAAATCATGTAATAAGATATTCGTGACTTTAGACAAGTCTCCAGATGGCAATAGTTTTGCATTTTCACGATTTCTTAATGGCCTTCCTAAAGGACCTGCTTGGCCAAAACCTATTACCGATTTAAAAAGTGGGAATCCTAAGAATACAGATCAGGTTGAATCATCGCGTTTCATTAAAACATATCTTCAAAGTCTGATGGCCGAAAACCAAGGGCTTGATGAACTTGCTGGTATGGGGTACAGAAAAGCTATTGAATATTTGGTAAAGGATTGGGCCATTCAGGGTAAACCTGCTGACAAAGATAAAATTGAATCATTGTGGCTTGGGCAAGTTATAACTGGATATTATGAGGGTGATCTAAAGGAAATTCTGGAAAGAGCCACTTGGTTGGGGAATGACCAAGCTCATTACAATAAGCTCTTCGAAGAGTATGATGTTAACGACTTAAAAGAACTAATAGATTTAATAATGGTGGAATTGGATAGGCAGTTTAAGAAGAAACACTATATCGACACAATACAAAGACGAAAATAAGAATCTTCAAAAAAATAATTAAAAGCTACTCTCATGATATTGTTGACTTACCAAAAAAATGAAGTATTCGATTTAATAGAAAAAGCCGAGTTAGATACAAGCAAATTTGAATGGGGCCGCACCAGTTGTTTATTCGTTACCTCACCAAAGGATATAGGCAATGTTGTGCCGGCCGATAAACTGACTTACAAAGAAACAGATTTCTATTACCTCTTTGGAGAAAGGCGTACCGCAGAATCGCATTATGCAGAATTTAGTCCTGGGGAATCAACTTATGTTGGAACTTATTTTTCAGGGTCTTGGATAGGACAGATAAAATATGTAGAAAGGTGGCTTAGCTACCTTAAGAGGGAGGTTCAGGAGATTGATAAATGGGACAGAATCCAAGCAGATATGGGCCAAGCAAATTTTGGTTTCAATTACTCTCAAGGAACTTTTTCTGAAGCCGAATATCAGGTGCTTTCAATTAAGATAGAATCCTTAAAACAAAACTTCGAATCGATAGGACTTCAAAAGGAACAAATCAAACTACTTCAAGACATATTGGAACATACCAAGCAAGTCGCTAAAGAAATGAATAAAGTAGACTGGAAAAATCTTTTCCTAGGCTCTATTATGGCGGCAATTGCTCAATTAAGTTTATCTCAGGATATGGCTAAGGTAATTTGGAGTTTAATTAAAGAAAGCTTCAATAAACTCCTATTGCCATAAACCTTTTATATTTAAGAAGTTTCACAAGTTGAATCTTCAAAGCTTGATTGAAGGAAAATGGCTTGCTGAATTCTGCTTTAAGCAGGGAGACAAATTCTAAGTAGAAGGAGAGACAAATAAATTTACGCAGACAAAGACTTGTGGGATGTAAAACATACACCTACAGCACCTAAAAGCAATGCTGGCTATTATGCTGAAAATGTGCATTTCGTTGCCAAGTTTTTTCTATCTTGGTTCGACAATTAAACATTACGCACTAGGCAACAACGCAAAGTAGAAACGTTAATAGGAAACATACATAAAACCAACAAGACTATTTATGAAACAAATTATTTTAGTATTAATTATATTAGCGTTAGATATTAGTTATGTGAAAGCACAAACAACTATTGACACCTTGTTATGCAAAGAGTGGAAGCTAAAGTCATATGAAGAGTCAGGTAAAATATTTTCTCCTGCTCCAGATCAAATAAATAACAGAATGATATTTTATTTTGATCATAAGGTTAAATCAATTGAAACTGGAAACATACAAAACGGAATTTGGAAGTATGATTCCAAGGCCAAAATGCTAATGGTAGTTGATAAT
Organism: Chitinophaga pinensis; assembly: GCA_943369665.1. Classification (GTDB taxonomy): domain Bacteria; phylum Bacteroidota; class Bacteroidia; order UKL13-3; family UKL13-3; genus UKL13-3. The sequence goes on from CALRNX020000003.1 coordinate 193,728, forward strand.
CTAACAAAAGAAAAAGTTGTTCTAAAAGTGATTAGAATTACAAAAGATGAATGTATTTTAGAATTTAAGGATCCCGAAGGTGCTTTGTTGAAAATGCATATGGTATCTGTTACAAAACGATAATCAAACAATATGACTACCCAAAACAAAAACTGCCAATCCTGCGGAATGCCCTTGAAGCGGGATGAAAAAGGAGGCGGCACAAATGCAGACGGAAGCAAAAGCGAAGTATACTGTTCTTACTGTTTTGAGAACGGTGAATTTTTATACAAAGGAAATGATGTGAATGCATTCCAGGATTATTGTAAAGAGAAGATGATCGAAGGCGGGCATTCACGGTTTACCTCATGGTTATTCACCCGCGGCATGAAACGTTTGGGCAGGTGGAAACAACATTAATTTGATCAATATGAAAGAATTTGCATTGCTGTTCCGCATGGACATCACCACAAAAGAAGCCCAACCTTCACAAGAGCAAATGAATACCTACATGCAACAATGGATGGAATGGATTCAGTATATTGACGATAAAGGACAATTGAGTGATGGCGGAAATCATTTTTCCAAAGAAGGAAGAGTGTTAAAGCCGAATGGATCTGTTACGGAAGGTCCGTATGTTGCGGAAAACAATTCTGTTGCGGGTTACCTCATCGTTACCGGAAAAGACTTAAATGGCGCAACCGCAATGGCTGAAAAATGCCCCATCCTAAATGGCGAGAACACCAGCGTGGAAATCAGAGAATTGGGCACACCGGGGTAATAATGTAATTTATAATCAGATAGGGAATGAGTTTGAATAAGAAAACAATCGTATGGCTTGTCATCTTTACCGGTCTATTTATGGTATCAGGAATAGTCGGGAGGTTGTATCAGGCATCCGCGGGCCTGGTTATCATTATCCTTACGGGTTACCTGATTCGAAGAGACTTGAGTTTTAAAAGTCTTCTGATCATACAATTGCCCATTTTGGTTGTTGCAACATTTGTGGTGTTTAAAGATCAGCTATATGATAATCTTGTCCTGATAGTTACCTCATACATTGCGATGCTATTGCTTTTTTTGACGGAAAAATTTGGCAAAAATTATCTTAAGCGTATTTACATTTCATTGTTGGTGGTGTTGCCTTTGTTGGCCTACGCAGCAACCGGCAAATGGTTTCACTATCGCTCAAGTCAATATGTAGCCGATAAGCAGCTTTCATTCCCCGATATAATCATGAAAGACAGCCTTGGTAATGGGTTTACTTTTCCAACGGATGATAAACTGTATGTTGTCGATTTTTGGGCAACTACTTGTGGAATTTGTTTTAAGGAAATGAAGAAGTTGGAAGTATTAAAAAAGAAGTTTGAATCGAACCCTAATGTGAAATTTCTGTCTCTTAATTTGCCCATTGAAAGAGATAGCATTGGTTATGCACAAACGGTTTTGAAAAAGAAAGATATTCACCTTACATCTTTGTATTGTGAAGGTTTGACTTCCTGGAGTAAGTTGGGCATTGAAGGTGTTCCCATGATTTATTTTGTAAGAAACAATCAGATTATGGAAATTCATTCAGGTGGGTTAGAAGTCTTATACCCCAATACCAAACCCAGCTTAGAGAATGACATTCTTAATTTTTTGGGAAAGTAAATATGCAGGATTAATATTCTATAAAATCAAAAAGCCAAACTCCACACAAGGAATTTGGCTTTTTGCATTAAATGAAGTTATAACTTACCAAACATATAGTTTTTTGTTCATCAATAAGGCTTCACCCACGATGGTATCTGTTCCGGTTGCCACATCCACCACTTTGGTTTCGTACAATACACGGTTTTTCTCAGGGAACACTTCTTTTACCGTGATCACAGCCCGGTAGGGTGTATCCACAAACATTGGTTTCAGGAACGTATTGTTCTGTTTCATATAAATATGACCATCGGCATAATACAATACCCCAAATATTTTGGTAAACACGCTGGCACTGAAATGCCCGTGGATGATATTGCGTCCAAACATGCTCGCCTTTCCTGCGGCTTCGTCAACATGAAGTGGGTTGGTGTCGCCACTGATCTGGGCGTATAAGTTAACTTGTTCTTGTGTGTACGTGATGTCGTGAGTAAATACGTCTCCTACTTTAGGTGCTGCCATGTTATTGCTGTTGTTTTTAGGTTAAAAAATATACTGGCTGCAAAATAAGAATATCTGTTTTATAAGCAAGAAGTACTTTTTGGGTGCTTATGGTGAATGGTTATTCGCTATAAAGACTTTTTGAGTGCTGTTTTTGCCCGTTTTTTGGCCACATTTTACCCTTAAAATAGCTTTGATAAAAATCATACACGCCCGAAAACACTAGATAGTGGCTCTATGGGTGAGAGGTGTTTTGGGAATGAGGCAAATTTAACCTTCGCTTCATGGTTTGTTTTCAAACCACCCTAACTTTGCACCCGAAAATGATCTCAAGGTAAAAACAAACAATAACTATATAACAACATGGAAACTAAAAATCTATTCGAAACCTTTACAAACGCTCAAAAAGAAGCGGTAGAAAAAATGACTTCAGCGTCAGAAAACATGCAAAAAATGTTTACTGAAAACATGAACTCGGATTTCTTCAAAAAATGGTATGATTCACAAATGGCTTTCTTCAACAATGGAGAAAACAAAATGACCAACCCTGCTGAATTTTACAACAACTGGTTGAACAGCCAATTGGAAATGGCAAAAAACTTCACCAGCCAATTCCCGATGATGCAAAACATGAACAATATGTTCAACATGGACAGTTTTACTGCTAACATGAACAATGCAATGTCGGCTTACCAAAACTGGATGACCACTTTGAACAATACACAAAGTGAAATGATGAAAAACTTTAACAACATGGATTCAAAAAACATGATGAGCGGTATGTTCAACAATTCAGAAATGTACCTGAACATGTTCCAATTGTGGAGCCCTATGTTTAAAGCAATGAACGATAAATCATTCAACATGGACACTTTCAAAAACATGTTTAATGCACCAATGTTCAAAGACATGATTGACAAAATGTTCAACATGGAAGATATCAACAAAAACATCATGGCCATCCCTGGTATGGATGCTTTGAAAACCAACATGAACAACATGATGGATTCAAACAAAAACATGTTTGACTCAATGAAAGCAAACTTCACCAACATGATGCCTAACAGCGGTAATATGTTTGCTCAATCAATGGACATGTACAACAACATGAACAACCAATTGAACCATGCATTTGCACCAATGATGAAATTGATGGGTAACAACAGCAGCACTCAACAAATCAATGCAATGAAAGAATTGGCTAACGAGTTTGCACACTACCAAATGAAAAGTACAGAGATGCAATACATCATGTACCAAACAGGTATGAAAGCAATGGAAGAGTTGGCTGAAACAACTTACGCAGAGATTCGCAATGGTGGTGAAGTAAAAGATTTTACAAGCCTTTACACAAACTGGTTGACCATTAGCGATAAACATTTTGTAGCTTTATTCTCTACAGATGAGTATTCTAAAATGCAAGCTGAGTTGGGAACTTTTGGAAACAAAATGAAACAACATATCAATTTGCAAATGGAAAAAGCAATGGAGAAAATGCCCGTAATCACTCGCTCAGAAATGGACGAGACATACAAAACCATTTACGAAATGAAAAAACGTATCAATATGTTGGAAAAACAATTGGATACAGATGTAGTTGTAGAAGAAACAGCTAAACCGGCTGCTAAAAAAGCAACTAAAGCTTAATTTCATTTGATTGTAGACTAAGCCACAGATTTCACTGATTCTTATCTGTGAAACCTGTGGCTTTTTTTATTCGTAAAATGTTCTTAATTCGAAAGACTTAAAAAATAACTAAACGCTTATGATGAATATGAACGCAACAGGATTGATGGACGAGATGTCGAAAACCAGCCAGAAACTGGTAAAAGGATACGAGTTATTGCAAAAGGTAGAAGCCGTAGAAGTAGGGATGACCCCGAAAGAATTGGTTTGGCAAAATGATCTGGTAAAATTGTACCACTACAAACGCGATACTCCAGCCAAGGTGAAGATTCCGGTACTGGTTTCATTTGCTATTATGAACCGCCACGATGTATTGGACTTGCAACCCGACAGAAGTTTGATGAAAAAACTCCTGGATGAGGGATTGGATGTGTACATCATGGATTGGGGATATCCTAAAAAACAACACCGTTACCTTACCATGGAAGATTATATCCTGGGTTTTATGAACGATGCAGTTGATTTTGTACGCAAATCTACGGGCAACAAAAAAATTCATAAAATGGGGATTTGCCAAGGTGGAACATTCAGTACCATTTATGCTTCATTGCATCCCGAAAAATTACAATCACTTACCGTATACGTAGCTCCGTTCGACTTTTCGGGCAACGAGTGCATGTTGTATCGTTGGACCAAAGACCTGGATATTGATGCCATGGTGGATGGTTGCAATGGATTGATCCCTGCCGATATGATTGATAGTGGGTTCAGCATGTTAAAACCAAGTGCTCCGTATTCAAAATACATCAACGCTCTTGAGTTGATGCAGGATGAAGCCAAGCTGATCAACTTTTTGAGAATGGAAAAATGGAAAGCCGATATGCCCGACCAGGCAGGAGAGATGTTCCGCAAGTACATTAAAGACTTGTGGCAGGGAAACAAGTTGATTAAAGGTGAATTTGAATTGGGTGGACGCAAAGTGGATTTGAAAAACATGACCGTTCCGTTCTTAAATATTTTTGCCACAGAAGATAATATCATCCCGAACTCATCTACCACTCCGGTAATGAAAGTAATAGGTTCAAAAGATAAAGAAGAGTATGCATTCCCGGGCGGACATATTGGTGTGTTTGTGGGTGCAAAATCACAAAAAGAACTGGCACCTAAAGTGGCAGCTTGGGTTGCGAGCAAATCGTAATTAGCAGAATTAATACCTATATTTGTACAGACGTTCATGCTTTCATGGGCGTCTGTTTTTTTTTTTTTTATCAATACCACAATGCTTATAAAGTACCCGTTCCCTCACCACCTATGTAATATTCATACCGATATTCAAATTGCTTACATGGATGAAGGGAAAGGCGACCAAACGATTTTGTTTCTGCATGGATTGGCCAATTACGCTCCCGTTTGGAAATACCAATTAGCCGAGCTCCGCAAAACCTATCGTTGTATTGCCATTGATCTTCCGGGTAACGGATACTCTTCGAGAGGTGACTATCCGTATACCATGTTTTTTTATGCGGAATGCGTGGTACGTTTTATCGAAAAAATGAACCTGCAAAAGGTTGTGCTGTGCGGGCACTCCATGGGCGGGCAAATTGCCATTATCATTGCATTGCGATACCCGCATTTACTGGATAAGCTTGTTTTGATCGCCCCTGCAGGTTTGGAATATTTTGCCCCACACGAAGTGATGCTTTCTCAAAGTTTATTGAGCTTGGGCAGTTTGTTCTATTCCGATGAGTTTCATTTGGAATCGGCCATCCGTCAGAGTTTCTTCAACCGCGAGAATGAAAGTTCAACGATTATAGATGAACTCAAAACCCTGATGAATGCTCATTCCCTGAAACAATGGCGCGACATGAGCATGGCCAGCATCAAAGGGATGCTGAATGAACAAGTACAACAATTTTTACCCAATATTACTGTTCCCACACTCACTGTATTTGGAACCAGAGATGCCCTAATCCCGAATACCATGGTTCATTTGGGTGAAACGTCTGAGCGGATTGCCCGCAAGGCAACAGCGCTTATCCCCGGAGGAAAGTACAAGATGGTTGAAAATGCAGGGCATTTTGTGCAAATTGAAAAAGCTGCTGAAGTGAATGCAGCCATTTTTAGTTTTATGAATACCCCTGAATCAGCAACGGCATAGCGGAAATACAAAGAACTTTTTTTGTGGCAGGAATTAACAGCTTCATTTGAAAGAAGGTTTGTGCTTTGATGAAGCATTCCGGATCTGATCTGGTGTTTTTCAAATATGTTTTACTTTCCTTATCATTGAATAGATGTTAAGATCAGTCTACTCAATTGTTTGTTTACTCATGTTGCTCTGCCACACTGCATCAGCACAACAACTTCACTTCCGAAAACTGGGTTCAGACGAAGGACTCACGGTGAATACCATCAATAAAATTGTTCAGGATAAACAAGGCTTTATTTGGGTAGCCACCATGGACGGGCTGAATCGGTTTGATGGATACACAGTGAAGCAGTACTACGCAGGAAACAGCGAGCAATCCATTCTTCCCCACAATGATGTTATCAATTTGTTTTGTGATGCCGATGGGTTTTTATGGATATCTACAACAGATATCGGTATTACGCGTTATCATCCACAAACCGGAGATAAAACAATTTTTAAAAAAGATACCACCGGCAATGGGTTGCTTAATATTTGGGTAAACGATTTTGCCCAAAGCACGAACCGGGGTGTTTGGTTGGCCACACGTAAAGGATTATGTTATGCAGGCAATTCGAACAAGATAACCCGGATTGATACCGCAGAACTGGATGTAAATATCCTGGATATAATGGTTGTGGACTCTCAAACATTATGGCTCTCCACCCGGAAAGGGCTGTTGATATTTGATACAAAGACGGAACGTGTTACAAAGAGATTATTTGATGATAAAACCATAGGAAAAACAGAACGCTGGAAGGATGGTCTCTTTCTTGCAATACTGCAAAACGAACGACTGGTATTATTGGATGATAAAGGCAATGAATGTCTCCTCAAAGAACCGTTGTTAACTATTCCCATCTTAACATTATTGACGGATCAATCCGGTGTAGTATGGATTGCTACCCAAACAGGTTTGTTGCGATATGATGTGGCAACCGGACATTATAAAAACTATCAGCATAATGCATATGATACAAGGTCATTAAGTACCGATGTTCTTACCTCCTTGTTTGAGGACAAAACGGGTACCCTTTGGGCCGGATCATTCAATGCAGGAATCAATTATTTTGATCCGAAGGGAATCGGTTTTAATGTATTGCAAAGTCCGCTGCAATTGCAAGTGTTCAACAATGTTATCATGGGTATCAGTGAGGATCAGGAAGGCACGATTTGGATGGCTAATGGAGGTGGATTAACTTCATGGAATCGTAAAAATAATCAGATTCATAATATTGGGTATGACGCTACCCGAAAAGATGCATTACCCCCATTTACGGCTGCCCGATCCGTATGTGTTGCAAGTGATGGTTCATTATGGGTAGGAACAGGAGGTAAGGGAGTATTGAGGAGAAAGAAAAATGCAAAAGAGTTCATAACCTATAGCTATGATCCGAATAATCCCTCGAAAGGCTTATCCAATACTTTTGTGTATAGCATTCAGCAGTTGCGCAATGGTGAAATATGGGCATCCACGTCACGCGGAGTGAATCGTTTTAATCCTGCCATCAATCAATTTGACAATTTTAGTACGGATTCAATACTTAAAGCGGTAGCTCAAATAAGTGTATGGAAGGTGAGTGATGATAGCAGGGGAAATACCTGGTTTGCAACACCCGGAAATGGGGCTTATTGCTGGGATCGAAAGCAACAAAAATTGTTGCACTATGAAGTGAATAAAACCCACCCCGACCAAGGTATTGTATACAATCAGGTATGGTGTGTGGCTGAAGATAAACAAGGAAATCATTGGCTGGGAACAACCAACGGACTTTCCAAAATTGATTTGCGCACACAAAAAATAACCAATTACACGGCTGCAAATGGTCTGCCTAATCACAATATTTACGGCATTTTATGTGATGCAAAAGGTGATCTGTGGATGAGTAGCAACAAAGGGATTATTAAGTTTGATATGGTTCATCAGGAATTCAAAAATTATCAAACCAATGATGGAGTGCAAAGTAATGAGTTCAATCAGGAAGCCTTTTATGCCAGTACACGAACAGGTGAGTTTTTCTTTGGTGGGGTAAAGGGAATAAACTATTTCAATCCGCTTTTAATTAAAGAGACTAAGGCCCCACCGTCTGTTTTTATTGGGGATATATTGGTGTTTGAAGGGCAAAATATCAAACAGATACTAACGGGTGAATCTTTTACCCTTGACCTCGGCTATAAACAAGATTTTGTATCCATACAATTTGCTTCCGATGATTATTACCATAATACCCAAACCCGTTATCGCTATAAGCTGGTAGGAGTTGATAATGGTTGGATTGATGGGGGAAACAATCACTCAGCTACCTATAGTAACCTGGTTCCGGGAACTTATCAATTTGAAGTTATTGCCAGCAATAATGGCGTGAACTGGTCGGAACAACCCGCTTTAGTTCATATTCACATCACACCACCCTTCTGGCAAAAATGGTGGTTCAGGTTGCTATTGGCAATTGTTATTCCGGCTTGTATCGGGTTGTTTATTCGCAAGCAGTTTGAGGAGGTGCGCAGAAAAGCAAGATTGTCGGAAGAGCTTGTGGAATTGAAAATGCAAGCACTTCGGGCGCAAATGAACCCACATTTTATTTTTAATGCCCTCAATTCCATTCAACATTTAATCGTGAAAGGAGATGGAGAATTGGCTTTTTCTTACCTCTCTAAATTCTCACGGTTGTTGCGTTTAATTCTGGATGTGTCCGATCGAACGTTTATCTCTTTGGACAAAGAAATTGACATGCTGAGATTATACCTCGATCTGGAGGCTCTTCGTTTTGATTACCACATGCAGTACTCCATAAAGGTTGACGAAGATGATATTGCGGGTCTTAGTATTCCTACCTTATTATTGCAGCCGTATGTTGAAAATGCAATATGGCATGGGTTGGTACCCAAACAGGGAGAACGAACGTTACAAATTACGATCGTGGTAACTGAACAAGATGTAAACATTAGTATTGAAGACAATGGTATTGGGCGTAAAAAAGCTGCTGAAATGAAAAGTATGCAACCCATCAGGTACGAATCAAAAGGAATGAATATTAACAATGACAGGCTGGGACTTTTGGGTATAAAGGAAATGGGTTCAATAAAGATTGATGATTTGGTGAATAAGGATGGAGAGGCAACCGGAACAAGGGTAAGGATAAAGCTTCCCATTGCAGCATTAATAAACAGAAATATATGAGTAAAATAGGAACAGTTATCATTGATGACGAAAGCAACGGACGAGATATTTTAACGGCATTATTGGAAAAATTTTGTCCTTCATTGGAAATATTGGGAACAGCAGAAAATGCAGAAAGCGGGAAGTCAATTATCTTGGAGCTAAAACCTCAATTGGTATTTCTCGATATTAACATGCCAGGGTTAAACGGATTTGAGCTTTTACAACAGTTCGACTCTATTCATTTTGAGGTGATTTTTGTAACAGCCTACGATAACTATGCATTGAAGGCGTTTAAATTTAGTGCCATTGATTATATCCTCAAACCAATTGATCTGGAGGACCTGAAGGCTGCAGTGAAAAAAGCGGAGGAAAAACTTTCATTTAAAGTACAGCCAAAGGAGCGCTACAATGAGTTTTTTAACAATATCAAAAATATCCAGAATCCATTTGATAAATTAGGCCTCGCCACACGTGACGGGTTAATTTTTATAAAAATATCAGATATCATCCGCTGTGAATCAGATGTTAATTACACTTGGTTTTATTTGGAAAATGGGGAGAAGATTTTGGCCAGTAAAACCCTGAAAGATTTTGAGGAGATGCTGGACGAATACAATTTTTATCGGATTCATAAATCGCATCTGGTGAACTTATCTCATCTGAAGCGTTACATCAAAGGAGAAGGGGGAAGTGTAATTATGAGTGATAACAGTGAAGTAGAGGTTTCGCGCAGGAATAAAGAAGGGTTGATGAAACGTTTGCAGCAAATTGGTTAAAGCATATTTACCGTTAAATAGACAGAACCCGCCATTCAATCAATAGATTTGGGTATGGGTTTAAATGAAAGTAGGTTTGTATCATGACTCCACAACAAATTCAGTTATTGAAAAAATCATGGGAAAGTATCAAACCCAAGGCATCTCAGTTGGCGGAGGTTTTTTACTATCAGTTGTTTGATGCAAACCCGGATTTGAGGGTAATGTTTAAGGGAAGCTTTTATGAGCAGCAACAAAAATTCATTCGCATGATCGATATGATTATTGCAAATGTTAACCACCTTTATGTTATTCAAAACGATCTTCAAAAAAGCGGACTTCGCCATCAAGAGTATGGTGTAAAACCCGAACATTACGCACCTGTTGGTGCTGCATTATTGTCGGCCCTGCAGCAATCCCTGAAAGATGAGTGGACTCCTGAACATACTGAAGCATGGTCGGAGGCTTATAAGGTTTTGTCTGAGCAAATGCTTTCCCAATAAAAGACAATATTGGTCGGTTTTTTTTACTGAGAGGATCGTTGGCGCTACCAATTGAGTCTTATGTAACTCATGCTACATTTTTCCTGCTTTTCATTCATTCCAGGCTTTTATTCATTTCTTATTTCACATCTTTTCCCGCTTAATCAAAAATACCTGCCGCTTAATTTCGGTTGAGGCATTTCATTCAGTATGGATGGTATCCATATGGTATTTGATTCAATTTTGAACAAAAATTATATGCAGGATATCATCATATGGATCATCGCAATGATTGTAATTGTCATTGTAAGTCTTGGGTCCATCAAACGGAAAATGAAATGAAAACACAAACGCTGTTATTCGTATGGCTCTTAATGCTGTGTTTAAATGTTAATGCTCAATTCCCAATTACATTGAAGGATAGTGTTTATGCCGATGCAAGTTTACCAGATATTGAGCCTACCTACAATTATGGCTTTGTACATCCTATTTATGCAAATGTACTTTCTGCAAATCAAAGCACTTATACCCCATCAGCCAGTAACAGGTATTTTATGTCGTTGTTTGGTCCACGTTATAAACAAACCTCAACAAGCAATATTGGGTTTTACGATTTTCACCAGGGCGAAGACTTTTCTCCGAATGTTACTTACAATAATTTGACGTATGACACTGCTAACAAGGTAAGTGAAGTATGTATGTGCGATGGAATTGTAACAAATATATTGGACAGCACCGATGCTTATCTTGAAACAATTGAGCAAGGAAGAAGTGTAACAGTAAAATGTGATTCTACGTTCAAGGCAAATACTACATGGGGTAATATTTACATGAATTATCGTCACCTTTCAAAAATTGATTCTGCATTAAAAGTGAAAGGTGTAAATGCTGTGATACATAAAGGAGATACGGTTGGAAAAATAGGAATGAGTGGACAAACAGAGGCTGTTCATTTGCATTACAGTGTAACCAGAAGCACGCCTCAAGGAATGAAACATGTGCATCCCATGCGTGTATTTAACCCTCAAGCGATCCCGCATTTACACAATAAGTTGGACACAGCCATTACAATGCAGTTGTTGGGTGCCTGGAATGATAGCGCACTTATTCGGTTGGCTGTTCCTTATAATGAAATGTGCATTAAAAAAATTAGGGTGACCTGCGGAGTGAACTATACACGTGAATTTGATTTTGAAGAAATAGCGAATCAAAGAGGAAGAGATACAAACAATATCGTTCCAGGATTGGCTATGTATGCTTATCCGTTCAATCGCTACCAAAGCGCATATTCGCGTTATAAACAATTGGATTCATTAATGCCGGTTGTTTATCCTGCAGCTCGCTTTAGGCCAGTAATATGGGGTAATTTCCCCATTCTAAATGTATGGCCTTACAATAAACCTCAATATGTGTTGGACATAATGGTATCTCAATTACCACCAGTATACAATTACAATAACCTGGTTATAGAGATTCAGGATATTTATGGAACGGTGGTGAAATCGACTTCTCCTGGTGCAACTTTACCTGTAACGATGCTCTCGTTTGATGGCCGTGTTGTTGACGAAGAAGTAAAACTGATGTGGGTAACCGCCAGCGAAGTAAATTCAGATTATTTTATTGTGGAGAGGAGTGTGAATGGAACAGATTTTAGCCCATTGCGCAAAGTAAAAGCTTCTGTTAACAGTAATGTATTGAAGGATTATGTGTATTTCGATCAAACAGCCGATAAGCATAATTATTACAGGTTGCAAATAGTGGATAAGGATAGCAAGTATGCATACTCTAAAATCATTTATGTGAAAGGAAACAAAAGAACAATGGGAGAGCCTGAAATTTATCCTAATCCTACAAGCACCCATATTCAAATTGATTTTTCGCAATCCTTATACAAGGTCACAGCCATTGATGCAAATGGCAATCGTATACTGCTTCATACCTTGGATGGTAAATATTATGATGTGAGCATATTGGCAGAAGGTCGCTATATCTTGGAGTGCACAACACAGTCGAAAAATTACTACAGCAGTGTCATCGTTGTTCGTTGATATAATGCCGGTTGTTTCTAAATATTGTAGAACCATGGAAGCGTTCTGTATCTATTAGAAGCTGTTTGGTGAGTTATACATTTCTAACAATAAACTTTTGGTTGACAGCCGCAGTTATATTACATCCTCCGTTTAATCAATTACACCCTCCGTTCAATCATTGTAGCTTTTTAAGTGCGTTGGTTCACCTCAAATTTGCCTCAGTAATTCAGGCAAAACAAATACAATGGAAACAAAACAAATCGAATTGGTTAAACACTCTTGGAGTTTAGTAACCCCCATTGCCGATACGGCAGCAACACTTTTTTACAACAACTTGTTTACAATGGACCCGTCATTGAAGTACATGTTTAAAGAAGACATGACAGCACAGAAGAAAACCTTGATGGCTACATTAGGTTATGTGGTAGCCAAATTGGATAAACTCGATGATATTGTAGGAGAAGTGATGAAACTTGGCGCGCGCCATGCCGGATATGGCGTAAAAGAAGCGCATTACCACACAGTAGGAGCTGCATTATTACTAACACTTGAGCAAGGCTTGGGTGACAACTGGAAAAATGATGTGAAGGAAGCTTGGGTTGCAGCTTATACTATTTTATCAGGGGCTATGATCCAGGCACAACAGCAGGCGGAAACTACTTTAAGAGCAACAAACTAATACATTATTACAATTATACAATTATGAAAAGAATGATGATCACGCTTCTGATATTGGCTACTTCAATTATCAGTTTTGCAAACAATATTAAGATTGACACAGCCCCATCTTTGGTCTCTCAAGACGTAAGTGCCGGGGTCAACAATAATGCAAATTTTAACTATATCCAGTTTGATATGAGTTGGGAAAACTCATGGAGAGATCCTATTAACTGGGATGCGGCATGGGTGTTTGTTAAATATAAAGTGGGCAATGGAAACTGGCAGCATGCTTCATTAAGTTCGGTAGATGCACAACATAGCATCACCACTGACAATGGTTCTCCATCCACAATCAAAGGAACTCCGAATGGGGTAGGTGTATTTATATATCGCTCAGCCAATGGTAGTGGACCATTGAATTTAGATGGGATTCGTTTGCGTTGGAATTATGGTGCAAATGGTGTGAGCGATAATGCTATTGTCACCGTAAAAGTTTTTGCCATTGAGATGGTGCAAGTTCCAACAGGTTCATTTATCTGCGGTGATTATGGAGGGAATTCGGTGTTTTTGAATACAGTTATTAATACAGCAACAGCAACCCAAGCACCTGTTTTTAACAATAGCGCATATGAGGGAGGATCGCCTTATGGATATACCAATTCAGGCGGTGCCATGTATACAACACCTCAGCTCCCCGTTAATGCAACCTACCCGAATGGATACAATGGATATTACATGATGAAATATGAATTGACGCAAGATGCATATGTTGATTTTTTAAATACACTTACAAGAGCACAACAAGCTAATCATGTTCAAACAAATATAGCCGCTGGTGTTACTTCGGTTACCAATCGTTATGTGATGTCGAATTCGTCAACCGCTTCCTATCGAAATGGGATTCGTTGCGATGCCTCCATCAGTTCAAGTTCTCCGGTTACTTTTTACAATGATTTGGATGGAGATGGAACATCTTTAAATGGATTGGCAAATGAGAACAATGATGGACAAGCAATTCCCGTAAATTACATTAATTGGGCCGACCTTACTGCCTATATGGATTGGTCTGGTTTAAGACCCATGACAGAACTGGAATATGAAAAGTCATGCCGAGGTAACCAACCAATTGTTCCCTCTGAATATGCATGGGGAACAAACAGTATTGTGTTTGCACAGTATACATATACGAACATTGCACAAGCCAATGAGCAAATTGCCACTAATTACAGTTTGACAATTGGAAACGGAAACGCAACTACGATTGTTACAATGCCGGCAGTTCCCAATAATGGTCCTACACGCGTAGGTGCTTTTGCTGGAAATGCTAATAATACAACAGATTTCAGAGCGCGCTCGGGGGCCGGATATTATGGAGCAATGGAGTTAACCGGTAACGTTACCGAATTGGTTGTAGTGCATACGGGTTCTGGTTTCATGGGAGAGCATGGTGATGGTTTATTGGATGCTGTGGGTAATGCTAATATAACCAATTTATCAAATACTGGATTTGCAGGTATGCGCGGTGCCGATTTTACAACACCCTCATCGGCCATATTTATGGCATCCAGGGTTAATGCGACTACATTTCCGTCCAACAGAGCACAATATTATGGTATTCGCGGTGGTCGTACTGCACAATAATGATCTCAATGAAACATATATGGGTGCTTATATTGATGACTTTTTTTATAAAGACTCAGGCACAGCGATTTTATGGAGGAATAGGTTCAGGATATCGGTTACTGGAGGTAGTAAGTTTTGTTGGAGGAGGTAATCCGAACGCCAAGTATATTGGAGGAAGCGGAATTGGATTCAATAGCAGTGGTATAGAATCGTTCATTCAAGGTGGGAATCCGAATGCTAAATACACGGGTGGAAATGGAGAAGGATTTAGCAGCGGCAGCAATATAGGATCGTTTATGGCAGGCGGTAATCCAAATATCAGGTTTGTGGGAGGAACGGGTACGGGTTATACTGCTGTTTTAAGAGATGGATTTTTTCTTGATGGTGGTAATCCTAATATCAGGTATATTGGCGGATCGGGTATTGGGTATCAAATGTCAACAACAGAAACGTTTACTTCTGGAGGCAACCCGAATGCCCGCTTTGGAGGAGGGATGGGAAATGGTTTTCACAGTGTTGAGGGGCAGCTTAATATTGCACTTCCGGTTGTACTTATTCAGTTCGAAGCCTTTTTAATCGGGCAACAAGTTGAACTTACCTGGGCCACCGCGCAGGAAAAGAATAATCAATTGTTTGAAATACAACGTTCGGTTGACCTCGAAGATATCACAACTATCCAATCGGTTGCTGGAAGCGAACGCAGCTTGAATATTAAACACTACAAGGTGTATGACGAACAACCTTTATCCGGAAAGTCATACTATCGTTTAAAACAAATTGATCAAGATGGATCCTTTGATTATAGTAAGTGGGTTGTTATACAACAAGAAGCGTCAAAAATGTCAGGGATAACTCTTGCTCCCAATCCGGCAACTGATATTGTTCGTGTTGAGTTGGATGCAGTTATTGAAAAAGTAATGGTAACCGATTTAAATGGGAGAGAATGCCTTACAACTCAAGCCAATAAATTTGATGTGTCCGGTTTGGATAATGGGATATACCTTGTAAGAGTGATGACCAAAGCAGGGTGGCAAACTATTCGTTTGTCTGTAGTTCATTAAAAGGTGAAAACTCAGGAATGGATTTATTTTGTCCCTGTGCCAATGGTTATCAGTATTTTAACTACTTTTGACCCCTGTTGCATGAAGTAGTCCAAAAAAATGCTGAATAGTTTGGTTTTCATGAAGCATAGGCATATCTTTGCCGTCCTTTAAACAAAATAAATAGATAAATATATGTTTGCAATAGTGGAAATCGCTGGCCAACAGTTCAAAGTAGAAAAAGACCAAACTCTTTATGTACACAGGTTACAACAAGAGGAAGGCGCCAGCATTGAACTGAATGACGTATTGTTAATTGACAATAACGGACAAGTAAAAGTAGGATTGCCTAAAGTAGATGGAGCTTCGGTAAAAGCCAAAGTTTTAACTCACTTAAAAGGTGACAAAGTAATCGTTTTCAAAAAGAAACGTAGAAAAGGATACCGTAAAATGAATGGCCACCGCCAATATTTTACAAAGATCCAAATTGAATCAATCAACGCATAATCAGTAACAACCTTTTAATTAGAATACAGACATGGCACACAAGAAAGGGGCAGGTAGTTCGAAAAATGGTCGCGAGTCGCATAGCAAGCGCTTGGGCGTAAAAATATTTGGTGGTCAGTCAGCTATTGCTGGTAATATCATCATCCGTCAACGTGGTACTAAACACCACCCGGGCGATAACGTAGGAATGGGAAAAGACCATACCTTGTTTGCTTTGGTAGATGGTAAAGTTGTTTTCAAAAAGAAAGCCAACGATCGCTCTTTTGTTTCTATCCAACCGGTAGAAGCTAAAGCGTAATCAAAAACGACCTTATATAAAGCGTCCCGTCCCGCATACTGCAGGGCAGGACGCTTTTTTGTTGGTGGGAAGTGTAACCATAAAAAAAGCGTCCCACAATACTGCGGGACGCTTTTCTGTTTAAGAAGGCCTGATTAAAAGTCAATTCTGAATCGTTCCTTTTTGAATGGTCCGAATGGTAACGGTTTTTCTTTGAGGTGGAAATTGTCGTTACGTGTTCTTACCACATCAATGGCCATGTATAATGCATTGCGGAAGGATGTTTCAGAAGCTTCGTTTTTACCGGCAATCGCATAAGCGGTTCCATGGTCGGGCGATGTTCTTACAAACGGCAATCCTGCCGTATAGTTTACGCCATCATCAAATGCCAAATACTTAAACGGAATCAATCCCTGGTCGTGGTACATGGCCAATACCGCATCAAACTTGGTAAACTGGCGCGACCCAAAAAATCCATCACTCGAATAAGGGCCATAAGCGATGAGGTTTTCAGCCTGTGCGGCTTTTACGGCTTCGGCAATAATCTCTTTATCTTCATTTCCCAATAACCCGTTATCGCCTGCATGCGGATTTAATCCCAATAAAGCAATTTTTGGTTTGGTGATGCTGAAATCATTCTGCAAGCTTTTGTGCATGATGCGCAGTTTTTTTAGAATGAGTTCTTTGGTAATTTTTGAGGCAACTTCACTCAATGGAACATGACCTGTAACCAAACCCACTTTGATATCTTCGCTCACCAGCATCATGATATAATCTGTTGTGTTGGCTTGTTGGGCCAAGTACTCGGTATGTCCGGTAAAAGGAAGCTGCGGATTGTTTACATTATGCTTGTTTAATGGGCCTGTCACCATTGCCTGGATCTTTCCATCCATGGCATCTTTGGTTGCAAGCTCCAGTGATTTAAACGCATAACGTCCCGCGATTTCGGTCACTTCTCCCGGTTTAATTTCAACTTCATCTTCCCAGCAAACCAACAAGTTTGGTTTTTTATGGTGTACCTGGTCCAGGCTTTTGATGATGGTTAAGTTAAAATCAGGATGGCCCATTGCTTTTTTCCAGTACGAAATAATCTTGGGCGAACCGTACACAACAGGTGTACAATAATCGGCCACACGGCTATCCAATAGTGTTTTAATAATAACTTCAACACTGATGCTGTTTACATCACCTAGTGTAATTCCTATTATAGGTAGTTTGCTCATATTTTTGATTGAGTTAAGAAGTCGATAGTCCATAGACCATGGTATTTGAACTGTGGTCTATGGACTAATAAACTATCAACTTTATTTACTAGCGTTTTTAATAAAATCGAACAACATTCTAACGGCAACTCCCGTTGCATGTTTTCCTCGGTAACTATCGGCTGCGTTAATAAATGCAGGGCCGGCAATATCAAAATGCATCCATGGGTAATCAACATATTTTTCCAGGAATTTACCGGCAGTAATAGCGCCTGCTATCGGACCTCCAATGTTTTTCATATCGGCAAGGTCACTTTTGATAAGCTTGGCGTATTCATCCCAAAACGGAAATTCAACCAAACGCTCATACACATTGTTACCGCTTTCTTTTAAACTTGCTTTTTGTTGTTCGCTGGCTGTTCCCATGCATACTATTCCGTACTGACCGATAGCAGCAGCTGCTGCCCCCGTGAGTGTTGCAAAATCTAAAACCAATTCGGGTTTGTATTTTTTGGCGTAAGCCAATGCATCGGCTAACAACATGCGTCCTTCTGCATCGGTGTTTAATACTTCCACTGTTTGTCCGTCATACATTTTAATCACGTCTCCGGGTGTATAAGCATTTTCGCCAGGGCGATTATCTGTTGCAGGAACCAAGGCAATAACATGATAAGGAAGTTCCGCTTTGGCAACGGCAAACATTGTGGCAGCAACTGCTGCACCACCTGCCATATCGCATTTCATGGTATCCATCGAGTTGGGTGTTGGTTTTAAACTTAATCCTCCGGTATCGTATACCACACCTTTGCCAACCAATACAAGCGGGTGCTTGTTCTTTGTTTTTTTAGGTTTCCATTCCATGATGGTGAATGTTGGCGGTATCTGGCTTCCCATATTTACAGCCAATAGCCCTCCCATTTTTAAGGCCTCAATTTGTTTTTTATGCAACACTTCCACTTTGAAGCCCGATTTTTTGCCCATGCTTTTCATCTCATCGGCAAAGGTTACAGCATCCAGGTAGGATTGAGGCTCGTTCACGAGGTCCTTTGCTTTGTATACCGATTCGGTGATAATGTTTAAATGTGCGATATCGGTTTTTGAAACTTTTTTGCTGACAACGGTAATTGTTTTCAGTGTGTTTTTGTCTTTCTCGCTTTTGTATTTTAAAAACTGGTAGTTGCTTAATGCACAACCTTCGGCCACTGCTAATAATTCGGTTGTCAAATCATCAACTGAAACCAGTTGAACAGAATCGTACTTGTGTGCATTAATGTTTGTACACACTTTGTTACCAACACCTCGCAATGATTCTGTTTTTTCGTAAGCCGTTTTTTTCTTATCAAACTCTTCGATGAGTTGGATGAAAACCAAACGGGTAAATTGGTTTACAGTAATAAAGGTATCCTCGGCTTTTATCTTTTTGTCTATGTAAGCAATTTCATTTTTGGCAAAGCCTAATATTGCCCAGTTCGACTTTTTGTGAGCAAGTATAAATAATGATTCTGTGGCCGATTGTTTATGGGCGAGTTGAATATCGATATGCATGTTTTGTGTTTTTAGCGAATGCGAAAGTATAAAAAAACAGCACATGTAAATAATATGCCGTTGAATAAGTACTTTTGGGCGTAAATTAAATAGTGGTGCGGAAGATAAGCTTATGCATAAACATAAGTGTTATGGCATTCTGTTTTCTCAATAACTTTAGATAAAGAGCAATGGCAAACCATAAAAGTGATGTAAGAGCAAAAAAACATTTGGGTCAGCATTTTTTGACCGATGAAACGATTGCTTTTAATATCGTAAAGGCGTTAACTGAAAAAAACACAACGGAAGCTGTTCTGGAAATTGGTCCGGGTATGGGTGTGCTCACGCAATTTCTGTTACCCAATCCTGCTTTCAAAACCTATGCAATTGATGTAGATAAAGAATCTATTGTATACCTGAAGGATCATTTTCCGTTGCTTGGAGAAAGGTTGATTGAAGGGGATTTCCTGCGATTAAATTTAAAGGAACTCTTTCCCGGAGGGTTTTCACTTATCGGGAATTTTCCATACAATATTTCATCTCAGATTGTTTTTACATTAATTGAAAACAGGGATATCATACCATTGATGGTGGGCATGTTTCAAAAGGAAGTAGGAGAGCGGCTGGCTTCCAAAACGCGCACAAAGGATTACGGAATCCTGAGTGTGTTAACACAAGCCTATTTTGATGTGGAGTATTTGTTTACGGTACATGAAAATGTATTTAACCCGCCACCCAAAGTGAAATCGGGAGTGGTAAGGTTAACAAGGAAAGCAACACCACCGGATGTAGATGAAAAAGCTTTTTTTAAAGTGGTGAAAGCCGGGTTTAACCAACGCAGAAAAAAATTGCGCAACGCATTGTCACAATTTAAAGTAAAAGATGAAATATTGCAGCCAACGGGTTATTTAGAAAAACGAGCCGAAGAGTTGCCATTCGAAGATTTTATTATACTCACTAAAATTATACAACAATATGGAGAAAATATCGGTTGATATCACTTTGGTAAAACAATTGCAACAGCTTCTCGAATCAGAGAACCGGGAGCAGTTGGAATTGCTATTGGCCGATATGTATCCGCAGGATATTGCTGAAGTGCTGGACAGGGTGAAGTCGGATGAGGCACGACAGATAATGGGCATGGTGGAATCCGAAAAGTCGATCAAAGTGCTCGTAGAGATGGAAGAAAATGTACGTGAACATTTTCTGTCGTCATATTCGCCCCAGGAAATAGCCGATAGCTTTATCCAGCATATGGATTCGGATGATGCGGCTTATGTGTTGGCTAATTTTTCGGTAAAGGATAAAGAAGATGTTATTTCCAATTTAACCGATATTGAGTTTGCTTCCAGTTTATTATCACTCTTAAATTACGAAGAACATACTGCCGGAAGTTTGATGGCCGTAGAGTTGGTTAAAGCCAATATTAATTGGACTGTTTCCCAATGTATTGAAGAGATCAGGCGACAGGCCGAAAATGTAGATAATATTTATGTAGTGTATGTAGTGGATGATTTTGAGCGATTGAACGGGATCATTACGCTAAAGAATTTGATCCTATCCACCCCAACGTCACGCATTGCTGATGTTTCAAATAAAGAAGTGATTTCAGTATCCACTTCAACCGACTCGGAGGAGATTGCCAATTTGTTTAAAAAATTCGACCTTGTTGTATTGCCGGTTGTCAATGCTTTGGGGCAGTTGGTTGGCAGAATCACAGTGGATGATGTGGTGGAAGTGATCAAGGAAGAAGCCAACGAAGATTACCAGTTGATGTCGGGTATTACCGAAGATGTGGATTCAACGGACAGGGTATGGATCTTATCGAGAGCTCGTTTGCCTTGGTTGCTGATCGGCTTACTTGGGGGAATTGCTTCTTCACGGTTTATTGAAATGTATGAAGGCGATCTGCATATTCACCCCGAGATGGCTTTTTTTATGTCGCTTATTGCGGCAATGGGTGGGAATGCAGGAGTACAATCATCCGCTATTGTGGTGCAGGGTTTGGCCAATAATACTTTGGGCACCAAAAATATCCTCCCCAAAATATGGAAAGAATTGAGGGTTGCTTTAATCAATGGATTGATCTGTTCGGTTTTGTTGCTTAGCTATAATTTATTGTTTTCAAACAGCATGGACCTGAGCATGACGGTGAGTGTTGCATTGCTCAGTGTGATTGTGTTTGCAACTGTTTTGGGAACATTTATTCCATTGGTTTTGAACCGCATCAAAATAGACCCGGCAATTGCTACCGGTCCATTTATCACCACCACCAATGACTTGCTGGGATTGGCCGTTTATTTTACCGTAGGCAGGCTTTTGTATGATGTATTTTAAGATAATGCAACCATTGTGTAAAATTTACGAACTAATAAGTTAAACTCGTGCAAAAGAAAAAAGCGATTGATGAGAGTTTTGATTATTGATGAGGTGCATCCATTATTGATGGAAGGTTTGGCCGATCTGGGAATAACGGTTGATTATCAACCCTCACTTAAACCGGTTGAAGTTGTAAGTCAATTAAGTGAGTATGATGGGTTAGTGGTTCGCACCAAAATGAATATTGATGA
The DNA here is from genome assembly GCA_943369665.1 of Chitinophaga pinensis. Lineage (GTDB taxonomy): Bacteria > Bacteroidota > Bacteroidia > UKL13-3 > UKL13-3 > UKL13-3. The sequence goes on from CALRNX020000003.1 coordinate 215,481, forward strand.
AACCGTTCTTTCACAAGCAAACAATCTTAAATTTATAGCCAGGGCCGGAGCAGGGCTGGATAATATTGATACCCGGTATTGCGATCAAAAAGGAATTCGATATGTAAATGCCGGAGAAGCCAATGCCGATGCGGTAGGCGAACATACCCTTGCGATGCTTCTCAGTTTGTGTACCAAACTGCAAAAGGCTGATAAAGAAGTTCGGAAGGGAATTTGGGACCGTAAGGGAAACACCGGCTGGGAGCTCAAAGGCAAAACGGTAGGCATTATTGGTTTTGGGAATACCGGTAAAGCAGTGGCTCAAAAACTTTCAGGTTTTGGTGTTAGGGTATTGGCTTACGACAGGTACTTAACCCGATACGGAAATCAATTTGCCAGCGAAGCAACCGTAAAGCAAATAAAAGAACTGGCCGATATTGTCACGTTACATGTTCCGCTCACACCTGAAACCATGATGATGATCGATAAGGATTGGATAGGTGAATGTTTAAAACCAATCGTGCTGCTCAATTTAAGCAGGGGTAAGGTGGTAAAGCTGGAAGATGTGTTGGAGGGTTTGGAGAGCCAAAAATTGTTGGGAGCAGGGCTGGATGTTTTGGAAAATGAAAACCTGGAAAAGCTGACACTGGCTGAAAAGATTGTTTTTGAAAAGTTAGGTCGTTTGGAAAATGTGGTCTTATCGCCACATGTGGGAGGATGGACAGCCGAATCGTATGAAAAAATATCAGCGGTTTTGCTCCAAAAAATCAAAGAGTTAACACAATGTTAAGTAGTAAAAAAAAATAATTTTTGATATTATACCGCTAATCATTTTAATTTACCGCTTGGTAAAGGATATACATACAACGTAATTTCACTGTTAATGAAAAAAATATACAACTTTCTATTCGCATTCTTAGGCTTTTGCCTATTTGCCAATGCACAGTCTCAGTTGGGAGAAATCAGGGGTAAAGTAATTGATGCCAAAACCAAAAAACCGTTGGATTATGTGAGTGTGACCATATTCTTAAATGATGTGGTGAAAGCCACAGCCATAACGGATGATGATGGTCAGTATATTGTTAAGACCCTGCAACCGGGTAATTACACTATTAAAGTGGCAAATATTGGCTACAATAATGCGGTGATTACAAACGTGAATGTAGTGAGTGATGAGATCACATTTACCAATGTGCCGATGGAGGTAACAGAGGCCGGCCAAGCTTTAAAAGAGGTTGTTATCGTTAGAAAAAAACCATTGATTGACCCGGATGGTGTAAACAAAAATACCAAAACAGCTAAAGAAATTATGGCATTACCGCAACGTAATCCTAATGCTATTGCTAATACTGTTGCGGGTGTTGATTCCCGTGCAGGCTCAACGCCAACCTTCAGAGGTTCGCGTGCCGATGGTACAGCTTATTATATTGATGGTGTGCGTGTACAAGGTGGTTCGAGTGTGAATATTCCTCAGAATGCGATCGACCAGATCCAGGTGATCACCGGTGGTACTCCGGCTCAGTATGGTGACTTTATCGGGGGAGCTATTTCCATTAATACGAAATCGCCTACTAAAAATTGGTCGAGAAGTTTTGAATACATTACAGCTTCTCCTTTTACCGGATACTTGGATAATTCACAATACAATGAATTGCAGATGGGTGTTTCAGGCCCGATCTTGCTTGAGAATAAAGGCAAAGATGATAAAGAACGCGTATTGTTGGGTTTCTCTATATATGGTAGTGGTGTATTTCAAAGAGATAGCCGCTTACCTGCTACTGATATTTATAAAGTAAATGATGCCAAACTTCGCCAAATTGAAGAAAATCCATTGGTTCCGCAAACAGGAGGAGGTTTTATTCCGGCAGGTGAGTATTTGGTAAAAAGCGATTTGGAGCAGGTAGATTATCGCCAAAATGCATCAAACTATCGTTTTAACCTTCAAGGTAACTTCAATTATCAACCGTCAAAAAATACGAATGTTCGCTTGGGTTACCAAGGTGAGTTTTTCCGAGGTCGCGATTTCAACTATACCCAATCGTTGATGAACTACGATAATAACAATTTGCGCCAGGATATGACGGTTCGTACCTATATCCAGTTTACGCAAACATTTGCCAAAAAGGGTGATGAGGAGGCTAAAAAATCAGTTATCAGCAATGCTTTCTACAGTGTACGTTTCTCTTACGAAAGAAGATTTGTTGAGGTAATGAGTGCTGAACACATGCGCAATATATTTAATTACGGTTTTGTAGGAAATTTTGATAAATATTCAACCACACAATACCAACGTGTCAGTAAAAACTTTGGGGATTCGGCTGATAAATTTTTATTACCTAATGGCGATACTTTACGTTTAACAAGTTATGTAAGGGAAGTAGGCCAGGTTGATACAGCTTTGATATACAGACAGTCGGATATGAACCGCATCAAAGGAAATTATACGCGTTCCATCTATGATTATTATGCGCAAACCGGCAGAACAGTGAGAAGTATCAGTGAGCTGAGAGGGGTAGGAGGTATTGCCAACGGTGATGAGCCTAACGGTGTTTATTCAAACTTATGGGCAAGTCCGGGAGGAGTACAATCGGGTTATGCAAAAGCAATGAATGAAGCTTATACACTTTATGTGATGAGTGAGGCAAGTGTTGCACCTAAGAAAAATCCTAAGGCAAAACATGACTTACAGTTTGGTTTTACCTACGAGCAACAATTTAACAGGAATTACAGTGTAAGTTCCGGTGGATTATGGGGCTTGATGCGCCAATTGGTAAACACCCAGTTTGCTGGTTATGCTGATACAGCAGCCGTGTATGCTAATTTTGATGCGAATGGTGTATTCCAGGATACGATCCGTTTTGACCGTAAAATTGTTGAAGGAACACAAACCAATTTTGACAAGAACTTGCGTAATAAATTGATCGAAATGGGTGCTACCGATCCGAATGGCAGACCGATTGATAAATTTAGTTTGATCAATACAGATGCTTATGATCCTTCGATGTATTCATTGGATATGTTCACAGCAGATGAATTGTTAAATGATGGTAATTCATACGTTTCGTACAATGGATATGATTCAAAAGGAAAGCGTGTAAAAGGAAAACCAAGTATTGAAAGTTTTTTAAATTCTCCTGAGAACAGAACCATTGGTGCTTACCAACCTGTTTACATGGCAGCATGGTTGCAAGATAAGTTTGTATTTAAAGATCTGATCGTTCGTTTAGGTGTTCGTATGGAACGTTTTGATGCAAACCAATTGGTGTTAAAAGATCCGTATTCATTGGCTCCAATGTACTCGGTAGGCGATGTAAGAAGAGGTGGACTGAACCTGGATGCATCAGATATTCCATCTTCAATCGGGGATGATTATACTGTATACGTTGATAATAAAAACACCGATGCAAGTAATTTGAAAGTATCTGGTTTTAGAAAAGGAAACGATTGGTATGACCGCAACGGAAACCCGGTAACAGATCCAACTTCTTTATACAAACAATCGCAATTGGAAGGTGGAAATGTAGACAGAAATACCCCTTATTTGGTCAATGAGGGTCAAACAGTTCCAACCGCAGCTTCATTTACGGATTACTCACCGGATGTGAAATTTTTACCACGTGTTTGGTTCTCTTTCCCAATATCTACTACTTCTCAGTTCTTCGGTACATATGATGTATTGGCACAACGTCCTACTGAAGCCAATGTTGCAGCTATTGATGATTATTACTACATGCGTAACAGGCTTTCAGGCGTTATTGCAAATCCGAACTTGAAAATGACCCAGGTAACCGATTACCAAATTGGTTTCCGTCAACAAATAGGACAAGATGCTGCATTGCAAATTATTGCTTCATACCGCGAGTACCGCAATTTGATTCAATTGTATCGTTACGTACAAGCATGGCCATATGATTATACTGCTTTTGGAAACCTGGATTTCTCGACCGTAAAATCTATTCAGTTGGAGTATGAGTTAAGAGAATTGGGCAATGTAAACATCTCCGCTAATTATATGTTGCAATTTGCATCAGGAACAGGGTCGAATGCTTCTCAGTCATCTTCTCTTATTCAAGCCGGTATTCCAAGTCAGCGTTCTATTTTCCCGTTGGATTATGATACACGTCATACCATTAAAGGAACTGTTGATTTCCACTATAAAGAAGGTAAAGAATACAATGGACCTGTTGTGAACGGAAAGAAAATTTTCGAAAATGCCGGTATCAACATGATCTTCAACTTAACATCTGGAAGACCATATACACAAACTACTAACCCTATTCCGGAAGTACAGTCAGGTGTTGCCACACGTGCTCAGGTGAAAGGAACAATTAATGGAGCAAACTTGCCTTCGCAGTTTTTTGCCGATATGAACATTGATAAATATTTTACGATTCGCAGTCAAAGCCTATCAGGCAAAACAACAACTTATCGTCTGCGTGTTTTTGTTTGGGTACAAAATGTATTTAACAATGTAAATGTATTGAGCGTATACCGTTATACCGGTTCAGCATATGATGATGGATTTATTACTTCAACTTATGCGGAGTCTCAGTTAAAATCTGCAACCAATGCGCAATCATTAGTTGACTTATACAATGTAAGAATGGTAAATCCGGGCAACTTCGCATTGCCACGTTTAACCAGAATAGGTCTTTCATTGTATTTCTAAATCGTTAATTTAATTTATCATGACTAGAGTTATAAATAATATCAAATTATTAAGCCTTTCGAGTGTGCTGCTTTTATCATTGCAGACATCTTTTGGTAGGGAAAATTTGGGTAAAGCACCGGTTGAAGATCGTCCGAAATCAACTGTTGATCCAAGAATGAAATCTGCTGGTTGTGCTTCGGCAACAGCACAAAGAGATTTGGATGTAAACAATGTGCGAACAGCAATTTTGAATGGCGGTGATATGTGGTGGAATTTGAGTAACGCTCGTTACGAAGTTCCTAAGGTACAACCGGGCCAGGTGTCAAAACATTCATTGTTTTCGGGTGCATTGTGGATCGGTGGTGTTACCAATGGAAATTTGCGTATTGCCGCTCAAACTTACCGTCAAAGTGGTAACGACTTTTTCCCTGGAACGTTAACTGTGGGAACAGCTTCTATTTCGGAAGCACGTTGTAAAGAGATGGACCGTATCTGGAAAATATCGCTAACAGAATTAAATACTTTTAGAAATACTCCTGATAACTGGCTTACACCAAGTGAAGAAATTGAAAGCTGGCCATGCATGGGCCGTCCAGAAAATGGCGAAGCCAAATATCTGGCTCCATTTGTGGATGTGGATGGTGATGGTATTTACACTCCAACATTAGGAGATTATCCTTCATTTGATCAGAATAATGAGAAAAATATTCCAGATATGATGTTGTTTGTGATTACAAACGATAAAGGAAATATTCATACCGAAACCCAAGGTTTACCGATTGGATTGGAATTGCATACACAAGCATTTGCATATTCAACCAATGATGAGGTAAACAATATGACTTTCTACCGTACAACGATCTTTAACCGCGGAAGCGAAACCATTGATAGTTGTGTATTCGGGCAATGGGTTGATCCTGATTTGGGAAATTACAATGATGATTATGTAGAGTGTGATGTTGCGCGTAATTTAGGTATTTGCTACAATGGTGATGATAATGATGAAGGTATTTTGGGTTATGGATTAAATCCTCCAAGTGTTGGTGTAAACTTTTTTGAAGGACCACGCAGACCGGATAGTACGGAAATTGGCTTAACTAAATTTGTTTACTATAATAATGATTTTTCACCTACCGGTAATCCAAGCAGACCTGAGCATTATTGGGGATATTTGAATGGAAAATGGAAAGATGGTACCAATATTACATATGGTGGAAATGGAAAAGGAGGTGCTGATACAGCAAGTTTCATGTTCCCGGGATCTACTGACCCTGCAGGAAGAACAGCCTGGACAGAGCGAAATTCACAAAATCAGCCTAGTGACAGACGCTTTTTGCAAACAGCCGGATCGTTTAGTTTGTTACCAGGAGCCGTTAACCGTGTGACCATTGGTGTAGTATGGGCAAAAGCTTCAAGTGGTGGTGCTACAGGATCTTTTAACTTGTTGAAAGAAGCGAGTGATAAAGCTTATGTACTATTCAAAAATAATTTCAACCTCATTACTGGTCCGGATGCTCCTCAGTTGGTGATCACTGAGCTTAACCGTAAGTTAGTTGTTAACATGATCGGTACGGATGGCGTTGAGAATTTTGTGGATTCATTTGCCGGACCATGTACAAATAAAACGGTTTACAGATTCCAAGGTTACCAGATATTCCAATTGGTAACACCAAATATTCCTTCTGATATTTATGATACAGAGCAAGCTCGCTTAGTGGCTCAGTTTGATGTGCAAGATGGAAACTCGCGTTTGGTGAACTCTTTATTTAGTCCTGAGCTTGAAGAGAATGTTAAAAAGATAATGGTAACAGGTGGAGATACCGGTATTAGCCATAGCTTCCAAATTACCAAAGATCTATTTGAAACAGGATCAGATCAAACATTGGTTAATTTCAAAAACTACCATTACGTGATCATCGCTTATGCAGCAGCATCATCTGATTGTGCAGCAGAGCCTATTCAGTATTTAGCAGGTCGTAAAACAGTCGGTCGTAATGAATTGACTGTTTACTCAGCTGTTCCTCACGACAGAAGTATGTTGAACAACGGAACCCAATTAAATGCAGATTACGGGGATGGTTTACCTATAACCCAAATTGAAGGAATTGGTAATGGAGGTAAGTCTGTACAATTGTCGCCTCAGTCATTAACAGAAATGTTAAACGCTCCTTATTACACAAAAAACAGAACGTATATGCCTGGTTATGGACCGATCAACGTTAAAGTGGTTGATCCTTTATTATTACCTGATGGCGATTTTATTCTATACATGAGAGATACAACATCAGGGGGAAATAAAAGTGATACCTTATCGGCTCCTGCTACTAAATGGTTTATCAGCTACAATGGCATAGTAAAACAAGGAACGTCAAGCTTATCGAAACCAAATGAGCAACTGTTTCCTGAGTGGGGTATTTCAGTGTCTTTGTCGCAAGCTATTTTGCCAGGTGATGCATCATCTACTTCAGATCAGAGCAATGGTTATATTACCTCAAGTATGACATTCTCAAATGTCACACAACAATGGTTGGGTCATGTGGTTGATGAAGATCCAATTTATTCAAATGCTGTATATGCTTCGGGGTTAACCCTTGCACCACAGTTTAACTGGATTCGTTCAGGAAACGCTGGTTATCCATTGTTCAACAACCCTGAAACAAACGATATGTTTGTGACAGTCGGTTCGAATAAAACTGCTTTGGATCCACGCAGAAATTACTCTAAAGTAATTGATGGCAGATGGTCTCCTTATGCATTGGCTTCAAGATGGCGCACTACCTCAACGATCAAAATGCCAACGTTTGGTCCCGCTTACGATATTGTAAACAATGGAACAGCGTCATTGGATAACCCTATGTCAGACTTGCATAGTATCCGAATTGTGTATACCAACGATAAATCACTATGGACACGTTGTGTGGTTTTGGAATCGGGTGAGTATGCAGCTTCTAATATTGGCGGTGCGGAGAAAATGGATATGCGCAAATCACCTTCGGTTGATAAAAATGGTAAAACAGGTGACGGTATTGTAAGCTCAGATCCTAATGATGCCGATTATATATCAGCAACCGGAATGGGATGGTTCCCAGGATATGCAATTGACCAGGAAACAGGTGAAAGGCTTAATGTAATGTTTGCTGAGGATTCTTCTCTTCCAACTGAAAACGGACAAGATATGATTTGGAATCCGACATCAACAATGATCAATAATAGTTTACGTCCATTGTTTGGTGGAAAACATTACGTATATGTAATGGGAACTAAACTGTTCTCACTAGGAAGCGTTGTGTACAAAGGTCCACGTTATGACGAAGGAAGAGACTACAGCGTAAGGTTGAACCCAACGACAAATATTCCTTCAATGCCGGCTTCATATGCTGTAAGGAAACGTCAGATCTATGCGCAAGCAATGTGGGTTTCGATGCCAATGTTGGCTGAAGGATATAAATTAGCAACTCCGGAAGCTGGTTTGGTTCCGAGTCCTGTAACAATTGATATCAGTGTAAAAAGACCATATGCAAGCTATTCGATCGATGGAGCAACCATTAACGATAGTATGCCTTACTTTACATTTAGTACAAAAGGGTTTGCACCTACTATCTCAAAAGAAGTTGGTAAAAAGGCATTGGATAAAGTAAATATTGTTCCAAATCCTTATTACGCATATTCTTCATACGAAGATCCGGGTAACCAGTTGGATAATGAGGTTCGTATTGTGAACTTACCTGCTAAATGTGAGATTAGAATCTTCACTTTAGATGGAGTATTGGTAAGAACCATTCGTAAAGACGATCCTAATTCTCCATATACCGATTGGGATTTGAAGAACAATGCTAAAGTTCCAATTTCAAGTGGTACGTATCTTATCCATATTAAAGCAACTGATTTTGGTGAGGAGCGTATTATCAAGTGGTTTGGTGTGATGCGTCCGGTTGATTTTGATACATTCTAATAAACCAAGCATACAAGTACTAGTAATAACGAGCAGTAAATAAGTCATACATGAAAAAATATTTATTATCAATAGTTTTATCCGTTGCAACAGGTGTGGTGTTTGCAGGAAATCCAGATAGGGCTGCCGGAGCAGGAGGAACGCAACTCGTGATGAATCCGTTTGCAAAATCTGCGGGAATGATGAATGCAAATACTGCTTCATTGCGCGGAACGGAGGCCATGATGTTTAATGTTGGAGGTCTTGCTTATACCCAGAAAACGGAGATCACATTGTCTCAAATGGTATACCTTCAGGGAACAAGTACCTTTTATAATAATGTGAGCATTGCTCAATCATTGGGTGGTGGTAATGTGTTGGGAATTACGGCATCTTCTATTGATGCGGGTAATATACCTTTAACCAGTGAAGTGTTGCCTGATGGCGATCA
>CALRNX020000004.1:0-220010 GCA_943369665.1 Chitinophaga pinensis
ACCTTAAACGGATCAACCTCAACCTTGAATGTTGCAGGTAACTGGACAGGTACCGGTAGTAATTTTACGGCCTCAACATCAACGGTGGTGCTCAATGGAGCTGCTCAGAATATTACGGCAAGTACTACCTTTAACAACCTTACCTGCAGTGGAACTGCTGCTAAAACAATGGGAGCGAACATAACCGTTTCGGGATTGTTATCGCTAAGCAATAAGCTTAATGTGCAGTCCAATACACTTACCATTAATGGCACCGTGAGCATGACTTCAACCAATTCATTGTCATGTAATGCTGCTTCCAATATCATTATTGGGGGAACAGGATCATTGGGTACCTCTTTATTCTTAGATCAAACCACTCCGGGAACCACCAATGCTGTCAATAATTTTACCATGAACAGAGCTGGTAATACAAATTTGGGAGCATCGATGGTGGTCAATGGGACCTTTACGGTTGCTGCCGCGGGATCTACTTCCATCAATGGTCAAACCTTAACCCTCAATGGACCATCATCTATTGCTGGCGTTTTGGCAGGAAGCGCAACCTCTATCCTCAGTGTAAACTATACCTCAGGCAATACAGCACTTAGTTTCAGCCAAACAACACCGGGAACAACCAATATCTTGAAAAGACTGAATATAAACACATCAGCGGTTCAGGTTTCTTCGTCAAATGCGGTATCCGTATCTGATACCGTAACATTAACAACAGGTAATCTTGTAGGCACAAACCTAAGCCTTGCTAATGGTGCTACCGTTCAGCGTGCTGAAGGGGCCTTTATAACTGCGGCACCTACATTTGGTACAAGTGTGAATCTTGAGTATAGTGCAGGTACAGGTAATATCACAACCGGACTTGAAAAACCTGGTACCAATATCCTGCAACGCCTTACCCTTAACAGGGGCGCAGGCAATGAAGTGATCTTGGCTAGCGCTACTACTGTGAACAATACCTTTACAATAAGCTCGGGTTATTGTACTTTGGGCGGACAAACACTCACTATTGCAGGTCCATCCTCTCTCATTGACCAGTCATTGCGTTGCAGCTCAACTTCAAGCTTATTGGTAACCTATACCGCTGGTCCTAATACGATTACAATAGACCAATCTAACAGTGGTGTCACCAATCTTTTAAAAAGCCTCACAATAGCAAAAGGAGCAAATATTGCTACACTTCAAAACACATTGGTTGTAGTAGATACCCTCAGCTTCGTAACCGGTAAACTCTTTTTGAGTGGCCAGCGACTGTTCGTTTCCGGGCGAATAATTAATTATGTGTCGGGGGCTATCAGAGGAAGTAATACTTCTCGGGTATTGTTTCAAGGCACAGGAGGTTCTGATACGTTGAGTATGGATCAAACAACACCGGGATCAACTAATGTATTGCATACATTATCTATTAATAGAACAGGGCAGACCATACATTTAGGAACATCTTTACAATCAGATACTACTTTATTAATATCCGACGGAAAACTAAACCTTGGAGGGCAAACATTAACGCTCAATGGAACCCTGAGCACACCATCACAAGGTTTGGTGGGACGAAACGGAAATATGATCATCAACTATAATTCGGGTAGCACTACCTTGAACCTGGATCAAACAACACCGGGAACCACCAATGCTTTGAATAATTTAACGATTAATGTTGGAAGCAATCAAGTGATATTGGGATCCTCAGCAATCATAAATGGAACCTTTAGTGCGCCTGCTGTGGGTAACAAATTAAATATAAACGGGCAAACACTTACTCTGGCGGGTCCATCCAGCATGGCGAGTCAGGTATTGCGAGGCAACAATAGTTCTCGTTTGTTGGTAACCTATACAGCTGCCAATTCAACGATTTCAATCGATCAAACAACTCCCAATACTACTAACATGCTTAAGACCCTAAACATAGCTAGTGGTGCCAGTGTGGTTTCTTTGTCTAATTCATTGGTATTGCAGGATACTTTGCTCTTTACAAGTGGTAAACTCAGCATAAACGGACAAGGGCTCTTCGTGACCGGGCGAATTGTGAATAATGTAACCCAAGGACTTAGGGGAAGCGCAACATCTTTATTGTTTTTTCAAGGCCCGGGTTCCGATACGGTAAGCATGGATCAAACCACTGCCGGTACAACAAATGCATTGCAGACCTTATCCATTAACAGGGCATCACAGGTTATTACATTGGGAGCTGCAATGGTTGTGCAAACCACTGCCACAATAACCAACGGAAAACTAAACCTAAGCGGGCAAACATTAACCCTTAACGGAACTTTAAGTACTCCTTCACAAGGTTTGATTGGACGAGGCGGAAGTGTGATCGTTAATTATCAGGGAGGAAACACAACCCTTGATTTTGACCAAAGTATAGACCAAACTACGAATATGCTTACCAACCTTAACGTGAATGTTGGCGCTGCCAATCGGGTAATACTGAATAACAAGCTGCGCATGTTTGGAGGTACCACTACATTTACATCGGGAAAACTTAATCTAAATGGACAAACCCTTGAATTGGGTGGTAGTGTGGTTAATACGGTATCTGAAAACATAACAGGAAGTACAACCAGCACATTAACTTTATTCGGTACACTCTCTAGAACCATCAGTTTCGACCAAACGAATCCGGGAACGTCAAACGCTCTGAATGCGTTGAACCTTACGTTAAACAATGCTTCAGTGGAGGCTATTCTTGATAAACCAATTGTTGTTAACGGGTTAACATATATGGGCTTGGGCAAATTGAACCTCAATGGACAAACACTTACCATGAACGGTTCTATAACATACACTAGTGGTGTTTTTAAAGGATCCAATACATCCAATATGGTATTGGGCGGTAGCGCTTCATCTACACTTAACATGGATCAAACCACTTTGGGCACTACCAACAGGTTGGGTAACTTAACCTATAACAGAGCCGGTCAAACCATTACCTTGGGTAATGCATTGGAAATAAAAGGCGTTGTAACACCAACTGCCGGAACGCTTGCCACCGGTGGCAACCTTAAGCTCGTTTCGGATGCAACTGGCGATGCCAGTATTGCGGCCGGAACAGGTATCTATATTACCGGAAACGTAACCGTGGAAAGATTTATTCCTGCTTCCACCCGTGGATGGCGCTTTATGGCTAGCCCGGTTACATCATCAACATTACAAGACTGGCAAGGCGAATTTCATATAACAGGAGCAGGAGGTGCGGCCAATGGGTTTGATGCCACCTTATCAAACCAATCGGGTGTTTACAGTTATGATGAAACAGCAACAGGAGATTTGAATTCCGGATGGGTAGCACCTGCTTCCATTACCGAGCCATTAACACCGGGAAAAGGATTCCGTTTGTTTGTAAGAGGCGACAGAACACCAGGTCGATTGGATGGAACCATCACAACCCAAAATGCCATTACGGTAAATGCCATTAATCCTGTAAACACCGGCAATATTAATCTTGCGCCAACATTTACCTCTACCGGAGTGCTTGCCAACGATGGATGGAATTTACTAGGAAATCCTTATCCATCAGCAATAGATTGGAATGCCTTCCATGACGCAGGAAGAACGGGAAGCGGACCTGATTATTCAGGTACAGATTATGCTCACCTGGATGCTACCGTTTATGTATTAGATGCGGGAGCCGTTGCATACAGTTCATACAATGCATTTAGTGGCGCTGTTGTTGGAGAACTTACCAACGGAGTGATCCCTTCGGGAGCCGCATTTTGGGTAAAAGCATCGGAAGCTTCGCCTTCAATGACGATGAAAGAGATCTATAAAACATCAGCACAAGCAGGCATGATGTTTAAAAAAGGTGACTTGGGTAACCCTCAGTTTAAAATTCAACTCATTGCCAGTGATGTGTCGTATGACGAAACCGTTGTGAGGTATGAAAATGAAGCTACATCCGGATTTGATGCTTATGATATCGCAAAAATGTATGGGGCTAATGTAAACATTGCAACCAAGGCCAGCGATGGTCGTTTCTTAGCTGCAAACTACAAACCATTTAACGGTGTTTCGGATACCATTCCATTGAGTGTAGGCATTGCGGAAACAGGCACATATACGATGAAGTTTATCGATCCGGACTTCTTACATCCTACCCTGCCTATTTACCTGGCGGATAATTTCCTTAACAAAAAAGTGAATATCCGCACCAATCCAACTTATGTATTTGATGTGGACAAAACCAACTCAAACACCTTTGGAAACAACCGCTTCGCAATCGTTGTCGGATCAGAGCCTAAAATTGGTGTTGGGGAAGAAGAAGTAAACAGCGCAAAAAATAAATTAATGCTATATCCGTCTATTACATCAGGCGCCATTACAATTGTAGGCGGTTCGGTTGATAGTAAAGCCGATATTTCGATTGTGGATGTAAGTGGTAAAGTGTATGCTGAATACGCTAACGTTGAATGGGTTAACAATGAACTTAAATTAGATCTGGGTTCTATTAAAGCAGGATTATATTTTGTGCATATTACAGACACAACTCGTAAATCGACAAGCACTTTAAAATGTATCAAAGAATAATACATAGAAGTAGCATGTGATGATTCCAATCCGATAATTGTTCATTATAAATTGAACATTCACTTAATAGAAAAGGCTGTCTTGCATTAGACAGCCTTTTTTGTTGACACTATTGTAAAATACTATTCACAGTTCCTCTCAAACGCAATCATTATTTAGCATAAACAATAATGCATCTATGAATGATCAATAAAAAAAAGAGGCCGTCTTTGGTAGACAGCCTCTTCTTTTTTAACATCATTTCAAACTCTCCTGCTGGATTTTCCAGAAGAATTGTTTTGTAATCTAATCATGAACACCAACATGCGCGAACTTGTACATTTCAATCAGCTCCACAACATTATTGACAGAAAGCTTGTCAAATATCTGACGTTTGAAAGTACTGATGGTATTGAGTTTAAGTCCTAACATATTGGCTATTTCTTTTGTACCATGTCCTTCGCAAACCAACCTTACAATCTCATGCTCTCTTGTACTAAGGCTGTCAAAGGTGGTAGCTGGTATTTCCGATTTTATGCTGGTTGATTGTTCCTGGAATAACAGTTTTTCCAATACCCCTTCACTTAGATACCTGATACCACTTGAAACTTTTTGTATTGCAAGTTTTAATTGATCAAAGCCACTTTGTTTGGATATATAACCTTTGGCTCCTAATCTTAATACATGGGTAGCATAAATGTCCTCCCGATTCATACTCAAAACCAACACTTTCACCTGAGGGTCGAGCCTTAGAATATTCTTAAGTATCAATTCACCGGAAATATCCGGTAAGTTTAAATCAAGTACAACCATGTCGTACTTATTATTTTTAATCAGAAGATTTGCTTCTGCCCCATTCAGGGCTTCTTGGATTTCACATCCAATGAACAAATTTTCAATAATTGACTTAACGCCAGCTATTACGATAGCGTGATCATCTACAATTAAAATTCTTTTTCTTGGATTGTCCACAGGAAAATCTTTATGGTGTTAATTAACTTAGCCTCTCTTTAGAATGAGAAAATACATTCTGTTGAGATGCATGAATACAAATGTCAATTAGCCTGTGGTAGTATTTTTTTACATTTGTTAAATAATATACCCTCTGAGATTAAATCTTCATTAAAAAAATATACCCCTTTTTAATCTCACAGGGAACGTTTTTCGTATTAATTAATTGAAAGACAATGAACAATTCATAAAAAGCAGAAATCAACTTTCGATTGTTCAAAAATTACGCATTGTATGAAGTAGCCTTTAAAGTATAATTTCCGCTTGTTCACATAAATTACGGCATTCGCCCACCCAATTAACAAACTTATTGTACTACTTTTGAAATGAAACTTTAATCATTAAACCTTAATGTCTTTCAACTCTTTTATCAAGAACGACCCATACTTCACCCTTCTTATTAGGAATGTGTGCTTACTTGTAAATCGTAATTGATTAACAGAAGTAACACCAAACTCTATAATCACTTATGAAATCCAGTTTTTTTGATTTTTGCAAACAACTCGGGCCGGAAATGTCTGATGACGTTAGAGCTGACGTTGAAAGTAAGCTCATGATAAGATCCTATAAAAAAGGAGAAAACCTTCTCAGTATAGGGGAACTTTGCACCAAGGCTTTTTTTATCGCAAAAGGATTGCTCAAAAACGGTTATTGGAAAGGCGACCGGGAATATATCGTGCGATTTTGTGAGGAAAACACCATCTGTACTGATCTTGAAAGCATATATAACCAAGCTCCTTCTAAATCTTTTATCACGGCAATTGAAAACTCTGAGATTGTTTATATTCTTTATCGCGATTTTGAAGAGTTGATGCGAAAACATCATTCATTGGAAAAGATGGCAAGGATATACCATGAAAAAACACTTGCAAGAACATTTGCCTGGAATCAGGAAATACTTGGGTGCGATGCCAAAGAAATATACCTTAAACTAACACAAGAAAAACCCGCACTGGCCAATCGTGTTTCATTAGGTGATCTATCTAGCTATTTAGGCATTTCTCAGGTATCGCTCAGTCGTATCAGGGCATCGATTGCTCATTCCAATAAATCCAAATAAGGGAAACGTAATTGTAAATGCCTTCAGTTGTTTGGTCAACAAAATCATCCTCTAATAAGAAAAGTGCCCTCCCTTAAGGTTATTGTTATTTTCTAATACATCGCCTTTTCAAAATGCTTTAACCTTAGCTGCTCCTTGGCTATAATGACTGAGTATTGATGAGCCTGTACATTTCAATTAGTTCAACAACATTATTGGCTGCGAGCTTATCTAATATTTGCCTTTTAAACGTACTGATGGTATTGAGTTTTAGCCCAAGCATATTGGCTATTTCTTTTGTGCCATGACCTTCACAAATTAACCTTATTATCTCGTGCTCTCTTGTGCTAAGGCTATCAAAGGTATTAAGTGGCATTTCCATTCTTATATTATGTGCCTGTTCATGAAACAGCAATTTTTCGATCACGCTTTCGCTTACATACCTCATGTCATTAGAAACTTTCTGCAATGCAAGCCTCAATTGATCAAAACCACTTTGCTTTGAAACGTAACCTTTTGCACCCAGCCTCAATACATGGGCTGCATAAATATCTTCAAAATTCATGCTCAGCACCAATACTTTTACCTTAGGATCTATCCTAAGCAGGTTTTTTAAAACCAATTCACCTGAAATATCAGGCAGGTTCAGATCGAGTATAACCATGTCGTATCGGTTATCCCTAATCAGGCGATTCGCCTCTGCCCCATTGAGGGCTTCATGAATTTCACAGCCAACGAATAAATCTACAAGAATTGACTTGACACCAGCAATAACGATCGCATGGTCATCAATAATCAGAATTCTTTGCTTTGCCTTTTCCATCTGAAACCATTGTTTATACAGACAATATTCCGTTAATGTAAACATTAGAAAAACAGAACAATACAACATAACGACCGAACTAGTTCTAATAACCTTGCCAGCCAAACAGCAACAATGCTCTCTATACTTTAATTCTACCAAATACCTTAATTCCCTATTTTGCACCTTTAAAAACAATTTATGTCGTCTCACCATATAATACGCGAAGGGCAAGAACCTGCTTTAATTATTGCCAACGGACAAGCTTGTTCGAATGAACTTATGGGACAGCTTTTGGAATGGAGTCCATATGTGGTTGTGCTGGATGGAGCGATTAGCCGTATAAAAGAGTTAGGTATAAAAGTGGATGTATTGCTGGGCGATTTTGATAGTCAGACGGAAGAACTGGACCAGCTAAAAGCGACCATGCCTATTGAGATAGTTCATACACCCGATCAAAACAAAACCGACCTGCAAAAAGGTATCGAATTCCTGATCTCCAAAAAATTTGAGGCTGTAAATATTTTGTGGGCAACAGGTCGAAGGGCTGATCACAATCTTAGTAATATAACAGATATTGTGAGATATAGGTCGCAAATCAATATTGTTGTGCTGGATGATTACTCTCGCATTTACCAATTACCCAAAAAATTTGAAAAATGGTACTCTAAAGGAACACCTCTTTCACTGATGCCGGTTGGAAATGTTTCAGGACTTACCACAACAGGTTTGATGTATAATCTTCATAACGAATCACTACAGCTAGGCTATCGCACCAGCAGTAGCAATGAAGCTGTTGAAGATGGCATTGTTAAAATAACATACTCGGAAGGCGATCTGTTGATGATGGAATGTCACGACATTATTTAGTGATGAGTCGACCAAGTTGATAGAATATCGTTTCGGTTATTTGCTGTCCTTACCTTTCTGAATAAAAAAAGCGCCTTGTATTGCTACAAGACGCTTTTGAAAGAATTCAATAATCTTTATTTCGAGATCAATAAGCGAGACGTTTTACTTCCTTGCAATGATTGAATATTTACAAAGTAGAATCCGTTATTCAAATCAGCAATATCTACCGTTACTGAATTTGCTCCGGTAGCAAAATTCTCCCTTGAAACTTCTTTAACAATACGGCCGGTGATATCAATGATATTGATATTAACTTCTGCAGTTTGTACAATTGAGAAATCAAGAGTTATCGTGCTTTGTGCAGGATTAGGATACATGCTAAATGAGTTGATATTTTTCAATTCATCAACACCCGTATTATTCTTTCCTGTCACTGCAATTTTTCCGGTAAAAGCTCCTGTGGTTGAAACCACGATTGTATCATTTGAAATACCAGAAGTTGCTCTATTCAAACGGCAGAACAATTTTAGGTCAATGATTGCTCCGTTTGCATCAGCAGCAATTTTCCACGATTTTTTGTATGTAACTGAGTCAGGCGAGAGTTCAAAATCAGAACCAACTGTTACTTCTAACGAATCTGTTAAATTCAATGCATTCACAGTAAACGATTGAGCGGCAGTAGGACCAGCAATATTTGTTGCAAATGGATCCAAAGCAGCTGTTGAAAGATTGATAACCGGTGTTGGCGCCTCAACGGCAAAACCTGCAAGGGTAATAATTGAACTTGGTGCCGACTGTGTTGAGATGGTTAACACACTATTTAAAGGTGCATTACCCGATACACTTGGATAGTATCTTACATACACTTTGGTTGCAGCAACTGTTGTTCCAGTTTTAGCAACTACGACAGCAGAAGCAAATCCTGTTAGCGAATCCAATGAAACCTGGAAATCAGTTGAAGCTGTTAATGTAATATCGGTAAGTAAACGCGAACCTGTAACGGTTACCGGAATACTTAAAGAAGGTTTTCCTTCAACCGTAGCAAAAGTTGGTAATACTGCAGGAGTGATAACCATACTTGGAGTTGATTGTCCACTAATGGTTAAGTTAATTGTTGTTGCAGAAGGGCTGTTGATGATCAATTGTTGAGCACCTGAGGCACCTGCCGTTGAAGGATTGTAACGAACCCAAACATCTGTTGATGGAACAGTTTTTCCAGTTATGGTATCTAATCTCAAAGTTGAAGTCCAAGAAGTATTGTTTACCGATAATTCGAAACCGGCAATTGAAAATGCCAATCCCATTGTATCGGTTAGGTTAAACCCACTTACATTTATTTTTTGAGCAGCACTTGGTGTTCCCAAAGTTGTTGTAAACGAAAGTGAATTGGTAGCAGCTTGCAAAGCAATTCTGCGTGTTGTTGCATTAGCAACACCCAAACCAGATACTGCAACATTTACAGTTGTAGCACCAGCACTTGTGATAGCAATATTACCAGTATGTGCAGCTGCTGCTGTTGGTTTGTATCTAACGTATAATTTGGTAGCGGTCAAAGTAGCAACTTCTGAAGTATTTAGGTATAACGTAGCAGAAGGAGTGGTGAATGCTGAATCAGCACTTAACTGGAAGTTTGCATTTGGAGCGGTAACTTTTACTGAATCGCTCAAGTTTGTTCCACTCACTGTGAAAGGATAAGCTAATGAAGAATCGCCATTTACAACTTGCCATTGCGGGTAGCTTGATGGAGAAACAACTAATGCAGCAACCGGAGTTGCACCAGTAACATTGATAACAACTGAGTCCAATGTTCCTGATCCTACTTTAATCGTACCATTCACGGTACCTGTTGCAGCTGGAGTGTAGCGAGCGTATATTTTTGAAGTTGCAGCGCCATTGAGTGTAGGAACGACAACAGTTGATGCAAATCCAGAACCCTGAGTAGCTGACACCTCGAAACCGGCTGAAGCCCCTACAGTAAGGGTTGCTGTTAAAAATTTACCATCTACAACAAACTCTTTTGAGGCAGAAGGTGTTGCAAGAGCACTTGTGAAAGAAAGCGCAGCAGCACTTACAGAAATGAATGGTGAAGCTGGTGCTGTTGTATTACCTGTTACAGAGATATTGATCGGTGCAAAATCTGTTGAAACCGTAGAACTAACATTGATAAACCCTGTTGCACTTCCAGGTGTATTTCTGGTGTACTTGATAAACACTGTATCGTTTGCGCTTGGGCCATTTTTAGAAATGCTTGCTGCAAATCCTGTTGTTCTGCTAAATGAGATCGCAAAATTTGACGGTGCAGTAATATTGATATTACCAACAAGGTGACTTGCTTTTACCAGGATCCATTTTAATGGAGCATCTTGGTCAACTAATTTATTGAATACGGTTAATACGCTTGGCTCAACGGCAACGGTTGGAGAAGGAATCGTCAAAATTTTAGGATGGCTGAATGAAGATGTGCCATAGAATGGGCTTCCTACTGCCAATGTATAATCAACATTCGAAAAATCAAGTTGGTTTAATGAACCATTTGAATTACCTGAATACACAGGGTTTACAAACTCCACTCCTGCTGTCAATGTTCCACGAGTTGTATCATTTCCGGTAGGACCTGTAAAACCAACTGAAGGACCATTTACCAAAATATTTCTCATATCAGTAAGTGTGAATGTAAACGGATTTCCATTATTGGTTGTCGGAGGATTTTGACTGTTAAATCTTGTTACATTGTTAATGAACACGTCATTGCGCAAGGTAGTTTCATCATTGGTTAAACGTGTTTGGGTTGATGGTGAAAAATTACCTGCAGGATTACCCAAACGCAATAATTCATTGTAACCCCAAACGATTGAGTTGAACACAGAAGTAGAAACATTGGTTCTAAATTCGAATCCACGACCAAAACGAGTTTGGGCAGTGCTCGATAATGTTGAATTTGCAGCGCCCGGTTTTAAAGGACCAACCAAAGTCATATTCGAAATTACCGGAGCAGTCCAAGGAGAAGGAGAAGTAAAGTTAGGATTAATTTGTCCTGCAGTACCCAAACCTGTATTGTTGTCATGTTCCAATCCATTTGATGTTCCTGTAGGTGATGTTTCGTAAATTGCAGGATTGCGAACACCCAATAAATATTGGCATTTTCCATTGTATCCCTCGTCCATATCAAATTCATCATCCGTACCGGCAAATGCAATCAGATATTTATGGTTAGAGTTTCCACCAAACCATTCGTATGAATCATCATTGGCAAAACTTACTTGCAAGTAATCGGCATGTGTTCCATTACCCACTCCAGCGAAAGTGATTCCATTAATTTCCTGATCAGGCAAGAAATTATACCCTCCGTATTCAACGCGTACATAACGCAATGTTCCTGAATTATCCGCATCGTTATAATTTGCACCTCCACCGTAATTTGCCAATGGATCAGAAGGCAATGCTTCGTATTGACGAGTACCGCCTGGTGTATTGGTATGGGCATACCCGATCAATAATAATCCGCCTAAATCGCCACGAACACGGCTACCAGCAGCTTTACCTGAAGTAAATACAATAGGTTGTTCCTTGGTTCCAATAGCGTTTATCTTTCCACCTTTGGCAACAATAAGTACTCCAATATTAGATACATTACCACGGATAACAGTTCCCGGTTCAATGGTTAATGTTGCCCCATTTAATACGTGAACAGTTCCTGATAATTCATACCAATTACCTTTTGTTAAGGTCATGTTAGATGAGATATCGCCCGACAATACAACTTTGTTTGCACTTGCAGCAGGATGTTGTGCTGTTGGCACCCAACTTGCATCACCCGGGTAGGCAGTAGCGTTTGGCGTCCAGTTTGTCCAACCTGTAGCCCAATTGGCTCCGGTATTCGTTGGATCAGGATTATAACCTGTTGTTGCAGGTTTGGTAGTACCCGTTACTCCGAACGCTCCTCTGTAAGGAACTGTATCGAAAAACTGGGCTGATGCACTTAGGCTTAATGCCAGTGCCGATACTAAAATAGTATTCTTCATTTTCATAACTTTTGTTATTGTATTTATACGCAATCTTAGCCTCGCGTGTTCACCATAATGTTGCTTAATGATGAACCTTGTATTAACAGATTATTACGCCAATGTTACGTACCCATATTTGGCGCATAAAAAAGCCCCGGTACGGACCGAGGCTTCTTCTTTAATTTGATCTTTCTTTTAGAAATTATAGGTAATACTCAATGTTGTTGTAAAACCGTTTTTCCAAACATTAAACCCAACATCTTGTCCTTTTTCATATTTGCCATTTTTGTTCAAATCCTGGTAGAAAACCAAATCCTGAGCTAACAGATCTCCTGCAATAATTTTCACTTGTAATTTTTTCTTGAACGTTTTGGATACACTCATATCCAAAACCGTACGAGGGTTTTCCCAGATCATAAAACGATTATTGTTGGCAACGTAGGCAATCCTTCTTCCTACTCTATTTAAATTGATGCTTACATCAAAGCCCTTCTCAATATTATTATAATTTAATCCGGCATTAAATACATAAGGTGACTGACCTTGCAACGGACGGCTGTTTACAACATCTTGTTGTCCGGCAATCGGATCTGCTAGTTTCACCGTTGAATTGATTAACGCTAAGTTTGTAAACAATCCAATCCTGTTCCAAACAGAACGTTGCTCAGCTTTTATCAAAGCACCGATATTAAAACGTGCTTCCAATTCAATTCCCAGACTTTGTGCCGAGGTTGCGTTTTGGTAGCCAAATCCTCTCAAACCACCTTGTAATGGATTCACGGTATTTTCAATCGGATTTACAAAATGTTTGTAGAATGGATTTACCGAGAACGTTTGTCCTGCAGTTGGATACCATTCAAATTTTAAATCGTAATTGTAAATTTCTGTACGAACCAAAAATGGATTCCCGGTGATAATTGCATTTGCATTTACTTCATAAAATGCCAATTGTGCAAACTCACGGAACTCAGGGCGGGAAACAGTTTTAGCGAAACTGGCACGTATGTTTATTTTTGAGGTTAACTCATACACCGCATTGATGGAAGGCAATACATCAATAACAGTTGTATCAACTTTTTGCTGTGCACCTTGTGCTTCCGAGCTTATTTTTTGATTGTAACTTTCAACACGTACACCCCAAATGAATCTCAAACGATTTGTAACTTTATTATCCATCATTACATATCCAGCATGCAATTTCGAACTGGCATCATACTGGTCGGAACCTTGGGTGGTTTCTTTCTGGAAATACGTTGCGGAGTCAATATTGGAATTGTCAAAAATCTGGCCGGCTGCCAATGTTTGAAGACTGTCCAATCTGCCTTGATCTCTGTTATTATCATCAATACTGTACATAAAAGTACGGGCATTAAATGCACGTGTTCTTACCTGGTGGAAGCCGCCCACTTTCACTTCCGATTTTTTGAACAACTTCACAGGAATGGTTACATCATAACCGGCATGGTAACTTTTTTCATCCAATACTGATGAGAAACGGCCGGAATTCAACGGTGTAAATGTTCTGGCGTTCGGTAATATCGAAGCAATTGGTTTGTTATATCCGGTATCAATTGGTAAACCAGTATTGGCATCAATTGAATTGTTCTTATTGCTCTGGTACATCAATCTTCTGAAATCAGGCATCTCTCTGTGGATATTGTTAAAACTAGCTGTGTATTTAACTTTAATCTTTGCTGAAGGGATTAAATGATCTCCTGAAAACTGAGTTGAATACATGCTGCTTGATTGGTAAGCAAAAATATAGTCATCATATTTTTGAGCCAGCTGAGGATTGTTCGGATCTGTTCCATAACCTGTTCTGTTAATGGTTTGATCCTCGGCATTGCGGGTATACAGGTTTTTAAATGAGAACTTACTGTTCTTTCCAAGCTTATAGGAAACATTCAAAATCCCACCGATAGATACTGTTTGCCTGAAGTTTTCGATATTGTAAAACAGACCATCGCTATCGTTTGGATTTGATTCGGTTTGATCAACTCCGATCTGACGTGGTGATGCTGTTGTTAATGGTGTTGCTTTAAAACTATTGTTGTAATAAACCGTACCGATAACTCCCAATTGGTCTTTTTCGCCAACCATAAAACGCTTTGAACCTCCCATTTGGAAACTCAAATTCGGGCGAAACGAGTTTTGGGTGTTAAAGGCATAATTGTTATTGAACTTTTTGGTATCCTCAATATTATTGGCAAAGGCATTATTGTTATTTGATTCTTCTGTACTCATTATACCGGAAGGAATGGTGCGGGTTCCGCCATCATAGGCCAACCAATCGGTACTGCTTTTCGGACCTTGAATTCCTTCTTTAAAAGTTGTAAGTGAATGGTATTGACCGCTCAATCCCACAAAGAAGCTATTTTCTTCGGGAATATCTTTTGTATTGATATTAATAAACCCACCTGCAAAATCACCAGGCATATCGGGTGTTGCTGTTTTTTGAATCGTCATGTTATCAATAACCGCAGCAGGAATTAAGTCCAATGAAAATGCTTTACGATCACTTTCAGAACTTGGCATAGGCGCTCCATTGATGAATGCTGAATTATACCTGTCGGTCAACCCGCGAACGATTGCAAATTTTCCGTCCTGTACAGATGCTCCACTAATACGTTTTACAACATCAGCGGTTGTTCTATCCGGAGTTTTTTTGATCAGATCAGCTGATACTCCACTTGAAACAGAAACTGCATTTTTTTGCTGGATCAACAATGCATTGGCAGATTCTTTCTTTACCTCGGCAGAAACAACTACCTCATTTAAATCCTTGGTAGCTTCTTCCAACGATATATTATTGATGGTTGTTTCTTTTGCTTTTACCTCTACTCCTTTCAGGATCTTTTTGTTGTATGAAATATAGCTGATAATAAGCGAATACGTTCCTACAGGTACATTGTTAATAATGTACTTTCCTTCAAAGTCGGTTACTGCTCCGATGCTTGTTCCTTCAATTTGAACAGAAACGCCTATCAATTCCTCACCTGTTTTTTTATCGGTGATTTTACCTCCAATACGTCCTGTTTGTGCATTTGCTGCAACAGTTATCGTGCTTATTAACAACAATAAAAGGAATTTTAGTCGAACTGTTTTCATAATAGAAATTTAGTGCGACAAAAGTATTGCTGCAAAGTCAGACAGGGGTTAACCCAACATTAATGTTAAGTTAATTCAAAATGACCTGTATGTTAAGCCAATGTTAAGTAGGCTTGTTTTTATGCCAAAAAAAGACGTTAAGTATTTTAACAAAAACTCCCTCAACCAGCTATATTAGCTGATTGAGGGAGTTTATTGATACTTATTTGCTCTTATTTGATGACTCCTAACGCCTTACCCACTTTTGTAAAGGCTGCAATCGCCTTTTCAATATGGTGTGGTTCATGCCCGGCCGAAAGCTGCACCCGAATACGCGCCAGGTCTTTTGGAACCACCGGGTAAAAGAACCCTGTTACATAAATACCTTCAGCCAATAGATCATTGGCCATTTGTTGGGCCAACTTTGCATCGTATAACATGACGGGAACAATAGCACTTGCACCTCCACGCAAATCAAACCCTGCAGCTTGCATACCGGCCTTAAACTGGTTTACGTTGGCTTCTACCTTATCACGCAATGCGGTGCTTTCGTTCAACAATTTAAAGACTTCAATGCTAGCACCCACAATAGATGGTGCCAACGAATTTGAAAACAAATACGGGCGTGAACGTTGACGCAATAGTTCAATGATCTCTTTTTTGCCGGTTGTATATCCACCCATTGCTCCTCCTAATGCTTTACCCAATGTTCCGGTAATGATATCTACCCTACCCATAACATTGCACAATTCGGGAACACCTCTACCCGTTTTGCCAATAAAGCCTGCACTGTGGCATTCGTCTGTCATTACCAATGCATCGTATTTATCGGCCAGATCACAAATTTTATCCATTTGTGCCACGTAACCATCCATGCTAAACACGCCATCGGTTACAATAATTTTAAACCGTGCGCCTTTTTCATTGGCTGCAATTAACTGTGCTTCCAAATCGGCCATATCATTGTTCTTATAACGGTAACGTTGTGCTTTACACAAACGCACGCCATCAATGATCGAAGCATGGTTTAATTCATCACTGATGATTGCATCTGCTTCACCAAACAATGGCTCAAACACTCCTCCGTTTGCATCAAATGCTGCTGCATACAAAATAGTGTCTTCCGTTTGGTAAAAATCAGCAATGGTCTTTTCAAGCTCTTTGTGAATGTCTTGTGTTCCGCAAATAAAGCGCACCGAACTCATTCCGTAACCGTGCGTATCAATGGCCCGTTTGGCTGCTTCTTTTACACGAGGGTGAGATGATAATCCCAAATAATTATTGGCACAAAAATTCAACACCGTTTCACCTGTGTTTAATTTTATCTCTGCCCCTTGTTCAGAAACAATGACACGTTCTTTTTTGTACAAACCTGCACTTTCAATATCGGCAAGTTCTTTTTGTAAATGTTGTTTGAGTTGTCCGTACATATATCTGTTAATTATGTTTTCTGTTAGTTATAGTGATTTCGGCTACGCTCAACCATCCTATTGGTAAATTATTGGCTACTTCTTAAACTCTCTTAAACACTGCCGCGCACCAATCATTCAGCACAATATGTTGGTGGTATTGAAATCCATAAACGGTTGCTGCTTTTTTAAGGTCATCCAGATCCGACTCATAAAAACCACTGATGAGCATAGTGCCTCCCTGCAACAATAAGTTGCTGAGCTGGTCGAAACTAAACAGCAAGATATTTTTATTGATATTGGCAAGGATAATGTCGAACTGTTGTGGTTTCACAATATTCAGATCCCCTTGTTCAAATTCAATATTATCAACATTGTTGAGCTGTGTATTTTCAAAGATATTCTCCGCGCTCCAATCGTCAATATCAATTGCGTAAACCGATTGTGCCTCCATTTTAGAAGCCATGATAGCCAATACACCCGTTCCACAACCGTAATCGAAAACACGTTTGTCTTTAAAATTTTCCTGCAACATCAAGCGCAGCACAAGTTGTGTTGTTTCATGATGCCCTGTGCCAAACGTATTCTTTGGTTGAATGAGCAATTCGTATGGATATTCTTTTTCTATCTGGTGAAAGGGCGCCTTTACAATAACATTGTTATCAATAATGATCGGCTCGTATCCGGCTTCCCACTGGGCGTTCCAGTTTTGCTGCTCAATATGATTTTGCGCCACGGCATTGGGGTCGAGACCATACTTTTGCAACAGTTGTTCGAATATTTCACGCTTAAATGCAGACGAAGTGATATAAGCTGAAAAGCCCGAATCTGTTTCCACAAACCCCTCGTAATCTTCCTCTGCCAATTCAGCAATCAGCTGCTCGCGGATATCTTCGTTGCAACGTATATTAAATTCGAAATATGCTTCCATGAAAAATGTAATGAGTAAATGACAAAGAAATAAATGAGTAAATAAAAAAACGAATAAATGTATCGCAAGATAGAACAACTATTTACTCATTCTAACCTTCACTCATTTACTCCTTTCTTCTATTCGATGTCCCAGCAATCGTATAAAATAGTGATGAGTTTGTTTTCGTATTTTTCTAAACTTTCATCGGCCATTACAACTTCCATTGCAAAACGGGTAAGGGTATGACGTTCGTCTTCATTGCTCACCGAGAAAAAATGTTCTACCACTTCCCTAAAATGACTTTCATATTCTTCGGGAGGCAGTGCCTTCATAAAAGCTTGTTCTTTAATTAAATCAAAATCATCGTTGTAATGATCATTTAAAAAATCGAGTATAACATTGGCTTCTGCAGAATGTAACGTGCCATCGGCAAGGGAAAGCAAACATAATATATGATATCCGGCCTCAGCGCGGTTCATTTTTTTGATAAATTGGGTTGGCATAAGCAGCACTATTTGAATGGTTAAAAGTAAGCCTATTTTTGAAAGTAGCAAACCGAAAAACGCATCTTTTGCAGTAGGGGTTAGGAGACAGGGGTTAGGGGGTAGAAAATTTCTCAGAGAGTGTTTTCACATGCCCTATCTATGTTTTGACAACCAACTTAAAAACTAACGCCTGTCTCTTAATCCCTAATCACTATTTTTTTTGCATATTTGCGCCACTATTTCAAGAAATGAACCTTACATGAAAGACACATCGAACCTAGGTTTTGGAACCAGAGCCATACATGCAGGCCAGGAGCCTGATCCAACAACCGGAGCTGTAATGACTCCTATTTACCAAACATCTACCTACGCTCAGGAAAGCCCTGGCAAACATAAAGGTTACGCCTATGCCCGCGGTAAAAACCCTACACGCAGTGCATTAGAGGGTTGTTTGGCAGCATTGGAAAATGCAAAGTATGGTTTGGCTTTCAGTAGTGGAATGGGTGCAACAGATGCTGTGATCAAAATGCTCAGACCGGGCGATGAAGTGATTACCGGAAACGATCTGTATGGAGGTACTTATCGTATGTTTACCAAGGTATTTGCCAATTATGGGATCAAATTTCATTTTATTGACCTGAGCAATCCTGAGAATATCAGTAAATACACCAATGACAATACCAAATTGCTTTGGATCGAAACACCCACAAATCCAACGATGCAAATTATCGATATCAAAGCATGTGGTGTGATTGCCAAAAAGCACAATTTAATTTATGCGGTAGACAATACTTTTGCTTCACCTTACCTGCAAAACCCTTTGGATTTGGGAGCGGATATTGTGATGCACAGCGTAACAAAATACCTTGGTGGGCATAGTGATGTGGTAATGGGCGCTTTGCTTACCAGCAATGATGCCTTGTACGAACAATTGGCGTTTATTCACAACTCTTGTGGTGCTACACCCGGACCAATGGATTCTTTCCTGGTATTGCGCGGATTAAAAACATTGCACCTGCGCATGAAAGCACATTGTGCAAATGGCAGGGTGATTGCCGAGTTTTTAAAGACACATCCGAAGATCGAAAAAGTATATTGGCCGGGATTTACAGATCATCCTAACCATGAAATTGCGAAACAACAGATGCGTGATTTTGGAGGAATGATCTCAATCGTATTAAAGGATGCCGATCTGGAAAAAACATTCAAGTTTGCTTCATCATTTAAGGTGTTTACCCTTGCCGAATCGCTTGGTGGCGTAGAAAGTTTGATCAACCATCCTGCAACCATGACACATGCCAGCATTCCGAAAGCAGAGCGCGAAGCTGCCGGGGTAGTGGACAATTTGCTTCGCCTGAGTGTGGGTGTTGAAGATATTGAAGATCTAATGAATGATCTAAAAAGCGTATTGGCTTAATACACGATTTTATGTCTCATAAAAAAAGCCGACTTCATTATACTGAAGTCGGCTTTTTTTATTTCATCATATTGATATTAATTTCATTTGGCATGCTCAATGTTCGGATCCTCATTCCATCCACAAAATAGGCAGTACCATCTTGCCGTGCACCCCTGATATTTGGTATCTCCCCTGCTCTGGAATCAACACCCGCAACTAACCCCGCAATTGCATTTATGTTTCTCTGGGGTAAGCTTATCAATTGTTTTCGTTCGATTACGGTTGTTCCATGCATCGTAATAATAGGCTTATCAATAGCATCTGTAATCATGTAACCATAAGCTATGTGACTAACACGAATACCGTCAATACAATAAGGACTTGTGCATGTTCGATTAGATGGTCTCACACGTAAAGTATCAGATTTAGCCGATTCAGTAGTTGTTTGCGCATTTGTTAATGTGACTGACAAAAAAAATGCAATAAGTATCAATACGTTTTTCATAAATACCGGTTTGTGGTAGAGTCATATTATTTCCACTTAACGTTGCATCCTTATTATAAAAGTCATTTCGTGTAACAAAAAATGCCGACCTCATTTTACTGAAGTCGGCATTTTCATTTATAAAGTGTTATTGAATTACTTTGCTTTTGCAGAAAGTACTTCCAACATTTTAGAGCCAATTTCGGCAGGTGATTCAACCACATGCACACCACAAGCGCTCATGATGGCCATCTTAGCTGCAGCCGTATCATCGTGTCCACCCACGATCGCTCCAGCGTGACCCATTCTGCGGCCCGGAGGCGCTGTTTGGCCAGCAATGAAACCAACCACAGGTTTTTTGTTTCCAGTTTCTTTGATCCAACGGGCAGCATCCGCTTCGTAGCTTCCACCAATTTCACCGATCATTACAATTGCATCGGTTTCAGGATCGTTCATCAACATTTCGACTGCATATTTAGTAGGTGTTCCAATAATTGGGTCACCACCGATACCAATAGCTGTGCTGATTCCCATTCCAGCTTTTACAATCTGATCAGCTGCTTCGTAGGTTAATGTTCCCGATTTTGAAACAATACCGATACGACCTTGTTTAAACACAAAGCCCGGCATAATACCCACCTTAGCCTGGCCCGGAGTAATCACACCCGGACAGTTAGGACCGATAAGCGTCAAGTCTTTTCCTTTAATATATTCTTTGGCATCGATCATATCTTTTACCGGAATTCCTTCGGTAATACATACAATTACTTTAATGCCTGCATCGGCTGCTTCCATAATGGCATCAGCTGCAAAGGGAGGTGGAACAAAAATAATCGAAGTGTTCGCTCCTGCTTTGGCTACTGCTTCAGCTACCGTATTAAATACGGGTCTATCTAAGTGCGTTTGTCCGCCTTTACCAGGTGTTACACCACCAACAAGGTTGGTTCCGTACTCAATCATTTGTTGTGCGTGGAAAGTACCTTCACTACCGGTAAATCCTTGTACAATTACTTTAGAATTTTTGTCTACTAATACTGCCATTGAATGTTACTATTTGTGCTTTTGAGCGGGGCAAATATGCGTTTTTTTAAGCAAAATACCATTGGGTTTTATCATGTTGAAAATCAGCGAAGAATGGTTTTGTTAAAATTGGCTTTATGGTTTTAAGGCTCTTGGGCTTTGCGTTATTTCCACTCAACCAAATCTAACCATTCTTTAAGAATACTTTGTCTTGCGCATCAAGAAAAATACAATGTATACCAGCGACACAAAGATGATCAGCACCAAACCGATGATGAAAATATATTGGGTAACGGCATGCTCTTTTTCCTGGGTGCGGATCATGCCAATTTCTTCCTCCTTACTGGAAATGATTTGCTGTTTTTCAAATTTCTCTTTAAGGTATTGTTCCTCCAGGTTAGCCACATGCTCGGTTGTTTCCGCATTAAAAATAGAATCGCTGTATTGCTTGTACAAAAGATGGTACTCGAGTGCTTTTTTGAAATTACTGTGCTGTTGCTCTATCCGGTAAAGTAACTCATAGGCATTCATGATATCCGTTTTCATGCTAAAGTTCAACCCTATATCGAGTGTTTCTAATGCATACTTTTTTGCCGCATGGTACATTTTAAGTTCAATATAACAATCGGCAATACTCTGCAATGAAATGGCAATGGCGGGTATATCACCCAATGATTCATCAATAGACAACGAGCGTAAAAAATAATTGAGTGCTTGTTTGTGGTCACCATCATTACTGTAGGTCAAGCCAATATTATGCAGCGCAGCCGAAACATCTTTTTTGTCCCCGATCTTCTCATTAATACTGGCACACCTGGCATAACTTGATACCGCTTTTTCGGTATTGTTCCTAGCCTGGTAAATACTACCAATATTATTCAAACAATCGGCCATACCATTTTCATCTTTTAACCTTTCGAGGATGGCATAACATCTTTCGAAATGGGTTAAGGCTTTTGCATGCATTTTCTGCTCCATTAATACCACGCCAATATTGTTGAGCGACCGCGCAGTGCCTTGAAGATCTCCCATCGATTCGGAAATTTTAAGTGATTGGTAGTAATAATATTGAGCCAGGGCATAATTGCCCATATTATAATGGATGCCCGCAATATTATTGTACACCGAAGAATAACCTGATTGATAGTTGCATGGCAAAAACTTCACCAATGCCCATCTTAATGATTTAAGTGCCAGATCGTATTTACCTGCATTCCTATATACAAATGCCTTGTTGATGTATCCGTTTCCCGAGCCTTTGCAAAACTTTGCTTTTTCACCAAGCCGAATGGCCAGATCAGCAAAGCTATCGGTAACGGCAAAATCTGAGTTCCGGTATTCCCAGGCCAATTGATTATAGAGGTTTACCTTAACTGTATCGTTTCGTTCGTTGACCAGTTGATTCATCAAACTGTCTGTCACAACTTTGTTTTGAGCAAAAGCAGCGAAAGAATAGCCGAGTAAAAGGGTAAAAAGGTATTTCATAGCGAAAGCAATATATACTTATAGGACTACTTCAGCAAATTGCAACCGGTAAAGGTTTTTGTAGAACCCGCTTAATTTCAACAACTCCTGATGCGAGCCTCTTTCCACGATCGCTCCTTTATCCAATACAATAATTTCATGGGCATATTGAATTGTAGATAACCGATGGGCAATTACAATTGACGTGCGGTCCTGCATCATAATTTTAATGGCCCGCTGAATGGCTTGCTCCGTTTCATTATCAACCGATGAAGTGGCTTCATCTAGGATCAATATTTTGGGCTTGGTGACCATTGCCCTCACAAATGAAATCAGTTGCCGCTGGCCTACCGATAAGGTTGCTCCTCGTTCATGTACTTCCTGTTCATATCCATTGGGGAGTTTTTGAATGAATTCGTGTGCGCCCAATAATCTTGCAGTTTCAATAATATACTCGTTGCTGATGTTTTTATCGAACATCCTGATGTTTTCAAAAACGGTTCCTTTAAACAAAAATACATCCTGGAGCACCACTGCGATATGTTTGCGAAGCGATGTAACATCTACTGTTCTCAAATCAATTCCATCGAGTGAAATAATGCCCTTTTCAATTTCATAAAACTGGCTGAGCAAATTGATAATGGATGATTTACCCGCTCCGGTTGCACCAACCAATGCTACTGTTTTCCCATGGGGAACAGTAATATTGATGTTACGTAAAACATACTCGCCATCTTTATAACCAAACCATACATCTTTAAACTCAATATCGCCTCGAACATTCGATAATGGAAGCGTTCCACTTACTTCAATCTGTGTTTCATCATCTATCAATTTAAAGATGCGTTCGGCTGCTACCATTCCCATTTGTAATGTATTAAACCGATCGGCTAATTGGCGGATGGGACGGAAAAATAAATTGATATACATGATAAATGCAATGAGCGTTCCAACGGTTGCTGTTTCGCCAATCACTTCTTTTGCTCCATACCAAACAATCAACGCGGTAGACACAGCAGCCACAATTTCAACTACAGGAAAAAACACGGAATAGTAAAATACCGAACGAATATTTGCATCCCTGTGTGAGCGATTAATTTCCTGAAACCGATGCAGTTCTTTTGACTCACGGTTAAACAGCTGAACAATTTGCATCCCTTGAATATGTTCTTGCACAAATGTATTCAGACGTGCTACCTCATTTCTAACTTCTTCAAATGATTTGCGAACAGCCTCTTTAAACAAGTATCCGGCATAAAACAGAATTGGCAATACGGATAAACTAATAAGTGATAAGCGCCAATCGGAATAAAACATTAGAATGAGAATGAATACAATTTGCAATAAATCCCCGGTGATATTGATAAGCCCTTCGCTAAACACATCCGCAATTGTTTCGATATCGGAAATTGTTCGGGTAACCAGGGTGCCAACAGGTGTGCGGTCATAAAATCGCAACCGTAACCCCGTGAGGTATTGATATACCTGGTTGCGCAAATCACGTATAACACTTTGCCCCAAAAAATTGGTTAATACAGTGCTCCACATCTGAAACAATGACTGTGCGAGCAATAACCCAAATATCAATAAACTCATATTGATCAGCCCGGGCATGTCGCCATTGACTACATTATTGTCTAGTACATACTGGATCAAATACGGACGAATAGGTCCTAAAAAAGACATCAGCACGGTAAGTCCGATTGCAATAAATAACTTGCCTTTATAAGGTATGGCCAACCGATATACTCTTTTCAGCAAACTAAAATTGAATGCTGAACCAGTTTTGAATTTTTGCTGTTGGGTAGGTGCCATTAATAATTATGTTAACTGCAAATTAGGATACTCAATTTTTGTTAAAAATAATCCGTGGGCAGGAACGGATTGCCCTGCTTCGCACCTGTTCTTACTATCCAGGATATCCTGAACATCTTGCAGGGTTAACCTGCCTTTTCCTACTTCTATCAATGTGCCGACTATGGCCCTTACCATATTGCGCAAAAAGCGATTGGCCTGAATGGTAAATACGAGTTTATCATCCGCAAATTCCCATCGTGCATACATTATATCACATATAAAATTATTTACCTGGGTGTGTACTTTGCTAAAACTTTCGAAGTCTTTTTTTCCGATAAGCATTGCGGATGCTTCATTCATTTTATCAATATCCAATTTGCCATATTGATACCAGGCTTGTTCTATTAAAAAAGGATTTTGCTGTTGGGTGATCCAGTACTCATAGGTCCGGCTTGTAGCATCAAACCGCGCATTGAACGTTCCTTCAACTTCCTGAACCGCATATACAACAATGTCGTTGGGCAAAATATGATTGAGTTTATAAACGATGTGATTGCAATCGACCGATTTGGTTGTATCGAAATGCGCATAAAAGTCTTTTGCATGCACCCCCTTATCGGTTCGCCCACAACCTAATGTCTCAATATTTTCACCCATTAAAAGAGATAGCTTTTCGTCCAAAACACTCTGAACCGTGCGTGCATTGTGCTGTTTTTGCCACCCATGATAATGGGTTCCTTTGTATGCAAGCCTAATGATGTAACGCATTGCTTAGGCGATAAAGTTAAGGATGATATTTAAGAGTTCCCTGATTGTCATAAATGAGAGGAGCGTGGGTAAAAAAGCAAGTGCAATTGGTATGGCCAAACCAATCACATCGCGCACCGAAAAAGGCACGGGCTTTATGGCAATCATTACATCGTATGTTGCGTTAAAGTCCGACATTACGGAGGCATCTACTTTTTCAATGGAATCATCTACCTGTTGTTTTTCTACAAACTGTTTTTGGTAAGCTGCACTCAATTCAGCAGATCTGCGACTCAACCATAATTCTGCATCATTTTTCGCTTTTTGCAAAATCTTGCTAAAACTCAGATAAGGAGCCAACAAAAAAACAAAGCTCGCTACAATTGTGATCCCAATTTCCATTTTAATGGATTCGAGGTTTTCGTTGAAATACACTATTTTATTGATAAGGTTACCTGAAGACATAATGGCCAGGGCCACAAAAAAATTATTAAAGGCGCGCAATGGCAGTACCAGCATATTTAGTCCACAAACCCTATCCGCATGGTGCAATGCCAGTTTTAATCTGCATTTGGAAATTTTAAGGAGGATCCATACCCAGCAGCAGTACATCCATATCCAACGAAGAATGATAAAACGATACAAATTGATGCTGATAAACAATTGCCATTTAGCGGCATTTGTCAGCTCAATCTCACCATCCACTACTTGTCCAACCCAATTGTCTTTTTCCAGGATAAAGAGTTTTGAAAAATTATAGTGGCCAACCAACAGGGAATAGATAATAAGGGCCAGGATAAGAATGATTTCATCATATCCTTTTTCATTGAATCTTTCCAACTTAGCTATTGCCGGGGCAAATACATGTTTAAACTCGTTTTCATCAAGCAAGGTATCGGCCACATAATTGTTGGTTTGCATAAGTTTTTCATTCACCAGTTTGCGACCCATGATGAGCAATGGAATAGCAATTAATGCCCTGAACTGGGAGAAATAATCGAGTAAAAAAGGGATCTCTATCTCACCTTTAATTAATGAACCTTCGTAAGCAGAAATAATAACAATCGGAACATAAGTGAACAACAAAACCCAGATAATAATTTTTACCGGGTTGCTTTGATGATCTGTTTTGAAGCGTTTTCCAAAAAAACGTTCAATACGACCACTTTTTGCCAAATTCATTGTTACCATTCGGCTGTAAGTTAATTACATTTTTTCATAAACAACAGCAACTCCCTGCCCAACACCGATGCACATGGTTGCTACGCCATATTGCACGTTGCGTTTTTGCATTTCATGAATTAAGGTAGCCGAGATGCGTGCACCACTGCATCCAAGAGGGTGACCGATGGCAATGGCTCCACCATTTACATTCACAATATTCGGATCGATTCCCAGGTCACGAATGCTTGCAAGACTTTGTGAGGCAAAAGCTTCATTTAGTTCAAACAAGCCAATATCACTCATTGTCAATCCTGCACGTTGTACCGCTTTTTGCGTTGCGGGTACAGGGCCTACTCCCATAATGGCAGGGTCAACCCCGGCCACACCCCGGCTTACTACGCGGGCTATTGGTTTCAGGTTGTATTTTTTTACCGCATCTTCACTTGCCAGGATCATAGCGGCAGCCCCATCATTCACACCACTTGAGTTTCCAGCCGTTACCGTTCCATCTTTTTTAAATGCCGGTTTTAGCTTGGCCAAGTCTTCAATGGTTCCCAAACGCGGATGTTCATCCTTAGCAAACATGAGCGGATCTCCTTTTTTCTGTGGTACAGGTACCGGGATCAACTCCTCGGCAAATCTATTAGCAGCATGTGCCGCGGCATATTTTTGTTGAGATGAAAAAGCAAATGCATCTTGCTCTTCTCTGGAAATTTTCCAACGCTCCGCAACATTTTCAGCTGTTTCACCCATTACATAAGGATGGTATAATGCTGCAAGTTTGGGGTTGGTAAACCGCCAGCCAATGGTTGTATCATACACTTCGGGAACACGTCCAAAAGCTGTTTCCGATTTTGCCATTACAAACGGTGCTCGGGTCATGCTTTCCACTCCACCGGCTATATAAATTTCGCCATCACCCACAGCAATACTGCGGCTTGCATCCACCACAGCCTGCAATCCTGAGGCACAAAGTCTGTTCACTGTATTTCCTCCAACCGAAATTGGCAATCCTGCCATCAATGCCGCCATACGCGCTACATTCCTGTTATCTTCGCCAGCCTGGTTTGCCGCACCAAAAATCACATCTTCAATTTCGTTCACATCAATATTGGGATTGCGCGCAATTACTGCTTTAATGATATGTGCAGCCAAATCATCGGGACGAACCGAACTCAATGTTCCTGCATATTTTCCAATGGGTGTGCGTACTGCATCTACTACGTAAACTGTTTTCATGTTTTTTAGTCAATAATCCATGGTCCATAGTTCATGGGAATGAATTGCCATATTTTTCGTTGATCAGCTATGGACTATCAACCATTAACTATGGACTTCTTCGCGCAAATGTATCATCTTTTCAGATAATTGAAATTTTAAGGTACTTTTGTGGCCTAATTTTTTAAGTATGATTCAACGATTGCAAACAGTTTATTTTATTGCTATTATTTTAATTTGTGCTATGGCTTGTGGTGGGTCTTTGATCAATGTACACCAAATGAGCGAAGGTTTGGTAAACGATTATATCATGAACCTGATCTACCTCAGGGCTTTTGAGAACGGAACATTGGTTTCCCAAACCATTATGTGGGAACTGATTGCACTTGTTTCTGTTATTATCGGTTGGACCATCAATATTATTTTAGGATTTAAAAACCGTACCCGCCAGATTTTACATACCAAGATCAACTTTTTGCTCATCGCATTGTTAATAGTGGTATTGTTTGTAAAAGCCTTTACAGCTATTCCAAATTTTGCATTCGGAACATTGAGTATGCAATCAACATTTGGCTTAGCATTATTGTTTTTTATGCTTTACCTGAATTTACGTGCATTGCTGTTGATCCGCAAAGATGATAACCTGGTGAAAAGTGCAGACCGAATAAGATAAAATTTGAGATTTAAGAATTACGATTTGTTATTGGGTTCATTTGAGGAAGATAGTTTTTGTCCACTAAACCCTAATCCCTAAAAAAATGTTAGATAACAGCACACGTACGGAATTGAGTTCGCTTGGCGAATTCGGATTAATTGAGGCTTTAACAGCCAATATAAAACTGAATCATCCTGAAACCATTAAGGGTGCGGGTGATGATGCAGCGGTAATTAAGAATACTGAAAACTGCAATGTGGTGACCACCGATCTGTTATTGGAAGGTGTCCATTTTGATCTGTCCTTTTTTCCGCTAAAACATTTAGGCTACAAAGCGATTGTGGTAAACCTGAGCGATGTGTATGCCATGAACGCAATACCCAAACAAGTTACTGTTTCATTAGGTATTTCGAGTAAGTTTTCGCTAGAGGCCATTGAAGAATTGTATGCCGGGATGTTGCTGGCTTGCGATCATTACAAGGTAGACCTGATAGGTGGTGATACCTCTTCATCCAAACAAGGTTTGGTGATCAGTGTAACAGCCATTGGTGAAGCGAAACAGGAAGATCTGGTATACCGCAATGGTGCAAAAGAGTACGACTTGCTTTGTGTAAGCGGAGATCTGGGAGGAGCATATATGGGCTTTCAATTATTGGAGCGTGAAAAACGTGTTTTCCTGGCGAACCCGCAGGCGCAACCTGATATTGATGGTTATGATTATATTTTGGAGCGTCAGTTAAAACCTGAAGCAAGAAAAGATATTATTGAAATGTTGAAGGTCCTGGATATTAAACCGACTTCGATGATTGATATTTCGGATGGATTGGCATCAGAGATCTTTCATCTTGCCAAACAATCAAATGTTGGGGTCAATTTATTTGAAGATAAAATTCCAATTGACCCTATGACCTACAATACGGCTCGTGAAATGGAGCTGGACCCAACCCTCACCGCTTTAAGCGGTGGTGAAGATTATGAATTGTTGTTTACCATCAAACAAGCTGATTTCGAAAAAATAAAAAACAATGCCGATATCACGGTGATTGGTCATATCACAGATGCCAAAGAAGGCGTTCACATGATCTCGAAAAGTGGAAATGTGCACCCATTGAAAGCTCAGGGTTGGAAAGCGTTTTAACCAATGCAGATCAGAGAAGCCCAAATAGCAGATATTAAACAAATCCAGGTAGTAAGGAATTCTGTAAAAGAAAATCCGTTATCGGATCCCGCATTGGTGAGCGATCAAGACTGTGAAGAATTTATGATGCAAAGGGGAAAAGGCTGGGTTTGTGAAATTGATAATACGATTGTCGGATTTGCTATTGCTGATCTGAAAGACAATAATATCTGGGCTTTGTTTGTGCAACCTGATTTTGACAAACAAGGAATCGGGAAACAACTTCATAACACTATGTTGGATTGGTATTTTACCCAAACACAAACTACCGTTTGGCTAGGAACGGCTCCAACAACAAGAGCTGAAACATTCTATAGAAAACAAGGTTGGAAAGAAGTAGGAACACACGGGAAAGGTGAAATTAAATTCGAAATGACATTTGATAACTGGAAACTGAAACAA
Organism: Chitinophaga pinensis; assembly: GCA_943369665.1. Classification (GTDB taxonomy): domain Bacteria; phylum Bacteroidota; class Bacteroidia; order UKL13-3; family UKL13-3; genus UKL13-3. The sequence continues at coordinate 29,630 of CALRNX020000004.1, forward strand.
TAAACGTCAAACAACAAACCCCAAACTCTTCAAAACCATGCCACGCATATTAGCCATCGATTACGGAACCAAACGGGTAGGATTAGCAGTTACTGATCCGCTTAAATTGATCGCGAATACGCTGACCACCGTTCATGCAAAAGATGCCATTCAATACCTCAAGGATTATTTGGCCAAGGAGGAAGTGGAGTGTTTTGTAGTAGGTAAACCCATGCGTTTGGATGGAACCGACTCGCAATCTGCGGTACATGTCGAAAAATTCGTACATTTGCTGGGCAAAAATTTCCCAACGATACCGGTGAATATGGTTGATGAACGATTTACCTCAGCCATCGCCACCAGGAGTTTGTTGGAAATGGGGTTAAAGAAAAAGGATCGGGCCAACAAATCAAATATTGATCAGGTGAGCGCAGTACTTATTTTGCAAACGTTTATGCAAATGATGAATAGGGTTTAGTGATTAGGTGACAGAAGTTAGTGATTCCGAAACTTAGGAACTAAAAATAGCATTGAAAAAAAATGATTTATCCAATAGTAGCATACGGTGATACCGTTTTAAGAAAAAAGGCAAGCAATATAACTCCCGAGTATGAGGGATTAAATGAGCTTATTGCAAACATGTGGGAAACCATGTATGAATCAAATGGCGTGGGATTGGCTGCGCCTCAGATCGGTAAATCCATTAATCTTTTTGTGGTGGATGCAACTCCTATGGAAGATCCCAACTATAAAACTTTTAAGAGAGTATTTATCAATGCCGAGATTATAGAAGAGTTTGGCGAAAAATGGGATTACGAAGAAGGTTGTTTATCGATCCCGAATGTGCGCGATAATGTAAAACGTTATTCTGATATTGCAATCCGCTACTGGGATGAAAACTTCGTAGAACACGAAGAAGAAATTAACGGGATGCCGGCACGTGTTATCCAACACGAATACGACCATATTAAAGGTATCCTGTTTGTTGATCATCTTTCGGAACTTCGCAAACGATTGCTCAAAAACAAGCTTATTAATATTTCAAAAGGTGCTGTAGATGTAGATTACCGCATGCGTTTTCCTGCAGCCCGTTAAAAGTATACCAACTTTCATTTTCTTTTTGTATTTATGTATTCCGTTACTAAATGCTCATAAGGCATTTTGGTCAAACACAGGCTTAATAATAACGATAATGCCTGTGGCGGATAAAATCGTACAGTTATGCAACAACACTCAATAAGCCCTGCGCAGGAGCTTCCTTCATTACATTACTTTTTGCGCAATGCCGCAAACAATATAAAGACTCCACAGAGCACCTTTTTGCTCGAAAAAATAAAAAACGAGTACCGCCCTATTTCCTATCAACAGGTATTTGAACAGTTAAATGCTATTTCAGCATTTTTATTGAGCAAAGGCTATAAAAAGGGGGATAAGGCTGCTCTTATTATCGAAAACTGTCCTGAATATATCGCCTTCGACCAGGGATTGATGCAGCTTGGAATGATCAACGTTTCCATCTATCCAAGTCTTTCGGAAAGTGAAGTGGAGTATATCCTGAACGATTCGGAAGCAGTGGTGATTTTAGTAGGAACTCCTTTTTTGCTCAAAAAAATAAACAAAATAAGGGCCAATTGCCCACACCTGAAATACGTGATCACTGCCTTCGAAGATAAGAAAAGTGATGACTCACAAACCTACGAACAGATGATAGCTGAAGGAACGGCATTGTATCCTTCATTAAAAAATGATATTGAAAAACAATTAGAATCGATCACCAAAGATGATCTGTCGTGCCTCTTATATACCTCGGGAACCACAGCAAAACCTAAAGGCGCGATGCTTACCCATGGTAATTTTATGAGTAATGTGATCATGGCCATTGATCTGATGCCGATTGTTACCAAAGAATACCGCTTCCTTTCATTTTTACCTTTATGCCATGTTTACGAACGTACAGCTACGTATTACCTGAGCACTTATGTTGGGAGCGAAATTGCTTTTGCACAAAGCCTTGAAGCGCTTAGCAGTAATATCCTGGAGGTAAAACCCACTGCTATCTTAACCGTACCTCGTTTGTTGGAACGCATTGAAGAACGTGTACGTAAAACCACCGCTTCGGCTGGTGGCATAAAACTCAAAATATTTAACTGGGCGTTGCGCGTTGGCGAAAAACGAAGGTTTAATAAGGAACAAAAAAAGAACAACGGCCTTTTGTTGAGTATGCAAATATTGATTGCCGAAAAATTAGTTTTCGCGAAAGTAAAAGAAAAGCTTGGGGGCAATATGGGCATTATGATCTCGGGCGGTGGCGCATTGCCTCAACATGTCGGAGAGTTTTTTGGCAATATCGGTGTATTGGTTTGCGAAGGCTATGGCTTAACAGAAACATCACCATTGGTGTGCGTAAATGAATACGATCGACAAATTTATGGTACCGTGGGTCGTGTGGGAAAAGGCTGTTCGGTTGCTATTCAAAATCCCGAAACCAAAGAAATTTACACCGTACAAACGTATGATTCATTTAAACCCGATTTCGAATCGGTGGAAGGTGAGATTTTGGTGAAAGGGCCAAACGTGATGAAAGGGTATTACAATCATCCTGATTTAACTGCGGAGGCAATTGATGCCGATGGATGGTTGCATACCGGTGATGTTGGAAAGTTCTATAAAGGCTACCTGAAAATCACCGACAGGATCAAAAATATTATTGTGAATTCATTCGGTAAAAATGTGTACCCAACTCCTATTGAAAATGCGTACATGAAATCGCCCAAAATTGAACAGATATTTTTGATCGGTGATAAACAGGAATACCTCACTGCAATTGTTGTTCCTTCGCGTGAAGAGATGAAGGAAGTGTTCAGATCAACTGAAAGTTATTTTGCTGAACCCGATAATTTTATTTCAGATGCCAATGTAAAAGAATGGATCGCATCAGATATGAAAGAGTTGGAAAAAGAGCTTGGGAAATTTGAACGTGTTAAAGAGTTTATTGTGAAACGCAGACCATTTACGCTTGAAGAAGGCGAAATGACACCTACGCAAAAAATTAAACGCAAGATCGTGGAACAAAAATACGCGGATGATATCAAGCGTATGTATGTAAACATTGTTGACTAACCAACACATGAAACAACTCGTTTGCTTATTCATTTATTTGGCGACAGGCTTTTATAGCTTCGGTCAAAAAATTAAAGACGACCAATTTGTTGTTTCAAAAGGGCTTCTTTCCATACAATCTGGTATAGCCATTCCTGTTTCAGATTTTGCCAGCAAAGACTTAACACTCGCTGCGGGCTATGCTTTACCCGGCTACAATATCAAAATAGGTCTCAGTTACGATGTATTGCCTTTGCTCGGAATTTGCTTGCAATACCAATATATCCAAAACCCGTTTGATGAAACAAGTTTGCTGGCTGATTATAAGGCCTCGGATAAGAATATCCAATTCAACTCTTTTCAAAGTGATCCATGGAAACTTCAGGGGATGATGCTTGGTTTTTATGTCCCACTCAAAAGCAATAAACTCAGTACGGATATCAGGTTATTGGGTGGTGTACTTTCCGGTGTACTACCCGAAAACACGACCAACTATCATAGCGCTAACAACCCAAGCAATGTATATAACCTTATTCAACAGGAATCGTTTGCAACCAACTTTTGTTTCCAGGCAGGCGTATTATTAAGATATCAGGTATATAAAAACCTGATGTTGGTTGGCTCTGCGGATTTTAATTATACAGAGATCGAATATGAAAATTTAAGCGCTGTTGAAACCATTCGAAATGTTACAATATCGTTGAATCCGTATACCCAGTATTATCATATCATCAACTTATCAGTAGGGTTGGGAATACAATTCAATTAATTATTGAACCCCATACTCGCTCAGCAGATAAAGCAACGATGAAATGGCAGCTGCACCTAGTTCTAATTCACGCTTATTCACTTTATCAAAAGTATCAATTGCGGTATGGTGGTAATCAAAATAACGTTGCGAATCGGGGATGTATCCAATTAATACGGTTCCGTTATTTGCCAAGGGTTCGATATCTGTTCCTCCATGTCCTTGCTTAATATAATCAATGCTATATGGCTTAAACAATGGAATCCAAGGTTGCATGTGCTCAATAGCTGCTGCATTATTTTCAATCCCAAAACCACGAGGTGTAAATCCACCTGCATCACTTTCAATGGCAGCAATATGTTTTTGGTTTAATTGTTTTGCGATAGCAGCATATTTTTCGCCTCCACGCACACCATTTTCTTCGTTCATAAATAATACACAACGGATCGTTCGTTTGGGGGCGTATCCTAATTGTTTGAGCAATCTTAATGCTTCTATACTTTGCACTACACCTGCCCCATCGTCATGCGCGCCATCTCCATTATCCCACGAATCAAGGTGGCCACCTGCAATAATGATCTCTTCCGGTTTTTCTGTTCCACGCGTTTCAGCAATCACATTGTATGAAAGAACATCGGGCAACATCTGGCAAGTTTGTTTGAAATAAAATGATACCGGAATCGCTGAACGCAATTTGAGCAATTGGCTTAACTGATCGGCATCTACTGTGCTAATTGCACATGCCGGAATTTTGGTAATTGTATCGCGATAACCCATCATTCCTGTATGCGGATTGGTGTCATTTGCCAACGTTAAACTTCTCACCACCACTCCAACGGCACCATATCTTGCGGCCTCAATTGCGCCACGGCCGCGTTGATTTCCTGCTTCTCCATAGGCACTGCCTGTTGTAATATGGGTTGGATTCATCGGACGGTTAAAAAACACTATTTTTCCTTTGATATTTTCCACCCCGAGTTGTTCCAGCTCTTTAAAATTTTGCACCTCAATGATGGGAGCTTGTAGTCCTTTTTCACTTGTGGCTATCGAATTGCCAAGCGCACAAATCCGAACACGTATTTTTTGTTTTCCGTGAATGATAAATCCTTCTTCTTTTGCCCCTCGCACCCAGTGAGGAACCATTACTTCCTGTAAATAAATTGTGTCGAAATTGTAATCCTTCAATAATTTGTATGTGTATTCAACGGCCTGTTGTGCCTGGGGTGATCCACTCAACCGACCTCCAATTTTGTTGCTCAGGTAATCCAAATTGGCATAACATTTTCCATTTGTGAGCACTTCATTGTAAATGCGTTTCAACATCACCGAATCTTTCGATTGTGATTGTGCGTAAAATCCCCATAACAGCAGTAATGATGTAATAACTATTTTCATCTTTTATTCTTTGATCAGTAATTGCCCGGCCGAAACGCGACCATCTGTTGTTTGTACTCTTAAAATATATAACCCGCTTTGAAGCGCTGAAATATCAATAACAGTAGCAGTCGACAACAATACTTCTTTCCCGGTTATGTCCATGATCTGCACATTTTTCAAGTTATGCACGTCCGTTTTAATTGTGATGGATGAAGAGGCAGGATTAGGATAATACTGAAATGTGGTTTTCCCAACTTTATCTTCATCAAGACCATTCAATGTAATATCCTTAGCAACAGTTCCCTGGTTAATGATCCAGTTATTCGGATCGATTTGGAGGTTGGTAGTTGTACCGCTCATTGCCACCTTATAATTTTCAACCGGTTCCTGATGGTTGACCTTGATGATGGTATCACCGAGGTTGCGTTTAACCAAATATTCAACAGGAGTGGTAAACAACGGTGTTGCCGAAGCACTGGTTGTTTGGCTAGACTTAATATACAAGGTATCTCCAATCTGATTCCACTTTACGGTAAAGGTTGGAAATCCTTGCCCATAAAACCATTGATTAAATACCTCGGTAAAATCCCTTCCGCTCATTTGCTCGAGCAATGTTTTAAACTCGATCGTATTTGCAGTACTATAAGCAAATTGTTGTTGATATGCCTTGAGTATTGCAAAAAACAACGAATCATTATTGAGTTCATAACGGAGTATATGAACAAAAGCTCCTCCTTTTGCATAGGTAAGACGCGAATCAAAAATACGCTCAACATCGGTTGTATCTTCAAACCAAATACTGCCTCCGGTTTGCGACATAACCTGACTGTGATTGGATTGCATTACTCCAGCAGCACTGGAAGGATCCAACAATTGAGCCGCTAAAAACTCCAGGTATGTTGCAAAGCCCTCGTTGAGCCAAATATCTTTCCAGGTTTTACACGTTACGTGATCACCAAACCACTGATGACCAAGTTCGTGCGCCACTATTCCGAAATCAATAATACCAATACTTGTCATTGTTTGATGTTCCATTCCTCCACTAAAAGGAGCCATCGCATGTCCATATTTTTCACTTGCAAACGGATACAATCCAAGTTTATCTGAAAAAACTTCAATCATGGAAGCTGTTTGATCCAGAATAGGTTTGAATGTGGTGAGGGTTTGTGGATTGTCGTAAATATAATCCTGGATCAAAATAGAATCACTTCCGATATGCGCGTATGTTTTGTATTCCACATATTTGGCTACAGCCACTGAGATCAAATAATAATCGGTTGGGTAATTTGTTTTCCATTCATAACGAACTTTATTATTGGGCAACGAAATAACTTGTTGCAACAACCCCTGAGAGCCTGCCTTGTTCTCATTGCTGGTGGTTATAAATGTTTGGGTAGAATCAATTTTGTCTTGCAGTGATTGTTTACACGGCCACCATTCATATGCTGAATAGGGTTGGCTAAGCGACCATGTAGCCTGATTTCCCCAACGTGAAGAAACTCCGGTGCTAAAACCGGCTCCAATAGCAGCACTTGCTGCAGCAGGAGCTGTTCCATGATAATAAATTTTAATATCAACCAAATCGTTTTGAGGAATGGATGCAGGTAATACCACAAAGGCAAAATCCTGTGCGCGGTTTACTAAAAGATTGGAACCATCCGTCCACTCCACCGAATCTATTGTATAAACATTGTGCAACTCAAATCCGAATGAGTCCAACTGGGTTGATACTACTTTAGCCAATGTTCTGACGTTGCCACTAATTGCTTTCGAATCGCGCTCTACATTTACATCCAAATGGTGAAATACAATATCGTACTCAGCCATCAATTGTTGTTGACCAACTGTTGCTGTTTTATGATAGGCACTTGCAATCGCATGTTGTTTCGCTTCTGCGCATAAATGCTGTTGTGCAAAAGCAGGAACGGATCCAAGCAGCAACAGGGTGGTCAGTATTTTCATAAGGTGTTTGTTATCGTTTTCAGAAAGACCGATTTTGAAGGTAAAGGGTTTTCAATAAGGGACAAATTTTATACCGCTCATCGTGGGTATCCTGATATACAGCTTCTAATGTTTCATAAACATTTTTAATTCCAATTTTATTTGCCCATTCAAAAGGACCATAAGGGTAATTGGTTCCGAGCTTCATACTAGTATCAATATCTTTTATCGAAGCTGTTCCTTCCTGCAGGGTATAACATGCTTCGTTGATGATCATCAAAATAATTCGTGGGGTAACAAACCCAACGCGATCACCAACTAATTTATACTCCCATTGCAATTGTGAAAACAGTGCTTTAACAGCATCTTCTTCTTCAGGTCTCAACATCGATATCTCTGCCAGGCCTTTATTGATAAAGGTAGGCAACGCATTTAACCCAACCAGTATGCAATCAACTGCGTTTCCATATTCATGTGCGGCTGCCGCCAAACTTTTTTGAGCTGCAGATAGCACAACAACCTTGCTTTTTAACGGTGCATAATTTCTTAATACACTTTGATGCCCATCAAAGTTCAAATCAAAGATGACATCAAAATCTTGAATATTGGTATTGCCAAAACCCTGGTCATCTACAATTGTCCATTCAATAGGAAGTCCTGAAAGTTTTTGCGTTAACTCTTCTGTTCTAATTTTTTCACCCCGGGCAAGTATCTTCATGTTCAGAATTGGTATTATTGTAAGCAAAAATAACAAACCTACAACCATGGAAAAGAAAATAATTACAAGCAAAAACGCTCCTGAACCAATTGGTCCATACAGTCATGCGAACTTAATTGGGAATACCCTGTATGTTTCAGGCCAGGTAGCCAAGGATGCCACCACAGGAGAGATGATGCAAAGCGATATCAAAGTGGAAACACGCAAAGTGATGGAAAATGTTTCAGCAATCTTAGCCGAAGCCGGAATGGACACAACACATGTGGTTAAAACGACCATCTTTTGCGTAAACCTTGGTGATTTTGCTGCCATCAACGAAGTGTATGGTTCTTTTTTCAGCGGAAATTACCCTGCAAGGGAAACCGTTCAGGTGGTAAAATTACCGTTGAATGCCAATGTAGAAATTAGCGTGGTTGCGGTAAAGTAACTCTTTAGCGTAAAACAAAGGTTTATCGATTGCCAAGAATATATCATCCCTAACGGGATTTCTGAGAGACTAAAGTGAGTGTTCATTACCGATATATTGTCCCTTACGGGACAGATTTGGCTTAGGTATGCGAATAATTTGACATAGACTGATCCTGTCTTGTCAATTAAACTAAAACGAGTAAGCACACTCCATTAGTTAAGGAACGATTATTTGAGAAGCGAAAACAAAGCAATCAATAAGGGCGAAATGGTCTTTTGTCTTCTTAGCATTCAACTTGTATCAACCTTGTTGGAGATTTAATAGGTAAAAAGTAATTGCCGGAGTTTGTAAAAGTCTTGTTGTAGAACGAAATAATCACGCCATATTTTGATAAAGTCATTTACATCTGTCCTATTGGAGATTTAGTTCCCTAATAACTAATTGCCAGAGTTTGTAAAAGTCTTGTTGAAGAACGAAACAACTATACAGTATTCTGAGAAATTCAATTGCATCTATCCCTTTGGAGATTTAATTCGCTAAAAACTAACTGCCAGAGTTTGCAATAGTCTTGTTGAAGAACGAAATAATCACACGATATTTTGATAAAGTCATTTACATCTATCCTATTGGAGATTTAATATCGCTAAAAATCAATTGCCAGAGATTGTAAAAGTCTTGTTGAAGGAGGAAACAATCACGAATATTTTGAGAAATTCAATTGCATCTATCCCGTTAGGGATTTAATATTGTTAATAGAGAACAGATAACACATATTAAGTCCCGTTAGGGACGAGATAATCTCCCACGGCCACGATACACGTTACCCTTAATAACATACCCTATGGCAAACACTTTTTCTCAAATTCATATTCAATTTGTATTTGCAGTTAAGTACAGACAATGTCTCATTCAACAAACATGGAAGGCTGAACTTTATAAATACATCACCGGTATTGTTCAAAAACATAACCATAAAATGTTAGCAATAAATGGCGTAAGTGACCATGTTCACATTTTTATTGGTATGCGTCCAACACAATCTGTTTCTGATCTAATGCAAGATGTAAAAGGTTCATCATCTAAATGGATAAACGAGCAAAAATTCACAACACATAAGTTTGAATGGCAAGAAGGTTATGGCGCTTTTTCATATTCTTTATCCCAAGTAAAAAATGTAATTTCATATATTAACAATCAGGAGGCCCATCATGCAAGACAATCATTCAAAGAAGAGTATATAACCTTCTTGCAAAAATTTGACATTGCATTTGATGAACGCTACATTTTTAAAGAACCTATAGATTGATGCTTTCAATAAACAGCTTAGTATCTTGAATTCATCCCTAATAGGATTGATATGTTACCAGAAAAGTGCAGAGAATAGTCATGAACAGCAAACAGTTATCCAATTCAAAACTGTAACAACCCAGAACCTATCTCTTAACCGAAAGCACTTCAAACAAGAAATTATACTCAAACGCTACTTCTTTTAGAGCTGCAAACCTTCCTGATGCGCCTCCATGTCCTGCTTCCATATTGGTTTTGAAGAGTAAGAGGTTTTGATCGGTTTTTAATGTTCGCAATTTAGCAACCCATTTTGCGGGTTCCCAATATTGAACTTGTGAATCGTGTAATCCGGAGGTAACCAACATTGTTGGATAAGCCTGCGCTTTTACCTGGTCGTAGGGTGAATACGACAACATGTATTCATAATATTTCTTTTGATTCGGATTCCCCCACTCATCATACTCATATGTTGTGAGGGGAATGCTGCTGTCCATCATCGTTGTGATCACATCCACGAATGGAACATCTGCAACGATCACACGATACAGATCAGGGCGCATATTGCTGATGGCCCCCATTAAAAGCCCACCAGCGCTGCCTCCTGAAGCAACTAATTTTGCTGATGAAGTATATTTTTGGTTGATTAAAAATTCGGAGCACGCAATAAAATCGGTGAACGTATTTTTCTTTTTGAGGAGTTTTCCATCTTCATACCAATACCTTCCCATTTCTTGCCCGCCACGGATATGGCAAATGGCAAATACAAATCCCCTATCCAATAAACTCAAACGTGCCGAACTGAAATAAGCATCCATGCTTGCTCCATAGCTTCCATACGCATATTGATACAGCGGAGCTGATCCGTCTTTGTTAAATCCTTTGCGATATACCAATGAGATAGGAATTTTTACGCCATCAGCTGCAGTTGCATACACACGCTCGCTTACATAATTATTTTTATCAAATGCCCCACCCATCACTTGTTGTTCTTTTAACAGTGTTTTAGTATGAACGTTCATATCATAATCATACGTGCTCATGGGAGTGGTGAGTGACGAATATCGGTAACGGATAATATCAGTATCGTATTCGGGGTTGTAAGAAGTGTAAGCCGTATAGGTTGGTTCACCAAAGTTCAGGTAGTGCTCCTGGTTAGTGTTTCTATTAATGAAACGCATGTTTAACAAACCTTCTTTTCGTTCTTCTACAACCAGGTAGTTTTTAAAAATATCCAATCCTTCAAGCAATACATCATTGCGATGAGCGATCACTTCTTTCCAATCTTTTTTTGATGTATTAAAAGCCGTTGTGGTTTGCATCAACCTAAAGTTTTTCGCATTCCAATTGGTTACTACAAAAAAGTTCATACCATCGTGGGTAAGCGAGTATTCATGGTCTTCTTCGCGTGGCAGGAATGGTGCAAACTTACCGTCAGGTTTATCAGCATCGAGCAATAAAACCTCTGTACTCAAAGTACTGTTGGCAACAATTTCGATATACTTTTTAGATTTTGTTTTGCCTATCGATAGTGAAAACTCTTCGTCCTTTTCTTCATAAACCAACACATCTTTTGCCTGGGGAGTTCCCAATACATGCCTGAAAATTTTGCGTTCCTGCAAGGTTTCAGTATCCTTGTTTACATAAAAAACCGTTTTGTTATCATTTGCCCAAACAGCTTCTCCAGTTGTGTTTTCGAGTACCTCATCAAAGTCTTTTCCAGTTGTTAAATCCCTGAACCGCATCTGGTACAAACGCCTGCTCACAAAGTCTTCGCTATATGCTAACAGGTTATTATCATTGCTTATTTCCAACGATCCCAAATCGTAATAGGAATGGCCTTTAGCGCGTTCGTTTTCGTCCATCAACAATTCCTCTTTGCCTTCTAAACTTCCAAGTTTCCTGTAGTTAATCGCATAGTCTTTCCCTTGCTCATATTTATTGTAATAAAAGTAAGCTCCATCTTTATAAGGAACAGATTCGTCATTTTCTTTTACACGCGCTTTAAGTTCATTGAACAACGCTTCTTCTTTTTCTTTCGAATCTTTTAAAACTTCGGCACAATATTCATTTTCAGCATTCAGGTAAGCTATTACCTCCGGGTTTTCCCTTTCTTTTAGCCAAAAATAATTATCGATCCGGGTATGTCCATGTTCAGTAAATGTATGAGGCTTAATGGCAGCCTTAGGCGGTTTAATATCTTTCATGTTTGATTGGCAAGCAGTAAAAGTGAATGCAAGTAAATAAAGGGTATGGTGTTTCATATGGCTATAGGTTGAATACATTTACATAATTAGCAAACTATAGTCAATAAACATAATTAACGTTTTTTCCAGATTGGAACATTGCTGCAGGCTTCGCCATACATAATGCTCTTTACATGGGGCGAAAGTTTATGGGTAATTTCAACGTAAGCGCTCACAGGAACCGGAACATCACTACAACCTTTTACAATGACACGCATATCCGTAAATGAAGCAAAATCTATTTTGGCCAAAGCATCCTGGTACAAAACCGTTTCCAATGAGGTTAAATCACCAAACACATAACGATTGGCAAAGGGTTCGATATTTACAGCCAACAACATATAAGCCCAGGTTGGAATAATCGCATCTGCACTGCAGGTAAAAGCAATATTTTTCCCGGTATATTGAGACCAGTCGTGGTTTTTGACGTGTTCCCTGAAATCCTTTTCTTTGAGCAATAACTCGCGAAACAACCAATCTTTGATATCCAACAGAACACGTTCTCCTTTGTGGAAATAATCTTCCAGGTTCAAGGTGATCAAACCGCTGTTGGCAACTTTGTTTTCGATTGGTTCAATGTTTTCCATGTTGAATAAACAGTTTTAGCTGTAAAATGTTCTTTCCTTTATTTCCACTGATAGCACAGAAAATGTTTCACCTTCAATTCGTGAAAATTTTCACAGAAGCCAATTAAAATTAATATGTGCTAATCTGTGGCATAAACACTAAGCCAGCAACTTCTTCCAGTTAATCTCTTCAGCTAGGATTTCTCTTACTTTCGAAATAGCAATACGCTCTTGTTTCATGGTATCACGGTATCGGATGGTTACCGTTTGGTTTTCCAATGACTCATGATCTACTGTAATGCAAAAAGGAGTTCCCAATGCATCTTGCCTGCGGTAGCGTTTTCCGATCGCATCTTTTTCTTCGTAGAAACAAGTGTAATCCAATTTTAAGTCGTCCATTAGCTGACGGGCAACTTCAGGCAATCCATCTTTTTTGGTTAATGGGAAAATTGCAACCTTGTATGGAGCCAACAATGGAGGCAATGCCAGTACAACACGGGTATCTTTTTTATCTTCCTCACCTACTTCTTCTTCCTTGTAGCTGGCACAAAGTGTGGCCAAAAACAATCGATCCAACCCGATAGAAGTTTCAATTACGTATGGAATATAATTTCCGTATGGCTTTCCATTTTCATCCAGGTCGGCATCAAAGTATTGCATTTTTTTGCCCGATAGTTCCTGATGGTTTCTTAAGTCAAAATCGGTACGCGAGTGAATCCCTTCCATTTCTTTAAATCCAAAAGGGAAGTTAAACTCAATATCCACTGCAGCATCAGCATAATGAGCCAATTTTACGTGGTCGTGGAAACGGTAATTCGATTCGCCCAAACCCAACTTATGGTGCCATTTTAAGCGCGTAGCTTTCCAGTGTTCGTACCATTCTTTTTGTGTACCGGGACGAATAAAAAACTGCATTTCCATTTGCTCAAACTCACGCATGCGCATGATGAACTGACGGGCAATAATTTCGTTACGGAATGCCTTACCTGTTTGTGCTATCCCAAAAGGAATTTTCATCCTTCCCGTTTTTTGTACGTTTAAAAAGTTTACAAAAATTCCCTGGGCAGTTTCGGGACGCAGGTATATTTTATCAGCATCTTCAGCCATTGCACCCATTTCGGTGCTAAACATCAGGTTAAACTGACGAACATCTGTCCAATTGCGCGTACCACTTATCGGGCAGGCAATTTCGTGTTGCTCCACCAATGCTTTCAACTGAACAAGATCGTTATCAACCAAGGCCTTATCCAGCGCTATTTGCAGTTCTTCCGCTTTTGTTGTTTTCCCATCCTTTTCATAACGGGCAATTTTATCTTCCAAAAGCTGGTCGGCACGGTAGCGTTTTTTGCTATCCTTGTTATCAATCATCGGATCGCTGAAACCATCAATATGTCCGCTGGCTTTCCATGTTTTGGGATGCATAAAAATAGCAGCATCAATCCCCACAATATTCTCATTCATTTGCACCATGGATTTCCACCAGTAGGTACGCAAATTATTTTTCAATTCAGACCCATTTTGTCCATAATCATATACAGCACCCAATCCATCATATATTTCACTCGAAGGAAACACAAAGCCGTACTCTTTAGCGTGGCTCACCACTTTCTTAAAAATTTCTTCACTCATAAGTGGGGCGAAAATAAGGGTTAGCAGGCATTTACGAAAAAATACTTTTGTGCATTACTTCTTTTGAAATTGGACACCCTTTGTACATAACTTGCACCTGTCGATGCTCATCTATACCAAATATAACAGTCCGCGGCTGCAGTACATTTTGCAGGAGCTATTTGTTCGCAGATTGGGCATGAATTATGAACTGACACATAATAAGCAGGAAGCCATCGCTTATAACGGCCCCAAAATATGTTACGACCATGATTTTATAGCGGATAGCCTGCATATTATGCCCCATGAAATGCTTTGGGAAGACGAACTTCACAACCATACTGTTTCCATCAAACATAACCATGAATGGGACACCTTATTCTGGCCCCAACACGGTGAGGTTCCTTTTGAGATCTTTGCCGCATCTTTCTATTTACTGAGCCGTTATGAAGAATATTTGCCCCATAAAGTAGATGATCATGGCCGGTTTGATCCCGAACAAAGTGTGGCAGTGCAGTATGGCTTTTTGGAAACTCCGCTGATTGACCGTTGGGCTCTCAAACTGAAGGAGGTTTTAGAAAGACAGTTCGGCAAAATTGAGTGTAACGCTCCTCAATACAAACAGGTATCCACAATTGATATTGATACCGCCTTTTTGTACAGGGGATTGCAAAACGAAAGGCAACTGCGCAAAACAATTAAATCGGCCGCCTTACTGCGAATTGATAAGTTGGCAGAACAGCTGCAGGTAATACGCGGGAACAAACAGGACCCCTACGATACATACGACTATATCCAACAGATCACCCAAAACTGTACATTGCTTTATTTTATCTTATGTGGTGGGGAAAGCGAGTTTGATAATGCCATTTCGATAAAAACGGAAGATATGCAGACATTGCTTCAGAAACTCGCTGTAAAATATACCCTCGGTATTCACCCTTCGTACCACAGTTATGATAATGGCGACTTGATGGCCACAGAAAAACAGGAGCTCGAAAAATGCATTGCTAAAACTGTCACTAAAAGCCGACAACATTACTTGCGGTTCAGGTTACCTCAAACCATGAATTTATTGATTCAAAAAGGCATTACCGAAGATTATTCAATGGCATACAGTGGGCTGGTTGGCTTCAGGGCATCAACTTGTTTTCCGTTTTATTTTTTCGACCTGGAGCAAAACTGCCAAACTTCTTTATTGTTGTATCCAACAGCAGTAATGGATGTCACATTGAGGTTCAATATGAACCTCACGATTTCATCTGCACTAACCAAGGTGGAACAACTTATGCAAGAAGTTAAACAAGTGAACGGTTGTTTTATCAGTATTTGGCATAATAATAATTTGAGCATAACAGACAATTGGCATGCTTGGCGTGAAGTGTTCGAAAAAATTCATTCTCCATCATGATTCAGTACTTAAAACAGACAGCAATTGACCGCACCAAATGGGACCGATGCATCGAGCAATCGGTGAATGGCATGGTATACGGTTACAGCTGGTATTTAGATTTTGTGGCTCCCAAATGGGAAGGACTTGTATTGGGTGATTACGAAGCTGTAATGCCCTTAACCGGCAATCGGAAATTATTCATTTCCTATCTCTATCAACCCTATTTTACCCAGCAGTTAGGCGTGTTTTACAAAACGTATGAAACAAAGCTAAGGTTAAACGATTTTATTGCTGCTATTCCGGCCAAATTCAAATTTATCGATATTAATCTGAATGAAGATAATGAAATTGCTGAAGGTGTTATTCAACTCCGAAAGCGTAAAAATTTTGTACTCGACCTGGAACAACCTTATTTAGACATTTACAATGAATATGATGACCATTGCAAGCGCAATCTGAAAAAAGCCAAAAAACATATTCAATCCATCAAACCTATTGATGTGGCTTTAGGTGTTGCTTTTTACCAAAAATACATTGGCGATCAAACACACCAGATAACGGTATCCGATTATGAAAACCTTGTCAATTTGTTGTCGGTAGCTGACGAGAAAAAACTGGTGTTTGCAAAAGGCGTTTACAATGAGCATGAAGAGCTTGTGGCAATAGGAATTTACTTGCTCCATAAAGGACGAATGATCTATTTGCTTGGAGGAGCTTCGGATAAAGGACGTGAATTGCGTTCGATGTTTTTATTGTTTGATAACCTGATCCGTCATTTCAGTGAACAAAAAATGGTGCTCGATTTTGAAGGTTCCGAAATCCATGGTATTGCCCGTTTCTTTAAAGGATTTGGTGCGCGCAAGCATCATTATTACAAATTGCATATCAACCGATTACCCATTCCATTAAGATGGCTCAAATAATATTGGCTGTTTTTTGTAAAATATAATATCAAAAAATGATGGTTTGCCTTTATTATTGAGTATCATTAACAATACAAGAAATGAAAATTGCTGCTATAGATATTGGGTCGAATGCTGTGCGTTTGCAAATTGCAAGTGTTAATAAAGAGAATTCTGCTGCTGAACCATTTAAAAAAGTTGAGTTTGTGCGCATACCTATTCGGTTAGGAGATGATGCCTTTAACGATGGCAAAATCAGCAAGGAAAAGCGTGATATTTTTTACAAAGCCATGCAAAGTTTTGCTCTATTGATGGATGTGTATGAAGTGGAAAGTTACATGGCTTGTGCAACTTCGGCAATGCGTGAAGCAAAAAATGGTGAAAAAATTGTAGACAAGGTTTTCGAAAAAAGCGGGCTGAATATCAATATTATTAATGGAAAACGCGAATCGGAATTGATCTTAAAGTCCATTAAACAATTCTTAAAACCCGGTAAAAGCTATTTATCCATTGATGTTGGTGGGGGCAGTACAGAAATGAGTGTGATTAAAGATAAGGTTGCTCACGATTCTGTTTCATTTGATGTGGGCACAATTCGTTTACTTGACAATGCCGTTAAGAAAAATTCGTGGGACGAAATCGAGGCTTATGTAAAAGGTCACGTAAAGGATTTCGATAATGCCGAAGCAATTGCTACAAGTGGTACAATAAATAAAATTGCTATGATGATTAATCCATCAACTGACCCTCATATTACTACGAGCCAATTGGATGCATTTTACCAGGACGTTAAAAAAATGAGCATGAAAGAGCGTATTGAAAAATACAAACTCAACCCCGACAGGGCCGATGTGATCGCACCTTCTGCCAGTATCTATATGAAAATTTTAGGTTGGGGAAATATTGATAAACTTCATGCACCAAGTGCAGGATTGAAGGATGGTATTTTGTATGAGTTATTGGAGAAAGTGAAATAAGATATTTATATTTGAATAATGGGGTTCGTAATTCAAAATAAATCAGAACTATTATTGTTAATTAAGACGTATGCCGAAAACATTAAACGGTTTGGCGTAAATGAGATTGGAGTGTTCGGTTCTTTCTCCCGTGATTCAGCCACCCAACATAGTGATATAGACTTTCTAGTAAATTTTAATCCCAAGCAAAAGACGTATCAAAACCTGTTTGACCTATATACATTCTTAACAGAAAAGACGGGAAGAAAGATTGAAGTTGTGACCAAACAGGGCTTAAACAAACATATCGGTCCTCACATTTTAAAAGAGGTTGAGTATGTCTCAATCTAATTTAGAATTAGTAAAACACATTCATGATGAATGTGAACTCGTCATAAAACATACTCTTGGTATTTCCTTTGACCAATTTTTCATCGACACACTCAGAAAACGGGCAGTAGAACGCAGCATTGAAATTATTGGTGAAGCTGCCAAAAAACTTGATGATGAATTTAAACTACAATATGCAGGCGTAAAATGGAAGGAAATGGCTGGCACGAGAAACATTATTATCCACGAATATGCAGGTGTCGATTATGAAATTGTATGGCAAATTGTAAAAGATGAAATTCCTGAATTGCTATTTCAAACAGGATTAATTCTGGAAGAGCTTACTTAAAACAACCCGTCAACCTTTATTCCAAACAACGCTGAAATTCCATAGATCAAAAGCGTCCATCCTAAAAACGAAAAAAACATAAACCGTTTGATCCGCCATTTGTTCGGTTCGAGTGCTGCTGCCATGATGGTGCCAACAGGAACCGAAAGTAAGAGTGGAGTAAGAAATGCAATTCCATACAACTCATACTTGATAATGATCTTTACGATCCAGCGTTTTGTGTTATTGATCTTAATGCCGCCTTCTTTGGGTTTGGATGGAAAAAATTGGCGGTAAACGAGTACAATAAGATCCCATAAATAAAGATAAACGATAACACCTAACATCCCTCCCGTTAACGTACAAATAAGTGTTTCAAAAAAATTGAGCCCGGTTGTTACAGCACCGATCACTCCAAAAATATACTTCACGGCACAAGTGAGTGATACACCAACATATTTTGCAATTTCTTCTTTCATGGGTTTGCGAAGTTAGCCAGATAATAGCATTATTTGCCTAAATGTTTGTTGTAATCTTTGAGGGCATTTAATGCTCTTTCAATTGTATGATCATAGCTGTTCATCACTGTATAATAACCATTGTCGTGCCACAATTGACGAGCAATTAGCGCTTTCAATTGACGGCTGATAAACAACCTGGCTTTTTGTTTTTCAAGATCTGTTGCCTCAATACCTTTAGCGGTTGTATAACTGGTAAATTGTGTAAATAAATCCGCATTAAACTGTTTATTGAACTGCACCACATCCGAATATTTTTTCAGTTCATTCCGGTGTTCATCAACATAAGTATAAGTAAACTGCCTTAGCAATCCGGCCGACAATACCTCTGTTGTGTAGTTATTGCGATAAGATGTATCGATCGAAACAAATACATCCGGCATAATCCCTCCTTTACTGTAAACAACTCTTCCATTCGCTGTTCGGTAGATCGTGGTATCATGTTTTATTTTTGAAGAGTCTTCCAACTCTCCATCTTTAAAGCGGTGGTAAATTTCTTCCTCGTATGCATCGTAACCAATATCGTACGGTTTCTGAATACAACGACCTGATGGTGTGTAATACCTTGCTATGGTTAACCGGATTGCCGAACCATCTTTAAGCTCAAACGGTTCCTGCACCAATCCCTTACCAAACGAACGCCTGCCGACAATAATACCCCTGTCCCAATCCTGAATCGCTCCCGAAACAATTTCACTTGCTGAAGCCGAACCTTCATCGATCAATACGATCAATTTTCCCTTTTCAAACAAACCATCACGCTCGGCCGTATATTCACTTTTCGGTTGCATACGACCTTGCGTGTATACGATCATTTTATTGTCGTCCAAAAATTCATCACATATTTCGGTTGCTGCTGTAAGATATCCTCCCGGATTATCTCTCAGATCCAGAACCAGATTCTGCAATCCTTGCAACTTAAGCTGGTTTAGTGCTTTGGTAAACTCTTCGTGGGTATTGGCCGCAAACCGGCTGATCTTAATATAACCGGTTTCGTCATCCAACATCATATTTACATCCACACTGTGAATGGGAATTGTATTCCGGGTAATTGTAAACGGAATCTTCTTATGTGTATCGGGTCGAAAAATTGTCACCTTTACTTTCGAGTTCTTTTCCCCACGAAGCAATTTAAATACCTGTTCATTTTTAATACCAACGCCTGCTACATTCAAAGTATCAACAGCGATGATCCTGTCTCCGGCCTGAATACCCAATTCTTGTGACGGCCCACCATTGATAGCCGAAACAACCATAATGGTATCGTTCAAAATATTAAACTCAACCCCGATACCCTCAAAATTTCCCTCCAATTGTTCGTTTGCCTGTTGCAGATCTTTTGCTGGGATATAAACCGAATGTGGATCGAGGTTGGATAATAATTCGTTGAGTGTTTTCTCCTCCAATTCATCCATGTTGACTGTATCAACATAAGCCTGATCAATTAAATTCAGTACTTCATTAAATTTACTTTTACCGCTTAACATTCCCCCCATATTTGCACCCGGCTTAAGCCAAATGCCTACTAAAATGCCCAGTGCTATCAACACTCCGTATATAAATGGTTGCCATTTGTTGTTATTGTTCATGGATATTTGCGAAAGAGTTGTCAAATATAATCGCTCAACTTCATCAAAAAAGATTTGTTATGATTTTAATAGCCGATAGTGGATCAACCAAAACCGAATGGGTAGTTTTAGACGGTAAACGAACCGTTTCAGAAGTTTATACACGTGGCATCAATCCCTATTTTTTATCAGTGGATGAAATTTCAGATATATTTAAAACTGAGCTGTTAACCGGGCTCCATCCTGTAAATATTTCGGATATCAAAGCTGTTTTTTACTACGGAGCGGGTTGTTCCAGTGCTGAAAAAAGTGCGATGGTATCCAATCCGCTTGAGCAATTTTTTACCCATGCCAGAGTTGAAGTAATGCACGACCTATTGGGTGCAGCCCGGGCAGCGTGTGGAACAACAGAGGGTATTGCCGCAATTTTGGGAACAGGTTCCAATAGCTGCTTGTTCAATGGTCAAGAGATCGTGGCCAACCAGCCTTCACTTGGCTTCATATTGGGTGATGAGGGCAGTGGCGGGCATATCGGAAAAGAATTACTCAAACAGTTTTTGTATGGAGAATTGTCAACCGAACTGCACAACGAGTTTGATACGCAATACAGCATTAACAAGGAAATTATTCTCCACAAAATATATAAAGAACCGATGCCCAATACGTATGCGGCTTCGTTTACACAGTTTGTATCCAGGCATATAGCACATCCGAGCATGCAACAACTGGTGCTAAATTCCTTTGATGCGTTTTTTAAAAGACATATTTCTTCTTATAAAAACTTCACCCAATACCCTATTTCTGTGATTGGCTCAATCGGTTTTGTATTCGAAAAACAATTGCAGGAAACAGCCGGCACATACGGAACATCCATCCACCGTATCATACAAAAACCCATGGAAGGATTAATTATGTATCATACAGAATCAATATGAAGGCAGTAAAACATAAACGCATTACGGAATCACCATCCAAATACAACCATTTGGAAAAGATGAGCACCAAACAATTGCTGAGCAATATCAATAAGGAAGATGATACTGTACCGAAAGCCATTAAAAAAGCATTGCCCCAAATTCAAAAATTGGTAGATGCAACATATGAACGCATGAAAAAAGGTGGTCGTTTGTTTTACATTGGTGCGGGCACAAGCGGTCGTTTGGGGATTGTAGATGCAAGCGAATGCCCTCCTACCTATGGCGTGCCTCAAGGTTTGGTTATCGGGATCATTGCCGGTGGTGATGGGGCTATCCGCAAAGCGGTTGAATTTGCAGAAGACGATACCAAACAAGGTTGGAAAGATCTACAACAATATAAGATCTCAAAAAAAGACGTACTCATCGGCATTGCTGCAAGCGGTTCTACACCATATGTGATAGGGGCCTTACGTGAGGCACGTAAAAAAGGTGTACTTACCGGCAGTATTGTGTGCAATCAAAAAACACCCGTTTCGGCAGAAGCGGAGTTTCCGGTTGAAGTAATTGTGGGCCCTGAATTTGTAACCGGAAGTACACGAATGAAAAGTGGTACTGCACAAAAACTGGTACTCAATATGCTAAGCACTTCCGTAATGATCAAACTTGGAAAAGTGAAGGGAAACAAAATGGTGGACATGATGCCAACCAACAACAAATTGGTAGCGCGGGGTACTCAAATGATTATGGATGAAGCAAGCATTTCGGAGAAAAAAGCCGCTGAGTTATTGAAAAAATATGGCAATGTCAGAAAGGCTGTTGAGTCACTGAAAAAGACAAAATAAACCTGTGCTGATAGAACGCGATTTGTCCAAATCACTTACCTTCGCCCCCTCATTATGGCAAAAAGAAAATTACAGCAGTTTGCTGAATTTAAGGCATTAGATAATACGTTCGATTTCCCATACGACTTAAAAGGAAAATGGAAGCAGGATGTCTTTAAAAACGACCATCCTTTGGTATTGGAACTTGGTTGTGGTAAAGGTGAATATACGGTTGCCCTAGGCAAACAGTTTCCCGAAAAAAACTTTATTGGTATTGATATCAAAAGTAACCGCATGTGGCGGGGGGCGCTCACTGCCAAAGAACAGGGAATCACGAACGCTTATTTCATCCGAATGATTATCAATAATCTTGCAGCCGTCTTTGACACCGCAGAAGTAGATGAAATATGGATTACCTTCCCGGATCCTTTCCCCAAAGACCGCCATGCAAAGCACCGTTTGACCAGCCCTAATTTTATTGCTTTATACAAGAATGTGTTGAAACCCGGAGGTGTTATCAATTTCAAAACAGATGATACGCCTTTGTTTGAATACTCACTGGAGGTATTAAAAGAATTGAATATTACACCCGAAGAAGTAAACTGGGACGTACACGGAAATGGTGATTCGTTAGAATACCTGAGGGATATCCGCACCTATTACGAACAAAAATTTTCGGCACAGGGACGTACAATTAAGTATCTTCGATATACAGTGTAAATGTCAACCATTATCGTTCAGCAGCAATCTTTCTCTTTTGATGCTATTAAGCAACATGGCCGGGAACTGCTCCATAACCAACAACCATTTGAACAAGCTTTCGAGCTTGCCAGGCAATGGTTGAATGGCAATACCACATTCACTTTTTTCACTTCGGGTTCCACAGGAGTACCCAAAGCAATTACGCTCAACAGGACACAACTGGAGGCGAGTGCAAATGCCACGATCAAAGCCTTGTCGCTTAAACCATCAGAACATATTTTGGTATGCATGAACACCCAGTTTATTGGAGGGGCAATGCTGCTTATCCGCGGTTTGATATTAGGTGCTACCATTACCCTGCAGGAGCCGAGCAGTAATCCATTCAAACATCTCGCGCAACACCATCCTTATACCTTTGCTTCGTTCACACCGCTCCAACTATTCCCATTGATTCAAAATCTATTTGGAGAACAAACCATTCTTAATCAATTTAAGCAGGTGCTTATCGGTGGGGCGTCAATTTCAAATGAGCTTGAAGAAATATTGAGTATGTTATCCGTGAAATGTTATCAAACATATGGAATGACAGAAACCGTAAGTCATATTGCAATAAGGCAAATCGGAAAAAAGGAAAGTTATCAATTGTTAGCTGGTGTAGCATACCAAACTGATACAAGAGGATGTATTGCGCTTAAGGGAGAAGTAACCCAAAACCAATGGGTTCAAACAAATGATGTAATTGAGCCTATTGATAGCAATCATTTTAATATTCTTGGTCGTGCCGATGATGTGATCAACTCCGGGGGGATTAAAGTGTGGCCTCAAAAAGTAGAAGAGCAACTAAGAACTGTTCTTAAATCATTATCAATTCCTTTCTCCAATATTTGCGTTGCACAAAAAACTGACCAACAACTAGGAGAAAAAGTTATTGTCCTTATTGAAACAAATCTTCATGAATTGGATTGGGAATTGGTTAAAGCCAAACTCTACTCTACTCTCCATAAATATGAAATTCCCAAAACCGCCTACTTGCTGCAACAGTTTGTGTATACCCCAAGCGGAAAAATAAATAAAGTAGAAACTCTGAAAATGAGTTCTTTGTAAAAAATATTGGCTTAACATTCAATTATCAAAAAAATAGCTTTCGCAATAGGTGCAAAATTTTATATTCGCATAAAATTAAACAGATAACACTATGTACTGGACACTAGAATTAGCATCACACCTTGATGATGCACCATGGCCCGCAAGTAAAGATGAGCTGATAGATTATGCAATACGTTCGGGAGCACCATTGGAAGTAATAGAAAACTTACAAGAGTTGGAAGACGATGGGGAACCATTTGAAAGTATTGAAGAGATCTGGCCCGACTATCCTACCAACGAAGATTATTTTTACAACGAAGACGAATTATAAAAAAAGGAGCTCAAGGCTCCTTTTTTCGTATTTGTATTATTCTTCTTCCATTTCAATTGGGTCTTCAAGTACCCATGACGATTGATACTTAGCCAATCCTTCATATTTACGCTCTGTTAAATTAACAGCGTACTTTAAGCCTGCACCTTTGCCAATCACTTTTACCAGGTTATTATCGGTAAGTGAAACAAAATCGCGCTGGATCGTTTTGCGGTTGCATTCAAATTCATTCACCAACTCTTTTGTCGATATAAATCCTTTGTGCTGGATGATATACATGATGAGCTTCTGACGTTTGTTTAAAACAGCATCATCCATTTCTTTCAAACGGTATCCACGTTCGAATACATAGTTCATGATATTTTTCTGGCGCGAATTCAGCTTTTCAAAATCAACCTGCTTACGGAAATAAGAACGCAACAATTGTTTTAACCGATCAAGTTGCATTGCGTACAACTCCATTCCAAAATCGAATTGTTGTTGCACATCATCCGTGTACTCTTCAGCTGTTTCATCAAAAAAGTTTTGATAATCGTTCTTATGCAGATACAGTTCATGTTCGATGCTCATTAGTCCAAACAAATCCATTCCTTTTTTCTTCAACCAGAAATGCTGAAGCAGTGAGGCAATTTTTGTCTGGCACTCGCTAAACAAACGCGTATTCAATAATTTAAAATGCAATATCCACGATTGTACAACAGGATGAAACTCATCATCATTATTCAAAAACCCGAACAATGATTCCAATTCCAGTTCTGCGGTTGGGCTTAATTTTTCAATCACCCTGGTATTATTGGCAGAAAATAAATTGATATCCTCCCGATTGTTATACAAATCCAGGATCAGGATCTTTTGCAATTGATACAGCATCGAAATGCTAAGCGGTTCATTCACCATGGAATCGAGCAATTGCTCTGCTTTCACATAATGCTCAACCGCACGTTCATTAATTCCTTTGGGTTTTATATTGCCTGTTACAATATATTTTACCGTTTTAATATCGATGATATTATGATCTAAAGCGTTGGCATAATAAGCGCGTAAGATGGTGCTGTTTTGCTGCTCGATGGCTTTTATGTTTTCAGGCAAATCAATGAACTCATAAATCTTCACCAGCTCATCTTGCAATCGGCAGGCTTGCCAATGCAATTCCTCAATGAGTACGGTAGGTTCATATTTATTTGTAAGTATCATCTACCCCAAAACTATAGTGAATAGGCGAGCTAACGAAATACACCCGTGCACCCAAAGTGGTGGATATTGGTGTATAGCGCAGTTCTGTGCATGGCCACGGGCTTAAGAGTACCGTCATACAAGGTGTTAACGGCATAGCACAAAAATAGACAGCATCAAAATTACGTGTGAATAATTGAACAGATACGCTTTTAAAAACCGAGTCAAACCCACACCCAATAACAATTAGTAAAGCTTATTGAACATATTAAACATTCCCTTTCTTATCGTAAAAAATGCGCGGAACATCCAAAATATGTATGGTGATAAAGAAATCCATCTAACCATTAAATGGTTCGTTTTCTTTTTGCAAACAGCAGCAAATATTTTTTTAAGAAAACATTAACCAACCTTTAAAGCACTAGTATTTAAAGCCGTTTACAGTTGTTTTATCTTCAATTTATATTGCTATTTTTGTATAGGATTTATAGAACCTCATACATTCTTTTACATTTGTCCAAAATCAATTCAACCATGGCTAAAAATCAATTACCACATTTACTATTAGTTGAAGATGAAACCAGCCTCGGTTTTTTACTAAAAGAAAATCTTCGTTTAGCAGGCTTCCAGATTAAGTTATGTAAAGACGGAGTTGAAGGTCTCGAAACATTTAAAAAAGAAAAATTTGACCTTTGTATTTTTGATGTGAACATGCCTAAAAAAGATGGCTTTGAACTCGCCACTGATGTGCGAGTGATCAACAAATATGTTCCCATCATTTTTCTAACGGCCAACTCTTCTGAAGAAGATAAACTCAAAGGGTTTGAGATTGGCGGTGATGAATACATTACCAAACCATTTAGCACCCAGGAATTAATTGCACGTATCAAAGCGATTATCAAACGTTCACAGTTTTCACAACCTGAAGTAGCAGAAAAAGAAGAATCTTTTTCTGCGGGAAACACACAGGTTGACTATACGCACCACCTTATTCAGATAAGTGGAAATGAAAAGCGCATCAGCACCACTGAAGCCGAATTACTCAAATTATTTGTGGGCAACAAAAACAATCTGATTTCACGCAATACCATTTTATTAAATGTGTGGGGACGCGATGACTTTTACACTGCACGCAACCTGGACGTGTATATTAACAAGCTCCGTAAACTGCTCAAAGAAGATACTTCGCTTGAAATTGTGAATGTTCATGGAAGTGGCTTTAAATTAGTGGAAAATATTGAAGCGTGATAAATCCTAAGTTTTACCTCTTCTTGCTCTGCTGCTTATTGATTGGTCCGCTACCAATAATTGCCCAGCAATTAAACACGGATAGTTTATTACAAATTAGCGCAACAGGCACGGACCGCGATAAACTCTCGGCTCTGATCATTCTGGCCAATCAAAACCGCAACAACAATCCTCAACAATCTCTTTCCTATTTAGATCAAGCAATTGATAAAGCAAAAGTATTAAATGATGAAAATACGCTTGCGATGTGTTTGCAACTGGCCGGGAGTATTGAAAACAGGAATGGTAACTTTCAACGTGCCAAAGAATTGTACCTTGAATCACTCAATCATTATTCTTCTAACCGCAACAGAAAAGAACAGGCCGACATTACAACTTCGTTGGGTGGAATTTATTATACTCAGGGAAATTTGCCTCTAGCTGCCGATCATTACCTGAAAGCATTGCGCTATTATGAAGAAATAAATAATAAACCGGGAATGATTACTACGCTAAGTGCTTTAGGTGATATTTATGCCCGCCAAAACAATTTCTCAAAATCCATTGAATACAATGTGAGAGCGCTGTCATTATACGAACAGTCTTCCAATAAATTTATGGCAATTGCGGGCTATGATAATATTGGTAATATTTATCTGAGACAAAATAATCCGAGCAAGGCAAGAGAATATTTTGTTAAATCGCTGTCGTTGTATGCTGAAATGAAAAACCAGGCAGGAGTTGCTGCAACATTGTTGCAACTTGGGAATATTGAGCAAGCCAATGGTAAAACAAGCACCGCTATCAGTTATTACAACCGGTCTCTGGCTATCAGCGAAAAGCTCAAAGCTCAACCCATTATTGTTTCTAACCTGAATGCATTGGGCAAAACCTACACACAAAATAAAGAGTATAACAAGGCTATTTTAAACTTTCAAAAGGCCATAAAACTAGCCAAAGAATCTGGAATGAAGTTCGAGCTTGAGACAGCTTATCAAGGCTTGGCTATTGTTTACAAGCTCACGCAAAAAGATGAAAAAGCCAGTACGTTTAACTCGTTGAGCAAGGAACTAAAAGATTCTATTTACAATGATAGCAACCTCAAAAAACTAACTGATCAATTATTGGTATACGAATCGGAGAAAAAACAGCAGCAAATTGAATTGCTGAATAAAGAACAACAAATCCAGGAATCAGAGTTGATGCGGGAACGGGAGATCAGAAGTTTGCTCACCTACGCTTCTTTTATCCTTGGGTTGATCTTTATTGTTTTGGTGTTTTTCACGATTCAAAACAGGCGTATTGCCAAAAGCCTGCGTAAACAGCAGATAGAGCTTATCGAAAAAAATGCCAGCATCTCTGAACAAAAAGAAAAACTGGATCAACTGAATACAGTGAAAGACCGTTTCTTTTCTATCATTTCGCATGACCTGAGAAACAATCTCACTACAATGAAATTGTATTTTGATCTGATAGGACATGAAGATTATGAGCCTCAAAACAACTCGGATATCACCAGGCAAATTTCGGGGTCGGTAGAAAACACAATTGACCTATTGGAGAATTTATTGGTTTGGGCATCAGCACAGATAAAAGGAGTTCAGATCCATATCCAAAAACTGAATATTCATACTTTATCGCAAGAGAATATTAATTTACTGAGTGGAACTGCACACCACAAAAAAATCACCCTGCAAAATGATGTGCCCGAAAATATTACCGCATATGGTGATATCGATATGATCAACCTGGTGATCCGGAACCTCATTTCCAATGCAATTAAATTTACAGATGAATCGGGAAGTATCATCTTATCCAGTTACCTGGAAGGCAATCAATGTGTGGTAAGCGTAAAAGATAATGGTATTGGCATCAGTGCCGAAAATTTATCAAAATTGTTTAACCAACATGCACATCCAACAACCAAAGGAACAGCCAATGAAAAGGGAACAGGGTTAGGATTGATCTTGTGTAAGGATTTTGTGGAACGTAATGGAGGAACCATTTGGGCAGAGAGCCACAAAAATGAAGGAACGATCTTTTATTTCACACTCCCGTTGCAGGCAACAAAAAACCCCGCCTAAGCGAGGTTCTTCAATTTTCAACTAATCTTATTCAGATTATTCCTTATGACTGCAGCAAGATTTTTTTCCTGCTTTTGAGTCGCATGCTTTTTTCTCTTCAGTGGTGCACTCTTTTTTGCTTTCTTTTTTTACTGCCCCATTGGTCTTAGAAACTTCTTCTGTAACAGCAACAGCAGTTGTTGGGGTTGCTACCGTATTAGCAGCAGGCGCTGTATTAACTGTTGGCGTTGCTTTTTTTGCAGGGGCTGGTGTTGTTTGTGCGTATGTTGCTGTAACTCCCAAAACAACAAACGCTGCTAATGCTACTATCTTTTTCATATTCATGATTGTTATTATTATTTACTCAAATATAAGGAACTATTTTTAAAAAGCACGAACCGTCTTTATTCCCTTGTTGGGCTTTCTGCTCCCTTGCTTAACTCTTCTTTTAGTGCTTTGCCAACAAGTTTCTTAGAGTTCTGCTAAAATGGTACGACCACCTTTTACAACCTGGTTCAATTCAACCTTCACTTTTGCATTCAGTGGCAAATAAATATCCACCCGTGAACCAAATTTAATAAAGCCCATTTCTCCAGCTTGTTGCACCGGTTGTCCTTCTTTCACATACCAAACAATACGTTTAGCCAATGCCCCGGCAATTTGACGAAACAATATCTGAACCTTGCCTGGGTTTTCAATCACGGTAGTGGTACGTTCATTTTCAGTACTCGATTTTGGGTGCCAGGCTACTAGGTATTTACCCGGGTGATATTTAAAATATTTTACAACTCCTCCAACGGGATTGCGGTTTACATGCACGTTAAAGGGCGACATAAATACCGAAACCTGTAAGCGTTTCTCATTAAAATATTCTGTTTCCATTACTTCTTCAATCACCACTACTTTACCATCGGCAGGCGAAATAACCAAGTTATCACCAAGTGTTGGTTTGATAGATGGATTGCGGAAAAATTGCAAAATGATAATTAAGAAAATGATGGATAACCCGATGAAAATATTTTGCAGCCATACCAAATCTTTGCAGAAATATCCGATTGCGCCATTGAGAACAAAAAGGAAAATCAATGTGAGCATAATGGTGGCTTTACCTTCTCTATGTAACATAATTGTTTGTGTTTAATGTTTGTATTGCTAGAGATCAACACAGATTTTTTAACTCCTGTCTCATGAAAAATTTCACGACAACAGGTTCTGTGTAATCAAGTAACAATTACATGTGTTTAATTAAATAAATATTGCCACTCATTAACACTTGCTTTGGCTTCTGAGAAAACTAAATCCTCAACAAACCTTCTGTGCTAATCAGTGGCAACAAAAAGAACTTGTTTATTAAATACCGAATTTACCGCGTAGTTTTTCTACTTCGGCAACTTTGGCAATTGATACAACATAAGCAGCAATACGCATACTGATATTGTGTTTAACAGATGCCTGGTAAACAGCTTCGAAAGCCGTTTTCATCACGCGATCTGCTCTGCGGTATACACGCTCTTCTGTCCAGAAATAACCCAAACGGTTTTGTACCCATTCGAAATACGATACCGTTACACCTCCTGCATTGGCCAAAATATCCGGAACCACCATCACTCCTTTTTTATTCAATATGGTATCAGCAGCAGCAACTGTTGGTCCATTTGCACCTTCTACGATCAGCTTTGCTTTAATTCTATCAGCGTTGTCAGCAGTAATTTGGTTTTCCATTGCTGCAGGAACCAAAACAGTAACGTCAAGTTCCAACAACTCTTCATTGCTGATGCGTTCAGCTTTAAACCCTTCAAGTGTTCCGTTGTTGCTATCACGGTATGCAATGGCAGCTTCGATATCAATTCCTTCAGGATTAAAATATCCACCGGTAACATCACTAATCGCAAGCACTTTCATTCCTTGCATTTGCAATAACTTAGCAGAAATAGAACCTACGTTGCCAAAACCTTGCACCGCACAAGTAGCGCCAACCGGGCTGATGCCAAGCTTAGCCAATGCCGAGCGGGTAGAAACCATTACACCACGACCTGTTGCTTCAACACGTCCTAATGAACCTCCTAAAACCAAAGGTTTACCGGTAACAACCGCGGGAGAAGAGAATCCAACTAATTTAGAATACTCATCCATGATCCAGGCCATTTCTTGTTGACCGGTTCCCATATCCGGAGCCGGAATATCTTTATCCGGACCAAATACATCTACCATTAAGTCAGTATACGAACGGGTTAATCTTTCCAATTCGCCTTTGCTCAATTTACGCGGATCACATTTGATACCACCTTTACCTCCACCATAAGGAATACCTACTACGGCACATTTCCATGTCATCCATGCTGCCAATGCTTTTACCTCATCAAGGTTTACATCCATTGAATAACGGATACCCCCTTTTGACGGGCCTAAGTTAGCATTGTGAACTACACGAAAACCTTCAAAAACCTGTACTGTTCCGTTATCCATGGTTACCGGAATTGAAACAATAACTGCCTTTTGTGGCGATTTTAAAACATTATATGAACCTTCATCTAAACCAATAATTCTAGCTGCTTCATCGAAGCGTGACATCATTGATTCGAATGGATTGTCGTTGCTGTGTGTTGCTGTGTTTTGTGACATAATTATACGATTTCTTTAATTGTAAGTGTGGCAAATGTAACAAATGAGGTTGTTTTAACAAATGCTTAATGTGAGGCTAAATTAAAGTTCACCAAATTGCGGAATTGATTGATACGACCTTGCAATTCAGATGCTTCTAAATTCATGATGCGTTCAGTTCCAAATTTCTCCACACAAAACGAAGCCATTGCCGAACCATAGATGATGGCATTTTTCATATTATCGAACGAAATATCATCCGTTTTTGCAAGGTAACCGATAAATCCACCGGCAAAAGTATCACCGGCTCCGGTTGGATCAAATACTTCTTCCAAAGGCAGTGCCGGTGCAAAGAATACTTCTTTGCCATGAAATAATAATGCTCCGTTTTCTCCCTTTTTGATAATTAAATATTTAGGACCCATTGCCTGAATTTTGGCGGCTGCCTTTACCAACGAATATTCTCCTGAAAGTTGGCGCGCTTCTTCATCATTAATGGTTAGAACATCTACCATCGAAATGGTTTTTTTCAATTCGTCCATGGCAATTTCCATCCAAAAGTTCATGGTGTCCATCACAATGAGTTTAGGTCGTTTAGTCAAGCGATTCATAACTGTTTGCTGAACCTGAGGGCTTAAATTACCCAACATTAAATATTCGCAATCCTGATATGAGGCAGGAACGATCGGGTCAAAATCACCCAACACGTTTAACTCAGTGATCAACGTATCGCGCGAGTTCATATCAGTATGGTATTTACCGCTCCAGAAAAAGGATTTTTCGCCTTGTTTCACTTGTAAACCTTCAGTGTCAACGCCTCTTTTGTTTAAGGTATCCACAAACGCTTGCGGAAAGTCATCACCTACTACAGCTACCAATTTGGTTTTAGTAGTAAAATACGAAGTAGCTAATGAAATGTAAGAAGCAGCACCTCCAACAATTTTGTCTGTTTTTCCGAACGGGGTTTCAATAGCGTCAAACGCCACGCTACCAACAACTAATAAACTCATATAAAATATTTTTAAAATTTTTCGTGGCAAATATTGCGTAATTAAATTTGAATTCCTATCATTGCATCCCGTTTAAGAAAATAAGTACTGGCAAAACCACGAAAATTTTTTTATATCGGTAAATTCCTTGATAGCTCAGCTGGTTAGAGCGAGTGACTGTTAATCACTAGGTCCCTGGTTCGAGCCCAGGTCAGGGAGCAAATACAGTTCAAAAGCCACTCCGTCCGAGTGGCTTTTTTTATGCACTTTAGTATCTTGTATGAAAACACTCCGGATTTGGATTGTTGATTGAAACCATTAAAACAAAAAGTCCCGTCCTCCAATTGGAGAACAGGACTTTGAAAAAGATGGAATCACCGGATTATTCTCGGATGATTCGTATGGTTTGTTGTTCATCTCCAACTCTAAGTACAATAAAGTACATGCCCGATTTCCACTCACTACCCTGATCAAAACTCAGGGTAGTCTTTCCTTCAGTTAGCGTTAAACTTTGGTTGGCTATTCGTTTACCATAGCCATCAAACACTTCCACCCATGCTTCGCTGGTTTGATTGCTTTGAATAGTCAATTCAAAATTGGATTGATAAGGGTTCGGTACGGCTGTAAATTGAATGGATTGTCCATTGGCCACCTTATTGTTAATCACAACAACCTGAGAGTAATTGTATTCACCATTAAAATCAATTTGTTTCAAACGGTAGTAAATCAAAGCGGGTTCCGTTTGTACCCCTTGTTGTGATTTTCGGTTAAAGGTAACATCATTAAATTGGTAAGCGCTCATTTGGTTGGTTGTTCCTTTACCGCTTACAAATCCTAATTTTTCATAGGTTGTTGCATCGTATGAACGTTCTACATCGAAACCTTTGTTGTTTTGTTCACTTGAAGTGCTCCATTTCAATTCAACCACCGTGTTCTTTTTCTGTCCCACAAATGAGAGCAGTTGCACCGGTAGCACTACATTTTGGGTAATGGTATCACCGATACAACCATTCATGTTGGTCTCAACTACTTTTACAGCAGCAGCTATGATCGTGTTGCTCCACAACACACTAATGCTATTTGAGGTCCCCCCACTTATTTGTGTTCCGTTGGTAATGATCCATTGGTAGGTTGAACCTGATGTATTGAGTACGCTGTATGTTTCGGTTGTTCCAAGAGCAGGGTTTGTTTGTCCACTGATAGCTGATGTTGCAGGTTTTGGGTTCACCGTTAGTACCGTTACATAAATTGAATCGTTACCGGTACCTGCATACAAAGTGTCACGGAAAGTTCCTGCTGTGGTATACACCTTGTTGTTGAAGGCATAACTTCCACCATCACAAATGGTTTGTGGATTCATCACGGTACGTGAAGCCGAGTTCAGAATAGTAAGATTTAACGTTACCAGCGAATCACAACCCGCAGCATTTAACAGGGTATGGGTTGCGATAGTGTTATTTGCGGTGTAGGTAATACCATCAATCCAGGTAAGGGAGTCCCAAACAACTCTGGTGTCGACTGATGAATTGTTATTGATTGTTAGATGCAATCGTACAATAGAGTCGCAACCATACTCAGTAAATCCGAGTGACCTTGTTGGTGAGGTAGTTGAAGCTGAGTATGTAACTCCATACCATGTGTAGGATCCACATGCGTTCACAGTATCAATATGTTCTCTGTTAGGGAAAATTGTTAAATGCAATTCAACAACAGAGTCACATCCTTGTGAACTTGGTAAGGTATCGTAGTAGATGCCTGATTGAGATAGGTTTTGTCCGCGCCATGAATACTCTCCGCAGGTGAATGCCTCCGAAGAAGAATACAACGATCCTACCCTTAAAGTAATCACATCTCCAATTTGCTTAGTACATGCTAATGTTCGATTGCTAACACTTGCCGTATCAGTGGCCAATATTTTGTAACCTACGTGATGACTCAGTGGACCTGTATTGAAAACAATATCATTTCCGGTTCCGAGCACTGGACCAAAGATGGTTGTTTGGGTACTGGTATCTACTATCGTGTAATGGTAACCATCTTGTGCCGACTGAATCGTAATGGTAGCAGAGTCGCCCAAACACATGCTGTATTTATTTACCTGTGTGAGGGTGTTTTCAAATGGAATGACGGTTAGATGAAGTTGGATTAAACTATCTACTCCTGCCATATTGTTTTTTATGTAAGAT
The DNA here is from genome assembly GCA_943369665.1 of Chitinophaga pinensis. GTDB lineage: Bacteria > Bacteroidota > Bacteroidia > UKL13-3 > UKL13-3 > UKL13-3. The sequence goes on from CALRNX020000004.1 coordinate 63,696, forward strand.
ATGGTGGAATCAGAAGCAGTGTAGGTATTCCCATCTTCCCATGTGTATGACTCACAAGCGAAAATGGTATCTACCCTGGTTAGGTAGTAATTAACAACTGCAGTTACAGTATCCCAATCACTCGAGCTACAATAATAATCATTATCTGTGGCTCTAACCAGATATTGAGTAGTGCTTGTAAGAGGTGGTGTTGTAAAAACGGTGTCCCCGGAATTGAGAAGATTCCCATTGATGTCAAACCATTCAACAAATTGATTTGGGCCCGCAGTGGCTTTAAGGGTTAAAGTTCCTTCACCAAATCGGGAACTATCAGCGGTTGAAACAATGGAAGATTGAGCCCTAACTGAAAGAATTAGTGGCATACGCTGTTGTGAAATGCAAGTTATCACTTCTTCATAGTTACCATTAATTTCTACCCAATCTGAGTTGTATGCTTCTACCCATAAGGTATCCGTTTCCGTCAAAATTCGTTCGCCATCTATTCCAGTTCCTCCATTATCAGTTGATAAGTCGAGTGGAGTGCTACCTATTGCAACATCATACATTCGGTATCCATTACCATCATAAGAGATGTTAAAAGAATTATTGCGAAGTTCAGATCCATAGCAATACTCCTCAACTTCAGCTTCAGTAACTTTTGGATAATCATTTAATTCAATGGTTGTTTCACCTCGTTCACACACCGAATTTGCTGCACCTGAATAAATTGTACGAGACTCATTTACAAAAAGCCTTAAAGTATCACCTATGGCAATAACGCTATCTCCATCAAAGGTATCATACCATTTTACAAGTCCATTTGAGGCTTTGGATACCAATTGAACCATTGTGCCTCCACAGATTGAATCTGGAGACTCAAAGTAGTTCTCATAGCTAATTAGGTTTGCTTGATTTGAAACCAAATGAATCGTTATAGGAGGTAAAAAGAACGCTTCACTGGTTTGATAACAAGAACCATTTCTGGCAATGGTTTTTACAAAAACTTTGTTTTCGTAAATTTGATAAACGCCATCACTTCCCTTTTGAGATGCAAACGTTCTTAGTTTATCGTCATAATTTGAAAAATTATTATAAACCAACAATCCAGTTTCTGATCCAGTTAAGCATGAATCTTTATTGGTTGCAATTTCGGCAGCTGTTCGCACGGTATTCCAAACCCTGAACTCATCCATGCCTATTAAAGAATTTGCTTTGGAGCCTTGACCTCTTAAACCTAATGTTAACCTAGCTTTATTATTATTGATAGGTACACTTGAGCTATCATTATTTGATGCAACTAAAACACCGTTGTAATAGATTCTCATTCCGTTGGGTCCTGCTGTTGTGGCTACATGTATCCAATCATTAGAAGCTGGTAAATTTGGGAATACTAATTCCCTTTTTTCTGAACCATTGTAAACATTAAAGTAGTTACCACTCCAACTCCAGTTTTTGAGCGAATCCGGGTCATAAATACCTCCGTTGGTATTCTGAATTCCTAGCAAAGAAAACGGGCTATTTCCAATTCCTCTTACCCAAGCTTCTACGGTAATTTCATTGGTTATGTCTAATGAATCATCTCCAAAATCTATATGACTTGGGTACAAATCTGAGGTTTCAAAATAGGCAGCATCATGGGCGCTTTTTTCTACCTTGATTCGATACTCTGATGTTTGATTTGGAATAACTCCAAAATCTGCACTTTGCCAAGGAGCAACGATGTCTATACGTGCACTATCGTATACAAATTCATTGTTTATGTTTTTCTTAAACAAAGAATATCGATAAGCAGGAAGCACAGTATCTAATTTTATACTAACATACTCACTGTGGCAAATAGAATCACGGTAGATATAATTATAAATGGTTAAACTCGAATCGTATGCAAAGATTTGCGCTGATACAGTATCTGAGTAACAATTTCCGTTATTAGAGAAGGCATAAACGGTGGTATCTTTAGTCATACTTGGTAAACGGAGAGTTTGGTTTGATCCCAATATTCCTGCACTTTCACCAAATTCATATTGCCATCTTTTTTCTGCTCCATTGGTTTGTATTTCAAGTTGGACTGTTCCTTCTTTAACTACATTGATTTGGTTGCTTACTATCTTTATTTCAGGCGTTTCAGTAACTACAATTTTATGAACCTCAGACGGTACAAAAATATTGCAACTTGAGCTAGATGCTATGCAACGGTATTCGTTGGTTCCACCGGCTTGTATCTTTGTTCTGTAAGTTTCAGTGGTAGCATTAGGTATTGTTTTCCATTCATCTAATCTTATGAGTCTGTTCGTTCCACCATTATTTTGGGTAAAATAAATACCTGGTTCGTTGTTTAAATCAACTATCGAAAGTTCAAATCCTACATCATTATAACTGATATTTGTAGTAGTAGATCCCAAATCAATCCAAGCATTGTTTACTAGTTTTTTTGCCACCATTCGGTTGCTTGGTGTTTCCACATAAACCAGATGAAGGGTATTGTTAACAATACCTAAGCATACTCTATTGATTTCCTGATCAGAAAAATCAAGACTGCCAACTGCGCTCCAGTTATTTAATCCATCGTATTTTTTAACGCACACTTTATCGTTGGCCGATTTGTATGCTATGTAATCGATGTTGTTCAGAGTCTCCATTGTAAAAAGACTGCTACCTCCAGTTGGATCAGTTGTAAGAGAGTCTTTACCATTGATAACCCCATCAGGGTTGAACGTAAGTTCAAAAAATATGTTTTGGTTTATGGTGTTACGAATAGCAAATATGGTTTTACCATTGGTAACAAAAATTGGAGGTACGCCAGGTGTCGGTGTCCAAGGGTCAGAGTTGAAGAGGTCATAATTTCTCCGTACAATGGTCATTGAACCGTTCCAGTCAGCAACTGTATCTCTGACTCTAGAATACGAGCGAGAGAAACCAATGGTGTCTCTATTGACTGCAAATACCTTAGCTTGATTGTTTACAGGGAAATAATATCCATTATTGCCATACAAGTGATTAAAAAAGAAGTTAACAGTACTAGTTGTATTTACTGGGGCTGAGGCAGATTGGAAAGTGAAATAATCAAGGCCATTATCATTGAGCGGAAGCCAACTGTTGCTAAAATCTAAGTATTGTTGAACACCAAAACTATTCGGAATATCATTGATATAGGCAACTTCTAACTTTTCACTATTCGTACTGTTATTCACATGAACTTTAAATGATTGGGCAGACCTCAGGCTAACGGCTAATGGTGTTAAAGCGGGTTTCCAATTATTGGTTATGGTATCTAGTTTTTTAAATACAATTGTGGAAGTTCCAGATTGATAATAGGCTACATATGTTTCATTTTTCAGCTTAAAGAATTGATGAGAAAACGTGCCACTTAAAAATGGAGTAGTATTGGTACAAGTAAAGTAATTCCAGTATTTAATAGAATCTGTTTGTTCTTTAATTTGCCATTGGTAATTCAATGAATAACCAGGATTAGCCTCAAAATCCAATACAACCGAATCTTTTGAGCAGGTTTCGGTAGTAATGGTTCTGTCAACAATAGATGCAAACCCTGGGGTAATATTAATTTGAGCCATTAAACTATTGGTATTGCCAACCGAATCGGTAACACTGATAAATACATTTTGATACCCAAGATCATCACATGTAAAGGTGGTTCTACCTAAAGAGGTAGTTGCTATTTTATGGTTATCATAGAAGAAACTTTTTACTACCGAATCGCTTAAGATAGCTGTTCCAGATGGTGATAATGGTAGGTTCAGTTGCCAAAAATTGGGCCTTGGTCTTGTTGTATCCAATACCGTTACATTAAAACTACAAGTAAGTGTATCGTTATTGCTACCAATACTTGTAATCATTACACTTTGTGTTCCAATATCATTCCCGGTGAATATACTTTTGCTTAATGTAGTACTCGATACAGGGAAACATGAGGTTGGCAGTACTGAATCAATATTTAATTCAACCTCCCCCAAAGGACCTAAGTACAACGTTTTATTTTGGCAATTTAAACTGCGGGCAAAGCTGTCGATTACTGTGAACGTTTGGGTAGAATATGTTGTGCGACCATTATTAAGATTGGTTAAAGAATAGTTAATCGTGTTATTGCCAATCGGATATTGAGTGGTTAAATCAGAAGTGAAGAATAAATTAGGATTGTCTGCATACACCGGCTGCGTTGGAATACTACTTGGAGTAGCGTATGGTGCCGAAAAGTTAAAGATTTTTAAATATCCATTCGCTCCAGCACCCCCTCCTTCAAAAACACCGATTTTAAGAACCTCACCAGCAGTAACGGTTTTGGTGAAAGTACCACTTTGAACACCTGTATTGTTTTGAGTAAACCCGGCTAATATCGGTAGTGTGGTAAGCCACCTATTAACAAAGCCAGTTGTAGCAAAGGGCCTAAAAAACTGAGGGAAGTTTGATTGATATTCCCAACTAAACGATACTGTTCCTGCGCAATTGAAAAAGATTTCGGTATAAGCACTTTCTCTTCTAACTGATGCTGATGGTATTGAGGTGAAGGTAATCGAATCGGGAGTTGTTGCTTTGTTTATGGCTACTTGTGGATTGGTTCCGTTTTTGAATAGTCTTGTTTTGCCAAATGGACCGGTGAAGCCATTTATTTGACTGCAACTATTTGCAACAGCAAGTCCGCACGCCCCACTTGTGCGATACATGGTATCATTTGGTGGGCAGGTCATTGTAGGAAAGGAAACATCCTCAATTTCTACATAATGAATGTAGTTGGCCGAAGTTGATGAAAGTCCAATTCCACTTTCCTCTAAAATGAAATATTCTATAATATTTAATCCAATGTTCAACTCTACAACAGGGCTCGAATCGGCAGGAATAGATGGATAACCATTGGAGTAATCTGCCATTGTCAGCTCTATTTGTTGATTGCTGTTATAAGAAATTGCGGGATTAACAGTTGACTGCGATACAGTAGCTCCAGTAATTTTATAACCCCAACGTGCCCCCGTGCAGCTATTTGTATAGCGAATCGGAGACGGAATTGAATATTGATGCTTGAAAGTAGAATCATTGTAAGATTGTATTCTTACAATACTTGGCACCATTACAGGGCTAATGGTATCAAGCACCCTGATTGATGAATTGGAGGAGTATATTTTATTACCATACAATTTATCGTGGTAACCAAAATGAATAATTTGAGGATAATCTTGATTAATATAAGGACCAATTTTGAGTGGAATAAATGCACCATCATTTTGAGGGATAGAATCCAATTCATACAAAATATTGCCCATATATGCATCGCGCACTTGAAAGTACCACATAAAACCAGTTTGCTGGCATGCTACAGCCATTGGGCTTTCTATATAATGATTATAGGTTTCACCACAAAAATTACCCCGTATAGTTGGCATTTCAGCAGCAATGTAACCAACAAATGGCTCTGCTGGGTCAAGTTCTGTAATGGTATGGGTATATGAAACTGTTGTTGAATTTCCAGCATAATCAGTTGCAGTTAGGGTTATAGTTGTAACTCCAGGGTATAGTGAATCCGATTGATTGAGCCAGTATGGAGTTGAGTTACCCCAAACACCAACACCATTTACATATCGAGCATAAGGTTCAACTTCGATCAATACAGTTTTTGTATTGGCTCCAGATAAGGTATAACTCCAATCTTTATATGTGTCTTGCCTAAATGGATTTTGAATTTCTACTGCTTTTTTACAACCACTTTCTGTTGCATTGTGAAATGTATTTTCGTTTACTGGTGCAACAGCAATCTCAGGAGGCACGGGATCGACTATGGCAATAGCATAGGTTTGCTTACAAGTAAACGTGTCGCCCATTACAATAGCAGTCCGCGTTACATCTGTAAAACCAGGTCTAAAATCAATTATTTTATTACCGGTAATATTAGGATAATAGAAATTAGACACCCACATTGAGTAAGGATGCGAGGTGCCACAAGCTGAAACCACTAGTGGCTCAATTTCGGTTAACCAACGCCCAGAAGTAATGTTACGCTTAATCGTATCTTGGCAACTTCCTTCGGGTACCGAGTAACTTTTTACGGTAACTTGTGATGTGCACCCACGTACAATATTATCGGGCCCTTTGTACCCAACGGTAACAGGAATTGTTTTATTAGCATCGCTACATGTAAAATTAACTTTTGATAGCGATACATTAGTCATCCCACAAACCCCACTCACACCATTCAGTAAAATATTGCTTGGTGTGAGGTTTAACGTTCCAGTGGTTGGGCTCAAGGCAACTGTTATATCCGCGCATTTCGGTTCAGTTGCATCTACAATTTGAACAACGGATTGGCAAGTGCTAAAATTACCCGCTGCATCTTCTACCTTCATTGTTACTGGGATGGTTAAACCAATATTGGAACATTGAATTTCAAACGAATCGGCAAAATACTGTACTGGTCCGGTGTACCAAGTCGAATACATACTGAATTTTTTGATGCCTTGATAGTAATCAAAACCATTATCATAACTACCTATATTAACATCTCTGCGTGGATTGATATCATCTCTAATTTTAAGCTCAGGTCGACTAACAGTGCCAGGTTTGCGCATTATTAGAACCCAATTGAAGCCAATTTTTGCAGTATCTCTGCATAAAGCAATTGGCTTAATGGTATCAATAATATTTAAATAAGTAATACGACTTATAGCTTGTTGATCAGGGTTGGGGCCATAGCTTACGTTCCATTCTATGCGGTAAACCCCAAAGCCCAATTCTGTTGCTGTGAGGTAGTCAATCGTTCGGTCAGAGAAAGTGCCATTGTTATCAGAGGCTCTATAAATTGACCTTGGGGTTAAGGTTGGTTGACATACACCCTTTGCCGTAGGTGTCCGAAGGGCTGTAAGCGGCAGTCCCTTCTCATAACGTTGCAGGTAATAGGTTTGGGTATCGCTCTCAAAAGTCAAGCCTGGTAATGCAACCCTTACCTGAAAAGTGCAAGCACCCTGAACTCCAGTAAGTCCATCTCTAGCAACTAAATAAACGGTTTGCAATCCCAATCTATTGCACCCAAATTTTAGGGTGTCGAAAAATTCACTGCTATTTAAAGGGTTGAAAGCAAAGCCAAAGCGTAGTGGGCCACCACAAGCTCCTTGGCCTGTACCGCCCGGTTCAGACCCATTGTTAAACTCTGATGGGTTTGTTAGTTCTGCCATGCCAAGTTCGTTGTTATAAATAGTAGGTATATATGAATTATGGCACCTAGCTACTGGTTTTGGTGCGGAGAATACTTCGTACGATACTTTAATTTCATGCAGCACAGGTCCACTAATATTACCCTGTCTGATAAGCAATTCAGAATTCCTTGTACCATACAATCCTGGTTTTAACTTTAGGCTGATGCCTATTCCAGTAAATGGGGGTAAGGATTGATTTGGTTTATTGATTTGGGAAGTATCTCTACTGTTAGAAATTTCAACAATGTAGTCTTGTTCTAAATTGTTGATGTCTATGTAAATATTTTGAGTTGTATTGGAGTTGTTAAAATAGGTGAGATTCCTGCTACTAACTTTTCCTAAATCAACACATGTTGGATGCCCGCGATAGCTAAAATGCAACCTTTCAACAGGGCCTCTTCCATTATACCAAATATTGTCGTAAATATCATCAACAAAAGAGCTAGAGACAGATGTCCATTTAAAATCATCAATGGCAATTGCTGTTCCTTGATTGCCTTTTTGACCACTAATGGCTCCCAATCCATATTCAAAAAGATCTAATGCAAGTGTTGCCTTTTCTCCATATTTACCACCAAAAAAGCCTGCCATACTTCTAACATTACCAAACGTTTCTCCTACAAATGTTTTAGGTTCATTTTTGGGCTTACAGTTATCATACCCTCCATTGGGTAACACATACCTAAATCCTATTCTTCCGCTAACTGTTCTGCCTTCTGGTAACCCTTTTATTCTGTAAGTTACAAGTGTCCAATCCTTCGGATAGCCATCTACAGTATATTGAGGGTTAACCTCACCTAATAAAGTACGAAATGTGCCAGTGCTTGTAGAGGTATCTCCGACATCAGGTAATTGAGAATCAAATGATTCTGCTGTGCTCAGCCACACTTGCAAATTATTGGGCCTATTACAACCAAAACTTGAAACGTCTTGCGCTGCCAATGCTAGAGCATTTTGGCCATCAGTGGCATATTGTTGTTTGGTCCAAAAGCTAATTTCGTCCCCATTTTTCAATCCATGAAAAACCCTTGAAATCATCCATTTACTTACATAAGCACCATCGTGATCATTTTCTGAGTAACCTACAGAGGCGTAAAAATATTTACTGGGCAAATATTCAGCTCCTGAGAACCCACGCAGGTTATAAGCAAGAGTCCTTATAGAAGAATTAAATCCGCCTACATCATAAGGTTCCCCAACATATCCACTCAGGCCTCCTTCTAATGCCCAGGCATCTTCACCTTCGCCAGTTGCAGGGATAGTATTATTTTTCATATACCAACCAAAAAGGTTGTCGTCCAGAGTATTTACTCCGTTAAATTTTGTTTCATATCTAACGCGTTGCCCAAATACTGACGTTGTAAGTAACAATAAGGCAAACAAGGAAAACAGAGGGTTGTAAAAATGTAATCTCATATTGAAAATAAAAATATGAGGCAAAATATAGCTGTCTTTTTAAGCTAGGCTAATCCAAAACGACATTTATAAAATCATGAATGATCTGATTTTAGATTTTTTAAAACAAAGGAATATGTTTTAGCAATAAGAAGGAGTTAGGTGATATGGAACAGCACCCAAAGCAGTATATTAAGAAATTAATTTGGTTGCTCTTTTTGCAAATCAGAAGGTGAAACCCCATGCTGCTGTTTAAATGCAGCTGAAAATTTACCTGCATTTTCATACCCAAATTGCAGTCCAATTTCTTTTATGGTGAGTTCTTGTTTGTCAATAATTTGTTTGGCAATTATCAATTGTTTGCTTCGATGGTATTGAAATAAAGAAGTACCAAAATGAGCTTTAAATTGAGTTTTTAACTTGGTTGATGATAAACCAACTTGCCCCGCTATAAAATCAATACCGGGGAACTTGGAATAAATATTTTGCATAATTAATGCTTCAGCCAAAAGGACCTTATTTTGATTGGCATTGCTAATTGCCAGGTGATTTGAACCGGCTATATTTTGGAGTACGGTGGTTTTAAAAAAAGAAATTGTTTCAAAAACAAGCTCGTTAAGTAATTGCTTTTTGGTTTGACTTACTTCTGTTTTCATCAGTTGAGCACCTTTATCGAGGATGCTCATGCCATTTCCGGTTGCAATAAAATTAAGTCCTATTGATTGTTCATCTGAATTCATAAAACGCTGAAGGTACATATTTTCCTCGGGAAAATTGGCCATGTAGCGTTTGAGCCAATTCTTGGTAAAATATAAGATTAATGTTTTGGTTCTCGAATTTTTGAAATGAAAATCCTTTACGATTACATTAGGTTTATGAAGAATCCAAAGCAAACCGTTAAAATGAAAATCGTTTATAATCGTTTTGCTATGGTTGTTTGTGGTTTCGCTCAAAAATACAGTTAAGCAGTAATAGGCCGGAGGTATATCTTTTCTTCTGTAATGGTTGTAGGTTACCTTTTGTTTGTAATCAACCTCGTTGTAAAATACTACAAGATCTTCTTCAATTTCTTGATAATACATGTTCGCATTCAAAAACATATTATTGGATTCGCTCATGTTTAGGGCATGCGAGAACTTAATAAAAGGCATTTGCTGCAAACTTTGCCACATGAGTTGTGGTGTATTATTCAGGTATGTAAATACAAAAAAACCATCCTTGTACTTAAATAGGTAGGGTCTTACTTTGTTATACCATTTTTCGATGAAAGTATGCATGTGCTATGAATGATAAGTCAAAAGTAACAGAATATGCTAAATTGAAAAAAAAGCAGGAAGGAGATTGTTTAAGTTTGTAAAAAATGAGATACGTATGTTGTTTATAGATAATCTTTTGCCTTGCCTAGATGGAGGAGTTGATTAGACTAATTCATCATCAAAATGGAGGTAATTAGCCTCAGTATTCGTAAAAGTTTGCTTGCCGTTATTCTGATTTTACTGAATCAAAATTGCAAAATGTATGGATTTAAAGCTCTCCCACATTAAATGAGGAGAGTTTCCCTCGAATGGAAGGTCAAAAAAAGCGTCTTTGTATTTAATAAGTACAATCGGATTTTTATCATACCAACCTTTGATGTAATTATACATGGATGATTTTATCTTCCTTCAACAAGCAATCTAATTGCCTGTTGAGGTGTATTCAAATATTTAGCTATTTATTGAATAGCAAAAAGAATTCACTCTAAGTTGAACAGAGAAGCGAGCAAACTTCAATTGAATTCACCATATCTTAGTTCATAAAAAAAGTCCCGTTCATGCCTAAGCAGAACGGGACTTTTTTTGATAAACCAAAGTGTGCCTTTTTATTCTCTCACAATGCGGAGTGTTTGACGCTCCCCATCTACCCACAATACAATAAAATACATACCGGCTTTCCATTCACCGGCTTGTTCAAAGCTGAAGAATGTTTCGCCCGGCACCAGATGGATTGTTTTGCTTGCCACTCGTTTACCAAAGGCATCAAATACTTCAACTGCGGCTTCAGTTTCCTTACCACTGTTGATATTGAGTTCAAATCCGGTTTGGAACGGATTGGGTGAGGCATTCATCACAACGGCTTGTTGAGCTGTTGTTTGATTGTTGACAGCCACTACAGGTGAATACTCAAATGTACCGTTAAAGTCATATTGCTTCAATCGATAATACGCAACAGCAGGAGCTGTATTTCCATTTGCACCTGCACGGTAATAAGTAACATCGTTGTAAGTATAATAACTTGTTTGGTTGGTAGTTCCATTGCCTTTTACAAAACCAAGTTTTTCAAAGGTGGTTGCATCCAATGAACGTTCCACCTCAAAGCCTTTGTTGTTTTGTTCACTTGACGTACTCCACCTTAACTCAACTGCCTTGGTTTTTTTAGTTGCAGTAAAGTTGAGTAAGCTCACCGGAAGGGCCACGTTTTGTGTAACCGAATCTCCTGTACAACCATAGATGCTGGTCTCCACTACTTTTACAGCAGCAGCCACAATGGTATTGCTCCACAATACGCTGATGATATTCGTATTCCCACCACTCACTTGTGTTCCATTGGTGATGATCCAGTTATACGTTGAGCCTGCAGTATTCATTACACTGTAAGTTTCAGTGGATCCCAATACAGGATTGATTTGTCCAGTAATGGCTGATGTAACCGGTTTTGAGTTCACAGTTAACTGCGTTACAAAAATCGAATCGTTACCGGTTCCGGCATACAAGGTATCGCGGTAGGTTCCGGCAGCGGTGTACACGTTTCCGTTAAAGGTATAACTACCACCTGCACAAATGGCTTGTGGATTTAATACGGTACGATCAGCCGAGTTGAGGATGGTGAGGTTTAAGGTTACCACCGAATCACATCCCTTCGAATTGGTCAGCGTGTATTGTGCAGTGTTATTATTAGCTGTGTAAGTGATTCCATTTATCCATGTCAATGAATCCCAGGCAAGTCTCGAGTCAACTGCTGAGTTATTGTTGATAGTTAAATGCAATCGTACAACAGAGTCGCAACCATACTCAGTTAATCCTAGGAATCGAGTTGGTGTGCTAGTTGAAGCATTGTAAGTTATACCATACCAAACATATGATCCACAAGTTGAAACGGAGTCAATTCGCTCTCCAATTGGGAAAATGGTTGCACGCAATTCAAGCACGGAGTCGCACCCTTGTGTACTGGCCAACGTATCAAAATAGATTCCGGTTTGGGTAATCAGTTGGCCACGCCAAACGTAACTTCCGCAAGTTGACAATTCAGATGAAGAAAACAAGGATCCAACTCTGAGATGAATGGTTTCTCCAATTTGTTTGGTACAACCTAAAGTTTGGTTGTTTACGCTGGCAGTATCTGTTGCTATTACTTTATAACTTACGTGTTGGGTTAGAGGACCTGTATTGAAAACAATATTAGATCCATTCCCAGTAATCGGTCCTTGCACTATTGCCTGAGTTGTAGCATTCATTAGCAAATACTCATAGTTATTTTGAGCGGCAAAAACAGTAATGGTTGCCGAATCGTTCAAGCACATGCTGGTTTTATTCACCGATAGTTGTGTGTTTTCAAATGGAATAATGGTTAAGTGAAGTTGAATGAGGCTATCACCACCAGTAGCATTTGGTTTGAAGTAGAAGATATTGGTATCAGAAAGAGTATAAGTCATACCATTTTCCCATGTATAGGATTCGCAAGCAATCACCGTATCGCTTCTTGTTGGGTATGGAATGATAAACGCAGTAACTGTATCTCCTTCACTCCGGTCGCAACTCCAATTATTATCGAGCGCTTTCACAATATACTGTGTGGTTGTTGTTAGATAAGGAGTGGTGAACACGGTATCCCATCCATCGGCAAAGCTTCCATTGATATCGAACCACTGCACAAATTGATTCGCACCTGGGATTGCTTTAAGCGTTACTGTTCCTGGTCCATAACGGGTACTGTCGTAGGTAGCTATAACTGTAGGTTTAGGAGTTGGATTAAAGATGATTGGATAACGGGCAGGTGTAACACAACCTACTGTTCCATATTGAACATACTCATCCGGCTGCGGCTCCTCTTCACCACCACCACCACCACCGGTACTTGTAAGGTTGTAAACATCAATCCAAAAGGTATCCGCTTGGTTAATCATAACATCATTGCGAATCGAATCAATATCCAGCGGATACCCACCGATTGAGTCCTCAAATATCCTGTAACCATCTCCTCGGTAATCCACATAAAAGTAGCCTACATTGCTTCCGGCACAAAACGGATCATATTCATATCCGTAAAAGGTAGGTTTTTCAACAGCTTCAATAAAGGTTTCTTTGCGTTGGCAAACCGAGTTGTCGGCTGCAGGATACAAGATCATACTTGAGTCTACAAAAATAGTTAGGTTGCTTCCTACACCTACTACGTCCCCACCTGTAAAGGCATTGTACCAGGTAACCCCTCCCATATTGCTATTTGCATGTATGGTTACCATTTGTCCATTGCATGCCGAATCAGGAAGTTGTATGTACTCAGTATGTGAAACGATTGTAGGTTGATTTGAAACCACATTTACGGTGAAAGGAGGTATGAATTGTGCCGGAGGTTGATTTGCTATACAAGTACTATTGCGGTTAGTAGTTGTGAGTACATCTCCTGAATTATAAATAACAAAATTTCCATCACTTCCTTTGGTAGACACAAATTTTTTACTTGAGGCATTGTAGTCGGAGAAGCTGTTGTATAAAACCAAGCCACTCTCATTACCGGTGAGGCACACATCTTTATAGCCTGCAATCTCGGAATCTGTTCTTACGGTATTCCATATTCTAAATTCATCTAAGCCAAATGCATAATAAGTATTTGCTCCCGACTCTTTGATACCTAGAAGCAAATCTGATTTGATTTGGTTAAAATCAACTGTGGATGAGGTAGTGTCAGAAGCAACTAACACCCCATCGTAATAAATACGCATACCATTGGGTCCGGCCGTGGTAGCTACATGTGTCCAAGTGTTGGAAGCCGGCAAACTAGGGAAGTTCAAGCTTCTTTTTTGATTGCCATTGTATACATCAAAGGTATTGCCATTCCATGACCAGTTTTTAGTTGAATCAGGATCCCAAAATCCTTTGTTGTGCGCTTTAAGACCCAATAAATAGAATGGATTTGTTGAAATCCCAATTACCCATGTTTCGATGGTTAGCTCATTGGTGATGGGCAATGTACTATCCCCGAAATTAATATGGTTATAATAGATATCGCCTGTTTGAAGTTGAAGCGCATCATTGGAAACTTTTTCAACTTTAATTTGATACTCTTCTGTTTGGGAAGGAGTGAGGTAATATTCCACGTTTTGCCATTCCTGTGTCTTTACCAGATATTGGTTTTGATCGATGAATGTTCCACTGGTATCGCGCTTAAACAGGGAGTATTTATAACCGAGCAAGGAGGTATCAAGCGAGGCTTGCACAAAGTCGTCTGAGCAAATGGAGTCTTTCACAATCACATGGTAAATACTCATGCTCGAATCGAACACGTATATTTTCGCAGAAACGGTATCGGAATAACAATTTTCGTTGAAGGAATAAGCATACACCTTTTGATCCTCTTCCAGGTTCTGCAACGTCAGGGTATTCCCCGTGGCTAAGAAACCGGAACCTTCGTTAAAATTGTATTTCCAATCGGTATTGGCTCCGGTTGAGATTACCTGCAATTGAGCTGTTCCATTGTACACCACATTTTGTTGAGCACTCCCCATTCTGATGGTAGGAGTTGTAGTTACCTGAACCCTTTTAACTTCTGATGGCGTGGAAATGCTTGAAGATGAAGCCATGCAGCGGTATTCGGTTATACCCGCTGTAGTAAGATTTGGTTTATAGGTTTGTGCAGTAGCACCTGCAATCGTTTTCCATTGATCGAGTTTCAACAGGCGATAACCTCCACGACTGTCATTATAATACAAAGCAGGTTGGTTGTTGATATTCACAATACTAACCGGATCAGAGGATCCTGCGACCGTAAAGGTGAGATTGTTATTCGGAGATGCCATGTCAATCCAATTGTTGTCGTTGAGTTGTTTCAACACCACGCGCCCTGTCACTTCCAGATATGCTAAGTACAATTGATTATTGACGGTTGTGATATCCAATTTGGTAATTTGTTCGTCTGAGAAATCGAGCGTACCTACAGTACTCCATGTATTCGAACCTGTATACTTCTTCACACATATTTTTCCGTTTGCGGATTTGTATGCGATATAATCACTGTTGTTAAATGATTCGATATCGAATAAAGCACTGCCGTTACTTGGGTCGGTGCTGAGAGAATCCCTACCGGTCACTACTCCATTTGAGCCTCTGGTTAGGGCAAAGAAACGATTTTGATTGGCACTGTTGTTTCGAATGGCTACAATGATTCTACCATTGGCAATGTGATCAATTTGGGTATTCCAGCTTGAAAGATCAAAACGGATAATAGGATATTTATTACCGAATGTACCCGTCACTGAATCACCTGTTTGGTATTTGAAAGAAGTTGGATACTCTGAACCTGTGCTGCTATCCTGGTATACACAATACATTTCATAATTTGGGAAGAGTGTATTGACGGTTGAATTTCTTACAGGGAAGAAGTTTCCGTTGTTACCAAATAACTTGGTGATGGAACTGTTTTGGGACGAAGCCATTGCAAATACTCCGGGACCATCAGCCTGATAGCTGAAATAATCCAAACCACATATTTGCGACCCGATATTACAATCGCCCCCTGCTTCTTTGTAAGTATACCAAGTGGTATCTTGACGGTAAAGTTGAACGGCAAATTTATTTGTACTAGGGTCTAAAAAAGCAACCCTTAATTCTTGATTGGATGGATGCGCTTGGGTGTTTACATATACTTGGAATTGGTTTACAAAGGATACACTGATGCTTGAAAGTGCCGGACGCCAATGATTAGAGAAGGTATCCAACCTCATAAATTGAATGTGGTTGTAATCAGCACTTCGGAAAGCTACATAGGTTTCGTTTCTAAACCTGAAAAACTGATGAAGTGAAGTTCCGTCCAAGATTGAGGTAGAGCCTGTGCAGGTATAGTAGTTCCAATGTTTGATGGAATCTGTTTTTTCTTTCTGTTGCCACTGATACGACAGGGTATAACCTGGTTCAGTTTCAAATTTGAGTGTTATACTGTCTCTGGAGCAAGTGTTGATGGTTGAATTGCTTTGCGTAAAGGGTGCAAATCCCGGGGTAATAAGAATTTGTGCCGAAATAGTGTTGGTGTTTCCAACAGAATCACTAGCGGATAAGAGTACATTTTGCAAACCAACATCATCAACGGTGAAATTGGTTTTTGCTTTGGTAACACTCACAACTTTGTGGTTATCGTAGAAGAAGTTTTTTACCATAGAATCGGTAAGGATTGCCGTGCCGGATGGCGATAATGGTAAGGTGATTTGCCACATCCGTTGAGCAGGCCTTGTGGTATCCAACACCGTCACATTAAAGTTACAGGTAAGCGTATCGTTCATGGTTCCAATACTTGTAACGCCAACAACCTGGGTTCCGATATCGGATCCGGTAAACGTATCCTTATTGAGTTTGGTTGATGAAATAGGGAAACAAGATGTTGGCAAAACTGCACTTGGCTTGAGTATGACAGATCCATAGGGACCAAGGTAAAGGGTTTGGTTTTGGCAGTTTAAGCTTCGGGCAAAACTGTCGATCACCACTATTGATTTCTGACAATACACTGTTTTACCATTATTGATATTGGTTAATGCGTAGGTTATTTGGCTGGTTCCTATTGGGTAAACCGTATCTAAGTTGGATTTGAAATAGTAAGCTGCATTGTCGGGGTACGTGGGTTGTGTGATTGTAGGTGAAGGTGTTGCATACGGTGCTGAAAAATTACTGATTTTCAAGTAACCGGACACTCCTCCGCCTTCATACACACCAATTTTTAATATGTCACCGGCTTGTACCACCTGAGTAAAAGTACCACTTTGCACTCCTGTATTGGTTTCACTGAACCCGGATAAGAGTGGCGGGCTGACTTTGAATCGGTTCAACGTGTCAGTTAGTGCAAATGGTCTGAAAAAGCCGGGAGCAGAACTCTGATATGTCCAGTTGAATGTAACCGTTCCGCTGTAATTGAAGATAAAAGCAATATAAGCGTTTTTATTTATGGTTGACCCGGTATTGGTTGAAATAAAGGTAATGGAATCGGGTGCCGTTTTTTTATTCAGTACAACTCTGCTATTTCCACCAAACAATCTAAATCTTGATTTTGCAAAAGGTCCTGTAAAACCATTCACCTGAGCACCCGGATTGGTTACCGATACATTACAGGGCCCTGCAGCACGGTAGAGTGTGTCGTTGCCGGCACAGGTCATTTTAGGTTCAGATACATCTTGAATGCTCACCATGTACTTGTATGGAGCATTCGTCCACGTGCTGCTCACACCACTTTCTTCCAATATCACATACTCAATGGTATTTACTCCGTTGTTAAGCATGACCACCGGACTTGAGTCGGCCGGAATGGAAGGATACCATTGAGAGTAATCTGTAAATCCAAATTCAGCAAGTTGGTTGGACGTATAAGTTATCGACCCATTTGGAGTGGAAGAAAGGGTTGTAGCACCGGTTATTTTATACCCCCAACGCGCTCCTGAGCAACTGCCTTGATACTGGATAGGAGACGGAATGGCATAGGCGTAGTTAAATGTAGAATCGTTTGTGTTTTGAATGAATACATTATTTGGAACAATGATCGGACTAATCGTATCGACTACCCTTATATCAGAGTTAGAAGAATATTGTTTTGTTCCATAGGTTTTATCGTGGTAGCCAAAATGAATGGTGTTGTAATACGTTTGATTTAAATAAGGCCCGATTTTTAGCGGGATAAATGCGCCAGCGTTTTGCGGGATAGAGTCTTGCTCATACAAGATATTGCCCATATAGCCATCACGAACCTGGAAATACCACATGTATCCTGTTTGGTTGCAGGGCACACTCATCGGACTTTCGATATAATGATTGTAGGTGGTTCCGCAGAAATTGCCTCTTACGGTTGGCATCTGTGCCCCAAAATAGCCAACACTTGGCACATTCGGAGAAAGTTCATTCAGTGTAATGGTATAGGAAACTGTTGTTTCATTTGCTGCATTGTCTTTTGCCTTAATGGTTACCGTTGTAACTCCAGGGTTAATAGAGTCCCACTGGTTTAACCAGTAACTTGGCCAACCTTCATTGCGCACAATGCGAACATCATTGACATAACGTCCATATTCATCGCTGTTTTTAATCAATACTTTTTTGGTGGTTGCACCGGTAAATTCATAGCTCCATTCTTTGTACGTTCCTTGTTGAAAAGGATTTGGAACTTCGGTCAATTGCTTGCAATAGTTGGGTAAAGTTGGGATGGTTTGGAAGCTATTGCTCACGGTTGTAGTAATTACCGGAGGAAGGGTATCGTATACCGCATAAATTGTTCGGCAAGTAAACGTATCACTTGATACAATAGCTCTCCGGGTTACTTCAGTAATACCGGGTTGGAAATTCCATGCTTTTGAACCTGTTAGAGAAGGGAAATAGATGTTACCTACCCATAACGACCAAGGTTGTTGTGAATTGCAGGCCGAAAGTACAAGAGGATCGAGAAGGTCTTGATAGTCTGAAAAACTGGTCAAATATGCTTTCACAGAGTCCTTACAAGTTCCTTCAGGTATGGAGTAGCTTTTCACCGTTACATTGGCAACACATCCTCTCACCACCCCATCGGGATCTGTGTATCCAACGGTTACCGGGATCGTTTTATTGATATCAGCACAGGTAAAGCTACTCCTCGATAAGGCCACGTTTTGCATACCACAAACCCCGCTTACACCGTTCGCCAGCACATCGCTGGTGGTAATGTTTTTGATACCTGTGGTTGGGTTGATGGCAATAGTCGTATTTTTACATTCCGGTTCCGAAGGGTTCACAATTTTTACATACGATTGGCAAGTTGAAAAATTACCGGAAGCATCGGTAACTTTGAGGGTTACCGGGAACGACAATCCAATATTGGAACATTGGATTTCAAATGAATCGGCAAAATATTGAACTGCACCTGTGTACCAGGGAGAGTAGATGGTGTACTTAGCCACCCCTGATCCTCCTAAATATCCTCCGCCCACTCGGCCGGAATTATCGTAGCTTCCATTATCAATATCTCTGAACGGATTGATGTCATCTCTCAGTTTAATTCTTGGTGGACCCGGAATCCCAAGTATGGTTACGTAAGTAAATCCAATCTTGGTTGTGTCTTTACAGAATGCTTTTGGTTTGATCGTATCCAATACATTTAATTCGGTGGTTACTTCTCTTGTTAGAGGTGTTCCTGAACTAAATGACATCAACCAGGTGATATAGTACTGACCCACAGGTAAACCGGGTGAGGAGAGGTAATCCACCGAACGGTCCCCGACTTTCATAATCCTGAGTGCTGTAGCGCTGGTCGCACAAGGGCCGGCTGCTTTGGGTGGTACAAGGGAATCAATTGGCATCTTACCCTGGTAATCAATATAGTAGGTTTGAACTTGGTTGGCTACGGAGTTCGCACTCATCGGACGCTTTACTTCTACTTGAATCGGACAGGTAGCCGTGGCTCCTGTTTTGGTATTGGTAACAATCAGGTAGGCGGTATTCATACCTGCATCGGCACATGTATATTCCAATTGTTTGAGCGGAGATCCATAGTTGAGTGACTTTGCAAAACCGAAATCAAGCGGACCGGCACATCCGTAAGAGGTAGCCGAGCCGAGATCAAAATCGGCAGGATTGACCAAAGTAACTTTCCCCGAATCACTCAGTGTTATTGGTTTTGGGAAGGTGCTGCAAACTGGAATGGGAGGAGGAGGAGTAAGAATTTCATAGGCTAACCTGATGGTGTGCAAAATCGGACCTGTACTGCTATTCTCACGAATCACCAGGTTTCTGTTGGCAACTCCAGATAGTCTTAGATTAGGTTTTAACCCAAGGTAAATAAATTGGGTTGCACCTGCAGGTACGGTAACAACCTGTTTGTTGCTATCGCCATCTATGAGCATCGCAAATTCATCTTTACTTGGAGCCACGTGTATGGTAATGGGAGTTTCGGAGTTGTTCACGAAGTAGAAACGGCCGTCACTCCTGCGTCCTTCAGTAAAACAATCCGGTGAACCGCGGTAAGAAAATAATGGTCGGGTTGCGGGTTGACGGCCATCATACCAAACACTGCCATCATACGATTCGGTAACATAAGTGCGGCTATTGCGGATGTAGCGGAAATCATCTAGTCCGATAGTCGTTCCGTTTTTACCTTGTTGATCGTTAATCGCAATGTTTATTAATTTTCTACCTACATTAATGGCTAATAATGCAGACCCAAGTTCATCTGGTCCGTCTTCCATGCTGCCAAGCAAATCAAGAGTAAAATCCAAAGTTTGATTTGCTGGTTCCGGTAAGGGCTTACTGTCTTTACATTTGGCATACCCTCCTTCCGGGAAAGCATATCTAAATGCGATGCGGCCACTGGCAGTTTTGCCCTCGGGTATGCCGCTGATGGTGGCCGTGTATTCTGTCCAATCATTAGGGTATCCTTCAATTGTTAGATCCGGATTGATGGTTAGCAAAACGGTTGTAAACGTTCCTACGCTTGTTGCCGTATTCCCAACATTGGGCGGAATTAAGTCGGTGCTGTCGCCAATACTTAACCGCACCTCCATTCGGTTGGGTCGGTTACAATCTAAGGATTGAAGATCCCCGGCAGCTCCTGTACCGATCGTTTGGAATTCTGATATCCATCTTTGTTTCGTCCGGAATTTGATTTGGTCACCATTTTTCATTCCGTAAAAAACCCGTGAAATCAGCCATTTACTGATAGTTGCGTTATCATAATCATTTTCGCTGAAGCCAACTGAAGCATAATTGTATACACCGGTTGTCCGCTCCGTTCCCGCAAATGCGCCAAACACTTTAATGAAACCGTCAGCAAAATTATCCAAAGATGAAGCATCAAAAGGAGGACCTACCCAGCCTTCATCTGCACCTTCAAGGGTCCAGCCTTGGTCTTCATTGGCAGTAGGAGGATTGGTGTTGTTCTTGATGCTCCAGCCAAAACTGTTATCTGTCAACGTTTGTCTACCGTTAAACGAGTAGGTGTAGACGACTTGTTGTGCTGTGGTGGAATAAATATTGAACAGCATGAGCAGGCAAAAAACAAAGATGCCAAGTAGATTTTTCAAAATCATACATTAATGGGTTTAGGGCGACTAAAATAAATAGATTCCGTTTCTATGGGATGCTCCAAAAGGACATAGTTGTTGTTTCTATATTGTTAAATAATAGGATAAATAGGGGTTAAAAGGTATAAAGAGAGGATGCTCATCCTTTGCACGTGAATGTGATATTAAGAAAGGGGTTTATTCTTCTTCCGATTCTTTTATTTCAGATGGCAATATTCCATGGTGTTTTTTAAATGCGGTTGAGAATTTGCTTGCATTCTCATACCCCAGCATTCGGCCAATATTTTTAATGGAGGATGATTCTTGAATCAGTAATTCCTTGGCCTGTTCCATCTGTTTTTGTCTGTAGTATTGAAATACCGATTGGCTGTATACTTTTTTGAAATTGGTTTTTAACTTGGTCTCCGATAATCCAATTTGTTTGGCCATGGAACCAATTCCTGGAAATGTTCCGTTCAAATTGTCCATGAGTATTTTTTCCACTTCCATAATTTGGAGCAAGTCAGCATTATCCAATGCCATGAACTCCTGATGCTTGATATGTCGAAGGCAATCGAATTTAAAAAAATGCATCAAGTCAATCACATAGGATCTCAATTCTATCTCCCTCTCGGGAGTAGGTGATTGTTTCATGAGGTGTGCAGCCTTATTTAAAAACGACAACCCTAACTCGTTATTCTCAAAGGTCTGTCCTATCGATTTATTGTCGGATGCTATAAAATAACGGAGTGACTCATTGTGTTCTGGATTGGCTTGCATGTAAGATTCCAACCAAGCGTTAGTGAAATAAATAATGACGGTAAAGGTTTTCGAATGTTTATAATGATAATCACGCAAAACAGCATCCGGCTTGTGTAAAATCCAAAGCTGACCATCGAAGTGAATATCGTTGATAATTGTTTTTAGACCTCTATTCGAAGTGTCACTTAAAAGTCCCGTCAAACAATAGTATTCCAGCGGAAGATCGTTTTTCCGAAAATGTTCGTAGGTAACATTTTGTTTATACCTAATTTCATTGTAAAACACCACTAAGTCTTTTTCCAATTCTTGATAATACATCCAAGCATGCAGAAAGAGATTGTTCGCTTCACTTTTATTGAGTAATGGAGAAAAACTAATGAATGGCATTTTTTGAAGACTCTGCCACATGAGTTGTGGCGAGTTATTGATGTATGGCAAAACAAAAAAACCTTTTTTGTAGAAAAACAAATAGGGCTTTACTTTGACATACCATTTTTCAATTAAGCTGGTCATAAAATTTAAAGTCAATTAAATGTTTTTAACCTAATTATCCAAGCAGTAGGTAACACTTCATGTCCGGCATTTGCTCTACTGATTACTATAATTCATGTAAACTAGTAAAACCTATCGAAGAAAAAAAATTCGATTTAACTAAAATTTTATACTATATCCACCTTCCAGATAAGGGTTTGCGCCTTGTTAACATTAAAAGTGGTAGATTCTCAACTTCTTCAAATTGTGTTTCACAAAACGCTTTTACATACCGATTTTTAGCATTCAAAAATGTGTTTTTTGTTGCCTTTTTTGAAGATCCAGCGCTTGGAAAAATTTTCGGTCTGGTTACTTTTTTCTTGTTCAACAGTTCTTTGGGGAAGGTTTGGTCCGTTTGACCGAAACAACATCCTCTCATATCAATTGCACTGATGTTATTAGGCAATCACAATTGAGAGATGCCGTTACGAATGTATACGAACCCAAGAACTGTTTACGCAAAATGATGATTAGCCGTATTACGCAATAATTAAAATCTAACAGCCTGCTCCAAAAGGAATCCCAAATGTTTGCTTCACCTTCTTTCCTTTTGCATCTTTTGCAGGTAACCATCTCGGCATTTTTCTATATGCATCGATTAAAAGTTTATCTATTCTCTCATCTGTCGTGGTTTGCATTAACCGGACATTTTGTATTTCTCCTTCTTCATTCACCGTGAAAGCCACCTTTGCCCTACTCATTTTTTCAAGGTCATTTGCCCCCGAAAGTTTATTGGTAACGTTTTTTTCAAAATATGCTACGCGACTTTCTATTCCACCCGGAAATGCCGCTTCTGTTTCCGGGATTACTTCCACCGCCAAGTTCCCCTCTACAATCTTATCAATATCTGTCGAGGCTATTTTATACTTAAATTTAATCTTGATACGAACATAGCTCCCCAAATCGGCCATATTGAGAAGGAGCTTTTGTTGATTAGTTAATTTATCACTTGAACTTTTCGAAGAAAATACCCTCCCGTTATGGATCGTTGAAATCTCTACCATTACATAGTCAACCAAGGTATTGTCATTATAATATCCTTGTGTCTTTCTGCGTTTTTCCAGCTCATAATATTCATGGTAAGGAATAGACAACCGTTGCCAAAGCCCGCGTGTAATATCACTCAGAAATTGAACTGATGATAATGTTGAATGTGTAACTACCGGAGTGGATCTTCCTTCATATCCCACAAAGGAACTATCTTGAGCACAACCCCCGTAATACAGAAGGGAAAAGAGGGTAACTAAAACTAGTGTTTTCATTTGATTGTTCATTATTGGTTTAAAAATTGTTCGACTAAAAAATCTATTTAGGCTGCGTTGCTTTAATAGCAAGCACATATTTATATACGGCATCTCTTTGCGTGTCCGTTATCTTAGCCATCGATGCCATATTATCAATAATGTCTTTCCACAATTCTTGCGGACGGCTGTAGATATTTTTTGCCTGATGGCAATTGATGCATGCACCTTGCGTGTAAAGGGTATAACCTTCTGTTAATTGTTCCATTGTGACATCTTTAAATTGTTGCTGAATTGCAGCCAACTCTTTCTCTTCAGGTGCATTCACTCCTGATGCCTGGATAACAAATGGCAGAGGCACCTGTTGTGTTGCAGGAGCACCCTGAATCTCTGCATTGGGAGTTGTTGCGGCCGTTTTGTTCTTTTGAATCGTGCTGCACGCGGTAATGATCATTGCCGCATTTACCGTTAATATCAGTGTGGTTGTTTTCATATTTTCCTTATTACATTAAGTGTATAACGAATGTAGTTTCAACTCAAACAGGATGTTGTTATTGAGAAGTTATTGGGTTGTTAACGACTTGTTAAAGCAATTTGGAAACAGACAAAAACAACTACTTTTGGTATATCAAAATGAAGCTAAACCGAACTTCTATATTTATCAGTGTATCCTCTGTCGCTTTGTTGATGGTATTATGCATTCAGGTGAACTGGATCGTGCAAACGGCAAAAATTAAGGAGGCTTTATTCAATGAAAAGGCCAATATGGTGCTGACCAAAACAACGGAAGCCCTTGCCACCGACAAAGTAATGTGTGGAAAGATTGAAGCTTGTATAGAACCGGATGGTACTTCCAACCTTGGACAAACCGAAATTCAAAGAATCGACTCGTTGCTTCGTTATTATATGAACGTTTACAATATTCATCTTGATTATTCTTTTGTTGTTCTTAAACCAAGCAATGCTTCAAACAAAAGCAACTTAACAGATGCTCTTTTTCCGGATAAGCCTCGCTTCAACAAAAAAAGCTTTAATGAAGTTTTCAATGAAAATGGACTGGAGTTAAAGGTGGTTTTCCCCGACAAAAAACAATTTATCATAGCGGAAATGGGACCATTATTCATTGCTTCGGTCGTCCTTATTCTTGTTGTGCTTGTATTGTTTTGGCGCACTCTTTCAGCACTGCACAAAGAGAAAAAAATATCAGAGCATACTACCGAGTTTTTAAACAATATGACCCATGAGTTTAAAACGCCTCTTACCAATATTGCATTAGCGGGCAAAATGCTCACCAAGGATGCCACACTCAAACAAGAAACCAAACTCAAACATTATTCGGGAATCATACTTGAAGAAAACGAAAAACTACGATTGCAGGTGGAACAAGTATTGAGCATGACAGCGCTGGAACGAGGTGAAATTCCATTGCAAAAAACAGAATTGGATCTGCATCAGCTTATAAACGATTCTCTTAAATGTATCAGTGTTCAGATTGAAGACAAAAATGGAACCATCAATCTCGAACTCAATGCACATAATATTGTCGTAATGGGAGATAAAGCGCATCTCACAAATGCATTGTGCAATCTTATCGACAATGCAGTTAAATACGCCAACGGGAATCCCGATTTATCCATTAAAACCTATAATATCAATCATAATATTGTTATTGAACTTTCAGATAAAGGAATTGGGATCGCAAAAGCATATCAGCAAAAAGTATTTGACAAATTTTTCAGAATACCAACCGGAGATGTACATGATGTGAAAGGATTTGGATTAGGTTTGGCTTATGTAAAAAAGATCATCGAATTGCACACCGGAAGCATTTCGCTCAGAAGCGAAAAGAATAACGGAACGTCATTTACAATTACCTTACCCAATGCTTAAATCAAAACCAAACATATTGCTTGCCGAAGATGATCTTAACCTTGGAAGGTTATTGGTGGATTATCTAGAGTCGGAAGGTTTTGATGTAAAACTATGTAAGGACGGATCGTTGGCATTAGCCACTTTTCAGAACAATGTATTTGATCTTTGCTTATTGGATGTGATGATGCCTAAACTAGACGGATTTGCGGTAGCAACAGCAATCAGAGTTCAGAACAAAAGGGTGCCCATTATTTTTATCACAGCGAAGTCTCTTAAGGAAGATAAACTCAAAGGATATGATATTGGTGCGGATGATTATATCACCAAACCATTTGATGAGGAAGAATTGCTTTGGAAAATAAAAGCTGTTATTCGCAGAGTACCTGAACAACAAACAGGAACAAACATTGAAACGATTGCTATTGGCCAATATCTATTCGATCATAACAATCAATCTTTAACATTCAACGGAAAGACTAAACGCATCACCGAAAAAGAAAGTGATATCCTAAACTACTTAGCCGCCCGCAAAAATAATATCATCAAACGCGAGGACTTACTAAAAGACCTTTGGGGAGAAAATGATTATTTTTTAGGAAGAAGTTTGGATGTGTTTATCACCAAAATTCGTAAGTACCTTAAGGAGGATCCTGCTATCAGTATTGAGAATGTGTTTGGCGTAGGGTTTATTCTGAATATGCCTGTAAAGCCCTGAATAGGCGATTGTGTTTACTACATCCAAATTTGTTTACTTGTGTGTTCATTTTCTTGTTTTAATATTTGTTGTTAAAACCATATCTTATTCAGTGTTGAATGCACATTAGCCACTTAAACAATTTGTCAATGAAAGGATTCATTCTATTCGCATTATCCGCTTTACACTTAAGCATATTTGCACAAGTAGTTGTGCCTCCTCCCAATCAGGTTGCCGGAGACAATCCTCCCGATATTAAATGGAAGTATTTCGATACCAAAGCCGTAAAAGTAATTTTCCCGGAATCAAACCTGGCAGAAGCTACACGTGTGGCAAATATCATTAACCTTATATACGATAGCGCGGCAATAAGTGTGGGTGAAAAACGTAAGCATCTCGACATCCTTATCCAAACCAATCAGGTTATTTCAAATGGGTATGTTGGGCTTGCTCCTTACCGAAGTGAATTTTATGCAACCGGTATACAAGATTTCAATTGGTTGGGTTCTCCAAACTGGCTTGATGGACTTGCTTTTCATGAATACCGACATGCGCTACAATTTGCAAATGGCCGCAGAGGATTAACCAAAGCAGGCTATATTATTGGTGGCGAAACCTTCTGGACGCTGTTTCAACTTTTCTCTGTTCCAAACTGGTACCTGGAAGGTGACGCAGTGCAAACAGAAACGTTATTCTCCGGTGCGGGTAGAGGCAGAACTCCTTATTTTTTCCAAGAACAGAGGGCATTGCTACTCAACAACAAAAACTATTCGTACATTAAAGCACGTAATGGATCATACAAATCATTGTTACCCGATCATTACAGACTTGGATATGCAATGCTTCACCAGGTGAGAAACGAACAAGGACCGGATGTGTGGCGTAAAATCCTAAAAGACGGAAGTTCCTACAAAGGCTTGTTTTATCCATTCTCTCTTGCAATGAAACGCCATTCGGGTTTTAGCAGTAGAAAAACATATTACCGCACCTATGATACATTGCGTACTACCTGGGAAAAAGAACTTACAACACTAAATCTAATTCCTACCACACAACTAACTGCATTGCCTAAAAGAACTGTAACAGATTATGAGTGGCCGCATTACTTAGATGATGGAAGTGTTGTATGCAGAAAAGACGCATATAATAGAACAGCCGAAATTGTTCGGTTAAAAGATGGCAAAGAAGAATCCCTTGTTGTATTAGGATATGCTGTTACTGAATCCTTTTTATCAGTAAACAATAATGTAGCTGCATGGACACAAATTTCAACCGACCCCAGATGGCTGAACAAAAACTATTCTGATATTTATACCTATAATTTTAACACGAAAGAAAAGAAACAAATCACCCAAAATTCAAAATTGTTCTCTCCCCAGTATTCGGCAAAACGTAACCAGATAGTGGCAGTGAAAGCAGACAATGAATTAAAAAATGCGATTGTGTTTATTCATGCTGAAACCGGAGCCGAAATGGGTAGCATTCCTAATCCTGACAATGATTTTCTTTCATATCCAAAATGGACTAAAGATGATGCAGCAATTGTTTACCTCGCTAAAAAAGGACATCAAATCGTTATGCTCAAATATGATATTGAGCGCAATGTTGCAACCGAACTGACACCCTTATCACAACATGTTATTGGTGCGCTGGCTCTGGGAAAAGAGAATGTTTACTTTTCGGCAAGCTACAGTGGCATCAACAATATTTACGCGGTAAGTCTTAATGGAGATAAACAAATTAAACAACTAACTTCTGTTAAGGTTGGGGCCAATGATCCTGCCATTTCTGTTGATGAAAAAACACTTGCCATTATCGAACTCGGTTATATGGGTAATGCTATTCAAACACAACCCGTAAACCTTGCATCAGCATCATCGATAACCATAGTAGAGCCAGAAAACCAAGAGCGTTGGAATATCCTTACCACTCCTGTTGAAAGTAAGCTATACGATCGTATTCCAACAAATACATACGAAGCAAAAGATTATGACGGGCTGATTCGGACACCTAAATTACACTCATGGAATTTTATACCAACACAACAGGATATCCATGTTTCATTGTCGGTAAACAATATCATGAATGATTTTGGGCTTGACCTTACCATTGGCCGAAACCTAAATGAGGATGCCAATTATATAAAAGGACGTCTCGACTTTGCTAAATATTACTTGCCGTTGGGAATGATGGGAACGATTAATAACAGACAAATTATCCAACCAACGAATGTGAGTGATAGTGGAGTGTACGGAAAAAACACAACCCAGTTTACGGAAGCAATTTATGGTGCAGGTGTTTCCCTTCCATTAATGTGGTATCATGGCATTCATACAACTTCTTTACGTTTATACGGTAATGGCGGTTTCATTAACACATCAGAATATTCAACAAACGATATTGCACAAACAGGCGCTGCTTCATTATCTCTTTTTGAAGGAGGATTTAACTTCTCCCATCTCAGGGGAAGGGCCAAACAAAATCTCATGCCACGATTCGGACAAGTGCTTAACTTATATTATGCAACAAATATCTCGGGAGATAAAGCCGGTAAATTGCAGGCTCAGGCTATCATATATCTTCCGGGCATTATGCGTAATCATGGTATCAGATTAGACGCAGGATATAAACACGAAGACCTTGCTAACACTTATCGTTTTTCCGATGACTTCAAACATGCCAGAGGGTATACTGCAATTCAAGGTGACCAGGAAATGGTATACAGTGTTAATTATGCCTTGCCGTTGTTTTATCCGGATTGGGGCTTCGGGGGGATTTTTTATTTAAAACGCATCAATGCAAATATATTCGGAGATTTCTCCCAGGTTACAATAGATGCAACGAACAAAACGTTCGATCAAAATTCGGCAGGATATGAACTTACGTTTAATATCGTATTGGCTAATTTTATCCCATTAAATATTGGTTATCGTTCGTCTTATTTAATGAATACCGATTATTACGATGCTGATAAAACACAATTCTCAGAAATCTTTTTCTCTCAAACATTTTAATCTGATAATAGTTATAAGTTAATATGGAAATCGGAATAGACAGTTTTGCTGCAATGTTCAGCGAAAATACACCAGCCGCAGGGCTTAGCGATACGGACGCAATTGCACAATTGCTTGAAAGAATTGAACATGCCGATCGTTCGGGACTGAATATTTTCGGAATTGGAGAACACCACCGCAAAGGTTTTTTGGATTCGGCTCCTGCAATGATCTTAGCTGCTGCTGCATCACGCACCAAAAATATCAGATTAACAAGTGCTGTAACAGTGCTAAGCGCTGCCGATCCGGTAAGGGTATTTCAAAGTTTTGCCACCCTCGATTTAATATCCAACGGAAGAGCTGAAATGGTTGTGGGTCGGGGTTCGTTCATTGATGCGTTTCCATTGTTTGGTTTGGACCTTCAGCAGTACGATGAACTTTTTATAGAGAAGTTGGGATTGTTACTCCATATTCGGGATCATGAATTTGTAACATGGTCGGGCAAATTCAGACCCGCTATGAATAACCAACCGGTATATCCAAGACCACAGCAGGATCCATTGCCTGTATGGATTGGTGTGGGAGGTACTCCCGAATCATTTATTCGTGCGGGTACATTAGGGTTACCGTTGATGGTAGCCATTATTGGTGGAGAAACACATCGCTTTCGACCATTGGTTGATTTATACCGACAAGCCGGAGCCAAAGCAGGACATGCACCTGAAAAACTAAAAGTTGGTTTGCATTCACTGGGTTATGTGGCCAATACCATGGAAGAAGCGATTGAAGATTTTTACCCTGGATATGCCGAGTCGATGACCAAAATTGGTAAAGAACGTGGTTGGCCCCCAATGACCCGCAGTCATTTTGAAGCGCAAGCAGGAGAAAAAGGTGCACTGATTGTTGGAGGATATGAAGAAGTTGCCGCAAAAATTCTGCGCCATGCAGAGGCCCTTGGTGGTATTTCGAGAATGACGTTTCAGATGGACAGTGCCGGATTACAACATGATAAATTGATGCAGGCAATTGACTTGATCGGCAAAAAAGTAGCTCCGATTGTAAATGGGTAAATCACTTTTTAAACTGATTAACTTTAATTCTTCACAGATGCGCCAGGTCGCCTCACTCTATCTTAATCATTTCTATTGTAAATAAGATTATTCCATTTCTTTTGCAACAGGAAACATCTCACGCATGTACGCATTCATCGAAAATTGGTATGATAAAATAAAACCATACTTATTCAAGTATAAAAATGGCTTTTTTGTTTTGCCATACATCAATAACTCGCCACAACTCATGTGGCAGAGTCTCCGAAAGATGCCATTCATCAAATTTAATTCCTTGTTGAACATGGCTGAATCAGATACGCCATTTATGCATGCGTATTTATATTATCAGGAGTTGGAGGCTGAATTGGTTCTGTTTTACACCCAAATAGATTATAAAAAAAACGTACACTATAACCATTATTTAAAGAGTCTTCTTCCTGCAGAGTATTATTGCCTAACCGGTTTCCTGAGCAAACCAGACGAAAATAAAATCAAAACGATTATCAATGGTATTCATTTTGAAGGGCAGCTATGGCTATTACATAAACCAGGGACTAATGTTAAAGATTACCATTTTAAAGATTCTCGAACAGAAACGATAAATATCTATTTTACCGATAGATGGCTCAATCAATATATGGAATTGTTCCCGGAAGGAAATGAAACGTTAAAACAATTTATAGCATCTAATAGCAATACAATAAGTTACGCAAACAAGTTTAATGAAACAGGCATGGAACTATTGCAAAAAGCGCTCACTTCCCTCAAACAACCTGTAAGTGAAACGCGCAATCGTTTTTTGTTGCAACATGTGCATACAGTCTTCGAGTTTTTCAAAAACCATTGTTTACATGAAGCTATAAGCCCCAAATATCTCGCTCTTAATAATGCCGATAGGCTAAAGTTAATTGAAGTGGAAAAACTACTGAATAATAGTGTTTACAAAAAATTTCCCGGCATTGGTTCCCTTGCACAAGAAATTGGATTTTCGGAAACCAAATTAAAAACCATGTTTAAAGATGTGCACGGAACAACCATATTAGATTATTTTCAGCGTCTTCAAATGAGTGCAGCAAAAAAACACTTGTTACAAAACAGAGTAAAAGTAGCTGATCTAGCTTCAATGTTTGGATATGAAAACCCAAGCAAATTTGCTGCAACATTTAAAAGCAAAACGAATCAACTGCCTTCCGAAATTCATAAAGCAGAGATGCAATAGGTGTTTTTACCCTATGTAAAAAAGGGTGTTTTTACGCTACTTAAATTTGTCGTATTGGAGCCACATTTGCCCCTGTCTAATTTTTAATTTGTAAATTATCCATCGAGGTGGCTTAACCTGGATTGGTCTTGCTTATTGTAAAATCTAAACCTAACAAATATGAAGCGACTATTACATTTACATTGGTGGACAGCTTTTGCCGTCCTGTTTTTTTACACAACATCATACGGCCAGGGCTGGGTGCAATATGGCTCAAGCATTAATGGAATTGCAGCCGGAGATAATGCGGGAACAGCCGTTTCCCTGTCGGCCAGCGGACAAATTCTTGCCGTTACTTCCTTTTCGGCCGGAAACTTAGCCGGACAAGTAAGGTTATTTGAAAAAGTCGGAGCCAATTGGATGCAAAAAGGGAATAGCATTAATGGCGTAAACAACGGTGATGCTTCCGGACGTTCAATTGGTCTCGACTCAACCGGAACTGTGATTGCAATTGGTGCCCCTTATAACGATGCCACTTTTGGTCCATTTTCAATGGCGGGCCATGTACGCATTTTTCAGTGGACAGGATCGGCATGGGCGCAAAAAGGCACAACCCTACTGGCTGATAGTGCCGGAGATAATTTTGGATATGCAGTAAGTATCTCCGCTGATGGAAATACGGTTGCCGTTGGTGCTCCTTCTAATGGAAACAAAGGTCGTGTAAAGGTTTTCAGGTGGAACACAACAGCATGGGTGCAACTCGGAAACCCTATTAATGGAAAAGCCAACTATGATGTTTTCGGAAACTCAGTGAGCCTGTCGCGTGATGGCAATACCATGGCCATTGGCGCTCCGTTTAACTCTGACGGGGCTATGCAAGCAGGACAAGCTCAGGTGTATACCTGGAATGGAACTACCTGGACACAAATGGGAAGTGATATCAATGGAACGGCAAGTAGCGATAATTTAGGGACTTGTGTGAGTTTATCAAACGATGGAAAAACACTAGCCGTAGGAGCTCCGCAAGATATGATATTGGGAGGCTTTGGCTCAGCTAAAGTATACACCTGGAATAATGCAGCATGGGTTCAAAAAGGTACCACCATTACTTCCGGTATTTTTGCGGATCAATTTGGAGCTACAACAACCCTTTCAAAAGATGGTAACACTTTAGCTATCGGAGCATCATCAGGTATAGCGGGGAACGAAAATGGAAGAGCCGAAGTTTACAACTGGAACGGAAGCAACTGGCTTCTGAAAGGAGATACACTGAAGGGAGATTCCATTAACGATCAATTTGGTTCAGCAATTGATTTATCTTATAATGGATCACTTGTTGCCATTGGTGCACCTGTACATAACGGAACTGGTTCGGCCAGCGGACAGGTAAAAGCTTTTACCTATTCAACTTGTGCCCCAAGTACAAGCACTGTTCCGGTGTCTGTTTGTGGAACCCAATATACATCGCCTAGCGGTAAGTATACCTGGACGGTTAATGGCATGAACTATAAAGACACTATACCGAATGCCGGAGGTTGTGATAGTATCATCACCATTCAACTCACACTTAAACCATACCCTGTTGTAAATCTTGGAAACAATACATCTGTATGTGCCGACAGCTTATTATTGGATGCAGGGAACACCGGTGCAACATTTTTATGGAATACAAATGCAGTATCTCAAACGATTTACGCAAGTGTGAGCGGAAACTATATTGTAACCGTAACACAAAACGGATGTTCGACAAGCGATACGATTTTAGTAACGATTAAAAAACCAAGTTCGAACAGTATCTCACCTGTTATTTGTGGAAATCAATATGTTTCTCCAAGTGGAAAAATATGGACAACAACAGGAACCTATTCAGACACTATTCCCAACGCAATGGGTTGCGATAGTATGATTACCGTAAACCTCACCATTAACCCCAACCCTGTTGTAAACCTTGGAAACAATATAGCTGTTTGTACCGACAGTTTATTATTGGATGCGGGCAATACGGGTGCACAATTTTTATGGAATACGAATGCCGTTTCTCAAACGATTTATGCAAAAACAACAGGCAGCTATTTCGTAACGGTAACGCAAAACGGATGTGCCGCAAGCGATACCATTATGGTAACTATTAAAAATCCTAGCTCGAGTGTTATTGCTCCGACTCTTTGTGGAAATCAATATACATCGCCTAGTGGAAAAACATGGACTACCTCAGGTATTTATGTAGATACCATTCCAAATAAAATTGGTTGCGATAGCATCATTACCGTAAACCTAACGATTAACCCCGTTCCGCTTGTGAGCCTTGGCTCAGATACCGTTGGCCGTTGTGGTGATGATATTGTATTAGATGCCGGAAATGCCGGTGCAAGTTTTAAATGGTATCCCGACACAACCCTAACTACACAAACAATCACGATCGACTCATCAGGTTTTTATGCGGTTCAAGTAACAAAAAATGGTTGTTCTGCTTTTGGTGTTATCAATGTTACCATCAGAAAACCTTCGGCTAGCATTCAAACAATAACTGTATGTGGTAATAAGTATGTATCGCCAAGTGGAAAATATACCTGGACAACTTCTGATACGTTTATGGATACTGTTGCAAATAAATCAGGTTGCGATAGTGTAATGACCTTTCACCTTACACTTAAACCTTCAGCAACTGTTAACTTAGGTAATGATATCAAGGCTCCATGTACAGATAGCATGGTGGTATTGGATGCAGGAGATGCGGGCGCAGGTGCAAGTTATTTATGGAATAACGACTCTACCACCCAAACCCTCACTGTAAAATCTTCAGGCAATTATTCTGTAACGGTTAGTATGCCAAATGGATGTAAAATAAGCGATACGGTTGCAGTTGTTATTGCAAACTTAATTATGAAAACAAGTATCAACGGTATCGTGTTCAGCGTAAAAGATAGTGGGGCCGTTTCCTATACCTGGCTAGATAATATTAACAATAAACAACCTATATCGGGAGCTAATAGCCAATCATATACCGCTAAAGGATGCGTGGGAGACAGTATGAACTTAGCTGTGGTTGTAAACAAAAATGGCTGTATCGACACTTCTGATAATATACCTTTCGTGATACCTTTCATACAAATTGGAAACAAATTGAATCTCGGAAAAAGCATCCAATCAATTGCTTTATCAGCAGATGAAAACACGATGGCTGTTGGTACTTTATTTTATGGGGTGGATGTTTACAAAAAACAAAATAATTCATGGGAATCAAAAGGAAGTCTTATTTCAAGAGGCGACTATTGGAATGAATCAGTTGCGGTTTCGGCCGATGGAAATACCATAATCGTAGGATGGTTTATACCGGGTACGGATCCGACCTTCGCCACAATATATAAGTGGAACGGTACGGAATGGGTGCAAAAAGGCGTTGAGTTTGGTGGTGCAGGAAGTTCAAAGTTGTCTGTATCCATATCTGCTGATGGTAACACCATCGCTTACGGAGACCCTTATGGTCACGGGTACAATGGATACGCTAACGTGTATCAATGGAGTCAAAGTACATCTGAATGGGTATTGAAAGGCAATACCATTGAAGGCAGCGGAGGCGGTTTTGGAACTTCTGTTTCGCTCTCAACTGATGGCAATACACTTGCAGTGAGTGCTCCGGAACTTACGGTTGGAGGGTCTAATAATTATTATGTTGGCCAGATCAAAGTGTATAAATGGAACACTATTACCAGCACCTGGGATCTGAAAGGAGCCGAACTGAATGGAGTCGCTAAATCTGACTACTGGGGTTACACCGTTGCTTTATCCGCTGATGGCAATACCCTTGTAAGTGGAGGTGCTGGTGGAGGTAAAGACAAAGATTCAATTCCTTATGTAAAAGCATTTAGATATGATGGTACTAATTGGGTGCAAAAAGGGTCTGTTTTTTCAAATATTTCACCAAATAAAAAAGTAAAAGTTGTCGTTTCGCTTTCTGCTGATGGAACCAGAATGCTTGCATCAAGTTACAGGTACAACAGTAACTTTGCGAAAAAAATAAAATGGAACGGAAGAGACTGGGCTCAGGTAGGTTCCAATATTGTTCTCCCTTCTTCAATTTCGTGCCAAACGATTTCGGCAGGAGGTAATCAGATGGTTCTGGCAACCGGTAGCGAAGTAACCGAGTTTGATGAATGTACCGATGCATTACCTCCGGTAGGTATTGCTGAAGTACTGGGTGGCGAAAACTCTAGTACAAACAACCCAATCTCACTTTATCCTAATCCGAGTACAGGTTCGTTTATTGTAAAAACAGAGAATGGAAATTATATTGACAATATTGAAGTTTACAATATGATGGGGCAAATTGTATATAGCTCATTATTCAATACTAAAACCAGTGAGGTGGAAATTAACTTAAACCAAAACAAATCAGGAATTTACTTTGTAAGAGTAACCGGCCAAGGCCAACAGACCACGGCAAGGTTACTGTTGCAACCCTAAACGATAAAACAACCTGATAACAGGATGATTTGGGAATAAAACCAGAAGATTTGCTCTTCAGGCTTTCCCGGATCATCCTTTTTTTATGTCTACAAGTATCTCATCCATATCAGATAACCATCGTCTCCTTAACTTAATCCCTAAAAAATCTGTGGAGCATACTGCCTCTATCCTACGTTTCGTTAGTGGCTATGATCACCTTCAACCCTAAAAGCCGATAGTCTTCTTTTTTTTACCGCGCATGTATTAAAACAAACTGTACATTCATTTTTCTGTTTTATTTGCATATTCAATGATCGAACTAACCAATATCCATAAATACTATAAGCTGGGCGAAGGCAAATTGCACGTGCTGAAAGGAATTGATATTCATATTAAGCAAGGTGAAATGGTTTCCATCATGGGCTCATCCGGAAGCGGCAAATCTACCCTGTTAAACATCCTGGGCATCTTGGATAATTATGACGAAGGTAAATACATGCTTTCGCAAACTCCCATACAACATTTGAGTGAAACCAAAGCTGCTCTATTGCGAAACCAGTTTTTGGGTTTTGTGTTTCAATCATTCAATCTGATCTCATTTAAAAGTGCACTGGATAATGTAGCATTGCCCTTGTATTATCAAAAAGTAAGCCGCAGCAAGCGTAACAAAATTGCGATGGAATACCTCGACAAAGTAGGATTGGCCGACAGAGCACATCATTTGCCAAACGAGTTGAGTGGTGGACAAAAACAACGCGTTGCCATTGCACGTGCGTTAATTTCTCAGCCTAAGGTGATCCTTGCCGATGAACCAACCGGGGCTTTAGATACACAAACAAGTTACGAGGTGATGCAATTGCTGAAGCAGGTAAACAAAGAAGGAATGACGGTTGTCATTGTTACGCACGAACATGATATCGCTTCAATGACAGACCGGGTCATCAAACTTAAGGATGGACTAATAGTGTAGTGCGAAATTCGGAATGAACAAAAATGCGGAATAGTGAAATATTAAATATATAAAGCTATGAATAATGATTTTGACAATTTGAAAACACGTACCCAAAAATTTGCTTTGGATATTATTTTCTTTACTAAAGAGATGTTAACCGATCAAGCATCAAAAGTGTTGAGTAATCAATTATTAAGAGCAGCTACCTCAGTTGGGGCAAATTACAGAGCGGCTTGTAGGGCTCGTTCAAAGGCCGACTTTATTTCTAAAATAACAATTGTTGAAGAAGAAGCGGACGAATGTGGTTATTGGTTAGAATTAATTGAACTGGCTAATCTTATGAAAAAAGAAAAAGTTGGTCCTCTCAAAAAAGAAGCATCAGAGTTAACAGCAATATTTACTGCATCGGGAAAGACAGCGAAAGATAACCGATAGGAAATGTGGAATTCGGAGTGAGCAAAAGTGCGGAATAAAAATAAAATAAATGAATTTAATAAATGGTGGATATTTAAACATGGTTATAGTTTCAATCTTACAATGTATGATTGATCTTCATAAACATATGGCTCAACATTTCGCATTTTTGTTCACTCCAAATTTCGCACTACTTCATGTTTGATATAGATAAATGGCAGGAAATATTTGCGGCCATCAGTAAAAACAAACTGAGGACGTTTCTCACTGGCTTTAGTGTAGCCTGGGGAATTTTTATGCTGATTATTTTATTGGGAAGTGGCAATGGCCTTGAGAATGGCGTGAAAGATCAATTCGGTGGTGATGCCGTGAATAGCATGTGGGTGAATACAGGAAGAACAAGTATTGCATATGACGGCTTGCAGGCCAATAGAGATATTCATTTTACAAATGCCGATCGCAATATTGTGAAACAAAATTATGCTGATGCGTCTAACCTAACTTCCCGTATCAATTTGTGGGAAATTAATGACGTGGCTTATGGGAATAAAAGTGGGAACTTTAATGTGCGAGCCTGTGAAAAAGGAATGATCGCTGCCGAAAAGATCACAGTAATCGAAGGGCGTTTTGTCAATGACAAGGATGTGGAAGAAGGAAGAAAAGTATGCAGTGTTGGAAAAACATTGGTAGCCGAGTTGTTTGGTAAGGAAAACCCAATCGGAAAATATTTAAAAATCAATACCATTCCGTTTAGGATTGTTGGAATCTTTACCGATGAAGGAGGAGAACAGGATATGCGCAGGGCATATATTCCGGTATCAACTGCCCAACGAACATTTACAGGCAATGACCAGGTGCAGCAAATTGTGTTTACCATGGAAGACATGGACCAAAGCCAGGAAGCAGAAAAAAGTATTCGCAAACTCATGGCCGAACGACATCATTTTGATGTAAAAGACGATAAGGCTATTTTTATTTGGAATAATTTGGTGGAATACCAGCGTGTAATGGGGGTGATTATTGGTATCCGCATTTTTGTATGGATCATTGGTATCGGAACATTAATTGCGGGTATTGTAGGCGTGAGCAATATCATGATGATTGCCGTAAAAGAACGCACCAAAGAAATTGGTATTCGCAAAGCATTAGGAGCAACACCCTGGAGCATTATTTCACTTATCGTTCAGGAAAGTGTTTTTGTAACTGCAGCAGCAGGGTTTGTTGGATTGGTTTTAGGTGTTCTGGTTTTGGAATCGGCCAAAAAACTCATTCCCGATTCAGACTTTTTTCAGAACCCGCATGTCGATTTGAAAGTTGCCCTGTATGCAAATATTCTGTTGATCATAGCCGGGTTGGTTGCAGGATTGTTTCCTGCAATTAAAGCTTCAGCTGTTAAACCAATTGAAGCCCTTAGAGACGAGTAAGAAGTGTGGAATGCGGAGTGCCAAAAATGCGAAGTCATCAATTTGAAATGAATAAAATATAAGAAAATGAACCCAAATACAACATCTTTAATTCCGCATTTTTGCACACTTCGCATTCCGAATTGCTAATATGTTTGACATAGACAAGCTTAAAGAAATTTACCAAACGCTCAGCAAAAACAAACTGAGAACTTCACTCACAGCATTCGGAGTGTTTTGGGGAATTTTTATGCTTATTTTTATGTTGGGTTCAGGGCAGGGATTAAAGAACGGGATCAATCGTTCGTTTGCAGGAGCAGCTACCAACTCATTTTTTATCTGGGCTCAACAAACATCCATGCCATACAAAGGCATGCCGAAAAACAGGCAAATACAATTTCGCAATGAAGATATTGATGCCATTAAAAGAGGTGTTGCCGAAGTAGATGCCGTTGCCCCTGCCAATCAACTGGGAGGATACCGTGGAGAAAACAATGTTGTGCGGGGAACAAAAACCGCTCCTTTCACTGTGCGTGGCGACTATCCCGAAGCATGGAAAATACAAACGTTTAGATTAACCAAAGGTCGTTTTTTAAATTACAACGATCTAAAGGAAACCCGTAAGGTATGTGTAATCGGAGAGCGCGTACGCCAGGTTTTATTTAAACCCGATGAAGAGGCCATTGGTCAACACCTTCAAATCAACGGTATTTACTTCATGGTGATCGGAACGTACACAAGTGATAAAGGTGATGAAGACGCACAGGAAAAAATGCAAACCATTTACACTCCTTTTACCACGTTTCAGCAGGCATTCAATTATGGAAATTTTGTAAGCTGGTTTTCGTTTACTTCCAAACCGGATATCCCAGCTTCGGTTGCCGAAAATAAGGTTCGTGCATTATTAGCTGCCAGACATCATATCCACCCTGACGATATCAGGGCTATTGGTGGCTGGAACATGGAAAAAGAATATAAAAAAATTACAGGCCTGTTTGACGGAATTGAAATACTGGTGTGGATTGTAGGAATTGGCACATTGCTGGCGGGTGTTGTAGGCGTGAGCAATATCATGCTCATCATTGTAAAAGAACGTACCAAAGAAATTGGTATTCGCAGAGCTATTGGAGCCTCTCCCTTATCGATCATGAGCCAGATCGTCACCGAATCGGTTATGCTAACATTGATCGCGGGCTATTTTGGTTTGGTTTGCGGGATCGGATTGCTCGAGTTGATAAACAGTGCCATGCAAGGTGGAGCAGGAATGTTTCAGCATCCGGGAGTAGATCTGAACATTGCATTTAAAGCATTAACCATACTTGTCGTTTCAGGAATGATCGCAGGAATTATTCCGGCTCAAAGAGCAATTGCCATTAAACCCGTAGATGCACTCCGGGCTGATTAAACTTGTAGAACATTATTAACACAACAAACATACTCAACATCATTAACATTCACATATGAAAAGAATACTTAAAATAACCATACTCTTAATCCTTGTTGGAGGTTTCTGCTGGACCATCTGGTTCCTATACCAGAAGTCGGAGCAAAAGCCAATTGTGTTCACAACCAAACAAGCAGAAGTAACCAACATCATTCGAAAAACAGTTGCCACCGGTGCTGTTGTTCCTCGGAAGGAAGTCAATATCAAACCACGTGTATCGGGAATTATTGAAGAGTTGTATGTAATAGCAGGTGATATTGTAAAAAAGGGAGATATGATCGCACGTATCAAGATCATTCCAAATATGGTGAGTTTAAATGAGGCGGAAACACGATTAAATCGCGCAAAGCTCACATTGGAAAATGCAAAAATTGATTACGACCGGAACAAAAAAATGTTTGATAGCAAGATGCTTGCTTATTCGGAATTTCAACAGTTTCAACTAAACTACAATAATGCCAAAACCGAATTTGAAGCTGCCGAAAATAATTTGCAACTCATTAAAGAAGGAATGATCAAAAACTCAGGAACCGTAAGCAATACGATCGTTCGCAGTACCATTGAAGGAATGATACTCGATGTTCCGCTCAAGGAAGGAAGCAGTGTAATTGAGAGCAATACATTTAACGAAGGAACGACCATTGCCACTGTAGCCGACATGGGTGAAATGATCTTCGAAGGGAAAGTAGACGAAAGCGAAGTGGGAAAAATCAAACAGGGCATGGACCTCATTTTAACCATTGGTGCAATTGAAAAAGAAAAGTTTGATGCCACACTCGAATACATCGCTCCCAAAGGTGTGAAAGAAAACGGAGCCATTCAATTTACCATCAAAGCAAAAATGAATTTGAAAGAAGGTAGTTTTATTCGTGCCGGATACAGCGCTACTGCAGATATTGTATTGGATAGAAAAGATAGCGTATTGGCCATTTCGGAAGCCCTGCTACAATTCGAAGGAGAAGACAAACCTTTTGTTGAAATCGAAACCGCACCGCAAACATTTACCAAAAAATATGTAAAGCTTGGGTTATCGGATGGAATTAATATTGAAGTATTGGAAGGTATCACCAAAACAGATAAGATTAAAGACCCCAATAGTGATCCTTCTAAAAATGCAGAACAGTTAAACGGAGAATAAACTATCCATCCAATCCATTTTCCCTTGCATACTGCATGAGCATTGCCACATTATTACAGTCGGTTTTGCGGTAAATATTTTTGCGGTGCGTTTCTACCGTGTAAGGAGAAAGGTGAAGCTGTTCCGAAATTTGTTGCGTTGTTAATCCTTTCAACACAAGTGTAAGGATATCCAACTCGCGTGGTGAAAGTATTGACGTACTTTCTTGTTTTATCATCTGAGGAAAATGCGTTTCTCCATTGGCCACTTTCCGCATACACCTCAATAATTCATCTTTGCCTGAGTTCTTTAACAAAAATCCTTTTGCACCAAAATGTTCCGCATCTACCCAAATCCGTTTGTCCATTTGCATGGTGAGCACAATAAATTTGGTTACTACTTTTCTGTACAAAGCTTGTATCAGTTGCAAACCGTCTTTACCCGGCATGCGCACATCTACTATCGCTATATCTGGTTGTAACCTTACTATATCATCATATGCCACTTCCCCGTTGTTGGCCATTCCAACAATGATCAGATCATGATCTGAATCAAGCAATAAAGCAATTCCATCGATTACGATCTGGTGATCATCTGCTATATAAACTGTTATGCGTTTCATTGTTCTTGTAAAGGGATATCAATAATGATCGAGGTGCCTTTTGCAGATGAATCAATCAACAACTTTCCATTCAATGCCTCCACCCTGCTTTTCACATTGTACATCCCATTGCCATGCATGGGTTGGTTTACATTAAACCCAATCCCATTATCTTCGATCAAGATCTGAATATTGCCTTTATCTTCCACTACCTGTATAAATGCATCAGTAGCCTTAGAGTGCTTGTAAATATTATTGTGAAGCTCGGTCACAATGCGATAAATAGAAAGCTTCATTTCAATAGGCGGGTCGTGTTGAATGCTGACCTCTATATGACTTTTAATATCAGATGACACATTCAATTTCTCTACCAAATAATACAAAGCTTGTTTCAGGTTTTGGGTAGAAATAAATGCGGGTTTCAGGTTTTGCGACAGCTCCCGGATCTCATTAATCCTGTCATCCATTTCAGCAACCAATTTCACAAATAATCCTCCATATTGTGGATTGTCGTACTTGGATTGTAGGTATTCCAGGTTCATCTTCAACCCCGACAATTTTGCACCAATACCATCGTGTAATTCTTCAGCCAATCGCTTGCGTTCCTTTTCTTCTCCTGTTTGCAGAGCAAAGTACAATTCCTGTTGTTTCTTTAACTCCTGCCGGCTTAACTCGCTTTGCATTTGTTTAACTTTAAGGTGATGGACATAAATAAAAAACAAAATAAAGCCCACCAGCAAGCCGATAAACAGCGTGCCAACCAAATAAAATAAAACTATGCTGCCTTCCTGAAACATCTGAATGCTTGTGCAAATAATATATTAGCTGTTATATTGGCCAGTGAATGTAACATAAATCCTACCCTTGCGATCTCAGGGTGATTCACATACAATTTATTGAAAAATAAAAAGAAAAGTAAATTGATGGGAAAATAGACTAGCACAGCATTGCTGAACCAGAACATGGGTTGTTCGAATATGGGTTCTGCATTGGGTAATATGGTCAGACTCTTCCTAAAGTATATTAAGCTAAACAATACCAGCACAACACAATCATAAGTCCGGGCAATATTGTTCATTTCATAAATAGAACCAAATAATGTAACATTCAATATTGCTAAAATCATCCCGAAACTAAACGCTAAAGAAAATAAGCTATTCCTTTGGGTGCTAAATAATGTATTGCAAAAAATATAAGTCAGGCAACTGAATTCAATTATTGAATAAAAGTGTAACGGTGGTATATTATTACCATAGTGATGCTTGTACCAGGTAGCAAAATATTCCATAAATAAGCTCAACAACACAAACCCTAGTAATATTCTAAAACTCGTATCCAATTTCTTGGCATAATACAAGCCGAATATTACCGGGATAAATGCGCTGACTTGTGAAATATTAATTAATGTTTGTTTGAGTTCAAATGTCATTATTTATGAAAGTCATAAGTAACCATTCCGGCTCCAAGATTTGCCGCATTAATTGCACAAGTATTAATCTGTGATGAGGGGCATATATCTGAATAGTTGTGGGCACCAAAGTTTTTATCAAGATGCTTTATTTTTCCAGCATTATCTTTAAAGTATGGCACAAGTGCAATTTTCAAATACCCATTTTCGTAAATAGGATATCCCAAAAGGCCTTTTGCTGAATCCTTATTATCAACAGTATTCAGCATAGCATACAAGTATTCTCTCTCGAAAGTTAAAGAAACAGGTATTTTAATGTCATGCACCACCTCCAGGGAATCCACACGTTTAACTAAATCCGCATCAGGAATAGGTTCCATTTGCTTCCTAT
This sequence comes from Chitinophaga pinensis, assembly GCA_943369665.1. Lineage (GTDB taxonomy): Bacteria > Bacteroidota > Bacteroidia > UKL13-3 > UKL13-3 > UKL13-3. The sequence goes on from CALRNX020000004.1 coordinate 107,035, forward strand.
CTCCCCCTGCCAACAGTGCTTTTAGGTTAGCATTTTCCTGCACCAGCTCTTCGTATTTCTTCTTTGGAACAAAATCTTTATCACAATCGCAGGAAGTAAACAATAGCACACTAAGTGCAATAAACATAAATAAGTTTTTCATAGTCTGTGTTTTATTTGTTACTGCAACTTAACAAATTAATAAATGCTACACTATACCCAGTTGTAGGTATTTTATGTAAGCTCTCATATCTATTATTTAGACTTTGCTTCAAGTTTACTCTTTGTCTCTTCATCCATTCCCCAACTGTATTGATCAACTATCATATCCAAAACAGCCTTCGCTTCTGCACTTTTACTGTTTGCTAATTTCTTTTTGTTTTCTGTTAGGACTTTTTGCAACTCATACACATTATGATATGTCGGGTAAATCTTCTCTGCTTCCTTAAACGCCTCGATCGCTCCATCTATATTATCCGAAAGCAACAAGTTGAATCCTTTTTCTTCCCATTGAGAAGCGATTGTATATTTTTCGCTCGCACCACCTTTTGGCATTAATTGTTTGGTCACTTCTTTTTCCTTCTCCAATTCTTTCTCAGCGGTTTTAGCCTTCTCTCCTTCCTGTTCTGCATTTGCAATCGTTTGTGCACTTTTCAAAATCTCTAAAAAGAGCTTATAAGTAGCAGTATCCATCATTCTCCCATTTGAGTTTACATTAAACTCTTCCAATCGATAAAGAGCATCCCTTAATATACTTACGGCCACAGTTCGTTTACCCAGCTCACTTAAACTTTGTGTAATGGTTGTAGCCTGCTCAGCCGATAATTTTTGTCCGGTAGCCAACTCTCCGGTAATTTTTCCGGAAACACTTGTAACAGATGTCACCACAGCATCCGGAGAGACCTCACTTAATATTCGGAATCTACCTAAACTATCTGTCCACACAAGATTCTCACGAATCGTAGCATCCAAAGGCACCATATAATAAGCATTAGGTTTTAATTCTGTAGGTTCCAATTTACTTGAACGGGTCATTCGATGAGAAGAACAACTAAACATTGTAAAAAGAGAGAACACAATTACGACAAGAACAATTGTTCTGCCTGCTAAATTAGGTTGAAATAAAAATTGAGCTTTCATAGTCAGTTTTTTTTAATTGATGAATGAATTAATCGATTTGTCGAAACAAAATTCACCTAAACTAAAATGACAGCTATACCTGCTTTCGGGTATTTTACGTAAGCATCAAAAACAAAAATCCCCCATTGAACTCTATCAATGAGGGATTCTCTTTTAAATTAAAATGCTCTTACGAACACCCTGTCTGCGTTCCGCAGTTCATGCATTTATAGCACGCACCACTGCGAATGGTTAAGCTACCGCAGCTTGGACATGCAGGACTATCGCCAAAACTTTTTAAATAAGCCTGGGTCTGATCTATTGGAGTTGCTTCTGTAAGTGGTGTATTGTTTGTTTCCATTACTACCTGTGGTTGCATAAAACCAATTGGTTTGGGAGCCTCGGTTTCATTCAATATCGGATTCACAATTGGTTTTACCGCCTTTGGAGCAAGTGTTGTTTTGTTCATGGCCAAACCCTGGCGTTGTGCTTCGGTTGGGGGTACCTGGATAAAATCTTCTCTACCCAAATATTCAAAACCCAACATGCGGAACATATAATCAATGATCGATGTTGCGTTTTTGATATTATCATGTCCGGTAACCATGCCTGCCGGCTCAAAGCGGGTGAAAGTAAATTTGTCAACGTACTCTTCCAATGGAACACCATACTGTAAGCCTAACGAAACAGCGATTGAAAAACAGTTCATCAATGAACGAAGCGTTGCCCCTTCTTTGTGCAAGTCAACGAATATTTCACCCAATGTTCCGTCTTCGTATTCACCTGTCCGTACAAAAATAGTTTGTCCACCAACTGTTGCTTTTTGGGTGAAACCTTCACGCTTGCCGGGTAATTGTTTGCGTTCAACAATGCGGGCCAATTTGCGTTTAAAATCTGTATCGCTCGAGCGGTTCAAAATAGCCGTTGCAGCATCCAATACTTGCTCCGGTGTTAATTCACCTACAGGTTTATTGGCTGCATCACCCAATACCGATTCAACTGTTTCCTGCAAATCTTCTTCGTCTTTCACATCCGATTTATTGCTGAGTGGTTGTGATAATTTACAACCATCGCGGTATAATGCATTTGCTTTTAAGCCCATGCTCCAGCTTAAATGGTAGCACTCTTTGATCTCATCAACAGTTGCTTCATTTGGCAGGTTAATCGTTTTCGAAATCGCACCACTCAAAAATGGCTGAGCTGCTGCCATCATCCTGATGTGACCAGTTGCTGCAATATAACGTTCGCCTTTCGTGCCACATTTATTGGCACAATCAAACACAGCTAAATGTTCTTCTTTTAATAATGGGGCACCTTCCACTGTCATTGTTCCGCATACATAATCGTTTGCAGCTTCAATTTCGGCTTTGGTAAAACCTAATTTGCGCAACAGGTTAAAATTATATCCGTTATAATCTTCGTCTTTAAACCCAAGACGGTTCATGCATTCTTCACCCAATGTCCAGGCATTAAATGCAAAACCAATTTCAAAACTTCCTGCAACAGCTTTTTCTACTTTCGCAATTTCCTCATCGGTAAAGCCACGGAATTTCAAGCTCTCCGGATTGATAAACGGAGCGCCTTCCAATGTTGCATGTCCTGTTGCGTATTTAATGATCGCATCAATTTCTGCTTCTGTATATCCTAAATTTTTGAGTGCAAACGGAACCGATTGATTGATAATTTTAAAATATCCACCACCCGATAATTTTTTGAATTTCACCAATGCAAAATCAGGTTCAATACCGGTCGTATCGCAATCCATTACCAAACCGATCGTTCCTGTTGGTGCAATAACGGTAGTTTGCGCATTGCGGTAACCGTATTTTTCGCCCAACTGCACCGCCATATCCCAAGAGTTACAAGCAGCGCTTAATAAATAATCGGGACAATATTTCACATCAATTCCTGCAGGGCGGATCGATAATCCTTCATATGCATCCGGAGTGTTGTAAGCTGCATAACGGTGATTTTTCATCACACGCATCATATGCTTTTTATTCTCTTCATACTTCGGGAAGGCTCCTAAAAACTGCGCCATTTCTGCTGACGTTTTGTAAGCAGTTCCTGTTAAAATTGCGGTGATCGCTCCGCAAATGGCGAATGCTTTTGGTGAATCGTAAGGAATACCCGCTACCATTAAAGCCGTTCCCATATTGGCATAACCCAAACCTAATGTTCTGTATTCATAAGAAAGTTGTGCAACTTCCTGCGAAGGGAATTGCGCCATCAATACGGATATTTCCAATACAACTGTCCACAACCGTGAAGCGTGCTCAATTCCTTTTACATCATAGGTGCACGTTTCGTTATCAAAAAAGCGCATTAAATTTAATGACGCAAGGTTGCATGCTGTGTTGTCCAAAAACATGTATTCCGAGCACGGATTGGATGCATTGATCCGTCCGCCTTCGGGGCACGTATGCCATTCGTTAATGGTTGTATCATATTGCACGCCCGGGTCGGCACATGCCCATGCCGCATCACCGATCATATCCCATAGTTCACTTGCCGGAATGCTCTTTATGGTTTTGCCATCTACACGACCTTTTAGATCCCAATTTTTTCCTTGTTCAAGTGCTGTAAAAAATTCGTGTGGGATGCGAACAGAGTTGTTTGAGTTTTGTCCTGAAACCGTTGCATATGCTTCGCCTTCATAATCGCTTGCATACCCTGCAGCAATTAATGCCGCAACCTTTTTCTCTTCATCCTTTTTCCAGTTGATAAATTCTACGATCTCCGGATGATCCAAATCCAAACAAACCATTTTGGCAGCACGTCTGGTTGTTCCTCCCGATTTGATCGCTCCGGCAGCCCTGTCGCCAATTTTTAAGAAGCTCATCAAGCCTGATGATGTTCCACCCCCCGATAATTTCTCGGAAGCACCACGGATGCGCGAATAGTTTGTTCCCACACCCGAACCATATTTGAAAATTCGCGCTTCACGAACCCACAGATCCATAATACCACCTTCGTTTACCAGATCATCGTCAACCGATAAAATAAAACAAGCATGTGGTTGCGGGCGTTCATAAGCCGAAGTTGAACGTTCCAGTTTTCCTGTTTTAGGGTTCACAAAATAATGTCCCTGCGGTTTGCCTGTGATACCATAAGAACTGTGCAATCCGGTATTAAACCATTGTGGTGAATTGGGTGCAGCATATTGCCCAATGATCATATATACCATTTCATCGTAAAAGATGCTTGCATCCTTTTTGCTGTCGAAATAGTTATAGCGTTCGCCCCAACTTGTCCAACAGTGTGCCATGCGGTGCGCAACCTGTTTGATAGAGTTTTCGCCTCCAATAATGCCATCTGCTAATGGAACACCTGCCCTGCGAAAATATTTTTGCGCCAATACATCCGTAGCAACCTGGCTCCACGATTTCGGAACCTCAACATTCGTCAGTTCAAACACTTTTTCTCCATTAGGATTTTTAATAACAGATGTACGCAATTCGTATTCGTACAGATCGAACGGACTTACTCCTTCTTTGGTAAAAAAGCGTTCAAAACGAAGGCCTTTTTGTCCCGATGCTTCGGAACTTTTTTTGGTGCTGCGAGTGCTCATAATAGTAGTTACAATTATGTGTGTTAAGGTATGGTAAGGATAATGTAAAAAAATTGGTGGGGTACTCATCCAAATTTGCTTTATGAAAACGATTCCATCAAATGGCATTTTCCACATGCAAACACCATCCACTCTACTTCGCCTTGTTTTTCTGATAGCTTAATATGTGCATAACATAAATTATTCGTAAAAAGTCTTTTATTTGCTTAGGATTCACAAGTGAAAAATGAAATTCAGAATCAGCCACTTGTCCTTTTTATAATACAATTTGAGCGTGAAAAATTTGATTTTAAGCCAGTTACTTGCAAACACTGCCAATGGCACCAAACAATTGGCGGTATTGATAGATCCAGATAGCATCTCGGATGAGAACATGCTCATCAACACCTGTAAGATGTGCTCGGAAGCCAAAGTTGATTTAATCCTGGTGGGTGGCAGCCTGATCACAAACGGGTACTTTGAGCGCGCTATCAATATTATCAAGCAACACACAGCTATTCCGGTAGTGCTTTTTCCCGGAAACATCATGCAAATTGATGAACATGCTGATGCCATTTTACTGTTATCGCTTATTTCGGGCCGGAATCCCGAAATGCTGATCGGTAAACATGTGCTTGCTGCTCCTACCTTAAAAAAATCGGGGATCGAGATTTTACCAACCGGATACATGCTGATCGATGGTGGAAATATTACATCGGTAAGTTATATGAGCAATACCACCCCGATACCGTCTGACAAAAGCAGTATTGCTGCTTGCACCGCAATGGCAGGTGAAATGCTAGGTCTTAAATTAATTTACATGGATGCCGGAAGTGGGGCGAAACATCCTATACCGCATAAGCTGATCAGGGAAGTAAAAAACAATATTACAGTGCCGCTTTTTGTAGGTGGAGGAATGCGAACACCCGAAGATGTAAAAGCGGCTTGTGAGGCCGGTGCAGATATTGTGGTAGTTGGAAATGCTATTGAGAAAGACCCTTCGTTGATCTCCATGTTGGTCAAGGCTGTGAAAGGATAAGGTTTATCCGTCCAATACTTTATCTATAATGTATTAATTGTAACTAAATGATAAAATGGCTCGGGATAACTTTTCTTTCCCTTCTCTTCTACTTTGTATCTGCTCAAACAACTCCGCTCCATTATCCAGTAACACCCGAAATTCCTATTAAGGATAAATTTTTTGATACTGTATTAACGGATAAGTACCGTTGGATGGAAAACCCAAATGATACCAATCTCAGAAAATGGCTGACAAGTCAAAAAGAAATTACCCGAACAGAACGCGATAATCAGAAAGGATTTTGGAAAACGTATTCCGATATTTCTAAAACTTCGAATACATATTACAGCAACCTTATCAAAAAAGGTAAATACTATTTTGCACTCCGAATAGAAAACAGATCCTCCAAGGCAGCTTTGTATTTTACGACATCTAAAACAGATGAGGATATGCAAATGCTTATAAGGCCTGAAGATATTGGCACACGGAATGAAAATTTTTCAATTGAAGATTTGGAAGTATCCGAGGATAATTATTACCTGGCAATAGCAGTATCCGAATCGGGAAGCGATTGGCGCTCTGTTTTTGTGATGGATATGCGCACAAAATCCTTACTTAATGACAGAGTCGATTGGGTTAAATTCTCTTCTATTCATTGGAAAAAAGACGGTTTTTATTACAAGCGATTTGCACAACAATCAAAATACAGTAATCATTTCGATCCTTCTGTCGGTTCTAGTTTGTGCTACCATAAATTGTATTCTGACACCAAAAAAGATGCTTTAATTTTTCTTCCGGAACCGCGTTTGGGATCGTTCGAATTCATCGGCACAACACAAAACAAATACCTCATCCTTGAGCATATGATCTTAAAAAATGGGAAACGTTACCGCGCTGTTTCATACTTGTATGCCGACTCTGTTAAAGAGCAAAATCCCAATCCATTTATCATTCTTTCAAGTACCAATACCGCAACCTTTACTCCACTCGACTGTATTAACGATAGTGTTATTGTGTACACCAACCAAAAGGCTTCCAATCATTGTTTATACAAATACGATATCCACCAAATTAATGGAGGACACATAATCGTTGAAGAATTTAATGAAAATTTGACCGAAGCATATGTAATTCAGGACAAGATATTTTGCATCTATTACAAAGACGCAAAATATAAGTTTGCATTATTTGATGCTCATGGAAATATACTAAAAATACAAGAACTACCCGATGGAACTTGTATTAAAAATGTAAGTTTTTCCAACAATAATCCCGAAGTTCTCTTTTATAAATCCTCATTTTTATATCCCGCAGTAGTATACGCATTAAATGTAAACACCCTTAACTTTTATACTGTAAATGATGCTACCGTTGAACACGATGTTGAACAGTTCGAATCTGTATCGACTACGTATTATGCCAGCGACAGTGTTGCTATCCCACTATACCTCATTTATAAAAAAGGCCTTAAGCTAAATGGAAATGCAAAAACTATTTTATATGGTTATGGAGGGTTTGGAATAACTGCAGAGCCATTTTTCGACCCCATGTTCATCGATTTTATAATTGACGGGGGAGTAATAGCAGTTGCCGGAATCAGAGGTGGTGGGGAATATGGAACTGAATGGCATGACGCAGGAAAAAGACTAAACAAACAACGGAGCTTTGATGATTTTATTGATGCTGCCCAATACCTGTTTAGAGAAAAATACACCAACAAAAACAAACTTGTTTTAATGGGAGGATCAAATGGAGGCTTACTTGTTGGAGCCGTGATTACTAAGCGACCGGATATTTGCAAAGTTGCAATACTCTCCGCGGGTATTTATGACATGACCCGGGTACAATACTACACAGTTGGTCCATACAACATTAATGAATATGGCGACATAACTGACTCAATGGATTATAAAAATATGCTAAGCTACTCTCCAATACATCAAATTAAAAAAGGCATCGAATATCCTTCATCATTAATTATAACAGGGGATAATGACGATAGAGTTCCTCCCTTTCAGAGTTATAAATTTTTAGCCGCCTTGCAGCAAAACACCAACCTTTCTAATAACTCATACATACTTTATCTAGTAGACAAAGCAGGGCATCAACTAAGCGAACAGTTTGATGAACGAACATACCAAAAAGCATACATCCGAAGTTTTATAAATCAACATTTAAGTTCTGATAAATAATTTAAACCTTTCATAAAAAAGAACATTCAACATTATCAGCTCAAAGCCATAAAACACATCTTCAAAAGGAATGGTGAGCAGCCTGAAATTTAAGTTCTCCGCATTGTTGTACCATACAATGGGTTCCTCCAAACCCGTACCTGTAAGGATTCCATTAACAATAAAAAAAGGGATGAGTAATACGGTGTAAATGGAAAACAGTTTGCCGAGCCATTGAACACGTAAAACATATTTCACAAATAGCAATAAAACGCCCAGGCTGATAAAAATAGAAGAGGTGTATAAGTGATTGTAAAAATATGCGCCAACCGTAAGAAGGAATATTGATAGCGCTATGACAAAAATATGCTCTGCTCGGGGATTCCATCTTAAATCAAAAAACGAATTGAGACAATGATAGGTAAATACGCAGGAGTAAGGAATGCATATAAAAAACAGCAATTCCTCGAGCGGAATATTGAACAGGTTAATGCCTAAAATGTAACGTGGATTAAACCCCCAAACACCCAGTTTCACAAACAACATATCCCACAATACAAAAAACATCGCCACTAGCAGGTTCGCTTTAAAAAAAGGTATCCACTCTTTGTGAAAGTTTAGTTTTCGATGAAACGAGAACAAAAAAGGAACTATAATGGTCAAGAAATCGATCGCCAAATAATAGTAATTCATAACGTATTAGTTGGAGTTGCGAAAATATTTGAACGGAACCCACAGCATACCAAAACATTCACCATCCTCTTTTCCCAAATGTTTGTGGTGCATTTTATGTGCCCTACGGATGGCTTTAAAATAAGTATTCTCACTGTTGCGCAAAAACTTAAACCGTTGATGAATAAAAATATCATGAACGAAAAAATAAGCAAATCCGTAGATCGTGATTCCAAGCCCGATCCAAAAGAAGATATTGTAGTTGTATTGCATACCCAGAAACAATCCGACAATACCGGGTATTGCAAAAATGAGGAAGAAAAAATCGTTATGCTCAAAAAATCCCTGCGATTGTTTATTGTGATGATCTTTATGAAGCTTCCATAATAAACCATGCATTACATACTTATGAGTATACCATGCCACCCCTTCCATGCAAAAGAAGGTTATCAATACAATCAGGAAGTTACTTATTAATGAATTCATATGACGTAAATATATTTGTAAGGATTTTTTTTCGGTAAGCAAAGATGTGTTCAATTTTCCTCCGGATAAGAAGTTTGTGAGCAATGGCTCCTATTAACCCAAACGGCAATTCATAAGTTATCTCGTCTTTCATTAACACACCATTGTCTTTCTTTTCAAACGTATGCGTATGTTCCCACATTTTGTAAGGCCCTCTTATCTGCCTGTCCATAAAACTCTTTCGGCTTTCCATCTTACCAATTTCCGTTCTCCACTTCACCGGAATACCAAACAAGGGTCTCACTTTATAATCGATCAACATTCCCTCATAAATTTCGGTGTTATCAAGTTTGGATAATACTTTAAAATCGAGTTCAGGAGGAGTAATCAATGCTAAGTTATTGGGCGATGAAAAAAAAGTCCAGGCATCTTCCAGCTCAATGGGTAAAAGCTGTTCTGTTTGATAATGGTACTTCCTCATAAACTTGTTAGATTTAAGTGTTGACTTATTCGGGGCAAACAGATTTTCATCCATTCGGTATACAATTCAGGATGCAGTTGAATGTCTTTTTCCAATTCGGTTAATGTAATATACTTCCAATTCTGTACTTCCGATTTTTCAGGAATGGGAACCGCATCTGAAACACCGATATAAACATGGTCAAATTCATGCTCAGTAAGGCCATTTTCAAATTTTACCTTGTAGGTAAAACTAAAAGCAAAGTGCGTGTCACAACTCATGCCCATTTCTTCCTGCAATCGCCTTTCGACTGCTGCTGAAACCTCTTCGCCCCATCGAGGATGGCTACAGCAAGTATTTGTCCATAATCCTGCCGAGTGGTATTTTTCGGACGCTCTTTGCTGCATTAATAATTCTCCTTTCTCATTGAAAATGAAAACGGAAAATGCACGGTGCAATAACCCAAGTTCATGCACAAGCATTTTTTCAAGTTTGCCCCACTGTCGGTCCTGTTCGTCTACCAGTATTAAATATTCTATTGTTTGATGCATTTTTTCTCAATAGGTGTAAGGTATTCCGAATCCTTCAAAAAAGAAACAATTAGTTGCTTCAATCGGATATCTTTAAGGGTATGAACAGCATTTAACAAAATAGATTTATCGTTTGCTATCGCATCATTGTACCCAAGGAAAGATGGGGCCTGGGTTTGTACCGAAAACCGTAAAAACCGGAGTTCAATATTTTGCCGATCAGCAGCAATAGCATCTTCAAGCAACTTTTTTCCCTCCGAAAAATTAGCCCATTTATTCATTGGATTAAAAGTGTACTTAGCCATCATCATGGTTGCGCATGCTTTGTATCCCGATAAAAGCGGATCATTTTGAGGTGTATAAGCAGACAATAATGTAATCAGTTTTTTGCATGACTTTTCTTCTGAAGCGGCTTGCTTGTATAATGTACGCACTTCTTCATGTAAAGGAGAAGCCATAATCATTTTTGTACTCAATAAAACACTCAACAGAAAAATCGTCTTATATGCATTCATACCATATTTAATTTTGATTGAAAAATACTATTGAGCATCAATCCGAATTTTTCACTATTGCTCACCCGGATGCGCGTAGATAAAATGGTATTTGCCGGAACATTTTTTATCTTGTTAAACAGTGCATAATAATATACATAGGCAAGGTAAACTCCGCTTTTTGAAGAGGCGGGAAGACGTTTAATGCCCTTCAATGCTTCTTTAAAATCAATTTCAATTTCGCGCTCAATCTCATGCTTAACACTGTTGTTAAAACTACTCATATCTACATTGGGAAAATAGGTTCGGCCCAATACCTGATAATCAACTTTAAGATCGCGTAAAAAATTTATTTTCTGAAATGCCGCTCCTAACTTCATAGCGTAAGGTTTTAATTCAGCATACAAGTGTTTATTTCCCTCCGTGAAAATATGAAGGCACATCAACCCTACAACTTCTGCCGATCCGAGAATATATTGTTCATAGCTTCCTTGTGAATAATGGGTTTTATCCAAATCCATTTCCATACTATGTAAAAAAGTATCGATCAGTTCATGTTCTATCTGGTATTGGTGAACCACTTGTTGAAATGCATTCAAAATTGGGTTGAGCGAGATCCGATTGTTAATCGCCTCGTATGTATCGTTCCTGAATTTTTCGAGTAAGAACTTTTTATCATAGCCTTCAAAGCTATCTACGATTTCATCGGCAAACCGAACAAAACCATAAACCGAATAAATAGGATTATGCAGCCTGTAGTTCAGGAAATAGATACCCAATGAAAAACTCGTGCTGTACTGGCGTGTAGTAAGTTTACTGCACTGCACCGACACTTGATCAAATAGCGACTTCATGGTGAATGGATTTTAAATGTTTCATTAATTCTTGGGCTACAATTTTTCCGGATATGATCGAAGGAGGCACACCCGGACCCGGCACCGTAAGCTGCCCGGTATAAAATAGATTGTCAATTTTTTTATTCTTGATCTTAGGCTTGAGGATAGCAGTTTGCATCAATGTATTGGCGAGACCGTATGCATTGCCTTTATATGAATTGTAATCAGCAACAAAATCATTTACACAATAGCTCTTTTTATACTCAATAAGGGGTTGCAAATCTTCTCCTGTGTGCTTTTTGATTCGCTCCATCATTACCTGAAAATACTGCTCACGCGTGGCTTCATTGTCCTCCAGTCCGGGGGCAATCGGCATTAGCAAAAACAGGTTCTCGTGTCCTTTAGGAGCAACCCCATCATCTGTTTTGGAAGGACAACACACATAAAACAACGGATTGGTTGGCCACTTTCTTTGCCGGTAAATTTCTTTGGAATGTACCGTTATATCCTCATCAAAAAATAAGGTATGATGTTGCAATGATGGGATGAGTTTGCGAACACCCAAGTAAAAAATCAAACAAGAAGGTGCAAATGTTTTTTGAGCCCAGTAGGTTTCATCATAATTGCGATATTCTTTTGCCAGTAGCTTACTTTCCACATGGTGGTAATCGGCAGAAGCGACCACTGCATCACATTTAAACAGTTCACCGTTTGCCCAAATACCCGTAACCTGATTGTTTTCAACTTCTATTTTCTGTACTGCACTATTGAATAAAAAAGTTACCCCTTTTTGCTCGGCAACCTGCTTCATAGAGTCGATCACTTTCCCAAAACCACCTATCGGATACCAGGTACCTAACTTTAAGCCTGCATAGTTCATTAAGCTATACAAAGCCGGTATATCTTCAGGCATTGCCCCAAGAAAGAGTGCGGGAAATTCCATCAGCGCCACCAGCTTGGGATGCGAAAAGTACTTTTTAACGTGCTTGCTTAACGATGAAAACACCTGTAAACGTAATATCCCTTTTACTAAACTCATATCGGCAAACTCTGCAACCGATAAACCGGGTTTTTGCGCCAAATTTTCAACTCCGGTATAATACTTATAAGCCGCCTCTTCCATAAACTTCCTCAGTTTTAAAGCACTTCCCTTTTCAAGCGATTCGAATAGTGAGCACAACTCTTCAAAGTCGGCCGGAACACTTATCTGATCATCCTTACCAAAAACAATATCAAAAGAAGGATTGAGCAGTTTGAGGGTATAAAAATCGGAAACCGTGTAACCAAAATCGTTAAAAAAGTGTTCAAAAACATTAGGCATCCAATACCAACTTGGCCCCATATCGTAAACATAGCCGGAATCCGTAGTAAACTGGGTAGCCCTTCCTCCTGCCTGCGCATTTTTTTCGAACACGAATACCTCATGACCTGCAGCGGCCAGATAGGCTGAAGCACTCAATCCTGAAAAACCTGAACCAATAACGGCTATTTTCGACATGGTAATCTGTTTATATTTAATACAATTTATTTAAACAATTGTTTTCAGTGCTTTTTCAAGAGCCTCCAACGTTTTTAACCATTGAACCCCTTTTCCCAATTGCAATTGCCCAATTAACCCTTCGTTTCCCGACACATAAATTTTTGCCCTGCCCGCAAGTGTCTTAAGTTCCTTGAGCAATTGCTGGGCATTCTCAGAAAGATCGTTGTGTACCAAAAAACATAAAATATGATCAGGGTTTACTTCTTTAACTACTCTCGACAGTGAGTCAACCGGAACATTACTTCCTAAATAAACAGCATTTTTTCCGGATTGCCTGATAAGATAGTAAGAAAATAACAATCCTATTTCGTGAAATTCATTTTCGGGTAAAAAAAGCAACCACTTATCGGCTGAAAGTTTCGATGGTGGCAATGCATCTATAGCCGAAAACAATTTTTGCCGGATAAGATTGCTGATAAAATGTTCCTGGCCTGAAGAAAGAGCATCTGCCGCCCACATCATACCAACCCGGCAAAGCATCGGATGAATAACATTAAGGTATGCACCTTTTACTCCTAATCGCAATACAGCATTGGAAAAAATCTTCTCAAAATAGTACTCATCATAAGACATTCCTGCCACAATGAGTTGAGAAACAAAATACTCATTTGAAACATCCTGCAATCTTTGAGTCTGCGCATTAAGCAACGAGAACAGCTGCTTATCCGGCATTGCACATAACTCTGCCACCTTGTATTCCGAATTGGATAAGCTCACAATATTAAGTAAGCGCCTCAATTGTGTATTATCATAATACCTCGTATTACCTTCTGATCTGTGGGGGGTAAGCGCATTATAGCGCTGCTCCCAGATACGAATTGTATGAGCTTTGACTCCTGAAAATTGCTGAAGTTGGGAGATTGTGAAGCGATCCATTATGTTTAAATATATTCAAATATATTTAAACAAACCAAAAACACCTATAATCAGGAAAGATATCTTCTGCTATTCAAACATATTAGCTTTAAGCAAGATGAACATTGCCCTTTTGATCCTGCATGCCTGAAGGATTAAATAAACCTTTTGGATTTTATATTAAGTTTTTGTTACTTGAAAGTTAGATTAAGGACGAAAAAATGAACACCCGTAAAATAAAATTTGTATTTGCCCTAATGGTTTTAATCATTTTTAGCTGCAGCCCTACACGTTATCGGGAACCTAAAAAACCCCATAACTCTTATAAACCAAAAGGAAAAAACACCTGGATGGAAGAGAAACGCAGAAACATGCAGCAGTTTTAACTCTTCTCTTTTGTAAGCCGGAGATTTATCAATCCTTTCTTGATCTCGTCAGATTCAATTTCATCATAAATGAAAGCAACTATCCAACCCAGGTTATTTACAGTTATAGCCTTTGCTTTTATCCTGTTTACTGTTATCGGAACATTAACACATGAATTGGGCCATCTTGCAGTTGCACAATTAAATGGATATAAGGGTGGGACGATTCACTATGGATCAAGTAATCCCGGAACAAGCCGGGATTATGAAATCATAGATTCATTGTACTCGGTTTATGAAACCGAAATAAAGTCCAGAACAGATTTCCCGCAGCAAGAGCTCTACAATGCAACCCTCAAGAGGATCATTTCCACACAATTCTGGATCACATTGGGAGGGCCATTGCAAACAATGCTTACCGGAACGATTGGCTTTATTCTATTACTTATATCCGTTTCAACAACAAAACGCGATTCCGTATCATTTAAGCAATGGGGGTTTATTTTCTTATCCTTATTCTGGCTAAGGCAAACAACAAACTTAGTTGTTGGTATGGCGATACATCTTCTCAATGGACATGCATCCGAAAGAGGGGATGAAATCAGACTTGCCCGGCATTTAAATTGGCCTGCATACAGTATCGAAGCCACAACCGGAGTAATTGGATTTGGGATCCTTGTTTATATCGTTTCTAAGATAATTCCACTTCAACAACGTTTCACCTTTGTTTCTGCAGGAATGTTTGGAGGAATTGCAGGTTATTTAATCTGGCTCCAATGGTTTGGAAAAGTGATCATGCCTTAGAAGTTTGCGCCCACACACAAAAGCTAAATTCCCGAAAAATATTTTATCTCCTCCTTAAAATCCAGAGTCGGCATTTTTTCTTCAAGTATTTGTGTCCTTGCTAAAAACGTTCTTAAAAACTGTTGGTGAGCATTGGATGTTGGATGCAATGGTTTGTGCTTTTTAGCAGCAACAATCTGCAATACTTCATTCAACAACTGTTGTGTCTCCGGGCTAAAGTAGGTATTACAAAACTGCTCAAATACAAAAGCAACAGCTTGTTCATTTGGATGGACCATGTCGGAAGCATAAAAACGATAATCACGAAGCACATCGTTCACCCATTCATAAGCAGGAAAATAGCTGCAATGCTGAGTATCATTCACCAGCTGATGAACCACCTCCAACAAACGCGCTTTGCTTCTGTTGTTTTCGATAATACCATCCCTGATATGTTTTACAGGGCTTACCGTGAATATAATTTCAATACCCGGATTCAATTTTTTCACCTCCCCGATACTTTTTTGCAACGCCAAAGCCATCTCATCAACCGACAATAATTTTTTCTCAAACCAATTTTTAGGCGCCTTGTGGCAATTGGCAACCGGCATCTTTTGTTCAACAAGTTCATAGGAGTAGGCTGTCCCAAGTGTCATAAAAAGGTGTGACGCTGCCTTGAGTTGTTGATGTGATGCTGAAATAGCCTGATTGATCTGCTTCAGTGTTTGGGATTGTTCGGGATTGGAGAAATCGGAGTGATGCAACCAACTATGCCATAACTCGTTTAACGCAAATAAATCGGTAAGAGCATATTGTTTGTGTGTTGCATAATCCATTAAATGAGTCGCCAAACTCAGCGGATCAAATACAATTCCGGAAGGATTATACAGCAGGTTAAACTTGGCTTCAAGAAGTTTAGCGCCAATATTATCGGAGAAACAAGATCCAATCAGCAATAGTCGATCATGATAAGCAATCTTCCTATTAGCCGATTGAGGTTCAAGCGAAAGCATTAAATTCATGGGTGCAATATCTTGGTTTTAATGGATTTTAATCATGTTTGAGACCACAAATCGGGGGATTCTGAAATTTTGCCCTACCTTTGCCTCGCTTTTTATGAATATAGAAGTTTTAAAATCCAAAATCCACAGAGCCAAGCTTACACAAGCCGAGCTACACTACGTGGGCAGTATTACCATTGATGAAGCATTAATGGAAGCTGCAAACATGATTGAAAATGAAAAAGTACAAGTGGTAAACGTAAGCAACGGTGAACGCTTGGAAACATACATTATTAAGGGCGAACGCAACTCTGGCGTTATTTGCTTAAATGGACCTGCTGCCCGTAAAGGTGTTGTTGGTGATTACCTGATCATCATTTCGTATTGCTCAATGGAGTTTGAGGCTGCTAAAAAACACCAGCCAATTGCCATTTACCCCGACCAAAACAACAAATTGTTATCTTGAGCAATAAGCTAAAATCGGCTATCCAATATGGTATCATTGGTCTGATAGGGATTTCGTTTCTCTATTTTGTATTCAAAGGTACCGACTGGAATGATCTCCTTTTAAAGTTTCGTCATACCAACTATTGGTGGATCGCTGCCGGAATGTCGGTTTCCGTATTCAGTCATTATATCAGGGCATACCGTGCAAATATGTTGTATGAAGTTATGGACTATAATGTATCTGTAAAAAACAGTTTTTATGCTGTGATGATCGGCTACATGATGAATTATATTATTCCACGTGCCGGTGAAGTTTCACGGTGTGCTTCGTTAAACAAAACCAACGATATTCCGATCAATAAATCACTGGGAACGGTTGTTACCGAGCGTATCTTTGATATGATCATTCTTTTGCTTATGCTGGTGGTCGTATTTTTTTTACAGTTTGACCTGCTGAGTAATTTTGTTTCAACATCCCTTCAGTCTAACCCGGGAGCCTCAACCGGACCGAATCTAAAAATCATCCTGCTCAGCGCATTGATTGCAGTGTGTTTGATCGTCTTCGTAATCCGTAAAAAACTCGCAGCACACCCGTTTTTTATCAAAATAATAAGCCTCATTAAAGGATTTGGTGAAGGATTGTTAAGTATTCGGAAAGTTAAAAGTCCGGTATTGTTTCTAGCCTTATCCATCTCTATCTGGTTGTGTTATGTGTTGATGATGTACTTCTGCCTGTTTGCCATGGAAGCTACTGCTCATCTTAGTTTCACAGATTGCCTCACTGTATTTGTGATCGGCTCATTGGGTATGATCATTCCGGCACCCGGTGCCGGAGCCGGCACATATCATTTTGCTGTAATGCAAGCATTGTTGTTATACGGAGTAGCACAAGTTGATGGTATTGCTTATGCAACCATTGTACACGGAGTGCAAATGATCCTATTATTGGCAATTGGTGCAATTTGTTCGTTATTGGTGCTGGCACAACAGCAGAAAAAGACAAGTTCTTAAGAGGTTAATATTTAAGCTCGAAATCAATCTTATTTCGAAAATTAGAAAGCCGGTCTAACCATAGAAATTCTCTAGAAAACCGTTTCCCTTTTATCAGGCAATATTTTATTTCGAAATTCGAATTTGAATATTTCTCCCCACAGTATAGACTTATCCCTTTATCTTAAAACTAATTCTTATTTTGCACAATCATTTATTGATTAAAGATGCCAAGTCATACCGAATTCATTCAAAATAAAATATGTACATCACCCGAAATGCTGTTGCACAAAATTGAATTGTGGAATGAGGGAGGTGAAAAAATTGTATTTACCAATGGGGTGTTTGACCTGTTGCACCGTGGTCATGTTGACTATCTGGCCAAAGCCCGTGATCTTGGCGACAGATTGATTATCGGTGTAAATACAGATGCTTCAGTAAGCGAATTAAAAGGGCCGCACCGTCCCATCCAGGATGAATATTCACGAATGTTGATTCTTGCCTCGTTTGAATTTGTAGATGCAGTGATCTTATTTGGCGACCAAACTCCTTACCAGCTTATCAAAATGGTACAACCTGATGTATTGGTAAAAGGCAGCGACTATAAAGCCGAAAACATTGTAGGGTATGATATTGTAAAGGCCAAAGGAGGAAGTGTACAAACCATCGATTTTATTCCTGGTTTCTCCACTTCATTGATTGAGAAAAAAATCAAAGAGGCTTAAATTTTAGCCAGGTATTGTTCAATTACTTTTGGAAAATGTGTCATTTCCAGTAATGAAATTTTAGTAGCAATTGACTCCATATTATCGAGAGGTGTAACACTAAACGATTGCTGGAACAAATGTTCCCCTTCATCAAATCGTTCGTTCACCAAATGTATGGTAATGCCATGTTCTGTTTCTTTTTGTGCAAGTACAGCTTCATGTACATGATGGCCATACATTCCCTTTCCGCCAAACTTAGGTAATAAAGCAGGATGAATATTCATGATACGATCGGGGAATTGATGAACCAAGTAAGAAGGTACCAATAATAAAAAACCCGCAAGTACAAGCATATCGGGTTGATATTGTTGAATAAGCGGCAGAAAATAATCGGCATCATTGAGCTGCTTTTTGGTAAACAGTTCCACCGGCACTTGCCATTTTTGCATTTTTGCAATTACACCGGCTTCGGGATTATTGCAAAACAATGCTACAACCTTTACATCCGTATGCTTCGCAAAATATTGGCAAATATTATCGGCATTGGTACCGCTACCCGAAGCAAATAGAACAATCCTTTTCATTAAAACAGTAATTCTTCAACAAACACTTTCCTAAATAAACTGTCGACATTGGTATTGCCATCCATTAACTGCATGGGCATACTTGTTATGACCATATCTGTTTCAGCATTGCTTGTCTTGATCCGTTTGCTCATCACAACCGATACCCCGCTCCAATAAGGAGAACCAATATTGGTTGTTTGCACTTTTAGAACCGAACTCATCAAGGTATCATATTCAAAAATTCCGGTTGCAACCTGGTATGTATTAAATGGACGGACAGATTGTATGGGAGATCCGTTGTTGTATTTAACAACCGGCCAAGAAGGTAAATGCGATGTGGCTGTGCACGTATTATCTATTCTAAAGTTACCGTTGGTAAACATCGGGTTTGTTAACGGATCAACCAATGATTGAATAGGTGTAAAAGACAAAACAGGAGACTCTAACGGAAATCCATCACCGAATTGACTTTGAATGAACATTTTGCCACCATTGTTAAAAAACTGGATGGTGGTAAGCTGAGCAGTAGCTAATGTGTTAGGATCATCCGTTAACCAGATCATTTTTTTGAACAATGAAAAAGTCCGTTGCTGGGTAAGCACATCGGTATACAATTCGGATAACCCTGCCGAATTGTTGATTCCCCTCACAACCTCAACATTGGTGATATTAACACTTGGTTTGGCTAAGGTGGTCAGGTATAGATTTTGAGTGGAGTTAATACTGGTGGTCATACAATTCACCAGGATCACATCTGATTTTGGCTTTTTGATAAATACATTATAGGCCACCCAGTTGGAATGAGAATTGGTGCGATCTATCGTACGTACATAAATTGTGTTCGCAGAATCATATTTAAGTCCGGCAAGCACCCCCGGAAGCGGAGCTGTTTTGTTGGTATTGTAGATATTACAGTTTGAGGTAAATGTTCCACCAACTACCTGCGCCTCTATACGCAAAGACTGGCTGATCGTAGTATTATCAACGATCAGATCCTTGGATGAAGCCGAAACTTTTACAGTTGGCGACAAGGTGTCGTTCAATACGAGTTCATATTCATTTATGTCCAGCAAACCATCTACATCCCTTGCAATAAAATTAATTTTCACAATTGGATAAGAATTAGCCGGAACCGGATTAAATACATCCTTTTCTGTAATGGGAGCACTGTTTTTTATCGGAAAAACCATTACCGCAGCAGTTGGATCCGGTTGTCCTAAATTATCGATAGCCCTCACATAAATGGGTAGGTTGCCACTTTGTTGTCCAACCGGCAAATTGAGCAAAAACACTCCGGCCTGTTTCGGTGTAAATTGCCATGTTTGTTGGTTATCAATTGACACTTCATATCCTTTGATAAATCCTTTAGCAGATACACCCCACCAACTTGCCGCAACCGTAGTGGATAATAAATTGTTGGAATCCCTGTGTATAGAATCCACAATGGTATATGTTTCGGGTGCGGCCTGACCATTGGGTTCCCCCTCAAAATCTTTACGGCACGATGCTACCACCAAACCAATTGCCAAAACCAGGTATAATATCTTACGCATGAACCACTTTGAATATCAAATGCAATAATACGCTATGTAAGGTTAAGTTAAAATTAATCCTTTGCTAATTCCCATCTTTAACCAACAACATTTTTAAAGCCGTTTCCGCAGCTTCAATTCCTTTGTTACCATGTTTACCGCCCGAACGTTCCTGCGCCTGCTTTTGATTCTCAGTGGTGAGTACTCCAAAAATAACAGGTTTGTTAGTTGCTAACCCCACGTTCATTACCCCATGAGCGCAGGCATCACAAATAAAATCAAAATGCCGGGTATCACCCTGTATAACACAACCCAACGTAATGACTGCATCAATGTTTTTATCCTGAGCAAGCCATTGAGCGGCCAAGGGTAGTTCAAATGCTCCGGGGACGAATTTGATATGGATGTTTTTATCTTTAACTCCTTTTGCTTTCAAAAAATCAACAGCACCATTCATTAACGCGTGTGTAATGGTTTCGTTCCAATCGGCCACTGCAATCCCAATATTGTATTTTTTAAATGTCTTATCCTCCTTTAAATTGGTGGTTGAAAGGTTTTTTAAATGTGTTGCCATGTTCTTAATGTGTTAACATAAAAAAACCGAAATCAATGACTTCGGTTTTTCCTTAGAATAAAATTAGTTTAGTTACCAGCACTTAAAGCTGTAGCTCTTGCTATATATTTATCAATATCCTGAGCTTCTTGAGCATCAGCAAAATCAGTTTTGATCGTTGTGTATGCATCAATGGCTTCCTGGTAATTTTTTTGCTCTTCAAAAACCAACCCTGCCTTTTTGTAAAAAATAGGAGATGTTAATTTGTTGCTTGTCATTTTAGCTGCTTTCAGGTAGTGTTTTGCACCTTTATCCAAATCAGCCAATTCTACATAAGCATCACCAATTGCACCTTCTGCCAATGGGGCAATCAGCTCGTTGGTTGTACTAAAGTCTTCCAACTGATCAATTGCATCCTGGAAAGCACCGGTACGTAACAAACAAATGCCTGCATAATAATGCGCTAAATTTCCAACCTTTGTTCCGCTATACTCATCAGCAATTGCCGAAAATCCTTTGAACGCATCATTTCCATTTAAAGCCAATGCAAATGAGTCGATCTCAAAATACTTTTGCGCCATGAAAATTTCTTTTTGCGCTTCCGCTTCTTTTGGTGCCAAATAAAATTGTTTGTACCCCAAATATCCACCCACAATCACAACCAATGCAATAAGTGAAGTGTTGATGTTTTTTTTATTTTTAATGTAAAACGCTTCAACTTTATGTGTCGTTTCTACCAATGATTTGTCTAAATCTAACTCGTTGTTCTTGCTCATTTTTATGTTTCTTTCAGTATATAATTATTCAGTAATAAATGGATAGTTTGGCTCAGAGTATACATCTTCAAAAATAGCCGAACCATCAGGATAAGGAGAATTTTCAGCAAACTCAACCGAATCCAACACTTCCGCTTCTATCTTAGCCTCCACCTCATCAAACCAAGCTTCGGTAGCATATTTATTTTTTATAATGGTTGCCTTTACGTTTTCGAGTGGATCTTTTTGTTTGTACTCCTCAACTTCTTCCTTCGTGCGGTATTTTGCCGGATCGCTCATTGAATGCCCACGGTAACGGTAAGTGCGGATTTCCAAAAACGTAGGTCCATCACCTTTACGCGCTCTTTCAGCAGCCTCGGCAATAGCCTCATGCACGGTTTCACATTGCATTCCATCTACCGCAGCACATGGCATATCGTAAGCTAGGCCCAGTTTGTAAATATCAAGCATGTTTGTGGTACGTTCTACCGAAGTTCCCATTGCATAACCATTGTTTTCGCAGATAAAAATTACCGGTAACTTCCACAACATCGCCATATTAAACGCCTCATGAACAGCTCCCTGACGAACTGCACCATCGCCCATATAAGCCAGGGTTACTTGTTTGCCACCACGGTAAGCATCTGCAAAAGCAATACCCGCTCCCAAAGGGATCTGGCCTCCTACGATACCATGTCCGCCAAAAAAGTTATGCTCTTTTGAAAACATGTGCATTGAACCACCTTTACCTTTTGAACAGCCCGTTACTTTACCGTATAATTCGGCCATAACTGCACGCGCACTAATACCGCAAGCCAAAGCATGGGCATGATCACGATATGCAGTGATATGTTTATCGTCCTTATTTAATGCACTCATAGCACCAGCAACCACAGCCTCCTGGCCAATGTATAAATGGCAAAATCCTTTTATTTTTTGTTGTCCATAAAGTTGCGCTGCCTTCTCTTCAAACCTGCGCATGAGTAGCATTGATTCGTACCAGTTAAGGTAGGTTTCTTTTGTAAATTTAGTTTTAGCCATTTTTATAAAAAGTGTTGCAAAACTAACAATTTTTGGGACAGCACAAAGAGTTGGGTAAAATATGGTTATCAGTTGATAGTGTAATAGGTTGATAGCATTGAGGAACCAGCGTTTTTAAGCCATTTAAGATTTATAAATAGATATCTAGGCCTGCTTTGCAGCATCAACATAATCAATGGCTTACACTTTTATTCACCTCCGTTATCCTTTTATATCCCTTATCTACCAATCAGCCAAATTACACAATCAACCCCTTCAATTTAATTGGCAAAAAACTATCTTCGCCCTCTATGTTTTTGTTACAATCCCTCCTTTTCGAACAATTTAAAAACTACAACCGCGGCCAAGTGCTGCTTTGTAAGCAGGTAAACTGTTTTGTAGGGAAAAATGGGGCCGGAAAAACCAATTTACTGGATGCCATATATTATTTAAGCTTTACCAAAAGTTTTTTTGGCAGCAACGACCAGCAACATATCCAGCATGAAAAGGATTACTTTTTTATTGAGGCTGAAATTGATCGGAACATGCTCACCGAAAATGTGCGCATTGCTGTTCAACGTGGTGCAAAAAAGGTAGTGAAGGTAAATAACAATGAGCACAAAAAAATAAGTGACCATATCGGTTTGTATCCTTTGGTAATGATCGCCCCCAATGATATTCTGCTCATCCTGGAAGGAAGTGAAGAGCGCAGAAAATTCATTGATGGGTTTATTTCGCAATGTGATAAAGTATATCTAAACAGCTTATTGGCATACAACCGGGTGTTGGAACAACGCAACAAACAACTTAAGATATTTGCCGAACAACGATTTATTGATGCAACATTATTGCAAACATACAACGAGCAGCTGATCCAATATGGCACCCTCATCTATTTAAAACGCAAGGAATTTATGGAACAATTTATTCCTGTTTTCCAATCGTTTTATAAGATCATTTCCGGCAATAATGAATTGGTGAATATTATCTACCAATCGGATTTGCACGACAAAATGCTTGCCGACTTATTGCACCAACAACAGCACAATGATTTGGCGGCACAGCGCACCACTAAAGGAATTCACAAGGATGAGCTCGCCTTTATGATAGATGACCAGTTTTTAAAACGATTTGGATCGCAGGGCCAGCAGAAATCGTTTATCATTGCACTTAAGCTCGCTCAATACAATTACCTTAAACAACAAACCGCTACCAAACCGGTTTTGCTGCTGGATGATATTTTTGAAAAACTGGATGAACAACGCTTAAGCACATTGTTAAACATGATCGCGCAAGGTGACTTTGGGCAGATATTTATCACGGATACCCATTTGCAACGCTTGAAAGATGTATTTACCCCAATGCCACAAGTTGCTGTAAAATATTTTGCTGTGGATAACGGAAGTATTAACGAGATTTGACGAAGAAGGTGCTTGAGCATAGTCCGATTGCTATCAGACGAAACCTCTTATGTTGGCATAAATAAATGTAATCAGTGTAATCTGCGGCAAAAAAAAGAACTTCATGAAAAAACCAAGAAATACAAACGAGCAGAGCATTAAAGACGTCATTAGTGAACTTTTTGAGACCAACCACATGGGAGGCAAACTCAAGGAAATAAAGATCATTAATAATTGGGAAAATTTGGTTGGTAACCTGATTGCCAAAAATACCAATAAGATCTATTTTGCTAATGGTAAAATGTATCTTCAGATTGAATCGGCACCATTACGCACCGAACTTTCGTATTCCAAATCAAAACTGATTGAACTGGTGAATAAAGAAGCCGGAGAGGCTTTTATTGATGATGTGGTTATTCGTTAAAACCAGTAAGTCCTAATTCAAAAACGGGTTGTATTTCTTTTCATGGCCTATGGTTGTTGGCTCTCCATGACCACTGTAAATTCTTACATCATCGGGCCAGCAAAATAATTTGGCGCGAATGGTTTGTAATAAAACCTGATGGTTTCCACCCGGGAGATCGGTTCTACCAATACTTTCCCTAAACAAAACATCACCTACAATGGCAAATTTTTCTTCCAAATTATAGAAGGAAATGGATGCAATGGAATGCCCCGGGGTGAATTCAATTTTCAGCTCACTATTGCCAAAGGTAATAGTATCCTTTTCCGTTACGAAAACTTTTTCCTCAGGAATTTCAAGAGGTGGAATGCCCAGCAAAGCGGTCCACCTTGCAGTGTCTTTGTAGGTAAACAACTCCCCTTCATGCATATGCAATGTAAGCTTGTATTTATCGGCTATAAATATATTGCCCAATACATGATCAATATGACAATGTGTATTCAACAACTTTACCGGCTTTAAACCATTGGTTTCAATAAAGTTACCTACCTCCTTTTGCTCACTTGCCCTGTAACAACCGGGATCTATAATCACACACTCTTTGGTTTCATCATACAGAATATACATGTTTTCCTGGAACTCGTTAACAGTAAAGGCGGCAATTGAAATCATGCTGCGAATGTAGGGAAAGTTCGTGGTTCATTGATAATAGCAATCCTTAACACGACATTCTTAACAAAACGCAACGCTATTTTGTCAAAAAGGTACTTGTTTAATACATTACTTATGCTCAAATTTGGTAGCATTTGTAAATATAAGATTTGACCTTGCGTTTTCAGTTTTTAACACTCGTATATTTTGTTCTGTTTCTGGCTCCGATCAGCGTGTGGGGCCAGGGTATGTACACGCCATTTGGGCAAAGCAGGGTGCAATATGGTAAGTTTGAATGGTCGTTTGTGCGGTCGGAAAATTTTGATGCTTTTCATTATGTAGGAGGGAGAGAATTGGCACAGTTTGCTGCCCGAACATGCGAAAACGAATTGAATGGAGTAGAACAATCAATTGACCACCGGTTGAGTGGACGCATTGAAATTATTGTTTATAATACGTTATCCGATTACAAGCAAACCAACTTGAACGTGCTTAGCGACCAGGCCCAAAACCCAGGTGGATATGCGCAAGTGGTGAGTAATAAAATATTTGTTTACTTTAATGGTAATCATGACGACTTTGTTCGCCAACTCAAATCGGGACTATCGTTGGTATTGATCAATGAGTTACTTTTTGGAGGGTCAATTCAGGATAGAATCCAAAATGCAGCCCTGCTTAATCTACCTGATTGGTATTTGTTTGGCCTTACATCCTATTTGGGAAAAGAATGGGACACTGATAAAAACAATAAGATGAAGGATCTTATTGTAAATAAAAAAATAAAAAAATTTAACCGCCTTATTCAAAACGACCCTCAACTGGCTGGCCAGGCTTTCTGGCGGTTTTTGTCTGAAAAATACGGGCCGGAAGTTGTTTCCAATATGTTGTATGTAACAAGGTTGAGTCGCAATTACGAAAGCGCATTGATCTACGTTACAGGAGAAAATTTAAAACAAACCAGCAAGGATATTTTTAAATATTACCAGGAACAATACAATAAGGAAGACTCTTTGCGAAACGTTCCTGTAAATGAGTTTAAAATAAAGAAACGTTTGGTGCCATACGTTGAGCCACAAATGAAAGTAAGCTCAAGAGGAGATAAACTTATTTTTTCGACCAACAAATACGGTAAATACAAAATATGGTTGCTGGATACCAAAACAGGTAAACACAAAAAAGTTCATAAAGGTGGTTTTAAATACCACATGTTTGAACTCGATCACTCCTTCCCGATGATGGCGTGGCATCCGGGTGGAGAGAAATTCTCATTTGTATTTGAGAAGAAGGGGAAATTATATATGACAACCGTTGATCTTCTCAACAAGAAAAAAGAGACGCTGCAGTTCTTCAAATTCGACAAGATCAATTCATTTGCCTACAGTGATAACGAACGAACACTTGTTCTCTCGGCAACACGAAAGGGCCAAAGCGACCTATATGTTTATGATCTCAATACCCGCAGGGAACGTCAGCTTACCAATGACCTTCATGATGATCTTTATCCAAGATTTGTAGACGGCTCTTCCAAAATTATCTTTAGCAGCAGTCGCAATAGCAATAAAGTGGCTGCTCCGGCTGAACCGTTGATCAGCCCTACAAATAATCTGGATGTATACTTATATGATTTTGAAAATAACGGACAGGAGCTGGTGCGTTTAACCAACACACCTAATATAAATGAAACCGATCCAATTGAATATAACAATAATTTTTATGCTTACCTGACGGATTATAACGGTATCAAAAACAGGTACGCTGCGCGTTACGAACAAGAATACGACTACACGGAATTAAACATAAAATACAAAAGTGAAGAAAGGGCCAATGATACTTTATTTTTTGACGAGCTTAAGCCCTTGGGCAATTCCTTTTTGTATGAAGGACGACAAATTGACCTGGACAGCTTGGTAGAAAAGATTGACACCATCATTCATCAAAAAACCATCGTTTATACCTACCCGCTAACCAACTACAAGCGCAATATCATAACCCACGATGTGTGCAAACAAAACAAAACGGTGTATGAAACGATCTTTAACAACGGCAGGTATTTTATCAAATACACTCCACTGGTGAAACAGATTGAAGAGGAATCGAAAAAAGTAGAATCATATCCGACCATGTACAGATTAAAAAGCGGATATGCCAATAAACCTTTTACGGCCGGACCTATTACTTACAGTTCGCGCAAACAAAAAATACCTGCGACCAGTAGCAATACTCCTACTGTAACCAAACCGGCAATCGTATTTGATCACTTTTTTGTGAGTGAGTTTACACCTAAAACAATAACACAAAACGACCCTGGTGCAACTACTGTAAAGTCTGACCAACCCACTCAGACCATAAATGCCAAAGGGTTTAAACTGGCGGCTCCAAGATTTTACAATGTCACCTTTTTCCCTGATTATTTTGTAACACAGCTTGACAACTCAATTATCAACTCCTATTATCAACCTATTGCACTCAGCAATCCATTTATCCAACCCATTCAACCAATGATCAAATTTGGAGTGGTTGATCTATTGGAAGATTACCGACTATCAGGAGGGTTCAGATTTCCTTTTAACCTAAGCACCATTGATTACTTTGCAAGTTTTGAAACCTTAAAAAAACGTTTCGATCACAAAATTGCATTTTACCGTCAGGTAAGGGAAGGTGCTGATGCAACCGTGCCTCAGTACCCCACAAAAAGTACTTCACACGAAATTCGTTACAGCGTTCGGTTTCCTTTCAATCCCATTTTTTGTTTGCGCACTGAACTTTTTGTTCGCGAAGACAGAACTGTTGTAAAGGGAATTGATCAGGCATCTATTGAGCGACCAAATATTACACAACGTTGGGCAGGAGGTAAAGTGGAACTGGTTTTCGACAACGCTGTTCCCAAAGGATTAAATCTTTACAATGGTACCAAATTCAAAGTTTTCTATGAACACTATCAAGATGTAAAGGATCAGGTCTCTCAATTAAATGCAGCTGGATTCGATTTCAGGCATTATCAAAAACTACACCGACAACTTATTTTTGCAACCCGTATCACGTATAATACTTCATTTGGACCTTCAAAAGTAAAATATACTTTGGGAGGAGTAGATAATTGGATGTTTGCCAAACAAGAATCCGGAGGAAGCAATGCCGCCTCTGTTCAATACGCTTTTCAGGCTTTGGCAACCAATATGAGAGGATTTTCGCAAAATATCCGCACAGGAAATTCGTTTGCCGTGATTAATAATGAAATACGCTGGCCCATTTTTACGTATTTGTTTAACAGGCCCATCCGTTCCGACTTTATTTCAAATTTCCAATTAGTACCGTTTTTTGATATCGGAACTGCATGGGTAGGACCCGACCCTTACTCAGATGAAAACACCTACAACCAAATTACTGTTCGTGAAAATCAATACATAACAGCTACCGTCATCAATGTCCGCGATCCTATTGTAGCAGGATATGGTGGAGGTGTGAGGAGTAAATTATTTGGCTATTTCATGCGGTTTGATGTTGCATGGGGTATTCAGGACCGGGAAATTATCCGTAAACCGGTATATTACCTTTCGCTTAGCTTGGATTTTTAAGCTCGTTCATTCCCTTATTGAAACAATGGCGACAACGAGCTTCGTATGTACCACTTTCACCCAGCATTACTAAAGATTGATCGGCAGATTTTCGGAATGAATGGGAAGCCAGGTCACCACATACCATGCAAATAGCATGTACTTTGGTGACGTATTCGGCAATAGCCATAAGCTTGGGCATTGGACCAAAGGGAATGCCCAGGTAATCCATATCGAGTCCGGCCACAATTACCCTTTTTCCTTGTTCAGCCAATGTTTGGCATACGTACACGATTTCATCATCAAAAAATTGCGCCTCATCAATACCAATAACGTCTGCATCATGTTGCATCAATAAAATATTGAGTGAAGACTGAACAGGAATAGAGGCAATCGAAGTGGCATTATGCGAAACAATTTCTGTTTCATGATAACGCGTATCAACCGCTGGTTTAAAAATTTCCGCCTTCTGCTGGGCAATTCGTGCCCGGTTAAGCCTTCTGATCAACTCCTCTGTTTTACCTGAAAACATAGAACCACATACGACTTCTATCCAGCCTTTACTATTTGAGGAATGATGTTTGGGTTCTGTGAACATAACGTGTTAATCGGTGGGTAAAAATAACTTACTTTATTCTTTTCTTTTACAACTTTGCATCATAAAATATTTTGAGCATGGATAACTCTTTAAAAACTCTCAAACAATATACAACAGAATTACTTCAACTTCTTGAACAGTTGGATACTGCTGATGAGCTTTCAGAATTGGACAAGGCAACTCTTCAGCAAAAATGTATTCGATTGTATGAAGGAATTATTCAATTGACAGTAACTAAATATAATAGCAAGCCGGAGAGTGAAGCAAAGAGTGAAACGATATCCCATTCGTTACCTGTTGCAGAACCTATTGTTGTACCGGAGATTGTAACCCCGATAGAGAGGGTGATAGAAGCAAAAACAACTGATATTATCCCGGTCGAGTTGAAAGAAACAGCCCCTAGCCTATTTGACACCGTTATTATTGAAAAAACGGAAACGGAGCTTCAGAATGAGCGGATTGATGAAATTGTAGAGCAAAAACAACAGGAAAAGATTACCTCTCAACCTGAGTTATCTAATAGCCTTGCTCCTGAGCTTTCCCTGCTCGACAAAATAGCCAATTCTATTCAACCCAAACCGCATTTGTTGGAACGCCTGTCGGCCAATACAACAAGCTTAAAATCTGCAATCAATGTTAACCTCAAAATAGCCATCGTTCAACAACTGTTCAAGGAAAATACTGTTGAGTATGTAAAAGCAATCGACAAATTGAATGCATCTGAGAACATACATGAAGCCATGCGTTATTTTTCGGAACTTAAACATACTTATGACTGGCAAAACGACCATCCATTGGTGAAAGAATTGGAATCCTTATTAAACAAACGCTTTCCAGCTTAATACATAACCTGCTTCATCAAACAAAAAGGTCGGACTACATAAGTAATCCGACCTTTTTATTTGATCCCTTTTGATTATCGAATCAAGGTAACAGTTCCAGTTTTTGTTTTAGGTTCTTCAGCCCTTAATTGGTAATCAAAGATGTAGTAGTAAGCACCTGGAGGACTTTCCGCCCCATCATTAAATATTTTTCCATTCCACATTAATCCTTGGTTGTCGCTTTCGAAAACCTTAGCTCCCCAACGATTATAGATCACCAGTTTGTATTGTTTTTCACCTAAGATCTTAATCTTGAACAGATCGTTTAACCCATCATTATTAGGAGAGAATACGTTCGGTATCTCAAGGTCTGTTGAGAAAGTATTTACAATTGTTTGGCAAACCGAGTCGGTACATGCTTCTATTAAACTTATACCTTTTGCGTAAGAAGTTAAACATGCTACGTAGGTACCTGTATCCTCAGCCAGATCAAACTGGAAGTGAGGATCCTGATTGTTTCCAGAATGTGTAAACGATGGCGTAGTTGCACCCTTTTTAGTCACAACCCACTCGTATTGTACATTCAGTGTGGTATCTGATGTATTGTTTAACTTAAACAATGGCATTGCTGTAGTATCAACTGTAAATGAAGGACTAGGCGTCACTACATCAACATGAAGAGTATCATTGATCTTACAGTTTTGCACAGCCGATAATGGAATACCCGAAACATTATCCGGACGAGCAATAATGGTAAAGCTTCCAACAGAATCAATCACCAGAGGGAAACTATACGGAGCCACCTGATTCTTGGTAACAGAATCAATAGGCGCTGTACTATTATCCTCAAGATAATATGTATATGTATACTGCGAATAACGAGTATCAGAGTTGTTTTGTACCATTACAGGGTTTCCTTTACAAATAACCTCCTTATCCAGCAACACTTCCCTTGCCAATGTAATTACCTCTACTTGTATTGGCGGCATATTCGGAGTATCCGGATAAAGCACCAGATCACAGGTATTGGCTCCTCCAAAGGCGGCATCCGATCCTTTCACAAAGATCTGGTAAACACCCGGGGTATCATATGTAAACTCAACCGTATCCCGTCTTCCAAATATATTTTGTTGCGTATTGTTCTTATCGCCCCAGAATATAATCGTAGTTAATGTAACGGTGTCAGTAATCGGATCGCCATTCGCATCTACTTGTTTTCCTAGTGAGTCGGCAAGGTTGATAATCTTAACTTTAAATGGAGCACAACCTATGGTATCATTCATGTTCAATAATTGAACATATGGACGAGGACCACTGATAAATATCGTATCAGTTGTTGTATCCTTACAACCCTGGTAGGTTTCTGCCACCAATTTTATGCGGAACAATCCATTGGTACGGTACCTTACACCCGGCTGAGGGTTATTGGTTGATTGCCACATAGAAGTATCTATCTTATCGCCAAACCACCAATAGTTGGTTTTAACACTGTCAGACACCTTATCACCTGTTGATGATTCAGCCATTTTTGTTGAATCAATAAATTGAGCCAATGCACCACAGGTAAACTTATCAATTGGGTTACCATTAGCATCTTTTAAGAAACCGATTTTTGCGATCGGACGTGAAATATTTAAGAATGCTACACATGTATCAAACCAGCCTAAACTATCTTTTGAATACATCGTAACTGTATATCTGCCAAATTGTTTGTAACGGTGAACCGGACGCATTGACGAGTCGATTGGCGAACCATCACCAAAGTCCCAATACACGCGTTCAGGTATAATGGTATCCATTTTGGTATAGGTATAATACTGTTGAGATCCTGCATCCCATTTGGTAAATGGTGTATACGGAACAATATTCTGAATGGTACGCGGATCACCAACATCTTGTCTCCAGAAATCGGCACTATCAATTTGCAAGTCATTAAATGGAGGTGCTAATAGACCACTATATGCCTGGCTATTCGATATGGCAGGATTGGTCTGAACATCGGTTACAGAACAATCATTCCTCCAGTAACGAAGCGAATCTCTGAAATACACAGGTTCATTTTCACAGAATAGCGTATCTTTTTCACCAGATCCATTTAAAATATCAAATGTATCCACGATACCAATAGTAATCGGCGGTTTCATATCCTGTACACAATTCTGCGGATCACGGCTTTGAATTAAATGTGTTAAACTTCCGATACTAACACCTTCGCCCTTACCTGCTGCTTCCCAACTTGTTCTTCTGAACACGTGGTCAACCGGGAAGAAGGCAAATGCCGAATCCACCGTTTGTACAATAGGATAGTATGCAAGTGTATCTTCATTTTTGATGGTATCATTAGCTCCTTTACAGAAGTTAAATGCAACGATAGATCCTGGTACAGCTGTTCTGCTTACAACACTGTATGTTAAGGCAAAATTGTTTTTACGAACCTGTTTCACCAATTGACCCGGTTTAACACCATCAGTGGCTCCGATACCGGAAGCTCTTACTGGCCAAACCGTAGAATCGAGTAACACAATACCATTTTGAATATCAAAATTATAACGCACCCTTCGAACACCACTTAGATAATAACCATCGGTCCAATGGCAATCGGTATACACGATATCAACCAAGGTATCATAACTCACCCCATCAAAAGTAGCACGCCTATTGGTTAATCCTGCAAACGTATAATTAAAATTGTTTGCAGTAGCACCCGGAGCTTTTTGATTGGCCGGAATAGGATACGAAATTGGGGTTTGATAGAAACTAGGGTTAGCTTTATAAGCACTCAATAAAATATCATTTTTTACAGAGTCCAAACAAACGTCAAATGAATCAGGCAAATAGTAGAATGAATCTACTGTTGCGGTATTATCACCCCAGCTCCACAATGAATATTTGATATCATCCTGAATGGTATCTTCGTAGTGAACCCTGATCGATTCTCCTTTATGTCTTAATCTACAATTAGCAGGCTCCATTTCAAATTTAGCCGACAAATTATTGATACGTAGGAAGCGGTGATACCAAACAGTGTCTGACATACATCTTGGCCAAGCACAGTCTTGGTATTGCACATCAACAATCGTAACCAAAGTAGGACCAACAAAAGTTGTCCTCCAGTTAATTAAACCGGTAAATGCATAGGTATAGTTAGTTGGAGCGCCCGGAACCGGGGTATTAGTACCCGAATAAATAACCGGTGCGGTAATATCAGCATCGTAGAACGCCTGATTAGCTTCGTATACCGACAACGGAACATTTCTACGAATAGAATCCTTACAACCACTACCAACAGCCAAACCTATAGTCACCCAACCTTGAGCCGTATCGGCAGGTGGTGGCCTGTTCGCAGGCGCATTTAATCCATAATGCCAGGCAATCACAGTTCCGCTTGGGCTAGTCCATTGGGTAGGTGGTTGGTTATAATTAGGTGCCGAGAAGAAAGGAGGTGTTGCCAATCCTCCAGGAGTAGCACCTCCTTGCCAACTTACAAAGGCATCCAATGCACAAGGTGTTCCATCTTGTCTATCGGCTAATGAGTCAAAATTTACCAAAATAAAGGATTGACCGCAACTAGGTAAAATTCCCGGGAATTGTTGGAATTGACTCATTTGGAAAAATACACCATTAGGAGAAGCTCCAGGACATTCTTTTCCGCGTTTTGCCAATCCTCTTGCATCCGCTTTTGCAAACGGTAACTGCACGGTAGCCTCCATTTTACAATCAACGGAGTCGAGTTGTGCAGAGTCTGATACTGCGCCAAATATTCCTTTTGTACTTTCGTTGTTAAACGAATCTTGCAGATTCATTCTTACCGTTATACAGCGTGTGATGGTACGTCTGAAGGCATATTGATAAAAGGTAATCCCTTCAGGCAACATATCACTGCCATTAATTGTATACCGTTTCCCCATCCAAGTATATGAGAACGACTTACCCGGCTCTACCCTTGCACTACTGATAACCGGGTATTTACCATTCTTATCAACAAGGCTTTGCCTGAAAGGATCGGGAAGATCCCTCACTTGTACAGGCTCCCCTTTTTTAAGATCGGTAATACCCCACTCCATTGTATCAATTCGTGTCCACAAACCGAATGGAGCAGGACCTGAATTTTGAGTAAGAGACCATTCTCCTGTTACCGGGTTTAAGTAAACAGGCTTATTCCACCACATTGCATCAGCAGGATCAATTGGAATACGTGGCGGACCAGAATTA
Source organism: Chitinophaga pinensis (assembly GCA_943369665.1). GTDB lineage: Bacteria > Bacteroidota > Bacteroidia > UKL13-3 > UKL13-3 > UKL13-3. The sequence goes on from CALRNX020000004.1 coordinate 141,085, forward strand.
CCATATGTGGTCGCATCCCATGGCATAAAGTCGTGTCCGCCCGAGTACCAACGATAAATAGTATCCCAGTTAGGGTAAAAATGTCGAGGCAAAGTATCATAAGAAAATTTACAATTCATTTTACCTTCATAAGTTTGACCATTCATGATAAAATAAAAATCACTATGCTCAAACTGTTCTAATGCATTATTCCACAATCTGGTAGTATCGGGACCAAACTTCATATATGTTTTTCCCTTATCGTATGTGACCGAATCGAATGGTTGAATAGAGACAACCTGTGGCCATCCTGATTGTGGTCTTGAAAACGAAGTACATTGCGGAGCAAAATTGTCATCAAAATCCCATAGTCTGTATACTTTTCTCGATTTAAAGCTCGATGATGTATTGACAAAATCAACTGTATCTGTTGGCCCGCATTGATTTTTGTGGTGTGCAGCAATCACTACCGGTGGAGGTGATGTTTTTTCAATCTGAGCTGTAGGACCTATTACCCTCGCACCATAACCATAATATTTATATCCCCCTACCAATGTATCACCACTTCCATTTTTTGTTATAAAATCAAAAGGCAATGTGATGGTATCATTGAGAACTCCGGGTGCCTTAAATAGTTTGGCATCATCGCTTATATAGTATATCGGGCGCTCGTACTTGCGATCAGCATTTACATAGGCGTACAGAGTATCTTCCCCTAAGTAGGATCCTGCCGACATATGATATGAACCTGTATATACTAATTTACGCAACGGATCTCTGCGATTAACCCTGTAAACAGTATCATATACTAATCTAGGTGCGGCATTAGCATCAAAAGCATCATTATTAGCATAAATGGTTTTATCCAAAAAGATGTCTTCCTCAAAAGTGGCACCGGCATAATAAGTATGCGAAATTGGAATAGGACCGCATACATTGCTGATGATCAATCTTACAAAATAAGATTTCATTCCGCCCACAAAAGTGTGACATGGATTCCATGAAGATGTATTAAAGTTTAACTGTTGGGAATTAGGGTCATCAAACACCCATACAAAATTACCCGTAGCAAATTCAATAGGTGTTTGTTTAAAACAAATCGTAGCAGTGTTGTAACTACCAATACATACCGAGTCTCTTGACTCGCTGTTTGCTGCAGATTTTGTTGTTACCACATCAAATTCAAAACGAATATTTTTGGGAATCGGTTTGGGTGCATTAGCAGATGTATACCTTATACTGTCAATACAACCTGTCAAATCGGTTACAATCATCCCCGGACTAAACTCTCCATTGATATTATAGTCGTGTCCCATTGTATCAAAAGCCTGTATTTCATATAGATCAAAAGGAGCCGTAGCAGTATATTGTGTACCATCACCAAAATCATATGTAAACGACTGAAGTGTGTTTAAGGCAACAGGTGTTGTATTGGTGAACAAATAGTTGGATATAAAACAAGGGCCTGTGCGCTGGAACCATGTAAATGAAGGCTCCAATTTGGGTTTAATAACAATTGGAGTTGTTGATTTTAAGAAAGTATCTGTATAACAACCCACTGCATCAATTGCTCTAACCGAAACATTAAAGACACCAGGGAATGTATATCTATGGCACTGATTGGCATTAGTATATGCGGTGTCAAAAAAACCATCCCCATACACCCATATATATTTGGCGATAGGATTACTCGGTGGAGGTGGTTGTATAGAAGAGTTTTGGAAACACACATTATTTGTTTTAAAACACTGTGTATCGGCTGTAATATTTGTGAAGATTGGAATTGGACGGGCATACACCGTAATTGCCAATGTATTTGATGTAATGGGACCTCCACTACTTAAGTTAACTACAACATAAGGAGAGTAATTACCTGCCACATATTGATATGAGGCATTAGGTGCAAGACTGTTACTCGGAGTACCGGGCAGAAAAAAATAGTCATAGTCTTTAACCGTTACCCCGGAAGGCAAACCTGTTACTGTCACAATAATCGTGGTTAAATTACCCTCACAAATAATGGGGGGAACAGCTGTAATCGTGGCTGTTTGGGCTGTTGCCACAATACTGGAAAGAAACAAAACACATAAAAGGGCCGTAGCCTGCATTTTTTTTCCGATTGTAGCAATAAAGGTACTGCCTTCACTTCCCTGAAGTTTTTTTGCAGTGCGCATTTGGTTTAAAAACATAGTTGCTAACATATACTTAATATTTATTATTTTCAATTTTTACTTAAAATAACTTTAAAATATCAACTTTAAAATACCCCTTTTAGGACTGCTTTCATTTTCAGCGCCCTTATACTGATACCTAAATACCCAGTTATAGGTTCCTGGTAAACATGGATTGCCATTGCGGTAATCCTTTCCATCCCAGGTATTCTCTTTATTGTCGCTTACAAAAACCGTCTTGCCTTGTTTATCATAAATAGTGAGTAAAAAGAATTGTTCATTTTCAATTACAATTTTAAACACATCATTATGGCCATCTCCATTCGGAGAAAAAGAACCAGGAATAATTGGCTCCTCAAAAACAGTTTCCTCTGTATTTGGATTAGTGGCAGGTGCACTTTTTGCCTCTGTTATTGGTTGCGCTTGAGTTGTTTCGGTTACGGTCGGTTTCGGTTGAGTTGATATCGGTTTGTTTTCCGATACCACCACTTCTGTATTCATTTGTTTTGGCAAAACATCTTCCTTTTTCGTTTCAACAACCTGCGCATTCGATGATTCGATGATTGGAGTTGGTGGTACTATATTTTTTTCAGTAGCCACTTTGCGCGCTTTTGAAGAGGGTTGTTGCGCAGCCGGTTGTTCAGACTGTGTTGAAACAGCAGAAGCAGTTGAAGGTTCAGTTGGTTTTGATTCAACTGCTTGTGGAATAGCCTGAGCCGAAACTGCCGGTTGTTCTTGCTGCGCTGTGTTACTTATAGCCCGATCGGTTGGTGTATACAAAACATAACCAACAGCAATTGCCGAGACAACTGCTACTGCTGCAATTATTTTTACCACCATAGCCGAACCTTTGGCGGCAACCATAGCCGATCCTGCAGCACCTGATGCCTGGGCAGCCTGTATCCCTTGTTGGATACCTTGCCATACATCCGGTGCTTCGGGCGAAAAGTTTTCAAAACTTTCGCTCAACAAGTCATCTATATTATATTTTTTACTCATTGTGTTCCTTTTTGTTGTTGTTTGATAATAGCCTGCTGTAATAAAATCCTCGCCCGCGAGAGCTGCGATTTGGAGGTGCCTTCATTTATATTTAACATCTCTGCGATTTCAGCATGCGAATACCCTTCTACGATAAACAGGTTTAATACATTGCGATAACCCGGAGCCATCTGCTGTATCAGGGCAAGTATTTCTTTTTGCCCGATCTTATCTACCGTATAATCATGGTGTGGTTGCTCATGGGCAGCATCTACATCTTCATGATACATGTACTTTTTTTGAGAACGATAATATTCAAGAGCCGTGTTGACAAAAATGCGTTTCATCCATCCCTCAAAGCTTCCCTGAAACCCAAATTGCCCCATCTTGGTGAATACTTTTACAAATCCATCTTGTAAAATATCCTTGGCTTCATCGTAGGTATTGCTATACCTCAAACAAATTCCAAACATTACCCTCGAATACTTTTCGTACAGCAGTTTTTGAGCTTTGCTATCGCCTTTTATGCACGATTGTAAAAGTTCTTGCTCGATTAATGGATCCACGCTGATATACGAATTATGTTGATAGATGTATAGATTTATTCGAAGGTTGCAATGCCGTTACATTTTATTAAAAGTTTCTTAAACCCACCAAAATTCTCGCATTTTAGCCTTACTTTAGTGCCTCAAAATATAGGCAAATCATTGGTCAAGGTACGAATAATATTTTTATGTGGAATTTGGGGGCTATTGATGCAAATAGCAGAAGGGCAACCCATGCGGCAACCCACCCATAAGAACTCACCTGCCTTTATTGAAAACACCGGACAATGGAACAATCCGGCACATTTTATGGCCAAATTGCCGGGAGGTATAGTGTACCTGGAAAAAAACGCCTTGCACTTCTTCTTTCAACACCAGCAGGATCTCGCTATCGCGCTAAAACATCCCCGGGCGTTTGAAGACGATTTTAAAACATACACCGTTCGAAACCATGCAGTAAGGGTAAATTTTAAAGGTAGTAATGAGGACACCAAAACCAGTGGTCTTCAAAAACAACAATCTTATTACAATTATTTTATTGGCAATGATCCCAGGTATTGGCGAAGCCGAGTAGGTTCATTTCAACAAGTTCAATATACGGACCTGTATCGCAATATTGATGCGATGGTGTATATGACAGCGGAAGGCGGACTAAAATATGACCTGGTTGTAAAACCCCATGGTGATGTAGCGCGTATCTGCCTCAACTACCAAGGCCAGGAAAAGATAAAACTGCATAAAGGCCGACTGATCATTCAAACATCCGTAAACAGCTGGACCGAACAGGAACCCTATGCCTACCAAGTTATTAATGGCAAAACCATCCCGGTGCACTGTTCCTATTTATTGGAGAATGCTGATGTAAAATTCAGCGTAGGTGAGTATGATCACAACTATCCTTTGGTGATCGATCCAGAACTCATTTTTTCAACCTATTCTGGCTCAAACGTTGATAACTTCGGGCATTCGGCCACTTACGACAATGATGGTCATTTGTATGCTGCCGGAATTGTAACCAACCCCGTATTGTTTCCTAATGGAAATTATCCCGTAACCCCGGGTGCTTTTCAGCAGGTATGGGGTGGTGGCGTTGGGCAATGGCCCCAAGCTTCATTTCCCTGCGATATGAGTATCAGCAAATACACACCCGATGGGAGCGCTCTTGTATACGCAACCTATCTTGGAGGAAACAATAACGACTACCCGCACAGCCTGATTGCAGACCATCATAATAACCTAGTCATATTTGGCACAACGCTTTCGCCTAATTTTCCAACAAAATCGGGTTGTTACGATGTAACATTTAACGATTCATTTGATATTGTAGTGACAAAACTTTCGGCCGATGGCACTCAACTTATTGGCTCAACTTATGTTGGCGGAAACAATGCGGATGGGATCAATACAGCCGATTCGTTGCGCATGAACTATGCTGACGAGTTCAGAGGAGAAGTGATCATCAACCAGCAAAACGATATTATTGTCGCCTCCTCAACCCTATCGGCAAATTTTCCCATTATTTTGGGTACCTACCAACAAAATCTGGCAGGCAAACAGGATGGTGTTATTTTTAAACTGGATAGCAACCTTAAAGTACTCAAAGCTTCAACTTATTTTGGCCAAACCAACCACGATGCGATTTATTCTATTGATCTCCATTCGGGTGGGGATATTTATTTTACCGGAGGCTCCCAAAGCACTAATTTTGCGGTAAGCCCAAATACACACCTTGGTTCTTTTAAAGGTGGATTTTGCGATGGCTTCCTGGGTCGCATAAGTTCCGACTTATCAAACGTTTCGCAGTTCAGGTATTGGGGATCCAACAGCTACGATCAATCTTACCTTGTAAAAGTAGACCCGGCAGATAACCCCGTAATCTTCGGGCAACATTTTGATTCCATTCCAATTATCAACGCACTGTATTCAACTCCAACAAGCTCTTTGTTTATTACAAAATTTAAAACCGATTTGGATAGTATTATTTTCTCAACATCCATTGGTGATTCTATTCAAAACAATGCGTTATCACCTAGTGCCTTTATGGTGGACGAGTGTGGAGTTCTTTATGGTTCTGTATGGAGCGGAACCACCAACAGAAATGGTAATTATATCAGAAAACACGCTGCTCAGGTAAGAACAACAACACAGCAGCTGCCCATCACATATGATGCGATCCAAAAAAACACAGACAATAGTGATTTTTACCTGTTTGTTATGGAAAAAAGTGCTGATAGTATATTGTACGGAACGTATTTTGGCGAAAATGGCGATGGCGATCATGTAGATGGCGGAACAAGCAGATTCGACAAAAAGGGAATTATTTACCAAAGCGTTTGTGCAAGTTGTGGCAGTGGAACCGGAGGAACATTTCTCACTACACCGGAGTCTTTTTCGCCCACAAACCTAAGCCCTCGGTGCAGCAATGCCAGCTTCAAAATAGATTTCCGAAAAAGCAATATCGTATACGCGCAATTCGATTACGCACCCAAAAAGTTTTGTCTCGACTCATATATTGTAGTAACTTATACCAACCAATCATATAATGCCCAATACCAATATTGGTATGTAAATGGTGTACTTCAGGACACTACCTTAAACTTCACCGATACCATTCACAATGTGGGCAGTTATACGGTGAAGCTGGTGGCGATCGATTCGTCCCGTTGCATTATTATCGACAGTTCATCGGTAACCTACAATGTAGGTGTTGATGCCGTTGCAAGTTTTGTATCAGTTAGGGACACCTGTACACCCAATATTACGTTCACCAATACCACCACTCCTGCCAATGTTCCCATCAGGTGGTACTTTGGCGGAGGCGATACTTCGAGTGCCAATATTGTCAGTCGTCCCTTTCCTGCCAATGGTTTATACCAAATCCTCTTGTTGGCCAATCCGAATTCAGGATGTGCCGATTCGGCTGTTCAAAATCTATATTACGACTCAACGGGATACCTGGTAAAAGCTTCTTTTTTACCACCAGACAGTATCAGGTGTGAACCAACTGGTTTTAATTTTTTAAATACAAGTAATAAATTTAGCAATCTTACCTGGTATGTAAATGATACGTTTGCGAGTAATGATTTTGCTTGGGACACTATTTTTTTTACCGGGCATTATGATGTTAAACTCGTTTCCATTGATTCATCTACCTGTAACAAATCCGATAGCAGTATACACCAAATAGAAGTAGTAAGGTATGCATATCCTGACTTTACATATGTGCAGGATCCATGCTCGTTTACAGCAACCTTTACCAATACCACATTGCTTGTTCCTGGCGATACGATTGGTTATTTCTGGGATTTCGGAAACGGCCTTACCAGCGCTCAAGCGGATACCAGCATTCAGTTTGACACTGCCGGCAGATACCTTGTTACCCTTGTGGCGAATCCAACCTTGGCTTGTGAAGAAACCACAACCAAGGAAGTGATCATACAAGAACTCCCGGGTATCCTCAATGCTTTTTTTACCGCTCAACCTCAGGTAGGATGCACTCCGGCTATTGTTAAATTTACTAATTTTTCGTCCAACCAACTTTCCCAAGAGTGGTATTACAATGATGTGCTCAAATCCACAGCCAATGATATTTCGGATACTTTTTATGCGGATACGGTGATTACCGTGAAACTGAAAGTATACAGCAATATTACCTGCTCTGCCGTTGACAGTTTTGAATCCGTTGTAACTATATACAATAGTACACATAGTGCATCGAGCCTCATCAGGGACACCTGTTCGGCACAAGTCTTTTTCTTTAACCACTCTACTACGGATAATAACGAGCCTATAAATTATACCTGGTATTTTGGTGATGGAGATTCATCGCATCTCGAAAACCCAACACATACTTATTTAAAAGATTCTTTATACACGATCCTGCTCATCACTAATAAAGGCTCGTTTTGTGCTGATACCAGTTCACTCCAGATACCATACAAAAAAAATGACCACTTATTATCTGCGTCTTATTTTTTAACCGACTCCAATTTTTGCGCACCCGGAAAATACATCGCTATCAATACCTCCTTTAATGCTCATCATATCGAATGGGTACTAAACAATGAGATCATTGGTACCGATAGTATCTTAATTGATACGCTTTTCACTCCCGGAAAGTACACGCTTACATTACGCGCATTTAGTGATCGGTCTTGCAGCAAAGTAGATTCAACAACAACCCAACTGCAGGTGGCTTTATCGGGTATGGCCGACTTTAGCATCGCAAGAGACAGTTGCTCATTATTGGTTCAATTTATCAATGAATCTATTTCCCCAACCGGATTGCCAATTCCTTATATCTGGTATTTTGGTGATGGGGATTCTTCAACCGAAAAAAATCCGGTACACCAATACCCGAATACCAATACTTACTATGTAACGCTCATCACAAATGCCTCGTCCACCTGCGCTGATAGCTCTATCCAAACTTTTTTCATTGATGGGGACAGTACATCCGAATTAATCGTTCCAAATGTGTTTACACCCAATAGCGATGGGCTCAATGATTGTTATCGCCTGAAAGGAGTTACACCAAAATGCGATGAATACCAATTCACCATATACAATCGTTGGGGTGAAGTGTATTTCAAATCAGATAATCCTTCGCAATGCTGGAACGGACAAAATGAAGCAGGGCGGTTGGCCAGCACCGGTGTTTATTATTATATCTTAAATCTCAAAAAATACCGATCCGAAGAACGTATCAAAAAAACGGGAACCATCACGCTTCTTCGGGAGTAAAACGAAAGCACTGAGCCAACATTCATTGCAACTCATTCACGCCATATAACATCTAACAAATCAGGTTCACTTGCAAATTTTTGAAATTGACCCTCTTTAACCAAACATTTCACCTCTTAATTAAAGCACGCAAACATATTAAGCCCAAAATGGTTTACTTTTGTACACGTTATGAATGTAAAAGTTGAAATAGACGACAATTCAGGATTTTGTTTTGGTGTGGTATATGCCATCCAAATGGCAGAAGATATCTTAGACGAAAGAGGTCACCTCTATTGTTTGGGCGATATTGTGCATAATGACGAAGAAGTTGAACGCCTCCGTAATAAAGGATTAAAAATAATCAACCACGAAGAATTCGATACCTTAAGAGGCGAAACTGTTTTGATACGCGCTCATGGCGAACCCCCGGAAACCTATAAGAAAGCATTGGAGCAGAATATCGAATTGATCGATGCCTCATGTCCGGTTGTTCTTAAATTGCAAAACCGCGTCCGTGAAGCCTATAATGATGATGAGCAAATTATGATCTACGGCAAACATGGGCATGCGGAAGTGATCGGGCTTAAAGGACAAACAAACGGAAACGCCATTGTAATAGAACATTTTGACGAACTCGAACAAATTGAATTGCCAAAAAAAATTCAATTGTACAGCCAAACAACCAAACGAACCAAAAACCTTTACGCGCTCAGAGATAAGCTCGTAGAAAAAGGCATCGAGGTAAGTTTTAATGATACATTGTGCCGCCAGGTTTCCAACCGCGACATCCAATTACGTGAGTATGCCAAACGTTTCGATACCATCATTTTTGTTTCGGGTAAAAAATCATCGAACGGAAAAGTATTGTATGATGTGTGCAAAGATGTAAATCCCAATACCCATTTTATCAGTTCAAAAAACGAATTACAAAAAGAATGGTTTAACGAGAATGATACCGTAGGCATTTGTGGAGCAACCTCCACCCCACAATGGCAAATGGAAGAAGTTCGCAACACCATACTAGCTTTATAAAAACCTTAACACCAATTAATTTCTTATTAACCCATGAAAAAAATATTATTCTCTCTCTTCGCTGTTTCTCTTTTGGCTTTTGGTTTTGTGTATGCCATTAAACCTTCCCAAAAAATGACACCTCCTCCCAAAAGTTTTTATGATCTTTCCATTAAATCATTGGACGGAAAATCTGTTATCAAATTCAGCGACTTTAAAGGCAAAAAAGTGCTCTGTGTCAATACCGCTTCAGAGTGTGGCTTTACACCACAATATGCCGAACTTCAAAAGTTATCTGATAAATATAAAGACCAGCTTGTTGTGATCGGATTTCCATGCAATCAATTTGGTGAGCAAGAACCGGCTGATGCTGCTCAAATTGACAAATTTTGCAAAGCACGTTATGGTGTTACCTTTTTATTAACCGAAAAAATTGATGTAAAAGGTGAGCATCAAAATGATGTTTACAAATGGCTTAGCCAAAAAGAATATAATAAAGTAAAAGATGTTAATGTGCGCTGGAACTTTGGCAAGTTTTTGATCGATGAAAAAGGAAAACTAATTGAATACTTCCCATCTCAGGTAACACCAATGGATCCTCAGATCACAAGTCTTATTGAAAAACAACAAAAATAACCCTCATATTTATTGTCATCAGAAACAGGCTATTTCATTCATGTTGAAATAGCCTGTTTTATGTAAAACCAATACCGAACAATGGCAGAACCTCTCAAAAACATGTATACCCCTCAATTGCTGGCCAAGCTGGCAACGATCATTGCTAAAAAATATAAGCCTTTTGATGAGCAGGCCTTTTTAAAAGATGTATTTAACAAACAATGGCCAACACTTGAACTCAAACAACGGATGCGGCATATTTCGCAAATGCTTCACAAGCATTTGCCTGTTTCTTATCCCAAACAAATAGCCATTCTGAAACCAATAGCAGAAGAGTTCAGCGGATTTCTGGCTTTGATATTTCCCGATTTTGTGGAAGTGTATGGTTTGGATGATTTTGCTACATCCATTGATGCCCTTGAGCATTTTACACAATACAGCAGTAGCGAATTCGCTGTTCGGCCTTTTATTATAAAGTATGAAAAACAAATGGTGAAACAACATCTTGCCTGGGCAAAACATCACAATCATCATGTACGCAGATTGGCCAGTGAAGGGATTCGTCCACGCTTACCATGGGCGATGGCGTTACCTCAATTTAAAAAAGATCCGGCTGCCTTGCTCCCGATTCTTGAGTTATTAAAGCAAGATGAAAGCGAATACGTACGCAAGAGTGTAGCCAATAATCTTAATGATATTTCAAAAGACCATCCCGATATCGTATTGACCATTGTAAAAAAATGGCAAGGTATTTCACCCGAAACAAACTGGATTGTTAAGCATGCCAGCCGTGGCTTACTTAAGCAAGGACATACCGAAGCATTATCGGCTTTTGGTTTAAACAATAAGCTAAAAGCAACAGTAACCGGGTTAAAAACAAGTAAGACGGAGCTAAGTATTGGCGATCGCTTTGATTTTTCTTTCACTGTAACAATGCAAGAAAAAAAAATGCACCCGGTGCGGGTAGAGTACAAAGTATATTATATGAAAGCCAACGGAAAACAATCTGGGAAAATTTTTCAGGTAGGTACTTATGATATGAAGCCCCAGGCACAACTGAACATTAAACGAACGCATGCTTTTGTGGATTTAACTACACGCAAACACCATACAGGAGCGCATAAACTGGTAATAGTGCTCAATGGAAAGGAAATGGCCGAGGTTCCTTTTACCCTTCATTAATTATTGTTCGTAAGCATACCATAAAATATTATTTTCGCAGCCTCAAAAAAATAAACACGAAAAGAAATATGAAAGTAGCAGTTGTTGGAGCAACAGGTTTAGTAGGAACCGTAATGTTAAAAGTTTTAGCCGAAAGAAATTTTCCCGTAACAGAGTTAATTCCTGTTGCTTCAGAAAAGTCTGTAGGTAAGAAACTTTCATGGAAGGGTACCGAATATACTGTGCACAGCATGGAACAAGCAATTGCTGCCAAACCTCATATTGCATTATTTTCCGCAGGAGGCGCTACATCATTGGAGTGGGCCCCGAAATTTGCTGAGGCAGGCATATTTGTGATCGATAATTCATCGGCCTGGCGCATGGATCCAACCAAAAAATTAATTGTTCCCGAAGTAAATGCAGATGCGCTTACCATCAACGATAAAATTATTGCCAATCCGAACTGCTCTACGATTCAGATGGTTTTGGTGTTAAACCCGCTACACAAAGCTTATGGTATTAAACGTGTAGTCGTTTCTACCTACCAAAGTGTAACCGGTACGGGTGTAAAAGCTGTTCAGCAATTGGAGAACGAACGGAATGGAATAGCTGGCGAAATGGCTTATAAATTCCCGATCGATAAAAATGCGATTCCGCAAATTGATGTATTTATGGATAATGGTTACACCAAAGAAGAAATGAAAATGGTGAACGAAACCAAAAAAATATTGCGTGACGACTCGGTAAAAGTAACAGCAACCTGTGTGCGCATTCCTGTGATGGGAGGCCATAGCGAAAGTGTGAATATTGAATTTGCTAACCCATTTAATGATGCCGATATAAAAACACTTCTTGCTCAAACAAGTGGTGTTACGGTAAAAGATAATCCTGAAAAGTTCGAATACCCGATGCCTCTTATTGATGCAGATGGAAAAGATGATGTTTTTGTAGGACGTATCCGGAGGGATGAAACACAACCCAATGCATTGAACTTATGGATCGTTGCTGATAATTTAAGAAAAGGAGCTGCAACAAATGCTGTACAGATTGCCGAGTATTTAGTTAAACAGTTGATGGTTCACCGTTCATAACTTATGGAACTTCCTCACTATACCCGCTCTCAGCTTGCCTTACGAAACGGGCAAGACAAGCCGGAAATCTGGGTTGCGTTTAAAGGGATTATTTATGATGTAAGCAAAAGCAGGTTGTGGCGTAATGGAAAACACTACGAACACTGGGCTGGACAAGATCTTACACACGAACTTAAAGATGCTCCACACACCCAAACCGTGTTTGATAAATTTGAAGCAATTGGAAAACTCCTTGCTTAATTTGCTTAAACAAGCTGCATTTGCTTAATTCACATTTTTAATTGTACCATGCCAACCAAAGCACTTTCATTCGAACCCTATTTAAGCAAAGCCATGAACTATAAAGCTTATATGGCGTTGATGCAGGACTTGCTTTCAGAAAACAGAACTACCGGCCCAAATCAGGCTGCTGAATTGGTAGAATATACCCGTTTGAACTTTCATCGAATGGAGCGCTTAAACAAGACAATTGTATTGAGTGCCGAATTGGAATCTGCTTTGCAGCAATTAAAAAAACGTTGGACATGGCTGGTCATTTCGGAAGCTTGGTGTGGAGATGCTGCCCAAACGATTCCATTGATGCATGCAATAAGCGTTGCATCTAAGGGTAAAATTGATGTGAAATTAGTTTTGCGCGATGAAAACCTGGAACTGATGGACGCTTTTTTAACCAATGGAGGCAGGGCTATTCCTGTACTTATTTGTATTGACACCGAAACATTGGAGAATATTGGAAAATGGGGACCACGACCTGCCGTTGCCCAAAAAATGGTAATAGACTTCAAACAAAACCCGACACAGGATTTAGTGCAATTTAAAACCATGCTGCATACCTGGTATGCAAAAGATAAAACCAACTCGCAACAACAAGAAATGGCCACTCTGATCAAAAAATGGGGCCATTAAACCTAAGCAGATTTTTTCTTCTTCATCTTAAACATAAACAATTGCGCAGGTTTGTGCATCACTCCTTTCTGTTTTTCATCCAGCGCAATTAACTCTTCGTCTTTCTTGATCCGTTTCACAAAATTGCGTTTGTCAAAAGGTGTGTTCAAAACCACTTCATATAAGCTTTGCAATTGGCGCAATGTAAATTTCTTTGGGAGTAACTGTTGGGCAATATCATTTTGATATATCCTGTCGCGAACATCTTCGGTTGCCTTTTTGACGATCTGATTGTGGTCGAACGCCAAAGGAGGAACACGCTTGATGCTCCGCCATACCACATTTTTGGCAAATGAACCCGCTTCGGGTTTGATCATTTCCTTGCGTACCAAAGTATAATATGAAACCGTAATTACACGTGCATCAGGGTCGCTTCGGTAAAACTTAAGCCATTCAATATCCTTTTCCTGTTTCACACGCATCGGGTCGCCAAACGAAAAAAACTGGCGAAGGTGTAAACCCTCAACATGTGTAAGCTCTTTTAATACCCGCACCGCTGCATCATCCAAGCTCTCATCTTCGTTCACCAGATCACCGGGTAAGGCAAACTGAGGAACATAAGGGTGGGTGGAGTTTTGTGAGGGTTCCTTTTGCTCGATCAGCAAAACTTCCAATTTATCTTCATCTTCATTATATCCGAAAATGACGCAATCGACTGAAATATGATTTTTAAAAGAGGTGTTTGTCATGAGTATCTAATGCCAGGGTATGTTTAGGCCTATATTAGCCACGATATTAGGCAATATCTTCTAAAAATAAAAAAGGACTAATTGTACTTTGTACATTAAGTCAAAATACTATATTTGAACTTATGCTTGGGTATAAATGCCCAACTGTATCCTTAAACTAAAAACCACACGATGAAATTTGTTGTAGAAAGTGGATCAACAAAAGCCAACTGGGCGTTGGTAAATGCCGAAGGAAGTATTATAGATACCTTTGATACAATGGGATTTAATCCCTTTTTTCACAGCTCCGATTTTATTGGCAAACAGATTCAGAAAAACGCGCCCTTAAGTGCCACCGCTGCTATTGTTGACGAAGTATATTTTTATGGTGCCGGTTGTTCAAGCGATCATTACAAACAGGTTGTAGCTCATGGATTGATGCAGGTATTTACCAATGCCAGCATTCATGTTGATCACGACCTCGTGGCTGCTGCATATTCAACTTATACAGGTGAACCGTGCATCAGTTGTATCATTGGCACCGGGTCCAACTCCTGCTTCTTTGACGGACATAGCCTGCATGAAGAAGTTCCTGCATTGGCATATATTTTAGGAGATGAAGCAAGTGGAAGTTACTTTGGTAAGAAGCTGTTGACAGATTATTTATACAAAAAACTACCGCAACCAATTGCCGATGATTTTGAAGACAGCTACCTGTTATCAAAAGCCATTGTGTTCGAAAATGTATACCAAAAACCTCATGCCAATGTATACTTGGCAAGCTTTACCCCCTTTGTAGGCAAACACAAAACACATCCATATTTTGCTCAAATGATATATGGTGGGATGAAATTGTTTTTGCAAAACCATGTATGTTGTTTCGAAAACTACAAAACCGTTCCTACGCATTTTGTTGGCTCGGTAGCTTATCATTTCAGCGATGTATTGGAGCAAGTTGCGGCCGAGTTAGAAGTCAAAGTTGGTCTTATTATTTGCCAACCCATCGAACAACTTGTGGCCTATCATGTAAAATATTTGTTTTTAAAGCAAAATGCATAGTCCCATTAAAGCTTGCCTGTTCGATCTGGATGGCGTACTGATTGATACGGCCAAATATCATTATATCGCCTGGAAACGCCTGGCCCAAAGTTTAGGAGTGGAATTTACTGAACACGATAACGAACAACTTAAAGGTGTGAGTCGTGTGGAATCACTTGAGTACATTTTAACAAAAGGAAATATACAATTACCACAAGTTAAAAAAGAGGAGTTGATGGATGCTAAAAACACCTGGTATTTAGAATTGGTTGCCACAATGAAACCCGAAGAATTGTTGCCCAATGTGCGGGAATTTTTAACAGAACTAAAATCGCACAATATTTTAATCGGGCTAGGTTCGTCCAGCAAAAATGCACAGATGATCTTAGACAAAACCGGGATCCATAAATACTTTGACACAGTGGTAGATGGTCGTCATACAACACACTCCAAACCGCATCCAGAAGTGTTTTTAACGGGAGCAAAACAACTACATGTGCAACCATCACAAACGGTTGTGTTTGAAGATGCCGTAAGTGGAATTGCAGCGGCACTGGCCGGAGGCTTTTATGCAATCGGATTAGGCGACCCGCAAGTACTAAAACAAGCACATGTTGTTATTCCTTCATTGCAAGGTTTTAACTATACACAACTACAATCATTACCTATTTTCGAGAGAGCGTAACACATGAAAAAGTATTACAAAGAAGACGAGTGGAATATTATTGAAGAAGGCTTTGATGCCTCGATGCACGAAAGCAGCGAAAGCATGTTTAGCATTGGCAATGGCAAGATGGGCCAACGAGCCATGTTTGAAGAGTATTATAGTGGAAAAACGCTGGAAGGAATCTATATAGCCGGAGTATATTATCCCGATAAAACGCGTGTAGGTTGGTGGAAAAACGGCTACCCCGAGTATTTTGCCAAAGTATTGAACAGCCCAAATTGGTTGGGGGTAGATATTCAAATCGGCAGTGAACGCCTGGACCTAAATACTTGTAAAGTGCGCAACTTTGAACGAAAGTTGGATATGCAACATTCTGTTCTATCTCGCTCCTTTATTGCCATCTTTCCTTCGGGAAAAGAAATTGAAGTGCACACCGAGCGTTTTGTAAGCCGTGTGGATGATGAGATCGGAGCAATACGCTATTGTGTAAAAGCATTGAACTTTACCGATACGATCACCTGTACCACAAGTATCAATGCCAATGTAAAGAACAAAGATTCGAATTACGATGAAGTGTTTTGGGATGGTATTGAAGAAATTATAAAGGGCGAAAGAGCCTTCGTTGGAGTGCGCACCAAAAAACTCGGATTCGAAGTATATGAGGGGTTTACCACTACGTATCAAAAAAACAATGAAACCATTAAATTGGTTCCCTCATCAAGCAAAAAAGAAAAATATGTTTCTTTTTCGGTAGCCACGGCCATTAATGAAGGTGAGACTTTTGAGATCAATAAATATGTGAGTGTTGTATCGAGTATGTATTATTCGGATGCTCAACTGAAAGATGCCTGCAATAAAAATTTAGATACCGCCACCGCAAAAGGTTATGAGCAATTGCGCAATGAGCATGCCATTTCCTGGGAACAACTATGGGAACAATGTGATGTGCAAATTAAAGGTGATGTTGCCGCACAACAAGCCATTCGTTTCAATATTTTACAACTCAATCAAACTTATTCCGGCAAAGATCACCGGTTAAACATCGGACCAAAAGGGTTTACAGGCGAAAAATACGGAGGGTCAACTTATTGGGATACGGAAGCTTATTGCATCCCCTTTTATTTGGGAACCAACCACCAGAAAGTTGCACGACAATTATTACAGTATCGCTATAATCAATTGCCCAAAGCAATTGAAAATGCTGCCAAACTAGGATTTACAAATGGTGCTGCATTGTACCCAATGGTAACCATGAATGGCGAAGAATGCCACAATGAATGGGAAATTACATTTGAGGAAATTCACCGCAACGGAGCCATCGCATATGCCATTTACAATTACATAAACTACACAGGTGATCATTCTTATTTGTGGGAAGGTGGCAGCGAAGTCCTCATTGGTATTGCACGTTTTTGGGCTCAACGTATCCATTGGAGCGATGCAAAAAAACAATATGTAATGCATGGCGTTACTGGCCCCAATGAATATGAAAACAACGTAAACAATAATTGGTATACCAACTATATCGCTTGTTGGTGCATGCAATACGCAGCACAAGCCATGGCCGAAGTAAAAGAGCATTATCCCAAGGCTTATGAAGGCTTATTGATCAAAACAAAATTTGCAGAAGCAGAAGAACTTGCCAATTGGAAACATATTTGTGAAAACATGTTTTACCCTACAAGTGAAGAATTGGGCATCTTTTTACAACAAGAAGGTTATTTAGACAAAGAGCAAATCCTGGCAAAAGATCTAAACCCCAAAGAAAGACCCATTAATCAACATTGGAGTTGGGATAGAATTTTACGCTCCTGTTTTATTAAACAGGCTGACGTTTTACAAGGGCTGTACTTTTTTGAAGATCAATTTGACCTTGATACACTCAAACGTAATTTTGATTATTATGAACCTCGTACGGTTCATGAAAGTTCGCTCTCGCCTTGTGTGCATGCAATATTGGCAGCCAAACTGGGTTATGAAGAAAAAGCATATGAAATGTACTTACGCACTTCGCGGTTGGATTTGGATGACTACAACCACGAGGCTCATGAAGGTTTGCATATAACAAGTATGGCCGGAACCTGGATGAGTGTGATACAAGGATTTGGTGGTATGCGTGTAATTGAAGGGAAATTGCATTTTGAGCCCATGATTCCAAAACAATGGGATTCGTTTTCATTTAACATACGATTCAGGGGTAGGGTCATCAAAGTATCCATTACTCAAACGGAAATGACCATAGAATTATTAAGTGGTGATCAAACGGAAGTGGTTCTTAACAAAAAATCACATATTATTACGGTAAATAACAATGCTTTTATGGCACATCATGTTAACTAATTAAAGATGGTAAAAGCCTTGTTACATATCATACCTTAATGAATTTATTACATGAGACAGGGTTTAATCTTTATCGCATGCTTATTATTTTCAATTGAAAATAATGCACAGAAAATTACTGTTGGACTGGCTTCAACAATTCAACTTCAACCGGGACAAACAGAAATTGTAAAGTCCGACTATTTCCCCTTTGGCAGTAAATATATAAAAGTAAAATGGCCACAAGGGTTACAGCTTATTAATGAAACAGCTACCACCTATGTAGTAAAGGGTAAACTTGTAAGGCCAATTGATAATATTCAGTTTATTTATGAAGATGATACGGTTGATATACCTTGCAGGATGTCGCGAAAAGCAATTGTGAGCCAACAAATAATCCTGGCCCAACCAGCTTATAAACTTGCCATAAAGGGAAGTTTTAATGGGTGGCAGGCAAATGAAAAAATGTTAAAACCTATGGGGCAGTTGCCAACCAGAAACTGGCAAATTGATACACTGGAGGCCAATTTTGGAATTGTTCAATACAAATTAATTGCTGATGGAATAGAAACCGACCCTACCAATATTCCATTAGTGAATAATAGCATGGGAGGAACTAATGCTGTGGTTCAAATTGGCGAACCGGATATTATCAAACCAGTTGGATATACAGATATGTTTGATGACGAATCGATCCGGATTAAGACCACTAACGCAAACTATTACCTTGCATACTTAAACAACTCCCTGATTTCCAAAGGCAACATTCCCATTAGCGGAAATATCAGTATTGTAATGCCTAAAGAAATCAGCTCCGGCAGATCATTTATTCGTGTATTTATAAGCAACAAAAATGCAATTGGGAATGATATTTTAATTCCACTCGACAATGGAAAGGTAGTCACCAATCCTGAAAAACTGAACCGCACAGACCACCATACACAAATTATGTACTTTATGATGGTTGATCGTTTTTTGGATGGTAACAAAGCAAATAATCCAAAACCATTACCCGATGTATTGCCCAAGGCTCAGTATTTAGGGGGAGATTTGAAAGGAATTGAATTAAAAATAAATGATGGTTACTTTGAAAAAATGGGGGTAAACACTCTTTGGCTTTCACCCATTTCACAAAACCCGGCCGGGGCCTGGGGATACTGGAACAAGGAGGTAACAACCAAATTTTCTGCATACCATGGATATTGGCCAACCTCTTATTCTAAGATCGACAACCGGTTTGGTACAGCCAAACAGTTTACTGATTTAATAACCAATGCACATGCCAAAAAAACCAATATTGTGTTGGACTTTGTTGCACACCATATCCATGTCGACCATCCATTGTACAAGAAACACCCTGAATGGGCAACCCCTTTATACCTTCCTGATGGCACAATGAACACAGAACGTTGGGACGATCACAGACTCACCACATGGTTCGATACTTTCCTGCCAACATTGAATTTTGAAAATGAATCTGTACGCGAACTGGTAAGTGATAGCGTACTTTTTTGGGTGAAAAAATTTGAGATCGATGGATTCAGGCACGATGCCAGCAAACATGTTCCCGAATCATTCTGGAGATTGCTTACCCAGAAAATAAAAATACAAAACAGTAAAACCAATCGTTCATTCTACCAGATAGGAGAAACCTATGGAAGTGCCGACTTGATTGGCTCATATGTAAACAGCGGACAAATGGACGCCCAATTTGATTTTAACTTGTATGATGCAAGCATTGTAGCATTTGCAACTGATGAAACGAATACGAAACAAGAGCAAAATTGGAATCAACTCAAGAACACCATTGACGAGAGTTTTAATTACTATGGTTGGCATCATTTAATGGGTAATATTTCAGGCAATCAGGATAGGCCACGCTTTACATCCATTGCTGATGGCAGTGTTTCACTCTCAGAAGACACCAAGCTTGCCGGATGGACACGTAAAATTGAAAATCAAAACGACAAAGGATATGCCCGTATGGCACAGCTTATGGCCCTCAATATGACTTTGCCCGGTGTTCCTGTTATTTATTATGGTGATGAATATGGTATGCCCGGTGGTAATGACCCAGACAACCGCAGAATGATGCAATTTGATCATTACAATGCACAACAAATGCAATTGATCAATAAGGTTAAACTCCTCACCAATCTCCGTAAAACAAATATGGCTTTGCTGTATGGCGAATACAAAGTTATTGATACCGAAAAGCACTACTTTGCCTTTGAACGCAATTATTTTGGTTCCCGTGTCATTATTGTTTTTTCGAAGAATGCCGGTCGTGCAACTCTGCCCCTAATGAATGGAACAACCTATAAAACACTTTTTTCGCATAAAACAACACAACTTGAAAATGAAATACAGGTTGAAATGAATGCGGATGATATGGAAATTTTTATCCTCAACACCAAATAAACACTAATAACATGCGCTTCCTCTTTTTACTATTATGTTCCATTGCCACCCTTTCAGTTTTTGCACAGGGTCGAACTTCAATACTTGCAAATTCCGTGATATATGAAGTAAATGTTCGGCAATACTCCGAAAAAGGAGATTTCGGTGCTGTGGCTCAGAATCTGCCAAAGTTAAAAAGTTTGGGCGTAGACATTTTATGGATCATGCCGATACACCCCATTGGTGCAAAAAATAGAAAAGGAACCCTCGGAAGCTATTATAGTGTGCAGAACTACAGAGGCATCGACCCCTCATATGGTGACACTGCTGATTTCAGAAGACTGGTACGCAAGGCTCATGATTTGAAAATGAAAGTTATTTTGGATTGGGTAGCAAACCATACAGCATGGGATCATCCCTGGATCAAACAACATCCCAATTGGTATGTACAGGATAAAAAAGGAAATATTCAAACACAATATGATTGGAGCGATGTCGCAAAGCTTAACTACCAAAATGCCGAAATGCGCAAAGCGATGATCAGCGAAATGGAATATTGGGTAAAAACATTTGGCATCGATGGATTCAGATGTGATGTAGCTTTTCTGGTACCGCAGGATTTCTGGGAAGAGGCAAGAGTAAAGCTGGAAAAAACCAAAACAATGTATATGCTGGCAGAAATGGAATGGAATACAGATATTACTCCTACACCTAATACCTATTTCGACAAAGCTTTTAACACTTCGTATGGTTGGACATTTATGGGTATTACCCAAGATTTAGCAAAAAACAAAAAAAGCCTGCCCGAATTCAAAAAGGAGTTAACGGAAAACTATCAAAAATTCCCTTCAAAAATGTCGAAACTGTTATTCATTACCAATCATGATGAAAATAGTTGGAATGGTACCATTAAAGAAAAATACGGCCGTAATTGGAAACTATACGCAACTCTTTGTTACACTTTACCTAACAGTATGCCACTGATGTACACAGGAGAAGAGGTGGGATTAAACAGGCGCCTGCAGTTTTTCGAGAAAGACCCCATCACCGGGAGAGAATGGGCCGATACCAGCCGATATAATTGGTACAGAAATTTAATTTGGCTCCGACACAATAACCCGGCATTGTGGAATATTGCGAATAACAAACCCGGTATCGAAGAAATTGTGCTCTCTCCAAATGATACGAATATCACCAATCATGTATTTGCCTTTAGAAGACATACAGACAGCAATGAAGTAATTGTAATCACCAATTTCGGAGATGCCGAGGTTACGTTTCCCAATCAATATTTTCGTTTTGACGAACGCATGAAGCTGTTATTTGACAACAGACAATTCTATAAAAATACAGAAGGTAACTGGACATTGAGAGCAAAAGAAAATGTGATCTTATATAAATAATCCCAATCAATATGGAATTGAAACAAAAACCAACATTAAGTATCGCTCAAATATTCACCATGAGTTTTGGCTTCATGGGAATTCAGTTTGGCTTTGCGTTGCAAAATGGAAATGCCAGTAGTATTCTCCAAAATTATGGCGCGCATGTCGAACAACTCAGTTGGTTTTGGTTGGTGGCTCCGCTCACCGGAATGATTGTTCAACCCATCATCGGTTACTATAGTGACCGTACCTGGAACCGCTTGGGTCGGAGGAAACCTTTCTTTTTGGTAGGTACATTATTGTGTTGCATGGCACTTGTATTGCTTCCTAATTCAGCCGGTTTTTTCCAGGCAAAATCAGCCTTACTTATCGGAGCGGGAATGTTAATGATGATGGATGCAAGTATCAATGTTGCCATGGAACCTTTCCGCGCATTGGTTGCCGATAACCTACCCGACAACCAGCGTACATTGGGTTTCAGTGTGCAAACATTTTTGATCGGTGTGGGTGCTGTATGCGGATCATGGTTACCCTACATTTTAGATAATTATTTTCATGTTTCTTCATCGGCTCCTGATGGGCAGGTTGCCAATAATGTTATTTATTCTTTCTACATCGGAGCATTTATTTTCCTTGTTACCATTTTAATCACGGTTCTTTTTTCAAAAGAATATGCACCTGCAGAATACGAAATGTATCATGGCAAACCGGATGAGACGGAGGCAAGCATTGCGCAGGTATTTAAAGACTTTAAGAACATGCCCGGCACCATGCGCCAATTAGGTTTGGTTCAGTTTTTCAGTTGGTTTGCATTGTTTAGTATGTGGGTTTTTACCACACCCGCCATTGCGCATCATGTGTTCAAATTATCGATTGATGATACCAGCAGTGATGCGTTCAGGGATGCCGGCAGTTGGACCGGAATCATCTTTGGTGTATACAATGGCATTAGTGCTATTTATGCTTTGCTATTGCCAAGCATTGCACGCAAAATCGGGCGTAAAAAAACACACTCTCTTTCGTTGCTTGCCGGAGGAATTGGTTTAATCTCCATGTATTTCGCAAACGACAAGAGTGATCTGATATTATCGATGATAGGCGTTGGTTTGGCCTGGGCTTCCATTTTATCAATGCCTTACGCAATATTAGCAGGTAGCATTCCCAGTGGAAAAATGGGTGTATACATGGGAATCTTCAACTTTTTTATCACCATTCCTCAAATTGTAAATGGTGTGGTGGGTGGCCCCATTGTTAAAAATATTTACGGCAACAATGCGATGTATGCTATTGTGCTTGCAGGTGTATTAATGATTTGCGGTGCGGTATCCATGTTGTATGTTCAGGACAGCACCGATATAAAAGTACAACAGCAATAATATTATTTCACTTCAAATACCAGCGCCTCTCCTCCTCCAATACTTAGCTTTTCCTCTACAGCAATTGTTTGTTTGCTTAAAATATTAAAAAGGGAAGTGTGCCCGGTTAACATTTCAGCAAAACGATTAAGGCTTACTGATTGGGGATCTTTATTACTATTAAACACCACCATCACTTTTTGCGAAGTGCTGTAGCGGAAATAAACGTACACGCCATGCTCCGGAATAAATTGCATCATTTTTCCATCAAGAGCCGTATTACTTTTTCGCCATTGGGCCAACGTATTGATATGATCCCAGGCTTCATTTTCTTCGGTCGTTCTTCCTTGTGAAGAAAATTTATTCACTGCATCGCTTCTCCAACCTCCTTTAAAATCTTCACGAATGGCACCATGTGCACCTTTGTTACGCATGAGTATTTCAGTTCCATAAAAAATGGAAGGAATCCCCCGCATCGTCATCATGATATTCATGGCAGCCTTCCATTTTTTTAAATCATAGTTAATAACAGCATAAAAGCGATCGAGATCATGGTTGTCGGAAAAAATGATATGGTGATACGGATCCTTGTATAAATAATCCTGCGACAAACTATAATACAATTTCGAAACACCTTCCGTCCACCCATTAGGTTGTGATACGGCATCATCTATCGAAAAACAGAACTGGAAGTCCAAAACGTTTTGCATGTTTTCGGCAACCGATTTGTCTTTGGGAACAAAATAGGTTTGCAAGGGAACTGCATGTTCCCATATTTCGCCAAACACGCTTAAGCCAGGGTATTCAGCAATGATAGCTTGATACCAGGCCTGCATAAATTTTTGTTCGGGGTACGAATAGGTATCAATGCGAATACCATCTGCCTTGCTCGTTTCAATCCACCAGATAGTATTTTGGGTCATGTATTTCGCCACGATCGGGTTATCGTTGTTTACATCCGGCATGTGGTGATCGAACCAACCCTCGGTAAATATTTTTTGATCCGATTTCGATGCATAAGGATCCATCAATGTATTGGCCCGGTAATTTGTTCGAGTGAACTTTTCAAAGGCATGCACGGCTGTATCAAACGGTTTATCGGTATACAACCAATGTCCATCACCAATATGATTAAACACCAGGTCCAATACCCATTTCATGTTTCGTTTTTTAACTTCAGTGCACAGTTGGGTGTAATCGTTTAATGTTCCAAAGCGAGAATCTACTTTGTAGTGATCAGTAATAGCATATCCGTGGTAAGACTGCGAAGGTTCATCATTCTCCTGGAATGGTGTAAGCCACATAGTCGTTGCACCAAGGTTCTGGATATAGTCCAGATGCTGTGCGATGCCTTGCAAATCGCCACCATGCCGCCCATGCAAGGAATCACGGTTCATTGTTTTTTCACGCTTGGTTAAGTCAATATCGTTTTGTGTATTACCATTGGCAAACCTGTCCGGCATTAATAAATAGATTAAATCATTTCCTGTAAGGGCACTTGGTCGTGCCTGCTTTTGTTTAAACGAATAAGAAAGTTTTTGATTCTTCTTTCCTTTTAGATTGAATATGACATCCCCCGCCTGCAATGATTTGGATAAACGCATTTCCACTAACAAATAGTCTTTGTGTTTGGTAGGTAAAACCTGGGCTATCGTAACATTTGGATTGTCAGTACTCACTTGCCGAATATTGTTCCCAATATCTTTTTGCTTAATGATCAGTTGCAACGAAGTATCCTTTAACCCTACAAACCAATTGGGTGGATACATTTCTGTTTGCGCAAAGGCTCTCAGGTTTAAAAGACATAACAAAACAAAAAGTCTATTCATAGTTTAATGGTTGAAAGAATGTTCGTATTAAAGCTTTTCCCACAGCTTACGTGAATTGTGCAGAAATATATTCCTCTAAAAATACAAAGAGCCCCGCAGACCTGCGGAGCTCATTTGCATACTATCAATTAACCGTAATTAACGCACGATAAGTTTTGAGGTTACCGACTCATTACGTGTATTTGAAGCTTTGATAAAGTATATGCCTTTGCTTAACTCATCTGTATTGATAAGCAAGGTATTTTGTTTGTAATCCGTAAATGATTGAACGGCTTTTCCTGTAATATCCATTACCACAACATTATGTGCAGTAGCTTTATCATTAAATTCTACCATTGTATATGATTGAGCTGGATTCGGGAATAGTTTGAATGAAGTATTTAAAGCTGCTTCATTTATACCAACAGAACCACCTTCTGTACAAGTATTGTATATATAGTATAGTGTAACTGGAGTAGCAACTGTTCTAACATAAACACGATTGAACCCTCCAACACCGCTTGGTTCATAGCATGATGAATCTGTTGAATTCGGGAAGTTTTCTTCATTTGCAGAAACAGAAGAATCTCCATTTACAAACTTATAATTAAATCGGCCAGGGCATATATTGTTAACCGTTACTTCAAATACTCCAGGTTCTCCGGCAGATGGAGACATACGTAAGGCTCCTTCTTTCCAGTTTGGCGTTTGAAACGTACCTATTAAATAAACGATACCCGGAGTTTCGTTCGACATATCTACTTTAAAGGTAATAGACGATGGTGCCGGCTTGCTTGCACATGCTCCAACAGTGCGCGATCCGAAACAAGTCAGGTCAACAGTATCATTTGCTGCCAAAGCGAAAATACGATTGCTTCCACCTTCCCAATTGGTATTACCATTTTTGTGGTAACGGAATTTGAATTCCACTTCTCCACTATCCAACGAGTCAACAACAACAGCAAACACTTTAGAAGAACCGATTTCCGTCATTTTAATTCCCGATCCAAATGAAGTTAAACGCGGACCAGCTCCAGCAACGGTAACGGAGTCATATCCACCATCACAGTCACTATTGCTCATATCTACAACAAATGATAATGAGTAGGCTGGAATTGGAGCGGTAGGACAAGCCACACATGAAGCAAAACAAACTTTTGCTACAGCAACATCTGCGCTCACTGCAATCGTACGGTTCCCTCCTCCATTAGCACATCCACTTGGAACATTTTCAGGAACACTTGGAGAGTTCCAATCGTTTCCATTAACATATTTAAACTCGTATGATCCTGCAGCTAAATAAGCTATATATTCATACACTTTATTGTTTGGAAACAAATTTGCCATATTGTTTGCCGATGGGGTCCAGTTAGGCATTACTGCTGTACCAGCAATATGCACACCGTTTGCACTTACTGTTTCATTTTTCATATCAACAGCAAAACGCACTGCAAACATTCCGGCTGGAGCAGAACCGCCAAATAATATAGCAGGAAAAACGGTAGTATCATTAGCAGCAGAGTCAATAAAAAACCAACGATTTCCATTCGATCCACCATTTGCAGGTGATTCTTTTTTACAAATAGACGGAATCGATTCTTCACCTGCTCCCCAATTGTTATCATTTATAAACTTAAACTCATAATAGGTTCCTGCAGGAATATCTACAATCACTGAATAAATATCTCCGCTTCCTCCATTTGTCATAGGTGTAGCACTTGGGCTCCATCCTTGAAAACTTCCGGCAACATGAACCCCATTTGCGCTGATGGTTTTTCCTGTCATGTCTACTTGGAATTTTACCTTTTTAGCCTGCACAACACCAAGCGTTGCGATGGCCATAATTGATAGTAATAATTTTTTCATAGTAATTATTTATTGATTTGTTCATTCGAATGTAACGTAAAAATTTTATAAAAAACAAATAAGTGTAGGAAATACACTTACTTTTTTTTAACTCGCATATTGAAGTTAGTCCCCGTTTAAGTTTTACCAAATGAATTTAAAGAAACAAATAGGTTTTATAGGCATCTTACTTATTACGTGTACTTACTACACCAAAGCACAAGTAGTATCAATGGTTCCCGCATTTGCCACCGCTGATGATACCATTACCATCACCTACGATGCAACACAGGGAAATGGACAATTAATTGGAGTTCCTGTTGTATATGCCCACACTGGAATTATTACCAGTAAGAGTACTTCCGGAACCGATTGGAAATATGTACAGGGTAATTGGGGAACGGATGATGCCAAAGTCAAAATGACTTCGATTGGCAATAATAAGTTCACACTAAAATACCATATCCGCACTTTTTATGGTTTACCACAAAACGAAACGGGATTAAAACTTGCATTCGTATTTAGAAATGTTGACGGAAGTAAAGTTGGTCGTGCAACAGATGGTAGTGATATATATATAGACCTGAGTCAAGGAGGTTTTACCGTACAGTTTAAATTGCCCGCAACACCGGTTGTGATCAAAGAACAAGATTCGATTACCATTAGCGCAATCTCTTCGGGTGCAAGTGTATTAACACTCTCACAGAACGGCACTCAAATTCAACAATTGTTAAGTGATAGCATCATTACGTTAAAAACCACCGGAGCAAATTTGGGTCCGGGCAAACATGTTTTTACAGTAAGCGCAAGTTTAAATGTGGCGACAAGTTATGATACAACATATGTCGTGGTGAGACCTGCTGCCCCCAACGTAGGTGTTATTCCACCAGGCTTGGTTGATGGTATTAACTATATAAATGATTCAACCGTTACACTGATCGTATATGCTCCGGGTAAATCATATATATATGTGTTGGGAGATTTTAACAATTGGGAATTTGACAATACCTATTTTATGAAACGCAATCCGGAGAGTACACGCTTTTGGATTACGATAACCGGATTAGAGCCCGGCAAAGAATATGGATTTCAATATGTAATTGATGATGAACAATTGCGTGTGGCCGATATTTATGCCGATAAATTATTAGACCCTTGGAATGACAGAAGTATTCCTGCCATAACGTATCCCAACCTCAAACCTTATCCTTCAGGTAAAACATCACAGGTTGTTTCGGTTTTGCAAACTGCACAACCCCCTTTTGTTTGGCAACACTCGCAAAATTTTGTACGGCCCATTACAGACAAAATGGTTGTGTACGAATTATTGTTAAGAGATTTTATTGGTCGACATGATTACCAAACACTAAAAGATACACTCAGCTATTTAAAACGATTGGGCATTAATACAATTGAACTGATGCCAATAACCGAATTTGAAGGAAACGAAAGTTGGGGTTATAATATCAGCTTCTATTTTGCTTCCGATAAATATTACGGAACCAAAAATGCCTTGAAAGCATTAATTGACGAATGCCACAAACAAGGATTTGCTGTGGTAATGGATATGGTGCTCAATCATAGCTTTGGACAAAGCCCGATGGTGCGCATGTATTTTGATCCGACTGCGGGTCAGTATGGACAACCAACGGCAAGCAATCCCTGGTTCAACCAAACGGATAAACATCCTTATGGTGTAGGTTATGATTTTAACCACGAAAGTTTTGCCACCCAGCATTTTGTTGATACTGTGATTAAATATTGGCTCACCGAATATAAAATTGATGGTTATCGATTTGACTTGTCGAAAGGATTTACACAAAAAAATACCGGAACGGATGTAGCTGCGTGGGGAGCTTACGACCAAAGCCGTATTAATATCTGGAAACGCATTTTGGATAAAGTACACACCTACGATTCGTCAGCTTATATGATCCTGGAGCATTTTGCCGACAATAGCGAAGAAAAAGTATTGGCGGGTTATGGATTTATGTTGTGGGGAAACAGCAATCACAATTTTAATGAAGCGACAATGGGGTATGCCAGCACAAGCGATCTGACATGGACCGACTACAAATCCAGAACATGGACTAAACCCCTTGTAATGGCCTATGCTGAAAGTCACGATGAAGAACGGTTGCAGTTTAAAAACATTAAATACGGAAACTCCAACAATTCGTCACACAACGTAAAAGATAGCACCATTGGGATGCAACGATTGGAGGCTGCAATGTGTTTCTTACTTCCTTTGCGTGGCCCAAAAATGATCTGGCAATTTGGTGAACTCGGTTATGATTATAGCATTGATTTTAATGGAAGGATCGGAAACAAACCTATTCGCTGGGATTACCAAAAAGATAGTCGTAGAAGGCGTGTGTATGAAGTAACCGCAACATTAGCCAAACTGAAAATAGAAGATGATTCCTTATCGACCGACAATTATACATATGGTGCCGGAGCTACAGCAATAAAAACATTGATCATTAATAGCGAAACAACCAAAGCAAGTATCATCGCTAATTTTGGTGTGACTGCCGCAGCCGCTACCATTAATTTTCCATCAGCAGGAACGTGGTACAATCTATTTGGTAAAGACTCTATAACACTAACCACAACACAATTGCAAACTACGCTTGCTCCGGGTGAATATCGTTTTTATATCAACCGATACGTTCAAACAAATTATCCAACAGCAGTATCGGAAACAACCACCGACTGGAGTGCAGCAACCATTTACCCAAATCCCGCCCAATCAGAATTCACTGTTAAAACAGGTATTGAACACAGTCAACCGTTAAGCATAGAAATCTGGAATATAGCCGGCCAAAAGATCGCACAACAATCCTTCACAAATGCTCCCGATTTTATTCAGTCAGATACATTCCATGCCGACTTCCAGAGAGGTGTTTACATCGTACACCTGAAAACGTATAATTCTTCGAAACAGTTTAAACTCATCATTACCGAATAAGTAAACCAAACCGAATATGATAAACAATTTTACACCTAAACATTTCGTCCTGCTAACGACCCTCCTGCTAAGTTTTAGCGCTTATGCCGACAAGATCAGGGGTAAGCTTACTGATGATAAAGGAGAGCCCATTATCGGAGCTACTGTAACGGTTGAAAAAACAAAATTTGGGGCATCTACCGATGCCCTGGGTGTTTATGAGATTAAAGATGTACCCCCGGGCGAGTACAAGTTAAAAATAACTTATATCGGTTATGAAACATTGGCATTAACCGTGAAAACAGTTGCCGATAATTCAACGGAAACACCTACTTCAAAATTAAAAGAAGATGCCAAAGCTTTGGATGATGTAGTTGTGGTGGGATATGGTACAAAACTGAAAAGGGAAATGACAGGTGCCACTGCCAAAATAAATGCAAAGGAACTAAACGATATGCCCGTACCTAGTTTTGAAAGTGCATTGCAGGCAAAACTGCCGGGAGTGCAAGTTACAACAGGAAGCGGACTCGCGGGTTCGGGTGCCGTAATTCGCATCAGGGGTGTTGCATCCATTAGTGCGGGAGGAGATCCGCTTTATGTTGTGGATGGAATTCCGATTACACAAGATTACTTTTTAAATAACGGAAACTCGACCGGAAACAGTGGTGCCATGAATAATAATCCACTTGCTTCAATTAATCCTGATGATATTGAATCAATTGATGTGTTAAAAGACGCGGCAGCAACTGCTATTTATGGTTCACGCGGTTCGAATGGGGTTGTGCTTATTACAACCAAAAGAGCAACCAAAGGAGGTTTTAGGGTTAGTTACAGTGGTAGTATTGGTATTTCACGACCTACTGCATTACCCAATATGTTAAACACAGAACAATACCTCCAACTTTATCAGGAAGCATATGAGAATGATGGCGGAACGGGAAGAGCTCCCTTACCCAATGGTATTTCATGGGAAAATGCGCTTAAAACAAATACCGACTGGGTTGACCTGACTACCCAAACCGGTATTAAAAACAACCAAAGTGTTTCTGTTTCGAACAGCGGAAAAAAAGGCGGAATCCTTGCTAATTTTGGCTATTCAAACAATGAAAGTTTTTTGGTTGGAAACAGGTACGAACGTATTTCGGGTAGGCTTAATGCCGATTACAATATTACCAAAAAACTAAAGGCAGGCATTTCCACTTCACTTAGCCAAGGCACCAACTACCGTGTAAATACTGCGTGGGCAGGTGGATTAGGGTCGGCTATGAGTACAGCATTACCCATTTTCCCGGTATATGATAGCACCGGAAATTATTTTACAAGTGGTGATAATCCGGTGAGGGTTCAGGAACTTAAAAAGTGGAGAACAACCGAATTGCGTACCATCAATAATTTTCAGTTAGACTATACAATAAGACCGGGTTTAATTGCAACCGGAAAATTCAATATTGATTATATGGAACTCATCGATGATCAATACGACCCACAGGCACTTATCAATTCAACCCATTTGGGAACAGCTAACCGGTATACAACCTTCGCCAAAAACTACAGCTATTTCTTTATGCTCAACTACCGCAAAACATTTCACAAAACGCATAATTTAGGTTTGATGGCTGCATATGAGTTTCAGGAATTTCAATCGGATTCACGAAGCGAAAACGCCACTAACAAAACAAACGGTTTTTGGGATGATGAGGCTGCAAAAACAGATTCTTTAAGTTCATACGGAAACTTTCCACAAATAGCTCAAGGGTATTCTTTCCTTAGTTATTTTGGAAGGGTTAACTACAATTACAAACAACGTTATTTTGTTGAAGCCGTATTGCGTAATGATTACAGTACAAAATTTGGTGCCAACTATCGTTATGGATTTTTTCCGGCTATTTCTGCATCGTGGGTTATCAGCGATGAATCGTTTTTCAAATTACCTGCAGTAAGCTTAACCAAAATAAGAGTGGCGTATGGTAAAAGTGGAAATGCCAATATTCCAAATTACCTGTACTTATCAAACTGGGCTCCTACCTCATCGGGGCCAAGCTACAACGGTGCTCCGACAACCTATCCAAACACCCTCGAGAATCCTAATCTTCGTTGGGAAACATCATGGACCCTCAATGCAGGAATTGATATCGGACTCTTAAAAGACAGGATCACCTTAACAGCCGACTTTTATGATAAGCGAACTTCCGATGTCCTTATGCAATTGAGTTTACCTCCTTCTACCGGATTTAGTACATATTGGGACAACGTAGGAAAAATTACCAACAAAGGAATTGAGTTGAGTATTACTTCCCGTAATATTATTAAGAAAGATTTTTTATGGACAACCAACTTTAATGTTGCCCGAAACTGGAACGAAATTACCAGCATTGGACCTTATAGCGAAGATGCGGTGAGTGGAGGAACAAATGATACCCGGGTTGTTGTTGGACAACCGGTAGGAACAAATTATCTCGTTCGGTTTAAAGGTGTGGATCCTGCAACAGGAAAACCCATTTATTTAGATAAAAACGGAAATGAAACCTTTAGCTGGGATCCTAAAGACAGGGTACCTGTTGGGAATATCCAACCAAAAGCAATTGGAGGTATCGGCAATCAATTCAGGTACAGAAACTGGGAGCTAAATGTATTGTTTAACTTCGTGTTGGGTGGCGACATTTACGAATCATCAGCCAAACGTCAAAATGGTGTGATCACCAACTGGAATATGCGTACAGATCTGTTCGACAGGTGGCAAAAACCGGGTGACGTAGCAAAATATCCTCGGCTTACCCGCAACACCGAAACATACGGATCAAGTACTCCTTGGATCAATACAACACAATGGATACAGGATGGAACCTTTTTGCGATTGCGTAACGTTACCCTTGCCTACAATGTATCAAAATCAGTTTGTCAAAAAATTCGCTTATCCGGGTTGCGCTTATCACTCATCGGAACCAACCTGCTAACATTTACACGTTACACCGGATTAGACCCGGAAATTGCGCGTGATTTTGAAAATGCAACGGATAGAAATATGAGCCCAAATATTACTTACTTAACTCCTCCACAAGAGAGTACCTTAACTTTCCAACTTACTGCCAACTTTTAACTCATACCAACATGAAAAAGATTACAATAACTTCTTTCTTATACATCCTGCCTGTTGCAGTATTAATGGTTGTTGGTGGCTGTAAAAAAATAACCGAAGAGCGACCAGAAAATGCCTTTACAGAAGAGGATGCGATCAAATCACCTCAGGATGTTAAAAATTTGCTTAACTCTTGTTACGATGCCTTTGCCAATCAAACCAATGGTAAATTGCAAACAGCTAACGATTTGTTATCGGATGATCTGGCCAAACCACTCAAAGATGACGGAACTTTTCAAACAGAGATCTATTTGCGCAATACCACCATTTTTAATTCCGATGTAGGCGATCTATACAAAAACTTATACATCATTCCTTTTCGTGTAAATAGCATGGCCGATTTGTATGATAGGGTTGGCGTTTCGGAAACCGATAGAATCCAATGGGATGCCGAGGGCAAGTTTTTGCGTGCTGCCTGCCATTTCGAAACACTAAAATTATGGGCACAACCTTCCGGATTTTCACCGGACAATTCGCATCTGGGAATTGTAACACGAAGTGTGAACTCTCAACTGCCGAAACCGCGCTCAACCGTTGCCGAAACTTATGCCTTCATCATTTCTGATTTAACCATTGCCATTGCCAACCTACCTGTTTCCAACGGTAATTATGCAACCAAAGATGCAGCGAAAGCACTACTGGCAAAGGTGTATTACCAGATGAACCGCCCCGATCTTGCATTGCCATTACTGAATGAAGTGATCAGTGCCAAAGGCGATTCTATAAGTTCAAGCCTCAACCGATTTGACAATGCTGCTGCACAAAGTGAATATATTTTTGCAACCGTAAGCTCAAACGCATCTACTGATAATAGAGGCTCTCGCTTTATTGAAAAATACCGTTCGGATAAAGGCAATGAATCGTTTACCCTATCGAAAGATCTGTATACACTGCTAACGACCGACACATTGGATAAACGTGGCAAAACATTGGTAGGGATTGTAAATGCAGGGAAAGAAAACGAATATTATGTAACCAAAAAATTCAATAAAGATTATTTTGGTGTACCGTATTTAACCATGACCGACATGTTGCTTACCAGGGCTGAAATATTAGCAGAACAAGGAAATTTGCCGCAGGCAATTATTGATGTAAACAAAATTATTGCAAGGGCATACAGTGATTCTACTTCACGATTTGTGTCAAACGCAGCTCCTCAATCGGTCGTTTTAGCTGCGGTTCAATTACAACGTAGATTGGAATTACATTGTGAAGGTGATCGTGTTCAGTCGCTCAAACGCAGAGGAGCGTATTTTAATCCGAGTCAAACTATTCGCAATGCACCATGGAACTGCCCGGGAATGATCTTACAATTTCCTTCGGTAGAAACAGGTGAAGGTTTTATTTTTAACGGAACAGGTGGTTGTAACTAATGAAAATAATGAAAAAACACATTTTATATATGGGACTTGCAATCGGAATGTTTGCAACCTCATGTCAGAAAGAATACAAAGAAATTGGAGAGATTCCGAGCAAAACGGAGGGTATCACAGCATCGTGGGTTTTAAGTTCGTGTTCTACAATTGATAAAGCAGCAATTGTTGAAGAAACGATGGATATCACCCCATTTTTTTACACCGATACAAAGTTGCCCAATATCAACCTTAAAATGGAATCCAATATCGGGACATATACCTGCGATACAGCAAATGTTGCCTACCAGTTTTTTGGTGGAACATCCGGAACATGGAGTTTTGATAACCCCGACTTTCCGAAGAAAGTATTCCTTACACCAACAGGTTCTGCATCTGTATTGGAATTTACCCTGGCCGCCACCATTCGGCCCACCGATACTTATCTGAAGTTGGATAAATCGGTATTGTGTGGTGGAAAAGAAGTTGCTGTTTATCGTTTATCATTTACCCGTAATTAATCATAGGCATGAAAAAAATTATCTTATCCATTTTCATATTGTTGTTTTCAATACCTGCCTTCACCCAGGTAGCTTGGGTAGAACCAGACCCAACGATTGCAACCGAAAAGATCACCATCTATGTCGATTTGAACAAGCTTGATTTGTCGCTCGATCACAATGCACTTTTGGTAGCCCATCCGGGCCCAATGTATATCTGGACCTGGAAACCTTATGAGTGGCCTGTAGGTACTCCTAAAGCAAATGGTGTGGGAGAAAAGCCATGGCAAAATTCTAACGAAATTTTACAAATGACCCCTGCTCCCGAAAAAGGTGAGAAGGTATGGAAATATGAAATGGTACCTACCGAGTTTTATGAAGTTCCTGCATCGCAAGTGTATGCATCAGGGCTTGCACTTATTGTAAAACCAAAAAATGGTGGGGGTTATGGCGATCCGGATATTAAAACAAACGACCTCTCCATTCTAATTAATCCTCCGAAAACGGACAAAGGTGCTTTATACAATTTTCCATCGGTACTGTTGGAAGATGAAATCACAACCATTGTGTATGATAACGCTGCTGAGCAAAAACCAACAATGCAGAATTTACCTTCCACCACAAAATTATACATGCACCTCAAGGCAACAGCAAAAGACAGCGCCACAGGAGTTATCACAACTTACGAACCATACAAATTACTCCAAGTGCTCAATAAACCCCATTTGTTGATGCAGTATACCGAAGCCAATAAATGGACCTATGGAGTTATTATTCAGGATTATTTCAACTTTCCTCCCACAGCCATTCCCATCGACATGGAGATGCGGGTGGTTAAAGAAGGCTGGACAAGTGACAGCGATACAGGAGGTAATTTTAACAAAGTTCCGCTGGTCAAGTTTGGATGTAAATAGTTTTTAAAATCATAAAAAGCCATTCCGTATCGATTACAGGATGGCTTTTTAATTACAATTGCATTTGCTGGGAATATGCTCTACCCCATTTTTATCAACGGTTTTTACAACCTTTCCCCTATGGTTATAAAAAAGTTGCCATTGAAGTTCTCCCTTTTTCCACTTTTCTTTATGCTCAATAGTCCCATTGGGATGGTAATAAAACCAGCGCTTGTCTTTAAGCCCGTGAGTATAATTCCCTGTTTCCTTAACGGTGCTATCGGCATATCGTAACATATATTTGCCATCAGCAGGTTGTTGCGAAAACAGACTTGCTGATACACAGCACAATACTCCCAAAAGCAGATGGCCCAGAAACGCTTTGGAGAAAGATTGAAATTTGTTGTTATCCACTGCTTTCAAAAATAAAAACATTTCTTATTTTAGCAGCCTTATACAGGGCTCAAATTCATTTTAATTCACTCGTGATAACACATATTGACGGAAAACTAGTTCAAAAAACCCCAACATACGTAGTAATTGATTGTGGCGGTGTGGGTTACACCATCAATATTTCTTTACACACTTTCGAAAAAATTGGGTCGGCCGAGCGGTTAAAACTGCTCACGCATCTTGTTATTAAGGAAGACAGCCATACTTTGTATGGATTTGCAGATGAAGAAGAGCGGGTTTTGTTTATCCAGCTTATTTCGGTGAGTGGCGTTGGACCCAATACAGCACGGTTAATGCTTTCCTCTTTAAAACCTTTAGATATCAAACAAGCAATAATGAGTGCCAATTGGGCGTTAATTAAAACCGTGAAAGGAATTGGTGAAAAAACGGCTCAGAAAGTGGTAATAGATCTAAAGAACAAAATTAAAGGTGACGGTTTAACAGATGGCATCTCATTAGTACCAACCCACAATATTCTTGTAGAAGAAGCACTATCAGCTCTGGTAATGCTTGGGTTTTCGAAAACTGAAGCTGAAAAAAGCTTGCAGAAAATTCGCCAACAAAATCCGCAATATTCCGTAGAAGAGTTAGTGAAAAACACATTAAAAATTTTATAGATGGCGAAACTCTACTTTGTTAAGTAACTCTCGATTCACATACCTATCCTTTTTTAAAATACTTGCAGTGGTTATCCTGCAGGGAGGAGATGTATTTGCCGAAAGTGTAGCAAAAAACAAAGGTATCCATTTTGGCTTTTCGGCTTTAACCATGCCTCCTCCCGACTCTACCGGAAGTGATACCACCATCAAATTACCCTATCCTATTAAAGACAGAAAACCATACGAACGCACTACTTCTAAAAACCCGTTCGACCTTGGTGAACCCAATAATATAAAATCAAAGTATGAGCTCGACCCCAACAGTAATTCTTACAATTACTCTTCAAAAATAGGCTCACAGGATTACCGTTTACCTGCCTCTATTGAATTGAAAGATGCTTTAAAAGAAGAGGGCAAACGTAAAAACAACGATTATTTCCGTCAACGTTCGCAAGCCAATAATTTTGTATCGGGTAGTGGAATCATTCCGCCACTTAGGGTCGGGCCCAAAATTTTCGAACGTATTTTTGGAAGCGGTATCATTGATATCCGTCCGCGGGGAACAGCCGAACTTATTTTTGCCGGAAACTTTAACACCGTGCGAAATCCCCTTTTTGCTCCGCAACAACAAACTACAGGGCAGTTTGATTTTCGCCAAAAAATCCAATTAAATGTTCAGGGAAGTATTGGTGATAAATTGAAGGTAAATATCAATTATGATACAGAAGCCACTTTTGATTTTGAAAATCAGGTAAAACTCGACTACGCTGGAAAAGAAGATGATATCATCAAAAAAATAGAGCTCGGAAACGTAAGTCTTCCGCTCAACTCATCGCTCATCCAGGGAAGCCAGAGTTTGTTTGGTATCAAAACGGTGATGCAATTTGGTCGTTTAACAGCAACCACCATTTTAACCCAACAAAGAGGAAAAACTACCGAAACAGAAATTTCAGGAGGAACACAAACTACCAAGTTTGATATTCAAAGCGATAATTATGATATGAATCGCCATTATTTCCTGGCTCAATATTTCAGAGACAACTATGACGCCTGGTTGGCAAACCTTCCTGTTATTGGTTCTCCTGTAATTATCAATCGCGTAGAGGTATGGGTAACCAATAGAACAGGATCGTTTGACGGATCAAGAGATGTTATAGGTTTTGCCGATCTGGGCGAAACCAGCAAACGCAGTAATACTTTCTGGACCGTTAGCGGGAACCCTATTCCGGATAATGATGCAAACAATTTATACGCATACCTTGATGGAGCGACACCCATCAATACGAATAAGAGTAATTTAAGGGCGTCTTACCAGATCCAAAATGAATTAACAAAGGATCAACCTGTAACTGGCTTACAACCCATTTCACAATACCAAGCCATCAGTTATGCCCGGTTGCTTAATCCTACCGAATATTCCGTAAACCTACGCATGG
The DNA here is from genome assembly GCA_943369665.1 of Chitinophaga pinensis. Taxonomy (GTDB): domain Bacteria; phylum Bacteroidota; class Bacteroidia; order UKL13-3; family UKL13-3; genus UKL13-3. The sequence continues at coordinate 179,113 of CALRNX020000004.1, forward strand.
GTTATATCTCATTGAACCAAGCGCTCAACAATGATGACGTGCTCTGTGTAGCTTATGAATATTCCGTGAATGGTGTGAATTATCAGGTTGGTGATCTTACGGTTGATCAACCTGTAAACCCCCAAACACCCAATGTGCTGTTCACCAAAATGCTCAAAGGACCCTCCCTTCGCCCCGATCTGCCGATCTGGGATTTGATGATGAAAAACATTTACTCGCTGGGAACATATCAATTACAATCCAAAGATTTTAAGTTAAACATTATCTATGCCGATGACCCATCGGGAGCGGACTTAAACTATATTCCTGTTCAAAATGAACCGTTGCTTACAGGATTGCCCCTAGTAAGGGTTCTCAATTTGGATAACCTCAATACCCAACAAGAAAAAGCTCCGGATGGATTATATGATTTTATAGAAGGTGTTACGGTAAACTCAACTCAAGGGCGAATCATTTTCCCAATGGTTGAACCTTTTGGAAAATACCTGTCCCAGAAATTTGTGAATGATCCAAGCCGGGCAAGGTATTATTCATACTACGAACTATATGACTCCACGCGGTTTGCCGCGGTGCAACTTCCTCAATACAATAAATTTTATATCCGGGGAAGTTATTCCGGAAATTCAAGTTCCGAAATCTCTCTCGGTCAAACCAATATCCCCAAAGGATCTGTTCGGGTGACTGCAAATGGTGCACCTTTGACCGAAAATCAGGATTATACGGTAGACTATAATTTGGGTAGGGTAAAAATTGTGAACACAGGATTGCTCAATTCCGGGGCCGTCATCAAGGTTTCATCTGAGAGCAATTCCTTATTCAGTGTTCAACAAAAAAGCTTATTGGGAACCCGGCTCGATTATAAAGTAAGCAACGATTTCCTATTAGGAGGAACATTGATGTACCTGAATGAACGTCCACTTACCCCAAAAGTAAATATTGGAGAAGAGCCTATCAGCAATGTCATGTTTGGCTTCGATGGAACATACAGGAAAGAGTCGCGCTTTTTAACCAAAATGGTCGACAAGCTTCCGTTTATTGAAACCAAAGAGCCGTCACAAATTACCATTCAGGGTGAGTATGCTCAACTGGTTCCGGGTGTGCAAAGTTCATTGGCCAATAAAGGAACCGCATACCTTGATGATTTTGAAGGTGCGGAAACGCCTTTTGATCTGCGCTTAGGCAACAGTTGGTTTTTGGCTTCTACTCCCCAAGGTCAGCCGAGTTTGTTTCCCGAAGGAGGTTTTATTAATCAACTCGATTACAACTTTAAACGCGCCAACTTAGCATGGTATACGATTTCTACTGCTTTCTACTTGTCGAATAACCAAACACCCGAACATATTAAAAACGATGATGAACAACTTTCCGATCACCGGGTAAGGCAAGTTGATATTACCGAAGTATATCCTAGCCGCCAGATTCAGGCAGGCCAGCCACAGAATTTACCTACACTCGATCTTGCCTTTTACCCAAAAGAAAGAGGGCCTTACAATTATACTGTAGCCGGGTTAAATGCTGATGGAACACTTAAAAACCCAACTCAAAACTGGGGTGGTTTGATGCGAAAAATTGAACAGAACGATTTCGAAGCATCCAATATTGATTATATCGAGATCTGGATGATGGACCCTTATCTGAGCAATCCTAATCCAAACAACAAAGGAGAACTTTACATCAACCTAGGGAATGTTTCGGAAGACATTTTGCGCGATAACCGAAGAGCTGCGGAAAATGGTTTACCAAGAAGCACAGACCCAACCTTGCAATATGTTGATACCACCGTATGGGGTCGCGTGCCAAGACAGCCGGTAGTGAACTTTGCATTTGATGCCGATAATGGTATCCGAGCCAGCCAGGATGTCGGGTTGGATGGATTTAATGACGCTTCAGAGCAAATCGCTTTCGATACCGTTTACTTACAAAAGATTCAGCCTATTTTGAATCCTGATGTTTACACCACTTTTGCCAGCGATCCTTCTTTTGATAATTACCATTATTATTTGGGTACAACGGATTACGATCCTCAGCAATTGAGCATCCTGGAGCGTTACAAAAAATACAATAAACACCAGGGAAACTCTCCAACACAGGACCAATCACCCGAACCGTTTGCTACAGCCGCAACCAATATCCCGGATAATGAAGATATTAATAGAGATTATACCTTAAATGATATTGAAGAGTATTTCCAATACAAAATTGATATTGATAAAACCAAGTTGATTGTCGGACAAAATTTTGTGACAGATAGTGTTGTAAAATCGGTTTCACTTGCCAACGGTAAAAATGAAGTTGTAACCTGGTATCAATTAAAAATACCCGTACGCGAATATCAGACCCGTGTAGGTGAGATCCTGGATTTTAAATCGATCCGGTTTATCAGGATGTACATGCGTGGATTCGAAAACGAACAAGTGCTTCGCTTGGGAGCATTACAATTGGTACGTGCCGACTGGCGTAAATACTTAGGCAATTTAGAGTCCGGAAAAGAAAATGTACCGGGTGATCCTGAAGACGAAACTAATTTCATCGTATCAACTGTAAACATTGAAAAGAACTCATTGCGAAGCCCTATTCCTTATGTTGTTCCTCCGGGCATCCAACGCGAAGTTGATTTTAGCTCCCCGCAGGCAATCCAACAAAACGAGCAATCACTTTCGGTTGCCGTATGTAATTTAAAAGATGGTGATGCAAGAGGGGTATTCAAAAACATCAAAACAGATTTGCGCCAATACGGAAAACTACGCATGTTTATTCATGCCGAAGGAGCTCAAGCAAACAATGGGGACCTAACTGCATTTATCCGACTAGGTTCCGATTTGACAAACAACTACTACGAATACGAAATCCCGCTAATACTTACCCGCCAGGGTGAAATTTCGCCCGATCAGATTTGGCCGACCGATAATGAAATGATCGTGGAATTAGAAGAATTTATCAATACAAAAATTCAACGTACCAACGCCAACCATCCATATACATCTCCTTATTACCGACAATTCGGACGGGCTAAATTTACCGTTATCGGTTTACCGGATTTGAGTAATATACGTGTTGCCATGATGGGTATTCGCAATCCACGCGCTGTTCCGGGATCATCGGATGATGGACTTTCAAAATGTGCCGAAGTATGGTTCAACGAACTTCGCATGACGGAATTTAACAACCGCGGAGGCTGGGCTGCCAATAGCAGGATCCAGGCTAAGCTAGCTGATTTTGCTACAGTGCAACTATCCGGTAGTATTTCAACAGTTGGATTTGGTGGTATCGATAAAAAATTATCCGAACGTAATTTTGACGATAATTATCAATATGATGTTGCAAGTAGTTTTGAGCTGGGAAAATTCTTCCCTAAAAATTCCGGCATTTCTATTCCATTATTTTTGTCGTACGGAAATACATTGATACGTCCTTATTATAATCCGTTGAATCCTGATACCAAACTTCAAAAGGAAATTGATGAAAGTACCAATCCTGCTTACCAGGAACGTATTAAACTTGCGGCCGATGACTTTACCAAGAGGCGAAGCATGAACTTTACCAATGTGCGCAAAAACAAAGTGGGAAATAAAAAATCGCACGTATACGATATCTCAAACTTTTCGTTCACGTACTCATTTAATGAAGTATACCGCAGGAATCAGACATTGGAGAGTTATTTATTGCAAAACTATAAAACCATAACTTCTTATAATTACAGCTTCAACCCGAAACCATGGGAGCCTTTCTCTAAAATCAAATCCAAACAACTTGGCCTGATCAAAGACTTTAACCTCTATTATCTTCCGCAATCATGGGGTGCCCGACTGGAAACAGACAGGCGTTATGGTGTTACCGTGAACCGGAACAATGATGTGCAAGGTATTACCATCGACCCGTTGTATGATAAAATGTATACCATGACCCGGTATTACGAATTCAGATATGACTTATCAAAAGGATTGAAGTTCGATTACAATGCAACGGCATTTGCTCGTATTGATGAGCCTTTAGGTAAAATTGAAAAAGGCACTCCACAAAAAGATACCATTTGGAATAACTTGCTTACGGGAGGAAGGCTGATGCAATTTGACCAAACAGCACGTGTCAATTATAATGTACCTATCAATAAAATACCGGGATTAAACTGGATCAATCAATCAACGTACACCTACACTGCAACATACCAGTGGAAACAAGCACCTCCGGCAGCGGATAGTTTAGGAAACACGGTCTCAAATTCGCGCGCGCAGAATTACAATATTGGAGTAAACATGACGTTGCTTTACAACAAGATTCCATACCTGCGCAATATTAATAACCCAGGACAGCCACGTAAAAAATCGATTCCAAAGGAAGAGGAAACTGCAGTTAAAGATCCAAAGGATAAAAAGAAAACCGAAAAGAAAAAGGAAGAAGACAAACCGGAAGCAAAAGCGCCTCCAGTTTTAGCTTATACTTTAAAGTTCCTGATGATGCTTAAAAATGCTTCCGTTTCTTATTCGGAAACAGAGGGAACAACCCTTCCCGGATTTAAACCAACGCCACAATATTTCGGACAAAACTTTGAATCGGGTGGACCGGGTTTTGATTTCATTTTGGGCGCACAAGATCCTGATTTCAGAAACCGGGCAGCCCGAAATGGCTGGATCAGTAACGATTCCAGACTCACTTCTTTTTATGCGCAAAACTATCAGGAAAACTTAACGGGTCGGGCAATGCTCGAACCTGTTTCCGACTTCCGGATTGATCTTAATTTTGCACGCACACGAACCATTAACTCATCCGTATTATTCAGGTTTGATGATCCCACACAAACATTTAAGGATATAAACGAACCGATAACTACCGGTAGTTACTCCATTACGTTTAATACATGGGCAAGTACTTTTTCAAAAGAGCTTTCAAACGGCAACACTGAAGTGTTCAATGAGTTCCAGGAAAACAGGAAAACAATTGCAAACAGGCTAGCGGCAGACCCTGAAAAACCGGGATTAGGTGTGGATAGCCAGGGATATCCAATAGGATATGGCCAAAATTCACAGGACGTTATTATTCCTGCATTCCTCGCTGCATACGGAGGCCAGGATGCAAACAAAATTGGGCTTACCGCTTTCCCGAAAATTCCGGATGCTAACTGGAAAATTACCTATAACGGACTTTCAAAAATTGAATCCTTTAAAGATTATGTGAGCAATATTACGCTTAACCACCAATATACTTCCACTTATAATGTCGGGTCCTTTCAAAGCGTTTTAAATGACAGCAGTAATAATAAAAGTACCGGAGATTATACTTCAGATTATGTGATCCGTCAGATTTCAATTGTTGAACGATTTGGTCCTTTCCTAGGAGTGGATGTAACCTTTGTGGGGAATATTACCACACGTATTGAATACAAACGTGACCGCAGTTTAAATCTTGGACTGACCAACGGCCAGTTAAACGAGCAAAAGGGAAGTGAGTGGGTTATTGGTGCGGGTTATCGTACCACAGAGTTGACCATACCATTTATCAAACGTGGTGGGCGCAGAATCGTCATTGAAAGTGATATCAATTTCAGGTTGGATTTTGGAATCAGGGATAACGTAACCAAGATCCGGAATATTGACAGGCCATCGAATGACCCAGTGCAAGGACAACGTGTTTACACCTTGCGCCCAACAATCGATTATATGATCACGGATGCATTGATGTTGCGCATTTTCTATGATTACAGAAGAACAGATCCTAAAACATCTAACTCGTTCCCTACCATTATTCAAAGTGGTGGAATTTCCATTCGTTACACCATCCAGTAAGTTATTGATTCATCTTTTGCCAGGCCTTGGCCGTGGCAATAATACTCTCATACATGGCACGATCCAATGGTGTTTTTGCCCAGATTGTATGAATACCTAAAGCCCCTGCTGCCCGAATATTGGATACATTATCATCAATAAAAATACATTCGTTTGCTTCCCTTGTAATATCATTCAACACAAATTCATAAATATCTTTATTAGGCTTGCGTTTCCCAATTTCATACGACAAATACTGTTTTGCAAACAGATCATCCCAACGCTCCAAACCAAAATGGTCATTCAAGTAATTTCTGAAATGTTCGATATGAATACTGTTGGTATTACTCAGCAAATAAACGTTAAAGTGCTTGTTGAGTTTCGCCAATAATTCAAGACGACCTTCATTTGTTTCAAGCAACATTGCATTCCAGGCAGTATCGATCTCGCTATCCGTAATTTCGCCCTTTTTCAGCGACTTAATTCCTTGCCTGAAATCAGCAGCATTCAATTTACCGGTTTCAAAATCGTTAAAAATAGAAGACGACTCGTTTACATCATCCAGGTCTAACCCCATCCGGCTAAATGCCCGTAGGGTCTTGTCTTGGTCGAGGTCCAGCAATACTCCACCTAAATCAAAAATTATTGAAGAAATCTTTTTCATGTTGTTTGTATAACAGCCCACAAAAATATATGTTTGCAGTCCTTAAAAATGCAAACTAATCCGTTGCATTTGGGACTATAGCTCTCCCGAAGCTTCGGGACGATTAGAGCATCTGACTCATAATCAGGGAGCCTGTTCTTTAAATATAAAATATTGGAGTAATCCAAGGGCCTATAGCTCTCCCGAAGCTTCGGGACGGTTAGAGCATCTGACTCATAATCAGGGGGCTTGTTCTTTAAATATAAAATATTGGAGCAATCCAAGGGCCTATAGCTCATTCGGTTAGAGCATCTGACTCATAATCAGGGGGTGCCTGGTTCGATCCCAGGTGGGCCCACCCTTTAATCCCGGTAATAAATATTATTATCGGGATTTATTATTTATGCCTCTCTGTTACATCATTTTTAGCCCAACTGCCAACAAATATTATATAGGACAAACTATAGATTTCGATAATCGACTTCTAGAACATAACTCCGGAAAGTACCAACAATCATACACGCATCCCGTTAGTGATTGGGAAACATATCTACTTATTGAATGCTCCTCAAAAACTCAAGCCATAAAAATTGAATCTTTTATCAAACGAATGAAAAGTCGATCGTTCATCGAAAAGCTAAAGGCAAATCCATCTATTGTTACAGACATTTTAAATCGTTTTTCCAATTAAGCTACTGGTTCGTCCCGAAACTTCGGGACCAGGTGGGCCCACCCTTTAATCCCGGTAATAAATATTATTATCAGGATTTTTTTTGCCTTCTGATATACACTCATACAAAAGATTGATCCCAATTCTTCTCCTACACATTTTCCGACAACATCGCAATTATTTCGCTTTCCTTTTCCGATCGGACATCTTTGGGATACTATAGCAATAAGCTAACAATACTGTTTTCCAATAGCTATTAAACAATGTCAATAAAAAATTTAAGGAGTGCTTTTCTCAAAAAAAATGAGCCAATTAAATAATAAGGTAATTATTGCCATCCTTATTTTCTTATTGCCGGTTAGTAAAATAATCGCACAGAACTATCAATATAAAGTGTATGAGTTCAACAAGCCCGGAAATGCCTGCTATCTCAGATATGTCTGCTATGCACAAAACAATGACTACAGCTCCACCAATAGGCCTCATCTCTTTATCTTAGGTAAAAGCGGAGAATCTGCCCTTCAAACCTTTGAGTCGGATTCATTAAAAATGTTTCCCAACTTTCACAACTATCTGCTCGTTTACATACCAAACAGAAGCGGAACGGCAAATGACAAACTTTTTTGTTTTGATGCCATCGTAAACCTCGTTACCTGGCAGTATCAATGTGGACGTGAAAATGTTTTTCTTTCGATTAATGACAATACCATAAACGCATCTGATATTGAGGTTGCAGGACTCCAAAGTACATTTTACAGCGTTCGGTATGCAAGTGCAGTTCTCCCGGAAAAAATTGCTGACAATTTCAAGGAAAACAAGACCGCCTATGAAAATACACATGAAGACAAGGAAGACAATCTAGGTACATTTTACTATGAGGAAGAGGAAAAGCATAAGGATAACACTGCGATATCCGACCAAGTGCCTACCAAAACCTATTTTGGGCCTCCTAGGGCATTTAAATATACACTCTCAGGAATTGTTAGAGACAAGTCTACAGGTGAAGCATTGCCATTTGCAACAGTGCACGTAAAGCATACACATATAGGTGTTGCCTCAAATGCCGATGGGTATTTTACACTATCTCAGGTTCCAACAGATACAAGCGTTTTAGTTGTCTCTTATGTTGGATACACCACCACACAGGTTTTTCTATCACCACTGTTACCCAAAACCAATTTTCAGATTGAAATTATGCCTGCAGGAAACCGTTTAAAGCAGATTACGATCACCGGGGCCAAAGAAGACATTGTGCTAGTAAAAAAAGAAGACGTAAGTGTTGTTAAAATGACGCCAAAAGAAATGGAAAAACTTCCCAATATTGGTGAAAAAGACGTGATGCGTTCCTTGCAGTTAATGCCTGGAGTAAGTGCGTCTCAGGAATCTTCGTCAGGTCTGTATGTAAGAGGAGGCACACCGGATCAAAATCTTGTTCTTTTTGATGGCTTTACCGTATATCATGTTGATCACCTTTATGGATTTTTCAGTGCTTTTAATGCCAATGCTGTAAAGGATATTCAACTTTACAAAGGTGGGTTTGAATCTCGCTTTGGCGGACGTCTTTCCAGTGTAACCGAAATTACAGGTAAAGATGGAAACCAGAAAAAATTCAATATGGGAGGAGATATAAGTTTATTAAGTGTAAATGCCTGGATGGAAATTCCTGTGGGAGACAAATTTTCATCCATTATTGCCGTGCGCAGGTCATATAAAGGCCCAATTTACAATAAGCTATTTGACAAATACAGCAAAAGCAGTTCATCATCAACTCCCACTCAACAAGGAGGCCCCGGAGGAAGAAGATTTATGCAAGAGGCAGAAGCAACCTCTTATTTCTATGACCTAAACGGAAAATTTACTTATCGGCCAACAAAAAAAGACATCCTTACATTGAGCATTTTTAACGGAACAGATAAATTGGACAATAGCATAGATAATTCCAATACGCCATCATTTGGAGGAGCAAATTTCAGTGCAAGTTCAACAGATCTTACAAAATATGGAAACGTTGGAACCAGTATAAAGTGGTCGCGGAAGTGGGCTGATAAATTATACGGAAATACAATCATAAGCTACTCTCATTTTTACAGTGATCGTGACCGATCAATGGAACGAACATCAACTGATGCCAGTGGAAATGAAACAACCACAAAGAATGGCGTTTTCGAAAATAATGACCTGACCGATTATAGCATTAAGTCAGATTATCAATTGGATCTTTATTCATTCAGTCAGTTACAATTTGGCGTATTCGGAACTTCCTACGATATACATTACTCCTATGCACAAAATGATACAACCACAATCCTTGATAAAAAGAACAAGTCGCTTTTAGGAGGTGCTTACTTGCAAAACAAGTTCAAATTATTTCATGGCCGGTTGATTTTTCTTCCTGGAATCCGTGCCAATTATTTTGAAACAACGGGGCAATATTATTATGAACCCCGGGCTTCAGCATCTCTTTATTTGACAGACAACATAACGCTTAAAGGAGCTACAGGAAAATATTACCAGTTTGCCAATGTTATTACACGTGAAGATATTTTATCAGGCAGCAAAGAATTTTGGCTCCTGGCTGATGGAAAAAATATTCCTGTAAGCTCTGCCAATCATTACATTGCCGGGATATCCTACGAAACCACAAACTATTTGTTCAGCACTGAAACCTATTATAAGCAAGTTAAAAACCTCACAGAATATTCTTTACGATTTAACCCCAGTCCATCAGGGGTAAAATACGATGAGAACTTCTTTAGTGGTTATGGTTATGCGCGTGGAATAGAATTCCTGGCACAAAAGAAAACCGGAATGCTCAAAGGCTGGGTTGGTTATACTTTAGGTGAAGCCATCAATCACTTTGATGTTTATTCTGATGTTGATTTTCATGCTAATCAGGACGTAACACACGAATTCAAAATTGTACTGCTTTATAACATGAAACGATGGGATTTTTCGGCTACATGGGTTTATGCTACAGGTCGCCCATATACTGCACCTTCAGGAGCGTACAGCGTAAAACTTCTTGATGGAAGCACACAGGATTTTTATACGGTTACCTCTAAAAATGGTTTACGCCTGCCAGACTATCATCGTGGTGATGTTTCAGTCAACTACAAACTTCTTGCAGGAATTAAAGGGGACAAGAAAAGAAGGGAAATCGGTTATATCGGCTTCTCCATTTTTAATGTATACAATCATATTAACGTTTGGTATAAAACATATTCTATCGATAATGGATCTTTAGTGGAAACGAACGTAAACTACACGGGCATAACTCCCAATATCACATTGTCCCTTAAACTAAGATAATATGCAAATGAGGTTTTCTGCTACTGCTTTTTTTTCAATATTGGTCTTTTTGGTTTCCTGCAAGCAAGAAGAAATATCCGAGTTTACAGATACCCCTGTACTCGAATCTTATATACAACCTGGCGATTACCTGAATGTAAAGATCAGCAGGCAAACAGCATTTTCTTCAAACGTTTCCTACTCATCGGACAATATTGATCAACTCGACATTAAGGTTATGCTTAATAACAACACTGTTCATAAACTACTTCCGATAGGCGATGGTAAATACATCGACAGTTCTTTAATTGTATCCGAAAACGACCAGTATGTTCTCTCCTTTCCCTACAATTCAAAAAACATAACCGCATACACATATATCCCGTCTCAACCCAGCAATATAACGCAATCAGATACGGTCATTTACATTGAACGAATGAGTTCAACCTCCGGACCACCGACAGGAGGAAGCAGTATGGCAGATCCAGTTACAATTACATGGGACAATACTGATCATTCATACTATCTCATTATTGTTGAAAATATTGAAAGTACACTGGATCCAATCCGGGACTTTGGTGATGATACTCCCCCATCCAACCTTTTCCGAAAACAACCGACAAATTCTTCTTCTGAAGAGATCCGGACAATGGAATTCCAATACTATGGCACTCACCGCATTATCATATATCATGTATTGCCCGATTATGCTGCATTGTATAATCAGAACAGTACAAACTCTCAGAACTTGACCAATCCATCTTCAAATATTGCCAATGGATATGGCATTTTTACGGGGCTCAATTCTGATACGCTCTGGCTTGAAGTAAAAGAGGAATAATAACTGGTTTAAACAGCATCCAATAATGCCGCCAATGTCCTGTCCTTTTCAGTTATGGTATTGCCTGTATCATGCGTTGTTAGTTTAACCGTCACCCTATTGTACACATTGCTCCACTCGGGATGATGGTTTAGTTTTTCGATCACAAAAGAGGCTTTTACCATCCAGGCTATTGCAGTAGCGAAATCTTTGAACACAAATATTTTGTGCAACGCATTGTTTTCTTCTTTCCAATTATCCATGTGTATAGTACTTTAAATATTCTTTACTCAACTCAACATATGCCTGTGCATTTCGTTTTACTTTTTCAATATGCGCTTCGCTTAACTGTTTAACCACTTTTGCCGGAGAGCCCATTACAATACTATAATCAGGAACCTGCATGCCCTCTGTTACCAAAGCATTTGCGCCTATAATGCAAAAGTTTCCGATCGAAGCACCATTCAAAATCGTTGCATGCATGCCTACCAATACATTATTTCCCAGAGTTGCTCCATGCACAATTGCACAATGCCCCACAATACAATCTTCACCAATCCGGGTTGGAAATCCGGGATCAACATGCACTACCGCATTTTCCTGGATATTGCTCCTATTGCCCACCGTAATCGTATCTCCATCTCCACGCAATACTGCTCCAAACCAAACAGAGCACTCATCACCCAATACAACCTGACCAAAAACCCTGGCTGTATCTGCTATCCAAACATCTTTTCCTTTTTGAATAGGTGTTTGCAAAATATTTTTGAGTTTACTTAAATCTCTTTCCATAATGATAGCTGCAAATTAACCTTCCATCCATTCAAATACACCAGGTGATTCTAGAAATTTTTCGTTTTTCACTGACGTGAATTTAGTAAAAAAATAAGTCAGAAATTTTTTATGTTGAATATATCTTTGACCACTTCGTATAAACATTGCTTTTAACATGAAAACAACGCTCATCAAAAACATCAAAACCCTTTATGGAATTATTGATGATATAACACTTATCAAAAAATCGGGTAAACAAATGAGTGAATTTGTCTCCATCGATGATGCTTTTGTACTGATAGAAAATGATATCATTAAACAATATGGATGTCAAACAGAAACGCTTCCAGCGGCAGATACGATAATAGACGCCAAGGATGGAATGGTTTTGCCTTCATTTATCGATTCGCACACGCATATTGTATTCGCCCAAAGCAGGGAAGAAGAATTTGTGATGCGCATTAAAGGAAAATCGTATGAAGAAATTGCAGAAGCTGGTGGTGGAATTTTAAACTCCGCGCGCAAATTGCAGGCAATGAGTGAAGATGAATTGTATGAGAACGCATTGGCGCGATTGAACGAAGTGATCCGATATGGAACAGGTGCGATTGAAATTAAAAGTGGTTACGGCTTAACCGTAAAAGATGAATTAAAGATACTACGGGTGATTAAACGATTGAAAGAGGTTTCTCCTATTACGATTAAAGCTTCATTCCTGGGTGCACATGCTATACCAACGGATTATAAACAAAACAGACAAGGTTATATTGATCTGGTGATTAATGAAATGCTGCCACAAGTGGCAGCCGAAAACCTTGCTGATTACTGTGATGTGTTTTGCGACCAGGGATTTTTTACCGTTGATGAAACAGATGCAATCTTAACTGCAGCAAAAAAATATAATCTGAAAGCAAAAATACACGGTAATGAACTTGGTTACACTGGAGGTGTACAGGTTGCTGTAAAACACAATGCTTTGAGTGTTGATCATTTGGAATATACAGGAGATGCTGAAATTGCCTGTTTAAAAGACAGTGCAACAATGCCCGTAGGTTTGCCCAACTGTTCTTTCTTTTTGGGGATTCCTTATGCTCCTGGTCGTAAAATGATTGATGCTGGCTTACCATTTTGTTTGGCCAGCGATTATAATCCGGGAAGCTCTCCCAATGGCCGAATGAGCTATGTGGTTTCGCTTGCTTGTACGCAAATGAAACTAACTCCCGAAGAAGCGTTTAATGCCACAACTATAAACGGAGCTGTAGCATTGGAGTTGAGTGCAACACACGGAAGTATTACTATCGGTAAACAAGCAAATTTATATATAACCAAACCAATTCCTTCATTGGCATTTATTCCATACTCATTTGGCGTAGACTTAATTGATACGGTATTGGTAAATGGAAAAGTGATCAACTAAATGGCATACAACGAAACCTATACAAATGAAGACTTTACGCTTGTCAAACCAAGTGAAGAAGAATATGAAAACTGCATTTTTCGGAATTGTACGTTTTCTGATATTTCAGGCATTGCACTAAGTGAGTGTACATTTGAGTTGTGCAATTTTAGCAATGCCAAAGCGGGATTGACAAGCATTAAGGATTGTACCTTTACGGAATGTAAATTGATGGGCGTAAATTTTAGCCGCGTTAAAGACTTTGGATTTGCAGCCAAATTTGTTTCGTGCAATTTGAGTTACACCTCCTTTGATAAAAAGAAATTGAACAAAAGCGCTTTTATCAATTCAAACTTAACAGGAGCCAATTTTACACAAGCCGATCTCTCAAAATGCATCATCCAGAATTGCAATTTCTTGGAAGCGGTCTTTATGCAAACAGATATTTCAGGAGTGGATTTTACCACCAATACACACTTTCTGATCGACCCAAATTTGAACAAAATAAAAAAAGCAATATTTGCTGCCCATTCCTTGAGTGGACTATTATACCTTTACGATATCAAAATAGAATAGAGTGCAATGCCACAGATTAATTTTTCCTTATGCTTTTGTGAAATTTTCTCGGAAGGCTCGTAAATAATTTCTGTGAAAATCTGTTGCAATACTCTGAAGATAAATTAGCGGAACATAAATCTAAACCAAAATGGAAACAACAACAGTACTCGCCCATATCATCATCGGCATGATTGCAGTTTTGCATATTTATATTCTCGTATTGGAGATGTTTTTATGGACAACACGAGGACCTAAAGTTTTTAAAAGTATTCCTAAGACATTATTTGAACCAACCAAAACATTAGCTGCCAACCAAGGATTATACAATGGTTTTTTAGCTGCCGGGTTAATCTGGTCATTATGCATTGGTGATGTTGAATGGAGTAAAAATATTGCTCTATTCTTTTTAGGATGCATTGCAGTAGCAGGCTTATATGGCGCAGCAACAGCCCAACGAAGCATTCTTTATATTCAAACAGTTCCAGCAACAATTGCAATGATCTTGCTCTTTATGTAAAATAGTCAAAACAAAAAAGCGAGCCATTGCTGACCCGCTTTTTTGTTATTATAAATAATCTGCTTGTTATTTAAGGTAAGATACTTTTCGGGTGATTGAATCTCCGTTTGCCGAAAGTGTGATAAAGTACATTCCTGCTTTTTCAGAAACCAGGTCAATATTGGTTGTCGATGCATTTTGTACGTCTACTTCCTGTTGCAATACTACCCTGCCCAACATATCCATCACCACAAGTTTTGCTTTTTCAATTGAAAGACCTTGCCATTCGATCGTTACATTCCCGGTCGTTGTTGGGTTTGGATACACTGCAATTTTTGTATTGGCAAATACTTTCTCAAGACCAACCATTCCGTGTGTATAGTTATCCGAAAGAGTTTTACATCCCGCAGCATTTCCTACCTGAACAGCATACGTTCCACTTACAGCGGCCACATGCACCTTACCTGTTGCCCCAGGAATAATATTTCCATTCAATCTCCATTCATACGTTGCTGCCATTTCGTTGCACACCAACGAATCTGTTCCTGCAGAAACCGCAATGGTTGGCTTGGTTGGATATTGATCCAATATAACGGTAAGAGCGGCTGTTGTATCTGTCTGGCATCCCGTAAATACAAGTGCACGGTATTGGCGGCTAACAGGTCCGTTTACATTGATAACATGGTTAACACTTGCTCCAGAAATGCCCATTACAATCCAATTGCCCCCATTGTCAGCATACAACCATCCTGTTACAGCGCCTCCATTGATAAATCCGGTTGCCGAAAGATTGATCGAGCTTCCCGTACAAGCGGAAGGAACATTGCTGGTAGGAACAATTGCATTTGCATTGCCGGCCAACTGCGGATTGATCTGAAGTTGCACAGTAGCTGTTGTATCATAACTGCAATTATTCGCATTGTAAATAATTGAACGGTAAGTACGAACCCGAGGATACGAAACAAATGTACCGGAATGGAACAACGTGAAATTGGTATTATTAATATTTGACCAGCCGTCAACAACGCTGTCGCGGAACAACCACTTTACAACTGTACCTGAGAATCCACTTACACTTACAATGGCAGTAGAACCCGAGCAAATTGACGGTGTGGTTGTATTCGGAGTAACCGATAAGTTTGTTCCGTTGGTGATTAGATTAATGTTTACACTCACAACCGTTGAACTATCTGAACTGCAACCGGCAGCATTCGTTAAAATTGCCCGGTATTGACGGGTTGTGTTTGCCAATACAGTTGTGTTGAAATCATTGATCGATGTTGCATTCGTAAAGCTAAATACAGTCCAATTGCCCGCTGTTTCAGAGTACAACCAATGTGAAACGACCCTTCCCGCCCCAGGGTTAATGAATACATTGATCGGATTACCAGCACATACAGTTGTTAGTGACGCCTGTGTAGGAATAGCAACTACACCATTCGTAATCGGGTTTACCGCAACCGAAACGGCCGATGTAGTGTCGGTACTGCATCCTGAATTATTATTGACAATTGCACGATACTGACGAGTGAACGCCACTGAGGTTTGAGTGTTAAAATCAGTTATTGCAGTAGCCGATGAATATAAAATATTCCACGGGCCTGCATTGTCATCTCTGTACAACCAGCGTGCAACAGATGATCCACTGAATCCACTTACTGAAATGGTCACATTTGAACCCGAACAAATTGCAGCTTTACTGGCAACAGGAACTACACTTGATTGATTACCAAAACCGATCGGGCTGATGGTTACCAAAACCAATGCCGATGTATCTGTTGAACAACCTGAACCTTTTACAATAATGGCTCGGTATTCTCTTGTAATTGGCGACAAAATATTTGACGTATTGTAATCATTTACCGTAGTTGACGATGTGTATGCAAAATCTATCCACGCTCCACCATTTTGCCTGTAGATCCATTTTTGAATACTGTTACCCGAACCCTGGTTTATACTAATGGTGACAATATTTCCTGAGCATACAGTCGAAGCGTTGGCTGTCGGAACAATACCCATATCTACCGATACCGAGCGTGGGTTAATGCTCACAGTTGTCGTAGCACTTGTATCATAAGCACACACATTCGATTTGCGGATCAATGTTCTATACTCTCTTGAAGTACTTACTGAAACACCTGTATTATAATCGGTAATAAACGAAGAGGTGCTATTTGATAATACATTCCATACTCCTCCATTATCCCTGTAATACCATGTTTGCACATTGTGTGATCCAACATTCGCAGTTAAGTTCATGGCAGTTCCGATACAAATGGATGAATTAGATGGCGTGATGGTTATTCCATTGTCATTTCCATACGTGCGTGTCGAAATGTTCACCGTATCCGTTTTCGAAGTTGTATCCATGCGGCAGGTACTTGCTTTCCATAAAATGGTAGCATACTCACGATCCACAGTAGACGATACATATGTATTTGCATCCGAGATATTGATATTCGAATTGTACAAACTATTCCATACACCACCATTGTCTCTGTATACCCATGTACTTACAGCGCTTGAACCCGGATTAACACTCACATTCACCGTTGAGCCAATACAAGCTGCTGATGCAGAAGTTACCGTAACCTGCGAAACAGTATCCACCCCGTACAAAATCGGGTTGATAACAATTGTTTTTGCAGCTGTTGTATCAATGGTACAATTAGCTCCTTTAATGATCAATGCACGATATTGACGTGTGATCATTGAATTGGTCGAAACTGACATATTGATAATGGTAGATGACGAGTAATAAGGCAACCATATTGTTGCATCATCGCTGTACAACCAGTGTGAAACACTATTTCCAGAACCAGGTGATACACTAATATTAAATGACGATCCTGAACAAGCAGATGCATTTCCGGTAGGTGTGATTGCATTATCATTTCCATAAGTACGAGGCACAACTGAAACCATTGTTGCAGCGCTTGTATCAATATGGCAGTTACCTGCTTTATAAGTTACCGCGCGATATCCCATTGTATAGGGTGTTCCACTATAAGCAAATCTTGAGATCGAAGCGTTGGTTGACGGATTAATATATCCTTCATCGTACCAAGCTCCTCCATTGTAATTGGATAAGAACCGGATCACCGTTGAGTCAGACGAAACGATTAATGAGACATTATAGTTGCTTCCCATACATGCATTTGCAGGGGCTGTTACAGTACGTGAGCTATTGCCCAATATCACAGGGTTAATGGTTACAACTAATACTGCTGATGTATCAAAACGACAGGTTGTATTGTTATTGATGATCGCAACATAATTACGCGTTACAGTTGTTCCTACAAACGTATTGTAGTCGGTTAAGTTATTTAAATTTCCGGATGAAAATACTTGCCATGCCCCACCGTTATCCCTGGTTAACCATTGCATAATGGTATTTCCTGCACCTGCAGTCACCTGGATATTTTGAATGGTAGATGAAGCACACACACTTGTACTTGTTGCAGTCGGAATTTTTGTAACATCTGTCCCGCGTGTTTTAGGTGTAATGGTTACAGTAAGAGTATTGGTCGTATCATAACTGCAGGTACGCAATACTATTGCCCGGTACTCTCTGCTCACCGGAGAAGACACTGCAGTATTGTAATCAACAACACTAAAGCTTGATGTTGTGCTTAATATATTCCAATTGCCCAAACTGTTGTCCCTGTAGATCCATCTTTGCATGGTAGATCCCGAAGCACTTAAACTTATACTTACCGAATTACCGGCACATACTGTTGGTGTTGTTGTAGTTGGTGTTGCAGCTATATTTCCAAAAGTTTGAACCCTTAAAAACACGCTGTCGTATTTAGAAGAATCGGCATTACATGAGCCCGTGTTTAACATAGCCCTGTAGTATCTCCACACTGAAGCTGTAACACCTGTTTCACTATGCGACAAGAAGGTCGAAGTTCCATTTATAATATTCCAGTTTCCTGATGTACCATCGCGATACAACCATCTTTCAACAGTACCCGAAGTTGATACAGAAAGTGTATTTCCCGCGCATACTGTATCTGAGAAAATGGTTGCCGCTGTTGTGCTGTTACCGTATGTTTTAGTCTTAAAGTTTACAACCTTTACTTTCGTTAGCGTATCGATACGACAAGTTGCCGATTTCATTACAAGCGTTGTATAGCCACGTGTAGAGCCAGGAGCAAGCAATGTATTGTAATCTGTTAAGAAAGATGTTTGGGTATTTGTTGTGAAGGTTTTCCAAGCACCGTTATTATCGTTGTAGATCCATTTTACTACTGAGTTACCTGAACCCGGTGTAACATTCAGCGATACTGAAGAACCCACACAAACAGAATCACTTCCCGAAATCACCATTGATGTATCCACTCCGTAAGTAATTGGTGTGATGTTAACCGTTACGGATTGTGTACTATCAAAATCACATGAAGAAGTATCCGTGATAATGGCTCTGTATAAACGAGCCGTTGCATTATTTAGTTGAGTAAGCTGATGCGTAAATGAATTTGAATTATATGAACCCAATGCTTCATACCAAGGACCTGCATTTCCATTATCACTGTACGTCCATTTGATCAACTCGTTTCCGGTTCCCGGTGCAACATTCAGTGTTACTGAACTACCCGAGCAAATACCGTTAGATGGTGAAGCAGTTGGTGTAATACCACGCAATCCAATATTTCCACCACGAGGGTTGATCACCACAGCATACTCAGCTGTTGTATCGCGCCTACACGTACTGCTGTTAAACATAATCACGCGGTAAGCGCGGCTTGTCACTGCAGCTACATATGTATTGTTATCAGTTAACGAAGACGATGTTGTGCTATTTGTAAAATCACCCCATCCTGCATTGTTATCATTATAGATCCATTTTTCAATCGTATAACCCGATGGAACGGACACACTCACTTGTATTGCTTTGGTATAGCAATAGTATGTTCTGTTCGAGGTTGGCGTAACAGTATTCAACACACCTCTCACTGCAGGATTAATACTTGCACTGATGGTGTTGGTTGAATCAATCGAACAGACTAAACTGTTGTTCACAATTGCACGGTAGCTTCTGCTTACAGGTGATTGAACAGCAGTATTGTAATCTGTAATAAATGTGCTGTTGGTTGTGTAACCAAAATCAGTCCACCCTGTTCCATTATTGTTTACAACCCATTTTAAAATACTATACCCTGAAGGTAAGCTCACATTTAATGTAGGATTGGTAGATGCATTGCAAATCGTACTGCTTGAAATTGTAGGAGTAATGGTAGTTGCATAACCTGATCCCGCTGGATTTATCGATACGCTGAATACATTTGACGAATCATAGCTACATGTTGTGGTATTGTTAACCACTATACGATATGAACGTGAGGTAGGAAGTCCAACCGAAGTATTGGTATGTGTTAAAAAGTTTGAGGTACTGTTGGCAATGGTTAACCAATTACCATCCATATTATCCATATACATCCATGTGCGGACACTTGCTCCCGATGGCATAGTAGATGTTACCACATTTGTGCTGATAACGCTCGATGCACAATAAACACCAATTGCCGAAGTAATCGCAACTGCATTTGCATAACCGTAGGTACGGGCATTCAACTGAACTGACACTTGCTGAGTGGTATCATAACTGCATGTGTTGGTTAAAATAATTGCTTTGTATGAACGTAAAGTACTACTGCTTACAGCGGTATTCGACTCATAAAAAGAAGTACTTGCTGAACTTGATGCCAGCTCATTCCAATCACCAACCAATCCGTTGCGGTAAATCCATTTATGAACAGAAAAACCATTACCTGAATTAATGTTCAAGTTAAAGTTTCCACCACTACATACGTTAGCCACTGATGCCGTTGGCTGAATAGCAGACGCATTACCAAATGTCATCGGGCGTATTTGCACCGAAACGATTTGCGTTGTATCGATCAAGCATGTATTAGCACGTTGCAAATAGGCTCGGTATTCACGATTGGTTGTTGCATTTACATAAGTACTCTGATCATATAAATATGTCGATGTGGTGCTACCGGTAAACTCTTGCCACATTCCGCCATTATCCCTGTAAACCCATTTTTGCACTGCGCCACTGTAATTAAAATTCACTGAAGCGTTTGTATTTCCTGAACACAATATTGGTGATGACGTAGTTGGTGTAATACCGCTCATTGCTCCATTACCAAGTGGGTTGATACTTACCACAACCGCTGCCGATGTATCACTTACACAATTATTGTTGTCAACCACAATTACTTTGTATTCGCGTGTGGTTGGTACCAAAACCTTGGTATTATTAGCACTTTCAAAATAGCTTGTTGACGAACTGAAAATTTCCTTCCATGCCGATCCATTGTCTCTGTAAACCCAACGGAAAACATTTACACCCGATGGTAGTGAAATATTAATACTTAATGATGTTCCTCCACAAACATTAGGAGTGGTTGTTGTTGGCAGATAAGAAGTATTGGTTCTGGCCAGCTTTTTATTCACCGAAATAGTAAGCGTATTGGTTGTATCATATTTGCAAATGCTTGAATTAACCAATATAACACGGTACAAACGTTTTGTATTGCTGGTCGAAACATAATTAGAAATGGATGTTGATGATGATCCTAAATTATACCATGCAGACGAAACGGTATCCCTGTAGATCCAGTTGTTTACCGTGTACCCTGTTGGTGGTACAATGTTTAAGGTAAGTGAATTCTCATTACAAATGGACGCTAAACTTGATGTTGGCGCTACTACAACAGAACCTCTGCTCAAAGTATTCAAATCAACCGAAACCTCTAATGATGTATCGATCGAAAAAGTTTCCAATGTACGAACCAATGCCTTATACGAACGTTTTGTTGCACCTGCAACGGTAGTATTGTAATCGCTGAAAAACGAGCTGTTTGACGAAGGCAGATCATTCCATATTCCGGTGTTGTTATCCCTGAAGATCCATTTGGCAACCTGGCGATTGTTTGATAAGCTGATATTTCCCGAAACTGTTGATCCGGAGCAATAAGCCGATTGATTTACAGTTGGTGTAATACCAATTGTTCCACCTGGCAGAGCCACTTTAAATAAAATTTGTACTTCACCCGTAGTATCTATTCTGCATAAGGCGCTATTACTTACTACAGCTCTGTATGAACGAACCGTATTGGTTGTAAAATTACTTGTGTTGTATTCAGTGTACGTATTACCCGATGAAAAACTATTGGTCCATGCACCTGTATTATTTGTTCGGTACAACCATGTGCTTATCGTTAAATTGTTCTGCAGATAAATGGTAGGTTGTGTTCCGATACATAATTCTGCATTGGGCGTAAACGGCATAGACGATACACTGTTCCCTTTCGTATTTGCCTTTACCGTATAAAACACCGGAGCCGATGTATCAAATGAACATGTTAAATTTGAATTATTGATCACAACACGTACCTCACGATTTAAATTACTGGTGATGCCGCTCGAACTGCTAAGCGATGGTGAAGAACTGCTGCTGAAAAATGTCCAGTTTCCGTTGGCACTATCTCTGTATATCCATGATGAAATATTACTGTAACCCGGTATTTGAAATGACATTGAATTACCGGCACATACCTGCGTATTTGTTCCATTTATACGAGGCTGAATAGAAGTAAGCACCCTGCGCTGAGAAGCATTGATCATTACCATATACGGACCGCTTGTATCGGCAGTGCAAGTGTTCGGATTTTTTAAGATAACTCGGTATTCCCGTATGCCCGATACTGCAACATTGGTATTAAAATCATAAGCCGTTGTAGAACCCGATGTAAACGATTGCCATGTATTGCTTCCTGCATCTTTGTAAATCCAGTTGCCAACTTCTAAGGCCCAATCAACCTGCAACGAAAGACTTGTTCCGCTGCAAACAGATGTTGTTGTTGACGTTGGAAAAATATTAGGATTGTTTCCTCCTGTTGTTGGTGAAACAGAAATGGCAAAAACTGCCGAAGAATCCTGAAAACAACTTGTGCTGTTTCTTTTAACCAACACTTTATACTCACGAACCAACGGCACATTGGTAGTAGGCAACGAAACCGAAACAGATTGCGATGACGTGTATGTATACACCGACCACATTCCACCATTGTCCCTGTAGATCCACATTGTAGGTAAATACCCTTGGTCCATCATGCGCAGTGTAACTTGTCCTCCCGAGCATGCCTGGCTTGCCGAACCCGAAATGCTGATCGCGTTATTGTTCCCATAAGTGGCCGGGGTGATTACGACATCCACACCCAAGGTTGTATCTGTAGGACAAGACAATGTGCTCACCACCGCCCTGTAAGTACGCGTGGTCATTGAAGCAACACTCACATACTGTGACGCATTATCTGTATTATAGCTGAAAGGAATCCATCCTCCCGTATTATTATCGCGATAAACCCATGTTGTAACAGGCAATCCTGTTGCACGAATGTAAAGTTGATTACCCGTACACATAACAGTAGAACTCACTGTTGGACGGTAAGTAGAAACAGACCCACATTGGGCGATGGCCGGTTGCCATATCGTTCCAATGTACATTAATAACAATACAACAAAACGTATTGCACTGTTTGAGTAAAGTTTTATATTCATAATCATAAGTATTTATTTCGGACCAAATATCCGTTTCAAACTTAGATTGAAGGCCCAACGCATGCCATACGTTACTTTACGTATTTTAGAACAGGCATTGTGGTATATACACCAATTGTATTTTAGAAAGTAAATAGTTGAATAATGCAACAAGCACCGTGCATTTCAAAATAAGAAATACTTGTTGTTGCTAAAGTCTTTGAACATTATTTACGTAAGCCTGCTTTATAAACTTCCAGGCAACGCTTGCGGGCCATATCATGATCCACAATCGGTTTTGCGTAATTTAATGTATTCAATTCCGGGATCCATTGTTGGATATAAGTCAGGTTCTTGTCGAACTTTTGTGTTTGCAATGTTGGATTAAACACCCGGAAATATGGAGCGGCATCGGTGCCGCAACCTGCTGCCCATTGCCAGCCTCCATTGTTAGCACTCAGATCATAGTCGAGCAGTTTTTTTGCAAAGTACCCTTCTCCCCAGCGCCAGTCTATCAATAAATGTTTGGTTAAAAAACTTGCCACGATCATCCTCACTCGGTTATGCATAAAACCTGTAGCATTCAGCTCACGCATGCCTGCATCCACAATAGGGTAGCCTGTATTACCGCTGCACCATGCTTCAAATTCTTTCTCATTATTGCGCCATGGTATATTGTCGTATTCTTTCCTGAATGCCCCTGTGGCTACATGTGGAAAATGATAAAGGATCATCATGTAAAAATCCCGCCAGATCAATTCGTTCAAAAATGTTTCATTTAACAATTTTGCCTTTCGTGCTTTTTCACGAATACTGATCGTTCCAAATCGAAAGTGAATTCCCAATCGTGAGGTTCCCTTTATTGCAGGAAAATCTCTGTCTGCAGTATAATTTTTGATGAGTTGTTGCGCTACTTCTTTACTCGGAAATTGTGTTTCGGTTTGCTCAAAACCAATCTCACTTAACGAGATAATAGGTGTAGGTTTTGTTTTGAAAAAATTGCTGAAATATTTTTCCGTAGGATATGATTTCAAATAAAAATCCTTGAGCCTGGATTTCCATTTACGCGAGTATGGTGTAAAAACGGTGTAGGGATTTCCATCATCTTTTACAACTTCACTCTTTTCAAAAACACACTGGTCTTTATACGTTTTAAAATCGATTCCCTTGCTTAACAATAAGGCCTCAATTTCAGCATCACGCTTGATGGCCAATGGTTCATAGTCATGGTTCGCAAAAACCGTTTGAATGGTATGGTTGGAAGTAAGTTGCTCCCAAACTTGCGGAGGTGTTCCCGAATAAACGTGTAGGTCGCTTCCCGAACTTTGTAATTCCTGCTTAAGTGCAAGAAGTTGTTGATGAATAAAGTTCACTCGTTTGTCTGCCTTATTCTCAAGCCCATCAAGAATGTTTTTATCGAAAATAAAAATGGGTAAGACCGGGATTCCACTTTTTAATGCATAGTATAACCCTGCGTTATCCTGCAAACGTAAATCTCTCCGAAACCAAAAGACATTAATCGTTGTATGCATTGATAGTTAATCCTCCGTACTTAAAGGGTTCAGATCTTTGAGGCTTACATTTACCTTTAGCTCTCCTGTTAACAGGTATTGCA
Source organism: Chitinophaga pinensis (assembly GCA_943369665.1). Classification (GTDB taxonomy): domain Bacteria; phylum Bacteroidota; class Bacteroidia; order UKL13-3; family UKL13-3; genus UKL13-3. The sequence continues at coordinate 203,685 of CALRNX020000004.1, forward strand.
ACATTGGACCAGCCATAATACTTGTTACAACAGCCATGATAACGATTGCCACAAACAATTGAGGAGAAATAACTCCGGCCTGTAAAGCCAATATTGCCAGTACAATTTCCATAGCGCCCCGTGCATTCATACCAAAACCGACAGCCACAGCTTCCCTCCATTTGAGTCCTCCCCATAATGCACCCAATCCTGCTCCCAATAATTTGGAAACAATAGCCAATGCTAATACAATAAGGGTAATACTCAGATCGAAATTGGCGACAAAATTTATTTTAAAGCCTATGCTCACAAAAAATATCGGTGCAAAAATATTGGTGATAAACAGGTTGATGATATCCCGTGTTTTCTCTGTAAGGTGTACCGAATCGCCAAAGGCTATACCAACAATAAAAGCTCCGAAAATAGCGTGAATACCGATCCTTTCGGTGAAAGCTGCCGCCAAAAATGCAAAGCCTAATGAGATGGAAAGAATCCCTCCCGGCCATGAAATTTTTCGTTTGGCCCAAGGCAAAAATTTGTTGATCCCAACCCTTCCTAATGTAAGCATGGTAAGTGCAAACAGAATGGTAAATCCTACTGTATACAAAACACCCCAGCTATCCACTCCTTTATTCATTAAACCCAATACCACCGAAAACAAGATCCACCCAACCAGGTCATCCAACATAGCTGCTGCTATGATGATCATCCCGATCTTGGTTTTAAACAAATTCAGATCCATTAATGTTCGCGCAATAACCGGTAATGCCGAAATAGCCATTGCTGTTCCCATAAACAAACTAAACACCAATACATTATCAGAATTGTTTTCACCAAACAAATAGGTGAACTCGCGCCCTGCATAAAATCCTAAGACCAATGGAATGATCAATCCTACAAAACTTGCTTTCAGAGCCGTTTTACCTTGTTGCCTGATGATGGAAAGTTCCACCTCCATACCGGCAGCAAATAATAACATAACTACCGACATGGTGGTGATACCCTGTAATACCAAACCAATGGTGCCTTTTGTGGTAAAAATGTGTTCGTTTAAATAGGGTGCATATTGCCCAAGTACGGTTGGCCCTAATAAGATACCAGCGATCAATTCGCCCACAACCAAAGGCATTCTTAACTTCCTGAAAAACTCTCCAAAAAAACGCCCGGTAAGCAACATCGTGCCTAAGCAAACAAATAGGTAAATGAGTTCCTCGTGTTTCATTTATTGTTTTGGGTTAACATGTTCTTTTTTCTTATCGTTCGGATCCTGCAAATTTTTATTCGCCTACCTTTCTTCATCATCTATGCGCGAATGCACAATCAGCAGATCACATGGCAGATCCGCCAGAGCATATTCAATATCATGGGGGAAAACCCTGTCAATTAAGTTTAATTTCCGATCAGGTGAATTCAACACGAGTACATCGGCTTTTTGTTCGCGGGCATACTGTGTGATCACATACCCTGGTTTTCCATCCAAACGCTCCACATTCACTTTAAGGTTTCCACAACCGGCACTTGCTAAAATTTCATCTAACCGCGCATCTTCTTCCTGGATAATTTTTTCTTTTTGTTCTTCAGCCTCATTGTCACTCAACTCATCACTGCGAATCAGAGCCATCTTGCTCACATCACTTTCCTGCACAATCGTAACATCACTTGCTCTTGTTTGTTTGGCCAGGTAAACTGCAGTTTCTACTGTATTCACCGTCTTAGGATGATCACTTCCTTCAACAACAATTTTTTGAACCGGCTTTGATAAAATATTAGGTTCCCGCAACATTAATACAGAACATTTTGCTTTTCGCGAAAGCCTGCGCGCCACAGAGCCCAAAAAATATTTAACCAAACTTTCTTTTTCCAACGCTCCCGCAACAAGCAGATCCACCTCATGCATTTTGCATTTGTCAAGAATAATATCAACGGGATCTCCTTCTTCCCATAGAAGTTTATGGTTTGATCCATCCAACTCAAAACGGTGTAACAAATGCTTTAAATATTGTTCTTGTTGCAGATTTTTTTCACCCACATGAATAAAGATCATGTCGGCTTCAAAAATGGCTTGCAATCGTTTACTCTCAGCCAAAATAGCCTCAATACGAGGCGAAAAAGCAACAGCCACCGCTATTTTTTTAAATGGATACGGGGCTTTCTTTTCTATAGTACTCATAGTTACGAAAGTAGGGGTTTAGGAGATTACTCACACAAGAATTTACATTATGGAATTGTTACCCTATTTCCGTAAACTTGCCCTCTTCAAAATCATGGTAAAAAAAGATATTCTTCTGGAAGCTTATATGCTAATATGTGAGGCCCGCGCAATGGCCGAAATATATGATGCAAACAGACCTATTTGTAAATACGTGCACTCAACCTCACGCGGACATGAAGCCATTCAGCTTGCAGTAGGTATGCAATTAAAGCCTTACGACTATTGCTCACCTTACTACCGCGATGAATCAATGCTTCTCGGCATGGGAATTAGCCCTTACGAGTTAATGTTGCAATTATTGGGTAAAGGTGAAGATCCTTTCTCAGGAGGAAGAACCTACTATGCACATCCGAGCCTGAAACGTGATGGATTTCCAAAGATCCCACATCAAAGTAGTGCTACGGGCATGCAAGCCATTCCTACTACCGGGATGGCTCACGGAATTGCTTATAAAGAGAGTCAAGGGCTTCACACAAAAGGGGAATCTCCGGTTGTAGTGTGTTCCTTTGGAGATGGTTCCATTACTGAAGGTGAAGTTGCCGAAGCCTTTCAAATGGCTGTTTTAAAAGAACTTCCAATTATTTATCTGGTTCAGGACAACGATTGGGGGATTAGTGCCAGTGGCGATGAAATGCGGGCTATGGATGCATATGAATATGCTGCAGGGTTTAAAGGGCTAAAACGGATGCGCCTCAATGGAAGTGATTTTGTTGAAAGTTATGAAGGTTTTGCCGAAGCAATTGAGTATGTGCGCAACAACCGTAAACCTATTTTGGTGCATGCAAAAGTTCCTTTGCTTGGACACCATACTTCAGGTGTTCGCAAGGAATGGTATAGAACCGATGAAGATCTGAGCCAACATGGCAAAGATGATCCACAACCCAAATTGAGAAAATTACTCGAACAAATTGGTGTTGCCGAATCTGAACTTCAGGAAATAGAAAAAGACGCGATATACAAAGTAGAGCAACAGTTTAAGCAGGCTGTGGATTCGCCCGATCCGGATATTGCTACCGTTGAAGACCATATTTTTGCCCCAAGTGGCGCAACCGAAGAGGTTGGGAATCGCACACCCGAAGGCAAAGAACCAAGTGTGATGGTTGATGCTGCCTTGCATGCTGTTGATGAATTAATGGCCAAACATCCGGAATGTATGTTTTACGGACAAGACGTTGGAGCTCGTTTAGGCGGAGTATTTCGTGAAGCAGCAACCTTAGCAAGCAAATATGGAAACGACAGGGTATTTAATACACCCATTCAGGAAGCATATATTGTTGGTAGCACTGTTGGAATGAGTGCAGTTGGTGTAAAGCCCATTGTGGAAATACAGTTTGCCGATTATGTGTGGACCGGGGTGAACCAATTGGTATGTGAGATCACCAAATCATCTTATTTGACCATGGGTAAGTATCCGGTAAGCGCCATTATCAGGATTCCGATCGGAGCATACGGAGGAGGTGGGCCATACCATAGTGGAAGTATTGAATCAACATTGCTTACCCTGAAAGGAATTAAAATTGCTTATCCAAGCAATGCGGCCGATATGAAAGGATTAATGAAGGCTGCTTACTATGACGGCAATCCTGTAATTATGCTTGAACACAAAGGTTTGTACTGGAGTAAAAATCCCGGAACAGACGCTGCTCGTTGTGTTGAACCCGATGAAGATTATATCTTACCCTTTGGTAAAGCCAATACCGTTTTAGCCGCAAGTGATGAAGCGATGGAAAATGGAGAAAGTTGTTGCATTATCACCTGGGGAATGGGTGTATATTGGAGTACAGCCGCTGCCAAACAATTTGCAGGAAAAGTAGAGGTTGTAGACTTACGTAGTTTGCAACCCTTGGATGAAGATGCAATTATGGCTGCCGTAAAACGTCACGGGAAATGTTTGGTGGTGACTGAAGAGACCATTCTCAATTCGTTTGCTGAAAGCTTAGCAGGCCGCATTGCACAAACATGCTTCAAATACTTGGATGCTCCCGTGCACACGATCGGTTCAAAGAATATTCCAGCTGTGCCATTAAATATGGCTTTAGAAGCTGAGATGTTACCGAATGCAAATAAGGTAGCAGCAAAAATTGCTGAGCTTCTTAATTACTAGATTCATTATTTTTTGCCGTACATTTTAATAAATGTAGTCTGCGGCTCTACATTTTTCGTAAAGCATAAAAAAATCCCCGACTCAATACTATCGAGCCGGGGATTTTCTTTTAGGTTAATGTATTGAATTACAAAATCCCCAATTTCTTTTTTACTGCACCCATAATATTGTCGCCTTCGGGTTTGTACAATAACGGTGTTCCAGGGCTGCTGTCAAGAACATAAGTGTATCCGCTTTCTTTAGCAACTGTACCAATAGTGGCTTTTGCTTTTTCAATAATCGGTTTCAACAATTCAGTTTCTTTCTTACGCATGTTTTCTTGAGCACTTTCCTGAAACTCTTGCATACGAGATTGCATATCACGCAATTCTTTTTGTTTCAAATCTTTAATGGCATCTGCCATTTTAGGTTCGTTCTTTTGGTAGTCGGCATATTTTTTTTCCAACTCATCATTCATTGTTTTCAATTGGTCTTGCAATGTTTTGCCAAAAGCTTCCATATCTGCATTTGCCTTTTTGTATTCAGGCATCAATTGCATTAATTCCTGAAAATCAACATAAGCAATCTTTTGTGCCTTTGCCGAACCTAATCCCATGCACAAAATAAGTGCTGCTCCTAAAATGATTTTTACTGTGTGTTTCATCCTTATTGTTATTGTTATAATTGTGTTTTACCTAAAATAGTGCCAGTTTTACTTGCCACTATCTTTTGGTGCTTGTTTTTTATCTTTGTTCCCTTTTTCAGGTTTATTTACCGCCACTCCCAGTTCGCTCAATACCTCATCACTCTTATCGTATTTGGCATTGGAATAAAGCATAATAAGCTCCCCTGATTTGGCAAATATAAAGTCTAAAGCGTTTTGTTTCGCAATTTTTTGTACGGCATCAAAAACTTTGTCTTGAATAGGCTTGATCAACTCCTGGCGTTTTTTAAACAAGTCGCCCTCGTAACCAAACTTTAGGTTGCGGTAATCCTTTAGCTCCTTTTCTTTATCCTTAATTTCCTGCTCGCGTTTTTTGCGCAAATCCTCCGTAAGCAATACCTGTTCTGCCTGAAAATCCTTGTAAAGCTTGTCGATAACAGCCTGCTTTTTCTCCAATTCCTTTTGCCAATCTTCCGAGAGCTGGTCTAACTGTTTCTGAGCACTTCGGTAATCGGGCATTAAGTCCAATATGTACTCTGTATCAACATACGCAAATCGCTGAGCTGATGCCGCATAACAAACGGCTAATAAAAATAATACAACAATGTTCTTTTTCATACTGTATCTGAAAATTTGGGGTTAAAACTGTTGGCCTAACAAAAAGTGAAAATTGCCCTTATTGGCGGTTGCCCTAAATGGAACCGGATCAAATCCGTATCCATAATCCAAACCGATCATACCAAACATTGGCAAGAATATGCGCACACCTCCGCCCACTGAACGGTAAATATCAAATGGATTGTAATTTTCGTATTGCGACCAAGCTTTTCCTCCTTCAAAGAAAATGAGGGGAAATACTGTAGCCTGCGGGTTAGTTGAGATCGGATAACGCAACTCCATTGTAAACCTGTTATAAAGAATTCCTCCCTGATTGGTTAAACTACCGTTGCTTACCACGGTAGGTGTAATTGAATTATCCGCATACCCACGCAATGCGATCAACTCGCGACCATCAAGGTTAAACCCGATTAAACCCGAACCTCCCATCCAAAAACGCTCAAAAGGAGTATATCCAAGCGCATCATTATAACGGCCTATAAATCCAAAATTGGTACGTGTCATCAATACCAGCGGACGTTTACCACCCGCTAACCTGGTAAACCACGTTGCATCAAATTTCCACTTATAAAACTCTAACCAACGGTAACGTTCGCTTTCAGGTATTGTACTGTAATCTTTACCGTTCATTAATGAATATGGTGGCGAAAACTGACCTGACAATGAAATATTAGACCCCATGGTTGGGTAAATTGGTGCATCAGTTGAGTTACGTCCTAAAATAATCCGTAAACTGATACTATTAGATCCTCCTTCAGGTAAAAATGGTAAATAACTCGCTCCTGAGATGCTGTTATCGTTGTAATAACGTTGCAATCCCACCTGGTATTGGATGGTAAAATAATCATCAGGCCATTTTAACCTTTTACCTATACCAACCGTTAATCCGGTTGTTAACAAAGCTGTTCTTCTAAAATCGGCCTTATTGTATCCATTGCTTTGTATCGAGTGGAAAACAGAAACACTCAATGAGGTTGGTTTTTTACCACCCAACCAAGGCTCAGTAAATGAGGCACTATATGATTGGTAAGAAGTTCCATTTGCCTGAGCCCTCAACGAAACCCGTTGTCCATCTCCACTCGGAACAGGAGCCCATGCCTTCTTATCAAACATACGCCTTGTTGAAAAGTTATTAAGCGTTAAACCCAATGTTCCCACGATAGAACTTGCTCCCCAACCTGCCGACAATTCGATCTGATCATTTGGTTTTTCTTCAACTTTATATTCAATATCAACGGTACCACTTGCCTGATTTGGAACCGGATTTACATTTAGTCCTTCCGGATTAAAATAACCCAGTTGTGACAGATCACGAAGAGAGCGGGTAACATCGGTACGGCTAAACAATTGACCCGGTTTTGTTTTTAACTCCCGCAAAATAACATGATCGCTGGTTTTGGTATTACCCACCACCGTTATCTTGTTAATGCGTGCTTGCTCTCCTTCATACATGCGTATTTCCAGGTCGATTGAATCGTTTTCAACCAAAACCTCTACCGGATTGATATTAAAAAATAAATACCCGTCATCCATATACAAAGTACTGATATCCAATCCTGTTTGATTCATCCGGAGCCTTGTGTCCAAAAGCCCCTGATCATATACATCACCACTTTTTATTTTCAAAATGCTCATCAACTCATCTGATGTGTATTTAGTATTTCCAACAAACTTGATGTCCCTGAAAAAGTATTTTTTCCCTTCTTCCAGTACAATCTTAATTTCTAAGGTATTTTCATCGTAGCGGTAAACCGAATCTTTCACAATTGCAATATCACGATACCCCAACGAGAGGTACTTTTCGATAATATGTTGCTTATCGTCTTCAAACTTGGCTTCCTCATATCTGGATTTCGCAAAAAGACGGTACTTAGGTTTCGTATCCTTTAATAGTTTCCTTACTTTCTGATCGCTGAGTGCTGTATTGCCTTCAATGATGATATCATGTATCTTGATCTTGTTTCCACGATCTACCTCTATTTTAAGCTTTGCTGTATTCCGTTTAGCATCATCAGGTATTTGTGTAATCGTGGCTTTAGCATCCAGATAGCCCTTCTCGGCATAAAACCGTTTAATTTCATTTTGTGTCGAGGTGATCAGGTTATCCGTAATAATTTGCCCCGCCTTCAGGCTGATCTCTTCCCTCAGGGTATTGGCCTTACTTTTACTTAATCCTTTAATGGCAAAAGAAGAAAGTCTGGGTTTTTCGCGTAAAAATATTTCGAGAGTAAGCTTATCATCTTCGATGTCCAAAATACGCATGCTCACGTCATCGAAGAGCTTTTGCTTGTATAAATTGGTAATCGACTTGGTAATTTCTTCTGATGGAATTCTTATTTTCTGACCAACGGTTAATCCTGAAAGCACCAGCAAAACACTCTTATCGTAAAAATTGGTTCCTGTGATCACGATATTGGATAACACATATGTGCGCGGATTATTATAATCAATAAACACATTCGGTGCTGCAGCAATTACCGGGGTATCAGTTACCATCTGCGACCACCCGTTCTTTGCAAAAGCAATGAGTAAAACAACGAATAAAATTTTGGTTTGCTTCATCTAGTTGGCTACTACTTGCTCACTGGTTTTTCCAAAACGCCTTTCACGTTGTTGGTAATCAAAAATTGCTTCGTACAAATCTTCTCTGTTAAAATCGGGCCATAATTTGGGTGAAAAATAAAACTCACTATAAGCTATTTCCCACAACAAAAAATTACTGATTCGTTGTTCTCCACTGGTGCGGATCAATAATTCGGGATGAGGTGTATTGCGTGTAGACAGGTACGAATCGATTGTTTTATTTTCAATATCAGTTACTGCCAGTTTTCCATCCTTCACATCAGCAGCGATTTGTTTAATGGCATTCACCAAATCCCATTTCGCACTGTAACTCAATGCCAACACCATTGTTAATCTTGTATTCCCTTTCGTTTCTTCCATTGCTTCTTTTAACTCCCGTTGGCACTTTTCAGGTAGATCAAGGATATCACCAATAGCTTCCAATCGAATATTATTTTTCATGAGTGTTTTGGTCTCTTTTCTGATGGTAGAAACCAATAACTCCATCAAGGCATTTACTTCCTCTTTGGGTCTGCTCCAGTTTTCAGTGGAAAAAGCGTATAATGTAAGATAGGGAACCCCTATTTCTGCACATGCTTCTGCCGATTCCTTAACGGCTTTTACACCATTTTGGTGTCCGAATATCCTAAATTTTCCTTTTCCCTTGGCCCAACGGCCATTTCCATCCATAATAATGGCTATATGCTTGGGCAAGGTTGAAAGATTAAGTTGATTTTTAAAACTCATGTTCTACTGTAAGCCTGCGAATTTAATAAAATCTCGCACACTTTTGCCTGTCAAATATGCGTACACTTAAGGTCACCCCTCCAATCACATACCAATCGTTAAAATCAGAATTTCCTCTCCTGTATCCGGCTTTATATTGAGGAACACCATTGTTTAATTCAGCCGACCGGTCAGTTAACGTAGCCGCCAAGGTTCCTTTTGTTGCTTGTTGATTGGCCACATCAACATATGTGGTGCTCACATCGTCAAGATGATCGGTATATGTTCTTCTAAATCCAAATGACGACTCAAGTGCCATATGTTTGCTCAATCTCCATTTAATACCCAAACCAAAAGGAATAGCAACCGCAGCCGTTCCATATCGCGCCCCCTCTGTTTCAATTGGCCGTAAGTCTACCCAGTCATTCTGGATATATGCCTGCGGATTATACTTGAATACGCCCAACCCCAGAAAGATGTAAGATGTAAATGTTTTATCCAGTACCCCCAAACCATATTTGAAATAGTTAAACTCCACTATTCCGGAGAACTCTGTGATATTGGATCTGAAACTCAGGTTACGCGGTTTATTAAAATCAAAATTCTTGTCTGATCCGGAAACCTGTGTGAAATTAATACCGCCTGTAAGGGCGAACGAGCTCGAAAGATTATACCGGCCAAAAAAGCCGATGGCAGGTTTGGTTTCGCTCACAACCATCGTGGGAGCCAAGTCACCAACATAGTTTGCGAATCCAACAGTAGCACCAACCTCTACCCGTTGAGCCAAAAGCTTTTGATTCACTACATAAATGGTGAATGCTGCTAAAACAAAAAAGATTTTTATTAAAATTTTGGACATCTCATGCCAGCATTTGGGAATATGTACGTGAACGTAATTCCACCCATAAAATATATGTCGGCTATATCAATTTTTTTCATTGAACGTTTGTCTCCGTCAACGAATAAGGGTCTACCATCGGGTGTGAGTTCCCAACTTCTATCGCTTAATTTGGCTGCTGCATCTCCATTTGAACGTCCAACAACCCGTGAATCAGCATATGTACCACCTATATCATCCAAATAATTTGTAAAGGTATAACGCGCTCCGATTTCAAAACCCATTGACAAGCGGTTGGTGAGTCTTTTTTTAAAACCAAATCCGATAGGTATGCATACTTGCGTTAAAGCATATTTTTTTCGGTCGTTATATGTAGTCGTTCCCTGACCTTCAGTTCCTAGTGGTTGAAGCTCATACTCCACTCCTTCCAATTCCGTTTTAGGATTAAAATTAAACAATCCAACTCCTAAGAACAAATAGGGAATAATTTTTTTGGTAGCAGTGTAACGATAACTGTTTTTACGCAGGTTAAACTCCATTTGAGCCGACACTTCATAAATATCAGTGTAAAAACTTAAGTTTCTACTTTTCTTTAAACTCGTATTCGCGTTTTGGTCGGTTCCGGAAATTTGGCCATAGCCAAAAAAACCTTTCACGGCCCATCTTTCCCCTAAATTATAGCGTCCGATAATGGATCCCGAAATACCTGTTTCCGACAATACAATCCCATCGTTGCTCAAATCTCCCATATAGTTGGATGCTCCTAAAAATACACCAAACTCTATCCCCTGGCTTTTTGCTTGGAAGCCTGTGAATAAAATGAAAAACAGAAAGAATATTGAGATAAACTTGGGCCTTATATGCATATTAACTAAACTATAGGAGAAAGTTTAAAGGTAAACAAATTTGATAACTCTTAATAGAATCTTGGACAACGAATTGCTCTTCCTCCATAACTTCTTGCTGCTCCTTTAGGCCAAATTCTATATGAAATGGTTACCCCACCTATAAAATATACATCACTGATAAGTTCGTTTTTACCTCTTGGATCACCTGGCGAAGAATTTACGCCCGGAGTATAAGTATTTCCACTCTCTTGTATTTGTGCAATTCTGGCCTTGCTTGGATCAAACATAATGCGGGCTTCTTCGTTCGGCAAATCATAAACAGACGGGTATACTGACTTTCCTGCAACATCATCTATATGTGATGAAAGCGAATACCTTGCTCCCAATTCAACACCAATTTGCCAGTTACGGGTTAAATATGTTCTGAAACCAATACCTAATGGTACACAAAGTGCAACTGGAGAATAGCCTTTCCCATCCAACTTTAATGGACGCAATGCTACCTCTTGACCGGTTATTGGATTTACAGCCTTGGGGTTAAAGTAAAAAAGACCAAGTCCTCCATATACGTAAGGAACAAAAACAGTTTTCACCCTTCTTCCTTTATTTTTATCCTGTATTAAATTATACTCTGCAACACCTGAAAACTCAATAATTTCGGTGGTAAAAGAGAAATTACGATTACGTTGCCATTCACTGTCCTTACTATCTGCGTCTTTCCCACCAATTTTAGCATAACTCAAATTTCCTCTGACAGCCAACCTTGAATTCAAATGGTAGCGCATGAAAAATGTTCCCCCAATATTCATAGTTGAAGGCTGGAATGTATTTACGATATCTCCCCAATAGTAGGAAAACCCTAAAACACCTCCAATCTCGGTTTTTTGAGCATAAGTACTTAATCCCATAAAAGAGAAAACTACCAGTAAGATTTTTGAAATATAAGCTGAAAACTTCATTGTGTGCATTTCTTAATTGTGCCAAAACTAAGTAATTAATAGAGTTAATCCAAATGATAGCTACATTAATTATTTCGGTTGTCGTGACCCCACATAAGCTTACGTCTCAGGGTATCTAAATAATTTTCTTCATTAAATCGGATTAATGGAAATTTAAAATTTGCCTTCTTTATTGCCAACTGAACCGAAGATGTAATGCTCTCTGAACGAGAATCTAAAGTGATTAAGAACCCGGTACTCCTGCCCTCTATTTCAAAAGATATAACATACTCGTCAGAAATAACCATTGGTCTTACATTGAGATTATGGGGAGCTATTGGTGTAATCACCACACTGCCGGCAGTAGGATATAAAATTGGCCCCCCACAACTTAAGGAGTAGCCAGTTGAACCCGTTGGGGTTGATATAATCAGCCCGTCAGACCAGTATGAATTAAGATACTCACCATTTACATAAGTATGAATGGTAATCATTGAAGAAGAATCTTTCTTATGAATAACAAAATCATTTAATCCATAATGTACCCCATTAAACAAAGGTGTACTCGCCTCCAATTGCAAAACGCCACGATAATCAATTGTAAAATGTCCTTTCAATAAATTGTCGACAGCCTTGGGCACATCATTTTTGGATTCACCTGCTAAAAAACCAAGACGACCCGTATTGATACCCAATACCGGGATTGGCTTTTTGTACATGTAAACCATTGTATCCAAAATGGTTCCATCCCCTCCTAACACGATCATAAAATCTACTTCACCCTTAAGCAGGTCATCCTGATTGGAAAATGTATGGGTAAGCCTGGGCTTTATTCCTGAAGCAACACATTGTGCCAGGAAAACTTCCTCCGTTATAAAATCAATATCTTTCTGATGAAGATAATCATACAATTGTTGTATAACAGCTGCATTCTCTTTCTTAAAAACCCTCCCGTAGATAGCAACTTTCATCTGTTCTTATGTGTTTAAGTATTTAATAAGCCAGTCGTATCGTGCATTCAATTCCGGATTTTGATCCTGCAATTGATGCAATGCATGAATATCATATTGGTAACGCTCCAGGGTTTGGACAACATTTGTTACGGATTGTTTATTTAGCTTAAGTGATACCAAAATTTTTGATTCACTTTCTTTATCGGCATTAACAAATACATTGATGATCTTACAATCATTATACTCAATAATACGCGACAACTCAGCAAGGGAGAAATCAGTTGCATTCATGCGTAATACAATAATTGCACCTGCCTGGGCCAAAGATGAATTGAGATAGGCATTGTAAATATCCATACTCCCTATCGCGCCCAAGTATTCATTGTTTGAATTACACACTGCAATGCAGGTATATTTTGTATTAGCGAATTGCCCGATCACTTCAAACAAATGTTGCGTTTGATGAACATAAAATGTTGCATTGGGAACAATATATTTTTCAATTTTTTGCTTTGGAGAAACCTCTACAATATCATCAAAGGAAATATAACCAATCAACAACCCATTATCTACAACAGGCAAATGAAATACTTTCCAATCGTGCATAAATACCAACGCACTATCAACGGTATCCGTTTTTTTTAACGGGAAAATATCTGTTGAAAGTAAGGCTGCCGCTATCATTTTACGTTTATTTTTTGGTAAAACGCATCTGCAATCGCATTAAAAGCTATTGGTTTCTCCATCATTGGCGCATGACCACATTCATCCAAAAAATGAACTTCGGAATTGGGTAATAATGAATGAAACTCTGCTCCTACCTCTGGTGGTGTTATCGTATCATTGTTTCCCCATATTAAACATGTTGGCAATACAAAGCCAGGAATATCCTTACGCATATTATGTCTGATAGCCGATTTAGCCATCATCAAAATCCTTAGCACTTTACCCCTGTCGTTTACTGTTTCAAACACTTCGTCCACCAACTCATCGGTTGCGGTTGCCGGATCATAAAACGTAAGTGCCACTTTTTGCTTAATAAACTCCCGATCTCCCTTTTTGGGGTAAGTTCCTCCCATTGCATTTTCATAAAGACCAGAACTTCCGGTTAAAATAAGCGAATTAATTTTCGATGGATATTTTTTGATATAAACCAACGCCACATGGCCACCAAGTGAATTTCCGATAAAATTCACCTTATCATATTGTTTGTATTCAATAAAGTCATGAATAAATTCGGACAACCCCTCAACGCTCAATTTCAGAATATTCATCTCAAAAATAGGCATCAAAGGAATTACTACTTTGTAGTTTTTAGAGAAATGATTAAGCACATCCTTCCAATTACTTAGGGCTCCAAATAGCCCATGTAACAAAAGCAAGACTTCGCCATCTCCTTCTTCGATGTAGTTGAATTTACCTTCTTTTTTTATGTGAACTTCCATCAATCGTATATCTAACGAATCAAATATATGTAAAAAATACTTACAGCTTTTGCGTTGCGAGCAATAAAAAATTTTTGATGATCGTTAATCCATCCTCCGTTGAACAAGATTCGGGATGAAACTGGATGCCCCATATAGGCAATCTATTGTGTTTAATAGCCATCACTTCCTGCTTTTTTGAAGAAGCAATTACTGTCAAGCAATCAGCCACTTGCGTAAGTAATAATGAGTGATAGCGGGTTGCTTTGAATACAGAAGGAACACCTTTAAAAAGAAGATCCTCCGTATGTGTTAACTCATCAATCTTTCCGTGTTTGGGGAGCTCTGCTTTCTCTAATACCGATCCAAAAAATTCACCAATAGCCTGATGCCCGAGACAAACGCCCAAAATTGGCTTATACTCGTGACATCTGTTAATAACCTCCATTAATAAACCTGCATGTCGGGGGTCCTGCGGACCGGGAGACAGAACGATGGCATCGAACTGCAATGCTATTTCCAGGATTCGTAGATCATCGTTCCTAAGCACTGTGCATAACGCCCCAGCTTGCTCAAGGTAATCCTTAAGCATATAAGTGAAGGAGTCGTAGCTGTCAATTAGTAAGACTTTTACCATCAAATACCCTGATTATACAAACGAATAACATCATCCACTTTAATATCGTGAATTGAAGCAATTGATTGTTTAATAGTTAGTTTTTTCAACGTTTCGACATCACTATTTACCATCTCGTTTACTTTATCCGGAAAAACAAAATGAAGATTCGGAGCCATCCCATCCGGATAAGGAGTAAATCGTCCATAATGCCTGCCATTTCCAACACATATTGCTCTTGTGTTGGTGCATGCTGCTATGTGTAATGCGCTTGAATCATTGGTTAACAGGAGACTTGCCTTTGATATGAGCTTGGCAAGATCAACTAGGCTTGTTTTACCACATAAATTAGAACTGTCTTTTAAAGCAAGTTCATGTTCTATTTGCTCTCCTAATACATGATCGGATTCTGAACCGCAAATCACAATCCTGTACTTTTCTTTCTGAGTAATGTAAGAAGCTAATGCAACAAAATTTTCTGCTTTCCATTGTTTTTGCTTTTCACCGGCACCAGGAAATATAATAAGAAGAGGTTCTTTCTCACTTTGAACAGGTAACGAGGGTTGTCTGATTGAAATTTTCTCACCAATGAGCATTTCAACAAATTTTTTATTCCTACAAAAATCAAAAATCACTTCTTCTCCTGTGTTCAAAAGAGATGTATACCATTTATCTGATAATAATGTAAATAGTCGATAAGCATTAGCGCTATTGGTAACTTGCCCGATCTTTATCTTCGCATTTGCTTGTCTCACAATACTATCTCCAAACACAAAATCTCTTGAGTAGGAAGGATTCAACACTACATCAAATTTGCGTTTTCGAATTAATTTTAAAAAATTTTGCCGATAGCTAAAATTCCGCTCAAACTGACTCCTATTTAACCAAACAAAATCATCAATAAAACCTGCATCAAAATGGTCTGCCAAATCCCTAAATGCCTGATTTCCGCAGAGGGTTATCCGATGGTTTTTGTATTTACCCGACTGCTTTAATACTTGAATGAAATTCCTGAAAAGGATATAATCCCCAATAGCATCAGTATATACAATTAATATTTCTCCTGTGTTATCTTTTTCTTTTGGGGCAACGGTGAGACGGCTTTCAATTAAGTAATAAAACACACATCTTATGATATATCGGATACGCATATTAACTGCTATTGAGGATTGACAAAAGCTTGTTTAATCTTCTCAACCAGATCCTCATCAGAAATATGAAGGGCACAAATATCAAGATACGATTTGCCCTCATTATGATAATATGCTGTTAAGTCTGCAAGTAGTTTTTTATTGTCAGAGGTTACCTCACACAATAGCTTCCCTAAGTTGTCAAATAAAATAAGTCTATTGTATTCTAATGAATGCAGCACTTCGAAAACAGCACTAGGATCTTCTTGTTGTTTCTTTAAAAAAAACGGATCGTACTCAAAAAACAATACAGGTTTTGCTCTTGCCAATAAATCTGCAGATGCTCTGATTATTTTATTATCAAATCCATCAGTATCTATCTTCAATAATTTAGCAGCAGCAAAAGAAGAATGTTTGGCCAAAATTTGTTGCATGGTTTTCACCTCGATACCATTTACAGATGTTTCCAATCGAGCAGTACCCCCTGTATTAACAGGTACTACTGTTTCATTTTGGTCTCCAACAAAACACTGTTCAATGGTGATTTCGGAAAGTCCTGCGGCATTTTTAGTCAACATCGGAATAAACTTGGGATTACCTTCGATACAAAGAATAGGTACCGGCACATAAGATTGAATAATAGCCGCGGAATCGCCAATATTGGCCCCAACGTCAATCATTGTAGCATTTGCATATTTCTGCTTTACAATTGCGGCAACGACTCCAAGATTTTCA
>CALRNX020000005.1:0-206880 GCA_943369665.1 Chitinophaga pinensis
ACTGTATTGCTTAAGGAATTTCTTGTTTAATGGATAGTCGTGTGAAAAAGGAAATGTTAACCAATAATTTTTGTACCGATACAGAACTTCTGCATTAGGGTTTATACTCAACAAAAGCCCTCTCAACTTAAACAAGAACTTATAAGGCAATCCCGTTACAGAGTTTCGCAATAATAAATTAAATATGATCTGATTAATCATCCTTTCTCTCTTATAAATAGTTGGCTAATGTATTCACTTTACCTGTCACAACCTCTACAACCGGCAAATGCCCGCATTGGTTTATCATCTCAGTATCATCTTTCAATGTAAAAGCTCCATGCATATCTCTGTTTTGGCGAAAATTACACCGAACATAAGCTTCATCAACCGTCACCTTTTTAATTCCCTTCAGCCTATCATTACGCACAAAATAAGCATTGTTGCCATGCATATTGCTTCCCACCAAAGTATATCCTTTTTGTTCCGCCAGATGGTTGAGGGCTTTTAATGATGCTCCAAAATATAAATTTGAGTGATGTTCTTTTGTTACGTAAAAATCTGCCTTATAAGGAACACTAATGGCTTCTTTATTCCCAAAGACGCTGTTGTATTCCATAATAACAACTTCAGGATTTACAACACTTAACGATTCCCAAAACCAATAATCATTTCCATCCACGTCAATGTGAAGAACACCTATTTCTCCTTTAAATCCTGCATCTCCAATAATAGTATTCAGGTTTTCTTTTGTGATAAATTTAGCAACAGCATTTAAACTATATTTCCAGCTAATTGAATCATTTTTAATGAATTCAATATTTTTTTCAGATCCATCAATTACCAACCCTTTCCAATTATCATTAATTAGCAAAAAACGGGTATTTGATTCAAGGTAGTTTTGCACGCCAAACTCAATAAACGTTTTGTTTTTAATATCAAGGCTATGAATCAGATACTGAATGATTCCATCGTCTCCCCATTGAGAAAACACTGAGAACTCCGCCTCTTGAATAGAAGCGAACTTCCCTGAATTATCCTTGATTCTTTGGACAAGAGGCTGTGCTGTGAGCATTTTAATTTTATCAAACTCCTCTCTCCAAAACTGAGTAACTTTAGAAACTCCTAATAATTGCCTAACAAATTTTATCACCTTAATTCTTATTAATCTTGTGCATTAGTAAACGATAAACATAATATAATTTACCTGGATTAAAGTAATACCTTAAACCAAACAAATCAGCTTCCTTATTCACTTTCTTATTTGATGGATGAGTAATTGTGCCCAATTTTTCTAATTTCATATTTCCTAACCCCATTATATCCGTTCCGGTAGTGTGGGTGCCACCCTCGCCAATCCCGATATTGGAAATAAGATTATAGTTTGGTAAAATAGAATACCCCTTTTGTTTCCAAATAGTATAAGTCCACTGGTAATCCCAGGTTCCAATATTACCCTCTTTTAGTTTTTTGAACACATTTTTCCAATAATTCCTTTCATACTCCAAATCAAATTGGCTGTTTATGATTTCAATACACTCTTGCTCAGAATAAGATGTCAGGTTCACATCGTACTTCTTCCAAGCCCTGCGCCATGTTGCCCAACCCCAAATATGATTGTAATTAGAAAAATAATATGACCCATCTCCACGGTGTTTGCCTTTCTGAAAATTTGCTCCCCCAATATGCATTACTTTATGATCATTACGGTAATAAGCTAGCATCTCTTCACAAAATCTAAAAAAATCAGGGTGCGGCAAACAATCATCCTCTAAAACAATCCCTTCTTCTTCTTGATCAAAAAACCAATCAATGGCAGAGCTTACGGCCACTTTGCAACCCAAATTTTCATTTCGATATAAGGTCTTTACATTACAAGGCCAGTCAATTGCCGAAACCACTTTGCGGGTTTCCTCACACAATTCAGATTCACCTTCTTTATTCAACCTTGGGCCATCTGCTGCAATGTATAATTTTGACGGTTTATGCGCCTTAATAGCCTCAAACACTCTCTTGGTAGTATCAGGTCGATTAAAAACTAAAAACAATATGGGCGTTTCCATCAAATTTCGGCATCATTTAAAACTTCGAAAATAAGAATATTCCCCATATAACGTTTAGGTTTATCAAGACTCTTTCATTTATTTGCATCAAATCTTCACGCTCAATATGTCTGCTGAATCCTCGTCAAGAAAATATGCGATAAACACCTCATGGATTCTCATTGAAAAATTATCCCGCATCCTATCCGGTATTTTAGTTGGCATTTTAGTGGCAAGGTATTTAGGCCCTGAACAATTTGGAATGATTAGCTACGCACTAAATGTTGTTGCCATTTTTGCAATTTTCTCAACACTAGGCATGGATTCTATTATTATTCGCGAGTTAATTACGAGAAAAACGCTTCAAAATACTGTCCTAGGTACCGCATTCGGCTTACGTTTAATTGGCGCAGTATGTGTGGTTATTGGCGCCACTTATTACTCATCAATTCGTGATGATGCGCAAAATACGTATATCGTTTTTTTAGTCAGCACTTCGGTTGTTTTGCAGGCATTTACCGTTATCGATTTTTATTTCCAGGCTGCCGTACTCGGCAAATTTACGGCAATCAACCAAGTCATAACCCTCTGTATTTCCTCTATTGCTAAAATCATCTTTATCTTCACGCATGCCCCAGTGGAGTATTTTGCGGCAATGGTTTTTGTAGAGGCATTGCTGACCACGATCAATCAATTATTGTTCTATAAATACCATAAACAACATGTTAGATTATGGCGCTTTTCGTTGGATGAGGCGAAGACTTTGCTTAGTCATGCGTGGCCCATCATCCTTTCGGGATTGGTGATGGTGGTTTACCAAAAAATGGATCAAATCCTGATTAAACGTTGGCTCAATATGAATTTATTGGGGAATTACGCTGCAGCCGTCCGCATAAGCGAAGCTTCCTTTTTCATTCCGGTTGCAATATGTTCTGCTATATTCCCGGGCATTGTAAATATCCGCGATAACAAGACGCTTCAGGAGAAAAGGCTTGTGCAACTTTATTCTTTAATGATCTGGAGTGGATTGACTATTTCATTAGGAGGACTTTTAGTAGGAGATTGGGTGATTCCTTTGTTATATAAAGAAAAATATTATCTGGCTTCCAGCGTCTTTAAAATACATATCTGGTGTACTATTCCTGTTTTTTACGGGACTGCTTGGGCAATGTGGCTGCTATCTGAAAACAAACAATATTATCTCATCTTTTTACAGGTAATTTTACTGGCTGTTTCATTGTTTGCAAACACACAACTCATCCCCATATTTGGAATCAACGGTGCTGCGTATGCTTTGGTTATTACACAATTTGCTTCGTTAGCTATTTTACTTTCAATCTATAAGCCACAATACTCTTGGGGACTGTTCCGGAGAGCACTTAATCCCAAAAACATGATTGATATTTTAGCTTACCTCAGAAACAAGTAGGAATCGCTTACTTATTGCTTAAGTGCAATGATATTTTGAAACACGAATATTTCTGAAAGAAGGTGATTATTATGCTCTATTGGAATTAGTCCATTTGATACAACCCGATACAACTTATAGTTATGAAGTAATTTTATAAAATCAAAAAAGTATACCCTACTGATCATATTCATCGAATTGAATTCAAAATGCACTGCATCAATCTGCTTAGCAGCGAGCATTCTTTCGCACCCTTTAAGCACAGAGAATTCGAATCCTTCGGTATCAATTTTGAGTAGGTGTATATGATCAATGCCATTGTTTCTTGAAAACTCATCAATGGTTATCACCTCCACTTCAAATTCTTTTGCCTCGCTGTGGTGAATATCCTCTAAAACGCCTTTTAACATGGTAGCGTGTTCAGAACCCTCAGCATCGGAAGCATAATCGTAAAATTTGATACTTCCGGTATTTTCTCCACAGCCTTTATTAATTGCTGTGAAGCCTTTTTGACTCGCTTTCTGAACAAGTTTTTTAAAAGTCTCAGGATGCGGTTCGAAGGCGTATAATCTTGCCAAAGGTTGCATTTCCATGATTTTAGTAGCATAATTCCCAACATTTGCACCAACATCAAAAATCACAAGATCATTTAAAGACGCATTCTTTGAAAAAAAGAGCTTTAAGAAGGTCGTTTCTCCCTTTTCACTCATTGCACCTCCACTATCCAACCCAAGACCTTTTGCAGCAGCTACAAATAAGAATTTGTTAAATTTATAAAAGAAAGTATTGGCAAATATCCGTTCGTATATTTTTAAAAATAGTTGAATCATCAATAAGTATTAAAGAAGTGGTCGAATATAGTTATTCTCACATTCCATCACAAAAAACCCGACCAAATTGGCCGGGTTTTTTATTTATTATTAATCTTGTATCACTTTTTTAGGACGATACACGTTAATGATTAGTTTTTTCTTCCTCCAAACAAACGCAATAACATTAAAAACAAATTGATAAAGTCCAAATACAAAGTCAAAGCTCCCATAACAGAGCGCTTGTTTGCTTCTACAGCGGGTACTCCTT
Source organism: Chitinophaga pinensis (assembly GCA_943369665.1). Classification (GTDB taxonomy): domain Bacteria; phylum Bacteroidota; class Bacteroidia; order UKL13-3; family UKL13-3; genus UKL13-3. The sequence continues at coordinate 4,510 of CALRNX020000005.1, forward strand.
CTTGCTCAATTCCTTCACCGATGTATTTTAACTTTTGCACATCATAAGCTGTTAGGCCGGTAAATACCAATACCCCAATTACGCTTACCACATAATCCATTGTATCCGATTGTAAAAACAGATTGATCAATGTTGCAATAATAATTCCGATAAGACCCATCATCATAAGTCTGCCAAAAGAAGTAAGATCTTGTTTGGTTGTGTAACCCATTACTGCCATGATACCAAACATCAGCGATGCCGAAACAAAACACCCAAATACTGATGTGCTTGAGTAAGCCAATAGAATAAAACTAAAACTGATACCGGTGATGGCTGCATACACAACAAACAAAGACAATAACCCCGTTGCTGAAAATCTTGCATATCCTAAAGACATTAATAAAACAAAGCCAAGAGGTGAAAACATAACAATATAACCCAATATATTTAACCCTGTTCCTGCATCGTTAACTAAATACCTCATTAATTCCGGACTGGTTGAAAACCCATATGCAAAAAGGGCTGATATCCCCAAGGCAACAAACATATACGTAAATACCTGAGCAATAAATTTTTTTGTGCTTACTTGAGCTTCTGATCCTGAAAGAGGATAAGCATGCATTTCGTTTTGTGATTCCATAAGTTTTAACTGATTTTTTAGCGAATATATTTATTATCCGGATTTAATATTGATCCTTTTAAGCAAACCAAAAATCGAATAACAAAAAAGGCCTCGATCAAACGATCAAGGCCTTCCTCTTATTGGAACTAAGCTGTTGGCTCAGTAGCCGGCTTTGCCGGTGCTTCCGGTTTTGGAGGACGAGGCAATAACACTTTACGTGAAAGTTTTGCCTTACCTGTTTTCTTGTCTACTTCAATCAACTTCACTTTTACTTCTTCACCCACTTGCAATACACCTTCCATAGAAGGTAAACGCTCCCAGCTGATTTCTGAGATATGTAACAATCCATCTTTACCCGGCATAAACTCTACGAATGCGCCAAAATCAACGATGGTTTTTACTTTTCCCACATATTCTTCGCCCACAGTTGGAACCGCAACAATCCCTTTAACAATGCTCATTGCTTTTTGCAATGCTTCACCATTGGTTGCAGCAATTTCTACTATTCCATTGTTTCCAACTTCGGTAATTGAAATGGTTGCTCCGGTATCTTTTTGAATTCCTTGAATGACTTTTCCGCCTGGCCCGATAACCGCACCAATAAATTCTTTATCAATGATCAAGGTTTCAATACGTGGTGCATGCGGTTTGTAATCATCTGCAGGTTTCGAAATGGTTTTGTTCATTTCGCCCATAATATGCAAACGACCTTTTTTAGCCTGCATCAACGCTTCTTCTACCATTTCCCAACGCAATCCGTTGATCTTGATATCCATTTGGCAAGCCACGATCCCTTTGCTCGTACCTACTACTTTAAAATCCATGTCCCCCAAGTGATCTTCATCACCCAAGATATCTGATAATACAGAGTATTTACCTGTTTTTTCATCCGAAATTAAACCCATTGCAATACCGCTTACAGCATCTTTTACTTTGATACCTGCATCCATTAATGCAAGTGATCCTGCACACACAGTTGCCATTGATGAAGAACCATTAGATTCTAAAATATCAGAAACAATACGAATGGTATATGGACTTTCTGTTAAACTTGGCAATACACGTTTCAAACCGCGCAATGCAAGGTTACCATGCCCGATTTCACGTCTTCCGGGACCACGATTAGGTTTTACTTCACCTGTACTGAATGAAGGGAAATTGTAATGCAATAAGAACTTAGAGTATCCTGCCATCATTGGAGCATCCAATAATTGCTCGTCCAATTTAGTTCCTAATGTTACCGTGGTTAATGATTGGGTTTCACCCCGGGTAAATACAGCACTTCCGTGCGCACCTGGCAAATATCCAACTTCGCTCCAGATAGGACGAACTTCATCCAATGCACGACCATCCAAACGTGTTTTTTCGTTTAAGATCATGGCACGCACTGCGTCATATTCTACATTATGGAAATATTTATTTGCTAAAAATTTATCCAACTCTGTTCCTTCTGGCAATGTTGCTTTAAACTCTTCGCGGATCGCTTTAAAAGCAGCACTGCGTTCGGCTTTAGGTAATTTCCCTTTAGCAACTGCATAAATTTTATCGTATGCAAACGCTGTGATTTTTGCTTCCAATTCCGCATCGCTGCGTTCGTGGTTGTATACACGGGCAGGCTTACGTCCACCCAGCATTTCGCATAATTCCCATTGTGCTTTACATTGAGCAATGATCGCTTCATGCGCAATACGCAGCGCTTGTACCATTTCTTCTTCCGTAATTTCGCCCATTTCACCTTCCACCATGTTCAAGTCCTTTTCAGTACCTGCCACGATCAAATCGATATCGGCATTTTCCAACTCACTAATGGTTGGGTTAATTTTAAACTCACCATTGATACGTGCAACACGTACCTCAGAGATGGGTCCGTTGAATGGAATATCACTTACCATCAAAGCGGCCGAAGCGGCTAATCCAACAAGACAATCAGGATTTAAATTTTTATCTGCTGAAATTAATTGCAGCATCACTTGCGTGTCTGCGTGAAAATCCTCAGGAAATAAAGGACGAATGGCACGGTCAACAATACGACTTACCAATACTTCATAATCCGATAATTTTGCTTCACGTTTGTGAAAACTTCCCGGGATACGACCTACTGCTGCGAATTTTTCTTGATAATCCACTGTAAGTGGCATAAAATCTACATCTTCTTTGGCCTCTTTAGCTGCTACAGCAGTTGCTAAAATCATGGTGTCACCCATTCTTACGACTACTGATCCGTCAGCTTGTTTTGCTAATTTACCTGTTTCGATCGAAATTTCTCTTCCATCACCTAAGGTAAAGGTTTTTGTTGTTGCTTTCATTTTTGTTATGATTTCCTCTTGCCGCAATACTGCTAAAAGTGCTCTCCAACGCGGCTTTTTGGTTTGCACTGAAAAAAACAAAAGCAGGACAAATGCCCTGCTTGTTGTAATGTGTTAGTAGAAATTAGGATAAGAAGCCGAACTACACCCATGGTGTAACCCGTCATTCGTCAATCGTAACTTCTTCATTCTTTTACTTACGAATGTCAAGTTCTTTGATAATCGCACGGTAACGGAAAATGTCTTCGCGGATTAGGTAATCCAACAAAGCACGTCTTTTACCTACCAATTTCACCAGGCTTAACTCTGCTGAGAAATCTTTTTTGTTAATTTTTAAGTGCTCAGTAATGTGGTTGATGCGATGTGTAAACAAAGCGATCTGACTCTCAGCCGAACCAGTGTCTGTTTTAGACTTAGCTCTACCGTACTGTGCGAAAACTTCTTGTTTTCTTTCTGTGGTCAAATACATAATGTAAAAATTTATTTGTTATAAATGGGCTGCGAAGATAGGTAAATCTATGTATTATGCAAATGGTTGATTCATATCACATAAACTCAGAGGCATGCCTACGCACTCGCCTCTTCCAATCCCAATTCAATCTCCCCTAAATCTTCCTGCTCTTTCAGCTTCATAATCTGATCCAAAGCATCCGGAACCACATCACTGCAAATGGTTAAAAAGGTTCCTTTGCGGGCATTTTTAATAGCATAATCAATAGCATCCCGTTCTTTTTTGAAAGTGGTTACTTTTTTACCAGGGTCAATCGAATGAATTCCTTGTTTGATCAGATTGATAATTTCATCTTCGGTTTTTCCCCGTAAATTTTTATCCTGTCGGATGACAATTTCTTCAAACATTTTTGCGGCTTGTGCTCCCAATGCTATTGTATCTTCATCACGTCTATCTCCCACTCCGGCTATTACTCCTACATGCTTGGCTTCTATTTTACTGAGCATTTCACCAATGGCTTCAAAACCTGCAGTGTTGTGGGCATAATCGATCATCACCTCAAAATGTTTGAAACGGAAAATATTCATACGTCCGGGTGTTTGTGCCGGTCCGGGAATAAATGTAGCCAGTGCCACACGCATATCTTCCACTTTATAATTGCGGATAAACCCTGCTAATAACGTTGGTAAAACATTGGCGATATTATACGCTGCGCGCCCACCAAAAGTAAGCGGAATATTCACTGCCTTTTCAACACGGATCTTCCAAGTGCCTTTGCAAATGGTTACATACCCGTTTTCATAGATAGCAGCCAACCCGCCACCTGCAATATGTTGCTGCAATAATGGATTGTTTTCGTCCATACTAAAGTATGCAACCTTACAGGCAAGTCCTTTGGCCATCCCTGCCGTCCATTTATTATCCGCATTTAAGATGGCATAACCACTTGGTAATACGCTATCGGGAACAACGGCCTTTACCCGGGCAAGTTGTTCAATGGTATCAATATCCTGCAAGCCTAAATGGTCTTCATCCACATTGGTAACAATAGCCATATCACAATTGTGAAACCCTAAACCGGCTCGCAAGATGCCGCCACGCGCACATTCCAATACAGCAAAATCCACGGTTGGGTCTTTTAATACAAACTCTGCACTCACAGGTCCTGTGCAATCTCCGCGCATCATCAGTTGATTTTGAATATACACACCATCGGTAGTTGTGAACCCAACCTTATGTCCCATGGTTCTGGCCATATGCGCCATCAAACGGGTTGTTGTTGTTTTTCCATTGGTTCCTGCTACTGCAATAATTGGAATACGGGCACTGGTTCCGGGAGGATACAACATATCAATTACCGGCTCGGCAATATTGCGTGGTAGCCCTTCGGCCGGATCAATATGCATGCGGAAACCGGGAGCTGCATTTACTTCCAATATAGCACCTCCGTTTTCGCTTACCGGCTCTGTTAAATTTTCAGCCATGATATCAATACCACAAATATCCAATCCGATAATGCGGGCTATGCGTTCGCACATAAAAATATTATCGGGATGCACCAAATCCGTCACGTCTGTTGCCGTACCTCCGGTGCTCAGGTTGGCCGTTGGTTTGAGCCATTGTTCTTTGCCTGCCGGCAATATGCTATCCAAAGTAAGGTTATCTTTTTTCAGCATGTCCATGGTAAACTCATCCACCTTAATTTGGGTCAGTGTTTTTTCATGTCCATATCCCCTACGTGGATCTTCATTCACTTTATCGATCAACTCCTGGATGGTACTTTTGCCATCGCCAGTTACCGCAGCTGGTTTGCGAATTGCAGCTGCTACAAATTTGTAATTGATCACCAATACGCGGTGATCCTGTCCGGTAATAAACTTCTCTACGATCACACCTCGTGAATATTTTTGCGCAGCAGCCAATCCTCTCACAGCATCCTCCCAATTCAAAATATTGGTAGTTGCCCCCTTGCCATGATTTCCATCCACGGGTTTGGTTACAATCGGATATTTAATGCGCTCGATTGCTTCTTTCATTCCTTCTTCGCTATACACGATGCGTCCGCGTGGAACCGGAATTTCAGCGGCCTCTAATAAATTTTTTGTTTCTTCTTTATCACAGGCAATATCCACCGCAATGCTTCCCGTGGTGCTGGCAATAGTTGCCCTGATCCTGCGCTGGTTTACGCCATAACCCAATTGTACCAGCGAACGTTTATTCAAACGAATGTATGGAATACCTCGTGCCACTGCTTCGTCTACAATGCAGCCTGTACTTGGGCCAAGGCGCTCTTCTTCACGTATTTCACGGAGGTTCTGAATATCTTCTGCTAAATTATAATCCGTTCCGGCAATCAATGCTTCGGCAATGCGCACTGCTGCTTTTGCAGTATATACACCTGCTTTCTCTTCCATGTAACTAAACACCACATTGTATATCCCTTCTTTGCCTGTTCCCCGTGTACGACCAAATCCGCAGAACATACCAGCCTGGGTTTGCAACTCCAATGCAATATGTTCGATCACATGTCCCATCCAGGTTCCGTCTTCCACGCGTTTAAAAAAACCTCCGGGTTCACCAATAGAACACCGATGACCATACATGCTTGGAAACAACTTTTCCAAACGTTCCCTAAACCCCGGAATTTTATTGGTAGGCTTCTGTTCCAAATCCTCCAGATCTAAACGCATTTGAATCAGTTTATGTCTACGAATAGACCAATAATTGGGGCCGCGCATTACTTTGATGTCGAGAATTTGCATATGAATTAAGATTTAGATACGAGATAAGATTAACTGCAGTTTAAGGATTTTTTTGTAAAAATCTAATTTTTAGCCCCCTTTTAGTTGATAAGGGCTTTTTGAATCCATTCGATTTCCTGAATATTGCCCTACTTTTCCCAAATGAAGAAACATTTCGCAACACATATTCTCAAGGACGTAAAGCTCCGAGAGCAATTAGCATGCATCCTGCTGATAATGGGCTTTGTCATGCCTGCAGGTGCATATACCATTAAAGGAAGCTTAAAGGGGCTGAAAAAAACTGGTATCCCAAGATATATTTTGCAGCTATTCCCACAATTGACGGACTCTACACTGCTTCTTACCAGAATATTCTTCAATCAACAGCAATCGATTCGCTTGGAAATTTTGAATTGTCGGGCAATGATCTGCCGGATGATATTCGCTTCTACCGGTTATATGTAACGCCCAATGAACATATTAACACGCAAATTTCTACCGGTATCAAACGTAATTATATTTTACTTGCTCTTCATAATGAAAGCAACATAAGCGTTTCATCAACCGATTTTTGTGCTCCTTATTTTGATTACCAAGTTATTGGCTCCCCGGAAAACAGCTCCATTCAGTTCATTCAGCAATTGCTTGATCATTTCCAGCAACAATATGCCGATACAACAGGAGATGTAAAAAAAGAGTTTCTTGAACACCGTCTTCAACAAGACCTGATTGCTTTTGCCGACACAACAATATTCTTGCATGCGGCCTTATTTGCTTTTTTGGAAACAGATATAGAAACACACTATGCTAAATTTGGACAATTGTATCAGGCTTTTGCCGATCGTTATTCAAGTCGTTTTCCAAATAGTGCCTACGCGCAACAGATAGAAGAAAAACTATTGGTGCTCTCGCTTAAACATGATGTACAAAAAGGTCATAGCCGCAATACCTTCATTTACATTCTACTGTTGGCTTTAGCCTGTTCAGTGGCCGGCAATATTTATTTTCTTATCCGTAAAAGAAAAAATACGTCTCTGCCTTCTCCAGAAAACAACTTGATAAGCGGCCAACAACTGATCAAAGAGCTTACAATAAAAGAACGTGAAATTTTATTGCTTATTGACCAAGGGTTGTCAAACAAAGAAATAGCAGATAAGCTAAATGTTGAGGTAAGTACCATTAAAACTCACGTAAGCAGAATTTACCAAAAAGTAAATATTAAAAACCGTAAAGAAGTAAGGGAAATAGCACAATACCTCCATTAATACACCCGGTATTACATCCTTTTTACACCTTATTGCACCCTATTTTCCTTCTCCCACACTTCTTATTTCATGCGTTTTTTGAACATAAAAAATCTATGTCAAAAATTACTTTTCTCGCATGTGTTTGCTGTTTATCACTTCATCTTTCAGCCCAGTCTTTAGTTGGAAAAAAGATTCCGGCTTTCGACCAACTGGTTTGGGTACAACAACCTCAATCCTTAAAAGCCTTTCATCCCAGGTTTGTAGTAGTTGAATTTTGGGCAACATGGTGCAGCCCTTGCCTTGCCAACCTTCAGCATCTCAACGAACTCTCTTCGGGCCTGAGCCAAAAACAAGTTGCATTCCTGTCGGTTACCGATGAACATCCCGATAAAATCACGCGCTTCTTACAAAAAAGAAAAATCAACGGATGGGTGGCATGCGATACCGCAAAAGCAATTTTTCAATTGCTAAATATCCAATCGCTTCCCCGGACGCTTATTATTAATGACAAAGGTATTATTTGTTTTGACGGGCGTCCGGAAGAGCTCTCAGAAGAAAAAATCCTCGGAGCAATACCATCCTTAACCATTACAACACCTTCTAATAATTGTGCTAAAACAGGAAGTTGGGGGCCTGGCATTGACCCTGCATTTACAGTACATTTTAGCATGGAACAGGGGCTTTTCCCTCACCAACAAACCATACGTAAAAGCATTGGCATCTCCGGGAGTGGCTATCGTTTCAACAAACATTTTTCGGGTGTAACGCTGCTTAATCACTCTTTACCGGAAATGGTTGCCTTTTGCCTCGATCTTCAAAGTTTTAGGCGGGTAATAAACATATCAACGATACCCGACTCTGTAAGATGGGACTTTATCTTCTCTAAGAACAAGCAGATTCCACCTGAAAAAATGTTGGAACAAATTATTACCGTTGCCTCTGAAACCTTCAATGTAAGCATCCAAGACTCATTGGTAAAGATGAATATTAAAATGCCTTACCTTGACGGAACAAATACCATATTGAATGAAAAGGATATTGACTTTTCGGCCCCGGAAACCAAAACATACCGTTCACTTGCCGAGATTTATGGTATGATAGAAACCCGGGGGGATATGATTGTGTTTTCGACAAGTGTTGATTCAGCAATGTATTTAGATGTTTTCGACATTTTTAATTCTTATCATAATCTTACAGCTGACGAACTGCAACAATGGTTGCTTACAAAAGGGATCCGCTTCGAAGAGGAGCAAAAAACACTTTCGCTCAAGTTTATTTCCGACACACAATAACTCTTAAGAATGACAACATTTCCAATAACAATCCGTAAAGCATCTTTAAATGATGTAAAAAAACTCTCTATTCTTTACAAACAGGTATATATTCAAACATATGGAGCTGAAGGTGTTTCGGATGAGTTTGCCAACTTTATTACGGTACAGTTCTCGGAATCCCGACTGGAGCAGGTTCTATCCCAATACCCTGATCTTATAATTGTTGCCGAACACAAAAACAATCTGGTGGGAGTATTGGAGCTCGCCCTTGAAAAACCTTGTCCGGTGGAGAACATAGCCGCCCCAGAATTAAACAAATTGTATATCCTTGAGTGGTTTTGTGGAAAGAACATCGGAACAATGCTATTGGATGAGGCGGAAAAAAACATGCGGGAATCCGGATTCAAAGAAATGTGGCTGTGGGTATTACATTCAAATCACAGAGCCATTATCTTTTATAAAAAACACAACTATACTCCAATTGGTGAGGCGTTTTTTCAAATGGAGACAAATAGCTACCGGAATATCGTTATGCTTAAACATCTTTAGTCAGCAGCATACCCTATCTTCATTTTCAGACATAATGATTTAATATGTGAAATAAAATCAAAAAAATATTGCGTTCCTCTTAAATTATTGCCTTTTATTTGCCCACGAATTAACATAAATACAACAGTGGAATTACCTAAAGGAAAACTAATATCTGTAGGCGGTGCAGAAGATAAAGGGACAGATTTAGAGCAAGGATTTATCGAACGTAATCGTTTGAATTTTTTTGAAATTGGCATACTTGCCCGTCTTGTAGAAGAAGTAGGAGGGGTTGACAAACGAATTGAAGTAATTACCACAGCTTCTTCGATCCCAACTGAAGTAGGTGCAAATTACCTTGATGCGTTCGGCAAAATTGGTTGTACGAATGTTGGTGTAATTGATATCCGTAAACGCGAAGATGTATTTAACGATGAATTTATACAACGCGTAAAGGCAGCCGATGGTGTGATGTTTAGCGGAGGTGATCAATTACGCTTAACCAGTATTTTTGGTGGTAGTGAAATATACAATACCCTTCACGATCGTTACATGAATGAAGATGGTTTTGTGATAGCAGGAACAAGTGCTGGTGCAATGGCCATGAGCAATACCATGATCTACCAGGGTAAAAGCGAGCTGGCACATTTGAAAGGTGAAGTAAAAATCACTACCGGTTTAGCTTTTATTGGCAATGTTATTATCGATTCCCATTTTGATAAACGTGGACGCTTTAACCGTTTGGCGCAAGCCGTTGCAAGCAATCCGCAATGTACCGGAATTGGTTTGGGTGAAGATACCGGTGTTATCGTTACAGCCGGAAACAATTTAGAAGTAGTGGGAAGTGGAGCTGTTGTAATTGTAGATGGAAAAGATATACGCCACAGTAATATTACAGACGTTGGCATGGGCGAACCCATTGCTGTAGAGAATTTACGCGTGAATATTCTGGTGCGTGGTAATCGTTATTTATTAAAAGAAAGACAGTTCATCGCAACTGAAATGGTTACAGCATAAGACTATTTTGCATTTCATACAAAATCCTGTTTCAATAAGTTGAAGCAGGATTTTTTGTTTGTATCAATTTCAATAACGATAAATAGAAGTAAATAAATATTTAAAATCTTTTTATGTTTGTTTGTAGTCGCCTATAAAATGAAAAATACTATCCTTTTACTCTTACTTTTTGTCTCTCTGCATTCATCTTCACAAAAAGTTCCCAAGGCAAGTGTTGACCTAAAACAACTTGTGAGAACTGAAGTTATTAAACAGACTAAAGGACTTTGTGCTCTTCCCAAATATTATAAAACAGAAAAGGTGGACGTTTACTTAATTAGTAAACCGCGACCTTATACCTATGATGCAGGAGTTTCTAAGGTCAGCTATTCGGATACAATAGGTAAAGCAAAATATATCATTTTTAAATATACTGATGACGATGTATATGCAGACTTCTTTTACAAAAAAGGTATTGTATCACAAACAATGTATAGAGTGGACTCTATTTACTATAAAGTTTCAGAGAATGGTATTTACTTTGAAACTTCCTTTTTCGATATAGATAGCATAAACAAATCCTTTAACTATTATACTTACAGAGACAGTACCACTTTTGATGACAAGATTGAGTACTTTAAATTGTATGCGAAGAAAAAGACAATTAAAGATGTTACTGATGCTAAATATTTAACCGAAATATATTATTGGGCAATGAGTAAAGGCGGCACGGTTAGATTGTATCATGACATTGGTTATGCATATGTTGACAAAAACGGAAAAGTCATCTATATCTTAGAAAGTAGTGAATAATATCAAAGTTGCGTACTCTTATAAGTTAGGAGAAAACTGATTAATCCTCATAAATCCTCACTTCAATCTTCCCGTCATCCTTTTGCCAGGCCCTGTACATGCCCTCACTGTTAAAGGGTAATTCAATATTGCCTTTGGTGTCAATGGCTATCAATCCTCCTTCTCCACCAAATTTTACGAGCTTATCCTTTACCACAAAATCGCAAGCCTGCTTTAACGACCATCCTTTGTATTCCATCAAACAACTGATATCGTATGCAACTACCGCACGGATAAAAAACTCTCCATGACCGGTACAACTTATCGCACAAGTATCGTTGTTGGCATAGGTTCCCGCCCCGATCATGGGTGAATCACCAACACGCCCATAGCGTTTATTCGTCATGCCACCTGTTGACGTTGCGGCTGCAATATTTCCATGCTTATCCAAAGCAACCGCACCCACTGTTCCGAACTTTTTTCCTTCCCCACTATTGACGGTATGATCCAATTGATACCCATCACTGTCTTTTACCTCCTGCCATTGTTTGTAACGGCCTTCTTCGTAAAAATACTCGTTGGGTTGAAAAGGAATGTTCATTTGTTTGGCAAACACCTCTGCATCTGGTCCGCTTAAAAACACATGGCCGCTTTTTTCTTTGATGATCCTTGCCAAGTGAACCGGATTTTGCACATTGCTGATTCCACTCACAGCACCGGCTTCCAGTGTTGCTCCATCCATTATGCTGGCATCCATTTCGTGTGTACCTTTATTGGTGAATACCGCTCCTTTTCCGGCATTAAATAAAGGAAAATTCTCCAACGACATGACTGCTGCTTCTACAGCATCAAGGCTGCTTCCTCCTTTTGCCAGGATAGCATTGCCGCTTTCAATGGCTTGTTGTAATCCTGAAATATATTGAGCCTCCTTCTCGGGAGTCATTAAGGAACGAAGGATGGTTCCTGCTCCACCATGTATAGCGATTCCGTGCATGATTGTTATTATAAGTTAACACCACAGATTTACACAGATTAATTCATAAAAAAAATGAATCATCGGTTGTAATTACTGTAAAATGATCAAGAAAAAAATATGCCTATTTCAGCACACCATTGCCTGCAATAAACCCCGTAGTCCATGCTGCCTGGAAATTAAAGCCTCCCGTAATACCATCAATATCCAGTACCTCTCCTGCAAAGTGTAACCCTTTGCAGCGTTTGCTTTCCATGGTTTTAAAATCTACATCGTCCAAATTGACACCTCCGCAGGTAACAAATTCTTCTTTAAAAGTAGTTTTACCTTGTACATGGTAAGTGTCATACAAAAAGTGCTCCTGCATCAGTTGAATTTCTTCTTTGGTCACATCAGCCCAACGTTTATCAGGACTAATGCCACACTTATGCAGAATGTATTCAATAAGGCGTTTTGGTAATACCACTGGCAACAAATTGCCAATATGTTTGGTAGGGTTGGCCGCTTTGATATTGAACAATTCCTGGCGAAGCGCTTCTTCCTTTTTATTGTTCAACCAACTTATCTGGATCTTAAAATCGTATTCTTTTTCAGCAAGCAAACGCGCGCAATAAGAAGAAAGCTTCAGTACTGCCGGTCCACTCAATCCCCAATGCGTGATCAACACAGGGCCTACAAACTCATTTTTGGTATCGGCAATTTTCACCTTTGCAGGATCAACCGAAATACCTTGTAGTTCAATAATGGGATTGTTGGGAATATTAAATGTAAACAACGAAGGAACAGGTTCTACAATTTGGTGTCCCAAACTTTTTAACCAGTCAAAACCTTCTGCTTTGGGGCTTCCTCCTGTTGCTATGATAATTTTATCGCAATGTGTATGATCACCATTGCTTAACTCCACATGAAAGCCCCCTTCAAAACGAGGGCGAACTTCTTTCACACCAACTTCCGTTTGAATATTTACTTTGGCTTTTTTAGCCTCTTTCATCAAACAATCAATGATGGTTTCCGATTTATCCGTTTTAGGAAACATGCGGCCGTCAGCTTCTGTTTTAAGCTTCACACCACGTGATTCGAACCAATTAATCGTATCTGTTGTCGTAAATCTGCTAAACGCACTTTTGAGTTGTTTTTCACCTCGGGGATACGAAGCTGAAAGCGTTTTATTATCGAAACAAGCATGCGTAACATTGCACCTGCCTCCACCTGAAACGGATACCTTACTCAAGAGTTTGCTGGTTTTTTCCAACAAGGTTACTTCAACATCTTTACTGGCTTGCGCACACGTTATTGCCGAAAAAAATCCGGCAGCACCACCGCCAATTACAATCACTTTTCTTTTCACTGAGCCTTATTTTTGAGGCTGCGAAAATACAATTTTTGACTTAACTAATTACGTTTTTGATTGACTGGTAGAAAATTAGTCGTTCATCAACAGCTTTATATAGAATAATGGATTGCGCAATTTGGCCCGCAGGTCAAGGTCTTCAAACATGCAACTGATGGTTTCGCGGAGGGTTTTATTTTTATGTGCTTTATTCACCACGAAGTTAAAGAGCCATGGAAACTTACACAATCGCTGCATGGTATGACTTAGCTTGAGCTCATCCCATTGGCGGTCATAAAAAGCAGTGTCATACTGTTTCAAAAAAGCTGCATCAAAACGATTTTGCATAACGCATTCGGCAATATGATTGGCTGCCATCATCCCACTATACAAAGCATTGCCAATCCCTTCGCCTGTAAAGGGATCAATGAGCGACCCGGCATCACCTACCAGCAAAAAGCCTTCCCCACTTACCGGTCTTTTTTTGCTGCCCAAAGGCAACCCCCATCCCTGGATTTTTCCCTGCAACTTAGCATTCCTAAACCGCTCCTTAATATTAGGGTTGTTTTCAATGGCCTTAACCATATCCGCTTTGAGGTTTACTTTACGTTTGCTCACCTCGCTGCTAAGCATACCCGCACCAACATTTGCCATTCCATTTGGTAATGGGAAGATCCAGAAATAGCCGGGCAACATTTCGGGTAAAAAATGAAGCTCGATAAAATGCTGTTCATGCATTCCCGTTACTCCTTCATAGTATGCCCTGATACCCGCACAATAATGGTCGTTTTCCTTTTGCAAGCCTGCAAATTTTTTAGCTACGATACTCCTGTCGCCCTCAGCCCCAACCACAAGTTTCGCATCTTGTATCTCATACTTCGTGTCTCCTTTCCCGTAGAAAACACTCATTCCTTCAGCCGTTTTCACAATCTCTGTTACCTCCGCTCCTTCTATTACAGTTGCATAGGTTCTGTCAAGGCGCTTAAACAACTCGTTATCGAAATCATATCGCTTGGCAATAAACCCCGGAGGCAATTGTTCCTTGCTCATATCCGACTTAAAGGGAATATCGATCGCCTTGCCATTAGGCGCCACAAATTTCACCCCCCAGCTCTCGATAAATTCACTCTTTTGCTCATTAAAAGCAGGAATGATCGTAGGATCGAGTTGATTTAACACATAAACCGATTTACCGCTCAGAGCGTCACCACATACCTTATCGCGGGGAAATATTGCTTTATCAATGATGGTATGGGGAATCTTATGCTTAGCCAGGAACAAAGAAGTTGAACACCCTCCCGGTCCAGCACCTATAATTACAATATCTGTATTTTTCACTTAGTAGAGTTAAGCTGCAAGTATAATAAGAAGTATGGATACGCGAAAGGCATTTAGCAAGGCAGGAATGGTAGCTTATTTAAATAAAACATGACACGAAATACCAAAAGGTGCAATGTTGGCACTTATGTTCACCATAGTTTTTCAATGGCTTGGTTTTTGGTAACTTTGTATTTCAAGCAAGTCAAATATGAATATTCCTTTTGATCAGATGCCCGATAATGCCAGGGTTTGGGTATATGCTGCCAATCGAACTTTAAGCCAGACAGAACAGACAGAAATAACTGCAAAAGCAGGAGCTTTTGTTTCCGGTTGGACAGCTCACCAACAACAACTTAAAGCATCGTTTGCCATCTTAAACAATGTGTTCTTGGTTATTGCCGTAGATGAAAACTTCAACGAGGTGAGTGGTTGCGGAATTGATAAATCAGTTCATTTTATGCAGGAAATAGACAGGGCATACAACCTTAACTTATTCAATCGGTTGCAGGTAGAACTTCTGATAGATGGCGAAACAATATTGACGAACAAGCAAAAATTAGCGGTAATGTTGCAAGAAGGGAAAGTCAATGCCCAAACCATTATGTTTAATAAGGCTATCAATACCAAAAGGGATTTTGACCAACAATTTCAATCAACGCTGGACAAGTCGTGGGTTTACCCCAGCTTATTGACTCCATCCGCCTGATTCGGAACGTTTGTCATTAAAACTTTTTAGCCCTATTCTTGCTTAAATTTCATATTACAAAAAAACAACAGTTATATAATGTCAGATATCAATCCACAGGATTTAAAACCCGAAGAACCTAAACGTTCACAAAAACCAAAACTACCCCCTGTTCCTAAGTTTAATTTTTATTGGATTTACGGAATCATTGCAGTCGTATTTTTAGTTATTCAATTTATGCCGCATGATGTTGCCTTAAAAACAACATGGTTCAAAGTGCAGAATGATATGATTGTTACAGGCGATGTCGAAAAAATCGTTGTTGTAAACAAAGAGCGCGCAGAAATTTATCTTAAAAAAGATGCTATTAAAAACGACAAGTACAAGGACTTAAAAGATCGTGGCTTTTTTGGCGATGAAGTTGGACCACATTACTATTTTGAAATTGGAGATGTGAATCAATTTTCAACCGATCTGAACAATGCCCGCACAACATTTGAAAAAAACAATCCGGGGCAAACCCTGGAAATTCCGGTGGAGTACGTTACCCAACGGAATTATATAGGCGATATCATCGGCTGGATTCTTCCAATTGTCTTGCTCATCGGTTTTTGGATGTTTGTGATGCGCAGAATGGGTGGCGGAGCAGGAGGTGGCGGTGGCCAGATATTTAATATTGGTAAATCCAAAGCGCAGTTGTTTGACAAGGAAACACAGGTAAAGACAACATTTAAAGATGTTGCCGGATTGGACGAAGCAAAAGTTGAGATCATGGAGATCGTTGACTTTTTGAAAAACCCCAAAAAGTACACCAACCTGGGTGGTAAAATTCCAAAAGGTGCTTTATTGGTTGGACCTCCTGGTACGGGAAAAACGTTGTTGGCCAAAGCCGTTGCAGGCGAAGCCGGTGTACCGTTCTTCTCTCTTTCAGGTTCCGATTTCGTAGAAATGTTTGTGGGTGTAGGAGCAAGTCGTGTTCGCGATTTATTCCGCCAGGCAAAAGAAAAAGCGCCTTGCATTATTTTTATTGATGAGATAGATGCCGTGGGAAGAGCCCGTGGACGTAACGCAATACAAGGCGGAAATGATGAGCGCGAAAACACATTGAACCAATTGTTAACCGAAATGGATGGTTTTGCAACCGACCTGGGAGTTATTATTTTGGCAGCAACCAACCGTCCTGATATTTTGGATGCAGCATTGCTTCGTCCGGGGCGTTTTGATCGCCAGATCTCAATTGATAAACCGGACCTAAACGGACGTGAAGAAATATTCAAAGTGCATTTAAAACCATTGAAGTTGAATGATGATATCAGTCCGAATAAATTAGCTGTTCAAACAGTTGGATTTGCAGGAGCCGATATCGCCAATGTGTGTAATGAAGCAGCCTTGATCGCGGCCCGCAAAAACAAAGAAAAAATTGACATGCAGGATTTCCTTGATGCTGTTGATAGAATTGTAGGCGGACTGGAAAAGAAAAATAAGATCATCACGGCTGATGAGAAAAAAGTAATTGCATACCACGAATCGGGACATGCAACGATCAGTTGGTTATTGGAACACGCACACCCATTGATCAAGGTTACGATCGTACCTCGTGGCCAATCATTAGGTGCTGCCTGGTATTTGCCTAATGAACGACAAATTACAACCACAGAACAACTCCTTGATGAATTATGTGCAACACTTGGAGGAAGAGCTGCCGAACAAATCATCTTCGGAAGAATATCAACCGGAGCTCTAAGTGATTTGGAAGTAGTTACCAAAAAAGCATATGCAATGGTTTCGATCTATGGCTTAAACGATAAAATTGGAAACATCAGTTATTACGATTCGCAGGGTGGAAACGAATATGGATTCACAAAACCATACAGTGAACAAACCGCACAAACAATTGATGAAGAAGTAAGTAAATTAATAGAAAGCCAGTACGTGAGAGCAAAAGCAATTCTATTGGAGAACAAACATTTGCTTATTGAACTTGCTGAAAGATTGCTCCGAACAGAGGTTGTGTTTAAAGAAGATCTTGAAGAGATTTTAGGTAAACGTCCGTATATAAGTAGAGAAGAAGAACTCTCGAAACTAAATGGAGAAGCAAGACTTGCTGCCGAACGAAACAATGCAGCAGAACAAAATGAATCTGAAGAAATTTCGACTATTAACTAAAATACCAAAAAGAGACATTGATTTTTCAATGTCTCTTTTGTTTTAATAACCATTCATTATGAAACTTAACACTGCAGTTTTTGACTCATTTCCTGTTTTAACCACACCACGTTTAACCTTACGTGAAATCCGGCCAACAGATGCGCCTCAAATTTTTGCCATGCGCGCAAGCGGACGGGTTAATCAATTTATTGCACGGCCCAATATGCAACAAGAAGAAGATGCATATAAACTTGCTGAGCGAACCATTCAGGCCTTTCACAACAAACAAGCAATTGGTTGGGCTGGCATTCTGAGAGACAACAATGAGATTATCGGGACCTGCGGTTTTAACTCAATTGATATTGCCAATATGCATGCCGAAATTGGCGGGGAAATGGCTGCCGAATTTTGGGGGAAAAATATTGCCATTGAAGCCGTAAAAGCGATCATCCACTTTGGGTTATATGAACTCAATCTTCATACAATTGAAGCCAAGGTTTCACCACAAAACAGGAGTGCCATTTTTATACTGGAACAACTGGGGTTTGCAAAAGAAGCGCACTACCACGACCGCATTTATTTTAACAATGCGTTTCTGGACATGGCTGTATATACCCTTATCAAAGGAAACGAAAATTTATAACACAACTTTCAACTCAGAGGTTTCTCTAACTCCTGTCCCCTAATCACTTACTACTATGGGAACTTAGGGAATTTTTTAAAGTCGGGTTTGCGTTTTTCAAGGAATGAGTTTTTCCCTTCTTTCGCTTCATCACTCAAATAATACAACAAAGTTGAATTTCCGGCAAGCTCCTGTATACCCGCCTGACCATCGAGCTCTGCATTAAATGCCGACTTAAGCATACGTAATGCAATCGGGCTTTTCTCCATTATTTTTTTACACCATTCAATGGTTACATCTTCCAATGTTTCAAGTGGCACTACTTTGTTCACCAATCCCATATCCAATGCTTCCTGAGCATTGTACTGATCACATAAAAACCAAATTTCGCGAGCTTTCTTCTGGCCTACAACCCGGGCTAAATAACCCGCACCGAAACCGCCATCAAAACTTCCAACCATTGGACCGGTTTGGCCAAATCTTGCATTCTCGGCTGCTATGCTCAAATCGCATATAACATGCAATACATGTCCGCCACCAATTGCCCAACCTGCAACCATTGCAATCACCGGCTTGGGAATCCTGCGAATTTGCATCTGAAAATCCAGCACATTCAATCGAGGTACTCCGTCTTTACCAACATATCCACCATGCCCGCGAACACTCTGATCGCCTCCGCTGCAAAAGGCTTCACCTCCTTCACCTGTTAAGATGACCACATAAACGTTTTCATCTTGCCTGGCTATTTCCATCGCATCACTCATTTCTTTTACCGTAAGAGGCGTAAATGCATTGTGTTTTTCAGGACGATTGATACTGATTTTTGCGATACCATCTAAAAATGAAAATTTAATTTCTTCGTATTCTTTGATGGTTTTCCAAGGGTGTTTTGATTGCATATAAATTGTCTTCTTAATGATTGTAATGAGGATGCGAATATCTGAATAGTTTCGATTTATAAAATATGATTTAGGGTACTAAAAGGATTGTTGTTTAAACCGTTTAAACACCTCGCTGTTTTTATTTCTATCTATCGTTATTTCAAGGATGGAAGCCATACTGGTTGGCTCAAAAAATGTCCCTGCCACAGCCGAAAGTTCTTTAAGAGAAGCCGCCTTAATATGTTTTACATTCTTTGCGTGGGCCCAGGCCCCAATATTTTGTTGGTGCGGTGTCGTAAAATAATCCAGCTGATCTTTGTGTTTGGCCGGTCCATCGATCAATTGAAAAATCCCTCCACCATAATTGTTAAAAACAACAATTTTTAAGTTCCCCGGAAGATTATTCCACAAGGCATTGTTATCGTATAAAAAAGCAATATCACCTGTGAGTAAAAACGTTGGCCTGCTGTTTACCAGCGCAGCCCCTACAGCTGTTGACGTGCAACCATCTATTCCACTAGTTCCCCTGTTTCCATTCACCACCCAACTTGGATTGATATTTCCCAAATAACTTACATACCTGATAATGGAACTATTGCCAATCTGAACATTTACCGCATCCGGTATTTTATTCAAAACGGTGCTCATTGCATGAAGTTCGCTCCATAAAGGTTGGGCTAAAAAATGTTGAATGGTTTGCTCCATCACTTTATTAGCCTCCAGCCAAAACAATTTATACCTGCTACTCTCTGGGGCCGTTGGCGATTGAAGTCCTAGTGTAAAAAGATCATCGGCTGCATTGCCTTCAAAAGCATGCGTTACATTGTTATATGTATCCACTTTGTATTCCCCCAAATTATAGCGGATATGAACAGCCGGTTTACATTGCTGTAACCATTTTTTAAGCGCCTTGGATAAAACCGGACCACCGAGCGAAATGATTAAATCAGGTTCCAACTCCTTCAACGTTTTGGCATCCGCACGCATCAAAAGGTAATCAAAATGCGATGCCGTGTTATAGTGATATTGATTGGAAAGTACATCGCAAACAATGACAACATCCGGTTGCTTTTGCAGTTCCAATAAAGCTGCTGTGAGCTTGGCATTACAAGACATTTGACCAACCAACACCAATTTGCATTTGGCCTTCTTCCACAATGGTTGAATGGTTTCTATAAAACCTTTTGCAGGCATAGGCTCCACGATCAATGACGGTGTGCGCGTTATGGTTTTCTGAGCGATTACTTTAGTTGTTGGATACAACGGCTCGGCAAGAGGAATATTAATATGAACAGGGCCTTGAGCCGCCTGAAAACATTTACCCAACGCATTTTGTACAAGTGCTGTTGTTTCTGTTATATTTTCCTTCCCCGATTCATAACAAGGCAGTTCAAATGAGCCCTTAACATGTTTTCCATACACATCCTTTTGCATAATCATCTGCCCATCTTGTTGGTTCATTAATTCGGGGGGTCTATCGGCAGTGAGCACCAATAAAGGAATCTGCTGATAAAATGCCTCAGCAATAGCCGGGAAAAAATTAAGCGCTGCGGTCCCCGAAGTGCAAATAAGCACAACCGGAATACCTGATTGTTGTGCCATTCCCAAAGCAATATATGCAGCACTGCGTTCGTCTACAATGCTGAAACATTGAATATTGGATTGTGTAAATGCGTAAACCAAAGGAGCTGAACGTGAACCCGGACAAATAATAGCTTGTTGAATTCCTGCTGATTCGCAAGCCTGGGCAATTGCATAAACGTGTTGTTGCATGATTTGAGTCAACAAATATGCGATTTTCCCAATGGTTTAAACAACAACAATGGACTTTATTGTCTTTCGGTATATACAAAAAGGTTATTTATCATTAAAATTTCCACATTTGTCAGTTTGAAAACCCAACACTTTTTCTATTTTTGACAGCTTTCAAATAATCAGATGCGCATAAGAAATTTCATAATGAAAAAATATATAGGTGTTTTTGCAATTGTGTTCGCAGGATTTTGTGCAACCGCGCAAAATCAAGACCCAACGTCTCCGGGTTTCGATTTTAATACAATGACAACCGATAGTCAAACTACAGAAACGCCAACAGATGAAGAGCAAACACCTGAGGGGGTTCCTGTAAAACCATACGAACGTATCGTTCTTACAATGGATACACTAACAAACCTTATCGTTTATACGGGAATTGTAGAACAGGAAGAAAGCAGTTCAGATTCCATTTATGCGAGAACCAAAAATTTTGCAGTAAAATATCTGGCAGGGAATGTTAAAGATCCAAAAGGCCTTTTCGAAGTTGATAAGAAAAATCAAAAGCTGGTGATCAATGCTGTTATGCCGGCATATAACTACTCGAACAAATACGCTAAAAGACCAATTGGTACCTATCAATTTAAAATGACCGTTTTGTTTAAAGAAGGTCGTTATAAATATACCATTACCAATCTTGTACATGAAGGCGTGAAGCCCAACGTAGGCGTTCCTACCCGTAACTATTTTGAGTATTATTATACAACCACAACCGGAATAAAAGGAGTAGATCAAATATTGCGTTATGCCGATAAAGACATCAATGCAATGATCGAAAAATTCAAAAAAGCATTACGTGAACAAATCGTAATTGATGAAGATGAATGGTAGCAGCCTTTGCTATTTAAAGTAAAAATCTCCGTTTGAATATTGCATTGCATCTTCATTGTTCATCAATTGAAGCCTGCCATCCAGCAAACGATACGGTTTGTATCCAACGATATCCGACAACAATGCAACTATTGCTTTGCGGTGCTCTTCTGAGCCAAGTTCAATTTGAATAAGGGGCTTGAACCTTTTAATGATTTCCGAAAAATGAGGCATTAAAATCGTTTCATAACCTTCCACGTCACATTTTATAAAGTCAAGCCGGGTAAGAGTCAAAAACAATTCATTCGGAGTACACATGTTTACCGAGTATGTATGCATACCCGCTGTGTCTTCATTCGGTTCAACCACATGTGTTAAACCGTGCCTGAACACACCATCAATAACAGGTGTTCCCATGGTAATTTGTCCCTTTTCACCTCCTAATGCAACAGGATACAAGGTTACATTATCACAGTCAAACCTTTTCATGTTCTGCAAAAATATTTGCTGAAAAAGCTGCACCGGCTCTACTGCATGTACATGCCCTTTGGCACCACATGCCTCAGATAACATCGTACTGTAATATCCCACGTTCGCACCAATATCAATGCAGATAAAACCCGGCTGAATGATTGTTTTCAGAAAAAATAATTCCGGATATTTTTGCTTCATGAATCCGGCCTTGATCAACCGAATATAAATGTGACTAACTACGTCAAGATATTTTTGTGTTCCCAGCGTTTTTAGCAACCACGCGCGCAGTTTTTTTTCCATTATTTTATTTCCTCGTAATCCACATACTCCCCCATTTTTCCTGAGTTTCCGCTTTGTTGTTTAGTAACTTTAGGATTCACCGTAACACGTCCTTCACTCTCTTTATCCTGTGTATTGTGATAATGATGTGTTTCGTTCCGATATACCTTGGTTTTAATAATCGTACCTGTGTATCTGCCGAAAAGTATCCGATAGATCAGGTAAATCAATAATAGATAAAATAAAAACTTAAACATTGGGTGATATTTTGAAGAACAAAACTACAAATTTCCCAACTACATTGTGCATCCTTATCGGTAAAACTATCATCTTTATCATACCAAGGTAATAAATCCTTACTTTTGTTGGATATGGACGCAGATAGTTTGAATGTTTTTGAAATGGATGAGACCACTAAAATGAAGTGGTATAAAATTGTATTTGCCATCAAAAAGGACTTTGGAAAAAAACCTGATATGAATGGCTTACTCTTTTTGATCGGGATGCGCGAACTTGGCATTTCCAAAGAGTTAAGCAAGGATGAAAAAATGGATATTATGCATGTGGCAACATGTGCATTATTAGCCCTCGATGGATATTACGAACTTGAATCATATGATGCAGAAGGTTGGCCACACTATAAACAATTGAAACAACTGCCTTATGCGGATATGCTAAAACAAGAAACTTTTTTAAGACGCTTAGTTGTTAAATACTATGATGTACACCAATTATTTGAAGACCCAACACCAACCACATAAAATGAGAACCTTTCTATTGGGTGTTTTATTGATCTTTGTTACCCTCACTTTTTTCGCTTTTACCCCACCTGCCACACCCGAGCAGAAAGTTGAGGTTACAACCAAATACGGAAAGTTTGTTGTCAAACTTTATAACCAAACACCTTTACACAGAGATAATTTTATCAAGCTTGTGAAAGAAGGTTTTTATGACAGCCTCTTGTTTCACCGTGTTATTCCTGATTTTATTATTCAGGGAGGAGATCCGACATCTAAACATGCTCAAGCGGGAACCATATTAGGACAAGGTTATAACGGATACCGGATTCCGGCAGAAATAAACCCCAGGCTATACCATAAAAGAGGTGCACTGGCTGCAGCACGAGATGACAATCCGGGAAAGGCTTCCAGTGGATGTCAGTTTTATATTGTGGAGGGCAGAACCTTTACCAGAGATGAGATCAGCAATTTGCTGAATACCACAAACTATAATTTAAAGAGCCAGCTTTTTGCATCAATTATGGTTTCCGATTCAATCAAAGCCAGGCTCGATGATTTTACTTTGCGTGGAGACAAACAAGGGATGCATGCCTATATGCTGGGGATGCAAACGGTTGTTGATTCGCTTTTTGCTCCAATGGAAATCACGTTCTCAAATCAACAAATTTTAGATTATATGAACATCGGTGGTGCACCTCATTTAGATATGAACTACACTGTTTTTGGTGAAGTGGTATCCGGAATGAATATTATCGATTCTATAATGCTGGTCAAACGTGATGCAAATGACAGGCCTGTTGAAGATCTCCGCATCAAAATGCGGCTTGTCAAATAACCTAATCCTCGAGCATAGCATCCCAGTATTCTTTGCCATACGAAACAAAAATTTCTTCCTTCTCCTTAATGTTCCTTATAGCAACAATATATGGTTTCCCTTTTATTACCTCATACTTAGCATTGTTACGCAATCCTTTTACACGACTCAAGCCTGTTGCATCGTTCGCATAGCGCCCCATTGCCCATAGTGTATGTTGTGCATCCACGCAGTTTTTATCGGTGATGTGAAAAAAATATGCGCCTTTTCCTGGTTGATTTTCATTTCTGCGCAAACATTCTTTCCAGGTAATTTTCTCGCCTTCATATTCACATACAATAGCGCCTTTCTTAATGGGTTCTTTGGTGAATAAACCTTTGCCGGCTTTAGGTAATTTTGATTTTTTTACGTACAACATATAAGTCGCGAATATGCATTTTTTTATTGTGCTTCGGGTTATTTTCTTTCTACCAAAAAAGTAAAAATTAACGTTTATTTGTTTCAAAACTCTTCTTATGGAAATCGTATCGTATAATGTAAATGGTATTCGCTCGGCAATGAGCAAAGGATTGCTCAACTGGATGGAGGAGCGCAAAGCGGATGTATATTGTTTCCAGGAAACAAAAGCAGAACACTCGCAAATTGACCATACCCCCTTTGATTTGTTGGGTTATAAGAGTTATTGGTTTTCGGCCCAGAAGAAAGGTTACAGCGGTGTTGCCATTTTCACCAAACACCAGCCGGATAATATTGTGTATGGATTTGGTGATGCTCAATATGATACAGAAGGAAGGATCGTACGTGTTGATTTTGGTGATGTTTCCACCATCAGCGTGTATGTCCCATCGGGTTCAAGTGGAGAGGAAAGACAAGGTTACAAAATGGTATGGCTCGATTTTTTTTACAACTATATCGAACAACTGAAAAAGGAAAGACCCAAACTGATCATTTGTGGCGATTACAATATTTGTGCAAAGCCAATTGATATTCACGACCCGGTGGGCAACAAAAACAGTTCGGGATTTTTACCTGAAGAACGTGAATGGCTGGGCAAGCTGATGGATAATGGTTTGGTGGATTCTTTTCGCCAGTTTAATACCAATGCGCACGAATACAGCTGGTGGACGTTCAGAGCAGGAGCCCGCGAACGCAATAAAGGTTGGCGCATAGATTATTGCTTAACCACGCCCAATATTCCATTAAAAGATGCCGGCATTTTACAACAAGTAAAACACAGCGACCATTGCCCTGTATGGGTTAAAATTTAAAAAGGAGATGTGCTTACGTAAAGCACTTTATTGGCCTCATCATAAGAAGAGTAATACTGCTTAAGCGCGCGCGAAGCGGGCTTTTGAATGGCAATACCTGTATTCAGATCAAAAACAGACTGGCAGCACGCCTGAAATCCATTTGCATAATGTCCACATTTTAATCCCACATAATTGCTGTCTACGGTCACCGCAGCGCATGCATCTCCCGGATTGTGTGAACATGTTCTGTCATAAACCACAAATCCTCCTTGGGGAGAATGATAAACGACAGAACCTTTATTTCCTTCCGGTATATAAACATACCCTTGAGGACTTAATAACCCAATGTATTGCGGCAGGTTTAAATTAAGTTGCGTTTTATACTGAACAGGAGGAAAAAAGTCAGTACTATTATCTGTGTTCTTTTTACATTGTTGCAAACCGGTTGCAAGCAAACAAAAAAGCAATCCAATCAGGGGTTGTTTAATTTTCATAATTGTAAAATCCTTTGCCTGTTTTTCTTCCAAAATGACCCGCATCTACCTTTTGCTGTTGAATGCGGCTTGGCCTGAATTTTCCATCCTGGTGGAACAGATTATAAATGGAAGATGTTACCGAGAAATTAGTGTCGACTCCAATTAAGTCCATTAAGCGAAAAGGTCCCATTTTAAAGCCACAGCTTTCCATCAATGCATCGATGGTTTCAATATCAGCAACTTTTTCTTCCGCAATTTTTAATCCTTCTACATAATAATGACGAGCAACCCTGTTCACAATAAACCCCGGAGCATCAGCAGCCATTACACAAGTCTTCCCCATTGATTCGATCAGCGTTTTACATTGTTGTGCAATTGCAGGATCGGTTTCAACACCCAATATGATCTCCACCAGTTTCATGATCGGTGCAGGATTAAAAAAATGGATCCCCAACACCCTTGAAGGAACAGGTATCTTTGCAGCAATCTGAGTTACCGGAATGGAAGAAGTGTTGGTTGCCAGAATTGTTTGGTCACCATTTAACGCTGCCAACTTCTGAAAAAGCTGTTGCTTAATTTCCAGGCGTTCAATGATCGCTTCTATGATCAAATCAGCTTTGAGTAATTCAATATCGGTGGTAAATGTTATGCGTTGTAGAATTTCAACTTTGGCAGCATCCGTTATTTTTCCTTTCGACACCAATCCAGCAAGTGATTTTTCCAAACCGGCTTGTGCTTTCGTTACAACCTCGGGATTAAGGTCAAATAAAATGGTGGTAAAACCTGCTTGTGCCGAAACCTGGGCAATACCAGCGCCCATCGTACCTGCTCCTGCAATGCCAATTGTTTGTATTTGTTGCATAAAGCAAATGTACGCGCTTTACGCAAAAGCCACAACGAGAGATTTTGACCAAAATCAGTAAAACAAAACAGCAGTATCGATTGCTGTATCAATATAATACATACATTTGTATGATAAATCATCTTGTATATGATTACTGTAACTGAAAAAGCTAAAAATAGAATTAAGGACCTGAAAAAAGAGTCGAACTATACTGAAGATTACTTTTTGCGAGTAGGTGTTGATAGCGGAGGCTGCTCCGGCTTATCATATAAACTCGATTTTGACAACGAAGTAAAAGCAGGAGACGAAGTAATAGATTTTGAAGGAGTTAGAGTTGTAACCGATAAGCGTAGCGTTTTATATTTATTCGGCACTGAACTTGACTTTACAGATGGATTAAACGGAAAAGGATTCTCTTTCAACAACCCCAATGCAACCCGAACATGCAGTTGTGGCGAGAGTTTCGCTGTTTAAGTGATTTTTTTTGTTGAAAACTTTGATTTTGAATTCATAATCCTATATTTGCAGTCCTTTTTTAAAAGAATAATAGATTACTCATGGCAAACCATAAATCAGCAGAAAAAAGAATCCGTAGCAGCGCAACTAAGCGTTTAAGCAACAGATACCAAGCTAAAAGTACACGTACTGTAGTTAAAACATTGCGCAACACAACTGATAAAGTTGAAGCAGATGAACTTTACAAAAAAGTATCGTCAATGTTGGATAAGCTTGCTAAGAAAAACGTGATTCACAAGAAAAAAGCTGCTAATCAAAAATCTAAATTGGCTAAAGTAGTAAGCAAAATCGGTTCAACTCCGGAAGCTGCTAAAAAAACAGCTAAGAAAGCTGCTCCTAAAAAGGCTGCTGCTAAGAAAGCTGCTAAAAAATAATAAGACCATTTTTAATGGTAGTGATCCTGCATTGAATTTATCAGTGCAGGATTTTTATTGCAATGCCTCGTGCAATAACTCCAAATACCTTTCCTGCGGAATTTCAACAGCACCCAACGTTCTTAAATGATCGGTAATGTATTGCGTATCCAATAAGGTCATTTTACGCAGTTTCATCCATTCCACCAGATATACCAGGGCAACTTTCGAGGCATCTCGTTCCAAGTGAAACATACTTTCACCAAAAAAGGCGTTACCCATTGCTACCCCATACAACCCTCCAACCAGTTCACCCTGTTGATTCCTGATCTCGAAACTACGGGCATAACCCATTTTGTGCAATTCACAATAGACTTCAATAATCTCTTCACTGATCCATCGTTCGGTTCGGTTCGCACAATTGCGCATCACCCTTTCAAAATCCCTGTCGATGCTGATTTCAAATTTTTGTGAACGTAAGGTTTGCTTTAGCGACTTGCTTATTTTTAATCCATCCAACGGAATAATACCCCGCATCCGGGGTTCGTACCAATGAATGGAATCATTGTCATCGCTATCGGCCATGGGGAAAATACCCATTGTATAACCGTGCAAAACCTGCTGTGCCGTAAGTTGAGAAGCCATTACAAATCCACAATGTTTTTATTTGCCGGAGATGCATACATGGCATCTTCCATTTCGTTGTAAAGGTGTTTGATTTGATGATACGATTCGGCTGATGAAGCCCGCCTGAGTTCTCCCAAACTATTCAATTTATTAATAATAAAACCAATCGTTAGTTTTGAAACATCCACTGCCGGGGTGTAAATCGGATCTTTTGTTTTTAGCTCCACCGATTCAATGATCAGTTTCGCTTTCATGGCATTTTGCAAAACCATTCGACATTGATATGCAGGAATATCGAGCTTTGCCGACATATCAACAACAGTAGGAGCTTTTTCTCCCTTTTTAAATTGCTTGGCAATAAAATGGATGATATGCAGGTGATACAGCATCTTTTGCTCTGCACTGATATTTTTTGTTTGTTGCTCTCCTTCAAAATGTGTGACGTTTTGAATAGAGTAAGAAATTTCTGCCCCAATTAACACAATGGTCCAGCTAAAATAAAGCCAGGTAATAAACAAGGGAATGGAAGCGAAACTTCCGTAAATAGCATTGGAACTCGAAACCCCAACCTGGAATTCGATATATGCCCATTGGAATAATTGGAAGCATGTACCTGCAATAATTCCCGCAAACAAAGCTGCCTTTATCTTTACCCGTGTATTGGGCATCACTAAATAGACCAAACAAAACAATAACCAAGTACTGATAAAGGGTACAAATTTGATGGAAATGATAATGAGTTGTTGCACCGCGCTACCAAGCACTGCGAGCTTTTCGGCCAGATTATGAATTTCTGTTGAGATGAAAATATTTGCCGAACCTGTTACAATAATAAAAATGGGCGCAATCACCATGATTGATAAATAATCTGTGAATTTGCGTGTCCATGTGCGCGACATTTTTACATACCAGATAGAATTAAGCGCATTCTCAATATTGCCCAACACTTGCACCACCGACCAGATTAATAAGATAAAACCAAAGCCCGCAACCCATCCTCCCCTTGTACGTTGCAACATATTATGAGAGTAATTTAACAGATTATCCCGAACCTCCGGTTGGCTGTCAAATGCCTTTGACAATTGATCCTGGATATATTGTTCGAGCCCAAATCCTTGTGCAATACCAAATATCATGGCAAGGACCGGTACAATGGAAAGCAATGTATAATAGGTAAGTGCCGATGACCGAAGGATCAGTTGTTTGTCATTAAAATCCTTCACACTCAACAATAAAATGCGAATCATTCTGATAAACGCGCGTTGCCATTTGGGGAATTTCTCCAATCTCACATGCCAAATATCATTGGTGATAAAGTCTATATATTTTTTGATGGGTGCCATGTTGGTTCAAAAGTAATCAATGAAATCGTTAAAACACCTGCCACCACTTCTTTTCAATGGCAACATACACACCATCATCCCGGGTTTCAGTGGGGTAAGTGTTCACATAATCGCCCTGGGTACCCTTGCCTGTTTGCACATTAAAACGGTAACGGTGAACCGGGCATACCAACATATTATCTTCACAATAGCCACCCATTCCAAACCTGGCACCAGCATGCGGACACCTGTCGTCAAGCGCAAAATAGCCTTTTTCAGTGCGGGTTAAGCACAGCCGCTTGCCTTCAATATCAATGCTTCGGGCACTGTTTATCCGTTGAGGTTCTGCCCCGTGTTTTTCAAAATCATACACTTTATACCAACGCTGCATTTTTGTCTATAGTAATAATATCCTCCGTTAACTCCCGACAAGCTACCGGGACGCGCAGTCTGCTGCAGAGAAATGTCTTTTATTTCGATTCATAATACACCTAACTAATCAGCAATCGGAGTCAATACTAGCTTCATCTGAATCGTTGTTTGATCCTGTTTTAACAATACGATTAAAGTATCGTCCTGCAGTTTTTCGAGTGGAACCATCTTTTCCTTTTTACCTTCTTTTCCGTCCATGATAAACCGGATATTATTTCCGCTAAAAGCCCATTCCCCTCCTGAACTTGCTGCCGCATTCCCTGTCATATAGGTTCCGTCATCTTTAAATTCATAAATATTTTTCATCATCACATCTCTGAGCATCATCTCGGTTTGCAATTGCATATTGCCTTGCATGGTATCACTTTGCACCATTGCTTCGCTTTCGTTTATAAATTGCACATCGCTCACTTGCCAGCGTTTGCACAGCATCTTTTCGCGTTTGCCATTGCAACCAAACAGGCTAATGATGCTCAATAGTACCAGGGTTAAATACCATTTGTTCATTTTTGTATGAGATTATTTTGAGATAAATGTAACAGAAAAATTTATTTTCGCCCCACTTCATCCCATATTTAATATGAAATGACCAGGTGCGTTCAACAAACACAACTGAAAATGCAAGGTGTATTCCATAACGCAAATTAAAAACAATAAATTACCATATATGAAAACTGTTGATTCAATAAACTTTGCCGGCCAAAAAGCACTTATTCGTGTTGATTTTAATGTCCCATTGGATAAAAAAACATTAGAGATTACAGATGATGCCCGTATTAAAGCTGCTATTCCAACCATCAAAAAAATATTAGCCGATGGTGGTGCCGTTATATTGATGTCACATCTTGGTCGTCCGCTTAAAAAATTAAACGAGGACGGAACAGTTGATATTGCAAAACATACCTTAAAAAATGTTGTAAACAGGGTAAGCGAATTAACAGGAGTTGCTGTAAAATTTGCAACAGATTGTATCGGAGCCGATGCTGCAGAATTAGCCGGTTCATTAAAAGCGGGAGAAATCTTGTTACTCGAAAACTTACGCTTTTATAAAGAAGAAGAAAAAGGTGATGCGGCATTTGCTGAAAAACTGTCGACATACGGAGATGTATACGTGAACGATGCTTTTGGAACAGCACACCGTGCACATGCCAGTACAGCCGTTATTGCACAATTTTTCCCTGAAGCAAAATGTTTTGGCTATGTAATGGCAAAAGAAGTTGCCAATGCCGAAAAACTGATGAACAATGCTGAGCGTCCGTTTACCGCTATTACAGGAGGAGCCAAAGTTTCGGATAAATTATTGATCCTGGAAAACTTAATTAATACCGTAGATAATTTAATTATAGGAGGAGGAATGGCATATACATTCCTGAAATCAATGGGCTACGAAATCGGTTCATCACTTTGTGAAGATGACCGTTTGGAGTTATGCCAACAGCTGATGAAAAAAGCAGAAGCTAAAGGAGTTAAATTAATGTTGCCCATGGATTCGGTAGTAGCAGATGCCTTTAGCAATGAAGCCAATCATAAAATTTGTGATAATAAACTGATTGAAAAAGGATGGATGGGGTTGGATATCGGGCCCGTTGCAACCGCTGATTACAGTGCAGTCATTAAAAACTCCAAGACCATTTTATGGAACGGACCAATGGGCGTTTTTGAAATGAGTAATTACGAAAAAGGAACAAAAGGCGTTGCCGATGCGGTAGTTGAAGCAACAAAAAACGGTGCCTTTAGTTTAATTGGAGGTGGTGATAGTGCCGCAGCCGTTGCTAAGTTTGGATACGAAAACAATGTAAGCTATGTATCTACAGGTGGTGGTGCATTGTTGGAATACTTTGAAGGAAAAGAGTTGCCAGGAATAAAAGCCATCAATGAATAAATTCGAATCTCGAAATTCGAAAAATATTCTGTAAAAGAATAAATGAAAAAATGAAAGCAGTTCAACTCCTTTTTGTTTCGAATTTCGTCCCGAGAAGTTTTGGGATTAACGATTCGCGTTTTTAAATGAGGCCTGCAGCAATAAAATATGGTTATGCTATATTGTGGGCCGCATTTATTCTGTTTGCCACGATCGTCAATACACAAACACTCGAAGACTTATCTCTTAAAAGTTTGTTTGCCTACGACAAACCCATTCATATGGTATTGTTCGGTGTACAGGCATGGTTAATGATCAATGCTAAGTTTAGCCTCGTTTACAAATCTTATAAGGCCGTTGTAATCGGGTGTTGTGCTCTGGCGGCAGCATATGGTTTGTTTACCGAAATATTGCAGGAACTATTAACCACTTCCCGCACCTTCGACTACTATGATTTTATTGCCGATAGCCTAGGATGTCTCATCGTTTGCGTTTGGTTTTTACGAAAACGATAAATGGTTTTGTGTTGAGTGTGGTTTTGTGTTAATTGCACTGATAAGTTGAGTTTATTGTTTGTCCTCACACATACTCTGTAGCGGATAACAATACAAAACGCTTAGTACCTCTGTGTTAACATATAAAGTATAATAGAATATGAAATTACTATCAGGAAAAACAGCTCTTGTAACAGGAGCAACGCGTGGAATTGGAAAAGGTATTGCTTTAAAACTGGCTCATGAAGGCGCAAATATTGCCTTTACATTTGTGAGCTCAGTAGAAAAAGCAAAAATATTTGAAGAAGAATTGACTGCCCTGGGCATTAAAGCTAAAGGTTATCAAAGCAATGCATCAGAGTTTGCCGCAGCCGAAATATTAATTGACAGCATCGTTAAAGAATTTGGAAGTGTAGATATTGTGGTGAACAATGCAGGAATTACCCGCGATAATTTAATGATGCGGATGACCGAACAAATGTGGGATGAAGTAATGGATACCAATTTGAAATCGGCATTTGCGATTACAAAAGCTGTGCAACGTCCAATGATGAAAGCCCGCAGCGGTTCCATCATTAATATTACTTCGGTTGTTGGAATTACAGGTAATGCCGGACAAGCAAATTACGCTGCCTCAAAAGCCGGAATGATCGGCTTAACCAAATCAGTAGCTAAGGAGTTAGGATCACGTAATATTCGCTGCAATGCCATTGCTCCGGGTTTTATTGAAACAGAAATGACCGAAGCTTTACCGGAAGAAACACGTAAAGAATGGTGTGAAGGGATTGCATTAAAACGCGGAGGTAGCCCTGATGATGTTGCAAACGCAGTATTGTTTTTAGCATCGGATATGAGCGCATACATAACAGGGCAAACAATCAATGTTTGCGGTGGTATGGTGATGTAAAAATAAGGAGACGGTGGTTAGGGGACAGCTTTCACTTCTTTCAATCACAAACTTTTTATGCAGATTATAATTTCTTTATTGGTTAGCTTAGGTGCTTCTAAACCCTATTCGCTAACCCCTAATTCCTAAAAAAGAGTGAGTTTCACAGCTGAATATTCTTTATGGTTCACTTTACTTTGCCTGCTTTTGGCTGCTGCCGGGAGCTGGTTTTTGTATCGCCAGAATCCTTTAGCGTTAAACGGGAAATATGGCAGGGTTGCGCGTTGGGGCCTTTGGGCTTTTCGATTTGTCTCCCTATTTATCATTGCTTTTTTGCTGCTGGGCCCGTTGATGAAAATTACAACCAACCGTACCGAAAAACCTTTGGTTGTATTGGCAATTGACGGTTCGCAATCTATTGTGGCCAATAAAGATTCGGCCTTTTACCGTACTCAATTTGTTGCAGACATTAAGCAACTGCAACAAAAACTTGCCGATGACTACGATGTAAAAACATATACGATCGGCAAAACAATGATGGAGGACTTTGATGGGTCATTCAATGAAAGGCAAACAAATATTTCGCAGGTATTTGATGAACTAAAAAACAATTACAGCAATCAGAACTTAGGAGCGGTTATTGTTGCTACAGATGGGTTGTACAACGAAGGCAGCAACCCCTTGTATTCGGCCAGAGATGTGCATGCTCCTGTATTTGCAGTTGCCCTTGGAGATACTGTTCAGCAAAAAGACGTACTAATCAAACAGGTAAAGTTTAACCAACTTGTGTATGCGGGTAATTTCTTTCCATTGCAGATCGATATAAGTGCGTTTGGTTACAGTGGCAAGCAAACCAAGCTCAATATTTCACATACTGGACAAACTGTTTTTGCACAAAATGTAGCCATTAACAACGACAATTTTTTTCAGACGATCCCTGTTTCACTTGAGGCTAAGCAACCCGGAACACAGCATTATATTGTAACCATCAGCCCCACCACAGGTGAAGTTTCAACAGCTAATAATCGGTTTGATGTTTTTATGAATGTAATTGATGGCAAGCAACAAATTGCCCTTATTTCACTTGCACCGCATCCCGATATTGCAGCATACAAACAAAGTATTGAACAAAACGAAAACTATAGTATCAAAACATTTCATTACGATAAAATATCACCCAACGAATTGAAAGAATATAGCCTGGTTATTTTTCATCAATTGCCGGGAATAAAAGGTGAAGGATTGAACCTTGTAAAGGCTGTTAAACAACAGAACATTCCTGTATTATATGTTTTAGGAGCACAAACAGGTTTGGCTAACTTAAACGCAAATGAAGCCAGCATTAATATTGCCAGTGCACGAAGCATGGTGAATGAGGTTACCGCAAGTGTTCAACCATCATTTGCATTGTTTACCATGAGCGATGAAGAGCTTGAAACTGTTAAACGATTTCCACCATTGTATTCCCCTTATGGTGCTTATAAAATAAACACGGAGCACGATGTATTGCTTACGCAGCAAGTCGGTTCTGTAAAAACAACTTTTCCATTAATGGCCTTTTGCAAAAAGGCCGGAAGCAAAGTTGGTTTTATTTGCGGTGAGGGTTTTTGGAAATGGCGCATCAATGATGCTGCACTCAGCCAACAAAAAGTAACCAGCAGCTTAATGGGCAAAACAGTTCAATACCTTGCTGCAAAGGATGATCGCTCGCGTTTCAGAATGAACAGCAAAAAACGTTTTGATGAAAACGAACCCGTAAAACTGGATGCCGAGGTTTATAATGAAAGTTATGAATTGATCAATACGGGCGATGTTCAGTTGCAGGTGCAAAACAGCAATGGTAAAAAGTTTACCTATACGTTTAGCAAAACAAATAATGCTTATATCCTAACTGTTGGCCTCTTACCTGTGGGTAATTACACTTACCAGGCAACCACAATAATAGGTGCGAGCACCCAAAAGCTAAACGGAACGTTTGTGGTAACACCCCTGCAAGTGGAGTTCTTACAAACTACCGCCAATCACCAGCTGTTAAACGAACTCGCTTCGGAAACACAAGGAGGCTTATTCTTCCCATCACAACTACCTGAACTGGAAAAGGCTATTCGTGCCAACGAAACCATTAAACCCATTATTTACAAGCAGGATGCCATCAAGAGCTGGATAAACTTAAAATGGATCTTCGTTTGGGTGTTGATGTTACTCAGTGCTGAGTGGTTTATCCGTAAATGGAACGGAAGTATATGATTCTAGTAGACCATAAAAATGTTTGACTTTTTGTTTGGGCTAATAGGCGAATTAATTGCCATGCTTCTATGTCAATACCCTGGTGCATTTATTCGTTGGGTTATCTTTAGAAATCGAAGCTTTAAAGACTATCTAAAAGATGATTGGTCATCAAACATCATTCCTGTTATTCTTTTGATAGTTTTAATGCTAATCATCATCAAGATTTTTTAAAAAATGACGCAAAAAAAATCCCACCCATAAGGGTAGGATTTTCGGTTGTCAAACCAAACACAAAACCAAAATGATTAAGTGTTATTGTCTTTCGAAGCTATTGAAGAAAAACGATGCTTCGATAGCAGCGTTCTCATCGCTGTCACTTCCGTGAACAGCATTAGCATCAATACTTTTGGCGTATAAATTACGGATCGTTCCTGGCTCAGCTTTTGAAGGATCAGTTGCTCCGATAATATTTCTGAAATCAGCAACAGCATTGTCTTTTTCTAAAATGGCTGCTACGATTGGTCCTGAGCTCATAAATGAAACCAGGTCTTTAAAGAACGGGCGCTCACGGTGAATACCGTAGAATTCTCCTGCTTTTTCTTCGCTTAAGCGAGTGTATTTCATTGCTACCAGTTTGTAGCCTTTTCCAATAATATGATCAATAATTTTTCCTGTGTGGCCGTTTGCTACTGCATCCGGCTTAATCATTGTAAATGTGATTTTTCCGCTCATAAATAAGTGTTTTGTTAAGTCTAAATTTCGGGTTGCGAAAATAGGGGTTATTTAATTGATTTAAAAATAGTTGTTGGTAGATTCTGAAATTCCTTCATTTTGAATTGCCGCTTCTGAATAAAGCCAAATCTCAAATCATACATCTCAAATCATAAATCGCGGTTATATTTGCGGCTGTGAATCAAAATCCGCTACAAAAAAAAATAGGCATTATCGGTGGCGGCCAACTTGGCCGCATGATGATCGAAGAAACCTTTCGTTATAATTTCACCATCAACACATTGGATGCCGATGGGAGTCCTTGCCAGGGTTTGTCGGCAACACATATTGTTGGCTCTTTAAAAGATGCAAATGCGATCAAAGAATTAGCCCAGATTTCGGATGTATTAACTTACGAAATTGAGCATATTAATATTGATGCCTTGTTTGAACTGGAGAAACAAGGAAAGGAAATCATTCCTTCTCCTCACATTTTGCATATTATACAGGATAAGGGCTTACAAAAACAATTTTTTGCCCAACACAATTTACCTACCGGCAAATTCAAATTGGTTGAAACTGAAGCCGATTGGCTTACTGCTATTGCTGAGTTGGGGGGCGAAAAACTGGTGTCCAAATCCCGCAAAGAAGGTTACGATGGAAAAGGGGTTGCTATTTTTAATACTGCCGAACTAATTCAAGATATCAGCAAACGGGCCTTTACCAGCAATGCCTTAATAGAGGAGTTTGTTACCTGCCAAACCGAATTATCGGTGATGGTGGCAAGAGATAAAATGGGCAATATTGCTACTTGGCCGGTGGTAGACATGGAGTTCGATCCGCAGGCCAACCTGGTTACGTATTTAAATTGTCCGGCCCAGGTTTCAGAGGATATCGCACAACAGGCTGAATCAATTGCCCTTAAAACAATTGAAGCGTTGGACGGTGTTGGCGTTTTTGCCGTTGAACTGTTATTGGATTTGAACGGAAACATCTTTGTGAATGAGGTTGCTCCTCGCCCGCACAACTCCGGGCATCATACCATAGAGGCTTGTTATACTTCACAATTCGAGCAATTGGTGAGAATATGCGCTGGATTGCCATTAGGTAGCACAAAACTTATTCAACCTGCGGTGATGATCAATTTATTGGGGGGCGAGGGTTTCTCGGGCAAATACCGATTGCAAGGTTTGGAAGAGGCTACCGCTATTGAGGGCGTGTATATTCACCTGTATGGCAAAACGGAAAGCAAACCAATGCGTAAAATGGGGCATGTTACCATTACTGCTCCTACACTGGAAGAAGCCAGAACAAAAGCAAAAAGAGTGCTCGAATTATTAATATTTGTATCAGCTAATTAACCTAAACATGACTAAACATATTGGAATTATAATGGGCAGCGACTCCGATCTGGAGGTAATGCAGGAAGCCGCAAAGGTTCTGGATGAATTTAAGGTGCCTTACGAGATCACAGTTGTTTCGGCCCACAGAACACCCGAGCGCATGTTCGAGTACGCTAAAACAGCGCGCGAGCGTGGTTTAAAGGTAATTATTGCAGGTGCCGGTGGTGCAGCGCATTTACCGGGAATGGTTGCCTCCATTACAACTCTTCCAGTTATTGGTGTTCCGGTTAAATTGAAAACAATGGACGGATTGGATTCATTGTTATCCATTGTGCAAATGCCGGGGGGGGTGCCTGTGGCAACCGTGGCGATCAACAACGCAAAAAACGCGGGTCTGCTTGCAGTGCAAATTTTGGCCACACATAGCGATCATCTTGCTTTAGAAATGCAAAACTATAAGGACAAGATGAAAGTGGAAGTGGAGAAAAAGGCTGCCATTGTAGAACAAGGGAAAAAGTCGATCGGCTTTAGCAAATAGTTGTGTTAAGCTTTTTTACCTTTTACAATACCATCGAAATCATTGGTTCCGTTTGCAGCATTGTATACAGCTTGCTGCTCATGCGCGAAAAACCCATCGGGTGGCTATTCGGTATCATCTCTTCCATTTTAGGATTTATTTTATTCTACGAATCGAAAATTTACGCCCAGGCAATAATCAGTATATATTACGGGGCTGTAGGGGTTTACGGTTGGATATATTGGCGCAAAGCACAACTTCGCAATGAGCATATTCATATCTGGAGCATCAACCAGCATCTTGCTTTTGTTACTGTCTTTTCTGTATTATCCATTGCAAGTGCTTACTTGTTTTCCAATTTTACCGATTCGCAAAGTCCTTATCTTGATTCTTTTTTAACCTTATTCGGGTTGTTGGCATCTATTAAAGAAGCTCGCAAAATTTTAACAAGCTGGGTATATTGGTTTGTGATCAATGCCTTTTCAGTGATATTGTATTTCAACCAGCATTTATACTTTTATGCCGTAATGATGATCATTTACACCGCTATTTGTATTCCCGGCTATTTAAGTTGGAAAAAGATCTACAACGAGCACCCTGAAAACAAAACAGATTCTTCCCTATTTTAATTTGATCGTACAGCTCACCATTTTATGGTCACTGAATTCAAATGCTTTTGCATAGTAGTTATACGATGAGAAAGAAGGGTCGTATAACACGTAATCAATCCTAAACGAAGGCATCGATCCCACATAAGTTCTTCCCAAACCCGAACCGGATTCGATGAACGAATCCTTCATTTTTCCTTTTACCATGCGGTAGGCATACGATAAAGGAGAATCGTTAAAATCACCCATCAGCATTACTTTATGAGGAGAGGCATCAATAAAGTCACGAACAATTTCTGCCTGTTTGGCTCGCTTTACAAATGCAATTTTCAGTTTCCGTGAGATATTGGTTACCGCGTTCACGGTGCTATCATCGGGGAGCTTGATGTTTTTCATTGCTGTGTAATCGGGAGCATCAAATTTTATGGATTGTAAATGGGTATTGATGATTCGTAGGGTATCTCCATGCGCAACAATATCTGCATAAATGGTATAATTATCCGATCCTTCCTGGTGTTCCACGATGCCGGAATCAATGATCGGATATTGTGAGAATATGGTTAAGTGATGCCCATTGCGAACTCCATTAGACTCATAGTATGTGCCATAAGAATAAAATGGCTTTAGCTTTTTAAACAATTGCTTGTACATCTTTTTTACTTTTGATGTATTGCAATCTTTGAACTCCTGAAAACAGATAAGTTCCGGATCAATTTTATCGTATATCTCAAAAAACTTATCCGGCTCATTGTATTTTGTCGACTCAAATGCGCCAAAGTTCTTCATGTTAAAATCCATGATCGTGATCGCATTTTCTTTTTCTGTACTTTTTTTCGCCCCTATCTGAATATAAGAGGGGATAAAAGAATATCCCAGCAAAATTGCCACAAACGAATACAAAAATTTGAGTTTAAAAACAGCGATCCAATAGATCATAAACACAATATGCAGCACAACAATAACCGGATAAGCCAAACCAAGAAAAGCGATAGGCCAGTATAGTTCGGGGCTCACATAGGGTGCCGCATAACATAACAGCAATGCTAAAATAGCTAATCCATTCAGGGCAAATACAATTCTATTGATGATAAACATTATTGTTACTTTGATATTAATTCAGCCAAATAAATGCCGCAATTACAAATATGCCTTACAATTTGGCAAGTATTGCGGCAAGGATAAATTGTGCGGCAATAGTTGTTTGTGCGGTATTAATCGTTGCTGGCTTTAAAGAGCTGTTCTTTTTCCTTTTTACTCAAACTATCGTAACCTGATTTGGAGATCTTATCTAAGATGAAATCTATTTCTTCCTGACTGGGCTTTTGATTGTTTTCTGTTTTTAAAAACGTGGTGCGGTAGTGCACTTTCATTTTTGATTTTTTGGCAAACAAGTTGCGGATGAATGCAGGCAAAATATATTTATCCTGGTACAAGTATTTAATATACAGGAAACCAAAAATAGCACCACCAATATGTGCAATATGCCCACCGGCATTGTTCTGAGGAATACTAATAACATCCAGGATAAAAGTAACAAGGGCTATATATTTCAATTTAACTTCACCGAACAACAATAATCGTAAAGGATAATTTGGCAATAAGGTTGCCGCAGCCACCACTACACCCAAAACCCCGGCAGATGCTCCTAAGGCATACGTTCTATCAATTGTGCTGTCAAAAACAGGAAATACATTGATACAAATCAAAAACAAAATAGCTCCGGCAAATCCACCTCCAAAGTATGCTTCATAAACTTTGCGGTTCCCTATATACTCATGCAAAATATTACCGATCCAGAACAGCCAAAGCATATTAAACAAAATATGTAAAGGTCCGTCATGCAAAAACATATACGTAAGGATGCTCCAGGGTTGCATCAGCAATGTGCCAAGTTTTGCCGGTAGCATAAAAAACCTCAACCCAGTTGTAACAGGCTCACTACCGATACCAGCAAAAAACATGAAGACATTTACAATAGCACCCAGTAAAAACACAGCAATGTTCACCACAATAATTTTGCGGATAGCATTATTGTTTCTATTAAAAGTATGTTTGATTTCGTCCAGTAAGTCCATGATTTTAGTAAAACGAATTTCGGTTGGTTTTATTCCATATCTTGATGAGGATAAATCCAAAAAGCATTCCACCTAAATGAGCAAAGTGCGCTACGTTATCGGCCGGATTGTTCATTAAACCGGAGTATAGTTCCCATGCCCCGTAGATGGTAACAAAGTATTTTGCTTTAATGGGAATCGGAAGAAAAAGCAATAGCAATTCTGTATTGGGAAATAACATCCCAAATGCAAGCAATAACCCAAAGACAGCTCCGGAAGCACCAACTGTTGGGATATTGAGCTTATTTTGATAAAACGACTCAATTGCAACCTTAGATTCTTGAACAAAGCTGGCATTGGAACCCGGATTGGCCGACCAGTTTTGAATGAACGAGTTGATATCGTAATACCTGTAAATACTTTCGTGCTTAAGGGCAAAATCGTCAAAGGCACCTACGCTTGGATTGGTTAAGTAACTCATCATGTCCTGGCTTAACTTATAGGATTCATAAACATTAATACTTTCATGAATAAATGCAGCTCCAAATGCTGTTACGAAATAATATACAAAGAACCGTTTCGGTCCCCAATAGTTTTCAAGCACACTTCCAAACATCCACAGGGCAAACATATTTGACAGAATATGCATGAATGAAATACTTCCATCTGCACCAATATAAGCGTGAAAAAAACAATGGGTAATTATTTGAAAGGGTTTAAACAGGCTCGACTCAGGGTTGTATAAGCCCACTATCTTCAGAATATCAATATTGTAAATAGAAGCAAAGCCTATCGATGCCAAATAGCATAATCCATTAATGATCAGCAAACTTTTTACAACCGGAGGAAATGATGAAAAACCCGAACGAAATGAGCTCATGAATAAATATTAGTAAGAGCCAAAAATAAAAAATAGCTGCCAATACTGACAGCTATTTTTTGTGTAAAAGTGAATATTAGCCTACCCTGTAAGGATATTGGCCTAATAATTAACCTAAGTATGATTTTAAGATTTTGCTTTTTGATGATTTGCGCAATCTGCGAAGTGCTTTTTCTTTGATCTGACGAACGCGTTCGCGGGTTAAACCAATTTTTTCACTGATATCTTCAAGTGTATGTGCAGGACCACCATCTAATCCGTAGTAAAATTTCAACACATCCTTTTCTTTTTCAGAAAGGGTTGAGATCACACGGTTAATTTCTTTTTGTAATGATTCGTTGATCAACTGTACATCCGGACGAGGCTCATCGTTACTGTCCAAGATTCCCAATAATGTATTGTCTTCTCCATCTGTTAACGGTGCGTCAATTGATAAGTGACGACCGGTTGAACGCAAGGCGTTTTCTACTTCCTGAATTGGAATTTCCATTTCCAATGCAATTTCTTCAACGGTTGGTTCACGCTCAAAACGTTGCTCTAACTTAGCAGCAGTACTACCAATACGACCAATAGAACCGACTTTATTTAATGGTAAACGAACAATACGCGATTGATCGGCCAAAGCCTGCAGGATCGATTGACGGATCCACCAAACTGCGTATGAGATAAATTTAAAACCCCGGGTTTCATCAAAACGTTTAGCTGCTTTGATCAAACCTAAGTTTCCTTCGTTGATCAAATCTCCCAAAGTTAGTCCCTGATTTTGGTATTGTTTTGAAACGGAAACAACGAAACGTAAGTTGGCGTTTACCAATCTTTCCAATGCTACCTGATCGCCTTCACGTATTCTTCGTGCCAATTCTACCTCTTCCTGGGCATCAATCATGGACACTTTACTAATCTCGTTAAGGTATTTATCGAGAGACTTGCTTTCGCGGTTGGTAAACTGTTTGCTTATTTTTAGCTGTCTCATTATGTATATTTAAACTTATGGGTTCTATAAAAGGATTGCAAAACTCGAGAAAAGTTAACGCATTTTAACATAAAGTCAAGCAAACACCTATAAATAACTATATTCCAGCATTTTATATTGTGTGATTTTAATCAATTGATAATGAAGGATGTTTGGCGAGGTGTTTGTGTGGAAGCCCGCTAACCCAGCAAGTGAAACACCAATAAACTGCTTAAGTACGCCAAACCAGTCATATATACAAACTGGATCGTGGCCCATTTCCAACTTTTGGTTTCACTTTGAACTACGCTTACAGTGCTCATGCATTGCAATGCAAAAGCATAAAACACCATTAATGAAAGGACCGCTGCCATTGAAAAGACAGGCTTTCCGGTAATAGGGTCTTTTTCACTACTCATTTTTTCACGAATGGACTGCAAATTGTCCCCATCGCCCCCTACGCTATAAATGGTGCTCACTGTTCCTACAAAAACTTCCCGGGCGGCCAGCGAAGTAAGCAATGCAATACCTATTTTCCAATCAAAACCCAAGGGTTTAATAACAGGTTCGATCACTCTTCCAAATGCACCAGCGTAGCTCGCCTGCAATTTTTCCGCACT
Source organism: Chitinophaga pinensis (assembly GCA_943369665.1). GTDB lineage: Bacteria > Bacteroidota > Bacteroidia > UKL13-3 > UKL13-3 > UKL13-3. The sequence goes on from CALRNX020000005.1 coordinate 47,312, forward strand.
TTTTTGTACGGCTAATTCCGGCTTCAACGCAAACGCAGAATCGGTTTCAAGTATGGCATATTTTTCATCAATTGCCTCCATGGTGTTCCCCGGACCAAAAGATGCCAAAGCCCACAGAATAATAGATACAGCAACAATTATTTTTCCGGCACCCCAAACAAATGCCTTTCCTTTATCATACAATGTTGTGAGAATATTTTGAGCAAGGGGTAGTTTATAGCTTGGCAATTCCATCAGGAAAAAATTCTTGCGTTCGGCTTTGATAAAAAACTTAAAGATAAATGCACTTCCTAAAGCGGCTACAAAGCCGAGCAAGTACATAAACATTAAAACAATACCATGTAAATTAAAGGGACCCCACATAGCATCATCGGGAATGAGCATGGCAATAAGCAAGGTATAAACGGGTAACCGTGCACTGCAACTCATTAACGGGGTTACTAAAATGGTAATGAGTTTTTCTTTTTTATTTTCGATACTACGTGTAGCCATAATACTAGGAACCGCGCATGCCATTCCGCTTATAAGTGGTACAATGGACTTTCCATTCATACCAAACGGACGCATGATCCTGTCCATAATAAAACCGACACGCGCCATGTAACCAACATCCTCGAGGACGGCTATGAATGCAAACAGGATAATGATCTGGGGCAAAAAGATCATTACACCGCTCAACCCTGCCAGTATCCCCTGAACAATCAGATCATTTAAAACACCTGCAGGTAAACTGGTTTGTACAATCTCGGAAGCGATGCCAAAGCCCTGTTCTACCCACTCCATCGGAATAGCACTCCAAGAAAAAATGGCTTGAAATACCAAAAACAATAAGGTGAGAAAAATGGCAATTCCAGTATAACGATGGGTTAAAATCTTATCCGCCCGTTGTGTAAATGATTTAGCCAATATTCCTGCTTTCTGCCTGCGACTTAATCTTACTGCATTATCAATTATGCGGTAACGTTCTAAAATTTCTTTCTCCTGAAAAGCGCGTGCATCAAATGAATATTTAGCAAAAATGTGCAGGATCTGTGCAGACTTTGCAGATACAAGATGGGCTGCATTAATGGCAAATTGTAATGCCGCGTACGGATTTTTTTTATCCGTATAATCACATATTTCCTCTAAAAAGTGTGGGTCTAAAAACCCCAGCGAAAAGTAACTCTCTTTGTTCCGGATATGCTCACTGAGCAGCTGTTCTTTAATTTGTCTTATTCCCTCACGTTTGCGGGCGTTAATGGTTACAACTGGAATATTTAAGCTTTTCGACAGGGTTTCAATATCATAAAATATGCCCTTTCGCACGGCCAGGTCCACCATATTTAAAGCCAGAATTACGGGAACACCCAAATCGGCAACTTGTGTAAGCAACAACAAATTGCGTTTTAAATTGGAGGCATCGGCAATAAACAAAACAATATCGGGAAAATTTGTTTCCGATTTGTTACGCAATAATTCATAGGTAACCAATTCATCCGCAGATTTTGGATAGAGGCTGTAAGTGCCGGGCAAATCAATCAGCTGAGCTGATACATCATTGCTGATTTTGCTGTACCCTGTTTTCTTTTCAACAGTCGTTCCCGGGAAATTACTCACTTTGTAGTTCAACCCTGTTAAGGCATTAAACAACGATGTTTTTCCGCAATTGGGGTTTCCTACTAATGCTACGGTGAGTTCCTGTTTCACTTATTAATTTGTATATGCCAATTGGCTCCTGTTATTGTTTTAAATTCACTTCTACACAAGCTGCATCGGCTAAACGCAAACACATTTTGTATTCACCAACCCTAATGGCAATAGGATCTCCAAAAGGAGCAATGTTTTCGAGCGCAACAGATTCGCCCGGTAACAAGCCCATTTCCAACAACTTTAACGAAAGTTCGTTATCGTTGATTTTTTCCACCCAGGCTTCTTCGCCAAATTTTAGTTCCGAGAGTTTCATTTTTTAACGCAGTCCCGAAGTTTCGGGATCGCTAATTACGCTTTATTGCGGTTCGTTAATTGCCATAGACTAAACAGAATACTTTTTAAAAATGTAATCTGCAAAATCTGTCGCTATTATATTTTTATGCCTGCGAAAATAGGCTATTTTTGGAATCAATCTAAATACCAGTATAAGTCATGAAAATTGTTGGTTTCACTATTGTTCGCAATGCAATAAAATACGATTATCCGATTGTGGAATCCATCAAAAGTATTCTTCCGGTTGTAACTGAATATGTGATCGCAGTTGGAAATTCAGAAGATAAAACCCGACAATTAATTGAATCTATCAACTCTCCTAAGATCAAAATAATTGAAACCGTTTGGGATGATAGTCTCCGGGAAGGTGGGCGTGTGTTGGCCGATGAAACAAATAAAGCATTTGATGCCATTGTAGATGCAGACTGGTGTTTTTACCTGCAGGGTGATGAAGTCATTCATGAAAAATACCACGAAACAATTGTAAGCACTTGTCAAAAATATTTAGCTCAGCCAACCGTTGAAGGTTTGCTGTTCAACTACGAACATTTTTATGGAAGCTATGATTATGTTGGTGACTCGCGCACCTGGTATCGCAATGAAATTCGCATTATCCGTAACGATAAAAGTATTCGCTCTTATCGCGATGCACAAGGGTTTCGTAAAAATGGACGCAAGCTTAACGTAAAAAAAACAGATGCGAGTGTTTACCATTATGGATGGGTAAAAGACCCTCGGTTTCAACAAGCCAAGCAGGAAAATTTTCACAAAATGTGGCACGATGATCATTGGGTAAAAGAGCATGTGGCCGAAGCAAATGCTTATGATTATTCAATGATCGATTCCTTAAAAAAATTTGAAGGAACGCATCCTGCTGTGATGTCGGAACGATTGAAACGCATGAACTGGAATTTTACCTGGGACGTTTCACAAAAGAAATTCAAACTCAAAGGTTGGTTGTTGTATAAGATTGAGCAGTCAACAGGAGTAAGGCTATTTGAGTATAAAAATTACAATGTAATTTAAAGTGCACCCAACTTTTGCATATCATGCAGCTCTTTATATAAGCCATGTTGTTGCAATAATTCCTGGTGTGTCCCTTGCTGCACAATCTGTCCTTTATCCAATACCACAATCAGATCGGCCGAAATAATGGTACTCAAGCGATGTGCGATCACAACAGTTGTGCGGCCTTTCATTACGTTTGACAGAGCATCCTGAACAAGTCTTTCCGAAGTTGTATCGAGAGCGGATGTTGCTTCATCCAAAATTAAGATCTCAGGATTCTTATTAACGGCACGCGCAATGCTGATCCGTTGTTTTTGTCCACCACTCAATTTGTTTCCCCTGTCTCCAATATTGGTTTGGAAACCGTTGTCGCTGTCTTTAATAAAGTCGTAGGCATTGGCAACACGGGCCGATTCTTCTACTCCTTCGGTTGATGCATTTACCTGGCCAAAGGCGATATTGTTAAAAATAGAATCGTTGAATAAAATTGATTCTTGCGAAACCATACCCATCTGCTGGCGAAGGTCTAATATTTTGTATTCCCTGATATCAATACCATCAATTAACAACTGCCCATCTGTTGGATCATAAAAACGAGGGATCAGGTCGGTAAGTGTCGACTTTCCCGCTCCTGACGGACCAACCAATGCTACGGTTTTCCCCTTTGGAATTGTCAGGTTTATATTTTTAAGCACCAGTTCATCGCGGTATTTAAAGCTCACATTTTTAAACTCAATTGAATTTGTAAATGATTGCAATGGTTTAGGATTTGAGACCTCCACAATTTTTTCTTCGCTGTTGAGTACTTCTTCTATCCTATTCAATGAAATGAGCCCTTTTTGCATGCGGCTGTATGCTGTAGAAAAGGCTTTGGTAGGTGGAATAAGCTGCGTGAAAATAGCCACAAAACCAATAAATACGTCAGCTGTTAAGCCTCCGTCATTGTTCAATACCATGCGTCCACCAAACCATAACACGAATGCTAAAATAGCCACCGTTAATGTTTCAGAAATTGGAGACGCGGCATCCAATAACCTGTTTCCCTGAATGTATACATTGGTGTATTGATTGTTTTGTTGCCTGAAACGCCTGTTTAAAAATTGTTGTGCATTAAACGCTTTGATAATGCGCACCCCCATAAGTGTTTCTTCAAACATTGAGACTAGCGAGTCCAGTTTATCCTGTCCGCGTCTGGCCTGTTTTTTAAGTTTGCGGGTTACTCTCCCCAAAAACAATACAATAATGGGTAAGCATAAAAACACAATTAACGTGAGAACGGGACTCATCCAGATCAATACCGTAAGTGAAATGATAACGGTTAAAGGCTCTTTAAACATTGCCTCCAGTGAGCTCATGATGGAATATTCCAACTCTTGCGCATCACTGCTCATCCGTGTAATTAAATCACCTTTGCGCTCTGATGAAAAATACGAAAGGGGTAAAATAAGAACGCGGTTATAAAGTGCATTGCGTAAATCGCGCACGATCCAATTGCGCAGTGGAACCATAAAAAACAAAGCCATATAGCGGCAAACATTTTTTAAGAAGATAACCACAACCACCAGGATGCTTACAAAGATCAATCCCGACTCCGCTCCGTGATCGACAATGATTTGAGAGATGTAATAATTAAGGGTTCCGTATAAGGAATTGAAATTGAGGCTTAATTCCGGCTTTACCAGCACCAATGAATTGGGTTTAAACAAAATGTTTAAAAACGGCATGAGCAAAGAAATAGAGAACACATCGAATACAATGGAAAGCAAGTTGAACAATACATTTAAAAATGCATAAGCCTTATAAGGGGCTACATAACTAACGAGTTTCAGAAATCCTTTCATTGTTTTTACAGCGGGGCATATTAAGCCATCGGCAAATATCTAAAAAAATACCAACCATTTACAGATATTTGCGCCCATGAGTATCAGACAAGAAAAATTTGGGAAGGTTATACAAAAAGAATTGGCAGGTATTTTTCAGGCGCACCGTTCGGAAATGTTCAACAATGCCTTTATAACAATAAGTAAAGTAGAAGTTTCACCCGATCTGGGGTATGCAAAAGTATTTGTGAGTTTGCTCAACAGCAAACAAACAGATGAATTAATGAACATGCTCGAGCTTCAGAAAATACCGATCCGCCATGAATTGGCCACAAAAATTCGCAAACAAGTAAGGGTAATACCGGAGCTTAATTTTATTTTAGATGACAGCCTTGACTACGTTTTCCATATGGAAAAGGTTTTCCAGGAGATTAAGAAGAAGGATGAGGAAGGGAAATAGTTGAGTGAGCTAACCAAATATATTGGAGTTAATGTGATAAACACCACAAACATCAACTACACATATCATTCCTCAGCCTAACCAACGCTCTTTGCTGATCCACCTAAATACTTAATCGGCCACTTGCTAAAGAAGCAATCAATGCTTATGTTTACTCACTAGATACAAACACATTGAATAGTTTTTGGGATTTATTTAAACCGGAGGAACTGATCCGATTCGGAGGACTGGCATTATTGCTTATTGTTATCGTTATTGAAAACGGAGTTTTCTTTGGCTTTTTCCTACCGGGTGATTCATTGCTTTTTACAGCAGGTTTATTGTGCTACCTGAATGTGCTGGACGTAGATCTGGCGGTATTGGAGGCAGGCATTGCAAGTGCAGCCGTTATTGGCTACTATATCGGCTATTATTTTGGCTATAAAACGGGGGAGGCTTTATACAAACGACCCGATACGCTCTTTTTTAAGAAGCAATACATATACACTGCCGAGGCTTTTTACAAAAAATATGGTGGCATTGCGTTGATCATGGGACGGTTTTTACCAATCGTTCGCACCTTTGCGCCCATCCTTGCCGGAGTTGTAAAGGTTGACCACAAAGTCTTCTTTTTGTACAATTTGCTGGGAGCCATTTTGTGGCCGGCTGTTGTTGTGTCGTCAGGATACTTTGTTGGAAGTGTTTTTCCCAATGCTTTGCACTACCTCAATTATATTGTCATTGCGTTTATTGTTGTTACAGCCATTCCTGTTTATAACAATATCAGGGCGCAACGGAAAAAGAAAAAAGAAGAGGTGTCTTCAACAGAAGATTAGTCTTAACCGATAAGCTGTTTGGCTTTATATGCCGGGTAAATAGAAGTAAGAAAACCCAAAAACAAAACAGTAACAAATACCAACAACACATCCGGCCAACGCAATTCCACAGGATAGGCGTTAAACATAAACGATGCCGCTCCATCGAGTTTTACAAAACCATATTCGGATTGCAAATAACAAATTCCCACTCCGATTATTAAACCGATAAACGATCCGATAAAGGCCATGATCAAACCTTGCCAGGTGAAAACACCACGTGCCTGAGCTCCTGTAAAACCTAATGCCGACATCAATGCCAGATCCTTTTTCTTTTCGATAACCAAAATATACAATGATCCAATGGTATTGCCTGCCGCAATGAGTAAAATAAAGAAAAGGATAAAGTAGCTAATGAGCTTTTCCGACTTCATTACTTTGTAAAAGGCTTCACGTTGTTCGAAGCGGTTTTTTACTGTGAACTTTTCGCCCACGATCTCTTGCAATTGTTTCTTTATTTTTTCCGGTGAAACTCCTTGAGTCAACTTGATCTCAACAGATGAAAACTCATTAGGCCGGTTGAGCAGTTGGTGCAAAAACCGCAATGGAGTGATCACATATTTATTGTCTACTTCTTCCTGTACACTAAACACACCAACGGGTAAAATACCGGCTCTCGAAAAGGCACTTGTTGGATTAAGCACGTCTACTTCTTCCCGGTTGGGCACATAAACCTGCAATGCTTCAAACATATCATTCGGGTCAATAGACAATTGGTATCCGACACCCTGCCCAACCACAGCCAGGTTTGTGTCGCCATCCTGTAACAATAGTATTCCGGCAACCATACTGCTATCCAACCCGGTAAGTGAAATGTAGTTTTCGTCAACCCCTTTAATGGTTGCCAGGTTTTGCCTGTCGGCATATTTCAAGAGCACATTTTCTTCCAGGGTATAGGAAAGTTTATCAATCCCATTGACTGCATGGATGCTGGCAGAATCGATCTGAGAAGCATGAAAGGTTTTGCCGACAGTTGCAGAAATTTGCAGATCGGAATCGAAGTTATTGTACATGCCCATAAACAGCCCTTCAAACCCGTTAAATACTGAAAGTACCACGATTAATGCGGCTGCACCAATGATATATCCCAATAAAGAAATACCTGAAAGGATCGAAATGAGGTTGAATGATCCTCCACTTTTGCGAGAAAAGAAATATCTTTTGGCTATTTTGAAGGAGAGGTTCATTTCTGTAAACTGTTAATTATGGTTTAGGTATTGTGTTAACTAAAGATAAACTCTCCAAAACAACTATCAAACGGTTTTAAACAACATAAAACCTTAAAGCCAAGAGCCACAAACCACCCCTATTTCCAGGCTTTAACGATAAGGCCTGTTCCCGTTTTATGTGTGGTATAGGTATCCATCCAGTTAAGCAAATACGCAAAAGGATAGGTAAGAATGTAATAGAATGGCAATACCACAAAAAACAGTTTGGTGGCGTTCAACATACTCATTGGGTATTTCATCGAAAGTTTCCAGGCAATTTTCCCGGGAGCTCCATATGAATATAATATTTCAGCTTTGTCAAATCCTGCCTGTTTTAGTTTATCGCGCATCTCTTCTACCGGGTATCCATCGCGCACATGCTCACCAATAAAGGATTCTCCATGTTCATCAGCATTACTACCACCTTGGTCACTCGGAGTTGAAATTAACAACATGGCTCCGGGTTTCATGCTTTGGTGGAAATGTTTGAATACGTCTACATCTTCTAAAATATGCTCCATGACATCAACACATAATACCAGGTCATACGCATTTGTAGCATGTGGTTGGGTCAGATCTCCCACTTCAAACTTTACATTGGTGATCCCACATTTAGCAAAAAAATCATTGCAATCGGCTACCTGATCATCCTTTACATCCACGGCTTTGATATTGCATTTTGGATTGCGGTTGGCAATATAAAATGAGTATTGTCCGAAACCAGAACCGGCATCCAACATTTGGAATGACTCTTTGAACTTAGGCCATGCACGCAATTCACGGTGAATATGCCAGGTGCGCAACAATAACAAGTCGAGCAGTTTATAAAACAGCTTACGCAAAAAGAGTGATTTATTAAAAACGGTTCCTAAGTCTTTTTTTATTGGATCGTATTCCATGAGATGCTTTTCAGTTTAAAGGGCGCAAAATAAAAAAAGGTAACGATATATCGCGCTTTTTTTGACTGCCATGCGATTCTTGCCTAAAAAACGGCTACAGCACCCTTTTCATAATATAATCTTCACATAACCTCGAACCTAATTGAAAGGAGCGGGTTGCAAAAATTTCGAATTGGGCCTTGTGGTAAAAATCAACTGCACGTTTGTTCTCTTGCCATACTCCCAAAAATAAGTTGTCATATTGATGTTCTGCCGAATATCGAATGGCTTCCTCCATCAATAAGCGGCCGGCCCCTGTTCCAATTTTAGATTGCAGCACATAGATTTTTTCCAGCTCAATATTCCTGCCCGATAGCTTTTCATGTGTCGCATTCAGCAATAACTTGGTATACCCAATTGGCTCATCACCCTCAAAAGCAATCGCATATTGGATATTATTGTCTGTCAATAATTGCCCTATGGTGTCTTCTGAATACGCCTTTTGAATATATGCCTGCATATCTTCTTCCGTATTCTCTGCATGAAAGGTATCGTAAAACGTTTTCGCGCCTAATACCGCTAATAGTCGGGCATCATTTACCGTTGCATATCGCACTGAAACAGCCATTGTAACAATAATGAGCGCTTAGTATTTTCTGGCAAAAATGGCCTCTAAGTTACGCTTTGGCATTTCAAACTCGGGATAAATTTCCAATGCTTTAAAGTACATTTCTTTTGCATTCTTAATGTCCTTTTTCTGCATATACACATATCCTTTCATATTGTATGCCGCTGCCAATACAGGCACTTTTTGTTTGTTCATTTCATCTAAGAAAATATCCAGGCTATCTGTTTTGTTATCTTTAAACTCACTGATAATAAAATCAATGGTTTCAATAGCTTCTTTGGTTTGGCCTGAAGCCAATTGCAACGAAGCCATTTGTGCAATGTATTGTGGTTTCTTGGTGGTTTTATATAAATCCTCTAACAATACAAATTGTCCGTTTACATCACCTGTTTGTTGTAAACAAAGCACTTTAATATTCTTGAATTTTTCTTCATTCGGATGACGTTTAAGGCTTTCTTCATTTGTTTTCATGCAAGCCTCAATATTATTTATCCCACCATACAATTCGGGCAACGAATCGCGCAAGCTGTTGGTCGAATCCGTTAACAATACCATTTGAATGGCATAAATAGCCGTATGCAAATCTTTCAATTCAATACTTTTGGCATACAACTTTTCGTATTGCGAGGGTTCTTTTGTCGAAGCTGTTTCACCTCCGTTTTTACATGCTGTAAATAAAAGTGCCGAAGCTGAAAGAATAACTAAAAAATGTTTCATGTATATAAGTGATTAATGTTTTGACTTTATAAATTGCTCGCATGTTTCACGGATGGTTTGTTCCATGGGCGTAAACTGAAAGCCTGTTTGTTGTGCTATTTTTTCGCTGCTATAATAAAATTGGTTGAGCGAAGCTCTTGCTGTTTCTTTGGTAAGCGAAGGATTTTTACCCAATACCAGTCCTTTTAATCCATCAAGGATCCAGGCAATTTGTGAAAGCAGCTTGTTCACTTTGATAGAAGGTTTCTTTTTTCCCAACAATCCGGCAACTGTATCGAGATACCATTTCATGTTTACATTTTTGCCAACCAATACAAACCGTTCACCCTGTACTTGCTTTTCAGTAAGTGTAATCATGGCCCTTGCAACATCCTTTACATCCACGTATCCATTTACACCTTCGGTATAAAACGGCATTCCATTCCACACCAACTGAAACAATTTGCAAGAACCTTTAGACCAATCACCAACACCCAAAATAACACCCGGATTCACAACCACAACAGGCAATCCTTCTTCTGCCGCCCGCCATACTTCCATCTCGGCTTTGTATTTGCTGATGGCATAATTGCTATTGTTTTTCGAATTGTTCCACTTTGTTTTTTCATGTATGAGGTCGCCTGATTTGGCTCTTCCCAAGGCTGCTATCGAACTTACATGGCAAAACTTTTGCACCCCGACCAACAATGCAATATTCACCATATTGGTTGTTCCCTCCACATTGATCTTCATCATCATGTCTTTGTCTTTTTGCACAAAAGAGACCACGGCAGCACAATGATAAACTTCTGTAGCTCCTTGCATTGCTTCTTCAAGTGAAGGAATATCATTAACATCAGCAATTGTCCAAAAAATTTGTGATGCCAATTGTTCACGCTGTGTTGCCGGGAGATGATGAAAATAGTAGTCGAAGATCTGTGTAAACTCACGCATATCAGAAGTAGCGCGCCTCAACGCACGAACTTCTTTACCCTTTTCGAGCAACATACATACTACATACGAGCCAAGAAAACCGCTTGCTCCACTTACTACAATCACAATGTGGAAATGTTTATTTAATGCCGGGCTAAAATAAGCTATTTTGTAGTAAGTATAAACAAATCTATGCAGCTAACCGATTTTTTAAGTCCCCTTCCCGAAAGTATATTCAATGAGATCCACGAAAGCTCCCCGAAAACCTTGGTGAACGTTTCTGATATCTATATCAAACATCTTCCGGATCTGTCAGATATTAAAGTAGCCATTATTGGTGTAAAAGAAGACCGCATCAAGTCTCATCAACATGGATGTGGAAGCGCTCCCAATGAGATCCGTAAGCATTTTTACAAATTGGTTCAACCCAAATATGAAGTGCGTATTGCCGATCTTGGCAATATAGAAGTAGGCGATTCTGTTAATGATACTTTATTTGCACTCAATGCCGTACTGCAGTATTTACACGAACGCAATATCATTGCGATCGTTTTGGGTGGAACGCAGGAGTTGGCTTACGCGCAATACACTTCCTATCAAGGAGTAAAGCATGCTGTAAATGCTGTTGTATGTGATGCTCGCATTGACCTGAAACAAGACGAAACAGATCATAATCAAACAGGGTTTTTATATAAAATGATCGTGCACCAGCCCAACTACTTATTCAATATAGTACATATGGGCAATCAAAACTACTTTATCGAACAGGAAAGCCTGGATTCATTTGAAAAAATGAATTTCGATCTCATGCGATTGGGGAGCATTCGAAACAAAATCCAGGAAACGGAACCTTTGTTGCGCAATGCCGATATGATGGTGATGAGCTTAAACAGTGTGCGTGCTGCTGATTGCCCGGCATCCACAGACGCCAACCCGAATGGCTTTTTTGGTGAAGAAGTATGCCAGTTGACTCGTTATGCAGGTATGGGAAATGATCTCAGCAGCATTGGTTTTTACGATCTTAATGTTTTGCATGATATTGATGGCAGGGGTGCAAAATTGGTTTCTCAAATGTTGTGGTATTTTATTGATGGTGTGTACGCCCGTAAAAATGATTACCCAACAAACGAAAGCAAAGATTATATGGTGTACCGAACAACCTTTAGCAATGCTGATTACGAAATTGTGTTTTACAAAAACACTTCAACCGACAGGTGGTGGATGGAGGTTCCATACCCCAAAGAACGTAGCCAGCACAAAGGAATGTTTATGGTTCCCTGCAGTTATAACGACTATCAATCGGCCTTAAATGACGAGATCCCCGACAGGTGGATGAAAGCATACCAAAAATTATTGTAACATGATCCGAGCATTGCGTTTTGTTGCGCTGACATTGTTGTATCTAGTGGCAATTGTTTTTAGCTTAAAACAATTGATCGAACCCGATCTGTGGTGGCAACTGCGCACCGGTGAATGGATATTGGAAACCATGAGCATGCCGCATGCCGATCCTTTTTCATTCACTTACGCAAACACCCCATGGCAAAATATAAAATGGGGCTATGAGGTCATCATCGCGGTCTTATCAAACACATTCGGAACAGAAATGCTGATGTTGTTGCAGGTTTTATGCAGTTGTTTATTGGTTCTTCTTTTGTTCAAGCTTACCCGTCTTTTTTCTTCGGAAACACCTAAGTCAATTCTATACCTGCTGGTAGGGCTTTCATTTATTGCCATCGAATACCGTATTACCGGACGTTCTGAGTCCATTAGCCAGGTATTGTTTCTGGTTGTTTGCTTTTTGTTTCTAAAATATCGAAATACCCCAACACGTATTATCTGGTGGGTTCCTATTGTGATAATGTGTTGGGTTAACTTACACGAAGCCTTTGGCGTTGGACTTGTTGTCCTTTTTGTTTTCACAATATCCGCCTGGATTGAGTTTTTATACACCCGCACACAAAACAAACAATATGCAATAATACATACCCAAATATTGATAGCGAGCATAGCGGCTATGTGTATCAACCCCAACCATATACTTATCCTGCTCAAACCGGTTGAATTTGCCAATCAGGTATACCAAAACAAGTATACTACTGAGCTTTCTACCTATACACAACCTTTGTTCTGGAGCAAAGAAGCCTGGATAACCTTAGGTGTTTTGCTTTTTATATGTGCTGCAATTGGATTCCGATTTTTTGCATCGAAATCACCGCTTAAAAAATGGAATCGTCTCAACGAAATCATTCCGCTTCCTTATGCAGCTTTAATCCTTGTTCTTGTGTACCTCGCTTCCACAGGCCATCGGAATATTGTGTTTGCAACCTTGGCATTTGTTCCTGTATTTATTATCAACTTTGCCTGGTTATGCTCTTTTATTAAAATAAAACTTCACGATACTGTGGTTTATATTGTTTCCATTCTGGCCTTTGCCTTTTTATATGTGAGCATTGTTACAAATGGGTATTACACCTTTTGGCAAAGCAAAAACAAATACGGTCTTGAAATTCCCGCTGTGGCTACGCCAATTGGTGCGGCCAACTTTTTGGAAACAAACAACCTGCTACAAAAACCTGTTTTTAGCGATTACCTTACATCCTCGTATTTGATGTGGCGATTGCAACCAACGTTCAAAACATTTATTGACCTGAGGGATCTCGATATTTTTCCAATGAAACATTTCGATCTCTTTACGCAAATTGTTTCCAACCCTGCTTCTTTTGAAAAAACAGATAGTCAATATCATTTTGCTTCCGTGGTATTGATCAATCTTCCCCAGATGCAACCATTACATGCACACCTTTATCGTCATCCGTCATTCCGGCTTGCGTATATGGATGCTGTATGCTGCGTATATGTAAAGGACAGCACACTGAACACCACACATACCAATAGTCTTTTATCAACGACCACACCTTCCAAATGGGCCGGTTATGTAAGCAAGATCTTTCATCCATGGTATGTGCCCAATAACCTTTCAGGTATTGATCAGTTATATCCTGCTGCGGACTATTTTTACACAGTATCGGATTGGCCACAAACAAAAATGTATGCGCAAGCTTCTGTTAAACAAGGTATCGAATCATACAGGGGCTTGGTTCTGTTGGGACAGGTTGCCTACCAGGAATCTCTCAACGACTCAACACAACATCGCTTGCAGTTAATGGATTCGGCCACCAACTATATGCAGCAAGCACTCTCTTTAAACCCAGATTATATTCCGGCATTGATCGACCTGGGGGCTTTTGCTTTTCAGACTCAGCAATACAAAAGCGCCTGTAATTATTTCGAAAAGGCCTGCGATATTGATCCGAATAATTTGTCGGCACAAACGAACGCGGCTGAAGTATATAAAACGATGGCGGGAACGAACAATAACAAAAAATTCCTGGAAAAATCCATTGAACATTTTTTGCAGGCCGACTATCTTAATCCAAACAATCCGGAAATAATGATGAACTTAGGATTTTTGTATTACCGGTTGAACAATTGCAATAAAGCCGTTCCGTATTTAGAACGAATTATCGATTACGAAAATTTAACGGATATACAACGGATGCGGGCCAAAGAGGCTATTCAAAAATGCAACTAGTGGGCTAGTTGATCTTTCAGATCAAAGATCTGTTGCTCTATCCAGGATGGTTTACGCAGCAACCATCCTTCGGGCTTCCGGTAAAATGCCGGGTTCAAAAAAACGTTTACGTAAACCGAACCTTGCTCATATGATTTTCCATACCAATGTATTTCTAAGAACTTTCGTTGCGCCACACTGAATTCTGCGTTCACATTCGATTGTAATATTATTGGATATTGGTTCAGAGAATCTGTTGTGATGCGCAAAACAGGTAATCCACTCTCTGTTAAATACCTCGACCGGACCGGGTTAGCAATAGGAGCATAACTATACATGGTGTCTGAAGGCCCAAAGTCTTGTTTGAGTTGTTGTTCAATCCTAAAATAATTGCGGTAAGCCAGTGTAGCGTCCCCCAATGTTTTTCCGGGATAGTATAAAAAATTCCCGGCTATTAAACTCACCCCTATTAAACCCAGGCCCCATTGCTGGTATTTTTTGGGCGCCTGAAATAAATAGCTTATTGCAATTCCAATAGACAATAACTGGAATACCCAAAAGTACCGGTGCCCGATGGTATGTTCCAATGTTACAGCCATGATAAGGCTTGTTACCAATAACATGATGCAAAAAACAGATGCCACTTTTTTGTCAATTTTGTTTTGCCAAAGCGCCACCATTGTGATGCAATGAACGGGCAACATTCCATAATCAATGAGGCGCCATAAAATAATCGCCAATCCTTTTACAAACGTTCCAAATCCTTTTAACGATTCGGCATCACTATAATTTGGCGAATGCAAAAACCACCCTGTATGTTGGTAGTGAACCATAAGCCAACACATAAAAACAACAAATGGAATCGTATACTTTATCCATGTTGTTTGAATCCAATAACCGATCGATTGTTTGTTAATGCGAAAGGCAATCCAGAAATCGGCAATGAACAATGCCAGTAAGAAATATGCCCCTTGCAAATGGGTAAGCATCATTAAGGATGTAACCCATACAAACAACAGCTTCCGTTCGGTTAACATTGCATAAATGGCCAACAAACAAAAGGTCATGAGCAAGGTAGTATTCAGCATCATGGCACTCATGCTGAATGTTGTTGCAAAACAACAAGCAAGCAACAAAATGATATTGGCCTGAGATAATGATACAAACAGCAGGCAATATTTACGCAAACTCCATAACAATAAAAGCATACAACCGATGCCTACCAAATGGGAAACACCAAGAGATAACCCGGCAAGCTGCCAACACAATGCCATCAAAAACGGAAACAAAGTAGGATGCCCGGGGTCAACTTCAGGTGGGTAAAAAACCGTTTGCAAACCCGAATCATAAATGGCCAAAGCGGCTTTGGATGTGGATGCAATCGCATCACCAAAAAACGGGTCGTTCTTTACAATTCCAAAAACGATTGCCTGTATAGCAACAATAATGAAGAAAAAATATTTAGAAGAAAAAAGGTTCATGTTTGGTAAACAAACATAACCAATTATTCTATTTAGAAGGAGCGTGATGAGCGATTACTTCCGCATACATTTTTTCATATTCGGGTACGATCTTATCAATATGAAAATCGAGTGCTCGCTCACGTGAGTTTTGTTTAAACTGCTTTAACCTGGTATCATCGCTCAAAATATAAATGGCCTTTTCGGCCATACCATCCACATCTCCCACTTCACACATATAGCCTGTTTTGTCATTGATAATTAATTCGGGAATCCCCCCGGCATTGCTGGCCACCACCGGCACTTCACAGGCCATTGCCTCTAACGCAGCCAATCCGAAGCTTTCCGTTTCAGACGGCATTAGAAACAAATCGCCAATGGAAAGCACTTCCTCCACTGCATCTTGTTTCCCTAAAAAACTAATCCCATCGCATAAGTCCAGGTCACGACACAGTTGCTCAATATTCTGGCGCTCGGGACCATCGCCTACCAATAATAATTTTACGTTTAGTTTTTCCCTCACCTTTCCAAATACCCGCACCACATCTTCAACACGTTTTACTTTTCTAAAATTGGACGTGTGAATCAAGATCTTCTCTCCTCCGGGAGCAACTGCTTTCTTAAAATGTTCTTTTGCTTGTTTGCTGAAACGTTCGAAGTCGATAAAATTGGGGATAACAGCAATATCTCGCGTTACCCTGAAATGTTCATACGTATCTTGTTTTAAGGAATCGGAAACAGCCGTAACACCGTTCGATTGATTGATTGAATAAGTGACAACCGGTTCAAACGATTTATCTTTTCCCACCAAGGTAATATCCGTACCATGCAGGGTTGTAACAATGGGTATATGAATTCCTTCGGTTGCCAAAATATGCTTGGCCATTACCGCTGCCGAAGCATGTGGAATAGCGTAATGAACATGCAATACATCCAGCTTTTCAAACTTTACCACATCAACCAATCGGCTGGTAAGAGCGGTTTCATATGGAGGAAAATCAAATAATGGATAATGTGAAACGTATACCTCATGAAAAAAGATATTGCCCGTAAAAAAATCTAAACGGGCGGGCTGTTTATAGGATATAAAATGTACGTGATGACCACGTAATGCCAAAGCTTTTCCTAATTCGGTGGCAACCACTCCACTACCACCATAAGTGGGGTAACAAACAATTCCTATCTTCATTCAATTGAAATAAAGTACAAGGTTACAACAATCAAGGCAATGAAATGTTATAAAAAAGTGAAGTTGGCCGAGTATTATCGCTCTTTCACCGCTTCATTAATCACATCCTGGATGCGGGTACGCACATTTGAGTCAATCAATTTTTTATTTTCGGCACTTGGCTGAACGCGGTTGCTCAAAAATACATATACAAGGTTTGTTTTAGGGTCGGCCCATGCGCATGTGCCGGTAAAACCTGTATGCCCAAATGCCAATGGAGAAACTGTTTTCCCGGTTGGGGACGCCTTTTTAGGATCTGTTTCGGGTTTGTCAAAACCAAGTCCCCTGCGGTTGGTTTTGAGTTGTTTTCTGGTAAACAAATGCACCGTAGATTCTTTTAAAACACGTTTGTTGCCATATGTTCCCCCATTCAACAGCATTTGCATGATGATGGCCACATCATTGGCACTGGCAAACAAACCGGCATGTCCGCTTACACCACCCAATAGAGCTGCTGTTTGATCATGCACATAACCATGCAACCGTTGGTACCTGAAAGCAGAATCGTCTTCAGTAGGAACGATCCAATCCGGGTTAATGCCAGCTTCAATTGGATTAAATGTTAAACTGGAAAGATTTAGCGGATTGTAAAGATACTTGTTCAAGTATGTTTCAAACGACATCCCACTTTGTTGTTCAACCACTTTACGCAGCAAGATAAAACCAATATCTGAATACAAATATTCGCCCGGTTTTTTAACATCTGTTTCTATTATTTGCTGCCATAATAATGGTGCGTAATTGTGGTGCAGGTATAAATTTTGAGCAACAGGAATGTTATAGTTCGAATCTTCCACTTCAGCATACAAAATATTGCTTGGCTTACCATCCACCAATGTCTTTTTGTAAAAAGGGACAAACGGAACCAAGCCTGCCTGGTGCAACAAAATATCACTGATTACCAAAAACTCTTTGTTGGTTCCTTTCAGTTCGGGCAAATACTCGCCCAAATGACCATCCAATTTTATTTTATGATCATCGTACAATCGCATCACAGCAACCGTTGTAGCGAGGATTTTTGTTAACGAAGCAATATCATACAGATGGTAATTTTTAACAGCAATCGCACTGTCATACGTATGATAGCCAAACGATTTTTGGTAAATAACTTTGCCTTCTTTAGCAACTAAAACCTGTGCTCCTGGGGTTGCTCCTATCCGAATTGCATCGGCCACTATTGTATCGATATACTGCAAAGGTAATTGGGCAATTTTCTCTTCTTCGGGATAAACGTATGCAAACCTGTTTAACAATTCCGTTTCGATGCCTTTCCCTAATGGAAACTCTGCATTAACCGTAACAGGAAGCTTTCCTTTGGCAGCTAAAGCTCCAAACAATTGCTGAGCCGACAATTGATTGTATAACTCCAGGTCTTCAAAAGCTACGATCACATTACGCAGGTTTTTAAACTCATTTAAAATATATGGATTACCATGGCACACGACAATTACCTTTTTGTTCATGGATAAAACCTTGTTCACAAAATCAATTTCCCATTGCGTAAGACCTAGCTTTTTAGCAACATAACGACTTGTGTTTTGAATACTCAGGATAATTAAATTGTATTGGTCCAAAACCGTTGACAAGGTATCCCATCCGTTTTGTGCTTCTGTTTTTTCAATACTGAAATAGTCGGCTCTTGTATAATTCATGCACATCTCCTGAAACGCAGTAAGCTGGCTTGTACCAACTGATACGATGGCCTTTTTGTAGAGTTCGGGATTTACAATGGGGATGATCTGGTCTTCATTTTTAGCAACTACAATCCCTTGTTGCACAATTTTTTTAACCGTAAGGTAATTACTGCAACAATTCAAATCTTCGGTCAGATTTGACAAATTGATCGGTGTATATTGGTGTAATCCTGCCCAATATTTTGCCATTAATATTTTTTTACAGCTTTGCTCCAAACGCTCTCTGCTAACAGTGCTATCGGCAAGGTATTGTTTGATCATTGCGATCGAAGCCGGAATATCTTCCACAAATTCCATCAGATCATTTCCTGCCGCAAATGCTTTTGCTGTAACTTCTCCGGGTTTGTAAAAATCTGTTACTGCTTTCATGTTTAAGGCATCTGTTACCACCAAGCCCTGAAATCCCATTTCATCCTTAAGCAAATTGGTGACAATGGTTTTGGATAAAGAAGTAGGCGTATTAACGGCCGTATCCAATGCCGGTACATTCAGGTGTGCAGTCATCACGCCCATCACACTTCCTTCAATAAGTTCCTTAAACGGATAAAGTTCCAATGAATCAAGCCGTTTGCGGTTTCCTTTTACAACCGGCAATCCAAAATGCGAATCGCTTTCGGTATCGCCATGTCCGGGAAAATGTTTGGCGCAGGCCATTACCCGTTGATCTTGCATTCCGCGTGCGTATTGAACACCCAACTTTGCTACCCAGTATTTATTTTCACCAAACGATCGGTCATTAATAACCGGGTTTTTAGGATTGTTGTTTACATCAACATCGGGAGCAAAGTTGATGTGGATTCCCATTCGTTTGCATTGATTCCCCACTGCCACACCCATTTGGTAAGCAATGTCTTCATTTTGGCCGGCACCCAACACCATTTGACGCGGAAAAACGAGTACACTATCCAAACGCATCCCCACGCCCCATTCCCCATCAATACCAACCAACAATGGCACTTTGGCCTGCGACTGGTAGTAATTGGTTAAAGAAGCTTGCTTATGTGGATTTCCCTTAAAAAAAATAAGTCCACCAACTTTATAACTGCAGATTGCTATTTCCAATTCTCTGATATGTGCCGAATCGCGATTGGAAAAAGCTGCCACCATTATTAATTGCCCGATGCGCTCGTCATCCGTCATAGCATCGTAAACCGAATCGACCCATTTATTGGGCTTGTTCCAATTGATATAGTCTGATTGCGCGTTGGTTACATTGACACACAACACCATCAGCAGAATGATATATAGACGTTTGAGAAAAGAAATATTCATGTATCTGTGCAAAAAACGCTCATTTCGAGGGTTTTTATACCATTCGTGCAAGCAAGTTATTGACGGAAATATCAACATTGGATTTTAATACAGAGGCAAAGCCGTTTTTTGAGTTGTCTTCCATTGTTTTGAGGTACTAAGTTTTGCCGCAGATTTCGCAGATTACATAAAAAATAGCATCTCAAAGTTTCTATGCTTTTCCTTTCTTTGAAAACAGATAACCTATTCTAATAAATTGAACCTAAATAAAACACTCATAATCACTCTTTCTGTTGTAGGCATTGTGCTTCTTATTTATATCGCGTCTACCGTTACAAACATTTTAATCAGAACATTTTCATTCGTTTTAATATTTATACTAGTAAGCGCCATTAGAGATCAAGGAAGCGGAAGCATTTAAACCCAACAACCTTCTGTTCTGCGCTCTCTAAACTCTCTAAGAATTGTTCAAAAATCCTCCGTGCCTCTGTGTTGAAAAAAAACTAACTTGCTTCCCTGAATGAGCGATATTATAAAATTATTACCCGAGCATGTAGCCAATCAAATAGCTGCCGGAGAAGTTATTCAACGCCCGGCTTCTGTTGTGAAAGAATTATTGGAAAATGCAATTGATGCCGGGAGTACGGATATCAAATTACTGATCAAAGAAGGTGGAAAAACATTTATCCAGGTAATTGACAATGGAAAAGGAATGTCGCCCAGCGATGCTAGGATGTGTTGGGAACGACACGCAACATCTAAAATTGCCGCTGCCGAAGATATTTACAATATCCGAACAATGGGGTTTCGCGGAGAAGCCCTTGCTTCTGTTGCTTCTGTTGCGCAGGTTGAACTTAAAACCAAACGCAAAGAAGATAACGTAGGAACCCTTATCCTGATCGAAGCTTCTGAAGTCAAAAAGCAAGAATCATTTGCAGGGAATGCAGGCACCAGCATTACCGTTAAAAATTTGTTTTACAATATTCCGGCACGGAGAAATTTTCTGAAATCAAATCCCGTTGAAACACGCCATATCATCGATGAATTTTTGAGGGTAGCATTAGCCAATCCCGAAATTGCATTGAGTTTGTACAATAACGATTCTGAAACATACGCCCTTCCATCAGGTACATTGGAAAAGCGAATCCAATTGGTGTTTAACTACAACTTTCCGGAGCATATTTTACCGGCCAACGAGGAAACGACAATTGTAGGGGTTCAGGGGTTTATTGGAAAACCTGATATCTCAAAAAAGACCAGAGGTGAACAGTATTTCTTTGTGAACAAACGTTTTATTAAAGATGCGTATTTAAACCACGCCATCAGTAGTTGCTACGAAAACCTGATCCAAACCGGGCAGTACCCTTTCTATGTATTGCATATGGATATCGATCCTTCATTGATTGATGTGAATGTTCACCCCACCAAAACAGAAATTAAGTTTGAAGACGAACGTTCAATTTACCAAATTGTGAAAGCTGTTGCCAAAAAAGCGATCGGACAACATTACCATATTCCAACGTATGAGCCGGCAAGCGATGATGCTTTTCTAAACTTAACGAAGCAAGATTCTCCACAAACGATCAGGCAATCCGGACACTCAAAATTCGAGCACTCAAAACCCGACCCTTTTACCCAAAACAGCTTTAACAAGCCGGCTGAAAAACAAGACTGGCAGGAGCTTTTTAGTGTAATGAATAAACAACGTGATGTTGTCGGGAAATCTTTTGCACCCCAACGCAACGAAGAAATCAAACAGGCTTCCTTAACACCTGAAGTCCTGACTCGGCAGGTGATGCAAGTACACCAAAGCCTGATCATCTCTCAGATCAAATCGGGTATCATTTTAATTGATCAGCAAGCGGCACACGAAAGGGTTTTGTATGAAAAATACATGACTGCATTGGAACAAAACCCGATTGCAAGCCAGCAAAAATTATTTCCGCGCACCATTACCTTGCAGGCTGCCGATGAACAATTGCTCAAAGAAATGATGACCGAGATCCGCGCGTTGGGTTTCGACATCAACGATTTTGGGAAACATACTTTTGCACTGAATGGAGTTCCTGCTGAACTGAACCACTACAACGAACAAGATCTTATTATGCAGTTGATAGAGGGCTATAAAAACCAGTCGGCAACAGTACTCAATAAAAAAGAAAAAGTGGCACGAACATTGGCCAAACGTGCAGCAACCAAAAGTGGCACAACATTAAACAATGAAGAAATGAATGTGCTGATAGACGAGCTGTTTGCCTGTAAGGAACCTAACTATTCGCCCGATGGTAAAACTTGTTTAACCACGATCAGCACACAACAATTGTTTGACATGTTGGGTAAAAAGTAGTGTTTAGTCTTCCGCTAAAAATTCATTCATCATCTTAACCACATGTTTGGCATGGTTGCCATATACCATGGTATGATGGTTGCCATCAACATATTCAACCTTTGCATTGCGCATATTCGAAACCGCCTTTTCCGCCAAATAACCCGGTAGAATTGGCTCTCCCAAATTATAATTATCCATTGCACAAATCAATAATGCCTGATGCTTTAAATGCTTAAAATATTTTCCAATGGGAGAGATCCCAACATCCAACGCCACTTGTATAATTTGTGCCAAATCTGTTCGCGGAGTAACGGTTCCATCAGGTAAGGTTTTAATATCGGCCTCGAAATATGCCTCCATATCAGCGTCCCAGAAATTGATATAGGGAGCTTTGCGAATCGCCTCAAAATAATCCTGTTTGCTGGGGTATATTTTATCCAATCGCCCCATTGCTGTCTGCAACATCTCCGAAGTGCGCGGATGCATCTCGGGAGCTGAATCCAAAAAGATCACCTTTTTTACATGCGATGCATAATAGTAACATAAATAAGAAGAAAGAAATCCTCCATACGAATGTCCCACCAACGTCACCTGATCAATATGAAGCAATTTGAGCAATTCAATAATATCTTTTGCATGCGATTTAATGGTATAACCATACACCGGATGGCTGCTCAATCCCCTACCCCTGAGGTCGACCGATATCAGGTCATAATGTTTCCCAAGTCCATGCGAAACCAACCCCTCAAATGCCCTGCAATTTGCAGTTAATCCATGCAGCAATAATAAGGTTGGCTTTCCCGGATTCACATACCGGATATAATGAATATTGATTCCATTGGCATGAACCACATGGCTACTTGCTGTCTTTTTATGCATTGTCATTACTGCGCTGTCCATCCTCCTTCAACTGGTATCGAAGTCCCGGTAATCGTAGTTGCTTCATCAGCGGCCAAAAAGGCCACTGTATTGGCAATCAACTCTATTGGAATAAACGACTTAATTGCTTGTTTTGATAACATTACTTTTTCAATCACCTCTTCCCTGTTTAATCCATGTGCCTTCATTTGATCCCCGATTTGATTTTCAACGATCGGGGTATGCACATAACCCGGACAAACGGCATTACAGGTAATATTAAAGGGTGCTCCTTCCAATGCAATGGTTTTGGTAAACCCAATGATCCCGTGCTTGCTCGACACATAAGCCGATTTATACTCCGAAGCAACTAATCCATGTGCGGAAGCAATATTGATGATGCGGCCAAATTTTTGCTTTTGCATATAAGGCCACACCGCTTTGGTAAACAAAAACGGTGCAGTAAGATTGATCCCGATGATGGCATTCCATTTCTCCAGAGGAAAATCCTGAACCGGTGATACAAACTGAATACCCGCATTGTTCACTAAAATATCTACTGTTCCAAACCGAGCAATGGTTTGTGCCACCATCTCTTCAATTTGTTTGGGATCAAGAACATTACATGGTGAAAATAAATAATCGATTCCAAACTCTTTGGCCGTTGCAGCAGCAATCTCCGCTCCGTTTGCCTCTAATCCATTAAATGCAATATTGTACCCTTTGGCTGCAAAGGTTTTTGCAATAGCCAAACCGATACCGCTGGTACTTCCTGTTATGAGAACTGTTTTTTTCATTAACGATGATTAATTATTAAAAGAATCTACAACGGTAATTATAATTTTATTAAGGTATATACTTTATGAAGTTTGTTTTTCAACAATTGCATTTCCAAATTATGATAAAAAGATTAAATTTCATCCTCAATAAATATTAGTCCTTATGATTCAAAAACTAATTCTGATTCTCATTCTAACAATAAATATCTCAAATGCTCAAGTTCTTTACTATGATTCTCTTTGGCAAATTTGCAACAAGGAAGATGCTTCCTTTTACAGAGTAAGTCAAAAAGAACATGATACCATCTTTGTTAAGGACTACTACATTAATGGGCAGTTGCAAATGTCAGGCAGCTATTTGGATGAGAAATGCGAAATTAAAAACGGGTTGTTTACTTTTTATTATCAAAATGGACAAAAGTCGTCAGAAGGTTTTTATCGAAATAATACACGTGAAGGAGATTGGAAATACTGGAATGGAAAAGGAGAAGAAGAGGGTTTCGTTGAATCTATGCCCGAGTACCCCGGAGGTCCGGAAGCAATGAATGCATTTATTGCCAAAGAAACCTGTTACCCTAAATATGCAAGGAAAAACAATATTCAAGGCCGAGTTGTATTAGAGTTTATTGTTGGAATTGATGGGACCATCAGCGATATAACAGTGAAAAAATCAGCTCATCCTGTTCTGGATGAAGAGGCAATCAGAGTGATTTCGAAAATGCCAAAATGGAAACCCGGAATGCAAAACAACAAACCCGTTTTCGTAAAATTCACTTTGCCTATCGTCTTTAAACTTTAAGTGAACTGTTTGCAGCCCCTTTCTCGCTAATCATCCACAAACCTGCAAAGGTTAAAGCTCCGTTTAAAATAAGCATTTCAATACCAATTTGATATCCGCCCAACAGTGCGGGAGCATAAACTTGTATGGCATAACAAATAGCCGGTGCGATCAAACAAACTATTGGGGCTAACTTATCTGTTAACACTCGCCTGGTTAAAATGCCAAACGTAAATAACCCCAACAGTGGTCCATAAGTATATCCGGCAATGTCCAATAAAATTCCAATGATGGATTTGTTGTCGAGCCACTTGAAAAACATCACGCAAACAAGAAATAAAACAGCAAATGTTAAATGAACCGTTATCCTCGTTTTCGATTTTTGCGTTTCTCCTAATTGGTCGTTTCGTTGAAGACCCAAAATATCAATGCAAAAGGAAGATGTTAATGCTGTAATTGCTCCATCTGCACTCGGAAACAAAGCCGAGATCAACCCGATAATAAAAATAACAGCAATAGCCGGTGGTAAATATTGCAAGGCAATGGTTGGGAACAGGTCATCTCCTTTTACATCCAACCCTTTGTTGCTTGCATACAAATACAATAAGCCACCCAATAACAAAAACAAGAAATTAACGCCTACCATCACTGTACTAAACGTCAACATGTTTTTTTGCGAGTCACCCAGTTTTTTCACGCTGATGTTTTTCTGCATCATTTCCTGGTCGAGGCCCGTCATGCTAATGGTTATGAATGCTCCCCCTATAATTTGTTTGAGAAAGAATTTTTTATCCATTACATCCGTATTAAACATTTCGGTATAACCCAAAGCATTCAATTGACTCATGGCTTCCGAGAATGAAATATTTAAATCGCCCATGATGTAAAACACGCAAACCACTAAAGCCAATAACATAAAAAATGTTTGCAGTGTATCGGTCCACACAATGGTTTTTACGCCTCCTTTAAAGGTATAAAGCAAAATCATGACTAAAATAATCAAGGCGGTAGCTGCAAAAGGAACACCCAAAGCATCCAGGATAAAAAGCTGCATTACATTTATCACCAGGTACAAACGCAATGTAGCCCCCATTGTACGCGAAATGATAAAAAACAATGCCCCTGTTTTATAGCTGTTGTCGCCAAAGCGGTGGTGCAAATAATGGTAGATGGACGTAAGATTGAGCCTGTAATAAAGTGGCAATAAAATATAAGCCACCGCGAAGTAGCCAATAAAATAACCTAATACGACCTGAAAGTAGTTAAAATGATTAGCCGCAACCGTTCCCGGAACAGAGATAAACGTAACACCACTCAAGGATGTTCCGATCATACCAAAAGCCACCAACATCCAATGGCTGTTTTTATTTCCGTTAAAAAAAGTTTCGTTATTGCTTCCACGGGCTGTATAAAAAGCAACCCCCAGCAATACCAAAAAATAAACGACTACAAACGAAAAAAGAATCAATGGTGACATGGAAACAAATGTAACAACCCAAATAAATGCTGGACAAAATAGTTAGCCACAGGTTTTGGGGGAAGATGTGAAAATAGACAGTCAACTAATTTGAGACTTGTGATGTTAAAATTGCGATTTAATTAAGGGCAAACTAAACTGTGGTCTATGGACTAAAAAACTATGGACTTTCCCTACATTCGCACCATGAATTATCCTTCGCAACTCATAGAAGAAGCTGTTAACGAACTTTCTAAATTTCCGGGTATTGGTAAAAAATCGGCCATGCGCATGGTTTTGTTTTTACTGAAACAAAAGGAACTGGACGTGATAAAGCTTGGCGAAGCCGTGATTAAATTGCGGACACAAATCCAATATTGCAAACGCTGCGGAAATGTGAGCGATACCCATATGTGTAATATTTGTGCCAATCCCAAACGCGACCAACATACCATTTGCGTGGTAGAGGATTTGCGGGATGTGCTGGCCATTGAAAACACCAATTCGTTTACCGGAACATATCATATTATTGGAGGGTTGATCTCGCCCATCAACGGAATCGGCCCCGACTCCCTGAATATCGAGAGTTTAATTGAACGCATAAAAACAGAAGAGACCAAGGAGATCATCATGGCCATAAGTGCTACCATGGAAGGTGACACAACCGTATTTTACCTCTCCAAAAAGATGAAAGAACTTGGGGTTAATATCAGTACAATATCCCGCGGAATTGCTATAGGCGGAGAACTCGAGTATGCAGATGAGATCACCTTGGGCAGAAGCATTGCACTGAGGGTTCCGTATCAAAATTAACCTGATACCGCTTGCATTTCAGCTGTCACACAATCCTCATTTACAGCAAATAAGCTGGCTGTTTTTTGCTATATGCTGCAATGGTTCATTGATTTAAATCAATTTCGTTAAATCTTTTTTATTGCCAACTTTGTTCTACTTGTTAATCATACTTTTCACCATTTTAATATTCAACATATGATCATCCAACAACTTTATACAAATTGCCTGGCACAAGCCGCTTATTATATCGAATCAGATGGAGAAGCTGCCATTATTGACCCGCTTCGCGATTACGATGCATATATTGAACTGGCTAACAGCAATGGTGCAAAAATCAAATATATTTTCGAAACGCATTTTCATGCCGATTTTGTGAGCGGGCATATTGATCTGGCAAAAAAAACCGGAGCTACAATTGTGTATGGACCAACTACCCAAACAACATACCCGGTGCATGTAGCAAAGGATGGAGAAGACCTTACACTCGGAAAATTAACCATTAAGGTATTGCATACTCCCGGCCACACTCCTGAATCGAGCAGTTTTTTATTGTTGGATGAAATCGGCAAGGAACACTGCGTGTTTACCGGTGACACCTTATTTGTTGGTGATGTGGGAAGACCTGACCTGTTGGATGGTATAATGACCAAAGAAGAGTTGGCTGGTATGATGTATGACTCTTTGCATACTAAACTAATGCCACTACCTGATGCTGTAGTTGTATACCCTGCACATGGAGCAGGCAGCGCTTGCGGTAAAAATATTGGTAAAGAAACATTTTCAACCATCGGAGAGCAAAAAGCAAAAAACTATGCTTTGCAACCGATGACCAAAGAGCAATTTATTAAAACCGTTACAGAGGGTATTGCGCCTGCTCCTTCATACTTTTTTAAAGATGCTAAACTCAACAAACTAGGTTACGCACCGATTGAGGAGGTATTGACCACAGGACTTTCGGCTCTTCCTTTATCCGATTTTGAAGCCAAAATGAATGAGGGTGCTACCATCATTGATACCCGTATCCCGGATGTTTTTGAGTTGGGCTTTATTCCTAAAGCCATCAATTTTGGCTTGAACGGACAATATGCAATATGGGCTGCAACATTACTTGATATTGCTGCTCCGGTTCTCATCATAGCTGAATCAGGAAAAGAAAAAGAAAGCATTGAGCGCCTGGCCCGTGTTGGTTTTGACAATATTCAAGGTTATTTGGATGGAGGCTTTGAAACATGGAAACAAGCTGACAGACGTTGGGATATGATCATTACAGTGGATGAAGAAGAGTTTGAGTTGGACGCAAAACATACGGATATCAAAATATTGGATGTGCGCAAACCGGGCGAGTTTAATGATGGGCACCTTACACAGGCTATCTCTTTTTCATTGGATAAAATAACAACAGATTATGCATCCTTAAATAAGGATGATGAGTTTTTGGTGCATTGTGCCGGAGGTTATCGCTCCATGGTTGCCGCTTCATACCTAAAATCAAAAGGATTCCAACGCGTGAAAAACGTATTGGGTGGATGGAGTAAAATCAAAACCATGAACCTGCCTATGACATTCGACCAACAAAAGGTTGAAGCGAATTAGTGATTATAAATCTTTCCAACGTTCGATGCGGATCCTAATCGTATCCGTACCGTTGAGCCTGAATATTTGATTATCCGGAATTCTTCCTGAACGGGTTGTTGCTTCTGTTTCCCAGGAGCCCCGTGTTATTTTGTAAAAGCCATACCGTTTGCTAAAATCAGAAATGGTTAATGCATAGCGTCCGTCAACACCTTTTTTAAACTTATACTGTTCGTCTTTTACCTGCCAATCGTTAAAATCACCCACAAGGTATAAGCTCTCGCTTACTGGCGTATTATCCGGTATTCCGGTTAGTAATAAGATCACTTGTCGTTGGTCTGTTTCATCAAACCATCGTTGCACACTGATATGTATGGTATCGTCTGCCATTCCCCTCCTGATTCCTCGATTGTCCATTTTATCTCCATTAAATTTAGCTTCCTCTCTATCCCATGAACCACGCGTGATTTTAAACTCATGTTGGTCGTAATCATTTAACCTAAGCAGGATGTATTTTTTTCCATTCGGCAAATTTCTGAATTGGTAATTTTCGTCTTTATCATTCCATCCATTAAAATCTCCGGCCAAATACATTGTATTGTTTTTTCCAAAATCGGGCAACTTATCAATGATGATAAAAACCTTTTTCCGTTTATCATAATCAATAAACGGAGCATTTACTTTGGCTGGTGGCGAAATGGCCCGCTCCATATTTCTCAGGTCATTTGAGGAAACAACAGCGTTTGTGTTCTCAATGGCAACTGACCTGATATCTTTTGTTCTGATCCTGGGTGAAGCAGCATCGGCCCACGCTTCTACTTTTATATAAATTGTATCTTTCCGATCACGAGCGATCGTTCTGTTTTCGATATCTTGAAAACGCTTATCCGTTTCTACCGTTTCCCAACCTCCTCGGGTTATTTTATAAGCAAAAGCGTCTTCGCCCGAATAGGTAATATTGATAAACCGTTTACCATTGGGCAATACTGAAAATTTATACCTGCCATCCAGCGGATTCCAATTGTTAATATTACTTGCCAGAAAAATATCCGACTTGCCTTTGGTACTGCTTGGCATTGATTCGATCACAATGGTTTTGGTGTGAATTTTTTCCAGTGGCATATCGCCCCAGGAATTCACATTGATCAAAACAGTGTCTTTCTGCCCGAATAAAATCTCACGTTGCAATTGTTCATTTCCGTTCTCGTCCAGCTCGGCACTTTCCCATGTGCCTCGGGTTATTTTAAAAACAAGTTTGTCGCTGTTCCGGGGTACTGTTAGCATTAGCTTTCCGGATGCCAGCTTCTTAAACAAAAAG
Source organism: Chitinophaga pinensis (assembly GCA_943369665.1). Classification (GTDB taxonomy): domain Bacteria; phylum Bacteroidota; class Bacteroidia; order UKL13-3; family UKL13-3; genus UKL13-3. Next base: position 76,851 of record CALRNX020000005.1, read on the forward strand.
CGTTGGTTATCGCACTGCCACCCATTGATATTTCCTCCCAAATATATTTTTGAAGATAAGGGAGTGTTTGATGGCAGCTTATCAATTATTAAGGTTACCCGTTCACAATTCTCCGGTTCCAAATCCTGCCAACCTACTATCGTGTCAATCCTCAAATCACCATCACCATATCTTAGTTTGCGGTTCACCAATTCTCCTCCGCAAGCATCTGTTTCCACCGTTGTCCAGTCGCCTCGTGTAAATTTATAATACACATTACCAAACCCGATGGGCAGATCAACAGAATACTGTTTGGTCTCCTCATCATACGTCATCAAATATTTGGAATCGCCCGGGTTCCAATTGTTAAAACTTCCGGCTACAAATATTTGCGCACCTTTGGGTGTATTTTTGGGTACTTTATCCAACGAAAGGGTCACCCGTTTGCACGATGAAACCACAAGCAAACAGATAATAATGATATATCCGAAATGTATTCTCATTGATCCATCCATGTTAAAAAATCATCTACCTTTAATCGACTTACCAAAATAGGTTCATCTGTTTTGTGTTGCAAATCCAAGCTCAGGCGACTGTTAAAATACTTATGTACCTTTTTGATTGATTGTATATGCACGATAAAACCCCTGTTGATCCGAAAGAACATTTTGGGATCCAGGAGCTTTTCCAATTCTTCCATTTTATAATCGATCAATAATTTTTGCTGCTCAAGTGTACATGCATACACAACATTATCATTCGCTTCAAAATAGGTAATCTCATTTGCCGTTATATACTTAAACTGGTCACCCATTTTTATCACAAACCTCGATTTGTATTCCCTTCTCGGTGATAGCAATTCCTTTAATTTATCCGCTGTAAACTGCAATGAGTTCTGAGTATAATTACCCTTTACCTTTTCATATTTTGTGATCGCCTTTTTTAGCTGCTCCTCTTCAATGGGTTTCAGCAAGTAATCTATACTGTTTAACTCAAAAGCCTTGATGGCAAATTCGTTATACGCTGTTGTAAAAATTACCGGTTGTGTTATTTCAATCTTGCTAAAAATATCAAAGCTCAACCCATCCGAAAGTTGAATATCGGCAAATACAATATCAAATGTTTTCGATTTCTCTAAAAAGGTGCATGCATCGGCTACAGAATCAAGTTCTCCCACGATGGTCAAATCGGGTACAAGTTTTTTCAGCAACCGTTTGAGTTCGGTGCGTGCATGTGGTTCATCTTCTATAATCAGAGCATTCATACTAGTCTATTAAAGGTATTTTCACCAAAAAATGAGCCGATGTTTTATCAATTACCACAGGCGATTTAGTTAAGTAGGCAAACCTGTTTTCTATCATTTTTAAACCCAACCCACTCGAGTATTCAAGTATTTCCTTTGGTTGAAAATTATTTTCTACAAACAAATATTCATCCGTACATTCAATGCTAATGGTTAAAGGTTTGTTTTGCGAAAGCACGTTGTGCTTAATAGCGTTTTCAACCAGCATTTGTATCGTGAGCGGAATCAGGTGTTTTTTCAAACACGAAGAATGAATATTGAGGTTAAAAAACAACATCTTCTCAAACCTTACCTCCAGTAGTTCTTTGTATTGGTTAAAAAAAACAAGCTCTTCTTCTACCGTAATAATTTCTTTATCGCGATACTCCAGTATACTCCTGTATACCCCTGATAGTTTCCGCAAAAACTCGGCTGCCTTATCTTGATCAATGTATATTAATGAGCTTAATGTATTCAGGTTGTTAAACAAAAAGTGGGGGTTTATTTGCGTGCGCAACAGCTCCAGGCTAAACTGGGCTTTCTCCTTTTGAAAAGTTGCCATTTCAATGCGCGCACTGTTCCACTTTTGCAATAAGTACTGGCCGAATTCCTGCAATACCGAAAGTTCGATTACAATGACCAACAGCAAAAAGTCAATAAACAATGATTGCAAACTGATAAAAACATCAGCAGAAAATTGCAGCTGCACGAAAGCAAAAATTACTTTTAGCACCGTAATGCATAATCCGGAAACACCTGCAAACAGTATTGACTGAAGGGCTAGTCGTTGAAGAGGATTATCACTCCAATCCACCCTCCTGTCAAGGTACCTGCGCATGGGAATATGGGTATATCTTACAACCGCAAAGACAAAAATGGCAATACAAAACTCCCCAAACGTAGCATTCAGAAAGAACTGAAACCCCAAAAGTGTATAAACAACCTCATGCAATACATAATAAATAAGGACACTCCCTATAAAAATGATGTTTTCACGCTTCAGGTTGTTTAACATATGTTATTCCTCTGTTGGAGGTGTTGTTTTGGTGAACGATTTCTCTACTACATAATTACCCTTTTTCAACCTAATTTTATACTCTCCTTCAGGAAAAGCCGAAATAATATAAACCCGCCTAAGGGTATTTCCCTTTTTAAGACCATCATTGAACAATGTTGTTGAACCTCCCATTAATTTGATTTTAACCGGTTCTTCATTTTCTGTGGTCAAGTCGAGTAAAAGCGTATCGCCACCACCATATACGATTGTTGCATCCATATTGGGCAATACAAGTTTCGTGATCTTCTGATTACTGTCTTTAGAAGGTCTTTCTCCTGTTTCAGCTTTTGCATATGTTATACCAAGCAACAGTAACAAGGTAAATATTGAATTTTTCATAGCTTCTTTGTTTTAATGTTTGAACAAAGTTGCACGCTAAAGCCCTGTATAAACAGCAGCTAACTGTGAAATGTCGTATTGAATTGGTGAAATGTCGGTTGCTTTAAGTATAACTACAATTTCCCCCCAACCACTGTTGTGATCTTCCTTTTGATAACATTTCCCTGTAAGTTAAAAACCTCAAAATAACAGAGATAGATTCCGATGGCCGCTTTCACGCCTTCGTCAGTAACCCCATCCCAGCTGAATACCCCACTGGTTCCGAGTATTTGATTGCGCAGCAGGTGTTTTTCCAGTTTTCCTGCCGAATTGTAAATGTAGAAATTGGCTGCATAACCCGCTTCATCCAATACATAGCTAAAATTAACAATATCATTGTATCCATCTCCGTCAGGAGAAAACACCTCTGGTTCTGCCTTTAATCCGGCAGTAATCTGTGTGGAAGCAAACTGAGAATTTCGACCGGTAGGAGTTCCATAACCCGATGTCGAAGCTGCGGAGGTCCAATTTGAAGGATCGTTGGTTGGCCGGTTAAAATCGATGCGTTCGAGGCTCACACCATCCTTGGTATCCAGCAGAGCAAAGTGCATCTTGTCGGAATACGAAAATTGGTCGAAACGTTTTTCTTGTAAGTTCATCAACACGCAGGTTCCGTCTTCATTGGCAAAGGTTGGCATTTTACATGCTACCAATTGTTGTGGTTGTTGCACAGGGTATTCCGATAAAATATTTGAAGGATTATCTGTTACCACCAGGTATGATCCGGGAAACAATAATAAACCTGTTGTATCGATCGGGTAAAACTCCTTAACACTATTATCTGCATTTGTGCTGGCTATGTAAACCGATTTCAGATCTACCATTTTATCAGAGCGATTTACAATTTCAACAAAATCGCTTCCCGAGCCTCGGGGATCAAAAAGTATTTCATTGATTACAATATCGCCACTGTCAACAGCTTTGGGCATGCCAAAGTCGGCATAATCGTGATCTGTTATTTTGTTTCCCGCACAATCGCTAATATTCGCTACAACCATTCGGTAAATTGTGTTTAGCCGAAACGAATCGGCAAATACGAGTGCTACTTTAGCAAATTCCGGAGGGTAAAAATCAATGGCAATCGGATGGCCCAAGCCATTATTTATGTCAAAGTTCCTCAACGAATTTTGAGAAACGGAATCCAGTGGTTCATTCAAACGCAACTCCACCACATGCGAATTCAAAGGATAGGCGCGCAACAATTTAGGTGCGATATTGTCCTTTTTGTTGCCTTTTACAGAATTGACAGAACCTGGTGTTCCTCCTCTATTATCAATACTCGCTGCAAGGTTATCATCACCACCACATGGATTTTGAACATCAATGAGCTCCAAACTCCAACCACCATTTTTCTTTACATTATTCCTGTATGCATTGGAAGTATAATGCACGTGATGAATAATATTTCCCCGTTCATTTTTAAGTGTAAGCACATCTTCATCATTACCCAGATTCGGAAAATGATCAACGCCCAATACATTTCCAATTGCAGAAAATTTTAACGCATTAATTGACGGTGTGATCAACACAAAACTATCAGGATATAAAATATAATTAGGAAGTTGGGCATATGATCCTGCATCTCCCAGTGTCCAACCTGCAAGTGATATCAAACGATCCGATCGATTGTACAATTCAATGTATTCTGCATCGGGCAACCCAATGCCCGGATCCGGATCCGCCATCATTTCATTGATCAACACATCATATTGTTGTGCCGTATCGGGAACATAATATGTAAAAGAAACAGACGAATTGGGCACAATCATATTTCCACTACAATCTCTTACTCCTGAAATTGAAACCACCGTATTGCTGTTTTCAGGCAACAAATTGTTTAATGATAACCTCAATGTATCATTTGAAACCAAGCCAACATCCCGACTCAAAATGGTATTGGTGGGTGTAAACATCACGTTGCCATTTAACAACGAAAGACTATCCATTGGTTCATTAAACACAAGTTGAACCTGCTTTTTTCCAATTGCCGTTGCAGCAACAATTATAGGCGCAGTTGTGTCCGGAATCTTTGACCAACCGACATTCGCAGTGCCCGGTGTTCCTCCATTCACATCAGCGCTTGCCGCAAAATTACGTTTACCCTTACATAATTGTGTTGGATTCTTTAACTCGATCGTATACCCGCCACTCGTTTTTGTGGGATCGTTATACCATGTCAGATCATAAGACAATTGATGAATGATTTTCCCGGTATTGTCTTTTAAAATAAGTTGGTCACTCGTATTGTTTAAAGAAGGTAAGCTTGGTAAACCAACAACTTTCCCATAGGGTTCAAACAAGGGAATATTTGCATTGGCACAAACGATCAAAAAATGATCTGAAGGCAACAATAGGGATGGGAACGAAACCGTTGATGTTCCATCACTAATGGTCCATCCCTGCAGTTGAATGGTCGTATCAGTATTATTGTATAACTCAATAAACTCCTCTTCCGGCAATCCAATAACCGGTGTCGGATCCGGATTCACTGATGACGATGTTTCCTGGTTGCGCATTAAACACATCATATGTAAAAGGAATTTGTTGTGTCGCGGCAATATTCCCTGCATTATCTGATATATTGTTTACTCTGAGTTGATACACATTATTTACAAGCGGTGTATTTAATGTTAGCATTACAATATCATTTCTTCCCATTGCAAATTCGGCCGAAACAGGCTCACCCATTCCATTATTAATACTGTAGTTTGCGCTATTTAGTGCAGAATTCACTTCCACGTTTTCATTAAAAACAAGTTGAAGTTCCGTTCTTGAAACAATTTGCACCGAATCCAAACGGGGTGGAACTGTATCTACAATTTCAGGTCCTGCATACAAATCATCAAGGTAATAGCTCAACGCATTGCTACTGGTAAATTTTACAAACACCCCAAAATGTTCTGCATTTGTAAATTCTTTATCGACCCCACTTCCTTCCAATGCATAATTGTTTCCTCCTGTTGTATCCGAAAACAATTGCCAGTTACCATCAATGTCTCGGAGTACTTTTATCCGAACCTGGTTATTCGATTTACTCACGGTACCCGGTCGCCCGCCAATAATCCTAAAACGTGTATTTCCTTTTTGTTTGTAGAGTGTAATTGAATCTGTGCTTCCTGTAACGCCACCCAGTTGTACATAATATCCATTCAACGGACCTTTCAGGTTACCTGAATCACTCATTAAATACACCCGCATAAAATTGGCAGTGCTTGGACTGGCATTAAAGCGGCACCAAAAATTCCATTCTCCAATTATTGTGGTACTTGATGTAGAAAGTGACAATTCTTTTGCAACAGTTCCTTTGCTCTGCAATTGAAAAGAAGCATTCACCTGGAATAAGCTATCATCGCCATGCCAGGCCGGATTAGCAGAAAAATTTCCATCAGCAAAAGATTCAGTAAGTTGGGCATTGGTGCAAAAAGATGCCACAACAAGTAGGGGTATGAGTAAATGTTTCATAATTAGGCTATGAAAGAATACTCAACTTAATAAAAATATCAAAAAAAGAGCCTTGCAAAATGATGCAAGGCTCTTTTTTAAATGTGACCGGCAGTAAATTTATTTACTCAGGAACATACTCTTTTCTTTCACCCAGTTTCTGAAGATCGGGTCTTGTAGATCCTTGATAAACCGGATGGCTTCACCGGTCGATTTCATTTCAGGGCCTAACTCTTTGTTTACTCCTTCAAATTTATTGAACGAGAAAACCGGTTCTTTAATGGCATATCCTTCAAGCTTACGCTCAAATGTAAAGTCCTTTAATTTTTTAGCGCCCAACATAATTTTGGTGGCGATATTGATATATGGAATTTGGTATGCTTTGGCAATAAACGGCACGGTGCGGGATGCACGCGGATTCGCTTCGATCACATACACTTTTTCATTTTTAATGGCAAACTGGATATTTAACAACCCGAGAATATTCATGCTTTTGGCAAGCTTGATCGCATAATCTTCCATTTGTTGTTTCACCGCTTCGCTCAAACTAAACGGAGGCAGTACCGCATTCGAATCTCCTGAGTGAATTCCGGCCGGTTCAATATGTTCCATCATACCGATGATATGAACATCTGTTCCATCGCATATCACATCCACTTCAGCTTCTTCTGCACGATCCAAAAAATGATCGATCAACACGCGGTTGCCCGGCAGGTCTCCAAGCAAATTCACCACGGCATTTTCAAGGTCCTCATCGTTGATCACGATCTTCATTCCTTGTCCTCCCAATACATAACTTGGCCTAACAAGCACCGGATAACCAACTTCTTTCGCCACCTTAATCGCCTCTTCAGCATCTTCGGCAACACCATATTGCGGGTAAGGAATGTTCAACTCTTTTAACAAATCAGAGAATGACCCACGGTCTTCTGATAGATCCATGCTTTCATAATCTGTACCGATAATTTTAATTCCGTGTTCTTTTAGTTTTTTAGCCAATTTCAACGCTGTTTGACCTCCCAACTGAACAATGACTCCTTCTGGTTTTTCGTATTCGATAATGTCTAATAAATGCTCCCAGAAAACCGGCTCGAAATACAATTTATCGGCCATATCAAAATCGGTTGAAACCGTTTCGGGATTACAGTTTAACATGATCGCTTCGTAGCCACATTCTTTTGCCGCAAGCAATCCATGCACACAGCTATAATCAAACTCGATACCTTGTCCAATGCGGTTAGGGCCGGAACCCAACACCACAATTTTCTTTCTATCGGTAACCACACTTTCGTTGGCTCCGTCATAAGTTGAATAGAAATAATTGGTAGGCGAAAAGAACTCCGCTGCGCAGGTATCAACTGTTTTATAGGTTCTGATGATCCCCATTTCCTTGCGCAGGGCGCGAACTTCATCTTCGGTTGTATCTGCTCCGAGCAACCAGGCAATTTGCACATCGCTATATCCTTTTTGCTTAAGTTCAAGCATCAGTTCACGAGGCATATTTTTTAAATTGAAACGTCTGGTATCGGTCTCAACCCTTACCATATCATTGATCTGGGTAAGGAACCACCTGTCTATTCTGGTTATTTTCTCAACGGATGAAATGGGAACACCCAAACTCAATGCATCTTTTACGGCAAACAATCTGTCCCAACTCGGGTTCTTTAGTTTCTCAACAATGGCATCCAAGTTGCGCTCCTGGTAACCATCTGCTCCCAAACCATTCCGTTTGATTTCGAGTGATTGACAGGCTTTTTGCAATGCCTCAATAAACGTACGTCCGATACCCATTACCTCACCCACTGACTTCATTTGTAAGCCCAACGTTTTATCCGCACCTTTAAATTTATCGAAGTTAAAGCGTGGAATTTTTACGATCACATAATCCAATGCCGGCTCAAAATATGCCGAAGTAGTTTTGGTCACTGGATTTTTTAATTCATCCAATGTATATCCGATAGCAAGCTTTGAGGCAATTTTGGCAATCGGATAACCCGTTGCTTTACTTGCCAGTGCGGATGAACGCGACACACGTGGATTGATCTCTATTGCAATGATCGACTCATCTTCGGGATTTACCGAAAACTGAACATTACAACCACCATTAAAGTTCCCGATGCTGCGCATCATTAAAATGGCCATATCGCGCATTTTTTGGTAGCAGCTGTCACTCAATGTCATTGCAGGAGCAACGGTAATTGAGTCTCCCGTGTGGATCCCCATCGGGTCAAAATTTTCGATCACACAAATTACCGCTACGTTATCGTTTTTATCGCGCAATAATTCCAGCTCATATTCTTTCCAGCCAAACACCGCTTTTTCAACCAACACCTCATGTGTTGGTGAAGCAGAAAGTCCGCGTTGTAACGCTGCATCCAATTCTTCTTTTTTCCACACAAAACCGCCACCTGTTCCACCCAAGGTAAACGAAGGACGAATCACCAACGGGTAACCAATTTCCTGTGCAATTTCTTTTCCCTCTAAAAATGAATTTGCCGTGCGTGACGGAGCAACTCCAACACCAATATCGATCATTTTTTGACGAAACTTCTCCCGGTTTTCAGTAGTTTCAATGGCAGCCGTATCCACCCCGATCATGCGCACACCATATCTTTCCCAAATACCCAACTCTTCGCATTCAATGGCTAAGTTTAAGGCCGTTTGCCCTCCCATTGTTGGCAATACAGCATCTATTTGACGCTCCTGAAGGATCTTCTCGATGCTTGCAGGTTCGAGCGGCCAAAGGTAAACATGTTCGGCAGTAACAGGATCCGTCATGATGGTAGCCGGGTTCGAATTGATAAGTGACACTTCAATTCCTTCCTCTTTTAACGAGCGGGCTGCTTGACTTCCTGAATAATCAAACTCGCAAGCCTGTCCGATAATAATGGGACCACTTCCGATAATAAGTACTGACTTAATGCTGGGATCTTTTGGCATGATACTGATATGATATTTATGCTGTTTTTAAAAAGATGATGCTTATGCAACACCTAAAATTGGGCAAATTTAATCCAATAACTCAAACTACATTGAATTGTGGAAATTAAAATTTGAATCGCGTGGAATAGGATCAGTTTGCGGCCTTTAGTTTACCAAAACGGCTGTCCAGTTGATAGCTTAAATAGAGGGAGTAGCTATAGTCTAATAATGAGGCGTTCAGATCATATACGGGCTCCAAACGAGCCGTTATAGCAAGGCCATCCGCCAATGGCTTGGCATATAAAAATCTGACAAAAATCAACTGCCTGTTCGATTCGGTATAGCCGGGCTTATCAATTGATACGGATTGGTAAATGGATGTTCCCCTGGGGGCAATAAAGTTTGCGCCATTCCAATAACTCAACATCAACGTGAGGTTATGTGATGTTGCCGAAAGGTTTCCCATAAATGCTTGTCCGTTTCTAAAAGGCATATACCCCGAATTGGTATTTTCCATATAGCTGAACCACATCGCATCCAGTTGTATCCGGCTCACAAATGACTTTTTGAATTGTTGATCAAACACCAATCCGGCTGCATCGTTAAAAACCATCAGCATATTGGACGTATCGGTATCTATTTGTCCTCCCCGATGAAATGCAGTAACCTGCAATGGAACAGACACACTGAATCCGTTATCATTCCTGATTAAGACAGGCGTATAATTGATCCCTATGGTAAACTGTTCTTTATAAGGAGATCCGCGTTCAATAAACTTTTCCCAGTTTACCCAAAGATCAAAAAAGGTATTGCTGCTTTCATGTTTCAGTTGAAACCCGTTTTCAATCCTGCGCTCAATAGCACTGTTGATGTCGAACAAAGGCTCATACATGCGGTGTGCCAATGCTCCTTCAAGCGTTCCAAAGATAAAAGTGGTGTTTTTGTTTTTAATTTTTACCGAGAAGGTGGGCAATACCTTGGTATAAGCCGAGGTTCCACCAAAATCACTCCTTACAAAAACGCCTGCCTGTAATTTTAAATGATCATTGGGCTGAACAAACAAGGAGGGATTGAGTTGGTAACCCAATAAGGTGCGGCCTTTTTCAATCTCATTAAAATATTCTGTATTGCGGAGATAGTTAAAATTGGTAACAGATAATCCCCATGTATTACTGTCGCTTTGGTTTAAGGTAATCTTGTCGCTTATCAAACGGTTGTCGAGCTGCGCAAATAATGTATTTGTAAGGAGCAAAAAGCCTCCTATTAAAATACTCCGCATGCTACATTTCGCATTCCGCATTTCCTATAATTCCATGGCTCCGGCCACAAGTTCTGCAATATCTTTTACTTCAATGTCTTGTTCTTTATTATGGTGTTTTACACCATCGCGCAACATGGTCATGCAAAACGGGCAAGCCGCTGCAACTACATTTGCTCCTGTTTCCAGCATATCGTCTGCGCGTTCAATGTTCACTTCTTTTTTGCCCGGTTCCGCATCTTTAAACATTTGTGCGCCACCTGCACCACAACATAATCCATTGGCTTTGCTACGTTTCATTTCCACCAATGCAACATCCAGTTTTTCGATCACTTCACGCGGTGCTTCATAAATATTATTGGCTCTGCCCAGGTAACAACTATCATGATAGGTTATACGTTTTCCGGCAAAAGCGCCACCTTTAATGGCAATTTTACCTTCGGCCAATAACTGATTGATCAATGTTGTATGGTGCAATACTTCATAATTACCACCCAGTTCGGGATATTCATTTTTGAGCGTGTTAAAACAATGCGGACAGCCTGTAACAATTTTGGTAACACCATACATGTTTAAGGTGGTAATGTTTTGCATCGCCATCATTTGAAACAAAAACTCATTACCGGCACGCTTTGCCGGATCGCCCGTGCAAGCTTCCTCTGTTCCCAAAATGGCAAACTTTACTCCGGCTGCATGCAATATTTTGGCCACAGCTTTGGTAATTTTTTGAGCACGCTCATCAAAACTTCCTGCACATCCAACCCAAAATAAGATCTCGGCTGTCTCTCCCGCTGCTGCCACATCGGCCATGGTACGTACTTTAAATTCGCTCATTGTTTTCCGTTTTTATTCCGAGAGCAATTTAGCAAAAAGGTGTTAAAACAAAAGTTCCAACTACAGCAATTTACCTTGTTTATATAGGTTACAAATAATTATGTAAATTCGATTTGACTATAGAATAGTAATTTTACCACATGGAAAACGAGGACGCAAAACCCCAACGCAGGATACGCTATAAAGGAACCCATCCCAAAACATTCAAAGAAAAATACAAGGAATTACAACCCGAAAAATATGCGGAGGACATTGAAAAAATAAAGCTCAAAGGAGCCACACCTGCAGGAATGCACCGTTCCATTTGTGTAAATGAAATCCTGGATGTACTTCAAATTACGCCCGGCCAGGTTGGATTAGATGCTACGCTCGGCTATGGCGGACATAGTCTGGAAATGTTGAAACGATTGACTCCTGGAGGGAAATTATACGCAACAGATGTTGATCCATTTGAATTGCCGCGAACAACAGAACGATTAGCTGCATTAGGTTTTGGAGAGGATGTGTTCAAACCACGAAGGATGAATTTTTCCAATATTGATTTAATTGTTCATGAAGCGGGTTTATTAAATTTTGTGCTGGCCGACCTAGGTGTTTCATCCATGCAAATTGACAATCCCGAAAGGGGGTTTTCGTTAAAAGTAGATGGCCCTTTGGATTTACGGTTGAATCCCAAAAGTGGAAAATCGGCAGCCGCGTTTTTAAAAACACTTTCGCAAGAAGAGCTGGAGGAAATATTGGTGGAGAATGCTGACGAACCTTATGCCGATGATATTGCAGCAGCCATCATGCAACACTTAAAAAAGGGCAGTATCGAAACCACCGGTCAACTGAAAAATATTATTAAAGACGCGCTTGATTTTTTACCCGCTCACGAAAAAACAGATCTGATCAAAAAATCGTGCACGCGAAGTTTCCAAGCGCTGCGGATTGCAGTCAACGATGAGTTTGGTGTATTGGATACGTTTTTGGAGAAGCTGCCCGATGCACTTGTTCCGGGAGGGAAAGTTGCCATTCTTTCCTTTCATTCAGGAGAAGACAGAAGGGTGAAAAAGGCCTTCCAAAGTTTTTACCGACAAGGCATTTACAGTGCTGTTGCCCCCGACCCCATCAGGCCCACCCCACAGGAAATTGGCGGCAACCCGAGAGCGCGTTCGGCTAAATTGCGTTGGGCCATCAAAGCGTAAACAATTATTGCGACACTTGGAACATACATCGTTCCCCTCTTAATGCTTCCTGGTATTCGGCCATGGTATCCATAGACACCAGGGATACTTCTTCTTCCTGGTATCTTGCTTTCAGGTTTTTGCGCAGCAATCCTTTGTGAAAACGATACGCCTGTTTTTGATTCTCCAAAATTAAGCCAGGTACTTTTATCGGCTTGTGATCATCGCCAAAAGCCACCATGGTGAAGTAACACGTATTGGTATGTTTAACCTCGTGCGTTTTAATATTTTCAGAGATCACCTTAATACCCACCACCAAAGAAGAATTTCCGGTATAATTTACAGAGGCCAGCAACGAAACCAGTTCACCCACTTCAACAGGAGCCAAAAAATCAACACGTTCAATAGCAGCCGTTACACAATAAGCATCTGCATGTTTGGTAGCACATACATACGCCACCTTATCCATCAACGAAAGGATCACTCCACCATGAATTTTGCCACCAAAATTTGAATACGATGGGATCATCAGTTCCGTAAGAATGGTTTCTGAATCGGATACTTTTTTATATGCTTCCATGGTGTAATGATTTTTGTATTAAGAATAAATATTTCTCTCGCACAAATGAATTACTTTATGAAAAGCAAACAATGCTTGCAGATTTAGGTTTAATCCTCCTTTGCCCAATTAGCCCTATCCATCGGGCTGAATTGCCATGGAGCCTGGTTGTTTTCCACGTTGGTGAACATATTATTAAGGCTCCCCGGAGCAGATGATTGTTCCATTACTTTATACCTGCGCATCTCCACGATCATTTCCATCGGGTTGATGTTTATCGGGCAGGCTTCCACGCATGCATTGCAGGTATTGCACGCCCACAGTTCTTCTTCGCTCACATAGCTGTGCAGGTTTTTACCATCCTCTACAAATGTTCCGTTGTTGGCATCAATATTTTTGCCCACTTCTTCCAAACGGTCGCGCACATCCATCACAACCTTGCGTGGCGATAATAATTTACCGGTAATATTTTGCGGGCAACTGGATGTACACCTTCCACACTCGGTGCAAGAATAAGCATCCATTAAGTTTTTCCAGGTAAGGTCCTGTACATCTTTTACACCAAAACTTGTTGGTGGTACATACCCTTCCGGGGTGGCTGCACTCGGGTCCAGCATCAGTTTTACTTCTTGTGTAACCGACCCCATATTGTTCAGGTTTCCTTTGGGTTTAAGGTTTGAATAATAGGTATTGGGAAATGCTAAAATGATATGGAAGTGTTTGCTGAAAGGCAGGTAGTTCATAAAGGCAAAAATGCCAATGATGTGGAACCACCAGCAAACGCGTTCGATCAGCAACAATGTAGCTGTGCTGAACTGAGCATACAGAGGAGCGATGAGCCAACTGCTGACAGGGAAAGAACCATGTGCCCCAAAATGTTCAACACCTCTGGCCTGTAAAAGTTGATCGGCAGCATTCATTTTTAAGAGCGCCCCCATCAATACAATTTCGATGCACAAAATCGTAGCCGCATCTTTATTTGCCCAGCCTTTCAGCTCGGGGCTTTGAAATCGGGCAAGTTTAACCACATACCGCCTGATCAAAAAGATAGCACACGAAACCAGAACTCCTAAAGCCAGAATTTCAAAAAAGCCTATGGCCAGATCGTAAACCGGACCGAGGAAAGAAAGCACCCGGTGTGTACCAAAAATACCGTCAATGAGGATTTCGAGGACTTCTATATTGATAAGCACAAAACCTACATATACAATTAAATGCAACACAAACGGAACCGGACGTGCGGCCATTTTGGTTTGGCCAAAAGCCACCTTAAGCATTGTTTTCCAGCGCTCTGGCTTATTGTCGCTCAAGTCAATGTCTTTTCCGAGAAGGATGTTTCTGCGAATTTTGCCAATGTTTTTAGCAAAAAAATAGATGGCAACAGCCGCAACAATAACAAACAGTATTTGTGAAATCATAGTGTTTCCGTGTGTGTTCACAATATTAGTAAAAAAATGGAGAGCGCGATGCCCGCCCATGAAATTTAGAATTGTTAAAAATGATTTGCATGGAATATAAAAATTCTTACTTTTGCATCCCCATCGAATAAATGGGAGCCGGCTTGAACCGAAAAGCTGGTAGATTATAAAAAATGGTGCGGTAGCTCAGTCGGTAGAGCAAAAGACTGAAAATCTTTGTGTCGGGGGTTCGATTCCCTCCCACACCACTTCTTAGAAGCCTTCGAGAAATCGAGGGCTTTTTTTTGTTTATTCCCTCTGAAAATATTTCGGTCAGGGGTTCTCCCGCTTTATTGCGGGACTCCCACACCACTCTTTAAAAGCCTTCGAGAAATCGAGGGCTTTTTTTTGTTTAATCGAGTTTGAAAATTTTGTGCGGAGGTTCTCCCGCTATATTGCGGGACTCCCACACCACTTCTTAGAAGCCTTCGAGAAATCAAGGGCTTTTTTTTGTTTAATCGAGTTTGAAAATTTTGTGCGGAGGTTCTCTCGCTATATTGCGGGACTCCCACACCACTCTTTAAAGCCTTCGAGAAATCGAGGGCTTTTTTGTTTAACCCCTCTGAAAATATTTCGGTCAGGGGTTTTCCCGCTATATTGCGGGACTCCCACACCACTTCTTAAAGCCTTCGAGAAATCGAGAACTTTTTTTGTTCAGTCGAAACTTGACTATTTTATCTGAGAATGGAAACCCCGTTCTGATCGGTTGTGAGCACCTCGCTCATGTGATCGAAAAATGGACGTAAGCTTTTAAATACATCATTTGCTTTTACAACAAAATCTTTAGCCAACACTTCCTCGTCTGTGAATGAATGCCGCAGCAAGAACTGTTTATACCTCAACAAGTCGATTGCAGGATGGTCCTTTGCATATCCTTTGGGTGCCGTTGCTACCTGTTCTCCTCTCAATGTTCCGAAAGTTTTCACAAGCTGTTTTCCAGAAAGCACCTTCCTCCAATCATCATAGTTGAAGTCAATATCCTGCCTGATCCTTTTCAAGTCTTCAGGGTTTGGGGCAAAAAATCCTCCTGCAATGAACGAATTTCCGGGTTCGAGGTGAAGATAATAACCGCCTCGAAGCTTTTTCGTTGCTCTTTTAAATCGCATACCCCAATGTGTTTTATAAGGATTTTTATCTTTTGAAAACCGGGTATCGGCATAGATTCTGTAAACCGATTTTTTGCCCGATTCTGTTTCAATCCGGTCATGTCCATTCATCTTTTCCAACAGCGCATCTGCAAAACCAATGATCTGTCCGTATGCTTCGAGGTATTGATCCTTATGCGCGTGAAACCATTCCCGGTTATTATGCTTCGATATTAATGTAAGAAAACCGATTGCTGATGCAGGAATAGCAGTATGTTTCATTTGTGTTGATTGTTATTAAATAGAACAGCAATGCGAAGTAAAAAAAGCCCTGAACAGTTAAACTATCCAGGGCTTTATCTTTATCACTTTTATTCTTTAGTCTTTGTACAAAGGGAAATTCTCCATCAAGCTGTTCACTTTTTTGCGAATATCACTAATGGTGTTTTCATCCTCAGGGTTCATCAACACCGTATCGATCATTTCCACGATGGTTTCCATATGTGCTTCTTTTAATCCGCGAGTGGTAATAGCAGCAGTTCCAATCCTTATTCCCGAAGTAACAAATGGTGATTTATCATCAAACGGAACCATGTTTTTATTTAATGTAATATCCGCTTTTACCAGAGCATTTTCGGCTGCCTTACCACTGATGTTTTTATTGCGCAAGTCGATTAACATTAAATGATTATCGGTACCTCCGGAAATAATTTTGTATCCACGGTTAACCAAAGCCTTCGCCATTGCCTGAGCATTGTCGCGCACTTGTTTCATGTATTGTTTGTATTCATCACTTAATGCTTCGCCAAATGCAACGGCTTTGGCTGCAATCACATGCTCCAATGGTCCGCCTTGTGTACCGGGGAAAACAGCAGCATCCAATAATGCGCTCATCATTTTGATCTCGCCTTTAGGTGTTTTATGTCCCCATGGATTTTCAAAATCTTTGCCCATCATAATGATTCCACCACGAGGACCGCGTAATGTTTTATGTGTTGTTGAAGTAACAATATGGCAATGTGGCATCGGGTCATTCAACAAACCCGCAGCGATCATTCCGGCAGGATGTGCAATATCGGCAAGCAACAAAGCACCAACAGCATCAGCAATGGCACGCAGGCGCTTGTAATCCCAGTCGCGCGAATACGCTGATGCTCCGCAGATCATCAATTTGGGCATTTCGCGTTTGGCTGTTGCCTCAACTTTATCATAATCAATTAAGCCGGTTGCTTCTTCCACTCCATAAAATGATGGCTTGTATAATTTACCTGAAAAATTAACCGGGGAGCCATGCGTTAAATGTCCGCCATGTGAAAGATCAAATCCTAAAATTTTATCGCCCGGATTCAAACAAGCCAGCATTACGGCTGCATTTGCCTGCGCCCCGCTATGTGGCTGTACATTTGCCCAAGCTGCACCAAACAATTCTTTCAACCGATCAATAGCCAATTGTTCTACCACATCTACGACTTCGCATCCACCATAATATCTTTTTCCGGGAAGACCTTCAGCATATTTGTTGGTGAGCACACTTCCCTGCGCTTGCATCACTTGTTTTGTCACAAAGTTTTCGGAAGCAATTAACTCCAAACCATGTTCTTGTCTTTTGTACTCTTGTTCAATCAGGTCAAATATTGCTGTATCTTTTTTCATGTATCTTAAACATTAACTAGCGCGCAATTTAGTAATTTCACTTGAATGCGAAAGTGAAAGGTTTAACTTTGACCGAGTAAATTTTTAAAATGAAAGCAATCATTCCTGTTGCAGGTATTGGCACACGCCTTCGTCCGCATACACATACACAACCCAAAGCCCTCATTCCCATTGCGGGTAAACCAATCCTTGCGCATATTATTGATGCGTTGATTGAATCTCATATCACCGAGTTTGTTTTCATCATCGGCTATATGGGCGATAAAATTGAAAGTTATATTACTACGCATTATCCTAATGTTAAAACGAGTTTTGTGATCCAGACAACAGGTCGCGGAACGGGTCATGCCATATGGTTGGCTAAAGAAATTATAAAGGATGATGAATTGTTGATCGTATTGGGCGATACCATTGCAGATGTCAATTTATCCCAACTATTGCAATCGGAGAGTACCACATTGTGTGTTAAAAAAGTAGAAGACCCGAGACTTTTTGGTGTGGCAGAGCTGAACACTGATGGAAGCATTAAAAAGCTGATCGAAAAACCAACGATCCCAAAATCAAACCTTGCATTGGTTGGAATTTACCGCATCAAAGAAACCGCAAAATTGTTTGAAGCCATTGAATACAATATTCAACACAAAATTACCACGCAAAACGAATACCATTTAACGGATGCATTAATGCGCATGATCGACCAGGGTGTTGCAATGAAAACAGTGGATGTCGATAATTGGTTCGACTGTGGTAAAAAAGAAATTTTACTGGATACCAATGCTACGTTACTCAAGCGCCTCAATTACGATACGTCTAAATATACATTTGAAAATACCATCATTATTCCACCCGTGTTTATAGGTGAAAATTGCACCATTGCAAATTCCATTATCGGGCCAAATGTTTCGGTTGGTGATAATGCCGCTTTAAATTATGCTGTTATCAAGGATAGTATTATAGGTCCTTACGCACAAATTGAATATACCATCCTGGATCGATCCTTAATCGGAAACGATGCCGTATTTATTGGTATGAAACAAAGCCTGAATATTGGCGACAGTACTGAAATTAATTTTGGATAAAGATCAATAACCCCTCATTATTTTAATCATGACAAACCCAAAAGGATTAACCACAGAACGTTTTGTTTCACTTTACGGATTTTTTGCCATCAATTACCCCAAATTGTGGAAGCAGGAAACCGATGATGCCGGACACTATATTTTTTCGAACGAAATGGGCGGCAGCGGAGTAACCCGGATTATTGTACTGGACAACGAATACCAGGGAGATGATGCGGCAAAAAAATTGTTGGAAGAAGTCTATCATCAAAACCAATCCTTTAATCCATCATTATTGGCTGCAGGCAAAAACCGGTTTGTATATTTTGTAAAAGAACATGATGTGAATGGAAATAATTTCACGGTATATTATTGGGTAACGGCATATGCAGACAAAGCGGTGTTAATTACTTTTACAATTCAAACATCCATGAAAGAGATGGATACACCGATGGCGGAAAAAGCAGAAGTAGAGGCAATGGTGGCCTCATTGGAATTTATGCATGATGCCGTTAAACATGGTTAAACGGGAGTTTGTCCCCCTCTTTTAATCAACTATTTTTAGTATCCTTGCACCACAAATCTATTCAAAACAATTTATGAATTACTCAAAACCATTCATCCTTGCTGCTGCATTGTTCGGCACCCTTTTTTGCCGTGCTCAATCTGTTGAATTACGTCCAATCGCTGCTTATACTTTCCAGGAAACATTTCCATTCAGCGGTGGCAATGTTCGCATCAATGATGGAGCAACGTATGGAGCTGCATTAGGTTATGTGCTTCAGAAAAAAATTGACATTAGCCTTGCATACCAAATTCAATCTACAACATTGGATATTAACAGGTATCCTTCCTTTCCGGGCGATAAAGGAAATGATGCTTCTATTTCTTTTTATCAATTAGGGCTTAGTCGCAACCATCTATTGCCGTCAACAGATAAAGTGATCCCTTATACCGGTATTTTATTGGGAGTTGCATACCTCAATATAAAAGACGATCGTTATCAGGATGTTACCCGAGCTGCATTTGGATTAAATGCAGGTGCCAAGATAATGTTTAATGAACGCGTAGGACTCAACCTATTTGCTTTGTTACAATCACCCATCAGTGGTCTGGGCTTAACGGTTTCTGCCGGATCAGGCGGTGCTAGCACGGGTGTATCCACTTACAGTTATGTGATGCAATTTAGTTTGGGCGGAGGATTGGTGTTTAAACTCAAATAGAGTCTATCTCGCTTTCATCACTTTCAGAAAATTATTAATGCTTAAGGTAAGCGAAAGAGCGTTTGTTATTTCGTAGGGGGCATTTGTTTTGAAATTGCTTTGATAGGTATAACATGCCTCTATAACAATATCATCGGTAAAGCAATAACCCAAACCAAGGTTTGCCCTGTTTTGGTCAACCAAACGACCTTGCCCAAGATTCAGAAATATTTCATCTGATGCAATCAGGTAACATGTTTTTTTGCGGATCGATTTGCTATTTAAAGGAACAAAAACCTTGGGCATATAACGCAACCTTGGGGTGTACTTAAATTCATTTGTTTGGTTGTGGTGCACAAACCTGTTTTCAAAACGCAGGCGATTATAAAGTGTGAATCTTCGTGTGTTATATAAATGTTGTGCTTGAACCGAAGGTCGTATTTCATAAGTGGCGGGTTGACCAACCTCCGCAACTTCCACATTGTTCCAAAACCCAAGCGAAGCTGATAATTTGATGCGGGGTGTGATATAATAATGTATCCATCCCCTTGCTCCGTATTGAGCAACATGCTTGTTTAAATGATATTGATTATTAGAATCGTTTGTATTGCTCATTTGCAAGTCAGCCTGAAATACCAGGCGATTGACCGCATGCGTTAAGTTCACCTCATACCAGGCTTGTCCGGTCGATATAGCATCAAGCTCTCCCGAATTTTGAGCGAAAACAGAATGGGTAAGAAATAATGAAAAAACAAAAAAACTGGACAATCGCATTAAAACAAATAAAGTAATTATTTAGGAATAATTGTATTCACAAAAATGATTAAGTTAGCAGAACCTAAAAGCAATATCATGATATTATCAAAAGAATTTATCTGTTTGATGCTTATCGCAGCTGGTAGTTTTTATGCAAAGGCGCAGTGTACTGTTACAACAGAAATGAACGCCAATGGAACCATCAGTAAAGCAACAGAAGCCCAGGTTATTTATAACAATGAAAGATACACGATGCTGAGCCAGATAAAACATGACGGCATTGATTATTATTTTGTGTGGGTAGTTAAACCCATTGTAAACGAATCAGTAAAGTCGGCTTCAATGGAGATTGTATTTGACAATGAAAACACTGTAAAACTCGATTTTTATGATAGCTATAGAGAACGCAAGGACTCATCCATAAGTGCCTTATTCAGAGTACCTCCCGAGCATGTCGAGATCCTTTCTTCCCATCCAATAAACCACATCAGGATCAATACAAGCGAGGGGCCCAAAAATTTTATATTAAAATTGCATAAAGAATTAGTAAAACAGGAATTTTTATGTCTAATTGCCGCCATTAAAGAAAACAAATAATTAATACATTTATCAACCTAATCAAACACATTATGAAAAAAACTACTCTTTATGCTTCGTTATTTTTTGCAGCTTGTTCATTTTTCGCGGTATCAAACGTTAATGCCCAAGTAAGTAAAGATGAAATCCAACTTGTTCAATCTATTTGGGGAATGGAAAAACGTGCTATAGTAAGTGAGTATATGAAATTTACCGAAGCCGAAGTAACAAAATTCACCCCATTGTATGATGCCTATACTGCCGAACACAAAAAACTGGGAGAAGAACGCATTCAAATCATTGCAGAATATGCCCAAAACTACGCTACGCTAACGGATGCGCAAGCAGATAATTTAACCCAACGTCTGTTGAAAAACAATGCCGCTATTGACAAACTACAACTGAAATATTACAATAAAATGAAAACGGCTATTTCAGCTAAACGTGCAGCACAATTTTTACAACTTGAAATGTATATTCAAACCACGTTGCGTGCCGAAATGCAGAACAATATTCCTTTTATTGGTGAGTTAGATAAAAAGGCTAATTAAGCCTTTTTGTTTTTCATTAAGCAACAAACTTAACCGTGCATCACTATATGATGAAATTTGTTTGCTTGAGCTTGTGCGTGTGTGGGATTTCCTCTGTCTATGCGCAAGAAGCTGCATTCGAATCCACTACCCATGATGATTCTCATCATAAGTTCACATTGGTGATGGGTCATGCGCATGTAAGCAAAGGCATTAATATCCTATCCGGAGATCGTGAATGGCAGGCTTTGCCTGCATGGGGATTGGATTATGATTATGTATTAAACAGCAAATGGGCAATTGGTATTCACAACGATATCATTGTTGAATCATTTGAAGTAGAAAGCAATGGAGGCAAAGTACTCAAACGTACACGCCCCGTTGCTTCTGCAATACTTGGAACGTATAAACTATCGGAACATTTTGCTGCACAACTAGGTTTAGGAGGCGAGTTTGCCACCGAAGAAAACTTTGCACTCACTCGCATTGGAATCGAATACGGTTACGAACTTCCTAGAGGATATGAAATCAGTGGTGTTCTAAACTATGATATTAAATGGAATGCTTATGATACCTACCTGATTGGTATCGGTATTGCTAAAACCATTCATTAAACGCAATGAAGAAGTTATTATTTTTATTGGCGGGGTCGGTCTGTTTTTTACTGAACGCGCAAAGCGACAGTGCTTCTACCAAGAGCAAGAAACATTCTTTTTTGTACAAAACGTTTCATAAAGAAACGTATGGAAAAAACACCATTCGTTATAATCCGATGGCCAGCATGCTCTTTGCCGACAGCAGAAATACTGCACTAGGGTACGAACGCATTACATGGAAAGGCCAAAGCGCCTCTGTAAATTTTGGCATGTTCTATTTCCCGAATATTGCCGCCCGCGACATCGGTGCCGTTAACGCTACCCCACAAAAAAATCAGGGATTCATCCTCAGCCTTGATTACCGGTTTTACCTCCAACATTTAAATGCAAGGCCTGCTCCCAATGGTGTGTATATCGGGCCATACTATAGCATTTACAAAAATCATGGCGGAGTTAACTTTACCTATTCTGATCAAAGCATAAATTATAATGCAGAGCTTACACAGGAATTCGCTTTTCACAATGTGGGATTTCAATTGGGTTACCAGTTCATCTTCGCCAAAAGATTCACCTTAGACCTTGTGTTGTTCGGTCCTTCTGTTTCATTTTACAAAGTGAAACTCGACATGGAAAGCAATTTGTCTGATGAAAAAAAGAGAGCGATATATGAGAAATATTATGATAGCTTTTTTTCCAAGTACCCTATTTTTGATGAACTAACCCGGTTCGGAGATTTTGAAAGACAGAAAGTTTCTTCCGGCATGATTCCCAATTTCAGGTATACCATTCAATTTGGCTACCATTTTTAACCACTTAAATAATATAAGCAATGAATAAAAACATGTTTATAAAGACGAATGTTTTGACATTAATGGTGATAACCTTATTGCCTTTGTTAACCTCTGCACAAAGGGGAGGACGTGGCGGAGGAGGTCAACAAAGCAGACCACAATCAAGACCATCAACCCAACAAAGCCGGTCGCCTCAACAACGTCCATCCACCCCACAGCAACAGCCGCAGGTAGAACGCAGTAAACCGACAACACAACCGGCAACTTCTCCTAATAATGGAAGCAGGAATAATGCAACAACACAACCTGCTAATCCAAGCAATGGAGGAGGAAGAAACAATGCCTCAACCCAACCCAGCAAACCAAACAATGGAGGAGGAGGAAACAACGCAACGACACAACCGAGTAATGGGGGAAGAAACAATGCCTCAACCCAACCCAGCAAACCAAACAACGGAGGCGGTGGAAACAACGCAGCAACACAACCGAGCAATGGAGGAAGAAACAATGCATCCACCCAGCCCAGCAAACCAAACAATGGGGGCAATGGAAACAATAATAATATAACGATCAATAATAATCGCAATACGGTTGTGGTGCATCCAAGCCCTCGTCCTTATCACTACCCTCCCCACGTGCATGGAGGCCACGCATATTATTGTCATGCTCCCTACCATTATCATCCTTACCATCCTTATTACTATGGTCCGGCTTACCATCCCTGGGGATTTTTTGTAACAACGATTGCTGTAACGGCTATTATTATCAGTGTTGAAAACCAAAAATATTACTATAGCCAGGGCGTATATTATGTTTCGAGCAATGGTGGTTACACTGTTGTTGCTCCTCCTCCGGGCACAACCATTACAACACTTCCCGAAGGTTCACAAACTGTTGTGATAAATGAAACAACCAATAATTATTACTATGGTGGTACTTATTATGCAAAAGCCGACTCCGGTTATACTGTCGTTGCTCCGACAGCAGGAACCGTTGTAGAAAATTTACCTGAAGGTGGTAAAGAAGAAAAAATCGGGGATATCACCTATGTCAAAGTTGGGGAAACATATTACCAACCCATTCAAAAAGATGGCAAGGATATGTACGAAGTAGTTGAAGTAAAAAAGGTGGAAGAAGAAACGACCAAATAATTACCAACCACCTCCCAAAGCTTTGTAAAGGGAAACCATTGCTGTATGTTTCTGCTGCAGTACAATCGATTCCTGCAACTCGGCATCAAACAAACTGTTTTCCTGTATCAGTACTTCAAGGTAAGAAGTATAGCCCGTATTGTAACGTTGGCTGCTTAGGTCCAATGCTCGTTTAGCCGCTTCTACCTGTCGTTTGCGTGCTTCATATTCTTCACCCAGATTATTGAATTGTCCAAGAGAACTTTCTACTTCGGCAAAAGCGATCAATACGGTTTGTTCATATTGCAATAAGGCTTGTTCAGCTCGCTTGCGCTCCACATCTACTTTGCGCTTGTTCTGACCAAAAGCAAATATCGGACCTGCTATACCCGCACCCACTCCTCCATACAACGAATTGCTTTCCACCAAGGAAGAAAGTTGTGGACTTGCTAAACCCAATGCGGCCGTTAAACTCAATGTCGGAAAACGATTGGCTTGTGCCACACCTATACGGTTGTATTGGGCTGCCACAGCAAATTCGGCTGCTTGCACATCGGGCCTTCGCTCCAATAATTCGGAAGGCAAGCCAACCGGAATAGCCGGTGGAAGTTTTTGTTCGTAATTGGATTTTCCCCTCACAATTTGCCCTGAGTTTTTGCCACACAGTACATTCAAATTATTTTCAATGGTTATTCGTTGTCGTCTCACATTAGGCATCAAGGCCTCTGCTATGGCAAGTTGTTGCTGAGCTTGCAGTTTATCTATTTCGGCAATATATCCCTTTGCAAAACGCTCACTGATGATGCGTAACGATTCCTTGCGGGAAGCGATGGTTCTCTCGGCAATGGCATAGCGGTTGTCCAAGTCCCGCAGCAGGAAATAATTGGCAGCAACTTCCGCAATTAAACTTACCTGAATGTTCTTGCGAACTTCTTCCCGCGATAAATATTCATTAACCGCAGCCTCTTTTGCATTGCGAATCTTGCCAAACAAATCAATCTCCCAGTTTAATGTTGTTTTGGCCTGATACACGTTTATATTCTGAGCAACAAAGGCCCGCTGGGCATTGGTTCCGGCATCCGTAAAATTGGCTCCCACCCCATAGTTTAGCTGCGGCAGCAAGTTGGATTTTACAATTGCAGCCGATGCTTTGGCTTCTTCAACCTTAGCAATAGCCAACAATAAATTGCGGTTGCTGTCCAATGCAAGCTTAATGAGTTGCTTAAGGGCATCATCTTCATAAATATCAAACCATTTTGCCGTTGTAATGCTATCTTTTTTGCCGGGTTGTTGCTGACTATATTCCGCTTTACGAGCAACGACATCCGGACGTTCGTATTTAGGACCAACTTTACATGCGGCAACAATTCCTAAAACGCAAAAAATCTGAATTATTCTGTTCATACTTTTGCCTCCTTACTTTTTTTACCGCTCGATAATTTATCAACCAATACAAACAATGCCGGAATAAGAATTACCCCCAGGATGGTTGAAAAAAGCATTCCACTGAAAACCGTAACGCCCATTACTTTCCGCGCTTCGGCTCCGGCCCCACTGGCTCTTAACAATGGAACCACGCCCAATATAAATGCAAAAGAGGTCATGATGATCGGCCTGAAACGCATTTTCGCGCCTTCAATGGCCGCCTCCAAAGCAGGCATTCCTTCTTCTTTTTTCATCTTGGCAAATTCCACGATCAGGATCGCATTTTTTGCATTTAAACCAATAAGCATAACCAAACCAATTTGTGCAAACACATTATTGACAAAACCTGCTGCAAACAATCCGGCAATAAACAATCCGAGCAATGCTCCCATTATAGCCCAGGGTGTTCCAAGCAATACGCTGAAGGGAAGCGACCAGCTTTCATACTGCGCGGCCAAAATAAGAAACACAAAAACCAACGCCATCAAAAACACGGTGTTGCCTTTTCCGGCAGCTGTTTTCTCCTGATACGACATATTTGTCCAATCATATCCGATCTCGCTGGGCAATATCTCTTTGGCCACTTCTTCCAAAGCCGTCAATGCCTCATCACTGCTATAGCCTGGTGCAGGAACCCCATTAATCTCAGCAGAGCGATACATATTGTAACGCGATGTAAAATCGGCCCCTGAAGTATCGTTTACTTTTACCAAGGTATTAACCGGAATCATGGTACCGTTTTTGTCGCGCACAAAATAGTTGACCATGTCTTCGGGCTTCATTCTATATTCGGGCTCTGATTGAATATATGTGCGGTATTGCCGTCCGAAACGGTTGAAATTATTGACAAAAGCGCCACCCATATATGCCGAAACCGTTGAACTCACATCATTAATACTTAAACCTAGTTTTTCGATTTTTTCACGGTCCAATGCAATTATTTTTTGCGGAATATTGGCGCGAAACTGTGTAAATGCGGTTCCGATCTCAGGTCTTTCGTTTGCAGCAGCAATAAACCTTTGGGTATGGGTGGCCAAGAATTGGGGGGTGGCCCCACTCTTATCCTGTAATACCATCGAAAAGCCGGAACCCGTTCCCAATCCGGGAATAGGAGGCGGTTCGAATGCGAAACAAGTTGCTTCGGTAATGCCCATCATCATCTTTCTGTTCAGTCCGCCAACAATTTGTTTTGCGGTATACTTTCGTTCGTGCCAAGGTTTGAGTTGGACAAAAATGGTTGCATAATTGGTATTGCTGGCGAACGTAAAAACATTTAATCCATTGATCACATTATACGAACGGACTGCCTCTACTTTGGATAATATTTCTTCAACTTTCTTACTTACTTTATCCGTTCTTTCCAACGATGCCGCATCAGGCAATTGCATGCTCATCATAAAATATCCCTGATCTTCTTCGGGCACAAAACCCGTTGCAAGGTTTTTTCCAAGCAAACCAGCCGTAACACAAATCGCTACCAACATGATAACGGTAAAGCCTAATTTACGTGCACTGAATCGGGCAATATTGGCATATCCATTGGTAAACTTGTCAAATGATTTATTGAACTTATCAAACTGGCGTTGCAACCAGCTTTTTTTCTCACTTTTGGGTTTGAGTAAAAGAGCCGCCAAAGCTGGACTCAGCGTTAATGCATTAAAGGCGGAGAAGGCCACAGAGATGGCAATGGTAATGGCGAATTGTTGGTATAATAATCCTGTAATACCTCCTGCTAATGCCACCGGCACAAATACGGCAATTAAGATCAGTGCAATTGCAATAACGGGCCCACCCACCTCTTTCATCGCTTTAAAAGTAGCCTCTCTTGGTGACAACCCGTGTTCAATATGGTGCATTACTGCTTCAACCACAACAATCGCATCATCCACCACAAGTCCGATTGCAAGTACCATTCCCAATAAAGAAAGTACGTTAACCGAAAAACCAAGCAGTGGAAACAAAATAAATGTTCCGATCAATGAAACAGGAACCGTTAACAATGGGATTAAAGTAGCACGCCAATCTTGTAAGAAAAGAAACACCACTAAAATAACCAACAATATGGCTTCGACCAATGTATGTGTGATTTCGTCAATACCTGCCGTCACAGCTTCGGTGGTATCAACTGAAACAGTGTATTTAATACCATCAGGAAAGGATTCATTCAGCTCTTCCATTTTCTTTTGTGCCAACTGCGCAACTTCCAATGCATTTGAACCCGGAACCTGAAATACCGAGATGGTTGCTGCATCTTTTCCGTTTACACGACTGAATGTCCCATAATCCTGGATACCCAATTCAATTCGTGTTACATCTTTCAACCTCACATTTGCACCATCTGCATTTGCACGAACAATGATATTGCCAAACTCTTCCTCTGTAATGAGTCGGGCCTGCAAGCGAGCTGTGTAAGTGAATTGGTTTCCCGAAACAGAAGGAGAACCTCCGAATTGTCCTCCCGGAACAATTTCATTTTGATCCTTAATGGCTTTAATGATATCCTGAATTGTCAATCCGAGTTTTGCAAGCATATCCGGTTTTACCCATACGCGCATTGAATACTCTGAGCCTCCGAATACATTCACTTTTCCTACACCTTTAATACGGGCAAGGTCATTTAGAATATTGATGTAAACATAATTGGTTAGAAACTTTCCATTAAAAGCAGGGTTATCGGAATAAACCGAGAACATGATAAGGGGGAAGGGTAATGACTTCTGCGTAACAACACCTAATTTGGTTACCTCTGGAGGTAATGATGCACCAGCCTGGCTCACCCTGTTTTGTGTGAGCATGTTTGCTTTATCAAGGTCTGTACCAACCTCAAATGAAACGGTTAATGCCATGGTTCCATTTCCATTGTTCACCGATTTCATGTACAACATGTCCTCCACACCGTTCACTTGTTGTTCAATAGGTGTTGCTACAGATTGTTCCATACTCACTGCATCGGCACCGGTATAACTTGCTGTTATCTGAATGGAAGGCGGAGTGATCTCGGGATATTGTGAAACGGGTGTTTGCTGCAAGGTGAGTACTCCCATCACAATAATGAGAATCGAAATAACCATTGCAAAAATGGGTCTCTTGATAAATAATTCACTCATAGTATGTATTATTTAACAGTGTTAGTAGAATCAACCAATAATGGTTTAACACGTGAACCAGGACGAACCATTTTGTTGCCCAATAACATTACTTTGTCGCCTGCCTTAACCCCTTCATTAATCACCCAGTTTTCACCAATACGTAAGCCCGGTTGAACAACTGCAGGCTGAACTTTATCGCTATCACCCAATAAGTATACCTGATAAATATTCTGTGTTTGCAAAACAGCTCGTTGTGGTATGATCAATGCTCCTTTTACAGATTGTGAAACAAAACGAACCCTTATATATTGTCCGGGTTTTAGGATCCCTTCGGGATTGTCTACCAAAACCTCCAACGTTAAACTTCCGGTGGCCGGATCAATCTCGCGGTTAGCAATATTGAATCGCCCTTTGTGGGGATACAATGTGCCGTTACTTAATATCAAATCTACACTCCTGTTGCTTAACTTATCGGTTGTATCCTTTAACATCCGCTCTTTAAAATTGAGGTAATCATTTTCACTTATTGGAAAACGAACGCGCATCTGGTTCACGGCAGAGATCGTATTCAAATTGCTGCTATTAAAGCCTCCCACAAAATCACCAACCCGCACTTTTGAAATCCCAATGGTTCCAGCAATAGGAGCTGTTACGCTTGCATATCCCAATTGTATGGAAGCATTATCAACTCCGGCCTGCGCTGCTTTTACCCTGGCTTTGGCTGCACTGTAAGCAGCATTAGCTGCGTCCAGGTCTCTTTGACTAAGCGCATTTGATTTTGCCAATGGTATCACCCTTTCCAAATCATTCTTGGTTCTCACAAGCTCTGTTTCGGCATCGGCCAGCCTGGCCCGAGCTTCATTAATATTTGCCTGATAAGGTAAATCATCAATGGTGTATAAGAGTTGTCCTGCTTTTACAGGAAGACCTTCTTTAAAATGGACTGCCGTTATCAACCCCTGTACCCGCGCTTGCACCTGTACGTCTGATAAGCCATAAGCCTGACCAACGTATTCGGCATACACAGGAAGGTCGCTGGCAACAACAGTAACAACGCCAACTTCGGGTAATCCGGCTTGTGGTTGTTTTGATCTGGAACAAGCCACATAACATAACGGAATGAGTGAGATTATTAAAAGTTTCTTCATCGGTTTAGGCTTAATAATCAAATGTAATTTTATCACTTTAATAATCCTATACCCTTTGTTAAATTCCCTTCTCTAATCCATGAGTTCTGCTTTTAACTTAATGATATCGTTGAGAATATATTTTCAATCTGCTGATGATGTATATTTGCTCCAATTGGAATGAAACAATGAGCATCGTCAGAAAAGCACTTTATGCGTTTACCCTTTTAAATGCTGTAATACTCCATGCTCAGGTACAAGTTGAGAACAGGGATCTTGTTGATGTTCTTAAGTCCAACAGCAAACACCCGACTTCGATAACAGATACATCTACAAATATCATAATGGGTAAAAATTACATCTCATTATTGCCCGTTGTTGGTTATGCTCCTGCCAATGGTTTTGTTCTTGGTGCCGCCATTAGTTTTTCACGATTGTTCGACCCAAAACCCACAAGCCTTTCTTCCGGAATGCTCAATCTTTCCATAACAAGTAAGAAACAGTTTATCATCAACGCACGCAGTAAAATTTTCCTTGATCATAATAAGTGGTTTTTGCAGGGTGACTGGCGGATGCTTTTTTTTGCACAGCCCACATATGGTCTGGGTATTCACAATATTGACGATGACCGCTTACTGATAAGCTTTAACGGATTGAATAATACGGAAGCCGTGAATAGCGCACAGGATATGCGTTACAACTACGTACGCATTTACGAAGACATTGTTCGCAATATTGGCAACAACTGGTATGTAGGATTGGGATATGCCCTCGATTATCATTTCGATATTAAAGATCAACGGTTACAATTGGATACATCTCTTCCCCATCCATACCTTACCGATCATTACGCCTATTCCAAACTGAAAGGATTCAACACAACACAATATGCAACTTCAGGAATTGATTTTAATATTTTAACCGATACCCGTGATGATGTTGCCAATACTTACAAAGGTTACTATGCCGCATTGTCGTATCGTGTGAACCCCCACTTTTTAGGATCATCACAGCAAAGTACCATGTTAAGTTATGATGCCCGTTATTATCTTGCCTTGAGCAATACCTCCCCTCGTCATGTATTGGCATTTTGGAGTTGGGGTAAGTTTTTAACCAGCGGGAATGTTCCATACCTGGCCTTACCCTCAATTGGCTGGGATACGTATAATCGTTCCGGAAGAGGATATGTACAGGGAAGGTACAGAGGATTGAGTATGCTTTACGCAGAAACCGAATACCGTTTTCCCATATCGGCAAATGGATTGTTGGGCGGGGTATTGTTTGCCAACGCTACTTTTGCAAATAGCATTACACAAAAAATGTTTGACCAAATGGCTCCGGGGTTAGGTGCCGGCTTAAGGGTAAAAATGGATAAACGCGCAAGGATAAATTTAACAGTAGATATAGCCTATGGCAGAGACAATAGCAGCGCCATTTATTTTAATTTACAAGAAACATTTTAAAAATATATGTAATATTACACCCTCAAAAAATCAATATTATAACTTATGAAAAACAGTTCAATCTTAGTATTACTCCTTGCGGTTGGCCTAATGATGGCAGGCTGTGAGCCCGAAGACTCTGTGTATGTGGAGGACCTTGATTTGGTTGTTACAAACTACAATCCTGACTTTAATTTTAAAGCCCAAAAAACTTATGCCATGCCCGATAGCGTGGTGCTGATAAATGGCCAAGATTATGATGGCTCAACCGAATATGCAAAACCAACTTATGCCACCCCAATTCTAGATGCTATTAAAAAAAATATGGCCAATAATGGTTGGACTTTGGTGAATAAAAACGCATCTCCTTATGTTATCATCTTACCCTCTGTAAGTCAAACCACCAATATTTTCTACACCTATAGCTATGCATATTGGGGATGGTACTACCCTGGTTATTCAGGAGGATGGGGTTGGTATTATCCTGGTTATTATTATCCTCCAACAGTTAGCTCATACAAAACCGGTTCTCTGTTTTTACAAATGACCCACCCGGGAGATACATCGGCAAGCGACTTGTTACCGGTAGAATGGATTTGTATTGTAAATGGTTTGATGGAAGGAAGTACTACAAGCATACAAGCTCGAATTACAACCGGCATTAATCAAGCCTTTAAACAATCTCCTTATCTTAAACAATAACCCTTTAATTGAAAGCAAAAATGAAAAATATAAAGAATATCGTGCTGGCATTAGTTGTATGCTTTTCAATGGCAGCAAAAGCACAAGTAAGTGCTTTCGGATTTAATTATGTAATTAGTGTTCCTACTGGCAATACATCTGATTTTATTGGAGAAGCAAGCTACAGGGGTGCATCTTTTGAATACACCTATGTTCCCGATGATCATATTGCACTTCACTTCGAAGGGGGCTGGAATAATTTCTACGAAAAAATTGACAGAACTACCTACGAATACAAAACGGCTTCAATAACAGGTACACAATACCGCTATTTAGAAAGTGTTCCTTTGTTTTTGGGTGTTCATTACATAATTCTGCCTGAAGCAATTGTGAAACCTTATGTTGGTTTAGATATTGGATTAATGTACACCGATGTGCGTGCCGATATTGGTATGTATAGTATCCTGATTGACTCTTGGCAATTTGGATTTAAACCGGAAGCCGGTGCGGCTATCGAACTCGGTGATAATGCGTATTTAAAACTTTCTGCTAAATACTATCAAACCTTTAAAACAAATGATCTGGCTGCACAGTCTTTTGTTGGCTTTAATATGGGGTTAGCAGTTAAAGTAGAATAAACATGAAAACATTTTATACCTATTCGTTTGCATTGATTGTGATTGTTTTTGCAATTGGATGCTCAACATCTACAAGTATTACGGGTGTATGGAGAAGTCCGGATAATGGAGCCGTACGTTATAAAAATCTTTGTGTGGCTGCTATTACCGAAAATGTAACCAACAAAAATGTGGTGGAGCAGGAAATGTTTGAGCAATTAAATTCAAAAGGTGTAAAGTCGGCAAAACTAGGAGCGCTTTTGCCCTACAAATTTAGTGGGGCGCAAACCGAAAAGGATTTAATCCTTGATAAAGCAAAAACTGCCGGGTGTGATGGTATCTTAACCTTTGCTTTGATTAAGCAAAAAGAAGAAACGCGTTATGTACCTGGCAATGCTACATATGCTCCTCCTGTTCGTTACGGGTATTATGGAACATTTGGCGGATACTATGGCTACTACGGAAACCAAATGTATAATCCGGGATATTATACCCATGATGAAATTTATTTTATCGAAACAAACTTATACGATGTGGCTTCGGAAAAGTTAGTATGGAGTGCACAGTCGAAAACCTACAACCCTTCAGGCATTCAACAGTTTGCTGAAGATTTTACAGTTACCATTACCAGACAAATGATCAAAAGTCATGTTATTGAGCCTCAGGTAAAATAACTGAATACCTTATATGGAGTGCAGGTACCTTGTGTATTATATTACAACCTTGCTGATTGCAACAAGTTCTATCCATAAAGTATCTGCACAACATATTCGGGTTATTGATTCCGTAGACTTCAAATCCAAAAAGGACATTGTTGATGTTTTCCAAGATTGGAAAATTACAGATAGCATTGCTCCCAAACCTAAACGAGTGGGGAATGCTTTTCAGGTTTCGCTATTGCCTACCGTGGCGGGTATTCCGGGAAATAGTGGTGTTGCTTTTGTAACGATGGTGAGTGCCGCTTTTTTACTCGGTCCTCCTCAAACAACCAATTTATCCAATATTTATTTTACCCCATACACCAATTTTAAAGGGAAATTTGTGTTCCCGATCCGAAGTTATATCTGGTCGAAAAACAATAAATGGAATTTTATTGGCGATTACCGTTACATGATCTATCCCGAAACTACTTATGGCTTAGGATCTGATAGCAAAGCATCCGACCAAACTTTGGTTAATTACAAGTTCTTTCGGTTTCACCAAAGTTTGCTGCGCAAAGTGTTCAGCTATTTTGTGGCAGGTGGTGGGGTGCGCTTCGACTATCATTACGATATGGAAGAAGCAACCGCAGAAGTCAATCAAAAATACATTGAACTGTACGATACCCCTCCTGCTGCTACTTCTTCATCAAATGGTCTTTCCTTGTCGGGTGCTTACGACTCGAGGCTTAATTCTGTTAACCCTCAACAAGGAATGTATGCGGGGTTAACTTATTCATATATTCCTACCTGGCTTGGAAGCACTTATAACTGGCAGAGTATTTATACCGATGTTCGTTTATACCATTCTTTTAACAGGAGACGCCAAAACTTAATTTCTTTCTGGGCTTTTTATTGGACTGTATTTGCCGGAAAAGCTCCATACTTAGATTTACCATCAACCATGTGGGATCCAAATTATCGCTCCGGCAGAGGATACTACCAAGGGCGTTACAGGGGAGATGCAATGGCTTACATAGAAGGAGAATACCGGTTTGATCTCACCAAAAACGGTTTATGGGGAGCAACTGTTTATGCTAATGCCCAAAGTTTACGCGATCCTTCAACAGGGACTTTTGGTCTTATTGCACCGGGTGCAGGCATGGGGCTACGGTTAAAGTTCAACAAGTTTTCAAACACCAACCTTACCTTTGATGCAGGTGTGGGCAAAGAAAGCTGGAACTATTACTTTGGAATAGGAGAGTTTTTTTAACACCAAACAAGGTTCCGATTTTTGTATCCTTGCAGCATGCAAATTATTGACGAAAACATCCAATCGTATTGTGATGCACATACTTCTCCCGAAAATGCTGTTTTAAAACAACTCAACCGCGATACTTTTGCCAATGTATTGCAACCCCGCATGCTTAGCGGCCATTTTCAAGGTCGCCTGTTAAGCATGATCAGTAAAATGATCCGGCCCGATATGATTTTAGAAATCGGGACATACACCGGCTATTCGGCTATTTGTTTGGCCGAAGGTTTAACGGAAAACGGGAAACTCATTACCATAGATATAAACGCAGAGCGGGAAGAAATGGTTAATCAATATCTCCAAAAGGCTGGCTTGCAACATAAAGTCCAGCATATTATTGGCGATGCCCTCAATATTGTGAAAACATTACCTTATTCCTACGACCTTATTTTTATAGATGCCGACAAACCCAACTATCTGCACTATTATGAATTGGCCATGGACAAATTAAATGTTGGTGGGTATATTTTGCTGGACAATATTTTATGGAGTGGTAAAGTATTGGATGAAAAGGCTTTGGCGGGTGATAAGGACACACAATTATTGGATGCCGTAAACAAACGCGTTCAACAAGATGAACGGGTAGAGAACATTTTATTACCCGTCAGGGATGGGCTAATGTTGGTTCGCAAAAAGTAGTTCCTGCTCTTTTTCGCCATGTCATTGAAAATGACGGGCTCACACGGTTTTAAGTTTGCCGGAAGTAGCATATATTGCACATCCATTTTAAAAAAAACACCTGCGCCATTATTTAAGCTGTTGTTTTTATTATACAAATGGCTCATATTGCATAATACATGAAACCCATCATCATGAATATTGCTCAAAAATGGCTGTTATTAACATATCTGCTTTGCGGAAGTGTGGGTGCTGTTTTTGGGCAGGGCCAATGTGCCAATGGTACACTGAATGTAAACCTAAATACACCGGCTAATCTTGCTGCATGTTCACCCTATCCTCGTAATGTGACGTTTAATAATACCTCTGGAACAGGTTCTGCTCAGGCTACATCTTATTATTTATGGTATGTTGATGGTGTGTTTATTGATAGTGTTCTTGGAGAATCGGCCAGCAGGATCTTCAATTTTACAAGTGTGGGAACACATACGGTAAGAGTGGTGGGTCGCACTGCAGGGGGCGGATGCCTGGATACCATTACACGAACGGTCAGCGTTCTCTCCTCTCTCGCTGGAATTGTTGATCCGCCAAGAATTACAACACCAACCCTCAATCCTGTGTGGACGGGGTGCAATACCAATCCAAGTAATCCAAGCAACCTATTTACCATAAATGTTAGAACACAAGGAACCGATACCCTCAAAAATTATACGATCATCTGGGGAGATACAGGAGCCAATACCACCGGAATGTCTTCTCCTCCCGGAAATATCATTTCGCATACTTACGGAACACTTGGTGTATTCACGGTAACCATCATCAATAACAACGGAACCTGTATTGATACGATCAGAGGAACTGTTAGAAACTTACGCCCTGTATCTACCTCTATACTCCCCCTGCCTGCAGGACAATTAGCCGGTTGCGCACCGCATACCATTACGTTTCAGGATTCCACACAAAATGCATTTCCGGGTTCCGTTATTACCTGGAACTTTGGCACTGGTCAAGCAACCGTAGTAAGGGATTACACCCAAGCTAATACGCCTATTGCGTATACATACCCCAAAGCCGCAAGTCAGCAATGCATCTTTGCTGTATCCATTACCGCCACCAATACCAATTGTCCAAGCCCCGGACCTCCATCAACTTATTCCGTAAGTCCGATACTTATCTATGATGTTGATGTGGCCGATGTAGCAGTTGCAACACCGCTATGCGATTCTACACGCAGTGTAACATTACTTAACAATTCGCAATTGAACTGCGAACCCGGCCAACGCTACTGGTATTGGGACTTTGGAGATGGAACCAATACGGGATGGATCACAACACAAGCATCACAAGTGCATGTTTACCCTACATTTGGTGATTATACGGTCATGTTGATCGACAGCAATTTTTGTGGAACCGATACTGATTATTTGCAGATTCGGGTAAACAGGATTCCTAAAACAGGATTTACCGCCAATCCGAAACAGGGTTGTGCTCCATTAAATGTATCCTATGCCGATACCTCGGGTGGTGTAGCGATCACCAGCAGAACATGGACATTTGGAACAGGATCAGGAATTGCAAATCGTTCCGATTCGGCAAATTCTGTTATTTATACCGTTCCCGGGAACTATCGCATACGGCTTACAGCAACCAATGAGTGTGGAACAGTTTCGGCCAATGATTCCATACATGTGTACGCCAAGCCCTCCGTGCGAATACGCTCGGGGCCTAATGGTTGTGCCCCCTTTACCCGAACATTTTTGGATAGCACCATTAACCAATCGCCTGCCGCTACTTATAAGTGGACATTCGGAAACGGTGATAGTTCGGCTTTGAGAAATCCTAATCCGGTTACCTATAATACACCTGCTAGTTATATTGTAAAACTCGTTGTAACAGATAGCTGTGGTGTTGACTCGTTTCAAACAACAGTAGTGGTAAGTTCCGTGCCAACCGCTGATTTTACTGCCGATACTGTTTGCCGTGGTGACAGCACAACTTTTACAAACTCATCCGTATTGGCGATGGGTGATAATATTTTTGCTGCTAAATGGTATTTTGGTGACGGTGATAGCAGCAGCTTGGTAAACCCAAAACATCGGTACACTGCAGACGGAACCAAAACAGTTGTACTACGCATCCAAACAGATAAAGGTTGCATAGACTTTGATACGCTGAATACTGTTTTTGTCAATACCTCACCCAATGTCGCCATTGGTTCACCCAACCGGGTTTGTGATGGGTCCGTTGTAACTTTCGATGGAACGGCAACTCCCGGTGCGGGAATCATCACTGCTTACCAATGGACTTTTGGATCAGGCATTCCTGATACTGCCCGTATTGAAGACACAAGTTATTTGTATCCGGGTCCGGGAACGTACACCGTGAGATACAAAGTGAGCAACAGCACAGGCTGTTCGTTTACTGAAACCAAAAACATAACCATTGATCCGATCCCAGACTCCCGCCCTACTGTTTCCAATTTGTGCTTTGCACAACGCGCACAATTCAGAGACAGTTCAACGGTGAGTAATGCCAATACCATTACACAGTGGCAATGGGATTTTAATGATGATGGCATAGCGGACAGCACCACACAACATCCAACATTTTTGTTTCCATCGGCCAATACGTTTAAAATAAAACTTCGCGTAGGCACAAACAATAATTGTTTTAATACCGATTCAATTGATATTGTGATTCGTCCGCTACCAGTTGCTTCAATCAATCATAATGGAACCAGTAAATGCAAGTTGGATACTTTTGTCTTTAGCAATACATCAACCGGAGCAAGTAGTTATACCTGGCGATTCGGGGATGGAAGTGCTGATTCAACAACAGCGAGCAGTGCCAACCTGGAAAAAGTTTACCAGGATTCAGGAACATTTGCCGTTCGCATGATCGCAGTAACCTCATTTGGTTGTTTGGATACGGCATCGTTTAGTGTCAATTCGCGTCCGTTTCCTATTGCACGTTATACTGTAAACGATTCCATTTCATGTGCTCCCAAAAACTTCGTGTTCACCAATACTTCCCTGCTTGCCAATAATTATGTATGGAGGGTAAATGGTTTGCAAACAACTACAGCGCTGAACCGACCGGACACTTTTATTGCTACCAGCGGGCAATCGTTTGTGGTAAGCTTAATTGCAACAAATGTGTTTGGTTGCAGACCGGATACCACGCAAAAAACAATTCAAACCATCACAAACCCTTCTCCCGATTTTATCATGAGCACCGATAGTGGCTGTGGACCATTGGTAGTAAACTTTACCAATGCCACAATGGGTGCGAGTTCATATTTATGGCAATTTGGAAACGGAAGTTCTTCGGCTGCAACAGACACATTAGCGACATACGTTGCTTCCAATTTGAATGACAGTTCATACACTGTCAAGCTCATTGCATTTAATGGCCCGGGTTGCAAGGATTCAATCAGCAAGGTAATAACGGTATTCCCAAAACCCATCAGCAGTTTTAATCAAAACGAAACTGCTAATTGCGGACCTCTTCCTGTTTCGTTTACAAATACTTCGGTGCACAAATTTGGTGGAACCATTAATGACCTCTCCTTCCATTGGAATTTGGGGAACGGCAATATTGCCTCAGCTAAAGATACTACAGAAACCTTTTTTGCATCCGGTATACAGGATACCAATTACACCGTTTCACTTGTTGTAACAACCGTATTTGGTTGCCGCGATACGAGTTCAAGTTCGGTTAAAGTATATCCTGATCCAAGGTCAAGTTTTACGGTAAACCATGATAATGGTTGTGGTCCTCTAAGTGTTAATTTTTCCAACACGTCTGTTCCTCATGATACGGGCAGCATCGGTATCATGACGTTCGACTGGGATTTTAAAAATGGCCTAACAACAAGCGCTGTAAACCCGAGTAGTTCTTTTATAGCCAACCTTACCAAGGATACGGTATATGAAGTGCAACTGATTGCTTACAGTGAGCATGGATGTAAGGACACCTCGTTTCATAAAATTTTGGTTTACCCAAAACCGCTTGCCGATTTTACAATGCCACAGGATAGCGGCTGCACGCCATTTAATGCCGTCTTCATTAACACTTCCACTCCGTATGATACAGGAGATATTTCCATGATGAGTTTCATTTGGAATTTGGGTAATGGATTTGGCAATGTAACACAAGATGCATTTGGACAATATGTTTCCCAAGCTTATGCCGATAGCAGTTATTCCGTAAAACTTTTTGCCACAAGCGAACACGGATGCAGGGATACGGCAGAAAAAAGAGTTGTAGCACACCCGCTTCCGGTTGCTTCATTTATCAATGATGTTTCACAAGGGTGTGGACCAGTCAATGTTCAATTTACCAATTATGCTTTGTTGGCGGCAACATATAAATGGGATTTTGGAGATGGAAGCACATCTGTTTTGCCATCACCAACACATGCCTTTCAATCGTATCCATTATTCGATTCCATTTACAATGTTTCATTTTCGGTGCAATCAGCTTTTGGTTGTGCAAGTGATACGGTGACGGGCAATATAATTGCACGCTACCTGCCAGTTGCGGACTTCGCAGTGGGAGCAGATTCAATTTGCAGTTCAGGTAATATAGCGCTCACCAATCAAAGTATTGGAGGCATTGGCAACAACTGGAATTTTGGAAACGGAAATACCTCTATATCCATTAATCCTGTTGCAAACTTTACCGGCTTGCCTGACAGAGATACAACGTATACCATTCGATTGGTTGTACGCACACCATACAGTTGTCGCGACACTGCATATGGTCAAGTAAAAGTAAACCCCTTGCCGGAAGCATTGTTTAGCCCTGTTGTTCCGGATTGCACTCCTTTGCCTGTTACGTTCCAGAATACCTCTTTGCGTGGCGTTTCTTATGAATGGGATTTTGGAGACGGAACAGAAGACAGTGTTTTGAACCCAAGCAAAATTTTTAACAATGATGTTCAGCTCACCACCCGCAATTTCCAGGTCACACTTAAAGCCATTTCGCAAAGTGGATGTACGGATACTGCAAAACATATTGTAACTGTTTATTCAAAACCAAAAGCAGCTTTTACGGCAAGTACTGTACAGGGTTGCGGCCCCTTAGCGGTTTCATATACCAATCAATCTGCTTCCAACTTTTCCGGCAGCATTGGGATGACCTTTGACTGGCAGTTTGGAAATGGCGATACATCAACACAGGCCACGCCAAGTGTTTCGTATTTGCCCAATGATACAAAAGATACAATATACAGGGTGCAGCTTACCACCATCAGCGAATTTGGTTGCAGGGATACTGCCTATAATATCATAAAGGTTTACCCGAAACCGCAAGCTCAATTTACCGTAAACGATTCTATAAACTGCGGACCCATAACTGTTCAGTTCACCAACTCTTCTTATCCTAAAGATACCGGCTCTATCAATATCATGAGTTTTGTATGGGATTTTGCAAACGGATCAAACAGTGTATTGCGCAACCCAATATCGCAGTTTATCAATAACACCATTAATGATACAACCTTTGCCGTCAAATTATACGCATCGAGCGAACATGGTTGTCGTGATACAGCAGTTAAAAATATTACGGTGAAACCCAAACCGATCGCTTCATTCACACAGGATAAAATTTCTGCCTGCGGACCTTTTACGGTAAACTTCACCAATACCTCTCAAATCAGCACACAACAGTTTTGGCACTTTGGTGATGGCGATACCTCTACAACTACTAGTCCTTCGCATGTATATCAATCATTTGCATTGGTTGATTCGTTGTACACCACAAGCCTGGTTACCCAATCTGCATTTGGCTGTGTAAGTGATACCATTCGCAGAGTGATCACTGCTCGTTATTTACCCGTTGCCGATTTTAATACATCAGCAGATACCGTTTGTAACCCGGGAAGCATCTCTTTCTTTAATGCTTCTGTGGGTGGTTCTGCAAACAGCTGGAATTTTGGAAACGGCAATACCGCAAACAGTGTTAATCCTGTTGCAGTATTTAATGGCCCACTTGCAACCGACACCAATTACATGACCAGGTTGGTTGTTACGTCTCCGGGGTCGTGCCGCGATACTGTATATAAACGAATCAATGTACAACCTGCACCTGATGCAAGTTTTGCGAATATTACTCCGGGATGTACTCCACTTTCAGCAACCATGCTGAACACCTCCCAAAGGGGTACAACATACGAATGGGATTTTGGTGATGGTACAACCGATCATATTGCTAATCCATCCAAAACATTTACCGGCAATGTCCAACTTGCCAATACCAATTACCTGGTTACACTAAAAGTGTACTCTGCTTTTGGATGCCTGGATACTGCGAAACGTATTGCAACTGTTTATCCTTTACCGGTTGCCAATTATACTTCCAACTTTGTGGAAGGTTGCGGACCTTTAGCCATTGCATTCAACAATCAATCAGCTGCCGATTTTTTAGGAAGCCCCGGCATCACCTTTGATTGGAACTTTGGCAATGGCGACTCATCAATAATACGCCACCCAAGTACTTTGTATCTTTCGAATGCCACAAAAGATACGGTTTATCATACACGCTTAATTGCCACGAGTGTTTTTGGATGTAAGGATACAACAGAAAATACCATACGTGTTTTCCCAAAACCAAAGGCACAATATGTGAGCAACATTTCATCTGGTTGTACACCGTTGACTGTTGCATTTACCAATCAGTCATATCCTAACGATACCGGCAATATTGATATGATGAGCTTTGTGTGGAGCTATGCCAATGGGTTAAATGCAGTTACGAAAGATGGGGCTTCAGAGTTTACCAATAACACTTTAACGGATACAATATTCAAGGTTAAGTTGTTTGCTTCGAGCGAGCATGGTTGCAGGGATACTGCCATTCAAAATATTCTTGTGCATCCAAAACCAACAGCTTCTTTTACACAAAACAAAACTTCCGATTGTGGGCCTTTCTCTGTTAATTTTACCAGCACTTCGCAACTCAGCACTGTATTCAAATGGCATTTTGGTGATGGCGATTCTGCACAGACGAATAATCCCTCACATGTTTTTCAATCGTATCCTCTGATCGATTCGTTTTACTCCACAACCCTTGTTACGCAATCCGCATTTGGATGTGTAAGTGACACGGCACGCAGAACCATTATTGGAAGATACCTGCCGCAAGCAAGCTTTATCACATCTGCCGATTCAACCTGTAATCCGGGAAGCATCTCCTTTTTTAACACATCCGTTGGTGGTTCTTCCAACAGCTGGAACTTTGGAAACGGAAACAACTCGGGAAGTATTAATCCTGTTGTTACGTTTAGCGGACCCATTACCAAAGACACAATTTACACGACCCGCTTAATTGTTACATCTCCGGGACTGTGCAAAGACACTGTTTATAAAAACATCAAGGTAAACCCGGCTCCCGATGCTTCCTTTTCTTCTATTCCTCCTGCTTGTACACCGCATCCGGTGCTGCTGAACAATACTTCACAACGAGCAGCAACTTATGAATGGGATTTTGGCGATGGAACAATATCGAATGCAACAAATCCAAGTAAGAATTTTGAAAATACCGTTGCATTGGTGAATAGAAATTACACAGTTGTTTTAACGGCTTATTCGGCAAGCGGATGTAGCGATACAGCCAAACGAATTGTTACCACCTTTCCATTACCATTGGTAAATTTTACTACCAACAAAACACTTAATTGCGATACGGCCGAATATGCCACCATCAACTCAACCCAAGGTGGCGCAACTTATTTGTGGAGACAAGGAAATGTTAATATAAGCCCGCAATTTGCTCCTCTTTTGTATTTCAACACATTACCAAACAGGGATACAACCTATATTGTATCATTAATTGCTACCAGCGCCAGTGGATGTAAGGACACACTTACAAAACCAATCTCTGTAAAACCATTGGTAAGGGCCAACTTTAATTCAACCGGAACCTCAAGTTGTTCCAATCTGAATGTTTTGTTTGATAACCAATCGGCAAATGGATTGAGTTATTTCTGGTTATTTGGTGACGGAACCGGTTCGCCTCTTGCTTCTCCTGAGCACAGGTATACCAATACCGGCAGTTATCATGTGGCGCTTATTGCATACGATGCGTTTGGCTGTTCCGACACTGCACTAAAAACCAATAATGTCAATATTTATGAAGTGCCATCTGCCAACTTCTTATACTCACCACCTGATGCCGCATTGCCAAATTCAACTATTTCTTTTAACAATCTTTCATTTGTAAGCAGCGGAACATTGGCACACCAATGGACGTTTGGCGACTTTAATTCAGACCCAAACTCATCCATTTTGGAACACCCTAGCCATACGTTTAGTGATTCAGGAAATTTTGTGGTACGGCTGGTGGTGAACACCGTGAACAATTGTTTCGACACGATGGAGCAAGTCGTTCGCATAAGGCCTCATCCTCCGGTTCCCGATTTTACCTTAAACCCTCCGCAAGGATGTTCGCCACTTACAGTGCAGTTCACCAATCAATCGCAATTTGCTGATGCTTATGAGTGGACCTTTGATGACGGACAAAAATCGACAGCTAAAGATCCGGTAGTTACGTTTAAGTTCCCTGGAAAATATGGTGCATTTTTACGCGCTTCAGGTCCCGGAGGTATCAGCCAGATCCGCAAAGATGAGATCGTAGAAGTGTATGGATTGCCGAGGGCTAATTTTTTTGCCACACCTGTCAATTTAATCATCCCCAATTCCACTGTTTCTCTTACGGATATTTCGAGCGATGCTGTGAAATGGAAATGGCAGATCGGGCTTGATGGTTTTATTTATTTTGAAGACTCTGCAACCAATGCACAATACACCTTTACCGAAGAAGGAAAATTCACCGTTAAACTTATTGTGCAATCAAAAGATGGCTGTTTGGATTCACTTACCCGCCCTCAGTTTATCAATGTGATCAAGGGTGGAAAATCGTATATCGGAAATGCCTTTACACCCAATGGTGATGGAACAAATGATGTTTTCAAACCTTACCTTGAAGGTGTTGTTTCAACGGATTATCTCTTCGAAATTTTTAACCGCTGGGGACAAAAGGTATTCAGCACAAACAATGTAAACACAGGTTGGGATGGAACGTATAACGGAGCACCCGCAACCGTTGATAGTTATGTGTGGAAAGTGCAGGGCAAATATGTTGGCAATATTGATTTCGACTCTTCGGGAATGGTGACTTTATTGCGCTAGTTTACTCGGCATGATCGATCAACCGTTCACGGTATTGATGCAACACAACCGTTTTTGAAATAAACCCTACATACTGCGACTCTTCATCAACTACCGGAATATACCATACTTCATATTCTTCAAAATACTTCATCACATCTTCCATTTTCTCCGATTGGTTCACCGAAATTTTGGGAATACTCATCAGCTCCCTCACTGTAAGTTTGTCGTACAGGTTTTGTTTAAACATCACCTCCCGAATATCATCCATGGTAATGATGCCCACCAAACGGTTACGCTTATCCACTACCGGGAACAAATTGCGTGAAGAAGCCGAGATCGTTGCCACCAGCTGCCGCAGGTTTTGATTCGGGCTCAAAATAGAGAAATCATTTTCGACCACTGAGTTAATGCTAAGTTCACTTAATACCGCAGTGTCTTTATCCAAAATAATAAACCCACGCTCAATTAATGTTTTGGTGTAAATCGAATTCGGTTCAAAATATCGTGTAATAAAATACGACATGGCCGACACGATCATCAAGGGAATAAACAATGCATAACCACCCGTAATTTCGGCAATCAAAAAGATTCCGGTGAGTGGCGCATGCAATACGCCACTGATCAATCCTCCCATCGCCACAGCAATGAAATTTTTTTCATTCAAAAAAGTGATTTTCGAAAAGTTGACGCCATGCGAAAAGAAAAAACCAACCAACGAACCGGTAAAAAGTGATGGCCCAAAAATACCACCATTCCCTCCAGAGCCCACCGTAATGGCCCCTGCAAATACTTTTACCAAAATGATAACTGCAGTAAATCCAAGCACAAACCAGGTATTGTCCTTATAGTTAAAAAACAAACTGTTGTTGAATAAACTCTCAAAATTACCCGACATCAATTTATTGGTAACACCATACCCTTCGCCATACAAAGGCGGAAACAAAAAGATCAGTACCCCCAACGCAATCCCTCCCCAAATGGCTTTGCTATACGGGTTTTTGCGTTTATTTAAAAACGATTCCATT
The DNA here is from genome assembly GCA_943369665.1 of Chitinophaga pinensis. Classification (GTDB taxonomy): domain Bacteria; phylum Bacteroidota; class Bacteroidia; order UKL13-3; family UKL13-3; genus UKL13-3. The sequence continues at coordinate 121,711 of CALRNX020000005.1, forward strand.
TTGAGCGTGCTGCGAATCATGTAAGTAGACACAAAACCACACAACGCACCCAGGATTACATAAAAAGGAATTGCTTCGATGTTCCATGAATCAGTAGCCAACTGAAAAAGCGGACTGCTATTGAACAACTTTGATATAACCGCTCCGGTTGCCGAAGCTATGAGCAACGGAATAAATGCCGGAATGGAAACCTCTGTGAGTAAAATCTCGAAAGCAAATACTACGCCTGCAATGGGGCTGTCAAAAATTGCCGAGATCCCGGCTGCTGCTCCACTGGCAAGCAACAAGGTTCTATCCGCCTTGCTCATCAATAAGTTTTTAGCTGTATTGCTGCCCAATGCCGATCCCGTAACAGCAATTGGAGCTTCCAATCCTGCCGATCCTCCAAATCCAACCGTTAATGCGCTTGTAATAACATGTGAGTATGTTTTGTAGAGCTCAATATTGGAGAACTTTTTGTTGATCGCATAAATAATACTGCTCAATCCTTTTTCATACGAAGTAATTTTGGGATGAAAAAGCTTTACAAATACTACACTCAACAAAATGCCGATAAGCGGATAAACAAGGTAGAAGTAATTTTCGTAACGAACATTAAACCCACTCTCTAAACTGTGCTGCAAGAAATGAACCGTGGTTTTGAGCACCACCGCAGCCAAACCGGCCAATACACCCACCCAAATAGCCGCAATAATTAAAAAGTTCTTATCGCTGATATACTTGTGGCGTTGACGCGTAAAGCGGTAAATCAGTAACTTGGTATGGATCCTAAGTTTTTTGTACACTCCTCATTCGAATGGTTCAACGAACGAAGATAAAAGAATAAATTAGGATGGACAGTAATTTTTAGAGAAACAAAGGCATCCCTGCTTATATATGATCTTGATATATCCTACTATCGCACTTCTTCAACCCTCACACCAACAGACTTTACATAATTCAATGTATCATCGCGCATGTTTTGCTCTAACTCGAAACGGTAGAAACCGCTGCTCGGAAATTTAATTTTTTGAAACACGGGAAATTGATAATCGTAGAGATCTCCCAATCCGCTTCCCAGCCATTTTCCGCCTTCATCGGCCAGGCGAATTTCTACCCTGCGCTGGTCTGTTTTTTTCTCGGGATTGGTGGTGTTTACCCACATAAAAATATTGCTGTATTTGTAATCCGCAGTTACACGCAAATTCACATATACGTTGTACAACTTTGTCGTATCCTGTATTTGCACTTCGAACAGAACGGCATTTTTGTAAAACCAGGTATCACCCGGAATACTTTTATTATCATCGTACACCCTGCCCGGATCACATGCCGAAAACAAAGAGGCCAATCCTATTAAGCACCATATCAATTTACCTTTTACCATACCTTTTTAATCCTGCTTCGGTGGGTTATTGTCTGTATTATTAGGCTTGTTTTGCGAAGGTCTGTTGGGCCTGTTGCGGTTGTTATTATTACGCGGTTGTTGCGGCCTATTCGACTGCTCCACTCTCGGTTCGCGAGGCGTGTTATTGTCGCGCGGTTGCTGTTGTCTGTTTTGTTGTTGAGGCCTTGGCTCGCGTGGCTGGTTGTTATCGCGCGGTTGTTGCGGTTTTTGTTCGCGTGGTTGGTTATTGTTCCGTTGGTTTTGCTGCGGTTTGTTTGCCGCTGTCTCCGCCTTCGGCTTGTTATCCGCTTGCCCTCCCCGGTTTTTGTTCCGGTTATTATTGTTGCGGTTTTTGTTTTTCGATTTACTGCGTTCATCCAAACGGGTCAAACTTTCGGTACCCATATCGTTTTTAAACTCAAACTCCACCACTTTCGGTACCGGTTTTTTAAATTCCAGTTCGGGCTTTTGTCCTTGTTTGTTCAGCTCGCGGTATTCTTTAACTTTATTTACCGGTAGGTTTATCCATTCGCCACCAATCACATCAAGCGGCATAAACCACATCACCCTTTTCAAAATATCTGTTTTCACCGATTTGTATGCCCCGTTTGCAAACTCCAAACGCACATTGTCTTCGCTCGGAAACTCTTTCCAGGCTTCCATATATGCATCCAGCTCATAGTTCAGGCAGCATTTTAAACGACCGCATTGCCCCGAAAGTTTTAATGGATTAAGCGATAAGTTTTGGTAACGGGCTGCGCTGGTTTGTACCAGTTTAAAATCGGTAAGCCAGGTTGAGCAGCATAATTCACGTCCACAAGAACCAATGGCACCAAGCCTTCCGGCCTCTTGCCGATATCCAATCTGGCGCATTTCCACACGCACTTTAAACGAATCGGCAAGTTTGCGGATTAATTCCCTGAAATCTACACGATCTTCTGCTGTATAATAAAATGTTGCTTTACGCCTGTCGCCTTGGTATTCCACATCACTTAGCTTCATGCTAAGACCCAGCTCCATTGAAATACTGCGTGCTTTATACATCGTAGGAATTTCAAGCTCCTTGTTCTCTTTGTATTTGGCAATATCCGCTTCAGTCGCTCTTCGTGTTATTTTTCTGAAATCCCCATCTTCTGAAAGTCCCGCTTTGCGCAATTGAAGTTTACACATTTCACCTTTAGTGGCCACGTGACCAAAGTCAAAGCCATTTTCCATTTCCACCACCACCATATCACCCAAGGTAATATCAAGGTTTTGCGTATTGCGGTAAAACTCTTTACGCGTTCCTTTAAAACGCACTTCCACAACCTCAAAGGGTTTCATATATGCAGGCATTTCCATAATGCCTAACCAGTCATACGTATTTAATTTGCTGCATCCGCCTGTGCTACATCCGCCCGATGAGCAACCTCCTGTTGAGCAACCTCCTGATCCACATCCCATCTTGTTTTTTCTATATTAAGTACACCCAACTTTTGCCGGGTGATGAAGGTAAAAAATAAATTTATGTCCGCTCTTTTATGCTTTTTGCATTTTGTGCAAACGGGAGCCAATATACAAAGAAAGATTTAAAAAGGTAATCTTAAGGTCGGCATTGCGCTCCACATGGTATGTTGTATCATTTAAAGCCTGTGTAATATCGGGTAGGTTTTCCCCCGTCATGGTGAACGCAAATTTCACCATAAAGTCCTTTTCCTCATCACTTAACTTGATCAAACTTTTATCGGCATAATGATATAAAAATACCGCACGCATCATGTGCAATGAGTAACCGATAAAACTTTTGATAAACTCGCGCCCCGTTCCTGTGATCTTGGCCACACAAGCATCCATTTCAGCCACATTATTGCCATAACACGCACGCATCCAACTCACAAACAGCTGGTGGTAATCCGACCTTCCTGCTTCAATCAGTGTGAGTGCCATGCTCAGGTTTCCTTCCGAAACCCTTGCCAATGTTTCGGCTTCGCGCTGAGCAATTTGATAATCTTTAACCAACGCTGCGGTTACATCTTCATCTTGCAATTTGTGAACACGAATAATTTGTGTGCGCGACAAAATAGTTGCAATAACCTTATCTGCATCTTGTGCCACCAATAAAATAAGTGTTTGCGGAGGTGGTTCTTCCAAAAGTTTCAGAATAATATTTCCTTCCAACCGCAAGTATTCGGGCAACCAGATGATCACCGTTTTGTATTTTGCTTCAAACGCTTTTAACCCAAGCTTGCGAATAATATCACGGCACTCATCTGCAGTTACATTTCCTTGTTTTTTACCCTCGCTATCCAGCTTAAGCAGCCATTGCAATTCCGAAATGTAGGGATTCTCGATAAATGCTTCACGCCATTCCTGTATAAAATCGTTGCTCAGTTTTTTCTTTTCTACGGCAATCGTTGGAAAAGTAAAATGCAGGTCGGGGTGGATCAATTTGGCAAATTTCACACACGATGAACATTCACCACAACTGTCCGTTTCAGTGGGTTGCAAACAATTAATATACTGAGAATACGCAATGGCTAAAGGCAATGTTCCCGAACCTTCGGGACCTAAAAAAAGCTGCGCATGACTAATACGACCACTGTTTGCCGTTTGGATCAGCTTTTGTTTCAGCTGCTCTTGTCCGTATATGTCTTTAAATTGCATGCAAAATCCCTATTTCAACGGCCAAATTAGCAACTCAACCTTAATAATTCTTAATAATTTTAGCGTGTACCTTAAGGTCGCGATTGTTTCCTTGTTTATCAACGTGATACATTGCACACACTCCTTACAAAAATGATTTTGGAACAATCTTGACGGGATGTTGAAAAGTTGACTAAAACACCGTTTATTTACACCCTTATACATATAATAATATATTATTGTGCCGACATGACAAAACAATATAAACGTAAAGCAATTATCATTGGAGCCGGACCGGCAGGGTTAACAGCAGCCTATGAAATGGTAACCCGAACCGATATCCAACCCATCATTTTTGAGATGACAACGGATATTGGGGGGATTTCGAAAACCGTAAATTATAAAGGAAACCGTATTGATATTGGCGGACATCGTTTTTTTTCAAAATCCGACAGGGTAATGAATTGGTGGATGGATATGATGCCAATCCAAGGCATGGAAGCCGATCAGGAGTTGGATATCAGTTACCAGGGGAAAAAAAGAACCATCGAAGCTCAAAAGGGAGGACCAGATCCGAAGGCTACTGACCACGTCATGTTGATTCGCAATAGGTTGTCGCGCATTTTTTACCTCCGTAAGTTTTTTAGTTATCCCATCAACTTATCGCTGGAAACCATCCGAAATCTGGGAATTGTTCGCATCATCAAAATAGGAATCAGCTATACCATGGCACAGGCTTTTCCTATCAAGCATGAAAAGTCATTGGAAGATTTTTTTATTAATCGTTTTGGCAAAGAATTATACCGCACATTTTTTAAAGACTACACAGAAAAGGTGTGGGGAGTTAAATGCAGTGATATTAAACCTGAATGGGGCGCTCAACGAATCAAAGGTTTGTCAATTACCAAAGCCATAGCCCATGCTCTCAAAAAATCCGTATCCGGAAAATCAAAGGATGTTGCCCAAAAAGGAGTAGAAACCAGTTTGATCGAACATTTTATGTATCCCAAACTGGGACCCGGCCAAATGTGGGAAACAGCCGCACAAAAAATAACGGCACAAGGTGGCGAACTCCATATGCAACAATGTTTGCATAAGTTTGAGTTTGACGGAAACCGCGTGATTGCCGCGCATATTCGCAACATGCAAACAGGAGAGATTACACGGCACGAAGGCGACTTTTTCTTTTCAACCATGCCGGTAAAAGATCTGATCAATTCTTTTGATATTGAAGTTCCTACAGAAATAAAATCAATTTCAAACGGGTTGGCATACCGCGACTTCATTACCGTTGGCTTGCTGCTCAACAAGCTTAAAATCCAAAACCAAACCGATATTTCAACACACAAGAATGTGGTTCCCGATAATTGGATTTACATTCAGGAGCCAGATGTAAAAGTTGGCCGTTTACAAATATTCAACAATTGGAGCCCTTATTTGGTTCAGGATCCCGACAAGGTATGGATTGGCATGGAATACTTTGTGAACGAAGGAGACGAAATATGGAACAAAAGTGAAGAAGAAATGAAGCAGTTTGGAATTGACGAGTTAGCCAAAATTGACATCATTGAGAAACAAGAAGTATTGGATGCCGTTGTCATAAAAATGCCTAAAACCTATCCTGCCTATTTTGGTACATACGATGATTTTCCGAAAGTGATCAACTACGTATCTTCATTTGAAAACCTGCATCTGATTGGCAGAAACGGAATGCACCGCTATAATAATCAGGATCACTCAATGTTAACCGCTATGTTAACCGTTGATAATATCATTGCCGGACAGGTTGACAAATCAAATATATGGGCCGTTAATACAGAAGAAGAATACCACGAATCCAAATAAGCTGCTCACATGAAAAAGCAAAAACAACCAGCACCCTCTACAGCCAAACTGCAATCGCAAGAACATCCTGTTCCCGCTGATTTATTGGTGATCGCATTTGCCAATGCTGCCAATGTCGGGGTAATAGGAAAGAACCTTACGGCCTCTTTAAATCGCACGCGTGTTGATGCCGATTTATTACTGGTAACAGATGCTGATCCTGCTGCAATTGGCTCACAAGAAGACATCGCAGAGCTCATTTCCAAACAGAAATGCAAGGTTGTTTTAATCGAAAATATACAGGACGAGCTTGCAAACCACAAAGCAATGTGGGTGTATCTTGCTGATGCTAAAACCAATATTGGGTCCGTGCTTTCGGTATACCAGGCTAATAAAAAACACTTCAAAGACAAATCGGTTTATACAGGAGCCTTTAACAACCTGTCGGGCAAGCTTGAATTGCCGTTTGCCACCAAGCTAAAGAAGTGGGGCTACAATTTATTAGGACAACTTAAATTGCCGCTTCCGCTCAAAGATTATACGCATCAATTTTATTTTTTCAGCAAACAAACCATATCACGCTATTTTGCCAAACAATACGCAACCGGGTTGAGTATGCTGTGCAAAACAGCTTATGAAGAAGAAACGTTCGGAACATTTCCGCTCACACAAAAAGAAAACACACCACAGTTTAACCGGTTAGCCGAAATACTAAAAACCGCTCTGACGGCCCGGCTCAACTGGTTTGTACTTGCTCCTCTTAAGGGACCTTTTGCTCAAGCAAAACCGGGTAATGCTCCTATCAACAGGTTGGCTTTTGTCATCATCTTATTGGCGGCAATTGTGCTCCTGCCAAAATTGAGTTTTGATTACGGAATCTCCTGGGATGCCAAACGACATAATATTTACGGCTACGAAATGCTTAAGTATTTTGATACAGATGGTGAAGACAAAACAGCCTTAAGTGAAACATCGAGTACAAATGAGTTCCGGTATTATGGTGAACATTTTAATGTGATTTCGGCATGGTTGAATACTTATGTAAAACCTTGGGGAGAATTTGAAACCCGTCATTTTTTAAATGCATTGTACGGTTTATTGGCAATGCTTTTTGCCGCGCTGGCTGCCAAAGAAATTGGCGGTTGGCGTGCTGGCGTTTTTGCATTGCTTTTCATCATTTTTAGTCCGGTATTTTTTGGACATAGCATGAACAACCCAACCGATATTCCATTCGCAGCAGGTTGTGCCATGGCGTTGTATTACCTTATCAAAGTTCTGCGCAATTTACCCGCACCCAAATTCGCTTACTTGCTATGGTGCGGAATTGGTATCGGAGTAGCCATTGGTGCGCGTATTGGTGGTATTGTATTCTACGCTTATGCCGGGTTATTCATTGGATTAAGCTGGCTCGGTTATATGCGCAAAAATGGATGGAACAATGCTTTCAAATCAGTGATCCCTTATTTGATGTCGGGAATCACCATTATTGTGGTGGCACATTTGGTGGGAATTTCCTTATGGCCTTTCGGACAGGAAGAATGGCTTACCAATTGGTATGTTGCCCTGAAGAAATCAACCAGCTCCGAGTTTTTTACTTACAATCATGAGTTGTTTGAAGGCGTACGCATGTATATGGCCAACGTCCCTTGGTATTATTTGCCTTGGTTCATCATCATCAACTCTCCATTATTTGTATTGGTTGGTTTTGTGTTATTGCTTGCTCTTGCATTTTTATGGAAAAAGAAATTTGAATCAACCTATTTGTTGATTCCTGTTGTGTTGTTTGTGTTTTTGTTTCCCATTGTTTATGCCGAAATACAAAGCATGTATTACTATAATGGATGGAGACATTACTTGTTTACCTATCCTCCATTAATTGTTCTCACGGCTGTAGGTTGGGAGAGTTTGATGCGTGTGTTTAAAGATACGATCACCCCTAAGGTCATCGCGCTGGTCGCTATTGGGATGATTAGTTTACCGGCAATCTGGATGGTTAAGAATCATCCGAACGAAGTGGTGTATTTTAACGAACTGGTAGGTGGCACGAAAGGTGCTTACGGTAATTATGAATTGGATTATTATTCGAACTCATGTCGCAAAGCTGCCGAATGGATAGCCCAACAAGAACCAACGGATACCATTGTGGTCGCTATAAACAATGAGCCCTTAACGGCTGCATATTATGCCCAACGAATCAATCCGAATATTCAATTTCAGTGGGTGCGCGAGTATGAAGAAGGAAGACCTTTCTGGGATTATGCCATTTATACATCACGTACCTATTCCAAAAATGAATTGTTAAATGGAGGATTTCCACCTAAAGGAACCGTATACAAAGTAGAAGCCGATGGCATTCCACTAGCAGTAGTCGTGAAGCGCGATGTGTATTACATGCCACTGGGTTATAAAGCCTTCGAATCGAATCAGTTTGATTCGGCCGTGTATTATTTTACACAAGCTGCCGATTGGAACCCAATGGATGAAGAAGCTTTCCGCATGAAAGGCAAAGCTCTCTTCGCAGCCCAACAACCCGATTCGGCTATCGTTGCTTTGAACAAAGCCATAGAAATCTTTCCTGAAAACTACACTGCCATTTGCGATTTAGGGTTGGTGTATGCGAATGCCAAAAATGACCTCGATAAAGCTTTAAGTTGTTTTAAAAAGGCCAATGAGTTAAAATACAATTATACCGATGCCTATTTTTATTCGGCCAAAGTGGAGTTTGCCCGCAATAACATTTCGGGTGGAATTAAATTTTTGGAAAACGCTGTTAAACGAGGAGGTAACAGTGTTCCGCAAATTTATTATGAACTGGGCTTAGCCTATTATAAAAATGGTTCGTATGCCAAAGCGGAAGAAAACCTAAAACTTTGCCTCACCATGGAACCCAAAAATGCCATGGGATACCGTTTATTATCGGAAGTTTTTACCAAGGAAAACAAAACCCAGGAGGCGCAGTTTTGCATGCAAAAATATTATGAACTGGGTGGAAAATAGTTTCAAATGCGCTCGCTTTTGATTCGATGCTCATCATGAATAATGAACCTAAAAAGCTTCACACATCATTTCACCGTCAAGGCAAGTATCCTTATCGCGGTTGTTGTTCTGACAAGGTGGGCAGTTGGAGGATTTGACTTTTCTTATTTCATTGTTGCCGGTAGCCACTCCTGCGACAGTACGGTTACCGAAATAATGGTACAGCCCGGGTACAGTTATGATGGGGAATATTATTACCGGTATGCCATCGCGCCTCTCAATACGGACAACCCTTTTCATGGCATCTATGTGAGTACACCTGCCTACAGGCATCAGCGGATTTTTTATCCTGTTCTCACCTGGATCTTTAGTTTGGGAGGAAAAAAGCTTGCTATTCCCCTCGTTATGGTATTGGTAAATTTCCTGTGCTTCATTTTATTTATTCAAGGTACCAAAAAACTCCTCAACAATTGGTATGCCGCTTCCCACTATTTAATGATAGCGTTGCTGCTTCCGGGTATTTGGATGGCACTTGCAAGAGACCTTGCCGAAGTTGTGGAGATTTGCCTTTTTGTTTACATAGCATTAGCTCTGCATCATCAAAGAAAATTTGCCTTTTGTTTGCTGGCAACAGCAATGTTATTCACAAGGGAAACATCCATTCTGGTGCTCATTGCCATCATGGCTCAGCAACTAATCCTTTTTGTAAGAACCCGTGAACGAGAGCGCTTATCCTGGTTGATGTATTCAACTATTCCAATTGTATTGTTTCTGTGCTTCAAACTCTGGCTCATGTGGCAATACCAAACTACAACAGATATTGGTGCGTTCAACCTCAACATGATTCCGCTAAAAGGTTTTTATGAGGGCTTCCTGCTTCAGTGGTATGCAGCACTTCAAAATGGACTCAGAGGATCAATGATCCTGCTCTTTTCAATCCTTCAGTTGTTTTTTATCGGCTGGAGCTTATTGCTGGGGTTGTCACAAAAAACAGAAAACAAGTGGCTTGCCAATATCATCATTCTATGGCTTGTTGTTTGCCCGTTTTTAAGTTTAAGAATATGGGAAACCGATTGGGGCTTTGCAAGGGCATTAACCATTCCATTGTTTTGTTCAATGCTACTTGCAGCTTGTGCCAATGCTTTATCCAAAAAGTATTTAATGTTTGCGGTTGGGTTGCTCCTTTTATTATTAGTAAGGCTTGTTGTAAAAGTCTAGAAGTCCATATCCATTCCACCCTGACCTTCGCGATTATTTGTTTTACGCTTACGGAAAAGAGAGCTATCCCACTCTCCAAAACGATACGTGAATCCCACGCGAAAGAAACGAACATCTCTTCTGCGCGAAAGGTCCTGGGTAAAATAATCAGTTTCGAAATTAGAGCCAAACCTTCGGGTATTGAAAATATCATTAATCGTAAAATTGAATGACAGTTTTTTGTTTACGTCTTTGTTCAACGAAAAGTCCATTGAATACACTGGGATCGTGGTTCCCTGCGTAATGATCTTTGGCGCTTCATACGATCCGTTTAATTGAGCAGTAAAGGCTGCCGGCAGTTTATAACTCAACATTGCCTTGGCATTCCAGCTCCAGCCGCTGTTTTCCAACGTACCGCTTGCCGTATTCGCATTAATGTTTACGTGGTATGTATTACCACTTAAGGTCAGATCCATTTTACGTTTAAAAAACGAAAACTTAACCGTGTTTTCCCAGCCATACGAAGCGTTTGCATCTCCATTAATAAATGTTGTGATCAACACATTTGAATCGGTGGTGGAGCGATACACATATTGCGTGATCGGGTCCTGATTATACCTTACATATAATGAGGTCAACCAACTTACATTGTCCCAAATACTATTATAATTTGCTTCTGCCAAATTGATAAACTCCGGAGCAAGTGCGGGGTTTCCGATCTGATAATTCAGTTTATCGCTGAACATAATAAAAGGCATTATTTGCATACGCCCCGGTCGTTCAATTTTACGCGAAAAGTTCAATTGTACTTCATTGCGCTCATTAAACTTCTTGGACAAATAAAGACTGGGAAACAATGCTTTGGCCAAATTTTCTGTTCCGTCAGGATAAATATAATCAAAAGACAATCCTTTGTTAACCAGTTCTCCTGTAAAGTTGGTTTGCTCAAAACGCACTCCTGCCTGGTAGCCAATACCACCAACATAACCACTGTAATTTACATATGCTGCATTGATAAAACTGGTGATCTTATAGTCACTCGTTAAAAAGGTATCGGGAATATATGCATTTGTTGGGTAATCAAACGCGCTCACATTAAGTCCTGTTCGGCTAATGCTATAATTGCTTTTTACCCCCCACTCTAGTTTAGAAGAGTCCGTTAATGGGTTGGTAAAATCAAACTGGAAATTCCCCATTTGATTTCGGCCGCTTCCGATATTTTTTTGCAATTGAGGATTATTCGGTAATACCGCACCTGATCCATCATAATTGGTAGTCGTAAAAAGTGCTTCACTATTTTGTTGGCCATTATTGTAACTGATATCAGTAGTCCACTCCTTGCCTTGTTTCGGATATGTGCGCTTCCACAACAACTGTGTTGTATAGTTTCTAAACTGCGTTTCCTGTGAAGTATTTCTATTTCCCCAACTCAATACGCTATCGTTGGCATTCTTTTGCGTAAATGTCTGTTCATCCTCCTGATCAAAATTGCCACGCATAATACTTTGCGAAAGCGTTAACGTATTCCTGTTATTCACACTGTAATCAAGCCCAAATCGCGCATGTTGCATGAGGTTTGACGATAGATTTTTATTGTTTTGTGCGTAATAACTGGTCGGTAATTCGTTGGTCAAGTTTGTCCGGTTGGTATACCCTTTTGATGGATTATCCCTTGTGTTCAGGTTGTAAGAAGCCGAAAAATTGAACGGCTTCTCTTTGATATTGATATTCGCATTTACACCATACCGGTTGTTGGTACCCACATTGGCTCCAATCATTCCATTATAACCTGGTTTATTATTGGTTTTCATTACCACATTTACAATTCCTCCACTGGCACTGGCATCATATTTTGCCGAGGGATTGGTAATCACCTCCACTCGCTCTATTTGGTCGGCAGGCAATTGTTCTAGCGTTAGCGTTGTTGGTCTTCCATCAATAAAAATTGTTGGCGAATTATTGCGCAAAGCCACATTCCCATCCGCATCAACCGTTAAACCCGGAATATTTTTCATCACATCAATAGCCGTTCCCCCTCGTGCCGAAATATCTTTGTCTACATTATATGTCCTGCGATCAATACTCATCACCACAGGAGCTTTTTCCCCCGCAACAACAACATCATTCAGTTGCTTTGTGTCCGGCTCCACTTTCAAATCCCCCAGATCCTGTTCAACAGTATTGGGCGTTATTGTTACTGGTAACGTAAACGGCTTGTATCCAATAAACTGAATACGCAGCCTGTATTTTCCAAACGGCAATTTCTCCATGTTGAAATCACCATTGCTTTGCGCCAACACTCCACTGATAACGCTGTCTTTTTGCATCGCCAGCAACGTAACCGAAGCGTAATCAACCGGTTTTTTGGTTTTGGCATCAATGGCTTTCCCATACAGCCGTCCAATGGCAGGCATTTTGGCCCCACCCTGTGGGCGACCGCCTCCTGGCATCTGGGCATAAACAATATGAAAGCACATGGCAAAAATGATACTGAAGGCGAAAATCTTATAGGTCATCCGAAAAGATAAATGAAGCTGCAATATTATTGCATAAATGAACAACTCTGATAGAAATTAGAGGAAGTGGTTTAATTCAGCGGTCAAACAACAAACAGCCTGCTTTTTGTAAATCGGTTTGGCGAAAGTGATTTCTTTTAATACCTTAGTTCCTCTTTACCCTATTCCACAATGCGAATACTTCTAGTCTACCCGGAAATGCCGGACACTTTTTATGCGCTGAAGCACTTTACCAAAGTAATCGGCAAAAAAGCAGCCTTCCCTCCCCTTGGTTTGCTTACGGTGTCTTCGATGTTACCCGCCCAGTGGGAAAGAAAACTGGTAGATTTGAATGTTACCACCCTTAAAGATGAAGATATCCGCTGGGCCGATTATGTTTTTATCTCGGCCATGAATGTGCAGGAAAAATCTGTCCGTTCAATTATTGCACAATGCAAACGCAACAACGCCATAACAGTTGCAGGTGGACCACTATTTACCCATGAACATGATCGGTTTGAAGGAATAGACCATTTTGTATTGAACGAAGCAGAGATTACACTTCCTCCTTTTTTGGAAGACCTTGCTTTGGGCACAGCAAAAGCCATATACCAATCGAAAGATTTTGCTGATGTAAGCAAAACCCCCATCCCGCAGTTTGACCTGGTGGATACCAGCAAATACGTGTACTCCATTATCCAGTATTCGAGAGGATGCCCTTACCTATGCGACTTTTGCGATGTTACGGCTCTGTTTGGAAGAAAACCCCGGGTTAAAAGCCCCGAACAAATTATTGCCGAACTGGATGTGATCCGGCTAAAAAAAGATGTACAGTTAGTATTGTTTGCCGATGACAATCTGATCGGAAATAAAAAAGTATTAAAAGCAGAATTATTACCTGCATTAATTGAATGGCGTAAAAAAACCAATCCTTCTTTTTACTTCGCTACGCAACTTACCGTTAACCTTGCCGATGATGAAGAACTTATGCAGTTGTTGTTGGATGCCGGGTTTGTGCATGTGTTTATTGGTATTGAAACCCCCGATGAAGCAAGTTTAAAAATATCGCACAAAAACCAGAACCTCAAACGGAATTTGCTGGAAACCATCTATGCCATTCACGAAGCCGGTTTTATCATCTCCGGAGGATTCATTGTTGGATTCGATACTGATACCCTCGAAAGTTTTGAAGTACAATCACGGTTTATTCAATTGAGTGGAATTCCTTTGCCTATTATTAATGTGCTCAAAGCTCCTCCTGGAACAGAATTGTTTGAACGCATGAAAAAAGAGGGAAGGCTTGTAAAACATTTTGCTTTTTCGGAAGGTGAAACAAACATCAAACCCACAATGGGCGCAAAGCAATTGTCGGAAGGGTTTTTGGATGTTATTGACAGTGTGTATAAACCCGAAAAATCACTCGAACGTTTAAAGAACTTTTTCAGGCATCACCGTTTCCCCAAAACCGATCTGAAGGTGCCAGCCCCTTTTCGTTTCAGCAATATCTGGATTGGACTCCGTGTTCTCTTTTTACTATGCATTGTTGATCGCGACAGGCGTTATTATTGGAACCTCATTTCATGGACATTTTTCTTTAACCGCAAGTTTATTGATAAAGCATTTCTGTATGCGATTATGATGCACCAGATGAAAAAAGGACATGCCACCATTTATAACCAGGTGCAAACATCACTTGAGGCGGATGAAAAAGCAGAGGGTGTTGCCGCCTAAATCGGTATTCATTCAATCAATTCATTTAAACATAAAAAGCTACACCAATTAAGGTGAAGCTTTTTCATCTAGCCATTACAGCCGGAATAAACGATGGTTAATACTCTGATATCTTTATCGCATTGATATATCCTCGTTTTGAAACAAAATAGACCTTATTGTCTTTCAACGTACCATTACTTGTCTTGTCTTTAATTTCACTGCAATAAAACCGTTGGCTCAGTACGACCCTTGAATCTGAAAAACGATAATACATGCTTATTAATTCGTCTTCATAGAAAAATAAGAGGTGTGCCGTTTGGGGTGATATAAACTCGATATTAATCCAGTCGATTTTTTCCTTATTAAATTTTATACGTGTCCCGGCTTCAATAACTGAGGATACTTTTTTATAATCAAGCGTAAACTTATTCGTTCTGTTTCTCACGTTGATCAATTCTCCTGTGGGAGGTATGATGATATATTTATTATTAAAAAGTGGGATTCGCAACAGATTTTGTTTCCCTATATCCGGCAACTTGTAATCCTCAACAAAATGTTTAAAAAACAAAGTGTCTCTTCGCTGAATATACTGGGCCATTATGGGTTCACCGCTATAAGAGTTAGCATCCAGCCTACTGATCAAAAACACCATTTCCGAATCATTCAGGTCCACATGATTGAACGATCGGATATGAAAATTTTCATCTATACCAATAGCCGGAAATATCTTAACCTTATTACTCTTAAGGTTAAAATAGACAAGTCCGTTCCCTCCCGGACCGGTCACTATTTCGTTTAAAGAATCCCTGAAGATATTGTAGTACAAGCCGCCCATTTCTCCCTCATAACCGTTGTACATTTTCAGCGAAATGGGTATCATTATATTAAAGCTCATTTCCTTTCGATATTGACTCAACCCGTTGGTATCACCTCCTCGATACAATTGCTCGAATAAGCTATTGGCCACCTCCCCCTTCATTAATTTAAACCGGTCGACATCTTCTCCTGTTGTATCGTCAGCCCTGAATCTGCTTATCTCGGCTCCATAAACGGAAAGAAAAAAGAGTGTTGTACTATCTAAAAGTTTAAAGTCGCACACGGGACACGAAGCGAACGCTTCTTGTGCCGCTGCAGAGCGATACTGCTTTTGCTCATCAAAACGATATGTTCTTAAATTATTCAGTTCAGAAATATTGTTGGCAAGCTCCGATAGAAATGAAATAAAGTGGTAGTCCTTCGGGCCTTTTATGTAAACCCAGCCCCAGCTATCCTTCTTACTTTTTACCTTGTTTTTAAGCGCCAATTCCAGCGAATCATTCAGCAGAACGTTGATCTCTCTCGAGATATTCAGTTGCTGCTGAATGCTTACCTTGGCATTTAGCTCCGAGTAATAATCTTTATGGTTGACAATAAATGTAACCTGCCGACTTGGTTGTATTTGCGAGATATTACTGCCAACGCTTCCAGCAGAAATATTACACCCCACATCTTCCAATACAATAAAAATCCCCTGTGCATTTAAAAACACCGGAAGAATAATAAATAGAAATGCAACAGTTACTGAACGAAACATTCTTGGATTGGATTCGTTACTCTACAACGTTCGTTTTTTTAATAAATTGCTTTATTTTCTTTTTCATTGATGGCTTCACAAAAACATTGTCAAAAATCTCTTCGTAAGGAACATGCTCAAACAAACCATTTTCAAAAAAGAGTAACGATGGTGTGTGTTCTACATGGTATTCTTCGAACAGGTTATTATTTATATCTGTGAGAATTTCAACACTGTTTGTAAACTTCTTTTTAATTGATGCAACATATTGTTTTTTATAGATAAGATCTCCGTTGGGAATAGTTGTAATGATCACTATGGGAACTCGCGGGTTTGACGCTTTTAAGTGCTTCCCCAAAAAATCCACGCACCCTGTACAAGGCCTGTTATCTAATAAGATGTATAATGTTTTAACCTTTTGTTCTCTTATATTAAGGGTGTCTCCGTTCAACGTTAACAGGTTTTGAGCAGTAGTCGTGTACCCTATAGAGCACCAAAATAAGAACAAAGTCAACGCTCTCATTTCACGAATTTATAAAAGTATATTGCTGTAACAGGATTATTCTGTTTAATATACTCTTTTTGCTTTGCCTTTACATTTACATAACTGTCTCCATAAGGAAACACTTTCGCAACATTCTTTAAAACCAATGCATGCGTACTTCCAACATAAAAAGAATTGATCCAGGATTTAAGTGGAATATCATTCTTCGTTAAAATATGCTTGGTCGTATTTAAATGATCTTCGTCTGTTAAATCTCTGTACAACAAGGTCCATTCCGATGATATGATTGTTTTAGTCCAAACATCAAAATAGTATTTGTATTTCATAAAATCCTGCGATTCTATTGGCATGTAGTATCTTACCAGTATGGTTGTGTCGTTAACAAACCAGGTTCCGTCTACCCTGCTGATCTTTCCATTATGATACGGAACAAGCGCATCAATTAAATCTACGGCCCTCCCAGAAGGAATGCTTTTCGCTATTCCTTTTAGTGTTGCTGTATCCATTAGTTTCCAATTTTCTGCCTCCCTTTTTATTTCTTTATTTATTTGGAAAGCCGTATCATATATGGTTATTTGATAATGTATGGTTTGAGCAAAAAGGATGTTGTTTTCAGTAGCATCAATAAAATGATTCGGTTCAAAATGCGTGAAGGCTATTCCGTCAAAGTCCATTACCCGTTCATTATAAACATTTCCTTTTAGAGAAGCTCTGCCAATCATTGATTTCGGATTTTTACCCACTTGTTTGGTTTTATTATAACAGTACCCGTACCACAGCAAATTGCCGGAACTCTTTAAAAAGGAAATATCATAGTCATAAGGTGTTGAACCTAAAAACTTATGGGAAGCCAAGTCATAAGAGAGAAATTCGTTACCGATAAAAAAAATGGCTTCTGATCGGTTTATGACAAATGCTTTTAATACTGCTCTTTCAAACTTCTTCGAAAATTTTTTACCAATACTAAAAATGTGTGTGCTTATTATAAATGTCGATTTATCTATTGCATACAGATTCAAAGAATAACTCTTATCCCGCTTATCAAAATATACTACATAGTAGTTATTATTATATTCTCCTACGCATAACTCTTTGTATTGGTCGAAGTCTTTAAAATCATCTAAATACAAAATGGTGTCCATCGTAAAAACATCTTTCAACTCTGTCTTAACTTGCGCTTTAGAACATATACATTGAAAGACAACCGACAGACAAAAAAGGATTTGTTTCATAGAAAAGCTATAGGAGAAAACGGTGCTCGTTTTCTCCTAATGGTTATTATATATTGAATACTTAAAGTAGAAAAGGGGGATAGATATTAACGATCGTCTCTATAAACATTGATTTGAGAATCCAAGGCTCCTTTATCTTGTGAGTTCCACTCAACTTTATAATACCGGGTTTTGGCCTCCCCTTCCACCCGAAGTGTGAAATATTCTGTTCCTCTCAGGACTCCTTCACCAATTCGGTTATACGCTTTTTCAAGTAACTTGTCGGCTGATGCTAAATCCTGCTTGTCCATATAAAGTGTTAGATCCGGATTAGACTCAACTGGAGCGCAAAAAAACCGAGGACAATGTTCCATTCCCGGACCGCTGCAATTAACAAGCGCTCCTGTTTTTGTTACACCATCATCTTCATAGCTTGCTAATGACCACCCTACTTTCTCATACCCCCAGAAACCTCCACCTTTAGCTGTTCTGCCAATCACTCTCCAAGAGTAGGCACTTTGATAAGAAAACATAACTACTCCCAGAGTAATTAATGTTAATGTGATTCTGTGTTTCATAAATATTTTTTTGATACGCACAATTTTAAATATCCATCCTCAAAAAAGTTAATTAATACTGCGATATTTTATCTTTATACGAAATAAATTATCATTTCAAGAAACAAAGTATCTTTGAGAGAAACATATCCTATGAAAATAAGCTTAAATACGACAGGAAGGCGCATTGCGTTCCATCGAAAAATGAAGGATGTAAAGCAAGAGGATTTCGCCTCTAGTTTAAACGTCACACAAAGCAAAGTAAGCGATTGGGAAAACGACCATCGGTCGCCAACAGTTGATGAACTGATCAAAATTGCGAACCTGCTTGAAATCCACCCCTATGATCTGATTCCTGTTGAACAACCCATTTCACATCGCGAATACAAAACACAGAATATAAGTTTCGATGCTGCTGCTTTGGAATTACAGGTGAATATTATGAATGAAGTGAAAGCCTTCTATAATAAAATCCTAAACCCCGAAGATCAAACCATCGAGATCGTAAAAATAAGGCACAACCTTAAGCAAGCCTGATGAGCAATTGTTCATTGGAACAATTACAGCGGATTCTATTTACATTTTGTTCATAAAACTTTTCATCTGAATAGTGTAAGTTGCCGCAATGAAAACGAATATCATTATTGCAGGAATAGGAGGGGTTGGAGGTTATTTCGGGGGTATGCTGGCAAAACATTTTTATGGGAATGACGATATTGCCATCAACTTTGTTGCACGAGGTGAACACCTGGCCGCCATGCAGCAAAACGGATTGAAAGTACGAAGAGGAACCACCGAATTCATAGCCTGGCCGGCTTTGGCTACCAGCAATCCTTCCGAAATTGGCATTGCCGACTTTATCATCGTTACTACCAAAAGCTACGACCTGGAGGCGATGATCCAACAATTACAACCCTGTATTGGCCAGGACACGATTATATTGCCTTTGCTCAATGGGGTAGACAGCCGGGAACGGATCAAAAAAATGCTCCCCGGTACTCTTGTTTTAGATGGTTGTGCCTATATTGTTTCCCGATTGAAACAAGCCGGTATTGTCGAAAACAGCGGTAATATTCAAACCCTTTATTTCGGCCTCGATCATTTTGAAAATGACCGATTGCGCTTGCTTGAGCGGTTGTTGAAGGAAGCAACGATTGAAGCAACCCTCTCAAACACTATTTCCACCATCCTTTGGGAAAAATTCATTTTCATTTCACCAACGGCAACAGCAACTTCTTGTTTCGACAAATGTATTGGGGAAGTGGTTGCCGATACCGCCATTCTGAAAACAGTACATTCATTAATTGAAGAAGTTAAACAAGTAGCGATGGCAAAAGGCGTTATTGTTTCGGAAGACATAACAGAAAAATCGCTCAACAAACTGAAGTCAATGCCTTTTGAAGCAACATCGTCCATGCATTCCGATTTTAAAAACAATACCCTCAACACCGAATTAGAATCGTTGACCGGATATGTGATCCATGAGGCACAGAAATACCATATTGATACGCCTGCATATACTGCAGCATATACTGAATTGAAAAAGAAAGGCGGCCAAAATATAAAAGAGTAATCCCCTATGTTTGCACACAAAAACGATTAAAGCCAGAATGACAACATGTAAAAACTGCGACAATCAATTTGAGGGAAAATACTGCAATAATTGTCGTCAACCAGCAAACACGCACCGCATCTCATGGCACGAAATATTGCACCATTTACCACATGCCATATTTCATGCCGACAAAGGTTTGTTTTATACAATGAAGGAGCTTGCCCTCCGCCCGGGTATTACCATAAAGAATTATCTCAATGGAAAACGAATCGATCATTTCAACCCATTTTTGTTTTTGATCTTAATTGGTGGACTTGCGTCTCTTTTATATATTTCATTGCACGAAAACCCCCTCAACAAGGAAATTCAACTCGAAAAATTAAAAGCGCATAGTGGCACCCTTGCCTATAAGTATTTTGCATTAATTGGCGTATTATTTATCCTGTTACTTTCGATTTCCGATTACTTTTTTCACATCAAAAAAAAATATGTGCTCCCCGAAATCATTGTTTCCAATACGTTTCAGGTTGGGCAGGTAATGGTTTTCACCATTATTGCACTCCCCTTTTTGCTTCTTCAGAATTATATCGCACAGCAAACTGGCGTTTATATTGAATCGCGGGTGTTTTTTAGGACGGCTGTGGTGGGCTATTTGTTTTTTGTTCGGTTCCAGCTTTATGAGGCAAAAGCAGATTACTGGCTTATCCTTAAGATTATCCTTCAACTCGTTTTTGTTTACGTATTGTATGATTTCCTCATTACCCGATTAATTATCTATGGAATCAACCAGATGTAATGCTTAACTTTTAATTATCACAACACACGCTTATACTAACAAGAGATGAAAAAATTTATGGTCGACATCCTTTTACAGGACATAGATAACGAAACAAGAATAAACCTCCTGCCCAAAGAACAAGAAATGATCAAGGAGTGGGAAGAAAACGGAACATTGCTGGCTTCTTATATCAAACAAGACGTTGCTGGAATTTACCTGGTATTAATGGCGAATGACGCCAATGATGCCGATGCAAAATTGGCTACATTACCTTATTATCCCTATATGAAAATCGAAATTGTTGCTTTAAGATAAGATCAATTAGCAAAAATGCAGTCCTGTTTTTACGCGGGTTTGCGTTTTAACTATTTTTTTCTGAGCAAAAACATCCTCAACTAATCCAAAGATGAGGATTTTATTGCTTTATGTAACCTGTCCATTCACGGCCAAAACATAATTGTTTGTGCATAATGAATGCTCATTTACTCACCCACACAATTTTGTCTTTATCCAATTTATACCAGCGACCGTCCACTGCCATCCATTTCCATTGTAGTGTTTCGTTCCAGGTACTTCCCCCATCTGTGCTCTCGGCAAGCTGCGACCCGTCAATCTTGTAAAAAACACCTTCTTTATCGGCCCACATACCATCAGCATCCTCTTCCCATTTCTTGCCATCACCACTCCACCAGAGCTTAGCATTTGCATCTATCCTGTACCAATACATTTGTTCGTTTACAACGCCCGGCCACGAATTGTTTTTTGCTTTCTTCCAGTTATACGTTTTCGTGTCTTTAACCGTCTCCTGGGCAACTGATACCAAAGGCAGAATATACCATAAGACAAAAAGTATTTTTATGGTTAGCAATATATTTTTCATACCAAACGCTATGAAATAATGATGCCAGTTGCATCCATAATCAAAAGGTCCGTTCTTTTAATAGTTTATTTACTTTTACAAACACTTTAATAGACGACAATAAATGGAAGTTTATGACGACAATAGTTTAATGAAAGATGCGTTGTCCCAACTATTCAATCGTTTCAATATTCCGGCAGATGCATATACCGCAAAAACATTTGTTATCCGTGTAGGAAAAATCCCCGTTCCTGTTCCCAATATTCCGGCCCGCGTTCAAATTGCCCGTTACCACGATCTTCATCATATCATCACGGGTTACCCTGCCAACTGGCGTGGCGAAGCCGAAATCGGTGCGTGGGAACTGGCCACTGGTTGCCGCACATCTTTTGTTGCGTGGTTCTTAAACACGGGAGCTGTAATTGTCGGTTTATTCACACATCCTTATGCTGTGCTTAAAGCTTTTAAACGAGGACTAAAAACCCGAACAAACCTTTATCACAACTTTGAATACGAAACGCTTTTAAGAATGACGGTAAATGAGGTTAGGCACATTGTTGGGTTATCGGAATAAACGGCCCCAAATATTTGAAGGCTTAATGCCATAAAAAAAGCCTCACATTTCTATGAAGCTTTTTATTTTGTATGTGTCCCAAGGGGAAAAATTTCGAACCGGTTTATTAAAGAATTGCAGGCTGCGATAAGATTTAAAATATGCATTGCGTGATTTAATATTTATTCCGGTATTTAGTCCCCCCTTGTTAATAAGGTGCTTATTTTGTTATTATTGCGTATGCTTATAAGTTATAGCCAATTAACATGTCACAAGAAATTGAAAATTTAATACCACATAGAAGTCCTTTCATATTTGTAGATAATATTGAATCCTTTTCAGATGAATCAATCATTGGATATAAAAGATTTGACGAGAAAGACAATTGGCTTAAGGGCAGTTTTCCTGGATTTGATTTCATCCCTGGAACGATTTTAATTGAATCAATGGCCCAATGCGGTGGTGCTGGTGTAAAACTCTTAGGCGCAACTAATGGAATATTTGGCCTTGTAAGTATCGAAGATGCAGAATTTTATACCGGTGCAAAGTTCACTGACCATATTAAATTTGTTATACACAATATTCGCCTAAGCGAAAAAATAATTAAGCAAACTGGAATCGCTTATGTAAACGAGAAAAAAATATTGAAAGCAACTTGGATGTGCATGAAAATACAATAGCACTGCCCATAACACACGCCAGCCAAAATTGACGCATAATGCTGAATTTGAACATTTCATTTCCGCAATTCATCATCTTAGTTTGCAAATGACAACTCCACAATCGCCAACTTCGGCTGGCGCGGAAACCCTTACTGGGTGCGAATTTCGGGAACATCAGCAAAAGCATGGCAAAAGCAAAAAAAATCACCAAGACCTGCATTGGGTGCAGAGTTTGGCGATTTTAGTAGTCCGCATAGGAGTCGAACCCTTTTTAAGAATCATATTATAAAACATTACTTACTATCCTTCAAGTCGAATGCTTTGCTTACTTCTTCATAATTATTATAGTCAATGCTTTGTTTCATAGCATTCACAGTTGATGGAATTACTACTACTTTAAACTTTACGTTCGTACCATAATATTTAT
Organism: Chitinophaga pinensis; assembly: GCA_943369665.1. GTDB lineage: Bacteria > Bacteroidota > Bacteroidia > UKL13-3 > UKL13-3 > UKL13-3. The sequence continues at coordinate 144,563 of CALRNX020000005.1, forward strand.
TAGGATCATCTCCACCACTTAACGCTGAATTGTATGTCCATGTAACTTTAACACTGCTAACACTTGTCGTAAAATTCATGAAATAATTATATGTTGAAGTGTATTCTGTGTATGGAACAGCTCTCCAAGTACCTTCTACTATGCTAAAATAAACCAATACAGCTGCAGAATTAATATTATCCGTTGTCAATTCAGGAACACTCAAATCTATATAATGATGTGGAGATGTATATGACCAAGATGAATTTGGAAAAGTTCGACTCTCAACTTTTACATCATCATCGGTTTCTTTATCTTCATCTTCTGGCTTTTCACAACTAGCTATTAGCATTAAAAGGGTAACACCAAGTAATGCGTACTTGAATCTTTTTAGTCTTGTTTTCATAGGTTATTGTTGTTTTACGCCTTCTATTTGATTTACCTTAGGTAAGCTTTCTGGATTACGTGATGGCTTTCCTCCCCCACTTTGAACATAGTAAATAAACAAGGTTGTTACTATTGTGATAATCCCTCCCACAATTGCTTTTAATAACCAACCAGAGGTTTCTTTTTTATCTGGAGAGGGAACATTAATATTGATATTATTTCTATCACCACTAATGTTAGCTTTAATGCTATTGTCATTTTTTGTTGTCATAAGGCTTAATTATTGAGTAGCGAATTAAAACAAATAATCTTCTTTTAGGAAATATACCCTCTTTTAGCATACAACATGAACCCACTACAAGAAATGGTTTTGATAGGCGAGATTGTTTTACAATCAAAAATTGCATTCAGAGCTGCTGAACGTTTACAGGATACTTCTGATAAGTCTGATCAAGTAGAGGTTTGGTGTTCAATTCAAAGCATTCTTTGTGCCGCAGGAAACATCTCCAAGATTCTTAAGCCAATATATAAAGATAATAAGAGTCGTGGTGAAAGATTACGACAACTGCTCAAAGTAGAAGATAGTAATCCTCTTTTGGACCGTACATTTCGTAATCACCTTGAACATTATGATGATCGAATTGAGGAATATTTTGGCAATAATTTACAAGGAGTCTATATTGACCTAGCAATGAATCCATCGCTTTCAGGAAGAGCGCTTAACAGTCATAGAGGATATAATTCACTTAACAATACTCTGCTGTTTCGTGGTGAAGTGTTGGATTTGAACGAAGTATTGAAGGCGATTGAAGAAATACTTGGGAATTGCGGGCCACATGTATTTACTTAAAATGAATTTGGAATATCCACCCAAGTTTCACTAGAACATACTCTCGACTATAAATAGTTATCTTGGCTTTATAATCATTTACAATGGAATTATTGTTTAACCATCTGCCAGCAGAACCAGAAAAGACATTGGAAGAAAGATTGAGTTATTATTCTAACAAGCAAATATATGCTCAAATCTTATTGGGAATACTTAGACACGTTCCTGGCAAAAAGAAGTATGATAATGACACCTATGAAATAGAACTTCAGAAAAGGCTAAAGTTTAAGAATATTGATGACTATAAGCTTTTAAGGTGCTGCATCGATTTACTTGAGGATACAGATTCCGCTATAATCGAATTTCAAAAGTGGGGCTTAGGGGAAGGAAGAGTAGGTGAAGATTACTTAAGGCTTTATGGCGTCCTGAATGCAATATATCAGCAAGTTTTAGCAATTGTTGAGCTGGCTGATTTATTTAATGTTCCTCATAAAACACAGTTTAAGGAGGAGTTAATGCAACTTAGAATAATAGTACTAAGAAATAAAATAGGGGCGCACACGGTAAACTATAAAATAGACTCTACTAAAAAAAACAAACAAACAAACAAAGACTTCTTTAAAATTAGTCAAGTAACACTACGCAATATTGAAAGTATACAAATAGTGTCTCATAGAGGGAAATCAGAGAAAATCAATCTAGTTCAAGTTATAAAAGAATATAATTCCGTTGCTGAAAGAATTATAGAATCAATTTGTTCGAAGGCCATCAAGTCTTTGTTTCCAAATAATAATGAAAATAAAGACTGGCTGATGGAACGTATGGGTCATGTAGAACAAAGAAAAGTTGAAATTGATTAACTCATCATTTAAAGAAAGCACTGCAGCATTTTAAAGCACACAAGTTGCTGATTTGTTGTTGATAACAACTTCACAAAATCAGCCAGTTCTTCTGTTATTTTGTATTACAAATACAGTGTATGAAAAATAACATAATAGAGGAATCAATATATATCGGTAAACTAGAGTTAACTCAACAAGAAAACGATTTATTACAAAACATTAAGTCTTTCACAATAGACTTAAACGAGGAGCACAATAAGAGGCTGTTAAAGCTTGAGAATTGCTTTTTACTTACGCAATCATTAATCGAACGTAAAGCATTGCCAGAACATAGGATTAGCTACTTTATTAGTGCAGAATACCGTCTCAGTGATACTCGCAGTTCAAGAATGGAGGTGTTTGAAAGCAATGGAACAAGCGGAGAGGCTATTTTTAGGCACCCGCATTTTTTAAAGTATCTAAAATATTTTATTTATGGGGCTGATTTACCTGTAGCATTCAAACAACAAGTAAAAATAATCAAAGAAGAAACCTTTTATCACTCTGATTTTGTAGAACAAGCAACACCAATCATAAGGATTTACTATAACGCTAACATTAACAAAGCCAATAGGAAAGCTTTTGCTGAAGAGATATTCAAGCTTTCTCTTGATCTAGGTCTTGATTTAACCCATTCCGCTCAACTAAGAAATAAAGTAATGAAATTCAATGGATGATTATAATAAAGGGATAAAAACGACAAAATTTGATTTCACTTAAATGGCTAATAAAGAATTAAATCATTCAAAATGCTGGGCAAGTAGTTTGGGCGATTGTGAAGGAAAGATGACCAAAGAGCATTTGGTTTCGAATGTCATATTACCTGAGAAGCTTTCTGTGAAAGGTTTTAACTGGTGCAAGGAGGGAAAAGAGATATCCTCATCAAGTTTCGTAAATAAGTTTCTTTGCCAAAAGCATAATAATTCACTCTCTCCCTACGATATTGAAGGTGGTCGCTTTTATGAAGCAGTCAAAACAGTGCACTATAAACTTAGAACTGGTGATACAAGCTATTATGAAGTACATATTAGTAGAAGAAAGTTTGAAGGGTGGATGATAAAAACTCTAATTAACCTGAGTCTCACATCTGATGAGAACATAGAAGTCAATTTTGATGCGGTACTACCTTTTTTATATAGGAATAGTAAATTAACTGAGCCATTTGGGTTAGGGCTTGCAACCCAAGTGGGGCAATGGTTAGAAATCTCTCAACCAAATTCAGGTTTTAAAACACAAGTACAACTTCAACCCCTATTCATAGACAAGGAAGGTAAAAGAATGTTAATTGGGGGACATTACATTCTTTATGGTTTTACATTTGTCGTTTACATTCCTTCAGTAGAATTGTCAGAACTAGAATCAAGCTCTATTTATACTTCTACTATTTCTTATCAGGGGTCTATAAATTATAGAGAATTGAAACGAGATTGGCTTATTAAAGAGATCTTTGGTGAAATAAAAGGCGTGAATGCTATAAAAATCTGTCTTGACCCTGAAGTTTAGATTTTTTCTTAGGGTTGTCAACATTCAAATCATTAGAATTTCTATAACTATCCACTCCACTGTCTACAAACTCACCTAAAACAAAAAAGACCTGCAATAATTGCAAGTCTTCTTATCTTAAAAGTAGCCCGTAGGGGAGTCGAACCCCTCTTTAGCGGATGAAAACCGCTTGTCCTAACCGATAGACGAACGGGCCATGTTCGTTTTAGGGAGTGCAAATGTAAGGGGTCTTTCTGAAATTCAAAATTTTTTGTCAAAATTTTTTCATAAGTCTGTCAATAACTACATTCGCACCGCTTAAAAACAAGTTTCAATTAACTTAAACTTAGAGAATATGAAAATCGGAATCAATGGCTTCGGCCGCATCGGGCGCTTAGTTTTCAGAGCTGCCATCAACAATCCTAAAGTAGAGATCGTAGGAATTAATGACCTTATCGAGGTTGATTATATGGCCTATATGCTTAAATACGATTCAACTCACGGTCGTTTTAATGGCGAAGTTTCGGTTGAAGGCGGACACCTGGTAGTAAACGGTAAAAAGATCCGTGTAACAGCAGAAAGAAGCCCTGAGAATCTGAAATGGGACGAGATCGGTGCTGAGTATGTTGTTGAGTCAACCGGTTTATTCCTTGAAAAAGGAACTGCAGCTGCGCATATTAAAGCGGGTGCAAAACGTGTAATTATGAGTGCTCCTGCAAAAGACGATACCCCTACTTTTGTAATGGGTGTAAACCATACCAAATACACAGCCGATATGACGGTGGTTTCAAACGCTTCTTGTACCACAAACTGTTTAGCGCCAATTGCTAAAGTATTAAACGATAACTTCGGTATCGTTGAAGGATTGATGACAACCGTTCACGCTGTTACGGCAACCCAAAAAACGGTAGACGGACCAAGTGCAAAAGACTGGAGAGGTGGCCGTGGTGCTTACCAAAATATTATTCCTTCATCTACAGGAGCTGCTAAAGCGGTAGGATTGGTTATTCCTGAATTAAAAGGAAAATTAACCGGTATGAGTTTCCGTGTTCCGACTCCGGACGTTTCGGTAGTGGATTTGACTTGTCGCCTCGAGAAAGGTGCAAGCTACGAAACCATTAAAGCTGCCATGAAAAAAGCATCTGAAACGGATATGAAAGGTATCTTAGGTTACACTGAAGATGAGGTTGTTTCAAACGACTTTTTGGGTGATGCACGCACTTCGATCTTTGATGCCAAAGCGGGCATTTCGTTGAACGATAACTTCGTAAAAGTAGTTTCATGGTACGATAACGAATGGGGTTATTCAAACAAAGTGGTAGACCTTATCTGCCATATGGACACCGTTAAGTAATTTCAGATGTGAGATGTTTGATTTATAAAATGTCTCACATAATTTCTTGAAAAGCCCTGTCCCGCAATACTGCGGGACGGGGCTTTTTCGTTTGGTTTCTTTTGTTATCTCTGAAGCTAATTTTTTAACTATGAAAAAGCCGCTATTCATTTTCTCCTCACAAAGTTTGGTTGCAATCATTGCAGCCATCATGATCACGTTGTTTTTATTTTACATTGATGAGGGCTACTACAATTTTGATTTTTTGCGAAGCCCTTTAAACATGATGTGGTTTGGGGTATATGTTTTGTGGATCTGGGCTGTGCAGATGGTGTTGGCAAAATGGTGTTTCAATTCCTACAAACTATGGGAGAAAATGATGCTGAACACATTGTTTGGACTCCCGCTGGGAGCCATAAGCCTTATTTTACTTTTTGTGGGATTAACCACTCTTCTTTCATAAAAAAGCCCCATCCCTATATTATTGAGGGATGGGACTTTCCTTTTATCTTTTTGACGTTAAGGGATTCCTCACCCCGCTCATTTTAACCAGATCGGCTTTAAGTGAACCCACCCAGATATCTGATTGAGCCCGCAATGGAATATGGTTATCATCATCGGTAACCCACATGGTAATGGCCTCAGAATCTTTAAACACACGGCCTTCCACCACTTGCGGGCGAATCTTTAAGGTAGCGAAGGTTCCGGCTTCGGTTTCAATCACTTCACGTCCCAAAAACTTAAAGCGGAATTCGTAGTTTTTGTTATCCAAAAAGAAGTTGATCGGAAACACATCTCCCACTTTCGCTTTGCCCATATCGGTAGTACGGGCATAATAAATGGCCGAAATAATATCCTGTGTGTTTTCGGGAATATCAATTGTTCCTTTTTTGCTGTTTGCTTTCCTGCGCTTATGGTCAAAAATAATAAAGTCGGAATCTTTGTAGTTTCCTTCTTTTACCTTTTTAGCGGCTTGCCATGGCACTAGGGCATCAACATCCATATACGACTCAAACTCATCTTTCACCCCAAACATCAAGTCTACCATCCCGGTAGATCTTCCCTGCACTTTTAAATGATAGGTTGTTTTATCGCCAATCATGGTGGGTTTATCGCCAACAACAAACTCGCAGCTTCCACCGTTCAATAAACCATAATGAACACGGTAGGTAAGTTTTTCTCCATAGGTAAATGCTGTATTGGCATGGCTTTTTACTTCGTACAATACTTCATCCGGGGTTTTAGTCTGGTTTTGTGCAGTGAATGATATGGCAACAATACCGGCTAACAAAACATACTTTTTCATCTTCTTCATTATTGGTTCTGCCTTAAAATCAAATCTCGTTCCAAAGATAATATTCTCTCTTAATGGTTTGATTTATAGGCGCTCTAATTTATTCGACTTAGATATTAAACTCAATTCCTTGCGCCAAAGGCAGTTCTTTACCGTAGTTAATGGTATTGGTTTGCCTGCGCATATATGCTTTCCAACTATCGGAACCCGACTCACGGCCTCCTCCGGTTTCTTTTTCACCACCAAAAGCACCACCAATTTCGGCACCTGATGTTCCAATATTCACATTGGCAATTCCGCAATCACTACCCCATGCCGACAGGAATTGTTCTGCTTCCTGAAGGTTGTCGGTAAAAATGGAAGAACTCAACCCTTGTTTTACGCCATTTTGCATCGCAATGGCTTCGTCAATGGTATTGTATTTCAGTAAGTATAAGATAGGAGCAAAGGTTTCTTCCTGTACAATATGGAATTCATTTTTAGCCTCGGCAATGGTTGGTTTTACATAACATCCCGATTCATACCCGGCTCCGGTTAACACTTCGGCTCCGCATAAAATTGTTCCCCCCTCGGCTTTCAATTTTTCAATTGCGCCTTCATAACTTTTTACGGCATCCTTATCAATAAGCGGCCCAACAAGGTTGTTTTCCAATGGGTTTCCAATGGTTAATTGCCCGTATGCTTTGACTAATTTTTCTTTTACTGTTTCGTAAATGCTTTCGTGGATGATCAACCTGCGTGTGGTTGTGCAACGTTGTCCGGCCGTTCCTACTGCACCAAACACAACACCTCGCAATGCCAAGTCTAAATTGGCGTGCGGTGTTAAAATAATGGCATTGTTTCCGCCAAGCTCCAATAAGCTTTTGCCCAAACGTTGTCCAACGGTGGCGCCTACAATTTTACCCATACGGGTCGACCCGGTAGCCGAGATCAATGGAACGCGAACATCCTGCGTCATCCACTCTCCCACTTTATAATCGCCATTTACCAGGCAGAATAAACCTTCCGGTAAATTATTTTCTTTCACGATACGTGCCATTAAGTTTTGGCAGGCAACAGCGGATAACGGTGTTTTCTCAGACGGTTTCCACACACATACATCGCCACAAACTGCAGCTAACATTGAGTTCCAGCTCCACACAGCAACAGGGAAGTTGAAGGCAGAAATAATGCCCACAATTCCAATCGGATGCCATTGCTCATACATACGGTGATTCGGTCTTTCCGAGTGCATGGTAAAACCATGTAGCTGGCGAGACAACCCTACTGCAAAATCACAGATATCGATCATCTCCTGCACTTCACCCAATCCTTCCTGGTAACTTTTTCCCATTTCGTAGCTCACCAGTTTACCCAGAGGCTCTTTGTATTCACGCAACAGGTTTCCATACTGGCGAACAATTTCACCACGTTTTGGAGCCGGCATTTTGCGCCATGTTAAATAGGCTGCTTGCGAAGCGGTAATTACCTGCTCATATTCGGCAGCGGTTGTATATTTTACTTTCCCGATCAATTTACCGTCTGCTGGTGAATATATTTCTTTTACCACTGCATCTGATGAAGAAAAATGATTTGTTCCGGTTGATGTTCCGTGGTTGATGTCTTTAATGCCAAGTGTTTCTAAAAAATTCTGCATGCTCTTTTTAATTATATAGGTGTTTTGTGGGGCAAATGTACTGCGTTTCCCTTGTCCTTAAAATGAAATTTTGCGCACCGCTTTTATCGGATTGAGTTTGTTCAGATTTAAAGAGAAGGTTATACGTTCGGTATAACGCTGAGCGCCTGTTGTGCTCCCGGGTGTATTGCCTTTGTAATAATCGGTAATAGCCGATGATGCCAATAATGGTAAGTTCACCCTAAACACATCATTGAACAATACCAGGCTGATCCCTGAGGTATACAAAAATGTTGGCGTGTATTTGGAAACCTGTGCTCCTGTATTGCCATCATAATAGCTTTCGTTGGCATTCACAAATGCAAGGTCAACATATAATACAAGCGGGATAATACCGGGAATGGTTGTTTCTAGGTTTACTCCTGTTGCCCACTTATCAGTTGTAACCATTGGGTACAATTCTTTAAACTGCAATCCTCCATACATTAACTGTTGCGCAAACAAGCTGTTGGATGTTACCGAGTTTTCGCCACGACCAAATTGCGATTGATCAAACGTGTAGTCATACAAACCTGTATTGTTTCCGGCCCTGAAGTCTTCGCGCCCCGTTGCGCTCTTGTAATTGTTCAAAAACACGCCACCAAAAAACCGGGCCGTAAATCCTTTTTTAGGTTTCGCATAATTGATAAGCTGGGTGGCATCTACCGTTAACTTATGGAATACACTTGCGGTATTCCCTATTTGGTAGTTGATCGTATAGTTATATGAATTGATAACACGTTTTTGCGTTGATGTAAAACCCAGGTCGGTGTAACTAAAATTATCTCCCGTAAACAGATCGTTGCCTCTGCTTCTCTCATTCGCAAGTACGATCCGCCCATAGATATTATTGGCCGGAGACGTGCGCATGGCCTTCGGTGTCAACTCCAGGTTGATTCCTCCCTGGAATTTCGTGTATGTTGTCGGCACAAAATATTCACTTGCAAATTGTACCGCTTTCGCTTCAATGGTTACACGTTTGGCGAACCCATAAGTTAAAAAATGATGCTGAAGCTCTGCCGACCCCGCCAAATCTTTGGTGCCAAAGGCATACATCGGAGCCAAAATATATTCTGTTCCTTTTTTAACAGGCATCAAGCTATTGTAAAAAGCCATCCCCAACATGGACTTGTTGTACAAATTGGCTCCTATGATCGGAGTATAAAACACTTGGTTCTCATACGGGTTTTCTGCATCCCCAAACAGCCTGAATGAGATCGGGTCACATTTTTTAAACATGCCCTTCGTACGGATCGTATTATTGCTTCTGTCAATATCCGTGGTGTTCTCAAAGGCGTCAACTCTGATGGCATCATAATCTCCTTGCGGAAACAGGACCGGACTTTCCGATACGCTATCGATCCACATCGTTTTTACTGCCATATTGTTTTTAATTCCCGTGATGCTTACAGGTGCATTTATATCCGATTTGTTTTTAATTGTTAACGCATAGCCTTCGTTGTTCTTTTTCGCCTTTTTTATTTTCCAATCCTGTTTCTCTGTTGTTGCCATCAACCCTTCAAAAAACCAGTCCATTTCTTTGCCAGTATATTGTTTTGCGTGGTTGATAAAGTCATCGGGCAACGGATGCTTAAATTTCCATTTTTCATAATATGCCTGCATCATGGCGTCAAAGGTGCTGTCGCCCAAATAACGTTGCAAATAATGGAAGGCTGTTGATGCTTTTCCGTAGATGATGGCTCCGTAATTATAATCGGTATACACTACCGAAGGTAAAAAGCAAGCCTGGTCTTCATTTTTGCGAGCCCCCAATAAATAGCGGGTTTCAAGTCCCTTGTACCCATCTCCTCCAAAGCTCATTAATGTTTGCAGGGTTAACGGTTTAAACGCTTTAAGATCTTCATTTTCTGCACTACGTGTTTCATAATAATTATTTATGCTTTCATCCATCCAGGGATATTCGCGCTCATTGCTGCCCAAAATCCCGTAAAACCAATTATGCCCCACTTCGTGCACAATCACTTGTCGGCCCGACTCCGTGATATTGGTGATCATCGGGTATTCCATTCCTGCTCCCGAAACCAGTGGTGTTACGGCCACCGAAACGTCACTGTAAGGGTATTCACCCAACATGGCCGAATAAAACAAAATGGATGTATCTACATAATGAATGCTCGATTTTTTAGGCGCAACTTCATACATCCAGGTGGTTACTTTTCTCCCTGATTTTGGAAGTATAACTTCACTGCGCTCAACGCTAAAACGTTTATCGGCAAACCAGGCAAAATCATGGATACTATCCTGGATAAAGGTTAGGGTTTTGGTTTCGGATGACGAAACAGGAAAATCTTTTGCAAGCACATCTCCCGTAAATTTCGATTTGCTTTTTTCATACAGCCATTGTTTTTCGTCCTGGTTTTGCAAACGACCTGTTGCCGCCACTACATAATTTTTAGGAACGGTGATATGCACTTTAAACGACCCGAACTCGCTGTAAAACTCCCCTTGGTCCAGATACGGCATGGGGTTCCATCCGTTTACATCAAATACAGCCGGTTTCGGATACCATTGTGTGATACAATACAATTGCCCTTCGTGGCCCATGCGCGAAATAACAGAAGGCAGCTTTACTTTAAATGTTGTTGCAAGCCTTACTTTTTCTCCCGGCAACAATGGTTTTTTAAGGGTTAGCTTGGCGATGTCTATGTTTTCGGTTAATTCCCATTTTATGGCTACCCAATCCGCTAAAAAATTAAGCGAGTCAATATATCCCCTGTTTTCTTCTGCCAGGTAATAAAAATCGGTTTTCCCGTTTTCCAACTTTTGTTTTCCAAAAGCTGTTTCATTGTTTTTGTAGGCATTGGGCCATAAATGCATGTAAATTTCGGTAAGTGTACTATCCGAATTATTGGTGTACAAAATGGTTTCGTTGCCACGCAATACATGGTTTACATCATCAAGCGAAACATGGATAACATATTCCACATGTTGTTGCCACTTTGATTGTTGGGTGGTTCGTTGTTGTGCACTTGCAGTAAACGCAAATACAGAAAACAGGAGGGTATAAATATATTTTGTCATTGGGGCACAAGGTAATAAAGGTTTTTATTTTTTACCTTCTACGGGGAGGATTGTTTCTGCGCGGAGCCGGGTTTCTTGGTGCTGCGGGGCGTGCATTGGCCGGAGGAGCGGGTGCTGTCTGGGGTGTGGTTTCGGGTTGTGTAAATACTTTTTTCACAACCTTCCTTCTCTTTTCAATAATCAAAAAGGAGATCACCATGCCATCCGTTTCTTTTCCAACTTCCACTTCATAATTGTTTCGTGCATACTTAAATTGTGTTCCCAAAATACCCTCATCGGCAGTAATAATGTATTCCCCATAAGGTAAGAACATTTCAAACTTGCCGCTAAAGTCTGTAAGGGTATGGTATGTTTTTTTTCCACTGGCCGAAATACGAATCCTTCCCAGGTCAAAAGGATCTCCGGATTCAGCATTGATCGACTCCCTGTCGATATTGATTTTTCCTTTTATTTTAATCCCACGTACAAATGGAATCGGAAGAGTGGTGCCTTTTGTGATCATCACCGTGTCTTCAATATTTGCAAACCATCCACTTGTCTCATCCAAAGGAATAGCCGCAATGGGGTACAATCTTCCTTCAATATTGCGCAGGGTAGCCTCTCCTTCTGTATTGGTGATCAATTCTTCTTCTCCTAGTTTTACGATCACATTGTCCACCAGTTTTTCATTTTTATCCCTGGCTCCGTTCCCGTTCACATCAAAGAAGGCAACAAACTGTACATCATAAAACTTGGTCTGTTTAAACGGAATGGGAACCGAAAACTCCCTGCGGATACCGACTGTAATAAAGGTGTTTTGGTTTGTTATCCGCTCATCTTCATTTGCCGTTGATTGTTGTGTTGCGTAGGCATTACTCAAGGCAATGCTCGAAATAATATTATAATTAAACCCTACCCTGAAACGCCATCCGTCTGAGGTGAAATAATAAATATCGGGAAACAACGTAAGGCTATGTTGTTTAAACACGTTGTTGTAAAAATAATTGATCCCTGTTTGCACCATTATTTTTTTGTTGGCAAATAAATATTGGTGTTGAAGAGATGCCATAAATATTTGTTGGTTCTCATTGCCGATCATCGATGTTGAAGGAGGAACATAGCCGTACATACCTACCAAATATCTTGTATTCAGTGTCACGGTTTTATAAAACGCCAAAGTTGTCCATTGCAAAAATGATGTTTGCCGTGCGCCACGAATTTCCATTGGGTTATTCACTCCCCCTTCAATTGTCGTTGAGAAGCGCGCATTCGTTTTAGGGTTAAACTGGTTATAGTTTAACCCCAATCCCTGCATATTGTATGTGTATGTTGTTTGGTGAAAAATATTATAAAATACCAATGGTTGGATGCTGCGCGTTTTAAACGATCGGTTTAACATGAACTGGTTGGTGAACGAAGACATTTGTAGCGGGCCTGTTTGGTAAACCGTTGTCTTATTGTAGTTATTAACCAGCGTTGTTCCCCATCTTTCGTTAAACATATAGCGAGCTCTGTGGTTGTAAAAAAAACGTTCTACGTTTGCGCTTCCATAATCCTTTGTATTATATCCTGCACCATGATTAACGCTAAGTTTACTCTTAAAAAAATTGCCATTGTAATTCCCCATCGCAAAATAGCCAAAGGTGTTTTTGCGGCCTTGCGCAATATTGTTGATCTCATTCCAGGTATTCGATAAACTAAAATTAACAGAATGTGTCCGGAGAAAATTGAGCGAAATTCTGCCATTGGCTGCTGTGGTTTTGATCCCTGTGAGTATATTGTCGGATTGTCCTACTTCAAAACGGGCCCTATTCTGCCTGAAATATTTAACATCGTACGCCAGTCCATAGGATTTTAATGCTTCCCTATTGTATCGGTCATCCCTGGTTACATAATAGCTTGTTAGCGTGTGGCGTTTTCCTAATCGATAACCAACTTTTGCCCCTTGTCCGAAGCCTTGAATTCCCATCAACCCACCATTAATATACCCAACCTGAACGCTTCCTTTTGCTCCAAAATACCCGATATAATAATTATTGTTCTTCAGGAAATCGCTGTACTGATTATTTGTTGCGCTACCCTGAAAATTATAAATGAGCTGTTGATCTTTGCTCAGTTGTGTCGTTCCTCTTATATTCAGGGTTGCAAAAGAAACCTCATCAAAAAGGTTAGCAATATTGTAATCTACAATCACCGGCAAATGTGAGTAGGATTGGTTATCCGCTTTTCGGTCACTTGATAATTTCTTAAAAACAAACCGCTGGCCGGCCTGAAAAGCCCCGGGTTGGCCATAGTTTGGCTCCTCTGTATTTACCAATAAATTAAAGGTTCTTTCTTCGTCTTGGCCCGAAGGTTTATAGTTTTCGGTATCGACCCTTTTTGTGTTTCGCTCCCCCTGAGTATGAACATATAGAAACCGAAACGTTGTGTCCTCATAAGGAGCCAACGAAAGATTGATGGGTTGTGAAACAGGTTTTGAATTGTTGGTATCCCTTATTTCGGATGCAAGACTCAAATTATTGAGGGAAAGAACCATTTGTTGTGTTTCTGTGCCTGTGTTTACAACATTCACATCAAACCTAGCCTCGGTTTCCCCGTTTTTAAAATATATTTTGGTGCCACTTTCCGAACTCATGCTCCAGCTTGTTCGTTTTTGGGTATACGCCCAAAACATTTCATTTGCCAACGACTGGTCATTTAAATCCGCTAAGAAAACGGAGATCAAATAGCGGTTGTTTCCTGACAAATTTCCTCCGGGAATAAATCTTAGTGGTAAAAACAACGAATCGCCTGCGGCAATTGTATATGACTCTTTAAGTCGTGACAATTGTTTCCACCCAAAGGGAAAATCACTTGTCATTCTAAACGTAATTGATTCGCTGCTTATATTCTCTATTCGAACAACGTTCGATAATAACTCTCCTGTAACAATCTGACTTTCTTTTGCCAAAAAATCGGCTTTCAATTTAGGGGTAGTTTGAGCATAAAGGCCGAATGCACTCATCATGAACAAAGCATATATGATGTATCTGCAGATTCTCATATCGCTTCGGTTAAAACAAATTTTACACGCAATTGATACACCCCGCTTCGCAAACCAACTCCCGGCTGCAAGCGATAATCAATATCAAAAGTGTATTCATCATAATTGGTAGTAGCATTCCCTGGACCATTTACATTGGTGGTGCAAGAACCAGCAGGAATCGTTATCCCGGTATTGGTAATCACCATGATGGCTTGCCCAACGGTAACCGGAACATTAAAAAACTGAGATCCTGTTTGTGATGTATTGCAGCGATTGTTGATGCGCATTTGCAACATGTCAACCTGCGGAGGAGTTCCCGATGAGGATTGTGAATAAACGGATTCCCATTCTGTATTGGGTGTTCCGCCATTTCCATTTTCGATATACACCACCAGGTTCCAGCGGCAATCGGGATTTAACATTACACTGTTGCTCACATTAATTTTTAGACGCGTTACGCCATTTTGTGTAATACCACCTAGGTATTTGCCAAACGTGTCGTAAGTAAAATCAAGGTTTGTGGAGCCTACAGTTGTTAAAGTTACCTGGTCGCAATATTGCCCATTGGATTTAATAACAATGAGTAGCAATATTGCCACAAAAATGTACTTTGTAAGTTTCAACTTTGGCTTTGTTTGTGAGTATAAAGTTGTTAGGGGCTACGTAAAAAAAACAGAGAGAAACCCTTTTGGAGCTTCCCTCTGTTATGAGATAGGGGTTATTGGTCTTCTAAAATCATGTACTGAACATACATGGTATATACTCCAGGTTGAGCATATGATCCTGCTCCATTGGCTGAAACCAGGTCTTCTGCAGTTGTTCCATCAGCAGCAAATGCCATTGGAAAAACAGCCGGTAATCCCGGTACAATGCGATAGTCGATTGAGTAATAATAATCACTGGTTAATGCGTTTGCTGTTAGATAACTTCCTCCTGCAACACCATCAGCACCGGTTGACGTGGTTCCTGAGTGGCCGGCAATGTATTTATGTGCAGCCGTTGGTGGTGTTCCTACATTAGCAGGGTCAACATAAATACTGTTCGACCCGGCAGGTGAAGCAATCGGAGGAAATACCGCACTGTAATCGACAAATGCACCTGTTGCTGCACTCGCATTTGCATTCGCATTTGTTTGGCGTAATTCCAATGCACTTAATGGTAAACGATTGGTTGCTCCGCCCGAACCACCTGTTCCATACTTAATCTGTTGATCCCAGAAACCGGCTCCAACGTTTCCGTTTGAGCGGGCAATTGCATAAAGATCCCAGTTTACAGTAGAGCTCACTTTAAGAATCGTTGCACCATACTTGGTAATACCACCATAGTACTCATTGATATCGTCAAACGTAAAATCAATTTGATTTGGCGTTGACATGTTCAATTGAAGAATGGGTTGTAAATCCATTGTGATGGTTACATCCTTTTCGTCTTTAAGCTGCGCAAAGGCAGATGAAGACGCAAGCATAACGAGGCCTGTTAGGCCTAACAGTTTGTTTGTTTTCATTTTGGTTTTGTGTTTGATTTGACGCAACCAAAATACGGAAGAATTTGAATTAAAAAAGGTGTGGGTGGCGGTATTTTCGTATATATGGCTGTTTTAAAGTACGAATGTTGATAACAATTTGATTTTTAAGCGCTGATTATCAATCGATTAAACCCAACAATGCCCACTAAATAAAGTTTGCATTAATTTTTTATGTGAATTGTCGTTTTTTATGTACAGGCTGCGTTTAGATGGTCGATGGGCTAATCTACTACAAATTCGAGCTCAGCGGCCTCTACCACATCCTTGCTTCCATAATCCAATACCCCTACAGCAGAGTATTTTCCCTTTTCAAGTGTAGTTGGCATTGGAAACATATAGTTGCGGGTGTAACCCGGTAAGATGGTAAATCTTTTAACCAGTAGTTTTTGCTGCTTCCCTGTTGAGAGATTTGTCAGCTCAATATATGAAACGCAGGACGCGATTCCATCACCCATGTTTTGAAGGACCATTTCAACATTTTTCTGAGCCGATTCTTTGCTGTTATGTAGTACAAAGTTTTTAATCTCAACTTTGTTGTTCTGAACTGTTGGCGGGTTTTGATAAATATATACACCGAACCCAAAAGACGGAATCACACCCAAGGAGATCTTTTTTGACTCACTTTTGGTATCAAGCGCTTCCCTTTGTTTCTTTTCTTCGATGAGCATGATGCTCCATGCAGCCCTATTGGTAAAACCCGTATCAGGAATGGTGAGTGTAACGGTTACCTTTTGAACCATTCCCGGTTTTAATTCGAAAAACGAAGGAGATACGCTCAACCAGTTAGACATTCCGTACTTAGACGCTCCGGCTTCCATAAATGTTGTTTTACCGGCTTTGTCTACATCATAATCTTTTATCGTAACGGAAAACGAACGGTTTATCAAGGTTTCGTTGGTTACTTTTACCTCATATGTTTTGCTTTCATTAGGCTTTAGGTTAAAGTTGATATGTGAAGGAGATACAGCTACGCCAACATCCTTTAATGTGCTATCATTAACCTGCGCATTCGAAAACAAAGAAAGGAATAGCGCTAAACTAAAAAGTAGGGGTTGTTTCATCATTATTCTATTTGTGGCAATTATACCTCATATATAAATAACCACAACATATTCCTTTTAAACATATGCTTGTGTAAATCAAGTAACTCACATTTTTGTGTTTATAACATGCATGGGCAAACTGTCATATGCTAACGATTGGTGTTATATTTGTTCATACACAATCCGAAACTTATGGATGCAGATGATTTTTTAGATGAGAATGTAACTTCTAATGTTCAGCGATACGAAAAGATGTTACGGAATAAAAGTCAGGATTATTTTGATGCTGAAACCCTCGAAAACATTATTGACTACTATATTCAAAAAGATAAACTCAAAAAGGCCTTAGAGGTTGTTTATTATGGAGAAGAGCTTTACAGCTACCACTCCGGGTTTAAACTTAAAAAAGCAGAAGTTTTTGTGATGCTTGGCAAACTGGATGAGGCCATCACAGAAATAGAAAAAATAGAACTATACGAACCTTTCAATCCCGAATTGTTTTTACTAAAAGGGGAAGCTTATCTCAACCTTGATTCTTTTCGGGAGGCACATGATTGTTTTGAAAGGGCGCTCCTGCATACAGATGAAAGAATAGATATGCTTTTCGAAATCGGGTATGTTTACGAAGACTGCGACTTATATGACAAGGCTATTTTTTATTTTGAAAAGATCATTGCCGAAAACCCGTCAAATGAACAAGCACATTATGAGATCGCAAATTGCTATGATATTATTGGGCGATACGATCGGTGTGTAGAACATTACGAAAAACTTATTGACCTGGACCCATTCTCTACCAACGCCTGGTATAACCTAGGTGTTATCTACACCAAAATGGAGTCTTTCCAACAATCAATTGATGCATTCGACTATTGTCTCGCGATTGATGACGACTATGTTGCAGCACGATTTAATAAAGCAAATGCATTGGTTGAGCTTGATCGTTTTGCAGAGGCCATCGAAGAGTATAACTTAACAATAGACAAAGAAGGGCCTGACTCAATTACCTATTGTAACCTAGCCGGATGCTTTGAACGGTTGAACGAGAACGAAAAAGCACGCGATTATTACAAAAAAGCAACACATTTAAATCCCAATATTGCGGAGGCTTGGTTTGGCGTAGGGCTTACCTTGGAAAAGGAGGGCAATGTCAAAGATTCGCTTGCTTACTTCAAAAGGGCTGTAATCCTTGAACCGGATAACCCCGAATATTTATTGGTATTGGCTGAGGCTGAATACAAAATGGGCGAAGAAGTAGAAGCCGAACAACATTATAAACAACTACTGGAGTTTGACCCAACAATGATGGAGGGGTGGCTCGACTGGAGTTTTATTTGTTTCACAAAAGGCAATACAGACCTGGCGATTGAAATGCTGCAGGAAGCTTTAAAAATAGAGCCCGACTGTCATCAATATCATTACCGCCTGGTAACTTATTTATATTCGGTTGGGAAAGCAAAAGAAGCGCTCGAACATCTTGAGTTGGGATTGCTGTTAAACTTTTCCGACCACTTCTTGTTGTTTGAAACAACACCCGTACTTTCGCATGTTCCAGAAATTATTTCAGCAATAGAACGCAACAGACCTTAATATCATTCGATGAACAACTTTAAACTCAAAAACATTCCTTCGCGCACTGCGAAACCCCGCAATAGCGGAATTACAATGGTAATGGACAAAGGCCTCAGCCTGGGCGAAGCCGAAAATTTTATTGATGCCAATGGCGATCTGGTAGATTTTGTAAAGCTGGGTTTTGGAACAGCAATGGTTACCAAACACCTTCAGGAAAAAATTGATTTGTACCGACAGGCCAATATCAATGTGTATTTTGGGGGAACCTTGTTTGAAGCGTTTATCGTGAGAGGGCAGTTTGATGATTTCTTGAAAACACTGGATCAATACAAAATGGAACACTGCGAAGTGTCTGACGGAAGTATTGAAATGCCGCATGATGTTAAATTAGATTTTGTACATAAGCTTAGCAAAAACTACACGGTATTGAGTGAAGTTGGTAGCAAAGACGTTGAGAAGATTATCCCTCCATACCAATGGATTGAGTTGATGAAAACCGAAATTAAAGCGGGAGCTTGGAAAGTGATTGCCGAGGCTCGCGAGGCT
Organism: Chitinophaga pinensis; assembly: GCA_943369665.1. Classification (GTDB taxonomy): domain Bacteria; phylum Bacteroidota; class Bacteroidia; order UKL13-3; family UKL13-3; genus UKL13-3. The sequence goes on from CALRNX020000005.1 coordinate 163,134, forward strand.
GGTAATGTTGGTGTTTTCCGCTCAAGCGGAGAAGTTCGCGAAGGTTTGGTTCAGGAAATTTTAACCAAAATTGATGGTGACAGAATTATTTGGGAGGCTCCTCAAAAAGCACAACAAACATACTTTATCAAATTGGCAGGAAACAATGTGAACCTTGGAAATATCGCAACCAACGATGTGATTCCATTGGAAACGTTGCGCCTTGGTTTGCGCAGTGATACCTTTCCTTTCTTCTTGCCCAAAACGGCAAAGTATGTTACCAAGAAAAAATAGTTTAAAAGGAAACATCTTCGTTCAAAACATTTATTAAACGCATTTTATGACCTTACAAGAACAAATAAATAAAGACATTATTACCGCAATGAAAGCAAAAGACGAGGCTTCTCTTCGTGCATTGCGGGCGGTAAAAGCAGCCTTGTTATTAGCGGCAACAGCAGAAGGAGCAGGCGGACAAATTACGGATGAGCAATCTTTAAAAATCCTTCAAAAGCTGGCCAAACAACGCAAAGAATCGTTGGATATTTTTGTGCAAAACGGACGTGCCGAATTGGCTCAAACAGAGCGCGAAGAATTGGAAGTACTGGAACGCTACCTGCCAAAACAATTGAGTGAAGATGAAATTAAAGCCGAACTGCAAACCCTGCTTTCGCAAGCGGGTGCAACAACTGCAGCTGATTTTGGAAAAGTAATGCCGCTTGCAATGAAACATTTTGCCGGCCGTGCTGATGGTAAAATTATCGGTGCCTTGCTTAAACAACTTTTAGGCTAGTTGGCGGCACGCCAAATGTGCCGTTGTACTACTTGTGAAGATTTTCATTACCTTCAATAAAATTAATCTGTGCTAATCTGTGGCATAACGAGATATTGATACCATGACAGACGAAGAGAGAATTAAAAAAGCATTTGAAAAAAAAGACTGGCCGGAGATCAGAACATCCGATAGTTGGGCGACATTTAAGATCATGTCGGAATTTGTAGAAGGTTTCGAGAAGATGAGCAAAATAGGACCCTGCGTTTCTATTTTTGGTTCAGCCCGAACCAAGGCCGACAATAAGTATTATATTCTTGCGCAAGAGATTGCTCAAAAACTTGTTCATGCCGGATTTGGCGTGATAACGGGTGGCGGACCAGGTATCATGGAGGCCGGAAACAAAGGAGCCTTTGAGGTTGGCGGCAAGTCTGTTGGCTTAGGCATAGAACTTCCCTTCGAGCAGTTCGTGAACAAATATGTTGATGCCGATAAAATGATCAACTTCGATTATTTCTTTGTGCGTAAAGTGATGTTTGTTAAATATGCCCAAGGGTTTATTGCAATGCCCGGAGGTTTTGGAACACTCGATGAATTATTCGAAGCTTTAACCTTAATTCAAACACATAAAGTAGCACGTTTCCCTGTTGTGCTGGTAGGCTCCGAATACTGGAGCGGACTGCTGGATTGGATTAAAGGCACCATGCTTGAAAAAGAAAAAAACATCAATGCAGAGGATCTCATTTTATTTAAACTTGTTGATACTGCCGATGATGCCGTAAACTACATCTTAGACTATTATGCTGATATGTCGATAAGCCCTAATTTTTAGGCCCACAATTATTTCAATGTTCAGAGTACATTTTTTGTATTTTCGAACCCTTATCCTTTTATAGAAAAGCTTATGTCAACGTTAAAAGAAGACGCACTAAAATATCATAGCAAAGGCCGTCCCGGTAAAATAGAAGTTGTACCAACCAAACCAACCAATACCAAACGCGATTTAAGTTTAGCATACTCTCCCGGTGTTGCCGAACCTTGTTTGGAAATTGCTGCCAATGTTGATGATGTATACAAATACACCGCCAAAGGGAATTTAGTGGCTGTCATTTCAAATGGAACAGCCGTATTGGGTCTCGGTGATATCGGTCCTGAAGCCTCTAAACCCGTAATGGAAGGGAAAGGCGTTTTGTTTAAAATATTTGCTGATATTGATGTGTTTGATATTGAGGTAAACACAAAAGATACGGAAGAGTTTATTCGTACGGTTAAAGCAATTAGTCCAACTTTTGGCGGCATTAACCTAGAAGACATTAAAGCACCTGAGTGTTTTGAAATAGAACAGCGTTTAAAAGAAGAGCTTGATATTCCGATCATGCATGATGACCAACACGGAACAGCAATAATTGTTGGGGCTGCATTGATCAATGGATTGGAGTTGGTTAACAAAAAAATTGGCGATGTCCGTGTGGTGTTTAACGGAGCCGGGGCTTCAGCCATTTCATGTGCAAAATTAGTGATGTCTCTTGGTGTAAATCCAAAGAACCTGATCATGTGCGATAGCAAAGGAGTGATCAGAAAAGACAGCCCGAACTTAGATGCAACCAAACAACAATTTGCAACTGATGCTGATCTGAAAACATTGGCTGATGCATTAAAAAATGCGGATGTGTTTGTGGGTTTATCAAAAGCGAATGTGCTGTCGCAAGACATGGTGCGCAGCATGGCTAAGGATTGCATGGTGTTTGCCCTGGCCAATCCCGATCCTGAAATTCCATATGAAGAAGCCGTTGCCTCGCGTAAAGATATTATCCTGGCAACCGGGCGAAGCGATTACCCTAACCAGGTAAACAACGTACTCGGGTTTCCATATATTTTTAGAGGCGCATTGGATGTAAGGGCGACTAAAATTAATGAGGAAATGAAGATTGCAGCGGTGCATGCCTTGGCAAAATTAACCAAAGAGCCGGTTCCCGAAATTGTGAACATGGCTTATAATGAAACGGCTTTAACCTTTGGCAGAAACTATATTATTCCCAAACCGTTAGACCCTCGTTTAATTACAACGGTTTCTCCCGCTGTTGCCAAAGCCGCGATGGATAGTGGTGTGGCCAAACATCCCATTACCGATTGGGAGGCATACAACAATGAATTATTGACTCGCCTGGGCAAAGAAAGCAACTTCATTCGTGTGATGGGCAATAAAGCCCGCTCAAATCCAAAACGTGTTGTATTTGCAGAGGCTGATAATTACAAGATTTTACGTGCGGCACAAGTTGCCCGCGAAGAAGGAATGGCTATCCCGATTTTGTTGGGTAACAGAGAAAAGATCAATGCCATCATCAAAGAAAACAATATCAACCTTGAAGGTGTAGAGATCATTGACCCGTTGATGGAAAACGAAAAACGTGAAGCTTTTGCCAAGATCTTTTTTGAGCGCAGGCAACGTAAAGGTTTAACATTGCACGAGGCAGGAAAGCTGATGCGCGACCGCAATCACTTTGCACCAATGATGGTGGATCAGGGAGAAGCGGATGCGATGATCTCCGGATTAACCAAAAATTATCCAACCACAATTAAACCTGCTTTGCAGATTTTGGGTAAAGAAGAGGGTATTGATAAGGTTGCCGGAATGTATGTGATGCTGAGCAATAAAGGAACTTTGTTTTTCTCGGATACAACCGTAAATGTAAACCCAACAACGGAAGATATTGTTGATATTACCAAGTTAACTTACGATGCGGTGAAAAAGTTTAATGTAAAACCGCGCATTGCATTGTTATCTTATTCAAACTTTGGTTCATCTGATGGAGAAGTGCCAAACCGAATGTCGACCGCACGCAAAATATTAAAAGAAAAATACCCTTACATGATCGTGGATGGCGATATTCAAGCCAATATTGCGTTGAACCAAAAAATGTTGCATGAAAATTTTCCGTTTAGCGAATTGTGTGGAGAGCCCGTAAATACGTTCATCATGCCGAGCTTAGCCTCCGGAAATATTGCCTACAAAATGTTACAGGAACTAGGAGCTGCCGAAGCAATCGGACCTGTATTATTAGGTCTTAAAAAGTCGGCACATATCTTACAACTGGGTAGCAGTGTTCGCGAAATTGTGAACATGATCATCGTTGCCGTAGTTGATGCACAAAGTAAAGAGTAAGTTCTCTTTACTTTGTATTCTCGTTTCGATGTGTTCAATATTATTTTAAAACCTGATTGTGTTCGATGATGCTTGTTAATTAAGATAATTTTATCATAATTAATTTTCGTCTATACCTTAATCTGTATACATTTGTTAGCGTGTTGAAGAGGTTAACCGCCATATTACTCATACTCGCTTTGAGCTTTCAATTTCTAATAAAAATTGGAGTTGTCGGGTATTATATCGTTAACCAAAATTACATTACACAAGCTTTTTGTATCAACAAAAACCGGCCCGAGCTTGAGTGTAATGGAAAATGTCATTTGTCGAAACAACTGGCCAAACAGGAGCAACAAGCAAACAAGTTTCCAAGTAGTGTGAAAGAAATACAAGAAACCATTTTGTTTTTTGAGTCTCCGGTATTGATTGTTAATCCGTCTTTCCCAATACAACCAGACTCACAACTTCCCCCTTATGCTTTCAGCATATCCATAAATACGGGTTATTCCATTTTTCATCCACCCCAAAACGTTTAGGAGCATTCCCTTTTTAAATCTTCCTTCTCTGAAGGATTTTTCCATCATTTCTAAACGTTAATTTTTTTTTTCAATGACTATTAATACAAGTATTCAAAATGCTCGTGTGTTTCTGTACACGTTGAGTTTTACAATTATATTTTCTCTTTTTTCTTTTCAATCTTCGGCACATTTTGGCTCAAAAGGGCCTTTTGGCGGAACCGTTAGTTGTGCCATTACCAAAGATTCATTGGTGTATATCGGAACGGCCAATGGTGGCGTGTTCGAGAGCACAACCAATGCCTTAACAGCATGGAGAGCCCGTCCGGTAGGTCTTACAAGCGGCAAAATAAGTGCATTAACACATAGCGGAAGCTACTTGTTTGCAGGAACAGCCGACAGTGGTGTGTTTATTTTTAATGGGTATGTGGGGTCGGATCGTTATTGGAATAAAATCAATACCGGATTAACCAACTTAAAAATAAAGTCATTGCTGGCAATTGACTCTATCACCATTATTGCAGGAACGGAAGGAAGTGGTTTGTTCAAAACAATAAACAAAGGGGCAACATGGACTGCCATCAATAGCTCTCCATTAAATGCTGCAGTTATTACAGGACTTGTTAAAACCGGCAACCGAATTGTGCTCACTTCATTAACGGGAGGTGTATTTGCTTCGGATGACAACGGGGCTACATGGGTTGATTTTAATGATGCAAATACCTTGAATATTGGAAACACATCCTCTCTTTCTTATAATAGTGTAACAGATGTGCTGTTGGTTTCAAATGCAAACGGGCTGTATTCGGCTTCATCTGTGAGCACTACAAATGCTGTTTCATATGCGGCCGCTCAAACAAACTTGCCGGCAAACACCATTGTGCGTGGCATATCAAACAATGGAGCCGACTGGTATTTGGCCACAGCCAATGGTGTATACACAACTACAGCAGCAATCAACTGGGTTGCCGTTAACAATGGATTGCCGAACACAAACGTGACAGTTATTGCGGCCTTGCAAAACAGATTGATTGCTGGCGTTGCTGCAGAGGGAATTTATAAAGCAACAGCCGGAACGCACAATTGGACTGCACTCAACTCCAATTTTAACAATCCGGTTACGCACACAATGACTGCTGCTGGAGATAGCTTTGTTGTTGCGGTAACAGATAAAGGTGTTTATGTGAGCAAAAACTTAGCCACCACGTATGCCAAATCAAACACGGGTTTAACCGATAGTCTCAATATTAATGATATCATCATCGCTCATGATCTATTATTGGCCGCCACCCAAAATGGGGGAGTGTTTAGTTCGGAAGATAGTGGCGCAACTTGGACTCCTGTTAATACCGGACTTACGAATCTTAACATCAAAAAACTGTTCAACGCAACGCATCATTTATATGCGATTGACGCAAGCGGGAACATTTTTGAAGCAGGTTTACATGCTATTAGCTGGGAGGCAATACAAGATGGATTGCCATCAGGCGTAACACCTACTTCAATTGCCTTTTATGGAGGAAAACTGATATTGGGAACTTTGGGTAATGGCGTATACATGCGCGATCAACATGAAGGGCCCTGGGAAGCAGCCAACACCGGCTTAAGCACTTTAAACATCACAGCCGTGGCTGCTTCAGGAAATAAACTTTTTGCCGGAACGAATGGTTCGGGCGTATTTGTTTCTGACTTTGCCGATGTAAACTGGATGCAAACCGCTCCTACAAGTATTTCGCACACTACCATGATTGGCTTGAATGGAAATAATATACAAGCAATGGCCAGCTTTGGCGGATACGTGTATGCCAGCTATAAAGGCGGTTTGTTAACCACATCCGATAATGGTTCAACATGGATTGCCGGAGGGAATCAATTTAACCTGCCAAGTTTTACGGATGTAACTAAAATTTGTTTTGTCAATACGCGAGTGTTTGTACCAACCGAAAACAATGCAGTATACTCAAATGCACTCAGCGAATTACCTGTGCTTCAAGACACCTTAATATTAAGCACAGAAAACCTCGAACTTGAAGCGTCACCCGATGAAGAGAATGTGGTTTCGGTAACCAGCAACCGCTCCTGGACGGTTTCTGCAGACCAAACATGGATTACCCTGAGCGAAAATTCAGGATCAATGAATGGTGTATTTTTAGTTGCAGTTTCTCCTAACACAAGCCCTTCGCCAAGAACAGGAACCATCACGGTAACGGCAGGCGCAAAAGTTGAAACCATTAGCGTTACCCAAGATGGAATGGTGGGATTAAACGATGCTACACAACCATTAACTGCATTTAGTCTTTATCCCAACCCTTCAACCGGATTGTTTACTGTGGATTTTTCGACCGTTAATGCTGTCGTCAAAACCATTTCTATCTATGATTTTACGGGTAGATTGCTCTCCGAAAAAACGATTCAAAAAGGACTGCTCTCAACAGACTTTGTGGTTAACTATCCTTCGGGAATCTATTTTGTAAAACTGGATACTGATAAAGGCCTCGTTAGTAAAAAACTAACGGTTCGTTAAATTCTAACAGTCGGGCAATGCTGGTTTTGTTTTGTCCGACTGTTTTTATCATTCTGTTATTCTTCTAAAACGATACATTATGCGCTTAAAAATTATTTACACTATAAGTTTGATTGCACTGGTTATCATTACGCTTTCCAACACCAATAGGATTGCATCTGCTGGTGCTCCTATTGGCAGCACCGGAGCTCCGGATGAAGCCACTTGCGGGAAAGCTGGTTGCCACACCGGGAATAACAATGTAAATACCGGAACGGGAAAGCTCAACCTTCAAATGGATCATTTTTCGGGAACATATCTTCCGGGTAAAATATACACGATTACCACAACCATAGAACAACCTCATATCAGTCGTTTTGGATTTGCATTTACGGCCTTAAACAGCACAAAACAGAAAGCAGGTGTGTTGCAAACCACAGACGACAACCGCACGCAATTAATGAAGGGAACCAATGCGTTTGAAGGACGGGAATACCTTACCTACAAACCTCTTGGGACCAATCCATATAAAACCAATAAAGGACAATGGACATTTTTGTGGAAAGCGCCTGAACAAAATGAGGGGCCCATTACTTTTTATGTGGCTGCAGTGGCTGCCAACAATGACGGAACAGATAAAGGCGATGAGGTATACACCGACTCTCTTGTTTTAACATTTCATCCTTCCACTAATCATTAACCCGCACTCCCATGAAGAAACTTATAGCCATATCCTCCCTTTTTACTTTAGTTATCCTATTTAGTTCGGCAATTGAAAAAGTGCAAAAAAGCTCTGGACCGCCATCGTGTAATGCGGGAGAGCCGCCTAATAATACGAACTGCACAAACTGCCACAATGATGGTGTGGTCAATACCGGATCTGCCAATATCGTATTCGATCTGGGTGGAGCCGACACCGATTATGTTGCAGGGAAAACATACACCATCACCGTTTCCGTTTCAAAACCGGGTATGCGCAGGGCCGGATTTCAAAGCATTGCATTGCAGGACAACAACAACAAAATAAGCCCGGGAAAAATTGTTTTAACAGATGCTGCGCGTACGCAACTGATCGATAAAAACATTCCACATTCCGGAGGGTGCCTGGAGGAAGAACGGGTGTGGATTGAACATACCTATGCCGGAAACAGCAGCAACGACTCCGGCATTAGCCGCTGGTCGTACAAATGGACCGCACCATCCGCAGGAGTTGGAGCCATCACCTTTTACCTGGCAGCATTAGAAGCAAACAACGATTTGAGTGAAACAGGAGACCAGGTATACACCATCAAAAAAACCATCACAGGATTACCTGTTGGCATAAACGAGGCCGAGTTAATGGCTTCATTTATCATTTCTGCTTCTGCAACGGAAATAAATATTATGAGTACGATTTATCCTCCCGAAAAAATCGCCTTGTTTAGCACTAAAGGTGAGCTTGTAAAACAATGGACTAAGGATGAGATACCGATGCAGACAACCACCCGCCTTTCAACAGAAAACATCCCCAAGGGTGTTTATTTTGTAAAACTAATGGGCTCCTTTGGTTCGGTTGTTAAAAAAGTCGCTATTTATTAAATAACAATTCAGCATCTCTAACAAACAGGCTATCGGAAATGAAACCGATAGCCTGTTTTGCATATCAAAATGTTATTATTTCAGCCTCACCGGAAAAGCAATATCCACATCACTTTCGGGAGAAGGAGTTGTTGTTTTAGGGATACCATCATAATGACTTAACACAATGCCCAAACTCCCCACAACAGGTATTGTATAAGCCGGGGTGGCCAAAACAGTCATGTGAAACTCCAAACCTACCGGTAATGGCGGTGTGTTGTTATCGTAATCCAACCGCTCTATTTCCATTTTATCAGCAAGCACTGCGCTTGGCGTGTAAAAAAACTGATGCACATTTTTTTCTTCTTCTACTTCATTTGAAATCGTATCCCAAGGCGTTTTTGTTTTATCGAGCAGCAGAATATGAACATGGTATGCTATACCTGTGTCCAATACCAAGGAGTCAATTATAGGTGCATTCCCTCCGGCTCCATCCAAATCTTCCCATGATACAGAAAACTGATGAGAAACCTCGTTAGGGTTATCATGATCATACCCTTTAAGTATCACCGTTGTGATTTGCTCCTCTGGATTTGTGACAGGAGGCGTGGTTGCATCTTTTTTGTCATCATCCTTTTTACACGATGAGGTAAAAATAAGAGCAGCTATTGCTAAAAGAGATAGTGTTTGTTTAAGGTAATTCATATTTGTTAGTTATTATTTGTTTTAAATACTTGAAATGGAATGGTAAGCCTTACAATAAAATTGCGTCCGGGCTCATCGGAGAAATACCTGAATCGATTCAGGTAGTCGCAGTAGGATACATTCATCAGGTTTTTAACACTGGCCGACACCCTTATATGCTGTTTCTTTACCGGGATTTCGAACCCCATATTCACATCAAAGAGGTTGTATGCTGGAGGTGGATTTTTATAGTCCATGTTATGCGGAACACGTTGCTGTTCTGCTACGTATTGCCAGTTCAGTTCAGCAAAAAAATGTTCTACTTTCCATACCGTATTTGTTTGGAATTGTATGCCCAATTTGCCCCTGTTTGCTGGCATATAAATCAACGGCTGATCATTTGTTACATCATCGGCATGCAAATAACTAACGGCTCCTGTAGCGACTAAATGATTGCTCATTACATACGAAACATTCACCTCTGCCCCTTGCATAACCACATCCGTTTGAGTAAACATAAATGTAGGAAAGGTTCCGCGAAGCGTTATGGTTGGTGGCTGTGTTGGCAATTGGTAAATAAAATCCGAGATCGCATTTCTAAATACACTGGTTTCGATAATCCATTTTGCCTGTTGGTATTTAAGGTTCACATCCAAATTGTAGCTCTGCTCCGGTATTAAATTAGAATCACCAATTTCATACGTTGCCGTCCCATTGTGCAGGCCGTTACTGTACAACTCGTTTACAGAAGGAGGCCTCCATGCCGATGAAAAGGTGGTGGCTAGTTTCAACTTTTCTGTAAATGAATAAGACGCGCCTATAATGGCCGTTGCCCGATGATAATCTCTGCTTTGTGTTACGATCTCATTCTTGTTATTGCGTTGGTAAATGGTTTGGCTCCGCGTATCAAAACGAGACCCAAGCTCTGCCGTCCAACGCCCTTTTGTCCATTTCTCGAAAACAAAAAAACCATACGTATCCGCAATAAAGTTCGGGATCAACGGTTTTTGGGTTCCTTCGGTATAGTTGGATTGGTGCATCATGCTTGCGCCTAATTTGCCCGAAATGTTTTTCCATTTTTTATGTTCAAACACCCCTTCATACGTGTAAGAGGTTAAGGTAAGATCATATGCCGGCTTTGTGTGCGTTTGCGATTGCGGATTCCACGATACGCCCAAATCATATTCTTGCCGAGAGTTTAATTGCCGTGCTGCCTGCAACTCGAGCTTGCCAATCGGGACAACGTTATAAGACAACTTCACGCTTTGAGTTTCGTGCCATACTTGTTGGTAAGGCTTGCCTATTTCATACGTAAATGGTTTAATCACTAAGGGCTGGTCGCTATTCATTGCCTTTTCCAGATCGGTAGAGCTGCCAACATGTGCCGCACGCATAATACCAATGGTTGTATTAAACACACTTGCAAAAGCCTCTATTTGGAGTTTTTTATATGTGTAAGCAACCGAAACATTTCCGTTTTGTTCATCAAATCCTGTATTGGAGATCACGTAGTCCGGTGCACGAGAATCACCTGCTTTACGCAACGAACCTTGTACCCGCCAACTTAATTGTTGCTGTTTAAAATGCGAACCTTGCAATAAAGCCGTTGCAGAACCTTGCTTATTATTTGAGAACCCTTGCAACGAAACCTCTCCTTCCACTCCGTTTATGGTTGGATAAGCTTTGGGCGAAAGCCTGATTGCTCCTCCAATAGCCTCCGGTCCAAATTCTACCGAAGCCGCTCCTTTAATCACCTCCACTTTGTTTACTGCAAACGGATCAATTGCCGGAGCGTGCTCGCTGCCCCATTGTTGCTCTTCCTGTTTTACCCCATTGTTGAGGGTAACCAACCTGTTGCTATGCAAACCCCTCAAAACCGGTTTTGCAATACCCGGACCTGTATTTAACGTTGTGAGACCATTTACATTTTTAAGCAGTTCTCCAAGGTTTTGTCCCCGCATCTTTTCTATTTGCGATTGGCTCAAAACAACACTTGATTGTGCCGAGTACGTTTTATTGCTTTTAACGGCTTCGCTTTCCACCACAGCCTCATGTAAATGATATCCCGAAGGACAAAGCAATACAATAACCTTTTGCTGACCAGGCAGTTCAAGGATGTTTTCATAAGAATGGTAACCAATATAAGTACACGACAAATGGTAGTGGCCCGCACGCAACGTGTCGAAAACCACCTCTCCTTTTTGATTGGTTAAATGTGCATGTGAATGTTTGGTAAGGGTAACCGTTGCATCTTCCAAAAACAATCCTGTAACGCTGTCTTTTACAATGATCTTTAATGAATAGAGTGGCTTTGCATTTTGGGCAACGACCTCAACAACAAACAAACACAGCACTATCACAAATAGTCTGCGCATATTGTTAAATGTTAAATAAATAAGAGATGGTGCGAATGCACCCTGCTGATTTATACTAACCTAGGAGGCCCTTTATTGCTGATGAACAAGATCGCCTTCAGCAATTTATCAGCCACAACTTTGTTGGAAGTTCCTGATCTAAAATCTTGAGCTGCCAGCTCTGTTGAACAAGGCGTGTCAAAGGCTTCAATAAAATGATAGTCACAGGCAAAACACTTTTCAATTGTGCTTTGGATATGGTACTCATGTCCGCAATCTGCTCCCAGGTCTGTTTGGCAAAAGTGATCATCCAACTCGCAATGATGTTGCGTATCTGCCGCGTGGCTATGCACAAATGCTGCGTGTTCATCTTCGGCATGGTGGTGCAAAGCGTTGAACGGTATAATGGTTACCGAAAACACAGCCAACAGCAAAATTGCAATATGTTGAAATGGTTGTTTCAATTCGAAGTGCGAATATCTTCCTTTTTTGGAAACATTTTATTGTTTCTCTTTGTTCATATTTTCTCACCTTCTTTCATGCTGACCAATATCATTAAACCATACCTGTTCCATCGTGTTATATGCATGGTGCTTCTATCAATGGGAACAATGGCCTACGCACAGCAAGGGTCAAACCAACAGCATGAAAAAAACAACAAAGCAAAAACAACGAAAAAGATGAAAGTAGAAATTTGGAGCGATGTAATGTGCCCGTTTTGTTATATCGGCAAACGCAAGTTTGAAGCCGCATTACAACAGTTTGAACACAAAGACAATGTAGAAGTGGTTTGGAAAAGTTTCCAGTTACAGCCGAATATGGTAACCGACACCACCAAAAACACCATACAACATTTGGCCGAAAGCAAGGGCTGGACCTTGGCTTATGCAAAAGAAGTGACTTCACATGTTGTCAATATGGCCAAAGAGGTTGGTCTTGCTTATAATTTCGATAAGGCTGTTGTTGCAAACTCTTTTGATGCACACCGTTTGGTACAATTTGCCAAAACAAAAGGCAAAGGCGATGCCATGGAAGAGCAATTGTTTAAAGCCTATTTCATTGATGGAAAAAACACCGCTGATCATCCCACATTAACGGCTTTAGCGGTCGAAATTGGATTGGATGAGGATGCCGTAAAGCAAGTGCTGGCTACCGATGCATACAGCAATAATGTGCGGGAAGACATTTACCAATCGCAACAAATTGGTGTAACGGGCGTACCGTTTTTTGTGTTGGATAACAAATATGCTGTTTCGGGAGCGCAGCCTTCTGAAACTTTTTTAGGCGCGTTAAAACAGGCTTGGAGCGAATCGGATAAAACAGAAACAATTGACGGGGCTGTTTGCACTCCGGATGGAAAATGTGACTAATACCCTATTGAACATTGAGGGTCTTTTCGGTGATCTTGTACAAAGCCCCTGCCCAAAACATCCTTTTTTAACAGTACGATGGAAAGCGAATTTTTAACATTATTTTCGCCCACATTTCTTCACGATTTTTTTATGACAAAGCGAAAAGACTTACACGCAGCAACCGGCAATACGTTGAGTTGCAAAGGATGGATACAAGAAGCAGCATTGCGCATGTTGCACAACAACCTCGACCCGGAAGTTGCTGAAAAACCAGAAGACCTTGTGGTTTATGGTGGAATAGGAAAAGCCGCCCGCAACTGGGAGAGCTTTGACCTGATCGTAAAAGCACTGCAGGACCTTGAGGAAGATGAAACCTTATTGATCCAAAGCGGTAAACCGGTGGGAATTTTGCCCACGCATAAAGACGCTCCCCGCGTGATCATTTCGAATTCGATGTTGGTTCCAAAATGGGCCAACTGGGAAACCTTCCACGAGTTGGACAAAAAAGGGTTGATGATGTACGGTCAAATGACTGCCGGAAGCTGGATCTATATCGGCTCACAAGGAATTGTACAGGGAACCTATGAAACCTTTGCCGAGGCTGCTCGCCAACATTTTAACGGAACGCTTAAAGGCACATTGACTGTTACTGCCGGTTTAGGTGGAATGGGCGGAGCACAACCGCTATCGGTAACAATGTGTGATGGTGTGTGTTTGGCTGCCGAAATGGTGGAATGGCGCATTAAAAAACGTATTGAAACGCGTTACCTCGATGTGATGAGCCGTGATATTGACCAGGCAATTGATATGGCCCTGAAAGCAAAAGCAGAGGGAAAACGTTTGTCAATTGGAGTGTTGTGTAATGTAATTGATTTATTGGAACGTTTAATTGAACGCAATATCACCCCTGATTTGTTAACCGATCAAACATCAGCACACGACCCATTAAATGGCTATTATCCGGAAGGATTAGCAGAAGAGGTTGCTGATCACATGCGCAAAACAGAACCGGATAAATACACTGAAAAATCGTTGGACACAATGGCTCATCATGTGAAGTTGATGTTGGAATTGCAAAAACGTGGCGCCATTACGTTTGATTACGGAAACAACTTGCGAGGGCAAGCAAAGGATCAGCGAGGTGTAGAAAATGCATTCAATTTCCCGGGTTTTGTACCTGCATATATTCGTCCATTGTTCTGCGAAGGAAAAGGACCTTTCCGTTGGGTAGCGCTAAGTGGTGATCCCAATGATATTTATGTAACAGACCGTGTAATGAAAGAGTTATTCCCCGAAAACACTTCATTGCACCGTTGGTTGGATATGGCGCAAGAACGTATTGCCTTCCAAGGCTTGCCGGCACGTATTTGCTGGATCGGACAAGGTGATCGGGAAAAAGCGGCATTGGCGTTTAACGAGTTGGTTCGTACCGGAAAAGTTAAAGGACCTATTGTGATTGGCCGCGATCATTTGGATACAGGCTCCGTAGCTTCACCTAACCGCGAAACAGAAGCCATGAAAGATGGTTCAGATGCCGTTGCTGATTGGCCGATATTAAACTCGTTGATTAATACAGCCGGAGGTGCAAGCTGGGTTTCCATTCACCATGGTGGTGGCGTTGGAATGGGTTACAGTATCCATGCGGGAATGGTTATCGTTGCCGATGGTACCGAAGATGCACAACGCAGGTTAAAACGCGTATTGCACAACGACCCGGCAATGGGCGTTATCCGCCACGCTGATGCGGGTTACGATATTGCCATCGATACTGCACGTAAACACCGATTGGATATTAAAGAACGATTGAAAGACAAACCAGAAAAGCCTGCGTTTTAATCCTAACAATCGCGATAACGAAAAAATCCCGTTCAGTTTTTGAGCGGGATTTTTTTATGCCGACTTTTCTGCTTTGTTATTTCGCAAAGCGATAGTCCATTCCATAAAAAGGCTCCGACAAATACTTGTCCACCGTGGTATTAAACAACGCTGGATTGAGCCTTGCCACACCATGCTTTTCATTCGGTAAAATGCACAAGTTGGCTTTCTGAATATTTTTGTAAATGAAAAATGTGTGCTCTTCTTTAATCAAATCCCTGTCGGTAGACATTACCAATACCGGAACTTGAATGCTGTTTAATTGAGTGGCTGTAATATGTGGTTGAAACTCCATCAAACGATTGCGTTGTTGCTCCACCAACCAGTTTTTCGTTTTATCTTTTTTAAACAACATGCTGTCTGCTCTCACGCGTTCATTGTGGGCTTCAGCCACCGCATATGGGAATAACGCATTGGTATCAGGTTCCATGTTCGCGCCAAAAGCCACAATCTTCTTTATATGCTCCGGGAAATATATCCCCATTAAAATCGCAATAATGCCTCCATCGCTTTTGCCAACGATATTTACAGAATCCAAACCCAGTTGCTCAATAAACGCCTTCATATCGCGCGCTTGCTGGATGTAGGTTAAAGAATCCGTTCCTAACTCCGACTTCCCTCTTCCCCGGCAATCAATGGAATAAACCTTGTACTTTTTTGAGAAGTATTCAATCTGTGGTGCCCAACCTTTTGTTGGTGTTGAGTTGCCGTGAATGAGTAATAAGGGTTTTCCCGTTCCATACACCTCATAATAATGATTTGCTCCATTCAACAGGATATACTTTCCGGCTTCTTTGTTATCGCCATATGGAATAACCGTTTGTGCGCAGATGGTTGTTACCCAACAAAGTTGTAGCGCTATAAGCGCGAGCTTGTTCATTTTTTTCATATTCAGTTTGTTCTTGGCTGTCATTCGGTTAGTTTTTGGTGGCGGTGATTGCATAAACCATTGGTATTTTATCATCCAGGTGTTTGATCCGGTATTTTTTCGACTCAAATTCCACCATCCCTCTAAAACAATTGTATGGGGAATAATCAAACTCATCAAATGAACATATGCTCAGCTTCGCTTTTATCAAACTGTTGATGACTTCGCTTAAGCCATGATTCCAACTAACGTACTCAAAACTTATCTCCGCATTTCTATCGGTATATGTTCCGCTCTGAGTTTCGATAATGGCTCCTGAGTTAAAATACCGGTAACCAATTTTATCAAAATCATCATCGAACATCCAAACCACCGGATGAAACTCTACAAATACAAATTTCCCCGCTGGTTTTAAATATGTTGACACAATAGATGCCCATTTATCCAGGTCGGGAAGCCAGCCAATGGTTCCATAACTGGTAAACACAATATCAAACTGCTCATCCAGGTGATTGGGTAAATCATAAATATCGCAGCAAATAAAGCGGGCATGTGCACCCGTTTGTTGCGCCAACACCTTTGCACTCTCGATTGACTTGTCCGATAGATCCACTCCGGTTACCCTTGCGCCTAATCTCTGCAGGGAAATGGTATCCTGTCCGAAGTGACATTGAAGGTGCAAAATACTTTTACCGGTAATGTCTCCTAATAATTCCAGTTCTATGCCGTTTAAAGACGTGGCGCCATTTATAAAGCCCGGCACATCATAAAATTCAGAGGTTAAGTGCACTCCTGTTCTTGCATTCCAGGCCTCTTTGTTAATTGCCAAATAATCTTTTTCGTTTGTCATTGTTTTTTTTTCTAAACGTTAATCGTTGAATTATACCTGGCTCTGTACGATCTTTTTAATCAACACAATTTGTCCCAGGTGATAATGCATATGTTCAATATTGCCATGAAGGTTGCGGAAATAATTGCCATATTTTTCATTGGTAAAATCTTCCAGCAATATACTATCAGGCAGTTGTTCAATCAGCTTCGCCAGCTGCTCTGCTCTTATCCATGCCTGCTCTTGTAATTGTTCCCAATCCTGCTGAGATTGTATTGGAGGATGAGCAAAACTCAGCTCATCTTTCGCATTTAAGGGTTTGCCTTGCAATACTTCCAGTTGTGCATTTACATAATAAGATACATGCCAAAAAAGCGTTGCAATGGTATTAAATTGATACGCCTTGGTGAGTGCTTGTTGCCATGTTACGTCTTTGAGCGCATCTTGCAAATTGGACCATGTCCAGTTTTTTCCAAAGTGAACATCACGAAGATGTTTGGCTATGTTTTGTGTTATGCTCATTATGTTTGTTTTTTATTTCCACAATAATACCGCTACTCCCAACACGATAAAAGCAGACCCAATTGCCAACTTTGGAGTAAACGGCTCTCCTAAAAAAGTTACCGCCAATAAAATCGTCACCACAATGCTTCCCCTTTCAATTGCTGAGATAACCGACACGTTCCCGATATCGATTGCCTTGTAATAAAAGATCCAACAAAACCCGGTTGTAATACCCGATAGCAGCAAATAGACAACGGTTTTGTTACTTAGCTGCAGTGGCTCCTTGTGTCCTTTTTCTATAAACAGGTTTACCAATACGATGACAAAAACGATCGCAATCCTGATCACCAAACCTAATTCGGTATTGATGCTGCTAATGCTGGTCTTAACAAAAATGGCGGTGATGCCTGCCAGTATTGTTGCTATCAATGCATATATGATCCAGATAGGAACGCCCATTTTATTTTATTGTGGTGTAAAAGTCCTCTTTTGAAATTCGATAAATATTTACCGGGTCTCCTTTGCTTTCAGTTGTTTTGTCTAGCTTCATTCCGTTGGCCAAGGCAACTCTTGCCGAAGCATCATTGTGTATATGAATGGTTGAAATAAGCGAGTCGCGCAAGTTGTTTTCAAACGCAAAATGCTTGCATTTACTTGCTGCTTCAAGAGCATAGCCCTTTCCCCTGTGCTCCGGCATAAGCGAATAGCCGATCTCTAATTCTTCCTGGTCATCAATCGTTTGAATGAGCAAGCCACATTGTCCCACAAGTTCGTTGCTGTGTTTATCAATCAGCGCATTCATTCCACCAAGTCCGTTTTTGTAGCGATTAAATACACGCCCAAACCAGGTCTTACAATACTCATAAGGATCGGCTGCCGCCAATTCCTGTTGTGTAAAAATATACTTAACCGAATCGGGGTATTGGCAAAACCGCAACCAGGTGTCAAAATCGGCTTCTGTTATAGGCCTGAAAATGAGCCGTTCGGTTTCTTGGCCCTCCAACGAATATTTAAATGTAGTGTCCATATTTGCGCATTGTATTGTTTTTAATCTATTGTTTTGAATCGTTTCTCGCGATAAGGTGTATATCCTTTTTGCAAGAAAAAGTTTGCCGCAACGTTATTGATATGCAAATGATCCAACTCTATCCGGTTAACCGATAGCTCCTTGGCCAAGGATTCCACTTTGTCTAGTAACAACGACCCCACTCCTGTTTGCCGATGGTTTTTAGCTACCACAATCTGATCGATATGTAATAGTTTGTATGCATAATGAAAAGCATTCTCTGGAACCTCTTTGATCAATACCAATACATAGGCAATCGTTTCTCCATTGAGCTGCGCAACAAAAACCCGGCACATTTCGTCCGATAACATTTTCTCCATTGCTGCTGCTATTCCTTCCTTTTCATACGTTTTGTAAACCGATGGCAGCAATCTTGCATGCAGGTTCTGAACCTCTTCAATCAACGGTGCTATTAACCTAACCTCTTTCCTTTCTGTTATTGTTATATCCATTATTTAACTTCTGTTGCGTAAATCTATCCGACATTGTTAACCACCAATAATGCTTCCTCGCTATTATTTAATTCTCCGATCAATTTGCCTTCTTTGTCCCAATAAGCACTTTTCCCTCTTGATGGTATTTGATAACAAACCCCGGCATAGTTTGCGATCAAAACCCCCATCTTATACTTTCGGGCATAGTGGCTCAATTGTTTGTATGCTTCTTCTATTCCTGTTGGTGTGGAGTAAAAAATGCCTGCTGCATATAATGTAGCCTTTCGTTTGCTTGCTGCTTCCGGATGTAAAGGGTTTGTTATGTCTGCACAAATTGCCAGTGCAATTTTCTCCTCACCTAAAATCACCAACGGGTCGTGTTCAAAGCTTGCTGCAAAAAATTTCTCTTCGCCACCATGTAAATATTGTTTGGTATAAATGGATACTTCTCCTTCAGGAGAAAAGATAAATGAACCAATATACAACCTTGAACCTATTCGAATAGGTGCGCCTGCAATGATTAGCATTTTGTAGCGAACCGCCAACCCAACAAGATCTGCAAGCCTTGGATCATTCTGCTCAAAAGCCAGTGTTTCTGCCATCTCCAGTTCATATCCGGTTAATGACATTTCGGGAAACAAAAGCAGCGAGACTCCTTGTTTTGCGGCAGCTTCAATCATCCGGATATGGTTCCGGATATTGGCTGCCGTATTCTGTGGAATTGTTTGTATTTGTGCTGCTGCTATTCTCATTTTTCGCTCCATTTAACCAAAACCGCTCGGATCATTTCGGTATCTATTCTTTTATCGTGCAATATTTCCATTCCTTGTTTAACATAAAAAGACATGGGCGATTGGTAATATTCGCCACCGGCTTTTACATCTTCGTTATGATCAATCACCCAGCCGTAAAATTCCTTATGGTCTTGTTTTAGTTTATTCATTAATAACGTCCCAAAGCCTTTTCCCTGGGCGCCTTTCGACACAATGATCGAAAACCGTATTTGTGCATCCTTCTCAAACCAAACAGCCCAGGCCAGTACCTTTTTTGTTTCATCTTCGATCAGGTAGTGCTCGTAGTTTTCAACACCTTCCAACAACAAAGCAAACCTGTCTTTGAGTTTCACAGGATACTCATCGTTCCACAATTTGTCAATAGCTGAAAATTGTGTTGGGGATAATCTTTGGGTCTTAATAATATTCATCTTACCTATTGTTTTGCAACCATTCCTCTTTTGTAATTTTTAGCCAATCGCAAAGGATATCTTTCCAATAAAACTGTTCAACAAACGTTAATCCGCATTTTTCGAGCGCCTTGCGTGATTGGGTATTGTGCACATTGGCGCTGCCTATTATTTCGGTTAATTGCATTTCTTCAAAACCATATTTTATCGCTGCTTTAGCTGATTCCGTTGCGTAACCCTTTCCCCAATATTTTTGATTGAGCCGATATCCAACATCATGAAAATGCGTGTGGTTATTTTCAACCTCTGTTATAAACTTCAATCCTGCCCAGCCGATAACTTTACCGGAAGCCTTTTCCATAACTGCCCAACGCCCAATGCCATGATCAATATATTGCTGACGGATATTTGCAATATACCCACGCACCTGCTCAATATCTGTAACCGGATTATTCCCCAGGTATCTGTGTACCTCAGGATTTGAGTCCATTTCAAACATGTCTTCATCGTCCGTGGGAAGGAATTCTCTTAAGATCAATCTTTCTGTTTCTATTTTCATTTCGTTATAAATTTACGATATGTTGGTTCTTTGTGAAGAACAAAGCCTTCTTGTTTGTAAACCAGTTCTCCTTCGGCTGTTGCATGCAACTCAAACCCTTCAACACCCAGCTTTGACGCCTCCTCTATCAAGGCGTTCAATATTCCGCTGCAAACACCCTTTCTTCGGTGTGCCGGAACTGTGTACATATTCATAATATACCCCCATTTGCCGGAAAGGTTTACAAAGTTTCCCGGCTTATCCTGCAAGTGTACCGAACCGATTCCGGCTACTTCTTCTTCGTGTTTTGCAATAAAAGAAATACAACGATTGTCTTTTGTTGCTTTCGCAAAATACGTTGTTAACTGTTGCCTCAGCGCGTCAATCTTGCTTTCTTGTGGTTCGCTCGCCTATTCCCTTGCAAAAGCTATTCTGTTTTCCACCAAAATAACAAGATCTTTTAGGGTTGCCTTATGATAGGTAATTATACTCATTACGGTTGCTTTCCTTTTTACAAAATGGTTATTCTGTCTTTATTCGTTGTCGGTTGCGAGATCACTAAAAACTCGATCGACTCTTCGCTTTTGTTCTCCAAAAAATGTTTGCGCCTGTTTTCGATCATAATTCCTTCTTGTTCTTTTACCTCAACGACTTCTTCTTCTATATAAAATGTTGCTACTCCTTTTAACATAAAAAAGAACTGGTTCGCATTCTGATGATAATGTAATTGCTCTCTTGCTCCAGATGGCATTTGTTCCTGCTTCACAGAGAGCCCCTCTGTATCATTCAACACCCAGCATGAACAGTTGGCTCCCCACATATAATTAGGAGCATTCTTCTTACTTATCAGTCCTGTCATTATACTTATTGGTTAATTCAATTCCGATTTGTTTCTTGTCACAAAATCTGTAACACTTTTAGTTAATGGTAAATTGCCATTAAACTTTTCATCCGCAATGGGTGTTGATGCTACTATCGATAGCGGAACCACCCCGGACCAGACTTCATTATCCATCTCATCATCTCCCATTGGACCCACATTTCGCAGTTTTGCCGAAGCACTTTCGATCTGAAACCTGACAACCATTGTTGCTTTAAGTTCCTGCTCTGTTCCCACCGGTACTTCATCCCACCGCCCTTCAATGATATTATCCGTAATCACTTTCAAGCCTTCCATTCGTTCCGTTTCGTCTGTTAACACCTCTGCTTTGCCAAACAATACAACTGATCGATAATTTACCGAGGTATGAAACAATGAACGCGCCAGAACCAAACCATCCAAATGTGTGACCGAAATACAACTTGTTTGGCCGGCAACAAGTTGGTTTAACACAAAATTTTTGGTGGAACCATGCAGGTAAATTGCATCGTCTTTTCTTCCGTATGCAGTTGGTACCATCATTGGCATCCCTTCATGCACTACCGCCACATGACACAAAAACCCAGCATCTAAAATTGCATAAACAGTTTCTGCATCATTCATTTCTCGTTTCACCCCTCTTACAACTTTGTTAAACCTCATTCTTGTATTGCTTATTGATTCCATCAAATTTGGTGATTTGTATAATTAGTGTACAGATACAAATTTGTTTTTTTTAACCGATACAGTTAGTTTTGGTTAGATGAAAAAAAACGAGCTCCTCTATTTACAAATTGCCAACAATATTGAACACCAAATTAAAAATGATGTATTCAAAATTGGTGACAAGCTCCCTTCATTGCGAACCATTTGTATTGAAAAAGGAGTAAGCTTAAGCACCGCCACACAAGCTTATTTTGAGCTGGAAAGCCGTGGGTTTATTGAATCGCGGCCTCAGTCCGGCTATTATATTTCGTGGGCACACAAACACACAAATCCGGTTCCCGAAACCAGCAAACCGCTTGTTGTAAAAGGCGAGGGTAAGCACGAAGAAATTATGGCCCAGGTGATCAAGAACTTCGATCGTGCCGAAATTTATTTGTCGAGTGCAATGCTTTCTCCCGAATTGGTTCCCATTGCCAAGCTTAACAAATCAATTGTAAATGCAACACGTTCTTTGCCCGATAGTGGCGTTTCTTATAATAAAGATGGCAGCATCAAACTCAAAACACAAATTGCCAAGAGAGCCATTACCTGGGGCGGAAAACTAAAAGCTGAAGATATTATTACCACAGGGGGCAGTATCGACTCCATGTCCTTTTGTTTGTTGGCCCTTACCAAACGGGGCGACACCATTATTGTGGAAAGCCCGGTGTTTTTTGGCATTCTGCGATTGGCGGTAAGCTTAGGGTTAAATGTTATTGAATTGCCAACACATCCGGTTACCGGAATTGAAATTGATGCCCTCAAAAAAACGCTCGAAAAAAAGAAGGTAGCTGCTTGTATCCTCATCAGCAACTTTAACAACCCTCTTGGCAGCTGTATGCCCGATGAGCACAAAAAAGCGACTGTTCAACTAATGGAAAAATACAATATTCCATTAATTGAAGATGATCTGTATGCCGATCTGTATTATGGAAATCATCGCCCTACATCTTGCAAAACATATGATGAAAGTGGTATTGTATTATGGTGCGGTTCGTTTTCCAAAACACTGGTCTCCGGCTACCGGGTTGGATGGGTTGAAGCAGGTAGGTTTAAACCCGAAGTTGCGCGAACAAAACATTTTCACAGCATGTACAGCAGCACCATTACCCATGAGGCTATTGGCGACTTCCTGGAAAATGGTCGTTACGAACACCACCTCATCAAACTGCGGCAAACACTTTACCGCAATTCATTGCTGCTTCAACGCTCCATCAATGAGTATTTTCCTGACGACACAAAAGTTACACGGCCAAAGGGGAGCATGAATTTGTGGATAGAATTAAATCCCAAATACGATGCGCTTGATCTGTACAATAAAGCCATTGCCAAAAAGATCAGCATCACTCCCGGCCGCATATACACGTTGCAAAACCAATTTAACAATTGCCTGAAACTGAGTTATGGAAAACTGTGGACCGAACAAACAGAAACCGCGATAAAGTTATTAGGAAAAATGACGCGATTGCTTTAGCGAACAAAAATGCCACTAACAAATCTTGTCAGTGGCATTCATTATACACAAAGCGAAAAACGGCTAGCGTGCAATTTGTATTTTCTGGATATGCTGTACAATACCTTCTTCGTTTTTAACATAGGCAAAGTACGTTCCATTGGCCAATGAAGATACATTGCATTTGTTTTCATGAAGCAGCTCTGTTGTAACAACCCTTCCCATAATATCTGTGAACACAACTACATGCACCTTTTCGCTGCTTTGTATTGTAATCATATCCGCTGCAGGGTTCGGAAACAGCTCCATATTAGGCGAATTGTATACCGACTCTGCAATACCTGTTGCCGGCATGTTTAAAGTAACTTTATGCAGCGCCTTAATCACCAGGTTTAACAGTCCGCTATTGTTCACGCTATCCTGATTGGAAAGCGCAGCAATGGTTACACCCGATGTGGTATCAACAATGTTTTCATTGATGTATCCAAAAAAGGTCCCACCATGAGAGTATGCTGTTCTTCCATTTATTTTTTTGTTGTAACGGAAAATCCCCAGACCATATTCTGTGCTGCTGCCAATATTTGTCATCGTTGTCATTTCACTCCACGATTGTGCGTTGATAATTTGACCTGTAAAGAGCTTATGCCAAAACTGTACATTATCTTCCGCTGTTGTGATCAATGATCCTGCTGTATTTGCCAGGCTAAACAGATTATCCAGGTAAGGAGTTGTGGTCATATCTGTTGATGTGTTTCCCAGACTCATGCTCCATGGGTGTGCAAATAGTTCAGCACCCTCTTCTCCAAAATTAAACGTGTGTGTGAGTTGATTCGGAGCTAAAACCAAATCGTGAATGGCTTGGTAAGGTGATTTATTCAACACCTTTTCAATGATAATTCCGGAAATAATGTAATTGGTGTTGGAATAGTCCCAACTGCTTCCGGGCGTAAAGTTAGGGGCTTGTGCCAATCGTAAAATTTCTTCGCGTTCCCATCTTTTTTCAGGTTTACCAAAAATACTGTCATTGATAGCCCCATTTTGCATGTAATCAAACAAACCGCTTGTATGATTCAAACATTGGCGAATGGTAATTTGCCCGTTAATATTCGGGTAGCCCTGGATCCATTTTCCAATTGTATCATTTAAGGAAAGCAACCCTTGTTCCTGCATCTTAAGAAGTGTTGCGGCAATATGTGTTTTGGTATTGCTGCCCATCCCGAACAGCATGTCTGGGGAAAGCGGAACACCGTCTTCCGAAACACCATTGGTTCCTTTCCAGATCCCCACATTGGGTATTAGCACGGCTGCTGATGTTCCTTTTATTTTGTACTTGTTGCACACGCTGTCCAATGTGTACTGTAATCGGCCTGCAACAAATGATGAAACCTGAGCTCGCACAATAAACGGCCCTCCTAAGCAAAAAAGGAGTAAAGATGTAACGATTGTTTTTTTCATAATATTTGGTTTGTTTTTGATGACACAAACCAACGCATAAAACCCCAACACCATTTTCTTATTAGACCAACGCCTCTTTTTTTTCGACTTGTGAAATCAGATTTTGTTCGTCTAAAAAAAGAACCTGTTTGTCGAGTAATGTTTCGATAGTGATTTCTTAAACCATTCTTTGCAGTATGAAAACAACAACAACCTTTAGCGCAAAGCTGGTCTCGTTTATTGGATCCCGTTTGGCCCTCAATATTTATTTCTGGGTCTTTTTGTTTGTTTTAAAATGCAGCGATGCCGATGATCAGTTGGCATACTCTCCTTTCTTTTACTACAGCCTGATGTTGTTTTACATGGGCTTCTTTGTGTTGCTTAGTTATGTAAACAACCTCGTGTTGTTGCCAACGTTTCTGTTTCAGAAAAAAAGGTGGCAATATTTTCTGAGCGCTGCGGTTCTTCTGTTTATTATTGCCTTTGTCTATACCTTTTTAATTAAGTGGTTGCCAACCGTTTTTCCGGGACTTAATGCTCTTGACATGAGTATTATAATGTCACCCGTGACTCAGGATATGACTATTTGGGGAATACTGGAAGACATGCCATCCTACTTGTCCATGATGGTGGTTTGGACAATCCTTTTCACATTGCTTGGCTTTTACCACCACTCTATGGCAAAAACAAAACGATTGGAAGCTTTGGTAAACAAACACCGTGAAGCAGAACTCGCTTTCATTAAAAATCAAATGAATCCGCATTTCTTGTTTAATACCTTAAACAATTTATATGCTCTTTCCATTAAAAAATCGGACGAAACTCCTGATGTTATTTTACAGCTTTCGGCTATTTTACGGTATATTCTTTATGAATCGGATGTTGAATTTGTTTCGTTTGAAAAAGAAAAAGAGATCATTCAGGCATATATTGACATTGAATTGCTTCGCGTGCCACAAACTCCGGAAATTCAGTTCTCCATAATGGCGGATAAGCCATACAATATTCCCCCTTTGCTTTGGCTCCCTGCATTGGAAAACATCTTTAAACACAGTCGGTCTGTTGATGCGCTGGAGGTAGACTTCAGACTAAGTATCCAACAAAACGAATTACACCTGTATTGCAAAAACAATTTTAAAAAACCTGTAATAACAGAAATCGCTACTGGAGGATTGGGATTAGCCAATCTGAAAAAACGTTTGGCTTGGTTATATCCCAACAAACACAAATTAACAACCACTGTGCACGAAAATTATTTTATTATTGACATGCACATTCAACTCTCCTAATGCAAAAACTCAAACTCCTCATCGTAGATGACGAACCTTTAGCGCAGGAAATTCTGCAAACCTTTGTCGCTAAAATAGACTCACTTGAATTGGTCGGAGTGTGTAAAAACGCAATGGAAGCTTTTGGTGCTGTCAATAAAGAATCGGTTGACTTGATGTTGCTGGATATCAATATGCCCGAAATGACTGGTATCGATTTTCTCAAATCGTTGAAAAATCCTCCGATGGTTATTTTCACGACAGCATACACACAATTTGCCATTGAAAGTTATGAGTTGAACGCCATTGATTATTTGCTCAAACCAATTCCTTTCGATCGTTTTTTAAAGGCCATTCATAAGGCCCAGCAATTATTAATTCCCTCGCAAGCAGTAAGCAGCGTGTCAGAGGTAAAACAGCCTTCCGATAATTTACTTTTTGTACGATCCGAAGGTAAGTGGGTGAAAATTAATTTGGCAGAGCTCTGGTTTGTTGAGGGCCTAAAAGACTATGTACGCCTTTGGATGAACGATGGAAGAATTGCTGTTCACAGTACAATGAAAAATTTTGAGCAGCAACTTGCCGGTCATTCCCAATTTGTACGTGTTCACAAATCACATATTGTTAACCTCAACTATATAACCGAAGTTGATGGCAACAGCATTAGCATTAAAGGCGAGCTCATCGCCATTGGAAGCACCTATAAAGACGAAGTCAATAAACGACTTGATGGTTACAAATTGCTGTAAAACAAAAAAGCCCGCCCCGCAACATTGTGGGACAGGCTTTTTGGGTTATTGGTTGTTATTTGTTTCTGAGTTCTTCGAAAACCTTTTCTGCCTTAAATTTCTTTGCCGGTTTTCCCTTTCTGATAATTTTGATATGCGTGATCGTGTCTCCTTGCTGAATAGCATTCACCACATCCTGTCCAGTAACTACATGTCCAAAAATCGTATGCTTGTTGTTCAACCAAGGTGTTTCTTTGTGGGTAATAAAAAACTGGCTTCCATTGGTTGCCGGACCAGCATTGGCCATTGCCAAAACACCCGGCCCGGTAAATTGAAACTCCGGCAAAAATTCATCTTTAAAAGAATAACCCGGACCACCTTGACCATTTCCCTGCGGGTCTCCTCCCTGGATCATAAAATTCGCAATAACACGGTGAAATTTTAATCCGTCATAATATGGAACACCTTCGGCTTTCGCGGTGTTTTTAATTTTTCCCTCTGCCAATCCCACAAAATTTGCCACGGTAAGCGGAGTTTTTTCAAACTCCAATTTTAGCAAAATGTTTCCCCTTGTTGTTTGTATTTCAGCATATAACCCTTTTTCGAGTTTCGGTTTTTTTTCCTTTGCTGTAAGTGTTGCTATACCCAAGCAAAATAACGCAAGAAGCAATGTTGTTCTTTTCATATTTCAATAGTCTGATTAATTTTAGAGAAGCAATTACGTGAAAACAAAAATCATTTAAAAGGCTATTATTTATCTTTCATAAGGATGTATTAGTATTATTTTCGCACCACTTTATGCCACTCGATCAAGACGATATTGTTTTAGAAGAAAAAGAAATGAGCTTTTTCGATCATATAGATGCTCTGCGCGGGCACCTGTTTCGCTCCGCTATAGCCGTTGTTTTAATGGCTGTTGTTGCCTTTTTAAACAAGTACATTCTGTTTGATGTTATTATTTTTGGCCCCACCCGCCCCGACTTTTGGACCTACCAATGGCTTTGTGAAATGGGTTATAAAATTAAGGGAGACGATAGTTATTGCATTTCTGAAATCGGTTTTGTTTTATCAAACATTACCATGTCGGGGCAGTTTACGCAGCATCTTTTTATCGCCTTCATTTCGGGGATCATTCTTGCCTTCCCCTATTTATTGTGGGAGTTCTGGCGTTTTATCAAACCTGCATTAAACACCAAAGAAAAAAACTACGCAAAAGGCTTGGTCTTTTTTAGTTCCATGCTCTTTTTTACAGGAATTCTGTTCGGATACTTCTTCCTTTCGCCTCTTTCGATAACATTCTTAGGATCTTATAAAGTAAGTGAGTTGGTAAGTAATGAGATCAACCTTGAGTCATATATCTCTTTTATCTCAACTCTAACGTTTGCCACAGGGCTTATTTTTGAGTTGCCAATCTTGGTTTATTTCCTTGCCAAAATTGGCCTAATAGGGGCCGCTTGGATGCGCAAAAACAGGCGATATGCCGTTGTTGTTATTCTTATTTTATCGGCTGTGCTTACCCCTTCTCCCGATGTAGCCAGCATGGTAATGATGTTCATTCCGCTCTACAGCCTTTATGAGTTAAGTATTTTTGTAGCACGTGGCGTGGAAAAAGGAAGAAAATAGCCCATTAAAAACAAACAGGTAATACTACATTTGACATACAAATTTTTAGCATAATGAATATAGCAATTGGTGGCGATCATGCCGGGTATCTTTACAAACAAGCAATTACAGAAAGCCTTAAAGCCGCGGGTCATAATGTAACCGACTTCGGTCCTTCTTCAGAAGCATCCGTTGATTATCCCGACCACGCACATCCGTTAGCTATTTCTGTCGAAACAGGAGAGAATGATCTTGGCATTTTAATTTGTGGGAGCGGAAACGGTGTGGCTATAACCGCCAATAAACACCAGGGAATCAGGGCTGCGCTTTGCTGGTTGGAAGAGCTTGGAGCACTCGCCCGCCAACACAACAATGCCAATGTACTTTGTTTACCCGCCAGATTCATTGATCTTGACCTTGCTCAAAAAATTGTAACTGCGTTTATTTCAACCCCTTTTGAAGGTGGTCGCCACCAAAACCGCGTTTCAAAAATTTCCTGCTAACCTGCTCAAATGAGTGCTTTTTTTATTGAGCAAACGGTAGCGTTTGTAAAGCAAGAGCTTGCCCTTGCGGAGGGTGGTCACAACTGGTGGCATATTGAACGTGTTTGGAAAAATGCCAGAACAATTGCAAAACAAGAACCCGTAAACGTTCTTGTTGTAGAACTTAGTGCCTTATTACATGATATTGCCGACTCAAAGTTTCACGGTGGAGACGAAAACATTGGACCCGAAAAGGCTGCTGTGTTTTTAAATAATTTAGGCGTTGACTCCGAAACCGTTGAACACGTCATCCAGATCATCAAAAACATTTCGTTTAAAGGAGGAAAAGAGGCCCGTAGTTTTTGGTCTATCGAATTAGCCGTAGTTCAGGATGCAGACAGGCTTGATGCTATAGGCGCGATCGGCATTGCCCGCGCGTTCAATTATGGCGGATTTAAAGGTCGCGAATTATACAACCCCAATATTAAGCCCAACCTTCAGATGACAAAGGAGGAGTATAAAGCATGTAACGCTCCTACCATCAATCATTTCTACGAAAAATTGTTACTGCTCAAAGACCTTATGAACACTCAGGCAGGAAAAGACCTTGCGGCACAACGTCATGCATTTTTGGAAACCTATCTTGACCAATTTTTCAGCGAATGGAGCGGAAACGCATAGTCAGCTCCTAGTCAATTTCTGAAATTTTTATCGCATTTGTTTTCGACCGCTCAAGAATCGGCATGCTTGCTGTATTAATTACCCTGTCTCCCTTCTTGATTAGCCCTTTTTGTTTTAGC
The DNA here is from genome assembly GCA_943369665.1 of Chitinophaga pinensis. Classification (GTDB taxonomy): domain Bacteria; phylum Bacteroidota; class Bacteroidia; order UKL13-3; family UKL13-3; genus UKL13-3. Next base: position 192,620 of record CALRNX020000005.1, read on the forward strand.
GCATTATTAACTTCCTGGATACTTTGATCTGTACTATCAAAACCTTTATAATAAAATGCCCGTACACCCCAAACCAAACTCAACGTATTAATAAGTCGAGTGTTGCTTGTAAAAATATAGATCATTGCCTTCGGTCTGAATGATGAAATTTTATATGCCGTATAACCCGAAAAGGTCATACTCACAATGGCCTCTGCCTTTAAATGATCCGAAATCCTCACTGCAGTAAAGCAAATTTCATCGCTCAAAAACGATTCTGAATCTTCCGCAGGACGCCTGCCTTTGTAATAGGGGGCGTTTGTCTTTTCTGCCTCTGCAACCGTTTTTTGCATATTGCGTACCGCCAAAATTGGATAAGCACCAACAGAAGTTTCTGCGCTCAACATTACTGCGTCTGCTCCATCCATTACCGCATTGGCAATATCATTCACTTCAGCGCGTGTTGGCGATGGGCTTGTAATCATACTTTCCATCATTTGCGTAGCAATGATCACCGGCTTGCCTGCTTCAATACATTTTTTTACAATCTTTTTTTGGATCACCGGAACCTGTTCCATGGGCATCTCCACCCCCAAATCTCCGCGCGCTACCATCACTCCATCTGTTGCAGCAATGATCTCGTCAATATTATCCATGGCCTCAGGCTTTTCTATTTTGGCAATCACCCGCGGTTTCCATTCGTGTTTGTCAATGATCTTTTTTAGATCAATAATGTCTTCTGCCTTGCGCACAAAAGAAAGACCGATCCAGTCTACCTTCATTTCCAATCCAAACTCCAGATCCGCTTTGTCTTTTGCGGTCATTGCCGGAATAGAAAGGTTTGTGTCGGGCAGGTTAAACCCTTTACGGGAAGAAAGCACGCCACCAAACTTTACAAAACATACAATCTCGTCCACGCCATCAGTGCTTATTGCCTCAAGTTCCAACTTCCCATCATCCAATAAAATGCGCTCTCCCGGTTTAATATCTTTTGCAAGATTCGGAAACTTCACATACACCTTAGAAGCTGTACTGATCATTTCTGTAGTCGTAACCGTTATTCTGCTTCCGGTTATCAGTTCCACCTTACCGTTTTCCATTTCCCCAACCCGTAGTTTGGGTCCTTGAAGATCTAGTAAAATAGAGGTATACGATTCTGTGTCTTGATTTACTTTTCGGATATTTTCCACCACCTGCCTGTGATCGTCATAACTGCCATGCGAAAAATTTAACCTGCACACATTCGCTCCCTCTTCTATAATTGCTCTCAACATTTCGTAACTAGATGTGGCCGGGCCAATTGTTGCAACGATCTTCGTTCTGTTAAATCCGTTTGTTTTCATTGTATAAATTACTGGTGTGTTTTGTACACTAAGTAGGTGCTAAAATATTAAGTTTTGTTTCGATTTCAATTTGTAGTGTTCAATTTCAGTTATAAGTTGAATAGTATCAATGGGTTTTAAATTCTCAATGAACTCTTTTGTATCCACAAAGTCCAAAGCCCCTTTGATCATCATAAAATAATCCATTGTGCGCAATTCCGGAATCAGGTAGTTTGAATTGTCTTTATTTTCAAACAACACAAAATCCAAATGGTTTATTTCATCAACGTATTCAAATTTTGTAAAACCTGATATTTGTTTGTCATTCTCGTAAAACGCTAATTCCCCTGCGTGAAAAAACTGAAAGCCCAATGCTTCGTTAATTTGCCAAACCAAACGGTGAAAGACTTCCTGAGACACAACCCCCAGTAACAAAAAGTCGTAATCAAAGTCTTCTTCTAAAAAGAGCCGCTTGGTTCGTTGTGGTTCTGTTGTCATAAAATAATTGGGGTGGTTACTACCCAAACAAATCGCATACCCACCCTTTCTTATACTTGCGCAAAGTTGTGCAATCCTTTGTAAATACTATTAATTAATTGTAAAATTTAAAATTTGCTGTTTTGAATAAAAATATCTTTTATTTGCACATTCAAATCTAAAATTACAATACAATGTCTGACGTAGCAGAAAGAGTAAAAAACATCATCATGGACAAACTTGGTGTTGAAGCAAGTGAAATTAACAACGAAGCTAATTTCACAAACGATTTAGGTGCCGATTCTTTGGATACGGTTGAATTGATTATGGAGTTCGAAAAAGAATTCAATATCGCAATTCCAGACGACCAAGCAGAAAAGATTGGTACCGTTGGCCAAGCCATCTCTTACATAGAGCAAAACGTAAAAGGCTAATCATAGCACTAAACAAAAAAATTGCATGACATCCAGAAGAGTAGTTGTTACGGGCCTTGGTGCTTTAACGCCCATTGGTAACAATGTTCAAGAGTACTGGAATGGTTTGTCAAATGGGGTGAGTGGGGCAGCTCCCATCACCCAATTTGACACTTCCAAATTCAAAACAAAATTTGCCTGTGAAGTTAAAGGCTTCAATGTTGAAGACTTCATTGATCGTAAGGAAGCGCGTAAAATGGATCGTTTTACCCATTTTGCCATGGTTACCTGCGATGAAGCAATAAAAGACTGCGGCCTTGATTTAGAAAAAGTCAACAAGTCTCGCGTTGGTGTAATTTGGGGTTCCGGAATTGGTGGATTAACCAGTTTTTTTGCTGAGTCTGTTGATTATGCTCGCGGAGACGGAACGCCTCGGTTCTCTCCTTTTTTCATTACAAAAATGATCGCTGATATCGCCTCGGGCCTTATCAGTATTAAATATGGTTTCGGTGGGCCAAACTATACCACTGTTTCAGCATGTGCATCATCCAACAATGCGATGATTGATGCTTATACCTACATTAAACTTGGCAAGTCAGACATTATCGTTACAGGTGGTTCAGAAGCTTGTGTGAACGAGCCGGCAATGGGTGGTTTCAGCAATATGAAAGCCCTGTCGGAACGAAACGATGATCCTCAAACAGCTTCACGTCCATTTGATAAAGACAGAGATGGGTTTGTTTTAGGCGAAGGTTCGGGTGCCATTATTCTTGAAGAATATGAACACGCAAAAGCGCGTGGTGCAAAAATATACTGTGAAGTTGTGGGCGCAGGCATGAGTGCCGATGCTTACCACATGACCGCTCCACATCCGGAAGGACTTGGTGTGATCAATGTGTTAAACTGGGCGCTTGAAGATGCAGGAATGAAGCCTGAAGAAATTGATTATATCAATGTTCACGGGACTTCTACTCCATTGGGGGATGTTGCCGAATTAAAAGCTATTACTGCGGTGTTTGGCGAACATGCATACAAACTCAACATCAGTTCATCAAAATCAATGACAGGTCACTTATTGGGAGGAGCCGGTGCTATTGAAGCCATCGCCACTATTTTGGCAATGCAACACAATATCGTTCCTCCTACCATCAATCATTTTACTGATGATGAAAATATTGACCCGAAACTTAATCTTACTTTTAATAAAGCCCAGGCAAGACCAATTAATGCAGCATTAAGCAATACATTTGGTTTTGGAGGACATAATGCTACCGTAATTTTCCGCAAACTCTAATTTTAGCGATTTGATACGGTCCTTATTCTCCGCTTTTTATTTCTCTTATTTTTCCAAACACAAAACAGTATACCTTAAGGTTGCTAAAATTGCAGGATTCTTTCCCGTTAAATTTAGCTGTTACCTTCAGGCATTGCGACACCATTCGGTAAGTTCAACCATACACCAAAGCGGGGTAAGAGACAGCAACGAACGCCTCGAATACCTTGGCGATTCTGTTTTAAATACCATTGTGGCCGAAATGCTTTTTTCGCGCTTTCCGTTTAAAGATGAGGGCTTTTTAACAGAGATGCGTTCCAAAATTGTAAGCCGGGAAAGTCTCAACGATCTTGCACAAAAAATCGGGCTCAACGAAGTTGTTGTTTTTGATAAACGTGCGGTTGGCCAAAACTTAAAGGGAAGTATTTTTGGAAACGCATTAGAAGCTTTTATTGGTGCTATCTTTTTGGATAGAGGGTTTTATGGTGCTAAACATTTCGTGAAAACAAAAATTCTCACCCATTTGGATGTAGACAAACTAGAGTTTACGGAGAAAAACTTCAAGGGAAAGTTGATCGAGTGGACACAGAAAAACAATAAAACAATTGACTTTGAAAGTGATGAAGAAATCTCCCGTAAGCAAAAAATATTCAAAGTACATGTTAAAATAGATGGCGAATCCTTTGGGTCTGCAGAACACCTTTCAAAGAAAAAAGCAGAACAACTCGCTTCGGAAAAAGCTTGCGAAAAACTAAACCTTCAGCTTTAAGCCTTTTTTCGCGCTACCACAAAAATATCCCAGGTAAAATCCAGCCTGTCTTCTGTTAAGAAAAAGTCGCGGGTGGTTATTTTCATCGTGTCGTTATTTTCGCTCTTCAAATCCTTGCGCATCATGCTCGTTAAAAAATTATAGGGCGCCACCAACCAGCTGGCCGGTATCATTTTGTGCAATCCTAACGGATCCAACCTCAATATTTTTTTTGCCCAACGCGCATTGTCTTCGTAGTATTTATTTACTGCTTCATTCCCTTGCACCCCTTTTATCTCGAAAGCGTCAAACACTTTTCCCATTTCTGTTTTCATCTCATCAAATGTATATTCATGCACATGGAAAGGGTTGCGCGCAATGCTCATTTTAGCATTCGGGGTGGAACACAAAAACACACCCCCAGGTTTTAATACACGATGCACTTCTTTGATAAACTCAAGGCGAGGCTTAATATGCTCAATAAACTGAAAAGCCGTAATCACATCCATGCTTTCACTTTCCAGTGGCAATGGAGGCACACTGCTCGACTTAAAGGTAAGGTTTGTCTTTGCTGCGTGTTTTAAGCGTGCTTCTGCAACGGTGGCTTCACTATAGTCAACTCCAACTGTTGATTGTGTGTAATCGGCCAAAAACTGTGTTCCATAGCCATCCGCGCATCCTATGTCGGCCGTGTTTTTTCCTTTTACAAAATCGCGTGCAAATTCATAGGCAAAAAAACATCTTTGTACCGTTACGTTATTACTGTCTTCAAAACTTGGTCTTTCTCTGTCGTGCATTGCTTTTCGGTTGGTATGTGATTGGTTGATATCGAAGCCTCGTTTACCGGATAAGATATTAAGATACTTTATCAACGCTTTGCGGCAAAAATAATCATTTGTATAACTTTGACTAATCAATAATAAATAGTTTATGGATTTTAAACGCCTGCTCGATTTTTTAAATCGTTTATCAAAAGACAACACCAAAGAATGGTTTGATGCCAACAAAAAAGAATATGAAACCCTTCGCAAAGAATGGGTTGTTTTTGTTGGTGATTGTATTGCCGCCATTGGCTCGTTTGATAAGCGCTTTGCCGGTCTCGACCCAAAAAAATGTATTTTCAGAATCAACCGGGATATTCGTTTTTCGAAAGACAAATCGCCATACAAAAACAACTTCGGAATGAGCCTCAGCCTCAATGGTAAAAAAGATGAGTTCTGCGGCTATTATTTACACATTCAGCCCAATAATTGTTTTATCGCTGGTGGTTCATACATGCCCATGCCCGATACATTGGCCAAAATAAGACAAGAGATCGATTACAATCTTCCGGCATTCGAAAAGATCGTGCTGGCCAAGGATTTCAAATCATTGTTTGGCGAAATTAGCGGAGAAAAGCTGGTACGCCCACCCAAAGGATACGAGGCCGAAAACCCGGCATTTGAATACCTTAAATTAAAGGGTTTTATTGCCGAACGAAAAATAACCCAAAAAGAATTGACAGATCCTGCATTCATGAAAACGCTTACAGGAACCACAAAGTCTATAAAGCCTCTCATAGACTTCCTGGCGGCAGCTATTCAGCCCTAATTGTTCCCTTCAAACAATTGTATTACACCTTGCTTTCTAAACAATAAAAAGCAAAAACCTCCACTTATTGTCGGATAAAAACGCGTTACATAAAAGGCGCGGTTTTCTTTTGCTATTCATCAAATCAGCCATAACATTGTGAAGCAATTATCTTTTTCAATTGCCCAAGTTTGACATTAAAAAGTACCACGGTACTCAAGAAGCACATAGGGGTTAACGTGCAAAAGCCGTTGAACTATCTCACGATAGTTCGCGGCTTTTTCTTTTTAGTCTGCACAAAGACGAATGCATATATTGCCGCATGAATATTTCTTCCGCATTTATCTCTACCACCAAAACCGCACGTTATTTTACGCTGGGAGAGCTTACTTCCGATACCCGGGAAATATGGATCGTGCTGCATGGTTATGCTCAGCTAGCTGCCGATTTTATTAAACCATTTGAGGCCATTGCAACCTCAGAAAAGTTTATCATTGCCCCCGAGGGCCTAAATCGTTTTTATGCGAAAGGGTTTGGCGGTAAACCAGCCGCTTCCTGGATGACAAGCGAGTCCCGTGAAGAAGAAATCAAAGATTATATTAACTATTTAAATACCCTTTGCGAAACATTAGGATTGCAAACCCACAAAGCAAAAATTGTATTGCTGGGTTTCTCTCAGGGTGTTGCAACGGCCACACGATGGCTGCATAACACCTCTGTTCCCATTAGTAAACTGATTATTTATGCCGGAGAAGTTGCTTCCGAATTACAAAACCCTGTTTCTCCAGCGCTTTTGAATAGACCCATCATTTATGTAACCGGCTCAAACGACAAGCTTATTTCTCCTGAAAAATTAGCGTCAGTAAAGTCGTTTATGAAAATCCTAAACGCAACGATCATTGAGTTTGAGGGTGGGCATGAGGTGAAGGCAGAAGTGCTATTGGGTTTGTTGTAGCTACGAATAAATCAACTTTTTTAATACGGTTTGCCGAGTTTTATTGAATAGGTAGAGTCTGTTTTTTCCGCATTGCAACCGTCCCAAAAGTATTTGACCTTGCTTTTCCAATAAATATCTTTCTCGTCTGATAATACCTCGTACTCTTTCTCTGTTTTTATAATCATGTCTTTTATTCCTGTCGAATCAGAAGGAAAAACATAAGATATTTCTTTATAGTAATCCCCTGCATTTTCAATATGTCCATTCTCCAGTTCAAACACTACTTTCCCGTCTTTAATAAAAAAAATATTGTCTCCATTCCAATATAAGCAAGCTGGATAACCCGAGTACACAACCAACGTTCTATCTATTCCTTGTAAACCTTGATTGTTGCATAGTATTATCCCGAAATAACCGGAATACTCTTTTCCTGTAGTATCTCTTTCAAATTTGGGGTTGCTATAATTGGCAATTGGTGTAAACTTCTTTTCATAAATCAATTTATAGTTCTTAAGTATTTTTAACGAACAAACAAAGCTATCGTTATTAAAGCTTTCCAGATTTACCAGATAAATCATTTCTCCATCACGAATATGGGTACGTGCTAAAAACTGGGAAGGGATATAGCCAACATACCTTTTTCCGTTTAATGGAAACGCCACTTTACACCAATACCCATATATATTTTTAAACTTGCTTGGATAATAGTTGGGGAAATTGTTGAGCACCTCTAATATGCGTATCGTATCTGTATAGCCTTTCGTCTGGCAAAAAACTTTTGACCGTGCATCCGGCCTTGAATATATTGTTATCTTGGAAGATACCGGAAAGTAATATTGTTCCTTTATAAATGGTAGCACATCATTATCTCCCCCTTCACAAAATGTGATGATATCTTTTTCATTTTGTGCAAAGAGCGCATTACAAACCCAAAAAAGTATAACCCCTGTAATGACTCTTTTCATCTACTACAGTGACCTTTTTTATTCCCCCGCAAACTGCCCCAAAAACCGCACATCATTTGTGCTGAACATACGGAGATCTTTAACTTCATACAACAACATGGTAATGCGCTCAACGCCCATTCCAAAAGCAAATCCACTATATTCTTCCGGATCAATATTGTTTAACGACAACACATTCGGGTCCACCATTCCACAGCCTAAAATTTCTACCCATCCGGTGTGTTTGCAAACATTACAGCCGCTTCCGTGGCATATCATACATGAAATATCCATTTCAGCACTTGGTTCAGTAAATGGAAAATAACTTGGGCGGAAACGTACTTTAAAGTCTTGTCCGAACATCTCTTTCACAAACTCATAAAGTGTTTGTTTCAGATCAGCAAATGAAACATTCTTATCAATATAAACGGCATCAATTTGGTGGAAGAAACAATGTGCACGGGCCGATATGGCTTCATTTCTGTATACGCGACCAGGCATTACTGCGCGCAGCGGAATTTTTTGCTGCTCCATCAGCCTTACCTGAACACTCGTACAATGCGTTCTCAATGAATAGTTTTTGTCAATGAAAAACGTGTCCTGCATGTCGCGGGCCGGGTGATTTTCAGGAAAATTCAAGGCTGAGAAATTGTGCCAGTCATCTTCTACTTCCGGGCCTTCGCTAATGGTAAATCCAAGTTTATTGAATATTTCCAATATTTTGTTTTGAACAATATTGAGGGGGTGGCGCGCGCCCAATCCGCTTGGTTCTCCCGGTAACGTTAAATCCTGGTTAATTTCTTTACTCGCGACTTTGCGGGAAAATTTTTTTTGAGCTTCGTCCAATTTTTCCTGGAGCGATACTTTAAGCTCATTCATTATTTTACCCACGTCTTTTTTCTCGGTATTGGGAATTTCTTTAAACTGCTCCATTAAATCGTTTAACAAACCCTTACGCGACAAATATTTTAACCTAAATTCTTCTGCATCTTCAGCTGATTGCAGCAAAATTTCTTTAATTTCATGTAACACACTTTGTAACTTCTCTCTCATGTTATCTTTTTTCTTTCGTTCGAGGATTCAAAAGTAATTTTTTTAGTCAAACTGTTTTCACACCGAACTATGTATTAAAAAGTAATATATATAAATGTTATTATTAGTATATGCTGTGAATAGCTGTATAACTCATTTTTATTTTTTAGTTTATTTCGTATTCCATATTCAGTTAACAGTTAATTAACATACTAAAACCCTGACTATCTTGTATAATGAATCCTTTATACACAGTGTTGATAAGCCCTTCCAACATATTTTATGGGATAACTAAATTGTAAATTCAATGTTAATTATTGCCTCATAAGAATAGAATAACTGTTACTTAATCCACATCGTGTTTTTAGCTAAATGTAAATTGTTGCTAAATTCTAATAGAAACACACACTATCCACACTAATCCACATATTTATTAGGTTGCTTGAGTTTATCGGGTAATTAGGTTGGTAATATTGTTATAATTCAATGGTAATGTGTTAAGTATACTTCATTGCTTGACCAACTGAAAAAAACTAAACAACCTGATTACTTAACAATAGCTCCAATATCTATTGTTTGTTCCAGATCCCAAAAAGCTCTTAAATTAAGGGTTTCCGTATAATAGAATACGTTTTCAGGTTGTGTTTTGGCATGATAATCACCATTATCCCAATGCCCATTTTTATTCGAATCCTTAATAATTTTAAGCTTGTATTTAGCAGGAACCAAGTATTCCATATTTAGTGTTTCATCTTTCGTTAGAATAAACGTTTTAAACACCTTGGTTTCATCTTCAGTGATCATTTGAATAATATATTGGTTGCCATCTTTTGGATGCGTAAAACTCAATATTAGAGTGCTATAATCCTTTAATCCTTTTGTTGTAAAATTTACTTTTTCCTTTTTAGCATATCCCCCGTAAATATCTAAAAATGTTGAGTCTTTAAATTCTAAACTATACTTGGTACGTTCTTTTAATGGATAATAAAGCTTTAAATAATCTGATTGAGGAGCATAAAATACTTTGGGCGATATTATAGTGGAATCTTCTTTTAACTTCAGCATTGAAGTATCTAAAACAGCTTTATCCAAAGGTTGATTAAATGTTATGGTAAATGTATCATTCAACTCCAACTCCTTTTTAATGGTTGCTTCGAATTTTAACGGTTTTGCATTTTTCACCGGTTTGAGAAAAAAGTTTGTATCAGTTGTGGTTGTTTTATAGTTAAACCAGATACTATCCGTTTTAAAGCTAATGCTGAATAAAATGAGGGTATCAATATTGTCTTTTCCGGGCTTATCCCATACAAAGTATTTTGAACTGTTTTTAGGTTTCACAGTTACGCTTGAAGGTTTATAAACAGCAAACTTAAATATCCCGGTATTCCGGCCAATTGTATCAATCAGTCTATTTATCGGATAAGGATTTGGTTTAAATGAGAATAAGGTGTTTAATGAGAAGGTATCTATAGTATTTACCGGTGTATTAAGGAACCCAATAATCTCGTTTTTATCATATTTAAGGTTTTTATTATCATCCTTGAATACGATTAAATTAAATTGTTTTGGTGGTAAATTCTCAATTGAAAATACTCCCAATTCATTTGTCTTTGTAAAGTATAGAGGTTTATGCTTCATAATAGTGGAATCAGTAAAGCTATCTGTTGGATATAAGCAAACCAGCAATCCTTTTTCTACTTTATTATCGAAGGAATTTTTTATACTTCCGGTTATTTTTAATGAGTCGATGAATTGACCTGTTGTAAACACATAACTGTAATTACTAAGTACCGCCCCTTCATGATTATCTGTAATACTATTACCAAAATTAAAGGTGTATGTGGTATTAGGTTTTACATTACCACGCATTTCAATAACTACATTTTTCCCTTGTACTTCTATAATCGGTTTTTCTTCCAATGGGGGTGAAATAACAATTTGGTCATTGGCATCTTTCAACTGAATATATTCATCAAATTTGATGATTACTTTTTTATCCGTAAAAGAAGTGCTTTTATTGGGTGGGTTTTCTTTTAGTACAACAGGTGGCGTAGTATCCTTAGGACCACCATTAGGCGCTACAATTTGAGCACAAGAAGCAAATAAAAGGCCTGTGAAGAGGCCTAGTTTTGTAAGTTCAAAATGGAAAGAATATTTCAAAATTTAAGCATGTTTTTTTACAACAAATAATAAACTTGAATAGTCCTTCTTCCGGAAAGCATTTATCGTAGAAATTCCTCCTGATATTGCTCCACGCAAAAAGGAAAAACCATTACCTCTATGTACCTCACTTCGCATGCTAATATAGGGTGCATCAAATATCATTGGCTTTGTATCTACAACGGTGAATCCATGTTTTTTCATTAACAAGCCAAAACTTTCTTGGTTGAAATGGTACAAGTGTCTTGGAACATCATATCCGTCCCAAAATTCTTTGTAGTGTTTTGCATCCCAACTATTACTATTAGGAACAGCAATAAACATAGTTCCAGTTGGTTTTAACAAACGATGAAGTTGTTGCATACGTTCATTAAGGGTATGCACATGTTCCAGAACATGCCATTGTGTAATTGCATCAAAACTTTCTTGAGGTAATGTATCTAAGGCTGATTCGTTTAATACGTTATAGCCAAATTTATGCTTAACATAATCAATAGCATCCTGACTAACATCCACACCTGTAGAATTAAATGTATTGTCTTTTATTGCTCCATCTAAAAAGTAACCTAAACCACACCCGAGATCCATTAAATTACCTTGTTTATGATACGTTTTAATAAGCTTTAGTTTTTGCTTAATGCTGTAGTCGCGTACCACATCATAAACTTTATACATAAAAGGTAAATTGGCTTTATTTCCTGCGTGCGAAACATATCTGTCACTTTGGTAATAAGGCCCTATCTCCGCAATAGCTGGCCTTGGATTCGTGAATAGAAAAGAGCACTCTTTGCAACGGTGGAGATTAAACGTTTCACCGGTTGCAACAAAATCTTTACAGGTAAGTTCTTTAGTAAGCTGAGTACTCCCACAAACAAGGCAGGCTATAAGGTTTTCCATTAAGGCAAATATAGTGGATTAAGTAATTTGTTTAAATTATTCGCAAAGGAAGATATAGGTTATCGTTTTGGTGCATATCATTTAAACCGGGAAAAACTGTGCATATTACCGGCCAAGATGTATCATTAAAACACTGATATCAGCAGGAGAAATACCGCTTATGCGTGAGGCTTGTCCTAGGGTTTTTGGCTTTTGTTTAGCAAGTTTTTCACGTGCTTCAAAGCTCATACTTTGAATATCGCGATAATTAAAATCATCATAAATTTTAATGTCTTCTAAACGATTTATCTTGTCAGCCATTTGTTTCTCTTTTTCCAAATAACCCTCGTATTTCATTTGTATTTCAGCTTGCAGTAAAGTTTCGTTTTCGTAACCCATTGCCAAGTTTTGTACCAAAGGCAAATGAGTGATCATATCACTTAAATTAACCTGTGGACGACTTAAGATAGCGTCTAACTTATAGTTTTGAGGAACACTTGTTGTACCCAGTATTTCCAACATTGGATTTACCTCTTGAGGTGTTATGGATGTTTTCTTGAATTGTTTTACCAGTTCTTTGGTATCCTCAATTTTCTTTTGCACGGCATCCATTCTTTCTTGTGATGCTAAACCGAGTTTATATCCTTTTTCTGTTAAACGTATATCAGCATTATCCTGACGCAGCAGAATTCTGTATTCGGCTCTTGAAGTAAACATTCGGTAGGGCTCATCAGTTCCTTTGTTTACCAGGTCATCGATTAACACTCCGATATAGGCTTCGGAACGACTCAAAATGAATGCTTCTTTTTCCATTACTTTTTGATGTGCGTTTATTCCGGCCATTAAGCCTTGGCAAGCCGCCTCTTCATATCCTGTGGTTCCATTTATTTGCCCTGCAAAGAATAAATTTTCGATTAAATGTGTTTCGAGTGATAGTTTTAATTGGGTTGGAGGAAAAAAGTCATATTCAATTGCATAACCGGGACGGAACATTTTGGCTTGTTCAAACCCTGGGATAAGCTGAATAGCTTTGTATTGGATATGATCAGGAAGCGAAGTTGAAAAACCGTTTACATATATTTCTACTGTTTTCCAACCTTCAGGCTCTACAAATATTTGGTGTCGGTCACGTTCTGCAAAACGATTAATCTTATCTTCAATACTAGGGCAATAACGAGGACCTAAACCTTGGATACGACCGGCATACATAGGAGATTCATCAAATCCAGTTCTAAGTATATCATGTACTTTATCATTTGTGTAGGTAATCCAACATGGACGTTGATTGGTAACCGGCTTTGTTTCCGGAGAATAAGAAAATTTGCTCGGATTATCATCCCCATCCTGACGTTCCATCTTATCATAATTCAATGACCTTCCATCAATCCGGGGTGGGGTTCCGGTTTTCATCCTTCCGCTCTGGAAGCCCAATTGTATAAGTTGTTCGGTTAATCCGGTTGCAGATTTTTCACCTATTCTTCCTCCACCAAATTGTTTGGTGCCGATATGAATAATACCATTCAGAAAGGTTCCATTGGTTAGTATTACAGCATCCGATTCAATTCGATTTCCCATTCCGGTGATGACACCTTTTACTTTCCCATTTTCTACAATCAGTTCCCGTACCATGTCCTGCCAAAAATCTACATTCGGAGTATTTTCCAAGCGTTCTCTCCATTCGGCAGAAAAAATCATGCGATCATTTTGTGCACGAGGACTCCACATAGCCGGACCTTTTGATAAATTCAGCATTCTGAATTGAATGGTAGACTTATCGGAAACAATACCCGAATAGCCACCCAAAGCATCAATTTCCCTCACAATTTGTCCTTTTGCAATTCCACCCATAGCTGGATTACAACTCATTTGGGCTATTTTATTCATATCCATGGTGATTAACAACACCTTAGAACCCAAATTGGCAGCAGCAGCAGCAGCTTCGCATCCAGCATGGCCGGCACCCACCACTATAACATTATACTTATTAAACATTTGATTATCAATTATTTATATTAGTTTCACGTGAAACATGGAACTATGAAGGCAACAAAGATAGGTAATAATCCTCTTTCTGCCTCATTAGTCGGGCGTCTGCAGGTTTTTTATCCTTATATCCACAAAGGTGCAATACGCCATGGATCATAACCCGACACAATTCATTTGATAGTGTTTTTTGTTCAATCTTGGCATTTTCTTTTACTCGATCAATGCTGATATAGATATCGCCAGAAATGATATTATTCTCACGGAAGTCAAAAGTGATGATATCGGTGTAATAGTCATGATTAAGGTGATCGCGGTTTACCTTCAACAAGTACGCATCAGAGCAAAAATTAAAGGACAAGTTTCCCGTGAAACATTTTTCTTTTTTGATGGCTTTTTCAATCCACTCTTTGATGCTTCGTTTTGCCTTTAGGATATATGAGGTATCAACGTTATTAAATGATATCTGATTAGTTGAGTAGTGTAACAAATCCACTATAGGTTTTTTCTGCGCCATTGGTACTTTTGATAAATATTTTGTAAAAATA
>CALRNX020000006.1:0-192469 GCA_943369665.1 Chitinophaga pinensis
CCCTTATTCTCTCGTTTAAGGGGTGGCAAAGGTAATGCGTTATTTTTATTTGTCAAGTTTTATTTTAATTATTTCTAATCTTTTTTCCTGACTTCCGTCAGTTACAAAACTCTTCTCTTTCAAGACCTCGGATTTAAACCCTATCTCGCTTTTTATCGCTTACTCTTTTTACTGCCGTTTTAAGAACTCTTTTTTACTTTTTCAAGTAACCCTCTTTCGTTAAGGGGATGCAAAGGTATCCCAACTTTTTACTTCCGCAATACTTACTCCCATTTATTTTTTTCAACCCACACTCCTTACCTATTTATCAGCGACTTATTTTTTGTAAATATATCCAAAATAAAAAGGGTAGGACTTATTAGCCCTACCCTTTCCGTATTATCAATATGCTTTTTATCTTGTAATGGTTAGTTTAGTTGTAACCGAATCTTCGTTTGAATAGAGTCTCATCATATAAATCCCATTGCTTACTTCAGGAACAGATACAGAAACATTATTCATACCTGTAGATGCATTGTACTTACTTGTATGAACAATACGTCCCATGATATCAGTTAATTCAATAGTGAAAGAAGCCGATTTTATTGTTTCAAATTGTACAAAGAATTGTTGAGCGGCAGGATTTGGGTAAATCATTAAAGAACCATCTATCATATTTGACTCGGCAATACCCGTATTTGAACGGGGTGGAGCGATTGAATCAATGTTTCCATCGGGCCATGCAATAAATACGATAAGGGTATCTCCATTCTGATTGGTCACAGCATCAGCATTGTTGTAACCTGACGCAAAAGCCAACCCTGCTTTACCTTGATAGGCGGCCAGGTGAGCAAACCCACTATAAAGTACCTTTTCAGTTACAGCATCCTTAAAGTCCATTTTGATATTATCAATTGCTGCTTGTGCTCGGTAACCATGGAAATCACCATAAGAATTATTCTTAGACAAAAACTGTACTTGACCTACTCCAATTGCTGTAGTTGTTTGTAAGTCGGTTGCCCCGTGGAAATACACTAATTCTACATTTTTGGCAACAGTAGCAACCTTGCGAGCCCCTTTAAAGGTATGTAGCTTCAATGCTATGTTTTTGCTATTAGGGTTTGCCACATAATTTGCTGTATTGATCACACCAGTGGCAATCATATAGTAATTAGTAGACGAATCAAGCTCCAGAGCTGAAGTGTAAACAGCCTGTGCAACAGAGGCACTGTTTTTTGGCGCAATCGCGATTGAATAAGGCACTTTCGCATTCAATGTAAAAAATGCGGAAGCCGATCGAAAATACATATTATCAAATTGTTTAACCCCGTTCACATACACATCAATGGTGTCAAGTGTCACATCTGCACTATTATGAACAAGTTGAACATCCGCTACTAATTTTGTAAATGGAACAACCGTTCCATCACTAAACACTACAAATAAACCTGATGCTTGTGCAGGAGTAGGATTGCCTACTGCAGCATTTACGCCTGAAGTAAATACGACACCGGTGCGGCCGGTAAAAGCTGTAGTATTTAGCTTATATGCGCCTGAAAACACCGTGCTATCAGCAGAGGTCAAATTGAACATTGTATTGCCAACCGGAATCATAGCCGATGCAGAAAGTGTTTTAAATGAAATATCATTTCCAATTTTTGTAAGCCCTGGAAGACCTATTTCATTTAAATCTTGTGCCGGTGCATCGGGAACACCATTCATAAATGATAGTTCAACTTGTCCTGTTGTTGTCCCTTCTTTATAACTATCCGATCCTTCAATGGAGAAGCTACGATCAATACCACTTGGATTAGTTGCATATTGGTTGGTGTCAACCACTCCGGATACAAATCCCAAATATGTTTTACCTCCTGTAAAAACAAAATTGCTAACCTTGAACAGCATAACAGCTGCAGAAGTATCTGTACTGAATTTTTTGGCAACCGTTAAATCATAGATACCCGGCATGATATTCAGCATAGCTGTTGCTTTGCGGAAAGGAAGATTGTCTACAATTTTTTGATCATTGGCCCAAACGTCAACGGTATCAATAATATAATCAGGTGAATTATGGACAATTTGCAAACGAGCTGTTGAAGCCAATTCAATAGCATTTCCCCCATTTGTATCGACAGCAAACAAACCAAATGCTGCTCCGTTTTGGTTATTGGCAGGAGTTAAGAAACCTGATGCAAAAACGGCAAGGGACTTTTTAGCAAATAACTGAAGTGGTGCGATAAAGGAGTTAATATTATTGACACCATTAGAATCACGAACATCAATGATGGTAGAAACCGAAGCCGGAGAAATTGCAGTAGTGGAAACATCTCCAAATCTTGAACTATTTGTCAACAAAGCATTTGGTCGTGCATAAACATCCACCCCCGGAGCGTCTGATACTCCATGAAAAATGCTCAATGAGGTTTGGTTTCCGGCCAATGAAAGTGTAACGTTTGATTTCAGAATTAAACGCAGATCAGTAGTGCGTCCATCGGGGTTAGCAGCATAATTTGCCGTAACATCAACACCAACGACCATGGCGATATGTGCTTGATTATTAACCAATGAAAGTGGTAAACGCGAAAGTACCATATCACCTGAATCGATACTGTTCCTATCGTTTATATTCAGTGTATGAGCTCCTGCAGTTGCGGTTAATAAAGATGTGGCTGATCTGAATGATACATTGTCGAACTTTGTATTATCCAGGTATATATCAACAGTATCTAAAGACACTGCAGCTGAATTGTGAATAATTTGCAGCCTTGATTGTGCTGAAGAAGAACTTACGATGCAAAAGGAGACCAATGCAGCGTTTAAGAGTGATAAGTAGACTTTTTTCATTTATGATTTCAATTAATAGTTCTGATCGTTTAAGACAAATATAAAACAACATTTGTTATTTCAAGTCGGATGTTTTGAGAAATCGGTTGCATGAACTTATGTATGAGGGATAATTTATACGAGCGGTTTCATACAATTCAATTATTTTTGGCCATACCAATTGTCTCTTAATGAATAAATCTGAACTCCAAAGTCAATACGAATCTGCATACAATCAACTGAATACTCTACAACAAGAGGCTGTTAATGAAATTGAGGGGCCAGTATTGGTGATCGCAGGACCAGGAACGGGCAAAACACAAATATTGGCTGCACGTATTGCGCATATATTGGAAACAACAGATGCGCTTCCTGAAAATATTTTATGCTTGACGTATACTGATGCCGGGGCAATTGCGATGCGTAAACGTTTGCTCCAGTTTATCGGACCCGATTCTTATCGCATTCCTATTTTTACCTTTCATGCATTTTGCAATACTGTTATTCAGGATAACCTTGACTATTTTGGACTAAAAGGACTTGATGCAATAAGTGAACTTGAAAAAATAGAGTATGTACACAAAATAATTGATGGTTTTGATAAAGACCACCCGCTCAAGAGATATACGGGGGATGTGTATTATGAAACCAGGAAGCTTCTTTCGTTGTACTCAACAATGAAAAAAGAAAATTGGAGTGCTGCATATCTGGCAGAAAAAGCAACTGAATACCTGAATGATTTACCTAACCGAGAGGAGTATATTTACAAAAAGGCCACTAAAAATGCGAAAGCGGGTGACTTAAAACAGGCGGCTATAGATAAAGAAACCAAAAGCATGAATGATATGGTAGCCGCTGCAAAATCATTTGATACTTATCAGCAGATGCTGCAAAAAAACAGCCGGTACGATTTTGATGATATGATCATTTGGGTGATCCAGGCATTTAAAAACAAGCCCGATCTGATCCATACGTATCGGGAAAAATATCTTTATTTTTTGGTTGATGAATTTCAGGATACCAATGGATCGCAGAACGAAGTTCTGGAAATGTTGCTGGCTTATTGGGAAAAGCCAAACGTGTTTTGCGTAGGCGATGACGATCAATCCATATACCGGTTCCAGGGAGCGAATGTTGAGAATATCTCACAGTTTGTAGGCAAGTATGCCCCAAAAACAATTACCCTCGAGGATAATTACAGAAGTACACAATATATCCTTGATGCTTCGAGATTGTTAATTGCTATCAACAAAACGCGTGTTAATCCGAATAAAAACCTAACGGCAAAAAACGCTTCATTAGCTGCTTTGGATGTTAAACCGGAAATACGAAGTTATTACAACCTGGCGCATGAGGCAGTAGGCATTGCAAATGACATTATCGCTCTGCAAAAACAGGGAATAGCTTTGAGTGAAATTGCTGTATTGTACAGAAACCATTCGCAGGCTGAAGAGTTGATACGGTATCTTCAATTAAAGAACATTGCCGTAAATGCACGTAAAAAGGCCAACGCTTTGGAAGAACCTTTTGTAAAAAAAATAGTTCATATCTTAAAATATGTTGCTGCCGAGCATAAGAAAGCACACACGGGAGAAGCTTATATATATGAATTGTTGCATTATGATTTTTTTAATAATAACCCTATCGAGATTGCCCGTATATCGGTTGATGTGTATCGCAAAAACTTTACAGACCGGAATACATCATGGCGGGAAGAATTAAGAAAAGCTCCTACTAAAAAAGCCCCCGACCTTTTTACGACCAAAGTAGCGGGAGAACAATTGGCCAAAACATCCAAACTACTCGAAGGATGGATAAAAGACGCAGCTAACATCACCCTTCAACAACTTATCGAAAATATTATTACCCAAAGTGGTATGCTTATTTCGGCATTGGGTGGAAATGAGAAAACCTGGAATATGCAGCTGTTACATACCTTTTTTGATTTTGTAAAGGAAGAATGTTCCCGCACCAAAAAAACAACGATCAACAGTTTGCTTACAACCATTGATCTGATGGAAAGTGAAAATGTTGTACTGCCTGTTCAAAAGATAAAATATGCCGAAGATGGTGTCCATTTTATAACGGCTCATTCATCTAAAGGATTGGAGTTTGAACATGTTTATATTATGGGAGCAACAACCAAAGCCTGGGAAAAGAATGGCGCAAACAGAGATTTTAAATTACCGGATACCCTTTTTACGGTAACTGCTGAAGATGATTCGGAGGAAAGTCGCAGGTTATTTTATGTGGCCATGACCCGTGCGAAAAAACAACTTGTGGTTAGTTTTGCCGAACGCGACTATAAAGAAAAGGAACTAGAGAAGAGCAGGTTTGTGGCGGAGTTGGAAACCAATGCCAATATCGAAACAAAACAACTGCATGTGGGAGATGAACAATTGCTCGACTTCCAACTTTCCATTATCAGTAACCCGATAAATACTGCTGCCCAAAATTTATTCGATAACGAATTTGTAGATGAATTGCTCGAAAAATATACCTTAAGTGTTACACATCTGAACAACTACTTAAAATGCCCTACCGCATTTTACTTCAATAATATCATCAGGGTTCCTGCTCCACTTAGTGCAAGCATGACATTTGGAAGTGCGGTGCATCATGCATTGGAAATGTTGTTTAAAAATATGAATGCGCATGAAGATAAACAATTTGCTAGCAGCGAACAGTTTGTAAATGATTTTAAATGGTATATGCGCAAACATGAAGATAGCTTTACCGAAATAGAATTTAAACGCAGGATTGAATACGGACAAGAAATTTTGCCAAAGTACTACGACAAATATATCCGTGAGTGGAATAAAATAACGAGTATTGAGCGTAGCTACCGCAATGTGGTAATGGAGGGTGTGCCATTGAATGGGAAACTGGATAAACTGGAATTTAGCGGCAATGATGTAAATGTAGTGGATTACAAAACCGGGCAGTTTGAAAATGCCAAACACAAATTTAGTGCCCCCGACCTGGAAAAGTATGAAGCCCGAAAAGACACGGACGATAAACATTTATTCGAATACGAATTTGGGGGCGACTATTGGCGACAAGCTGTTTTCTACAAAATACTGATGGATAATGACGCTACCAAAAATTGGGATATGCGCAGCACAGAATTCGATTTTGTGGAACCTGATAAAAAAACAGGTGAATACATTAAACAGAAAGTAAATATTATACCGAGCGATGTGGAAACGGTGAAACAACAAATTATCAGCAGTTACAGCGCCATTAAAGCCAAGCAGTTTAGCAATGGTTGCGGAAAAGCGGATTGCCAATGGTGCGGGTTTGTAAGCGATTATTATGCGGGTAAGGCCGACACCTCTAACTTGAAACCAATAGAAACCGAGGAATAATTGTTATGCTAAAAAATCGTGGAAGTCTTGTTCCATTGTAATAAACAACTCCACAAAGCGCTTGTATTCAGCGCGCAAAACCATATGATCTTTGGTAACACGGTCGCGTAAGTACTCCAACGCAAAACGGGTCATCCTTTCTATTTCGTTTTCATGTTGTTTTACATTGTGACGAAGCAGATCAATCACTTCTCGTTGGCGAATAAACTGATTTTGAAATTGCTCAATTTTGGGCGCTACTTTTTTGGATGAAGACTCTTTGGCAAAACCTAAAAGCTCCTTGTCCATTACGCTCAACTGCGCCTTATAAAAATCAAGGTGTTTGAGCCAAATTAAATGCTCCTTTTCGATACTTGCTGCTGATGTCATTGTTTCCATTGAGTAGTGTTTAATATTTCGGATATAAACGTACAATCTATTTTTTAAATTTCCTAACTGATTATTAGAATTTTACATTCGATTTCAACCTCGTCATACAAACCTCCATTCTACCTATATCACTGATAAACTGCTACTTAAATAAACGGAAGCGCTTACTTGAATAAGCGAAAAAAAGAGTAGTTTTGCCCAAAATTTATACAAACCTAACAAGCATTAACATGGAATTTAGAATTGAACACGACACCATGGGCGAGGTAAAAGTGCCTGCCAACAGATATTGGGGTGCACAAACAGAACGCTCGCGTAATAATTTTAAAATTGGGCCCGAAGCCAGTATGCCGAAAGAAATTATATATGCTTTTGCATATTTAAAAAAAGCTGCTGCTCATGCCAATTACGATCTGGGTGTTTTAACAGCTGAAAAGCGTGACTTGATCAGTAAAGCTTGTGATGAAATTTTAACGGGTGCCTTGGATGCTGAATTTCCTTTGGTGATATGGCAAACCGGTAGCGGAACGCAAAGCAATATGAATGCAAATGAAGTAATCGCTTACCGTGCACATGTATTGAATGGAGGTAACCTGAATGATGAAAAAAAGGTATTGCATCCAAATGATGACGTTAATAAATCGCAATCATCAAACGATACATACCCAACAGCAATGCATATTGCTGCCTACAAAATGGTGGTGGAAACTACTATTCCGGGTATTTTAAAAATGAGAAATACATTAGCCGCAAAAGCTGAAAGTTTTAAAGGAATTGTTAAAACAGGTCGTACCCATTTTATGGATGCAACACCTTTAACCTTAGGACAAGAGTTTGGCGGTTACGTTCAACAATTGGATAACGGCATCCGTGCGTTAAACAATGCTCTGGAAATGGTGAAAGAACTGGCTCTTGGTGGAACTGCTGTAGGAACAGGATTGAATGCGCCTAAAGGATATGATGTATTGGTTGCCAAAAAAATTGCTGAATTTACAGGTCTGCCATTTGTAACAGCTCCAAATAAATTTGAAGCATTGGCAGCACACGATGCAATGGTGGAATTGAGTGGAGCATTAAAACGCGTTGCGGTAAGTTTAATGAAAATAGCAAACGATATCCGGATGTTGTCGAGTGGACCCCGCAGTGGAATTGGCGAGATCATCATTCCGGACAATGAACCGGGTTCATCTATCATGCCGGGAAAAGTAAATCCAACACAACCCGAAGCAATGACAATGGTAGCAGCACAGGTTATCGGTAACGATGTAGCGGTAACAATTGGAGGAACAAATGGTCATTTTGAATTGAATGTGTTTAAACCGCTTATCGCTGCTAATGTATTACAAAGTGCCCGTTTGATCGGTGATGCATGTGTGAGCTTTAATGATAAATGTGCTGAAGGTATTGAACCTAATCACGAAACCATTAAACGCCATTTGGAAAACAGTTTAATGCTTGTTACCGCTTTGAACCCACATATCGGCTATGAAAATGCGGCTAAAATTGCCAAAACAGCTCATAAGGAAAACAAAACATTACGTGAGGCTGCTATTGGTTTGGGCTTGCTTACCAACGAACAATTTGATGCGTGGGTAAAACCTGAAAATATGGTTGGGAATTTGTAAACCAGTTTTGCCACAGATTTCACAGATTTATTTTCACTGTCTTAAGTGAGAAATTTACACAAATACTTCTGTGCTAATTTGAATTAAAAAAAAATCTGTGAAATCTGTGGCAAAAAATAACGAGCGACACAGCTGACTATGGACAGCGGACTACCGACTCTTCTTACAAAATTATAAACACAATAGGCTGCTCATTTGGGGTGGCCTGTTTTTTTTGCTATCATTGCCATTAATGGAGATAATTGAACCGATATGGAAAGGCCTGATCACCGGAGTATTGTTCACGATGACTTTTGGCACCGTATTTTTTTCGTTAATTCAAACCAGCATTAAGCGCGGACTCAAAAAAGCACTTTTTATCGGAATAGGTGTTTTAATAAGCGATGCTTTTTTTATTGGGGCTACAATCTTTGGTACATCTTTTATTGCTCACGAAATGCATAAATACGATTGGCAAATACGTGCCATCGGATTTTTGTTTTTATTTTTTCTTGGTATTCGCTCCATTGTTAAAAAGGAAGTAGACCATAGCAATGATGAGGTGCTCTCCGAAAAAAAAGATATCTTATATTTAATGAAGGGTGTGATGCTCAACTGCATTAACCCAATGGTCCTCATCAGTTGGATGGGGGTAACCACTTATATTGAAACCGTCAATAAATTTGAACTCAGCCAGGTGCTTTTATTTTTTGCCGTTGTTTTGGGCACCATGTTTTCTACCATGTTTGGCATCAGTTATTTTGCAGGAAAACTCAAGCATATCCTTTCACCCAATAATAT
Organism: Chitinophaga pinensis; assembly: GCA_943369665.1. Lineage (GTDB taxonomy): Bacteria > Bacteroidota > Bacteroidia > UKL13-3 > UKL13-3 > UKL13-3. The sequence continues at coordinate 8,945 of CALRNX020000006.1, forward strand.
GCACCGTCTCAATATTGTGAGTGGTTGCATTTTTATCCTCTTTGCAGGTATTATTATCTGGCCTGTAATTGCCCTCCTAATTGCTTAAGCTTATTTAGGCGGCTCCCACAATTCAATTTTGTTTCCTTCGGGATCCAAACACCAGCCAAATTTTCCATATTCACTTTCTTCTTTGGCTTCCATTACCTCAACACCTTCTGCTTTCAGCTGAGCCAATAAAGCATCAAGATCATCAACCATAAAGTTGATCATAAATGACTGTGTGCTTGGAGCAAAATAAGTAGTGTCTGCTTTAAACGGACTAAAAAGCTGGTAAGCATCTTTTACTTCGTTCAAATCTTTTACCAGAAATTGTGCACCCCAACCTTCATTTACAATGCCCAAATGTTTTTGGTACCACTCACCCAATGCTTTCGGGTCTTTTGATTTAATAAAGATCCCTCCTATTCCGATTACTCTTTTCATGTTACGATTATTGCCTTTTATAAATATACGCTTTGTGTCATGACGAGATGTTTAAGCCTCCAAAAATATCAAACGTCAACCTTTTAAACAGTAACCGGTTTGCGCTTTAAAATGGCTGCCGCACACAGCGAAATAATTAACCCTACGGGTAAAATTTCTGTATACGTTAGTGCAGCTGTAAATAATGGATTTTTATACCATTCTCTGTATTGCGCCATATCTTGTCGTGTTTTTTCAATTTCTGCTGCAGAAGCTCCCCTTGCTTGCTGGTTAGCGATACAACTGCTTTCCATGGTATCCAAAAAATCAGGTACAAAGAAATAATAATCCACCAACCAGGTTACTACATAAACCGTGGATGCAATTAAGCTAATGTACAATCCAATTTTGAATGCTTTGCCAAAGGAGATAACGCCACCATTAAACTTATCCCGGTAATTGATGATGCCCACAAAAATAAATGCAAAAGCGATCAACATGGCAATGTAGCCATACCACATTCCATTGTCGTAATCGAAATTGGCCGGATCGATAAAAGAAGCGGCAATAAACCAAACTGAGCTAATAACCCCGGCTATTAGTCCAAATACAAGTGTGTTTTTGTTCATCATGGTAAATGTAATTAATTGTTTAAAATGTTGCACAAACCAATGACAAATTGAGATTCAATGCATCATACTTTCGGGTGATTTGTTGGGTTTATTGGGGTTTTCGTACGAAAGGGTGATAATTTTTTTGCTGTAGCAAAAAAAATTATCTTCACAGATATTAATTTAACCAAACATAAACTATGAGAAAAATATTTGCGATTACAATCATAATTTTATTCGCCTCATGCGCTGATGTATTGACTAATAAAGACACGTTTATAGGGGAATGGGTATTATCTGAAAGTTCACCAAACTATTCTATGATTGAGAATAAGGAAAAACTAAAAGAAGTTACTATAACAATAACAAAGGAGGATATATTTTACAAAATAAGCTATGGAAAAATATTCGATAAAGCAATGGGTGAGCAGAAAACGGATTTTGATAAAAAAATGATAGAAAATTATTTCAAGTATCAACTTAGCCCTGACAAACGATTCTTAATTAACATTGTAGACCCATCAAATCTAATAATGTACAACGAAGACAGTGAAACAATAACTACACAACTAGGATGGTTTAAGAGAAAATAGAATTCGGGCTAAATACGTAGAACAATTTTAAAGACCGCATCATTTTTTTTAGAATAACCGACCATATATGTTTGTAGGGCAGAGGTCGACTCAATAGCTATTCAGACAATTTTCAAATAGGAACATACAGCCTGGCTATAACACGCGGCAGGTGCCAGTGGCGCTAACTTAATAAGTTATTGCATTTCATTTACGCATTTTCTTTATCTTGGTTAATAGATTTTCGTTCCTCAAGCTGCAATTGTCCAAGGTTGCGAAATGCTAGCAGTAATCATTTAGACAAAAATTGATATGAAATTTTTTTTTTATCTCTTTAGCCTTTCTTTCATTCTGACAAACTGCGGGAATAATTCCAAAGACAAAATTGGTAATTGCTGCGACAATACATACACGAATGTTGATAGTGCCATTCATTGTTTTAATAGAACAGGAAACGATCCCGACAACAGACTCCTACTTATTGCATTTGTAGATAAAGACCTTGAGGCAAGTCAAAAGCTAGGATGGGGTATTATCAAAGATCCTGATATAGTTAAAATCGCAAAAAGGAACTACGCGTTAGTAATTGTGGATGTGAACGAATACCAAATATTAGATAAGGAGTGCTCATACAATATTTCGGAAATTTTCAAAAAACAGAAAAGTAAGACCCTTTTTATAATTGCAAATCAGGCATTGTGTGTGTTTGGCAAATGGACTCTTGATGATGATAAAGAAAGCATAATCGAACGACTAATGGTTGGCGATGGGCCTTAAACGCTATATACACTTGAAGCTGAATGGTTCACAATTTGTAGCTTAAAAGTAAAATAAACTAACTTATAATCTTCAACTCCTTAGCCTTCACAATAGCCTGCGTTCTCCTGTTCACATTTAGCTTTTCGAACACTTTTGAAGTATGCGTTTTAACGGTGTTTAATGAAACAAATAATTGATCGGCTATTTCCTGATTGCTCAAGCCTTGTTCCATTAATTGCAATACTTCCAACTCGCGTTTGCTGATCCCGGTTTCTTTTAACGCAACTTCATCCACAGAAAAATTCCTGACTTCAATTTCTTTTTGAACAATAACGGTTTCCACTTTGGGCTTTGATAGTTTGCGGGCCAACCAAATTCCCAACGAGGTGAACACAAGGGCAATGCATAGTGCATATATTTCGAATGCATGGTTGCGTATCACAAATCTGTATTCAATCGCATTGAGCAAAAATATCAATGCCCCGCATACCAATCCATAATATAGTATTTGCCTTTTCATGTGAGTCAAACAGCTATGCGTTCCATACCTTGGTTCCTTCGGTACAATTGGTGCAAATATCGATTTCCTTGCGGCTTTTTAAAATGGCCTGCCTAAATTGGTTGTATTGGGGACTTTGCCAAACCCGGGTAAATGATTGCTGTGCAATATTTCCAAACTGATGTTGTGCATCTTTATCAAAACAACAAGGCACCACCAATCCATCCCAGGTGATCACACTGCTGCGCCACATTTTCCAGCATTGATTGAAAAATTTATTTTTAATATGAAACTTGCCATCAGCACCTTTTTCATACCTGCTTAAATCGGATCGTGTAGGAATAAAATCTTCATCCGTTTCGTAATCATACACCTGTGCGGTTTTGATCCCGAGCTCGTCCACACCCATTTCTTTGGCCAATTGTTTTATGGTTTCAATTTCATGTTCATTATGCTTAAAAGCAATAAACTGCCAGATAACATGAGGTGTTGAGCTATTCAGTTTTTGCTTCCACTCCAAAATATTTTTTGTTCCATCAATTACCTTATCAAGGTTTCCTCCCACACGGTATTTGCTGTAAGACTCCTGGGTGGTTCCATCGATGGAAATGATGAGCCTGTCCAAACCACTTTGCACGGTTTGTTTTGCCATATCATCTGTAAAATAATGTGCGTTGCTGCTGGTTGCAGTGTAAATATTTTTACTAGCTGCATATTTCACAAACTCTAAAAACTGCTTGTTTAAAAAAGGTTCACCTTGAAAATAAAGAACCAACCAAACCAAGTCCTGGTACACTTCGTCAATAATACTTTTGAAAAGGGGAAAATCGAGCATGCCTGTGTTGCGTGTAAAACTGCGCAATCCACTCGGGCACTGCGGGCAACGCAAGTTGCAGCTGGTTGTGGGCTCTACCTCCAACACAATAGGCATACCATGATGAAGGGGTTTCTTTAACAACTTGGACAGATAATAGCTACCCAATAGCTTCACAAAATTCCCTATACGTTTACCATTAAGTTTTGATAGTAAGTTTAATCCATCTGTGAAATTCCTGTTCATTGCTTAACCAAATAAATAATTAAGCATTTCTTCCAATTTGCCTACGGGAACAATATTGATATTGGACTTCATGTTGCTGAGTTTATTAAACTTCGAAACATAAATGGTTGTAAATCCTAATTTCTCAGCTTCGGCTATTCGCTGCTCTACCCTGCTCACCGAGCGAATTTCACCACTCAACCCCACCTCACCAATAAATGCAATTTTGGAATGGATAGGTACATTTTGATAGCTGGAAACAATGGCTGCAATGATACCAAGGTCTATTGCCGGATCTTCAACCCTCAACCCTCCGGCAATATTGACAAACACATCCTGCATCCCCATTTTGAGTCCGCATTTTTTTTCCAAAATAGCGAGGAGCATGTTCAATCTTTTGGTATCATATCCATTCGAATTGCGTTGCGGAGTACCATAAACAGCAGTACTCACCAATGCCTGCGTTTCGATAAGCAATGGTCGCATGCCCTCAATCGTTGCCGAAATAGCCACACCACTCAGCTCTTCATCCCGCTGTGAGATCAGGATCTCGGAGGGATTGGATACCTCTCGTAAACCAGATCCCTGCATTTCATAAATACCAATTTCACTTGTGCTTCCAAAGCGGTTTTTAGTGGTGCGTAAAATCCGGTACACGTGGTTTCGGTCACCTTCAAACTGCAATACCGTGTCGACCATATGTTCCAATAACTTAGGACCAGCGAGGGTTCCGTCTTTGGTAATATGGCCAATTAAAAAAACGGGGGTTCCGGTTTCTTTGGCAAACCGAATTAAATCACCTGCCGTTTCTTTTATCTGCGAAATGCTTCCGGGAGTTGAATCGATAAGTTCACTTTGCAATGTTTGGATCGAATCCACAATGACAATATCGGGTTGTAATTCCTGGAGGGCTTTTCCGATTTTTTGGGTACTTACTTCGGTAAACAAGTAACATTCATCGTTGCGAAAAGGCAAACGCTCGGCTCGCATCTTAATCTGTGTGTCGCTTTCCTCTCCGCTTATGTACAGCACTTTTTTATGGGTAAACTGCAAGGCTATTTGCAGCATCAATGTTGATTTACCGATACCGGGTTCTCCTCCAATTAAGATCACGCTTCCGGGAACAATCCCGCCTCCCAATACACGAGCCAGTTCAATGTCCTTTACCTGGAACCGCTCTTCACTTCCGTGTTCTACTTCTTTAAGTAAAACAGGTTTTAATACGGAAAGCGATTGCGATTCTTTCTTCCATGTTTTTTTATAGTCGGTTTTTTCTTTTTGAATTACTTCTTCAACATAGGTGTTCCATTCGCCACAGCTTTGGCATTTACCTACCCATTTGGAAGATGATGCACCACAGTTTTTGCAAAAAAAAGTTGTTGTTGTTTTTGCCATACTGCACGAATATAGTTTTATTCTTATTTTAAGAAACGAGGCGTAACATAAAAAAAGCCCCCGATATTGATATCGAGGGCCTTTGATGAGAAGAGAACCAATTATAAATTATTGTTTAATAAGCTTAATGGTTTGTGTGGTAGTGCCCGATTCAATTTTAACAAAGTAAACGCCTGCATTTAGCAATGCTGCATTTACAGGAATTGAATTGACTCCTTTGGTAATATTAGCCGATTGACTAACAACTATTCTTCCTTGCAAATCCGTCATTACCACTTTGGCTACTTCGTCATTGGCAGCTTCAATAGCAACCACATATTCCGAGTTGAATGGATTTGGATAAACAGTTATTGAATTTGCAGCTTGTTCATTTGATGATATCTTAATCGTATTTGAATAATTTGTTTTACCATCAAAGTCTATTTGTTTTAATCGGTAATACAATGTGTTGTTATTTGCAAATGCTTTTGCATCGGTAAAGTTATAGTTTGAAACAGCTGCAGTATTGCCGGCTCCTTTTACAAACGTTACAGTTGTAAATGCCTTTCCATCAACTGAACGCTCCAATTCGAAGCCTCTGTTGTTTTTCTCAGACGCAGTGCTCCAAGCTAAGTTTGCATCTTTACCGGAAACTTTGGCTGTAAAGTTTATGAGTGAAACAGGAAGTGGATTGGTTACTACATCAGAGCCAATGGCAAATTGGTTGAATCCGCTCATTCCCGTACGGATCACTTGGGCATTTGTAACTGTTCCGTTTGTTGTAGAGTATACTCCATTCAATACCCATGGGCTAAATCCATCCACCCTGTTCATCAAAACCAACGCAGGTACGTTAAACACTCCAGGGAAAGAATCAACCTCAAATGTTCCGGTGTATGTTCCACCAGTGAGTCCATTATCGGCAGTAATTGTCCAACTACCCACCGGTGAGATCTTGTTCACATCGATACTTGCTATAGAATCATTCACAGGTAAGCCCGATGCTCCTGGAGCCAATGGTTTTACAAATTTACCGGTAATGGTACCATACACTGTTGGTAAGGTTGTATAGTTTACGCGGAACATTCTGTTCGTACCATCCGCATCACATAATGGGAATGTCACATCGCCAGCCGAAGGACCAACCCAACGTCTCAGATTTCCATCAATTCCCAATGCAGTTGCTCCCAATACAACATTACCGGTTTCCAGGCTATTGATACCAGCTTGCAATATAACGTTCGCATCTGTTTGAATAATTGAATTGTTACCAATAATAATGCTGTCGGCAGTTTCCAATATAGTTGCAGAAACAGCATTCATGATTAAACGTGTGCTATCCAATACCTCAATTGTACCAATTGTTCCCGGAAGAATATTATTCACTGTTACAGTACTTGGGAAACCTGTTCCGAATACCAACCTGTCTGTATTGCTTGAAGCAAAACGGCTAGGCGTCCAGTTGCTTGCTGTATTAAAATTAGCTGGTGTTGTTTGGTTCCAAACATATGTTTCTCCGGTAACTCCCGGTACGATTTGTACAACATAATCTTCTGTTTCCGAGTAATTGTAAGGATCACATGATAAATGAACAGGGGCGCTGCTAGGCACTCCATAAGTGCGTACACGCATTCTGGTTTCTCCTAATAATGCAGTATTAGGAATAGCAATATTGTAGGTTACGCTTGTCACAGGATTGGGAGCAATATCAATTTGTTCACCGGCATCACTGAACAATCCATTTTTATTGTAATCAATAAACAATACCATTTTTGATGCAGAAGCAGCGCTAACTGTTATTGGCATTGTATTCCCTCTATAGATATTGGTGGTAATAGCAGGAGCAAATAATGTATAATATGGAACAGTGCATGCACCTGTGGTATTGTTTAATGTTCCAATAGTAACGTTGTTAATACATAAACCAGAGACAAGTCCCGGAACGCAATACTCGTTCCTGATCGTTATATTTCCTGCCGGTGCTGTTACTGTTGGCGTAACGGGTACACCACCTATCGTCATTGATATTAGTTCAGCATCAATTGAGTCTGCAAGCATTGCCGTAGCCTTAACATCAACTGCTAACCAGAAATAATTGGTATCATTAGCTAAAGCTTGCGAACCTGTTATTGTATATGCAGGCCATTTTACTGATAAAGCGCCCGTTGCCGGAGTAGCCGTACCAAAAGGGAAAGTAGTATTAAATACCGAACTGTTTCCAGTATAGTACATTTTAGCAGTCGACATGTTCAATGAATCCTGTCCACCACCGTTTGCATTCAAATCAAATTGTGTAAGAGCAATTGGAGATCCTGTTGAAGAGGTAACAACCATTACTTTCAATAGTGCAAAATCATTTGAACCTCTTGCAACTGATCCACCTTCAACAATATTCGAAACCGTTGAGCTTAAAACAAGCATTGGGTTGTCAATTGTTTTAACCTGAACCGGGTCATTATTTGTTGGAATGTAGTTTACGCCCAATACAGTGATACTATCAACTCTCACATCGATTACATTTCCTGTAGTAGGATTTCCTGTAGTTCGGTACACCAACCAATAATTATTTGAATCTGCGTTATTGGTTAATAGTGTATTGTTAAATGAGAACGAGAATTCACCTGTAGGGTTCATAACAGTACTTCCAACTTGTGTAGTTGTACTAAATACGGTACTCGCACCGGTAGCATACAAACGTGCTTCTGCTATATCATCCGCAGGGTTGGTTGTAGCGGCAGTATTAAAGTACATAGCCGTAACTTCACCATTTCCGCATTTGGTAGCTTTTACTTTAACTCGCATCATTTGAACATCCGAATTAGGACCAACAGTTCCGCTTGTTTGGTAAGCAGTGCTCAAGGTGTATGTTTGAGGGTTATCCAAAATCGTAATTGTATAATCTTCCACCTCTCCTGATATGGCAACGTTACATGGAGCAACCGAACCATTTTGGGCATATACAACCCTCATTCTTGTTTGGCCAACCAAAGCCGCACATGGAATGGTAAAGTCTCCTGTATATGTACCACCCACAAAATTACCGCTGATAGAAGTCCAAACATTTTCTCCTGCATCGCTAAAATCTCCATCCTGATTAAGGTCAATATAAATTGCCGCCCCTCCCACATTTCCAAAACCGAATGCAGGACAATATTTATGTGTTAAACTTAAGCTTGCTGAAACTTCTTTTTGTACAACAGGTCCTTCAAGACTTGATGTGTAATCAGTATAATAACTGCCACAGGCCGAAGTATTGCTAAACGAACCTACTTGTACATTAGAAATAGAGTAATTAAAGTTGGTTACTGTAATTGCTGTACAATAGTTCGGTTTAATAGCAATTTTACCAATCGGAGCTGAAACTACTGGAGCATAAACATTACCATCCAATGCAATGTCAACTAATTCCGCATCTAAGGAGTCTCCGGTGTTAGCTGTTGATTTTACATAATACATTACCCAGAAATAATTGGTATCATTTAGTAATGTTTGGTTACCATTAACTGCAAACGTACCCCATGAAGAACCTAATCCAATATATCGGGTGCCAAAAGGAGTTGTATTGTCGTATGTCGCACTATGACCTGTGTAAAACACTTTTATCGAATCAATATTCACGTCATCATTCATTCCTCCATTGGTTGAAAGGTTCAGTGTTGTTAAATCAGCTGGAGCTCCGGCACTGCTGGTTACAATTGCAATCTTTAATAATTTAGTTGCACCTCCTTTGTTCACAGCACTTGTATAAATATGAGCTGCTGTTGATGACACATACGTCATTTTAGCTGAAACCAACAACGAACCAGCAGGGTTAGCACTTATATTTTGCATTCCCATCGCATATACACTATCCAATACTGCATCGAGTGTATTACCGATTAATGCACTTGGACTTACATCATATGTGATCCAATAATTATTAGTATCAGTTGGCAATGATAGTAAACCAGCACTTAATCCTGTAAAGCTAAAAGCCCCTCCAACAACTGCTGTTGTTTGAACCAAAGTAGCGGTAGCAACATTAAATGTAGAGGTGTTGCCTGATGAATATAATTTAACAGAAGTAATATCAGCATCGTTGGTTGTACCTACTGTTCTGAAATACATTGATTCGATTGTTCCTAATCCACAACCTTGTGCTTTTACCGGAATACGCATTACCACTCTATCTGTTGAATTTACGGCCACATAAGCTGAAGTCTGTTTTGGTTGTGCGGAAACAAAAGAGATTGGGTTATTAACCACATTAATCGTATAGTCTTCTGTTTCCCCATAGAAGTAGTTAGTACTTCCACAAGGTAAAGTTGCAGTAGAACCCTGTCCTTGGAATAAGAAACGCAATCTGGTTAGTCCGGAAACAGCTGAACATGGAATCGTAAAACCTCCCGTAAAAACTGATGGAGTTGCATTTGAAGCTGAATGCATCACTGGTGAAGTATATAGATTCTCTCCGGCATCTGTAAAATCTCCATCCTGATTCCAGTCGGCAAATACAAGAAGTTGATCCATAAACAATTGTCCGGCTGATCCTCCAGTTACTGAGAATGGAATATTTACACCTTTCGGCAAATTAGCCGGTGTAAGCGCAGAATAATCGCTGTACCGACCAAGAGTAGAACCAGGTCCTCCTGTTTGAGCAGTAGTACTGCTATTGTTAATACTACCAACTGTAACATTTAATATGTCTTCAAAATTTGCAGAACCTGCAATTGAGGCGCAATAAGGCGCTCTCACAACAATATTACCTGTTGTATCATTTGTTGTTGGCGTTAGCACTGCATTATCCAATATGAATGAAGTCAAACCAGCATCAATAGAATCACCAACTGCTGCAGTAGCATTTACATCATATACCAACCAGAAATAATTATTTCCATTTGTAAGTTGTTGAATCGCATTGAGGCTATAAGGAGCCCAGGTTGCTAAAAGAGGATCTTTACCATTATAACTATTGGCAAATTGCAATGTAGTAGCAAACGTATTATTGTTACCTGTGTAATAAACCTTTGCATTGGCAATATTGGTTGTATCAACACCTCCTCCTAGTGTGGTGAGGTTAAATTGAGTTAATGGAATAGGTGCACCTGTTGCACTTGTTACAATATTAATCTTCAACACCTGAGTATTGGTATTTGATTGAGGAACACGATTCAGGTTAATATGACCTACTGAAGAACTTATGTATGTCATTTTAGGTTTAACAACACTATAAAATGCTGGATTATTATTTGAAGGAATATAATATGTTCCATTGATCAATAAACTATCGATGGCAACATCAAGTGTATCGTCAGTTGGTGCCCCCGGAGCAATATCATATACTATCCAGTAATTATTTGTATCACCAGGAGTTGATGACAATGTATCTAAAATACTAAATACAAATCCACCGCTTGGATTGGTTACAGTGCCCAATAATTTGTTTGTATTAAAAATAGTAGCGTTTCCGGTAGTATATAATTTAGCCGATACAATATTTGTTGACGGATTATCTGATAATCCGGTATTGGCTCTTAACTCCGTTGTGGTAATCAATCCACATCCATTTGCCGTAACAGGCACACGCATCATTGTATGATTAACAGCTCCGGCAAATACCAATGCATTACTTTCAACAGCTGCATTCGAGGTAACATGAACAGGATTTTCCAATAATGTCAGGGTATAGTCTTCCACCTCACTTTGAACAGATGTTCCAAAACAAGCAGCACTTCCTGTAGGCGAAGAAGTTAAATATGTTCTTACCCTCATGCGGAGTTCAGTAGCTGTGGCATTACAAGGAACCGTAAATTTATATGTTACAGGAACTCCTGCAACAGTGGTGGTTGCGATCAGGAATGTATCTCCTGCGCCAAAAATACCGTCATCATTAAAATCAAACATTGCATATACTTTACAGGTACCTGTTGATACAGGGGTTACCGACAAAGTGTATTGGCTTCCTTTAAAAAGACCAGTTGTATTGTTGCCGGCAGGAGCGTAGTTGAAATATAAATTTGGAGAGGTACAAGTTGAACCTGAAGTATTACTTAAAGTATTCAGTGTGACATTGCTGATACAATATCCTCCTAAAAGTCCTGTTGGAACACAATAAGATGATTTTATCTTGCGATTTCCAGCTGGATCGGCAATGGTTGGAGTTTGCGGTGCTCCAAAATAAGTAAGAGAAACAAGCGAGGCATCAACCGAGTCGTTGATAATAGCACCCGACTTCAATTCATAAGTCAGCCAAAAATAACTTGTCCCGGAATGAATCAATCGGTTTCCATTGATTACAAAATTACCCAACGAACCACTTCCTGAAGGTACCGTATATGTACCAAACAAATTAACCGTATCAAAAGTAGAACTAGTTCCTGTATACCATACTTTAGCTCTGGCAATATTTGTTTTATCATTTACACCAACTGCATCAAATGTAAAACTTGATACATATGCAGGAGATCCAGCAGCTGTTTGAACTGCCACTCTGATTATTTCACTGTTCACTGAAGCTTGGGCAACATTTAATGTTTTACCTTGTGTAACATTTGCATCAACAAATGCGGCCGCAGTCCCCATAATAATATATGACTTAGGATTTGTCGGAGCTTGCAAAACATTTGCTACCGAAGTCCCTGCAAAACCAGCTGAAGGAACTGATGCGATATTGGCAGCAAGCAATGTGTCTTGTGCTACCGTGAAATACTGAATGGTATCGTAAGTATTTGCAACACCTCCTGTCAACAATGTATAATCTAACGTAAAGTCAAAGGGAGAAACAGCATTACTTGCTTCAACCCATTTCCATCCATTGGTACTTGAATTGTTTGCCCCAAATACATTTGCCTCCGTTGAACGTTTAAAATACATACGAGGAGCAAAACCAACAGTCGTATTTAGTTGTGAATTATCACTAATGCTAATATAACCATTAACAACACGGTTCAATGTATCGTAAATATGGTTAAGCGATGAATCACTCATGATCGGGGCGATAGCATCGCGAAGTGTTTCATAAGCACCCAGAGTTGAATTAGACAAACTTCTTGTCGTACCTGTAATATCTAAATCATATGGAGCAGTCAATGACGGGAAAGCGCCACTTAATGCCGAAGCATAAAATGGAATTAACACGCTCGAACTGTTAAATGATGGATTTATTGAGATACTGTTTACATCCAAAGCTGGAGATGTAAAGTTTGCTTTCCAGCTGGTGAGTGTACTTAGAGTGGTTAAAACATTTGATGTTGTCGTGTAAGCCCCATAGTGGCCATTTGTTGTATTGGCAATGTATACATTATTATAATTAGCAGCTGTTCCCGAAACATTTCCTAACTTATTCGGACCGCCTTGTGCACTTGCCAGGGTAGACGATGTTAATAATGTAGCCACACCAAAATGCATAGCCGAACCCGATTGAGCGGCTGTAAGATTAGAAAATACGTTATTGAACAATTTGAAAGAAGGTGTTGTTGAATTGGCCTCCCAAACGATATTTGATAAATTTGGCGAACCCGAACCATCTATTTGTACTGTATTGTTTACAAATTCGTATGTAACTGCATTGGTAAGCGCTGTTGTTAATGGAAGCCAAACACCTTTAATCGCTCTTGTGGTGGTTGCTGATCCGGTATAAGTCGAGGTAAGGTTGTATACAACATTATTGAACACCTTAATATTAATCGTACCCACCGTGTAATGATAAAGTCTTAAACCTGTAACGGTTGATGCGGTGGTAGTTGCATATGATTTGATATTCGAGAGGATATTGTTGTAGATTCTATTATTGCTTCCAGTAAGACCACCAAAAGGAGTTGTTGAACCAAGACAAATCCCATTAACAGCTCCCGTACTTGAAATATTTGTGAATTTACTGTTGTAAATTTTAATATCCTCCTGGTAGTACGCATATAAACCAAAGCTTTCTGTTGCAAGTGTACTACTTCCTATATCATTTGGAACATTATCTCTACCAATATGATTAAAAATTGAAGGTGAAGTAGTTCCAATAATATTACCTATATCTCTTAGAATATCACTGCTACCAAAAAGCTGAATACCATGGAAAACATTTCCAATCGTAAAGTTCAAAAAGCTATTATAGCTGTTGGTTCCAGATGCAGTAGTTGCCGCGATACCACCACCACTTAAAACGGAAGCAGACAAAGCAATACCACGCGAAGCAGTATTTGTCCGATCCAACAAAATGGTCATATTCTTAATTGTATTATTAGTAGACCCATTAGTAGAAGATGCGGCACGTAACAAATAGCCAAACTCAGTCAAGGCATTAGGAGCTATTACATCAATCCCGTCAAACGTAATATAATCAGCACCCTCCAAACAGATTCCATAATCATATGATCCTGCATTATTAACACCAGAAAACCCTTTTGGAGATAGAATAGGATTAGCCCCTACGCCACTGCGTTGAAATACAATCGGATTGGTTAGCGAACCTGAAGCTGTTAAAGTAGGCAGATTTTCATTAAAGGTTTGCCCTGCCGATACATTAAAGGTAATAGGATTAGTTAATCCACATGCACTCACCGCATTTACCCAACCTATTGCTTCAGACAATGAAGCAAAATTATTTCCTGACGTGGGTAGTGTATTGTTAACTGTATAAACCCCAAGTGAGGGAGACGGTAGTAGAGGATATGAAACAACATTAATCTCATCAAGAGCAACGGGAGGTGCAGTTACAGTGGTTGAACCATTTGAAGTAAATACAAGACGAATAGTTTGATTACTGGAACAAGCATTAATAAATGATTGTGGAATATAGCCTGAAAAGATATTCGTACCAGGTGCTCCTGGAACAATTGGATTAAGCAGTAATAATGGAGAACCGGTTCCCCATGCATTTGTCCCTGGAGCTACAGAACCTGAAGTGGGTTGACCTACCACTGGTGTTAATGAAGGAGAACAAACGTACACAACAAATCTTCCATTTGTAGCCAATTGCATAGCATATTTAAATGAAACCAAAATATTATTTTCTCCAGCGGGAATAGTAATGTCTCTGTAAAAGTGAGTTGATTTATCAGTTGAAGCTACATAACCCCAAGAGGTACCCCCATCGGCCGATATATAAGCACATCTGCTGGTGGTTGGAAATGAGTACGCACCATTTGTGAGACCTGAACCTGTGTACCAGTTATTGGTAACTGTTCCATTTGTAACTACAGTCCAGCCATTATCGGCAAATGAACCTGAGCCCAGTTCAAATCCACCTTCTCCTGTAGGAGAGACAAGTACGGTTTGGGCCGTTGTTGTGTTGCTCACACTCCATAACATCATCATTAAGAGTAAAAATTTTTTTGTTGTTTGTAGGATGTTTTTCATATTGTTTCGATGAATAAAATTTATAATGGGTAAATTTTATAATTAACTCGGGGGGAAAATTATTGCGATTCCAATTCACCGTCAAAAGACAAACACCCCAACTTGTTTTATCAAGTCCCGAAGTTGTCGACAACAAGATCAATTAATAAAAAATTAAGAATAGTGAGCTAAAGGAGATTCAGTTAAAGGGGTTGAGTAATGACTAAAACAAAAAAGCCTCGCAATACTGCGAGGCTTAATGCTATGAAAAGAACAACTATTAAACACCAAAATAATAGTTGATATTCTCAAGAAATATTTTCTGCAAAATAAAAGTGTTATTAGAGAACTGGAAATCGGAAAAAACCCCAACGTGCTAAATTCAGTACCGAACTTGCTTTAATGTATTAAAAACAAATTAACGTTATATATTAAACCATTCTTTAAATGCCTTAGAACGCCCAATAGATACAACCAGCTCTTCTTTGGATGGTGTATGAGGAATCAACAACAATCTTCCTCTTTCCATTTGTTTCAATTGTTTTATATAATTTTTGTGAACAATTATTTGTCTGTTAATTCTGAAAAAAACAGTCGGGTCAAGTCGGGTTTCCAATAACTCAAGGCTACTATCGTACATAAATTGCTGTTGGTTGGAAACCGCAAACAAATACCGTTTATCCTGAAGTTTAAAATAATCAATATCACTTGACTTTAAGGTCTGCATAACAGAACCCACATATACCATAAACTTATGCTGGTATGTGTCGTGAAGGGCAGCCAAAGGATACTTTGCCTGCTCAATATTTGAGAACAACCTGTCGTATTTTTCGATTGCATGGATCAAATCAGGTCGTTTAACAGGTTTTAACAAATAGGCTATGCTATTTTGTTCAAATGCTTTAATCGCATATTCGTCATAGGAAGTAATAAAGATAATGGGCGTATTTACTTGTACATGATCGAATATCTCAAAACTCAGCCCATCGCCAAGCTGAATATCCAAAAATATGATATCAGTTGTATTCCTGTGTAACCATTTTACGGCCTCTTCTACCGTATCAAGTTTTGCTTGTACTATCAAACCCAAACCCGCTGCTAGTATCTGACGTTCTAAATACAACGCTGCATGTTCTTCATCTTCTACTATAATACAATTAATAGACATAAACTATATAATAAAAGTAAAGAGAATGCTACTTGGGACTACCCCAACTGTTGAATATTGGGGTACGTGATCATTTAGTTTTTTTATATCTATCATACATTTTTTGCTTCACCTATTGATAATAGCCTGCAGAATTTTAATTCTAAATTAATTTCAATAATAAGTATCATTTTGTATTTGGTCAATATCATCAAGCGAGTTGTTTGATGATGAGCTATTATGCCTTCTCAATTATGTTTCATAAGTAAAAATTCCAAACGCAAACACTACACCATTCAAAGGTAGTGTATAAGGATGATGCAACAAAACCTGAGGCCTAAAACCGTCTTTAATATCATTTGATGATATAAATAAATGAGTTACTGCAAACTAAAAAGCTGTACAAGTATTTATTATTTAATCCTACAAAATGCTTTCTTTGCTTCACCATTTTGAACACCATCGATTCTATTAAACAACCTATTGCATCCGAACTTGATTTATTTGAAACCAAGTTTAGAGAAGCCATGAAAAGCAATGTTGCTTTGCTGGATACTATTATGACCTATATCGTTAAGCGAAAAGGCAAACAGATCCGCCCCATGTTTGTTTTTTATGCAGCAAAGGTCTTCAATGATATTCAGGAGTCAACTTATCGGGCCGCTTCGCTTGTGGAATTGTTGCATACAGCCACATTGGTTCATGACGATGTTGTTGATGATAGTGATGAACGCAGGGGTTTTTTCAGCATTAATGCTCTCTGGAAAAATAAAATTGCCGTATTGGTTGGCGATTATTTATTAAGCAAAGGATTATTGTTATCTGTAAAAAACAAAGACTACCAATTACTCGAAATTGTTAGTACCGCGGTTGAGGCCATGAGTGAAGGTGAGTTATTACAAATCGAAAAAACCCGTAATCTGAATCTGAGTGAAAGTGTTTACTATGATATTATCCGAAAAAAAACGGCAAGCCTTATAGCAAGTTGTTGTGCAGTGGGAGCAGCAAGTGCAGGAGCAAGCAA
Source organism: Chitinophaga pinensis (assembly GCA_943369665.1). Taxonomy (GTDB): domain Bacteria; phylum Bacteroidota; class Bacteroidia; order UKL13-3; family UKL13-3; genus UKL13-3. Next base: position 25,723 of record CALRNX020000006.1, read on the forward strand.
TGAAGATGTAAAAAAAATGCACTTGTTCGGTGAAAAAATTGGCATTGCTTTTCAAATCAAAGATGATTTGCTGGATTATGGGGATGATGATATTGGAAAACCAACAGGAATTGATCTAAAAGAAAAAAAACTGACACTTCCGATTATATATACTATCAATCATGCCGACAAGCCAACCCGAAACTATATTATCAACTCTATTAAAAACCATAATACTGATAAAAAAAGGGTTGCAGAAGTAATAGATTATGTAAATAAACATGATGGCATTACCTATACAAAAAAGGTAATGCATCAATACAAAGATGAGGCATTAATACTCCTTGACTCCGTTGCCAACAATGAAGCAACAAGGTCTCTTAAACAATTGGTGGAATTTGTGATCGAACGAAAAAAATAGTTTAGCAGGAAGTTAAAAATGAGTGTATGTAAATTACTTCACCAACTTCATTTCAACACGTCTGTTCACAGCATGTTGCTCTTCAGTACAACTAACTCCATCAGCACATTCATTTAAAAGTTGACTTTCTCCAAGTCCCTGTGTAATGATCCTTTTACTCGACACTCCTTTACTGATAAAGTATCTTTTTACAGCTGCAGCTCTTCTTTCGGTAAGCGCCATATTGTATTGAAAGCTACCTCTGCTATCGGCATGCGCAGCAATGTATACTTTCAATGTTGGATTTGATTTAAGAATAGCTGTAATAGAATCAGCTGCCTGCATTTGAGATGCATTCACACTCGCATCATTAAATTTAAACTGAACAGGTGTAAATGTGGTTTTACTATATGCATCTGCAGATTCCAATACGAAAGGCTTAACAGGCTCCTTCTTGCTGGGTGAAGCTGTTTTGGGTGTAGTTCCCGCCACTGTTTTTTGAGTAGCTTGCTTAGGCTTTGCTGCGGGAACTGTGGCAATACCGGCTGTTCCATTTGCAGGTTTTTCTTTCAAACCATTTGAGGCAACAACTCCTGCTGCCACGCCAGTTGTTGCAGCAGCCCCTGCCGGAACCGTTGTCGTTGTTGCGGGAGTGGCATTACTTTTAGGATCTGTTGGAGTAGTACCGGGAACCTGAGTTGGAGCGGTAGCAACAACACGTCCAGGCCCAGTTACCTTTTGCAGTCCATTTGATAACGAGCCAGGCAATGCTACGGCTAAAGTGTCTACATTTTTAGCATTATCAAGTTCGGCATACCCCTGTTTAGGGATTGTTTCATCGAAATAATAAACATAATCAGCTCCCTCTTCATTATCTCTATTCGAAGAAAAATAACCTGTTCGTCCGCCATCTCTTGTGATAAAAGCAACCTCATCACGATATGAATTGATTGGTTGACCAAGGTTTTTAAGCGTAGATGGAAGCATCAGCTTATTCATCTTAGCGACAAAAATATCGTAACCGCCATAATTGTTGAATCCTTTTGAAGTGAAATAAAACAATCCATCGCTGTACCAAGGAAACAATTCATTCTCCTCAGAATTAACTACCTTACCCATATTAATAGGCTCACTCCATTTGCCATCCTCAGTTTTTACTGATTTATACAAATCAAATCCTCCAAAACCGCCTGGCATATTTGAACTAAAAAACAAAGTATTCCCATTATCCATAATAAACGGATGTACAAAACTGTAGTCATCGTCATTAAAATTTAAAGGAACAGGCTTTTGAAAAACGCCTCCTTCTGATTGGGCAGCATATATTTTAAAATTGGAAATTCCTTCTTCTCCTACTTCAATGTCCCCAACAGTTTTTTTCTTTCCGGGTGTCATTGTAGATGCATTAGCCGAAAAATAAAGTGTCATTCCATCGGATGAAACACAAGGAGCGCCTTCATTTAAATCAAATTCGATAAGCCCCATTATTTTTAGATCAGACTGAAATTCGGTATTACCGGTTTTGCGTGCATAATCCAAATCAAATAATGGTGTTTGGCTATTTCCCAATTTAGGCTTGTTTCTGGCATGCGAGTAAATCAATCCATCATCGTAAAAACAATACCCTAAAGCTTGTCCGCTTATATCAAGATTGGTGGCAAAAACGTCATAATTTTTTATTGTATCAGCATTGCGGATCGCCCAATTTAAAGATCTCAAAAAGGGTTCTGCGAGGTCTGTTCCTGTTACTTCCTGGTACTTTTTAAACTGTAGTTTAGCTTCGTTGTATTTACCATTTAATTTCAACACATTTCCATAGTCGATATAGAATTCCGGCTTCACTTCCACCCCACTATTCATCATCAATTTAAAATACTCCTCCGATTTACGGTATTGAAATAAATATTTGTAGCATTGAGACAATTGCTCATAGAGGTATTGTTGCTGTTGCGGCTTTTTCGCAGCTAACAGTGCTTTATCGTAATATTTAATGGCTTCCTTAAATTGAAAAAACTCAAAATAAATATCGCCATAATCTGTATCCACCCTTTGAGAATAGGTGTTAAGAGAGCAAAACAGTATAATTATGTAAAAATATTTCTTCATGCTTATAGATTGCGCAAGATAGTAGTTTTTAGGATTTCGTCAATATATTGACGTGAATTTGATAGGCGGGGCACTTTGTGCTGACCACCCAGTTTGCCTGATTCTTTTAACCAGGCATGAAAAGTTCCTCTCGGAAGAGCCTTTACTAAAGGCTTTGTCATGGCAATGTCCATGTAACGTTTTGCTTCATAATCACTGTTTACGCTTTTTAGTTGAATATCTAATTCTTCTGCAAAATGGTCCAACGAATGTGGCATCTCGTTAAACTCTATCAACCACTCATGTGTACCAATTTGATTTTCGGTAAAATGAACAGGAGCAGCCGTATAATCAGCAATACTTACATTCATTTTCTGACAGGCAGTTGATATTGCAAAATCCGCATTTTCGATTACGAGCTCTTCTCCAAATGCATTGATAAAATGTTTGGTTCGACCTGTAATCTTAAACCTGAACGGATTAATCTCCGTAAATTTTATGGTATCTCCAATAATATAGCGCCACAACCCTGCATTGGTAGAAATTACTATAGCATAGTTCACCCCTTCTTCAACTTCATGTAATGAATAGGTTTTAGGATGCTCCTTTCCATATTCACTCATAGGCATGAACTCGTAATAAATTCCATAATCCAACATCAGCAACATATCATCCCTTCCCATTGATTCCTGGATTCCCAGAAAGCCTTCGGAAGCATTGTATGTTTCGAGATATGAAACTTGTTTGGATGGAATTAACTTTTTGAAACGGTTTCGATAAGGTTCAAAGCTTACACCTCCGTGAATATAAAGTTCCAGGTTTGGCCAAATATCCAGTAGATTATTTTTACCCGTTACTTCAAACAACCTTTCAATTAGAACCAACGTCCAGGTAGGAACTCCGGAAATATTGGTTACATCTTCATTTTGAGTAGCGGCAACCATTTTTTCGATCTTCTCATCCCAATTGTCCATTATGGCAATATCAAGATTAGGCGTTCGAAAATACTGCGCCCAGAAAGGCATATTCTGCATCATTACAGCCGATAGATCGCCAAAATAACTATCTGCATTTCCCTTGTTTATCTGATGGCTACCACCCATTACAAGCCCTTTTCCATCAAATATTTTACTTTCGGGATTATTGTTATGATAAAAAAGCAATGCGTCCTTTCCTCCTTGAAAATGACCTTCATCTAAGCTTTCATAAGTGACCGGAATAAACTTGCTTTTTGAACTTGTGGTACCCGATGATTTTGCAAACCATTTTACTTCACTCGGCCACAGTATATTTTGTTCGCCCTTCAACATCCGTTCTATAAAAGGCGTATGGGTTTCGTAATTCCCAACAGGTACCCGATCTTTAAACTGATCAACGGTTTTGATGCTTTTATAATCATACAACTTACCCCATTCCGTGTCACGAGCACTTTCAATCAAGTGATTGAATAGGTCATGTTGCACTTCATGCGGATGTTGCATAAAATGTTCAATGTTGGGAATCCGCTTTCGCAGATACCAAGTTACAAGGGAGTTAAATATTGCCACTAGGCGTCAATTCTATTTGTTTGTAAGTTTAACCTTTAATTTACATTAACCAATATACAAAAGTTAAAATTTATTCCGAATGCGTATATTCTAATAAGAATTGATGAATGAGCGTGAAAGACGGGTTATAACGGCTGAAAGTAAGCGCTTTGGGCGTATCGCCAATATCATGGTAAAATTGGTATTCGCCCATAAGGTAAAAGAAAAAGCTTTTCACCCCTTTCTCTGTAAAATAATAATGGTCGCTATTGGCTGCTTTTCCTCTTGAGTTAACAGTGGTCAGGTAATCGTTTGAAATATTCAGCAGTTGAAGGTCTTGAAATTCCTTTGGAAACTCAGTGGCGTTTACAACTGTCATTCCTTTATCGCCTGTTCCCATCAGGTCAAGGTTAATCAGCAAACTGATCTGGTTGAGCGGGAACAATGGCTTCTCTGTATAGTACAATGAGCCTAAAAGCCCTATCTCTTCGCCTGCAAACGCCATAAATGCCACCGAATATTCAAGAGGCTTTTTGCGAATGGTTTGCATCAGGTCCAACATCATGGCCACACCACTTGCATTATCATTTGCACCGGGAAATTTGGCATAATGTCCCAACATCCCCAAATGGTCGTAATGGGCAGTGATCACAACAAATGAATCCGGATATTTTTTGCCTTTTACATATCCAATCACATTACTCACGTTGTAATCATTCCGCTCCGATTCAATCAGAAGCTGTATCGAAGAATGAAAGCGTTTGATCTTACCTTTCAGAATATATATGGTAGGATAGGCATCATAATCCAAGGATGCACTCCAGGTAAGTTTGGATTGATTTGCAAAAATCAGCCCCTTAGCTTTATAATTATTACTGAGGATTGCGGTCGCGGCTGCTTGGTTATTCATTTTTTTGCCTTGAATAGCATCAACAACCAAGAACGTTTTATAAAAAGCAGTCCGTTCAAATTCTTTGAACAACTGCGGATTATCTACCATTTCGGAATCCACAAAAAGAAGGTTGAACTTACCTTTTACAGAAGGACAACCTGCTGAGATGATAAAATCCTCACCAACCACAAGTTCAAGGTCTTCGTCCATTGTCACCTCAACCCTGTCCGGATAAGCTACAGCGGGATAACCGAATGATTGTAAATAACCGGTGCCGAATGCTAAGAGTTGGTTTTGTTTATAAATACTGTCAATATAACTGGCAGCCTTTTGTACTCCGCGGTTTACATAACCCCTGCCAGCCATTTCATCGCCACACAGGTCTTCAACAACTTGCTTAGCGAAGTCTACATTTTGCGCCTCTACCTTATAAAAAGGTATCAGTAACAATAGATATGCTACAAGTTTTTTTTTCATTGATGAAAAAGATAATGCCCTTGTATGATCAGGCAATAAATATCGGGCGAATTAAAATTATATCTTATGTAACGTATAATCGTAACGTTCCATGATCATATTAGCCAATAGTTTTGTACATGCATCCTCCACCATCGTTTTGGCTTGAGCTTCATCTGCAGCATCAATCTCCAACGAAATATGTTTGCCTACACGTACGTTTTGAATGGCTGAAAGGCCAATATTTTTCATGCTTCCGGTAACTGCTTTCCCTTGAGGATCCAATAATGCATCATGTGGCATTACATTAATTTCAGCTTTAAATTTCATTTGTATTTTTTTTCGTAAAGTTATGAATAATAGAGATAAGAATATACAATACAATGGCCAACGCAATACCAAGGTATTGAAACACCGCTATTGAAATAATAGCTGATAAAATAAGAATCCACCTAAACTCATTTCCCCTCCAACCAAACGTTTTAAATTTGAGCGCCAGTAAAGGTAGTTCGGCAACCAGTGAATAGGCCGATACAAAAGGAAAAATGATTAAAAAAGATGGACTTGTAAAAAATGGTGTTAAGCCATAATCATCATATTGGAGGATGAAAGGAATACTAGCGATGAGCATTGCATTTGCAGGAGTAGGAACCCCAATAAAAGAATCGCTTTGTCTCGTATCTATGTTAAATTTAGCTAAACGAACAGCCGAAAAAACAATGATGAGAAATGGCAAGTACCGGGTAAAACAAAAACCAGCATTAGCAGTACATGCAGCCGTACTTATTGCATAAAAAATAAAACCTGGTGCCACACCAAAACTAACCATATCGGCAAGTGAATCGAGTTGTTTGCCAATCTCAGAATATGCCTTTAATGCACGGGCTACAAAACCATCAAAAAAATCGAGGATCGCAGCAGACCCTATGTATATTGATGCCATTGTCAAGTCCCCGTTTAATGCCGATATAACGGATAGACAGCCACAAACAAGGTTAAGTGCTGTAATCGTATTGGGAATATGTTTAATCACTGGCATCAATTTTGGGACGCAAAATACGGCTAAGCTAGTCGTTTTAAAAATTAAGATGCTTTTTTTATCTACAAATTTCTATTTTTGACCATGGGCAATTCTAGCACAAAAGGATTTTTAGGGGTTTTCCTCTTCATGATATTGTTAAACAATGCGGTACAAAGTCAGGAGTTACCCAAAAGTGTTGTTATTATAAAAGGTATCCGGACCGCGTATGTTCCTTTTTCGGCAATCGGCAAACCTGTATTTGAAATAACCAATGGGAAATTGAATATTTCGGTAACAGACAGGAATAACAACATGCTTCAGGTGAATGGTATTGACATGAAACAACTAAGCAGCGGGGTAAAGCCTTCATCTGCTTTTCAAACGGTTATCATCATGTCCAAAGGTGGAACCAATACAGATGACGGGGATACCAACCCCGGATCACTCATCGAGATTAAATGTACCGACAATAAGCAAGGAACACCAATTACTGTCGGTATCAAAACCACTATCTTGCAAGATGGGAAAAAACTAAGGGTATATGCAACGTTACATGGTATAATTCCCTCTCCTCAATATCAACGTTCAAACTAACAACAATGAAATATATTTTTACTTCTCTATTGGCCGGAAGCATGTTATTTGCCAACGCCCAACAAACCCAGGTTGCTCCTCAAAACAATGAGTTGAAACAATTGGAAAAAACATTTAAACAAAAGTTTGAAGCTGATCTTGCTCTTGCACAAACAAAAGCGTTAACCCAAAACCTAAAGTTGCGTTATACACAAAAAGACGGAACCATTATGGAGTTCGCAGGCTTTGATAAAGCAGGCCAGATGTTATACAACAAAACATATAATGTTGGTGCGGGACGAACCATAAGTACCAATAAAGTATGGCCGGGCGGTACGATAGGAACAGCACTTAACGGAGCAGGAATGTTGAACAAATTAGGGGAATGGGATGGTGGAGCCGTACTTGTTTCCCATCAGGAATTTGGAGGGCGTGTAACCCAGGTAGACGGAGCTACAACCTTGAGCGACCACGCTACTCATGTGGCAGGAACAATGGTAGCAAGTGGTGTAGATGCAGATGCTAAGGGAATGAGTTATGCTGCTTCATTGAAGGCATATGATTGGAATAATGACGAAAGTGAAATGGCTTCGGCTGCAACTGCGGGCATGTTGGTATCCAATCACTCATATGGAACCATAACCGGATGGACCTGGAATGAAGGCGAAAACAGATGGGAATGGTGGGGCGATGAAAGCATTAGTGCTACCGAAGATTGGAAATTTGGTTTTTATGATGACCAGGCTCAGAGCTGGGACAATATTGCCTACAACGCACCCAACTATTTGATTTGTAAAGCTGCCGGAAACGACAGAGGCGATAATTTTTCGGGAACCCATGCGGTAAGAGATTTAAACGGGCAATGGGTAACCAGTACAGCAGTTAGGAACAAAGACGGAAATACACTTGGATATGACTGTCTTCCTACATACAGTGTGGCGAAAAATGTATTGACCGTTGGAGCGGTAAATAAAATAGGAAATAGCAATACAAACAATGGCTATGTAAATGCGGCAGGAGTTGTAATGAGCTCTTTTAGCGGTTGGGGACCAACAGACGATGGACGTATTAAACCCGATGTAGTAGCAGCCGGAGTTAGTTTGTACTCCTCTTTTTCAGGTTCGAATACCGATTATAGTTCGATCAGTGGAACATCAATGGCTACTCCAAGTGTAACCGGCTCATTGCTTTTGATACAACAACATTATAATAATGTAAAAGGGAAATATATGCGATCGGCCTCGCTCAAAGGGTTGGTAATACATACCGCAGACGAAGCAGGCACAACCGAAGGACCTGACTATAAATTTGGTTGGGGATTGGTTAATACCGCGAAAGCCGTTCAATTTATTACCGACTCCAGTTTAAACCAACTAACCGAACGGACCTTAACCAGTGGAAGTACTTATACCCAAAACATCTCATGCGATGGATCGTCTCCTTTAAAAGTAACTATATGCTGGACAGATGTTGCAGGAACTCCTCCTAATATGGCACTCAATCCAACTACCAAGATGCTGGTAAATGATTTGGATATTCGTGTAACCAAAACAAGCGACAACTCAGTAACACTTCCTTGGACTTTAAACCCGGCCAACCCAGCCGCAGCAGCCACAAGAGCAGATAACTCACGTGATAATGTAGAGCAAATCTTAATTGCAGCGCCAACTCCGGGTTCCTATACTATTACGGTATCGCACAAAGGGGTACTGACCAATGGAGCCCAAAACTATTCTTTAATCATTGGAGGAATTATTGGAAAACCTTCCGCTTCATTTTCATCTAACGTATCAAGTATATGCGTGGGAGGAACCGTAACTTATACAGATAATTCGGGTGGAAATCCAGCATCACGTGTTTGGTATTTCCCGGGCGGAACGCCATCAACATCAACTGCAGCAAGCGTAATGGTAAGTTATGCTGTGGCTGGAAAATACCCTGTTGCTTTAAGAGTAACAAACGCTATCGGTACTGATTCAACCTATAAATCAAACGCTGTACAGGTCGGTGGGTTAACCTTGCCATTCAACGAAACATTTGAACCAAATTCTTCGAGCCTTTCGAGTTGGACAGTCGATAATCCGGATAACGATTCGACATGGTACCTCGCTGCAATTGGAGGAACAACACCTGGAAACACCGCTGCTTGTATGCCTTTTTATAATAGCAATGTACTTGGAGAAAAAGATCAATTAATCTCTCCTGCCTTAAGCTTTAAAGGATTTCAGAATGTGACGCTTACATTTAAACATGCTTATACCAATTACAGTTTTGGCGAAACTGACTCTCTGAATATATACATATCAACCAATTGTGGAACAACATGGACCAAACTCAAAGCATTGGGAGAAAATGAAACAAATAATTTCAGAACGCTCCCAAACAATAGTGAAAATTATTTTATCCCTGATGCTTCGAATAAGTGGTGTTCATCAAATTGCAATACCATTAACTTAAGTGCTTATGATGGACTCAATAATATTAAGATCCGTTTTGAAGGCGTTACGTATTACAACAACAATTTATATCTCGACAATATTGCCATAACCGGAACAGCTTTAAAACCTGTAACACAATTTGGAACGCAACAAATTTCCGCATGTGTTGGAAACCCTGTTCAATTTATTGACTCATCAACCAACAATCCTACGAGTTGGCAATGGACATTTACCGGGGCAACAACTGTAAATGTTACAACACAACACCCTGCTGTTATATATAACACTCCGGGAACTTACAGTGTGAAATTGAAAACATCAAATTCAGGTGGTAGCGATAGTTTAACCAAAACAAATTATATAACAGTTTTGCCGTCTCCGAATATTCCCAATATAACCAGCGGTGGCAAATCCGGGCTTTGCACAGGAGATAGTCTTCGACTGTCAACCGACTCTGTTAATACAGGCTATGAGTGGTATATGAATAATGCATTTGTTAATGGAGCGAATACCAATTCTTATTACGCCAAAACAGCTGCTAACTATCAGGTAAAACTTATCGGTGCTAATGGCTGCGGAAGAAAATCTTCTGTACTAAACCTTATGGAATCGACCAAACCTGTTACGCCTGTTATTACATCAAATTTATCCGGTGCGGCTTTCTGTGCAGGTGGAACTGCTACGCTCACCTCAAATGCGAACACAGGAAACCAATGGCTTAAAAACGGAGCCATTATCAATGGTGCCGTAAACAAAACGTATCCAACACAAGATTCAGGTTCGTTTTCGGTGATTACCTCTACCAATGGCTGCTCAAGTGATATGTCGAATATCATTGCCTTAAGTATTAAAGCAAAACCTGTTACCTCAGCTATTTCAGGTGAAACGAATGCCAAGAATAATTCAACGGAAACCTACAGTGTAACTCCTACTGCCGGATCAACTTACAATTGGACAATTAATGGTGGGACAGTGGTTGCTGGTGCTCCTGTTGGTAGTATCAATGTACTTTGGGGCAACTCTGGTTCAGGAACTGTTTCGGTAAAAGAAACAGGCGCAAACCAATGTTTTGGGGATATTAAAACATTAAACGTTACACTTTCACCCAATACGGCTATTCAAACGATTTCGTTCATGAATGCCATTGAAGTATATCCTAACCCAACATACGATGATGTTCACATTACTTTTCATCAATCATCGAATGGTGTCGTAAAGTTAAATGTACTTAACATGATCGGGCAAGAAGTTTATTCGGAAACGATCGGGCAAAAAACGAGTGGTGATACCTATACCATTGATATGGACAAATTCAACTCTGGTATCTACTTTGTTGAAATCAGTTCAACAGAAGGAACCAAACAGATCAAGGTGATCAAGAAATAACCATCCCTGAATACAAAAGAGCCCTGCAATTATTTATTGCAGGGCTCTTTTTTTATAGGACTTCCATTTCACTGTATTTTTCAATTACATCTTGTAATGTTTCCAATATTGCTTCTTTTGAATCGGCCATTACCAGGCGAGTTCTATATTCTTTAAAATGGTCAATACCTTTAAAGTACTGACTGTAATGTCTTCTCATTTCAACAATTCCAACCCAATCGCCTTTCCATTGAATGGAATGAAGCAAATGCGTTTTACATACTGAAACCCTATCAGCAATTGTTGGTGCATCCAAAAACTCCTGCGTAGCCAAATAATGCTTGATTTCGTTAAAAATCCAAGGATAACCAATAGCCGCACGACCGATCATGATGCCATCTACTCCATATCTGTTTTTATACTCTAAAGCTTTTTGAGGAGAATCAATATCACCATTTCCAAAAATCGGGATCTTGATACGAGGATTGTTTTTTACTTTAGCAATAAGAGTCCAATCCGCCTCCCCTTTATACATTTGCGCGCGGGTTCTACCATGTATAGACAATGCCTGAATACCTACATCCTGTAAACGTTCAGCTACCTCCTCCACATTTTTACTGTTTTCATCCCAGCCCAGACGCGTTTTCACTGTTACCGGTAAATTGGTCGATTTCACTACCGCCTCAGTTACTTTGATCATTTTGGGCAGATCTTTCAAAATCCCTGCTCCCGCCCCTTTGCAAACCACTTTCTTTACAGGACAACCAAAATTAATATCCACCAGGTCGGGATTTGCGGCATCCACAATTTGTGCTGAGAGCGCCATCGACTCTTCATCACCGCCAAATATTTGAATCCCAATAGGTCGTTCATAATCAAACACATCAAGCTTCATACGGCTTTTAATGGCGTTGCGGATCAAACCTTCACTCGAAATAAATTCAGTATACATCAAGTCTGCCCCATGCTGTTTGCACACAGCCCTGAAAGGAGGATCGCTCACATCTTCCATTGGAGCAAGCAATAAAGGAAATGCCCCCAACTCTATATTACCAATTTTTACCATATATATTTGTGGCACAAAAATAAGCAAATGTTGGAAAACACGCCTACCCCAATTCAATCCTTCCTGTTCCTCATAACCCGATCGGCCATTTTGCTCGGTATGATTTTGTTTTTTGCTTCCATGGGATACATGCTCGGAGGTTTCATGGCAAACTATATCTGGGATGTCAATTTGCTAAATGATCCAACCCGATTGAACGATTATGCCACAGACACAGCAGTGCTCAACACAATGAAACTCTTGCAGGTTACAATCACCATTGGAGCGATGGTTATCCCCGCCTGGATCTTCCCCAAAGCATTGCAACAGTCTCCAACCGATTTTTTGCAACTCAATAATCCTTTCAGGCCCATCCACTTGTTATGGACATTCGGAATTATCTTACTTTCAGTTCCTTTTGTGTCTTGGCTGGTAGAATGGAACGAAGCAATTCGGTTACCTGAAAAATGGCAATACCTGGAACAGCAACTTAAAGCGAGTGAAGATGCTGCTGCCGCCCTGTCGAAAGCATTTACAGCCGCTTCCAGCCCTTTGCAATTTGTTGTTACGTTGTTTATTGTGGCTGTTTTTCCGGCAATAGCAGAAGAGTTTCTGTTTAGAGGTACACTCATCCCTTTTTTACGAATGTGTTTTCGCAACAATATCCATTTGGCCGTTGTGTTGAGTGCCATTCTTTTCAGTGCTTTCCATGGTCAGTTTTATGGCTTCTTACCGCGTATGGTTTTGGGAATGCTCATCGGCTATTTGTTTATTTACAGCAAAAGTATTTGGCCGGGTGTGTTGGCTCACTTTATCAATAATGCCATCGCTATCAGCATTCCATATTTCGAAGTCGACCAATCCGAATGGCAATTGTTCAACGAACATTATCATTTCCCCGAGTATGCCGTTGTATTGAGTTTATCTCTTTGTGTTTACTTGGTATTTATGATGCACCGCACTTATCAAAAAAACAATGGTAAACTGGACCAAAATATATAGCACCACGAACATCCATGAAGCCGAAATCATCAGATCAATGTTGCTTGAAAATGAGATTGAGACGGTTGAAATGAATAAACGCGACAGCAGTTATTTAGCATTTGGAATCATAGATGTATATTGCCCCGCTGAAAACGTAATTGCAGCATTGCACCTGATTAACTCTTATCAAACCGAAACAACATGAAAAGTAATTTTGCTCAGCGCGCCATCACCGGAAGTTTATTTGTGGGAGCCGTTACCGGTTTGACATTATGGGGAGAGTGGTCATTCTTTGTCCTCATCTTTGCCATCAATTTTTTATGCTTACTTGAGTTTTACGAACTTATTTTACCCGATAAAAGTTGGATCGAAAAATACCTTGGCATTATTGCAGGTTCTCTAACATATGCAATGTTTGCCCTAATTTTTTCTGCCGACCTTTCCATTGCCTGGTATTATCACCTTATCCCTATTTTCCTGCTAATGTTTATCATCAAACTATTCGAAAACTCACACAATGAATTCACTACTCTGGCGTTCCAGGTGCTTGGGTTACTTTATATAACATTGCCACTTGTTATGCTCACCAAAATGGGCTTTATCAATTCATACGAATACAGTGCAGGATTACCATTAGGTTTTTTTCTATTGTTATGGACAAGCGATACCGGTGCATATTTAGCCGGACGGAGTTTTGGTAAGCACAAATTGTTTGAACGTGTATCTCCCAAAAAGACATGGGAAGGAAGTATCGGGGGATTGGTATTGGTTAGCATTGTTGCATACACACTCGCACAATTCGAATTGTTTGACGCGGTAGACACCATCGACTGGCTTATTATCGGGGTATTGGTTGTGGTGTTTGGAACCTTTGGGGACCTCTTTGAATCATTGCTTAAACGCAACCTTAATATCAAAGATTCGGGAATCATTTTACCGGGACATGGTGGCGTATTGGATCGTTTTGATGGATTGTTTTTAGCCGTTCCGGCTGTATTCTTTTATTTAATTTTTACCAACTAGGTTTCGCATGAAATTATTCAAGGTTTTCTTTTCCCTTTTCTTAATTGTAGTATTGTTTGTAGGAGTTTCGCGTTTTTTCTCACCCACTTATACGGTTAAGGAAACGATCCTGGTTAGCAAGCCATTGCACGAAACCTTTGCTTATTTGAGTGATATCAAAAAATGGGAAGAGTGGAGTTTGTGGAATACCAGCATGGATAGTACTCTTGTCTTTTTTTACTCACCTAAAACAGATACCATTGGTTCGCGCCAATATATAACAGGTGATTTTGGGAAAGGGTTCATTGAAATTGTAGATGCCAGAAAAGATTCGGCATTAAGCTATAAAATGAACTTACGTGAAGGAGAAATGACGGCAACGGGCAAATTTGAAGTACGTGCCATTAATGCTACAACAACTGAAATAGCCTGGATCGACAGTGGTAATGTTGGCAATAATCCGGTGAAACGTTACATGATCCCTATGGTTACGAAAAATACTGCACAAACTTTTAAAGATGGATTAGTGCGTATCAAAACGCAATTAGAATCTCACTAAATTTCGATCCTTACGTTTTCATTTTTCGCAAAACTGATTTCTATTATCAACCCAATGCTCAAATAACAATTGGGTTGATAATAGAATAATATTAAGAAGCCTTCTCTTCGTCTTTCCTGCGTTTTAAGATTACAGCACCACCTATTACAAGGATACCACCATACAATATTGCAGAAGAAACAAGTGATATTTTTTCTCCGATCGCAACTACGCTTGGTTCAAATTTAAAGTCAATGGTGTGTTTACCAGCAGGCACAACCATCCCTCTTAAAACATAATCGCACCTGAGATGAGGAACAAGCTGCCCGTCTACATATGCATTCCATCCTTTATCATAAAATATTTCGGAAAACACTGCAAGTTGTGGTGTTGACGTATTCGATTCATATACCAAATGATTTGGCTTATACGAAAGGAATTTAATCGTGGCACCAGAATCCGGCTGAATGCTCAAACCGGCCAATTGGTCGGCATAACGTTTATCAATAAAGGCCTTTTGTTTAGGCATAATATGATCCAACGAATCCATTTCCGCATCCGCGTTTTCAACCAAAGCGTATTCCGGAACAAACCATGCATTACCACATGCAGCGGGATTTTGTTGAGGATATAAATTATTAGCACTATCTCCAACAATAAAATACTTCACATTCAACATATTGTATACCTCCATATTGTTTTTAGCGATCTGGAACTCGATCAACTCCTGGTACCTGCGCATTTTTGCACCATTGTAACCGCCAATCGATTTATGATAATATGAGGTTATTGCATCTTGTGTTGGATTTTGGGTTGTATTGTAAACACGGTAGTTAGGATCTTTATCTTGCAAAATGATCTCATCAGCCTGTGTTTTGGGGAAAATTACCTGGTTCTCCTTTTTCTTTGCCTGATAATCCCTCTCGTTCAAGTAGCGTTTATCAACTTGCCACAGATCGGCAACAACCAATACTGCTAATATTGCCAACACGTATTGCTGCTTGATCTTGTCGGCAACATAAAACCACAGTGCAGCAACTGCCAAACCGATCAATACCAGCGAACGCAATGCATCCATTTTTAACATCGATTTACGATCAGCGATAAGGCTATCTCTCAACCATTCCGGCAGCTGAGCGTCAGCTCGACTCACAAAATACTCGGTAATTCCTTCTCCTTTATCAATACCGAACAGGCTAAAAAACACTTCCGGAATCAATACAAAAACAGCACAGATTCCCCCCACAATGTAAAAGCTCAACAACAAGCCTTTTTTGATCTCTTCTTTTTTCAACGTTCCTTTCATGATATCTCTTAATGCCAGCAATGCCAGCAATGGAAAGGTAGCCTGCGTTATTGAAAGGATAAAAGTTACCGATCTGAATTTGTTATAAAGCGGAACGTAATTGAAAAAGATGTCGGTAAACATCATGAAGTTCCGTCCCATTGATAAGGCTATTGCGATGGTAGAGATTACGAGTATCCACCATTTCTCTTTGCCTTTTACCAAAATTAAACCCAGTACAAATAAGTAACAGATAATCGCTCCGTAATAAGTTGGTCCTGCAGTGAATGGCTGTGAGCCCCAATACAATGGCATGTTCTGAACAATTTGTTTTGCATTAGGGACATTGTTTGCCTTCAATGTTTTGTATGTTTCAGATGAAGTAGATAATTCACCACTGCTTGCTCCTCCATAAAAATTTGAGATTAATAATGTAAATGGTTCTGCAACCCCATTGCTCCACTGCAATGCGTAATCTTTATCCAAACCGGAAGATGCAATGGCAGCATTACTTTCCCCGGTTGCTGTTTTGGTTAGTTCTGATTTTCCCCGAATACTGTATTGGCCATACTCTTCAGTAGCCATTAATCCCGGGGCAAATGTGGCCGTTCCAATTCCTGCAGCTACAACCAAAAACACTCCGCAAATGATAATGTGTTTGATGTTTTTTTCCTTGAAAGCCGTGATGATTTCAGTGATCATCCATACCAATATGATCAACAATAGATAATATGTGATCTGAAGGTGGCTGGCTGCCAGTTCAAGGCTCATCCCAATTCCGGTAATCAATGCTCCGAACCATTTGTTCTGGTATAATGTTATTCGAACTCCCGCCAATACCAATGGTATATAAGCAATAGCATTTCCTTTGGTGAGATGCCCCGCATCTATATTGATAAAGTTAAAAGAAGAGAACGCAAATGCCATGGCCCCAATAAATGCCATAAGCGGGGTGATCTCGAAGGTTAGCATCAAAATATAGAAACAAATAAACAGCAAAAACACGGTATCAAGCGGATTGTGAAAAATACTTGAAATGGCTTTTTGAACTTCAATACTAAAGTTGTTGTGATACGTAACACCAATTAAATACGAGGGCATACCACTAAAAATGGTTCCTGTCCAAAAAGTGCGTTCACCTGAAGTTGTTTCAAATTTGTGGATTTCCTCATAAGAAGCCCTCCATTGATCTACGTCACCTTGTCTAAGCACTTTACCCGATAAAATCGGGTTAAAATAAACGAGCATAATGATTAAGGCTGCAGCAATAGCTATTAAATGAGGCAACGCCTTTTTGAATATTGATGAATTCATGTTCAATGTTTTTTACGTTCCGAATATAGTATTTGAAGTGGACATCCAAAGTGAGCATACAAAAAAATCTGCGTTTGCAAGGAACAGTTCGGTTCTATTGACCCCAAAAGCTGTTTGTCATAATATTGTCATTTGCACTTAACAATAGTGTTTGACACGACTGGTGGCGCTAACTTGCGGCCACTATTTATCAATTTAATCAAACATGAAAAAACACTTACTGTTATTTGGTTTAATCTCTTCTTTTTCAACCCTTTTTGCACAAACACCTGTTTTAGATTCTGCAGTACTTGGCAATGCCTATGCAAATGATGTTTATTACAGCATGGCAAATGGAACCGTTGCCACAGCTATTGGTAACAACTGGCACTTGGCATTTTCCATCCGTAATGCAGCACCTCCCACCAATGTAATGCGCTCTACAACAATTCTGGCAAACGAAGGAAGAGGTGTTCGTGTTTTTGAATCAACACAAACAATCAGCAACTGGAATAACTTTGATACTGCAGGATACACCACCTGGAGCAACCCGCACAACAGCGATAGCACATGGGATATTGGAGCGTTTAATGTAAACAGAAATGAATCAGATCCATTTGATTACGGTTGGGGTTCATACGACCTGGGAACACATGATGTAGCTGGTGATAAAATATTTTTAGTACGAATTACAACAGGATCGGGGCCTTCTGCTATAAACACATTCAAAAAAATCACGATCAATAAGATCGTTTTTGATTCGCAGTGGGTGTTTACATATGCCAACCTCGACAATTCGGATAGCATCACTGTTGTGTTTAATAAAAAACAATTTGCCGGTAAACTATTTGCATACCACAACTTATTAAATGATACAACATACGATAGAGAACCTTCTGCAAAATGGGATTTATTGTTTACCCGTTACGGTGCAAATGCTAGCCAATTTGGGCAAACTATTTTTTCGACAAATACCGGTGCATTGAATCATCCAAATGTATTCACATCCAAAGTACAAGGATTGCCTAACGATAGCGCGGTTGCCGGAAATTTTGTTTCGAAAATCACAAACATCGGTGCCGACTGGAAAATAAACCCTGGACCGGGTCAACCTTCTTTTCAAATAGTAGATTCATTGGTGTATTTTGTGAGAGCTGAAAACGGACGTGAAGACAAACTGATCTTCAAAAGTTTTGCAGGAAGTTCAACAGGCTCTATTGTGTTTGAAAAAACAAGAACAAAATTCGCAACAGGCATTGCTAAAACAATTCATACCATAGATGCTCGAGTATACCCAAATCCTGCTTCAACAACGTTGACAATTGAACTAAAAACCAATGCACCACACGCTGTTACTGTGTATGATATCACAGGAAAAGTACAAATTTTCACTTCTGTGAACGCACTCCAAAATACCATTGATATTAGCGCTTTACGATCAGGTGTTTACTTCGTAAGTATTGAAAACAATAGCGCAAAAACAGTGGCTCGTTTAATTGTTCAATAGTTCTTTTCTGAAAACCATTCATCCATATTATGTCACAACGATCATCAGGTGTTCCATCCTGATGATCGTTGCTTTGTATGTACCCAACCTTTATGGGCAAACATCCATTCCGGATACATTAAAAACATCCCAACAACTTAACGATATCGTTGTTACAGGTCAGTATGGAACAGAAACCAGCATCTCCAAATCTGTATACAAGGTTACTGTGATCGATCAGAAACGCATTCAACTGCAAGGAGCTTTTAACCTTAAAAATGTATTAATCAACGAACTCAATGTGCGCATTTCAAACGACCCTAATTTAGGAGGTCAATTAAGCATTCAAGGGATATCAGGGCAAAATGTAAAAATAATGGTGGATGGCGTTCCGCTCATTGGTCGCGAAGATGGCTTTATTGATCTGAATCAAATTAACCTCAACAATATTGAACGTATTGAAATGGTGGAAGGACCAATGAGTGTAAACTTCGGAACAGATGCCCTAGGTGGTGTAATCAATTTAATTACCAAAAAATCGAAACAAAAAAGCAGTCACCTAGGAGCCAATGCATATTATGAAACAATAGGTCAATACAATGCCGGAGTAAATGGTGGAATTTCACTCAAACAGTGGAATGTGGATGCAAATATGGCGCGTAATTTCTTTGAGGGATATTCTGAAGACGAAAGTTCGAGGGTAAAATTATGGAAACCACGAACACAATATTTTGGAGACCTAGCCATCAACCGCACACTTAAAAACGGAAGTTTACGATACACATTCAACTTGTTTAACGAAAAGGTCACCCAACGCGACAGCGCAACCATAACTCCTTATTATGCATACGCAAACGATGTATACTTATACTCGCAACGTATAACAAATGCATTATTCTTTGACACCAAGCTTAAACAAAAATATCCAATCAATATTGTTGCTTCGTACAGTAATTACAGACGCATTAAAAACACCTACCGTAAGGACTTGGTTTCCCTCGAAGAACAATTGATACCCAATACAGGCGACCAGGATACGAATCACTTCAATGCCTTAATGAGTCGCGGAACCTTTACCGATACACACAATCCAAAATGGTTTTCGTATCAATTGGGGTATGAAACAAATTATGAAACTGCCGAAGGGAAACGAATCCGCAATCAACATCAAAGTATAGCAGATGTAAATGCTTTCGGAAGTGCAGAAATTAAATTATTGAAAAAAATACTGGTACGTCCGGGGTTGCGCTTAATTTACAATACAAAATTTGCAGCCCCCATTGTGCCGAGCTTAAATATAAAATACGATGTAACTTCCGTCATTACCATCAGAGGTTCTTACGGTCGTGGTTATAGAGCACCTTCACTTAAAGAATTGTATTTAGATTTTGTGGATCCCAACCACAATGTTCAGGGCAATGAAAAACTCCTACCCGAAACCCAAAACAATTACCAGGTGGGAGCCGTATTGAAGTGGACCTCACACCAGAGAGTGTTCAGCATAGAACCGGCATTCTACTATAATCATATTAACAACAAAATCGATTTAGCTCTGGTAAATGGTTCAACCCTGAATTCAGTTTACGTCAATATTACTGATTTCAATAGTGTAGGAACAGCCACCAATATTCAATACAGAGCGCCTAAGTATGGAGCAACAATAGGTTACAGTTATATGGGCATTAACAATTCATTAATGACGCAAAATGGTGAAACCCCTTATTACTTTTCAAATGAATTCAGAGCGAATATTCACTACACCTTTTCGAAAATTGGTTTAACAATAGCCTCATTTTATAAATACAATGGTAAGTTGCAAAACTATCAATACGACATACAAACAGGTGGATTAAAAACCGGCTTCATCGATCCTTATTCGCTTTGGGATGCAACATTCACAAAAACATTTTTTAAGCAAACATTATCTGTAACTACAGGTGTAAAAAATATCCTCAATGTAAAAAACGTATCGGCCAGCATGACCAGTGGTGTGCATGGTTCTGGGGGAAATTCAGCATCGGTTGCAATGGGTTGCAGTTTTTTTATTGGTTGTACGTATAACTTAAATTGGGCACTCAAATGAAAATACACAACTACATAACAATGATTGTGCTAGCTCTCTTACTTGCATCCTGCGAAAAAGAAGAACAACCGGTTGAACTGCCACCCAAACCATCCGAAGTAAAATTACTCAGTGTAGATATGGGCAAAGATTACCGCAGTCAGGTTTTTGTAGACCTTGCCAGTGGAAAAACACAAACCATCGATAATTTGAGTTGGGATCTGGCCTTTGATGCTTCACCACAGGGAATGGCGATTTACCAAAACTCAGGCAAAAATGTTTTAACAGCCAACAGTGGGTCTACTGAATTTCAAACCAACCCTGATACCAAAACCATAGCATGGAAATGGGACCCTGCCTCAGGAAACAAAGATTCGTTGGCACTTAAAAACGTATTTACAAGTCAGGGGTTTGTAACCGATTCGGTATACTATATCAATACGGGTAGCGGCAAATTTCAATTTAAAATAATCGATATCACAACTACTGAATACGTAATTGCATTTACCGATTTGGCTAATTCACAAAGCAAACAACTATTTATCAATAAAGATCCTCGTAAAGCTCAGGTATACTTTTCATTTGATAATGGTGGCCAATATTTAAACATAGAACCCGACCTCACCGATTGGCATGTTTGCTTTTTGCGTTACCGTTGGATTTATTATGAATTCAATCCGCCACTTTTGTATTTAGTATCAGGAGTGTTCGTTAATCCGGCATTGGTTACATCTGTCAAGGATAGTGTGCTCGATTTTTACAGTATTACCAAAACAGACTGTGCCTCCAAAACATTTCTGAGCAACAGGGATGTAGTTGGTTTTGACTGGAAATCACCTGATTTGAGCAATACCTCCAATGTGAAGTATACCATTCGTAAAGACTATTACTATTTCATTAAGGAACAATCATCCCAACAACGTTTGTTTAAGATACGTTTCCTCGATTTTTATAATGATCAGGGCGTAAAAGGAAGTCCGAAGTTTGAGGTTCAAGAATTGTAGTGTGCCCTGCCCATTTGAACTTCTTTAAATGCTCATAGCTTGGCATTTATTTCCAGTTTCACCTCGTTAATACGGGTATTTGTAATGGATATAATGGTGAAAATAAATGGGCCAATAGGGATGACTTCTCCCCGCATAGGGATGTTCTCGTGTAAAGCAAAAATATATCCGCCCAAAGTATGATACTCGCCTTCGGGTATTTCAAGTTCATATTTATTGTTTAAATAATCTACTTCCAGGCGGGCCGAAAAAATATAGGTCTTATCATCCAGTTTCTTTTCGGTAAGTTGTTCAACATCATGTTCGTCTTCGATCTCCCCGAAAATCTCTTCCATAATATCCTCGATGGTAACAATCCCTGCCGTAACGCCTAGTTCATCTACCACGAGCGCAATACTTTTATGTGTTCTTGTAAATTGGTTCAACAATTCGTTGGCAGGCATTGGCTCGGTTGCGATTTCAATCGGAATAACAATACTTCTAATGCTTGCAGGCTTTTTAAAAACATCTTTTTGATGTACATAACCAATAATATGATCGCTGCTACCTTGATGAACCAATATTTTGGATAACCCGGTTGCCACAAATTTTTGGTACAATTCATCAACCGAGGCCGACAGGTTAATACTAACCAATTCCGTACGCGGTGTCATACAATCACGCACCCGTACATTTGCAAAATCCAATGCATTGCGAAACATCTCCGTATCTACATCTGCATCATCATCTAAATCATCTGCACTTTCCGATATGTATTGATCCAAATCAACCCGGCTGAAAACGGGAGTATTTTCATTAAAATTAAGTCGAAACAATTTGTTTAAAATGAACTCAGCCAACCAGGTTATAAAATGCACCAATGGCCAAAACAAACAATATGTCAACCAAAACGGAATAGCCAATACCCTCAGAATAGTGTCGGGGTTCAGGCGAAACAGTACTTTGGGAATAAATTCTCCGGTTACCAATACAATGGCAGTTGATACAACACTTGAAAGAAACAATAACAGGAATGTATTTTGGGTTGTAGCCGGGATCCACCTTTCAATATAAGGGTTTAAAAATGCCGCCATATAAATTCCATAAACAACAAGGCCAATATTGTTTCCAACAAGCGTTGTGCTTATAAATTTGGATGGATTATTAACAAATGGAGAAAGGATTTTTGCGGCCAGACTACCTTGTTTATTCTTCAGCTCAATCAACAACTTGTTGGCGGAAATAAATGCAATTTCCATTCCTGCAAAAAATGCGGAAGTGAGTATGCTGAGAATAATGATGAGTAGGTTATTCATATTGCTATTAGTCCCGAATATTTTTTCGTTGTTTATAGTACAATATTCCAAAAACAATTGACAAGATAAGGTATAAATATGCTTTATCTTTCACAAACGATTCAAAAATGGCAATGAAAATGCAAACCAACAGCGAAAGAATTGCCAATACAAGCCAGTTATAGATGATCAATTTTTGCATTACTTTTTCAGACTTATAATACCGCGTATACTAAATATGCGGTATTGTGTAAATTCCGTATTGGATTCAAATCCATCACCCATAATGATCTCATCAGCAGTGGTGATGCGCACAAATTTATCGGAATGGATCTGCTGCTTAGTTTCATCCCAAATAAGCTCCTCGGTGCGCAGTGAATCCCCTTTATTGTTTACCAAAATGACATCATTGCGGGCAATCATTTTCTTTTCACGATCGTAACGAATGGCATATTTCGATTTTAGAAAACTTTCGATTTTTTTATCCTTATTGTAAAAATAGGTTGTAATGCCTTTGCGCATCACCGTCTCATTTCGCGACTCAGAAGCATAACGCTCGAGCATAGGTGCAAAAACTTTGGCCTTGGTATAACCTGAATCGGTATAGGTAATAAAAATATTCTTACCCGTTTCGAGTGGTAAGTTTAATCGCTCGTTAAGTACCTTTTGCTCTATTTCGCGGCTGGTACACGATACCAAAGCAAAGAATGTAAATATGCATAATAGCTTATTCATACTTATACCTCAAGAACCAACGGTCGCTAAAATTCAGTCCGATGGTTATTCTATAATACTGCTCACGAATAAGATTATTACTTGTTGTTCCTTTCACAATATACTCACCGGTAATGTTCAATCTTGATTTAGACTTACCCAATGGCAAACCCAATCCTGCCGAAAGTGCGTAAGTGGCGATATTTTTTCCATTCAAATAGATATATCCTTTATCATATCTCCCACCTGCACGGTATTCAATTCGCTTAAAATAATTTTTATAGTCCAATATATTCGGGATATAACTTCCTCCCACCGAAAATCCAAGACTGTTATTTAAGGAATCGTTTAACCCAAAAGATTGGTATGAGGACCAATTGGTATAATTAACATCAGCAGCCATTTGCCAGTGATCCTTTTTCTCATAACTCAATCCTCCTTTAATTGAAAATGGCATATCAACCGTTCCTTTCTTATCGTTTGTATACAGGATCGTATCCTTTGCAAAAATTGTTCCGCCTACACCCAACGAACGCATATAGTATGTTTCTTTTGCTGAAAGCTGGTTTCCCATAGTATAAGTTGCTCCAGCAACAAATTCATACTTATCCTTCCTCACACCCTTTTCAAACGGACGATGATATTGTGCTCCAATTTCAAACTGAATATCACTCACGTTTCGGTTACGTGTTTCTGCCAAATTGTTTTTTGCATACACAGTGGGTATGATTAAATGTTGTTCCCTGATCAACTGTCCAAACAAATAATTAGCATTTATACCTAAGGAGAAATGTTTTACAACCTGCGCTCCAAAGCCTATATGTAATTTACTCAGCCCTCCTGAACCAATCATTTTGGTCGTACCAATAAAATCAGGATAACTCTTAACAGTTGAAACATTATAACCCACAGCACTATAAGGAGAGAGGCCAAATGACATTCCAATATTCTTTTTGATAGATAAGGGAACGGCAAACATGAAATAGGTGAACGAAAAGTTATCGATATCGCTTTTTACACCATTTTTGGTAAGCGATCCCTCACTGAACATGATGCCTCCATCCAATACTGTGTATTTTAATCCCGAATAAGATGCCGGATTCAGCACATTAATGCTGTTTATTTTTCGGATCCCTTGATTCACCTGCCCCATAGCCGACTGTTGGGGTGTGCCATAAAATTGTAAATCGCCTAAACCGATAATAGAGTATGGCGATTTCGTAATATTTTGAGCCTGAGCCGTAATACCCGAAAGGATAATGACAAATATGTATAAAAACTGCCTATTGGCCCTTGTTTGCATTGTAATCTAAGATATTATTAAGCCCATACAAAACCAGATCGGGCGCTGCAAATATGCTCTTTTTAGTGTGTTTATCAAACAACTCCGCATCTCCACCACAAAGTATTACCTGCACGTCCCAAAATTGTTCATCATAACGCTGGATTGTTTCATTTATTTCGCCCAACAAGCCGTAATACGCACCTGCTAACATGCTGTTTTGTGTGGAATTTCCAATAAACGATACCGGTTTTTCAAAAGCCAGCTCAGGCAATCGTTGTGTAAAATGGGCCATGGCCTGTAAACGCATATGCAAACCCGGAGAGATCGCACCTCCTAAATAATCAGCTCCTGCCGTTATAAAATCATACGTTACACATGTTCCCATGTCAATAACCAAACAATTTTGTTTCGAGAAAAAATGCATGGCACCGGTAACCCCAGCCACCCTGTCCATTCCCAAAGTATGCGGTGTAGCGTACAAATTGTGAAAAGGAACAGGAAGTTCAGGCGTTAGTTCAAAACAGATGGTTTGTGTTTTGAGCATTTCAATAATTGTGTCTGCCTTTATTCCTACAGAACTTATCAGAGAAGTAGCCGGGTGATAGTTTTCCAACAATACCTCAATTGCCCGCACATCCTCACCTTTGAATATAATTTTTTCAAGCAAAACAGTTCCTTCAAAAACTGCGGCTTTACTGCGTGTATTGCCAATATCGACTACTATATTTTTTATTGAAGCCACGTAATTTCTTTTACATTAAATAGCTTAATTTCATCGTCCTCATTCACCAACAATCTGCCAGCATCGTCAATTCCAATTGGCATGCCCTCAAAATTCCGGTCGAAAGCAGCAAACGCTGTTGCTTTGTTTCGCCTGTAAAAAAACTCATGATACTGTTCCCAGAGTTGAGGGTACGCTCCCGCCAATAACTGATCGTAACGAAGTTCCATGCATTGCAACAGTCCTTTCATTGATTCCTCAATTGAATATTGTTTACCTGTGACCAAGCCCAATGAAATTGCCTTTTCTGTAAAAAACTGTAGCTGGTTCATATTGATGCCTACCCCAACAATTGAATGTTTTATCGTCATCCCCAATACACTGTTTTCAATTAAAATGCCTGCCACTTTTTGCTCATTTACGTAAATGTCATTTGGCCATTTAATCCTTACTTCAGCTGTTTCACATTCTTTTTTGACAAAATCATATACTGCTAAGCACATGCTTATGTTCAAATAAACCTGATATTCGACAGTTAACTGAGGATGTAAAACCAATGAGCACAGAATGTTTTTCCCTTTTTCAGCTTCCCACCGATTGCCTTCCTGTCCACGACCTTTGCTTTGAAAATCGGAGCTGATCACGTATCCCTGATAAGCCAGGTTTTCATCCAGCAACTGTTTTGCTACATTATTAGTGGAAGTGACTTCACTAAAATGCAAATGGTGTTGTAATAATGAAAATGACGAGTTATCCGACAAAATGCTATTTTTGCCACAAATATATGGTTTGTGCTTATACAAATATGCTAAAACATAACCATGTAAACAGGAATAAGTAAACGAGAAGGATGAAACCAACAACAAAAACCGCTGCAAAGAAGGCCGCACCAAAAAAAGCTGCACCTAAGAAAGCTGCTGCAAAAAAAGTGGCTGCAAAAACTGCAACACGAAAAAACGAACGCACAGATGAGCAAGTTGCAGAAGCAAATGTACTTGCCAATAAAAAACTGCCCGTAACCAAAACCCGTAAAATTGCAAAATCAAAAGCCGCGGCTCAACCTGCAGCTAACTCAATGGAACTAGCCATGCAAGTAGCTCAGGGTATGTATGAGAAAAAGGCCGAAGACATTAAAATATTGGATATGCGCAATGTAAAAGGTGCATCGGCTGATTTTTTTGTCATTTGCCACGCAGCTTCTGATAAACAAGTGGAAGCAATTGCAAACTCAGTGGAGGAAGAAGTGGAAAAACAAAGCAACGAATGGCCACGCCATCGTGAAGGCCAGGTAAACAACGAATGGGTATTACTTGACTATTTTGATGTAGTAGCGCATATTTTCCAGCAAGAAAAACGTGAATTTTATGCGGTAGAAGAATTGTGGGGAGATGCTGTTATTGTTGAATTTGAAGGACAGTAAACATGTTGGATTTTTCGACATCAGATTTTTGATGTTAAACCATTACTTAACAGATAAAAAAAAGCCCAATTGCTTATTTCAATTGGGCTTTTTTATTTAATGTACATGCGGCTCAACCACAAATGTCAAACTTCAATCAAATAAACCTTTAAAGACTCATCATCTCTTTAAACTTTACCGATTGCCTGCGGCTAACTTCCACCTTGGTTCCATCTTTTAAATAAATGAGAAAACCTGCATTAAAGAAGGGCTCAATCTTTTCGATATACCGAAGGTTAATGATTTGCTGACGGTTGGCCCTGAAAAAAATACCGGTACTTAATCGTTCATCCAATGCATTTAATGTTTTATGAATAAGCGGTTGGTGTGAATCAAAAAATATCTTTGCATAGTTTCCTGCAGATTCTATCATCCTGATATCGGTAAGTTTTACAAACCAGCATTTATCGCCATCGCGTATAAACACCTGATCATTTTCGGTGAGTACATTCCGTTCTCTATCAACAATAATATCGGCAAGTTGCTTTTTCACTTTACCGATCGCTTCACGCAATCGCTGAGTTTGAATCGGTTTTAACAGGTAATCTAATGCATTTACTTCAAATGCTTTGATGGCAAATTCGTTGTATGCTGTGGTAAAAATAACACAAGGCGTTTCAATCAATTCTTCCAACAGATCGAATCCATTCTTTTCGGGCATTTCAATATCCAAAAACATCAATTGGGGCTTTAGCTTGTCGATCATTTCGATCGCTTCATCAGCATTGGTTGCTTCACCTACAATTTCTATTTCAGGAAATTCTTTGAGTAAACTTTTTAGCCCTTCTCTTGCTAATTTTTCATCGTCAACTATAATAGTGGTAATGGCGCTCATACAGGAATAATTATTTCGGTGAGTACTTGTTGGGGTAATATATTTTTAATGTTTAATGACGCTTTATCATCATATAATAATCTCAATCGTTCCAATGTATTTTCAACCCCCACGCCATCATGCTCGGGTTTCGGGTTAAAAACACCGCTGTTCCTGATTTCAATATGCAATGAACCATTATTCCGAAAAGATGCTATGGCAATTTCTCCTCCTTGTTTGGAAACCGAAATTCCATGTTTAATGGCATTTTCAGCGAGGGTTTGCAACATCATAGGTGGCACCATAATACTTTCGGTTTCGGGCGCAATATCAAACGTAAGCGTAAGGCGCTCATCAAACCTGATTTTTTCAATTGCCAAATAATCTCTCACCGTCTGCAATTCATCTTTTAGCATTACAGTTTTATGTTTTCCCATTTGTAGCGAACTGCGCAATAAATTAGATAATTGTGTAATAGCAGTTTTACTCAACTCGGGATCCATATCCACCAAGGTCCGAATGCTATTTAACGAGTTAAACAAAAAATGCGGGTTGAGCTGTGTCTTTAAATTGTTGTACTGGTTTTCTTTCAGTGTTGCTTCTATTTGATAACGGTCGCGTTCGGCCTTCAATGAACGCTCCCAATATTGAAACAAATGATATGTGAGCGTCCAAAGCAAAATATATTTACTCAGGTTAAAAAAGTAACTGAAGAAAAAGCTCAGGTCAATAGGCACTGATTGAAAAATCGGATACGTAATTCGATCGAGTGGAATATTAACTGCCGTTAGCATTAACGACATCACCACCACACCTATAATTCCACGCGGTATGATTTTGTATAACGGCATATTGAGCCAACCTGTTCTGATCAAAAACAAACGATACAGGTGCGTAACAATGATCCCCAGGATAAAATTGACTCCACCATTCAGTAATAAAGTTGCTCTGAATCCATCCATTCCAATATAATTGGAAATTTCGAGCAGGGTAAATAAAAACCACCCACCAAATTGGCAAAACCAGTATAATTTTTCTTTCCTAATCTGTTTCATGTAAAATTCCGTTTGCGGGTTGTGGTCTGCAGGTTAACTGGTTCTTTTTCATATCCCGTTGAATACCGTCATACTAAATGCATGATTTTTCAACCTCCCGAAACCTCGGGACGATATTATCAATTGATCAGCCAGTAACCGATTACACCTTTTGCGGAGCTACCACTTTAATGGTCGGTCCATACAAGGCCATCTGTTTGGGCAATACCCGGGTTTCTTCCTTTTTTGCCTCTTCTTTAGTCGATTTATTTTTGGAACAGGTAACAGGAGCCAAAAAGCCAAAGCCTAACAAGAGTGTTGTAAATAATAATGAATGTTTCATTTGGTGGATGTATTAATTATACTATCGAAAATAACGCGTTTTCAGCTTGCTATCATACTTAATTTCCATTATTGGTTAAAAATATTGTTAAACGGAAAACAAGGTGGATGATATTATAGTCACAGCCAAAGGATTGTGGGTAAACGCATTTTGGCCCCTCGGTTAAAAATACAATTTTTGATTGGAGAACGGTTCATGGCAAAACGACTATGGCCGATCCCCTCTTCTACTGATCCAATAACCAAAAGCTATTAACTAAACCATGACCCAAACCACAACCCAACGTTCGCAATTATATACATTGATCACTGTATTTTTCTTTTGGGGATTTATTGCTGCATCCAATGGCATTTTTATTCCGTTTTGCAAAAGCTACTTTAACCTTAGTCAGTTTCAATCTCAGCTTATTGATCTTACATTTTATGGTGGTTATTTTATTGGTTCGCTCGGATTGTTTTTATACTCCCGTTTAAGCAAGCTTGAGTTGCTCAACAAAATTGGTTACAAAAAGGGAATTACTTATGGCCTATTACTTTCAGCAGTAGGCGCATTGTGCATTATTCCTTCAGTTCAAATGGGTTCATATACACTCATCTTATCATCGTATTTTATTGTGGCGCTAGGGTTTTCATTGCAACAAACCTGCGCACAACCATATGTTGTGGCATTAGGTTCACCAGAAAGTGGAGCAACGCGTTTAAATTTAGCTGGTGGCATAAATTCATTGGGAACAACTGTTGCTCCGGTTGTTGTGAGTTATATTCTGTTTGGCTCAATGGCGGAAGGTGCATCATCGGCATCGTTAACTTCCGTTACAGGATTATACATTGGCGTAGCCATTTTGTTTGTCGCAATGGCCGCATTTTTTAACTTTTCATCCTTACCAAATATTACCAATGATGCTCAAACCGAAGAAGGAATCGGTGCATTTAAATACCCACAACTGGTATTGGGTATGGTTGCTATTTTTATGTATGTGGGTGTAGAAGTAAGCATTCAAAGTAATATGGGTGCATTGCTTAAACTACCTGAATTTGGAGGATACTCCGAATCTGAAATCTCTCCTTTTATTTCATTGTATTGGGGAAGTCTGATGATCGGAAGGTGGGGAAATGTAATGGGTGTTTTTAATTTAAAAGGAATAGCCAAAATTGCCATGCAAATCCTTATTCCATACATCGCATTTGCCGTTGTACTACTATCTAATATCATTCATGGAAAAGATGTGAGTGGGTTGTTAATTTATACCCTGCCGATCGCACTTATGATCGGTGTGAGTTTTCTTTCTCAAGAAAAACAATCAAAAGCCATGTTATATTTTTCATCGTTTGGATTTATAGCAATGATTGTTGGATTGTTTACAACCGGACAAACAGCAGTTTTTGCTTTTATTAGCGGAGGATTGGCATGCTCAGTGTTATGGCCGTGCATCTTTAGTTTGGCTATTGCAGGCTTGGGAAAATACACCAGCCAAGGCTCATCATTTTTAATCATGATGATTCTGGGAGGAGCCGTTATTCCACCACTTCAAGGTTTATTATCAGATACGCCAAGCATCGGAAT
This sequence comes from Chitinophaga pinensis, assembly GCA_943369665.1. GTDB lineage: Bacteria > Bacteroidota > Bacteroidia > UKL13-3 > UKL13-3 > UKL13-3. Next base: position 56,364 of record CALRNX020000006.1, read on the forward strand.
CCACTTATCTTATGTGCTCACCTTAGTGTGCTTTGCTTATCTTATCTTTTATGCAGTAAGGGTAAAAAGTATTTTAAAAGCTCAGGGTATCGATGAAGATGTGGCTGTTGCTGGTGGGCATTAATAACTAGTGTTTAGGACCAAGACCTCTGTATCTTACCCCAATATTATATTCATAACCAGTAGTTACCAATAAAGATACATAGGCTCTTGCGTCAGCATAAATCATCCATTGTTTACCAATCATGTGCTGATAACCTATGCCCAGTTTGAGACTTATATCGACAGGTGTATAATACATATCACTGGCACTATATGAATAATAGTTGGGGTTAACTGATGATGGGATGTTGTTCATATCCTTTTGGCTAATTTTATTATAATTTAAGTAATAACCAAAAGCCCCATAAAAAGAACCTGGGTCGTCCCATTCTTTTCTTCCCAATAATTTAATACTCTCATAACCGAAAGTGAACTTTTGAACCGTAACTTCAGATTTGATTAATACATACTCAATATTATCTGTTGCATAATTATAATAAGACTCATCGTTCTCATATGTTTTACCAAGCTTTTGATAAGCAAAAGTAAAGCCTCTCATTATTTTATTCGATTTAAACTTATGAGTACAGATGTTCACTCCAAATTTCCCTGAGAGTAACTCTTCTGTTGCTCCTGTACCTTCAAAAGGAATAGCCGAATAACCTAGGGAATAATATCTTGTTTGTGCAGCTAACTTTTGGGTGGCACAGAAAATGATGATTAGCAATAATAATTTATATTTCATAACTGGTTATTTTTCGAGAACAATTTTTACTTGATTAAATCCGGCTGCCGCATCCAAAAAATTGATATACTGAGGCCATTTTTCCTTTTCATAAGTATTGGCTTTGTATTCTTTGTTTAATACAATATTCAACGTGTTGCCCTGCATGCTGGCAATAGTGCTGAACTTTCCTGTACTGTTTTCAAAGGTCCGATTAAGCTGGCTCAGATCTTTTATCTTATATCCTTCAGGAAGTGTAAGTGCAAGTTCACTGGTGAATGTGCGATTGAATTTGATCACAAACGGCTTGCTTCTCACTTCACGGTTTTTATCATTGTTAATCTGGTACATACCACTAAATATTTTTCCCACCTCAAGTACCATAAGTTTATCATCAATTTTAGCCGCTACATCACCTATAACAAGATCTTCTTTCCATTCTACCCAATTTGAATCAGCAGGTCTGCTATCCGATATAATCTGGTATTGATTATACTTCAATAAGGTATACGATTCATTTTTGTGGTCATTTTCGAAATGCCTTTTTAAGCGATTACTCTGGTTTTTCTTAAACAATTCTCTTCCTCTTATTTCTTCACTTTGAATAAATGGCTCATCGTAATCTAGGTAAGCTTTATTGGTTATAAAATAATAATGCAGGTTTGTATCTGTCAACACCTTTTCATCCGTCAACTGCTTCAGGTACTTATTGAAATAATCATAACGATTCACTAAGTCAAACTTGGCGTTATTACGATAGTAGCCCTTAAGCACCACATGCTGATCAAGTTTAAGAGAGTCAATACCACCTGAAAAACCAGCATTCATCTTTGTGAAATAAGTATTATGGGTATTCGGAGTAACAGGAACCTGGTATTTTTTAACCGTTGTTTTGGCAATACTTGATCCTATTTTTACCCTATATGCTTCCGTACCCTCAAAATCACTTGGCATTTCATTGGGATGTGCAAACAAGTGAAAACTATAAAAACTCACCTCTTCTTCGGGAGTTTTAAAAATAACTCCACAATACAATTCGTCCTCAAAAAGGATATCACTGAAACGCCCTTCATCTTTATCTTTGAGAAATACTATTTCATAAGGAATCCTCCATTTATTGGCTGCCCTGATCATCTTATTCATCAAATTCAGCTTGCGGCTTTGGGGGGTCGCGTCAAAAGTTGCAGTTTCAACATAAATCCGATCACGTAAATAATAAAAATAAGACTTGAGGAACTCAGCATCTGTTTGCCTGTATCCAAATTTTTCAATATAGTCAATATAATATTCGCTGCTGCTTCCTTCCAAATTCTCTGTCATCCAGAGCGCCTCTTGTTTTAAATCAATTTCTGTAACAGTTGTTTTGGCCTTCCCCTTTTGATACTTAAAAGCATAGTTTCCCACCAAGTGATTTGGAATTACACGCATCTTAAAGTGTGGTTCTGTATAGGCAGGAATATCCTCGAGCTCATCCTCGTAACTTCTGCGCATGGTATCCTCAAGGGTGTAAGTAATTAAATTTTTGACCTTTCCGGTTTTAAACTGGGGGCAATCATTTATCATCTTATATGCCACATAAAAATTGTCCTTTTCAACTTCATATACAATTTTTGACGAAACGATACTGTATTCTGATGCCAGATAATAAGTACTCTGGTAATTTCCTTGCCACTTGTCAAACAATCCCACATACTCTAATACATCACCAACCTCTAAATTTTTTAAAGCAATTTTTTGTTTCTCTTCCGAAAAGCTAAAATTATACGATCGGATTTTTAGTTTTCTTTCGTCCTTAACGGCATCTTTTAGGTCAACCTTAACAATACTGCCATCTGTTTTAATAATGTTCAATTGCATGGCATTCGCATCATTAGGTTTATCAAAAGTATACTCACTGGATGCTTCAAGCGCAGCAATATCATTCAACAAAATTTTCCTGTGCACATATGTTAAACTGCTTGTTAAGGCGCCCTTTCCATAAAAGCTTATTTTTACCTTTTCGGCCAAAACAACGATCGACTCATCTTTAAAAGCTTCCGGAGCTCTATTGGTTTTAAACATCGCCTCTTTATCCTCCTTTAAGAGATCGGTCATCTTCGATTCAAACTTTTCGGTTTTATTCATCCGTTGTTGTGCCGAAACACTAAACGTTAAAAAGAGAATCGCGCTAAAAATATAAATGGTATTTTTCATGATACGTTTCCTTGCGTTAGATTTAGTTCTTACTTAAAATGATGTACGAGTTATAATTTTTCTCCAACGCATTAATATCAGCATTCCACTGTTTAATCCCCTTTTTATCAATATATCCCGAATTTAAAATGAGTGTTTTTTCATAAACAATTTGATTACCTACTTGCTTATAGGTCAGTAAAAAGCTGTAATCACTATTGTTTATTGTCAACGATTTGGGAAGTTCTTTTACAGTATAACCGCTTGGAATGCTGTAATTATAAGAATGCGTATAATACAGTTTATGACCGTATGCAATCTTACTCATTCGACTGGTGTCATTATCATGATTGGTTAATTCACCGATATAATCAGGTTTAATCATAATAAGATTACCCTGTTTTATTGTATTGTAACGAATCGACAAATCATAATTCAGTACAAGATCACTTGTTCGGTCCTCCAGATTTGTGTGGGTAATATTGGCAAGATCAAAATTCGGATCATAGTCTTTCAAGTGTTGTTTGATGATAAAAGGTCTGTCTGATTTTGCACTGTAGTGATAACGATAAAGGAAATTGGTTTTGTTTTCCCCTTTCATCGTTTCAGTTACTTTTCCAATAAGTTTACCATCTTCTGCAATTGTAAAATCAGCTTTACGATTATGCTGGTTGCGGGTGTATGGCAGATCCGGAACGGTGTCAATAATATAACGTAAACTATCCTCAATCATTACAGGTCGTCCCTGGATGCGGTGGGCATAATCACCTAAACTTATATACTTTTCCGTTCCATCTAAAAAATATCGTTTGCCATCCAATACAACCGAACAAATCATGTGATTGCTGGTAGCTACTGAAGGTACTGAATATTCAATATTCAACCTGCGGGTACCAATCCATGTAAGCCTTGCATCGTAACCCAGCGAAACCAGCATGCACTTTATCAAATTGGCCATTCCCTTACAATCACCATATCGTTTTTCCAATACATTTTGGCATGCGTCAGGCTTAAAAGCTGCAATTCCATCTTCAAAAGCTACATACCTGATATTGTCCTGTACCCAGTAAAAAATTGCTTCAACTTTTTCCTTGTCAGTGGTTTTACCCTTTACGATTTCCATGGCAAGTGGTTTTACCGAATCAATCTTATTATTTGCCAATGAAGCAATTTCATAACACCAATGGTAAAGATCTTGGGTGTTGGCAATAGTGCCTTTTATATTTTTAGGTAATTCCCTGTTAACAACAGGTTCTTCTTTTGTCTTTTTACCTTTCGCTGAAGTTGACTTTGTTTGAGTTGAAGTTTTAGTGGTACTTGTTGTTTGAGACTTTGTCTGAGTCGTAGTTTTAGTCGTTTTCTTATCCTTCGAAACCGGCTCTTTCTTCAATTTAGCTACTGCTACTGAATCATACGATTTACACAAAACGATTAAATGGGGATAATTGTGTGTTGCTCCAGGGAATAAATCCTCATCCTTGCTGGCCTGAACATTGTTCATAATATAAGTAACATATCTGTACTTATCAGAACTAGCAATAGGTTTTGGTGCCTTATTATTTTTTGAGGCCTTTGAGCTAGTTGTTTTCTTTGTGGTAGTCTTTTCCGCTTTTTTGGGTATTAATTTACGACCTATTGTATATCCACTATCCATTCGGTGAATCTCATAACCTTCAAAATTTCGTTCAATGATTTCAACGTCTAACCATGTAGGAATTTTAAAGGTTATCACACTCTCTTGTTTTGGGTACCCTTCATTAAAAAATACGGTATTAAAATATTTAACATCTTCGTACAATTTATTGTATCTGACCCTCACAGTGCTGCCGGGAACAGGCAAGCTCCAACTCGACTCGGCTCTTTTGGCATCGCTGTAAAAAATTCCACCACTTCCTACCTGGCTTTCCAAGTAGGAGGATTTTACAAAGCTTGTATCCAATTCCCCAGAGAAATTTTCGTAAAAGCCCTCGAATGAAACACTGTTATTGAATTGCTCGTTCTTGAAAAAACGCACATCGTCCGAAAGGCTCGTAGCCATTTCTTCGTTGGTTTCTTTTACCTGAATTGGCTTACCAACCACCACACTATCTTTTACAAAACTAAACTCATACTGTGTATGCGTATAATTCAGTATGATGTTCACATCTTCACCATACTTTTCTTTTAGCTTCAAAGCTTCCTTTAAACCTTCAGGAGTGGTATACCCACTATAATAGCTAGTCTTACCTGTATAGTAATCATATGAGCCCGGACCTGAAATTCCATAATAAGTACCGCCTGTATTTCCGGTATGTCGCACCACTTTAGAGTAACACCCTGATAGCAAAAAAGAAATTACCACCAATGGCAAAAAGAGTTTAATCATAGACTAGTATTTTCTTCAAATAAAAAAATATATCCCATAAAATCCTTGTCTGCAACCCATTTACTATATAAAATACTAATTTTCAATTAATTGTTTTCTATCTATTGTGCGCTACTTTTGTTCTGAAGAAGTAAAAAATAGTAGGAACGCTAAACTATTACAAACCGATTTAAACAGGTTATTCTTAGACCCCTTAATGAAAGTATCACAAGCATGAGCCTCCTTAAAGTTTGACTTAAATCACCTAAAAACAACCAACTAATAACCATAGCATTACCTTATTTACCAAAGTTTTGAATATATTTGCGCCTCAATTTTTTAAGTAGGCACAATGCAAAACATTCGTAACATTGCTATTATAGCGCACGTTGACCACGGTAAAACCACTTTGGTAGACAAGATTATTCACCAAACACAGCTTTTCCGTGAAAACCAACAAACTGGCGATCTTATCCTGGATAACAACGATTTAGAGCGCGAGCGTGGAATCACCATCTTAGCAAAAAACATTTCGGTACAATACAAAGGAACTAAAATTAATATCATTGATACTCCTGGTCACGCGGACTTTGGAGGTGAGGTAGAGCGTGTATTAAACATGGCTGATGGCGTTCTGCTTTTGGTTGATGCTTTTGAAGGACCAATGCCTCAAACACGTTTCGTTTTGCAAAAAGCTTTGGCTTTGGGAAAAAAACCTATCGTTGTTATCAATAAGGTAGACAAACCAAACTGCCGTCCTGACGAGATTCACGACCAGGTTTTTGATCTGTTCTTTAACCTTGAAGCAACCGAAGAACAATTGGATTTCCATACTATTTATGGCAGTTCGAAACAAGGTTGGATGGGTCCGGACTGGAAAACACCAACCGAAGATTTTACAGCTTTATTAGATGATATTATTGCACAAATTCCACCTCCGCATGTTGAGATAGGGAATTTGCAAATGCAAATCACTTCATTGGATTACTCATCATTCACCGGACGTATTGCCATTGGTCGTATTTTACGCGGAAGCATTAAAGTTAACCAACCGGTAAGTTTGGTGAAACGTGATGGTTCAATCCAAAAATCACGTATCAAAGAATTGTATACGTTTGAAGGTTTGGGTAAAATGAAAGTTGAAGAAGCTCATGCGGGTGATATTTGTGCGGTGATGGGTATCGAAGGGTTTGAAATTGGTGATACAATTGCCGATTTTGAAAATCCGGAAGGATTAACCCCGATTACTATTGATGAGCCAACAATGAATATGTTGTTCTGCATTAACAACTCACCATTCTTCGGTAAAGAAGGTAAATTTGTAACTTCACGCCATTTACGTGATCGTTTGTTCAAAGAATTAGAGAAAAACCTGGCATTGCGTGTTGAAGAAACAGATGCGGCCGATTCATATTTGGTATTCGGACGTGGTATCTTGCATTTATCTGTATTGATCGAAACAATGAGACGTGAAGGTTATGAGTTACAGGTAGGACAACCACAAGTTATCGTTAAAGAAATTGATGGTGTTAAATGTGAGCCTATTGAGATCCTAACTGTTGATGTTCCTCAGGAAGTATCCGGAAAAGTAATTGAATTGGTAAGTCAACGCAAAGGCGATATGCTTGTAATGGAGCCTAAAGGTGATTTGATCCACTTAGAGTTTGAAATTCCATCACGTGGTATCATTGGTTTACGTAACAACGTATTAACAGCAACTGCAGGTGAAGCGATCATGGCTCACCGTTTCAAAGCTTTCGAGCCTTGGAAAGGCGTTATTCCTAGTCGTTTGGCTGGTGTAATGATCAGCGGGGAGCAAGGAACAGCTATTGCATACTCGATCGATAAATTACAAGACCGTGGAAACTTCTTTGTTGAAGCAGGTGAAGAAATTTATATGGGTCAGATTATTGGTGAAAACAACCGCCAGGATGATCTAGTGGTAAACATTACCAAAGAGAAAAAATTAACAAACATGCGTGCTTCAGGTTCGGATGATAAAACCCGCATTGCTCCAAAAATCAATATGAGTTTGGAAGAATGTATGGAGTATATCCAAGGCGATGAGTACGTAGAAATTACTCCACAATCGCTTCGTTTGCGCAAAATTTACTTAGAAGAAAACGAACGTAAACGTCACAAAAACGCCACCGCTTCGGCTTAGTTATCAGTTAACAACTTATCAAAAAGCCTCGCTTACCTTTCGGTTTGCGAGGCTTTTTCGTTGGTCATATTTTTTTGCCAAAAACAAAAAAAGTTTCTAGCTTGCTATAAATCAGCCCCCTTATGAAAACTATACTTCTATGCTCATTACTCACGTTACCCTATTGTGCCATCTCTCAGGATTATTTAACACTTCAAAATGGGGATCAGCTTAACTGCAAAATCATCAGTGTAAACGATTCGCTTGTTGTATTTAAACGAAAGGGTATTGTCAAAAAAGTCCCTCAGGATAGTGTTACTAAAATTATGTACAACAATCGTGTTTTCATTGAACAACAGCAGGCAATGCAGGATACTTCTCAAAACTATCGTTTTTCCGATCCACCTCCACCACCTCCACCACCTCCGCCACCCCCACTTCCGCCAAGTGCCTATTACCTGAAAGATGCAAAAGTGTTAAACATTACTTCGGCTTCATTCTTCTTAATAACTATAGGTATAGGTGTTAGCACTGCATTTAAGAAAGACCCCGCTGAAATTGGGGCAAATAGTTATGCTTCACAAATCGACTATTGGGCTGCCAAGACACAATATGATGAAAACAAAAAAATTGCCACTCAATTAATGTTTCTAACCGGAGCTGCATCCATCGCCTGCCTTATTATTGCAAACTACAAAACCATACAATTTGTTGAATCGAAAAACAAAAGACTAACCCTTAAACAACAAGGTTTAGGCCTAGGATTGTGTTATACCTTCAAGTAATTTAACCGCTGCTTAATTATCTAAGTAAAACTGATCCGGTGTATTTTGAGAATTTCTTTGAGTAAAGATTTGGGGTAACACAATTATCACAAAACCATATATTCGTTATATGATTAATCCATTCAAAGCAAAAGCCGAAACCACATTTGAGTGGGTTGATATAATTGACCCAACAAACGAAGAGCTCTTACAGATCGGTGAAAAATACAAACTTCATCCTGCAGCCATTCAGGATTGTATGCAGCCGGAGCATTTGCCTAAATATGAGTTGCTGGACGATATGTACTTTATCATTGTTCGTTATTATGATGAACATTGTGCTAAAAATGCCGACACCATTCAAGACCTTACCAGTAAGCTTGCTATATTTTATAATAAAGAACTGCTCATCACCATACATCGAAAACCTTTGACTCAACTGCATGATGTATGGCAAAAATACAAAGACCATCATATTGCAACGGATGTTGTTGCCAAAATGATCAAATCCTGTTTAATTTCATTTGAAGCCCCCCTTATAAGACTTGACACAGAAATTGATTTTTATGAATCGAGAATATTCCTGAAAAAACGGATTCCCGATTTACTCAAAAGTTTATACAGGATCAAAAGGCAGGTTTATGTGATGCGCAAACTCACCAATTTAACAGCAGAAATTATTGATAAAATATTTGACAACGGAGGCAAAAAAAATCCATTCATGCAAGACCTAAAGGATCATTATATCAAAACAGATACACAGGTGGAAGAGGTTTATGAAAGCATTATCTCGCTGCTCAATATTTACATTTCACTTTCATCGCAGCGTACCAATGAGGTGATGCGAACCTTAACTGTTTTCACAGCATTTTTTCTCCCCTTAACATTTATAGTGGGGGTATATGGAATGAATTTTCATTATATGCCCGAATTGGATAAAGCGTGGGGATACCCGGGGGTCCTTGGATTAATGTTGGGCATAACGATCGCGGTCTGGGTTTGGTTTAAGCGAAAAGGATGGATGTAAAGAACTTATTTTTTAAAGAGTTTATTTATACAAACTGTTCCATCCAATTTAGTAACCACAACCACATAAACATTATCCTTAAGGTTTCTTGTATCAATTGAAATTGCAGAGTGGTTTGACGGTTGATATGTTAACACCAATTGCCCCACCGTATTGTAAAAACGAATATCTTTTACGGCAGCAGCATTTAATCTTATATTCAGGTAATCCGAAAATGGGTTGGGATAAAAACTGGAGATACAATCTCTATCTCCTCCCCCACCATTGCCTCCCGGAGAACATGGCGGATCAGGATGTAAATACCTGAATCCATCATAAAAACCAGGCAGACTCCATGTAGCGATACCATCGTCCAGAAAAACATCATTTAACACAAACCCGGCTGATGGAACAAGATTATCCGGATCAGAAATAGATGATAAAAAAGACTCTCCTTTGGCAATGTATATTTTCCCGTTAGGAGCCAGCTGCATCCCTCCCATTCGGTTGAGTAAAATTGATGATGGGGCGAGTACATTTATATAAGTCCACCATGAATTGTTAAAATGAAACTGAAGTATCCCTAATGTAGTATAAACATATGCATTTTTGCTGTTGGGCGAAAAGGCAAAACCATATCCTCCATAAAAACCATGAAAGACCGAATATATCAGATCCGTCAGGTTAACATAGTTGGATACTTTACCCGTTTCGTTATTAAAATTAAAGGCTTCAAGCAATGCCCTGTCATTTCCAACGTCTAGGTTCGCATTGACCAATCCTATTTTACTTCCATCCGGAGAAATTTTCATTTGCCCGATGGCAGTGGCTGTTCCGGCATAAAGACCGCCTTCGTGATTAGAACCGATATAAGAAATTACCGGATCATCAATACCCTTTGCACTAATCTTATACGCATAAAAGGCATTGGAAAAATGCTTGTGCACTACCAGCCAATAATCAGTGTCATTTTTATGTTTGGTGATAGCTTGCTTTTCGCCTGCTAGACTGAGAAGTGGAATGTTTTTTTCAGCAGTTACATCACCAAGTCCATTATCCAGGCACATATCTACAACTGTATAACAAAGGCCGTTCTTGAGTGTATGCTGAAAGTCATCCAATGTAAAAACATAATACCTGGATGGATTTCCGGGATCGGGAACAATGCTGGCAGGCTGCGTTGCGGATGGACCACCTTTAAGATTTTGGCCCTCTTTCATGGGGGCATGGTTCCGGTTCCAGATTGTTACCCCATCGGTATAAAACAATAAATTCCCCTTTGAATCCGAAATACAGGCCCCACCTTCTGTCGGACGTATTTGTACATTCGAAGGAACAGAGGTGCAAACCTTTCCCCATGGTAAAGAAAAAACTTCCTGATTATCAAACCTCACACCAACGTTTTCAGGAAAATACCAGTTTTGAGCCTGTTGAGCGTAAGCATTTATGCCCAAAAAGAGCAAGCCAAAAATCACCTGAAACGAAAGCCTCCTTATCATAAAATCTAATTTAATCTTATTACACGTTGGCACAAACCAGAAAGGTCTAATTAATTCTTAATTTTCCTTTCAGCCCTTTTGCGCGTTTAACATTCCATTTAAAATCATTCTTTCCCTCTTTCTCTTGGTTAATTCAACCCTTTACTATAACAGTACGAGACCCCTTAACCATTAGTTTGGCGGTTTCAATCTTAGTATTTGCAATTACAAGCTATATCAGTATTTTCGCAGTCTCCTGTAATTTTGATAAAACTAAAAACAAACCGCATATGAACTTTGAGTTAACAGAAGAGCATTTGAATGTACAGCAAGCTGCCCGTGATTTTGCACAAACAGAATTGTTGCCAGGCGTAATTGAACGCGATGAGCACCAAAAATTTCCAACTGAGCAAATTAAAAAACTCGGTGAGCTCGGATTCATGGGTATGATGGTCGATCCGAAATACGGAGGTTCAGGAATGGACACTATTTCTTATGTATTGGCCATGGAAGAATTATCAAAAGTTGATGCTTCTGCTTCCGTGGTTGTTTCAGTTAACAACTCACTTGTATGCTGGGGATTGGAAACCTATGGAACGGAAGAGCAAAAACAAAAATACTTAGTGCCTTTGGCCAGCGGTCAGGTTCATGGAGCATTTTTGCTTTCGGAGCCAGAAGCTGGTAGTGATGCTACTTCGCAAAAAACAACCGCAATAGATATGGGTGACCATTATGTATTAAACGGCACCAAAAACTGGATTACAAATGGCAATACCGGAACTTATTACCTGGTTATTGCGCAAACCGATGTTGAGAAAAAACACAAAGGTATCAATGCATTTATTGTTGAAAAAAGTTGGCCAGGTGTAACCGTTGGTAAAAAAGAAGATAAAATGGGTATTCGTGGAAGCGATACGCATTCAATTATGTTCCAGGATGTGAAAGTTCCTAAAGAAAATAGAATTGGAGCAGATGGTTTTGGATTTACATTTGCAATGAAGGTGTTGGCTGGTGGCCGTATTGGTATCGCCTCACAGGCTCTGGGTATAGCCAGCGGTGCATACGAATTGGCTGTTAAATATTCGAAAGAACGTAAAGCATTTGGAAAAGAAATTATGCACCACCAGGCAATACAGTTTAAATTAGCTGATATGGCAACACGTATTGAAGCGGCACGCTTACTCTGTTTAAAAGCTGCAGCTTTAAAAGACGCACATGGCGATTATGGTATGGCCAGTGCGATGGCAAAAGTATATGCATCGGAAACAGCTATGTGGGTTACGACCGAGGCTGTTCAAGTTCACGGGGGTTACGGTTTTGTTAAAGAATACCATGTGGAGCGTATGATGCGTGATGCTAAAATCACCCAGATCTACGAAGGAACATCAGAAGTACAACGCATCGTTATTTCGCGCGAGGTGCTTAAATAATCAATCCCATTGTTCATCATTATATGAAAGGCTGCCCAAGGGCAGCCTTTTTTGTTCTAGCTATTCAAAATACGACAAAAACCGTATTGCCTCCATGCTGATGTTAGCAGATGTTTGTTGCATAATCAAGCAACAAATGAAACAACACTTATTAACAGCAGCGTTTGTGGTACTGGGTACTGCATCGCTTATCATCTCTTGTAAAGAAGAAGAAACAACAAAACCTTCTACGACCGCAACGACAGGTACTACCGCTAGCACAGCAACTACAAGCACAACTGCTACAACTTCTTCTACTGCCACAACCGCAAGTACTTCTACAACTTCTTCAACAAGCAGCACATCAACCACTTCGGGGATAGCCGAAAACACATGGACATTGAATGGTAAAACATTTGTTCATTCAACCAGTAGTGCCGTATGGAATGGTTCAGGAACGAATAATGGCTTGATGGGAAGTGGAACAAATGACTCTCTTGGAGCTTTTCAAATTTGGTTCTATTCGCAAACTCCCGCTACCGGCACATATAAAATTGTATCTTACTTAACAAAACTAGGGAGTACAGATCCAATGGAGGTATCGGTAAATGGGGCATATGGAAGTATTGCATACCGCTCAAAAAATGATGGTGGAAGTGTAACCGTGACCAATGTAAATGGTGTGGTATCAGCAACAGTAAGCAATCTGACCTTAAAAACAAGCTTTGATGGTACTTCGGGAGATTCGGCAGTTATTAACGGAAACCTAACCTTCCATCCATAAAATTGCGATCTTAAACAAAAAAAGCAGCCCTAAGGTTGCTTTTTTTGTTTAAGATAAATGCCATTGATCACCACACATTGTATCCGATTTCAATAAAAAACCTCGAAACAACTAAGTGTTCCGAGGTTTCTAAATATTAAAGGAATAACCTATTATTTCTTTTTCTCAGCAGCTGCAGCAGCTTTAGCTTCTTCTTGTGCAGCACGTGTAGTTTTAACTACTACTACTGGATTGTTAGGTGCATCCAATAAAGTCATGTTTTCGACTTTAACTTCACCTACTTTAATTGCTTTTCCGATCTCTAAATTATCGATGTTTACTTCGATAAAATCAGGAAGGTTTTTTGACAATGCACGAACTCTTAATTTGTTTGATTTGATGGTTAATTTACCACCCGCACGAACACCTACTGAGTTACCTACCAATTTAATCGGAACACCGATCTCAATTTCTTTTGCCTCATCAATTTCTTGAAAATCAGCATGCAAAATTGTGTCGTTCACAGCGTGAAACTGAATGTCTTTTAAAATAGCTTTGTACGTTTTACCGTCAATGTCTAATTTTACTTTAAACGTGTTTGGTGTGTACACCAATTGTTTAAAGTCTGCTGAATACATAGAGAAATTAATACTCTCTTTTCCGCCACCATACAATACGCACGGCACTTTACCCTCGTTTCGGATTACTTTGGTAGATGATTTACCAACTCCGTCCCGCAAATAACCAAACATGGCAATTGATTTCATTTTGTTGTTGTTTTTTGTTTTGCCTCACTCAAGTGTATTCGCTCACCTTCGCGCTGCATTGTTTTTTATTGTTATGCGAATAATCCCTTATTTAGAATTCGTATCAAACAGTGAACTGATCGATTCAAACTCTGTCACGTTTTTGATTGCTTTTGCAAACAGATCGCCAACGCTTAATACTTTTATCTTACTTGCTTCCTTTTTCAAAGGAATGGTATCACATACTACCAGTTCATCAATAACTGAATCCTGGATGGTTTCGTAAGCTTTACCTGAAAGTACCGGATGTGTACACATGGCACGTACGCTCAATGCCCCTTTGTCTTTGAGCATTTGAGCCGATTTAGCCAATGTATTTCCGGTATCAATAATATCATCAATCAAAATCACATCTTTTCCTGCTACATCACCAATCAACGTCATCGAAGCAATTTCGTTTGCACGTTTGCGCTCTTTATCACAGATAACCATATCCAGATTTAAAGCGCGGGCAAATGTACGGGTTCTGTTCGAACTTCCCATATCCGGGGATGCCAAAATCAAATTATTTTCTTTTAAATTCCGGATATACGGAATAAAAATAACCGATGAATCGAGGTGATCCACAGGCACTTCGAAGAAACCTTGGATCTGTGGGGCGTGCAAGTCCATTGTCATTACACGGCTCACACCTACCGCTTTTAACAGGTCGGCAGCTACTTTTGAACCAATTGATACACGGGGGCGGTCTTTTCTATCCTGGCGGGCCATCCCAAAATAAGGGATAACTGCAGTAATATAATGAGCCGAAGCGCGTTTAGCTGCGTCAATCATCAGCAACAATTCCAATAAATTATCGGCATTTGGAAAGGTTGACTGAATAAAAAACACATCCGTTCCACGTACCGATTCGTTAATGCTCGGCTGAATTTCGCCATCGGCAAATTGCGAAACGGTAATGTCGCCCAGCGGTTGTCCGTATGCTGCCGCAATTTTTTCGGCTACAAACAAGGAGTTACGACCTGAGAATAGTTTTACCTCGTTACGTGGTGATGTCATGGTACTTTAGTTTTTAATTACAATTGGACCTAATTCATAAAAAAAATGTCGGATTTTGTTTAAAAAACCCGACACTTAACCTTTCTGTTGTCCGACTAGGGCTCGAACCTAGACTCTACTGAACCAAAATCAGTCGTGTTGCCAGTTACACCATCGGACAGATTGGGGTGCAAATGTATGAAAATGATCATTACATGCAAACCTGATCGCAAATTTTTCTTACATTTTTTTTATTCCTTTTTTCGCTCCGAAAATCCCCCCTGATTTTCAGGACTATTTGTAAACCCGCTTAAGTTTAAAATCTTTTAACGGGGCAATGATCATTGGCACTTTTTCTACAATCACTGAACTTGTATCGAGTCCGAAAGCTTTCTCTTCACTCAAACTTAGTTTATCCAGCATAAAATATGCGTCCATAATCAGGCGTTCGTAAAGCGATAGTTCATTTTCATTTGATAAATGGCGTTTCAAGACCACAAACCGAAAATCGCCTGTAATATTTTGTTTACCCAGTGATGAGTAACGCGATGTTACATCTACCTCTCCATTCTTCATCAATTCTTCCACCACTTTCCGGAAATAGAAATTGATCTTTTGTTCAACCCTAAAGCCCAGTTTGAATTCCACTTTAATCACATCCTGAGGAACGATAATATCCACTTTGTACTGCATAGTATAAGGCTGATCGTCAACATGAATATGTAAGAACCAATAAATATCCGCACGTTTGGGTTGCCGCTGCAAGATGGAATAGATCACTTTATTTTCCACTTCCATTAAATGATCGGCACTGGTTAAAAAAACCAAATGCGTTGCAAATTTTGGAACACTTTGGTCTCCGCTCAACTCATGCAGAATCGGCAGATACTTCCTCAAATTTACAAACTCAGTGAGTCGGTTCTTGATCTTACGGCCTTTAAACCAAACCCACATTACCGTTATAAAAATGGAACCTATGAGCAGCGAAACCCAACCACCATGCTCGAATTTACTCAAGTTGGCCAATAAAAATGAACCTTCAATTGTAAAGTAAATCAACAGGATACAACCTGCAACCCAACGAGGGAAGTTAATCTTACGAAGATAGTTTGCCAATAAAATAGTGGTCATCATCATTGCTATGGTAATGGCCAAACCATAAGCCGCTTCCATATTCGAAGATTCCTGAAAATACAAAACCACGCCCACACATCCCGTCCACAACATCCAATTGGCGCTAGGCACATACAACTGCCCTTTAGCCACGGAAGGATATTTGATGGTTACTTTGGGCCAAACATTGAGACGTAATGCTTCCGAAATTAACGTAAATGATCCGCTGATTAACGCCTGGCTCGCAATAATTGCAGCTGATGTTGCGATAATGATTCCGGAGAGCAAAAACCAATCCGGCATCAAAGAGAAAAAAGGATTGAGGTTGGTAAGTTCTTGCCCCTCAAACTGTAATAAGTATGCTCCTTGTCCCAAATAATTTAATACCAAGGTAAGTTTCACAAAGACCCAACTCACCCTGATATTGTTTTTCCCACAATGTCCTAAATCGGAGTATAATGCTTCAGCCCCTGTAGTACAGAGGAAAACGGCTCCCAATAACCAAAACCCTTGAGGATAATTGGCTAATAAATTATAGGCATAATAAGGATTGAGGGCAACCATCACTCCGGGGTTTTGCACCAGCGAAACCACCCCCAACACTGCAAGCATCCCAAACCAAACCAACATAATTGGCCCGAATGCTTTTCCTACAATATTGGTACCCACCCGTTGAATGACAAAAATGGTGGTAATAATGGCGAGTACAATCGGTATGGTTGGAATATCAGGGTTTAAAATACGCAACCCTTCTACCGCTGAGGCCACCGAAATAGGCGGTGTGATAATCCCATCGGCCAATAAAGCGCACCCACCAATTATGGCCGGGAAAATTAACTTCGGCCTGCGCCTTCTGATGAGGGCGTATAGCGAAAAGATCCCTCCTTCTCCATTGTTATCGGCACGGAGAGTGATTACAACATATTTTAATGTGGTTTGTAAGGTAAGTGTCCAGAAAATACAAGACAACCCTCCCAATATCAAATCCCGCGATATTACCCTATCGGCAACAATCGCTTTCATCACATAAAGGGGAGATGTTCCGATATCTCCATAAATAATTCCTAACGTAATTAATAACCCTGCTGCACTCAGCTTGGTCACATGGCCGCTATTATGATGCTCTTGCACGATGTTATTTTTTTGGCAAATGTAAATTTAAGATTGGACTCTCAAAGGACTATTAATAGGCTACTTCCGAAATGAAATGAATGCGCATCAACTGAATATCGTCTTTTGAAAACTCACTTCCATATTCTGCCAATGCCTCTTCCAACGAATCCTTCTGGCTTTTTCTAAAAAAGTCCATCACCTCTTCCTGGATCTCTTCATCTGCTATATCATTGATATATGATTTAAGATTGAGTTTGGTTCCGGAGTAAACAATATTCTGGATTTCATCCAACAATTCCGTCATGGTTAAACCAATAGAACGGGCGATATCTTCCAAACTTAATTTCTTATCAATATTGGTGATGATAGCGATTTTCTTAGCCGATTTATTGACCACCGATTTCACCACGATATCTTCGGAACGCTCAATGCCGTTATCAGTCACATATTTGCCGATCAGCTCCACAAACTGTTTCCCGTATTTTACGGCTTTACTTTTATTAACACCCGAAACCTTGCTTAACTCGTCAATCGTAATCGGGAATTTGTAAGCCATCTCTTCCAATGAAGGCTCCTGGAAAATAACATATGGAGGCAGATTGAGTTGTTTACCCACCTTGCGGGTAAGGTCTTTAAGCATAGCAAACAATACTTCATCATACACATTTTCTGTTTCAACGTTTGCATCGTCATCACTATCCAACACTTTATCAAATTTCTGATCAACAGCAATTTCAAACTTGGTCGGTTTTTTAATAAATGCTTCGCCTTTTTCACTGATACTCAACAAGCCATAGTTTTCAATGTTTTTGGTTACATATCCTTGCAACAACAATACACGGATCAATGATTTCCAATAGTTCTCTTCATGATCTTGTCCTTTACCAAAAAACGCCAATTCATGATGATCATTCAACGTAACATCATGCGTTTTGCTACCCACCAATACATCAACAATATGGCGGAGTACATGTTTTTCATTTACCTTTTGAATCAGCTGCAACGCGAGTACTGCTTCTTCTTTGGCATCTTCTTTTTGTTTAGGATGGCGGCAGTTGTCGCACATCTTCCCGCATCCTTTATCATCATAAACCTCACCAAAATAATGGAGGAGGAATTTTCTTCTGCATGCGGATGTTTCGGCAAAAGCTTGTGTTTCGAAAATAAGCAACTCCCCAATTTCACGCTCGGCAACCGGCTTATCTTTCATGAATTTTTCCAACTTATCAATATCGGCCGGATTGTAATACAAAATACAATCACCATCAATGCCGTCACGTCCGGCCCTTCCTGTTTCCTGGTAATATCCTTCAATACTTTTCGGCACATCATAGTGGATCACAAAACGAACATCCGGCTTGTCAATTCCCATTCCGAAAGCAATGGTTGCTACAATTACGTCTGTATCTTCCATCAGGAACGCATCCTGATGCGCCACACGTGTTTTGGCATCAAGACCGGCATGGTATGGCAATGCCTTTACTCCGTTTGCTTTTAATACTTCGGCTATTTCCTCTACCTTTTTACGGCTCAGGCAATAAATGATGCCAGATTTCCCCTTTTTGGTTTTTACATAACCAACAAGGTCTTTCATCACATCCGCTTTTTTACCTTTGGGTCTTACTTCGTAGTATAAATTGGTACGGTTAAATGACGATTTGTATACCAAAGCATCATTCATTTGCAAGTTCTTTTGAATATCCTGCTGTACTTTGGGAGTAGCTGTTGCCGTTAGTGCCATCATTGGCACATCCTTGATCTCCTTGATCATTTGTTTGATCCTGCGGTACTCCGGACGGAAATCATGGCCCCACTCAGAAATACAGTGGGCCTCATCAACAGCTACGAATGAAATATTGATACTTTTTAAGAACTCGATCGTTTCGTCTTTCTTCAAGGTTTCGGGAGCGATATAAAGCATTTTGGTATTGCCGCTGGTTACATCTCCTTTTACCTTGGTTATTTCTGTTTTGGTTAACGATGAGTTTAAAAAATGAGCAACAGTATCATGGCTAAAAGAGCGGATCTGGTCAACCTGGTTTTTCATCAGGGCTATAAGTGGTGAAATAATAATAGCGGTTCCTTCCATCATCAAAGCCGGCAGTTGGTAGCATAAACTTTTACCTCCACCTGTAGGCATGATCACAAAAATATCCTCACCACCCAATAGGCTATTGATAATTGCCTCCTGATCACCCTTGAACTTATCAAACCCAAAAAATTCCTGCAAACTGGCCTTGGCACTTTTCATTGCTTTGGGGGCGCTTGCTTTGGGGGTGACTTTTTTTGCCGTTTTTGCTTCTTTCATGATCAATTTTGTTACTTGGATGCGACTCTAAAAATATTGCATCGTTTTGGTTTTTAACGAAAAGGGGCACGAAGTTAATGTCTTCTCTCGTTTTTTTTAAAATATGGAATTTAAAATCTTTCTTTGTGACATAAATCATCGCATTTTGATGGTGGATGAAACTCATTAGATTCGTGAGTGTGAAGATAACAGATTAATGGAAAAAAATAAAAATCATTATGCCATCATCATGGCAGGAGGTGTTGGATCAAGATTTTGGCCTGCAAGTCGTAGTACATACCCTAAGCAATTCCTTGATATACTAGGAACCGGCACCAGTTTACTGCAACATACCTATAAGCGTTTTCTAAAGCATTTTTTACCCGAAAACATCTATATCGTTACCAATGTAGCTTATATGGATCTGGTAAAAACCCAAATTCCGGATATTGATATGGCATGTGTTTTGGGTGAGCCGGCTGCTAAAAATACTGCCGCCTGTATTGCCTTTGCAAGTTCGAAAATACACGAGGTAAACACCCATTCTGTTTGTGTGGTGGCGCCATCAGATCACCTCATACTGGATGAGGATAAGTTTATGCAACATATTGAAGGGGCTATTCAATATGCGCAAAAGAATGAATCACTGATTACGCTTGGTATCCGACCGAACAGACCCGATACCGGATATGGATATATTCAATACTTGGACGAAGGGCAATCCAACAATATTTACAAGGTAAAAACCTTCACCGAAAAACCCACTTTAGAGATCGCTCAAACGTTTTTGGATTCAGGGGATTTCTTGTGGAATGCCGGAATATTTGTATGGAGTGGTTCGAGTATCCGCAAAGCTTTTAAAGAATATTTACCGGAACAATATGCTTTGTTCCAGGAAGCATCCAAACATTATGGAGCACCTGATGAGGCTGCTCAGGTTCAAAAATTATACGAACAATGCCGCAGCATTTCCATTGACTACGGCATCATGGAAAAAGCATCCAATGTATACGTCATTCCAAGCGATTTCGGCTGGAGTGATTTGGGAACATGGACCTCTCTTTATGAAATTTCAGACAAAGACGATCATGGAAACGTAGTGAATGGTAAAAACGTTTTTGCCTACGACACGAAAGATTGTATGATTAGCGCAACAGGGAAAAATGGTCGCTTGGTTGTGGTAAAAAGTGCCAACAATTTGATCATAGTGGATACACCCGATGTGTTGATGATCTGTGACAAAAACCAAGAACAGGAAGTGAAGCAGATCGTAACAGATATTAAGTTGAAATTTGACGAGAAATATATTTAATAGGTATTAGGGAATAGTGGTTAGGAGACAGGGGAAGCAGGCATTAAGCAATATACATCTTGAATAAAAAGCGGACCGCTGACAAGCTCTAATAAGACAATAAAAATGCAGCCACCATACTTACAAAAGGGCGACACCATAGCCATTGCAGCAACTGCCCGCAAGGTGAGTTTAGCTGAAATGCAGCCTGCAATCGATGTATTTGAAGGTTGGGGACTAAAGGTATTGTTGCACCCACTTTTATTTGAAACGGATCATCAGTTTGCAGGGAATGATGATACGAGGACAAAAGTATTTCAGGAATTATTGGACAACCCTACTGTAAAGGCAATTATATGTGCCCGCGGTGGTTATGGGACCGTGCGCATCATTGATAAAATAAATTTTAGCCACTATCATACAAACCCAAAGTGGGTCATTGGGTATAGCGATGTTACGGTTTTGCACTCGCACATTTTTACGCATCACCAAATTGCCACGATACATGCTCCGATGCCGATTAGTATGCAAGCCCATAATATCAATGAACAAAGTATAGAGTCCCTGCGTAAAACACTTTTTGGCGAAACACCAGCTTACACTTTTAAAGCACACAGCTTCAATAGGCCAGGGAAAGCCCAGGGTAAACTGATCGGAGGAAATTTATCGGTGCTATTTTCGGTGCTAGGCTCCGATTCGGATATCGACACCAGCAAATGCATCTTGTTTTTAGAAGACCTGGATGAATACCTCTATCATATCGATAGGATGATGATGAACCTTAAACGTGCAGGCAAACTAAAAAACTTAGCCGGCTTAGTGATTGGTGATATGAGCGATATGAGAGACAATACGATTCCGTTTGGCAAATCGGCTCTGGAGATTATAAGAGAACATGTTGCCGATTATGATTACCCGGTGGTATATGGTTTTGGTGCCGGCCACGAACCCTTGAACCTGGCAATGATATTTGGTGAAACATACAATCTATCATCCAGCCTGAATGAAGATTGTATGTTGGTTAAATCAGATTCAGTATCATTATTAATCTAATGGAAAGATAATTTCAGTCAACCATTTGGCTGTATCTTTTTCCATCCCGGGGTCAGTGATATACACCTCCATCGGAGCTCCTTTGCTGCTGATTCCTTTTGTTTTAAAATAATCATACGCTGCAAAATACACATTCGAAATTTTATTGTAATCGCCATAATATTTTAACACCAATGCCTTTGTAGGAGCAGTTTCATGAAAGACAACTTCTCCAGCATTTTCACCTGCGTTTACAACAGGAATTGCTGCCTCCACTTCTACTTCTTTTTCTCCGTATTGATGGTAAATGGTTAATGGCGAACCTACAGGTTGTAATTTTTGTTGTTGCAATGTTTGCGAGATTTGTCCAAACCATTTTCCAAACGTATTGCCCGATAAAGCCGAAGTTTTGATCACCGATCGGATACCCGCAAGTTTCATAGAGGGAATCATTCGTTCCTCCGTATCAAACCCGGCAATCTTTTCCGTTTTGGGCATCGACTCGCACAATACCTTAAGTTTAGCCAAACCCTTTTCGAAATCAGGCCCCACCATTCCATCCATCATCAGGTTAAAATACTTTGAGGGGATAATTAAATACCATGGCAAACCTTTTCCATCAGAATCTAGATTCCAGGTAACTTTTACACCATCGCCTTCCAGTTCAAATTTGTATGAAGCGGTAGACACACCCATCCCATCAAACTCCATTGCATCCTCGATATATTCATTTGGAGTAAGTTTGACAATGGTAATTTTGCCCTTGCCTACCTGGGGATTCTCACTCTCCCAACTGTACCAGGAACCCACCTCTCCGGAAGTTTCGCTGTAGGTCTTTTTCATTACCGTATCAAGCTCATGCCAAGGCGACCACTTGTCCCACTCTCTAAAATCTTTTGCCAAAGTGTAAGGAACCGAAGCATTTGTCTGGATCGCAATAGAACGCTCAACATGATAAGTGCCCGGGAGAAAAAAAGAAACCAGAACGATTAAAAAGATAAGACCTAGTATACTGAGGCCAATTGTTTTAAGTATTTTCATAATGATAGTGGTTTACATTAAATAGATACAATACGAAGTAACAGTAAAAAAGCGAATTTTAAAATTAGCTTATCTTTGCCGGATGATCTTCACATCAAAATATACATCTATTGTTGGATTCACTTTATTGGCCGTTGCTACATCTTTGCTATTTATGCAAACCAGCAACCCGGAAACAGAGAAACGGCAAGCAGAGTTTGAACAGTATTATAAAATATATAGCCTGGACCTACCCACAAACATGGTATTTGCAGGTGAAGAAGTTCCGATGGATGATATCGAAGTGAAGGAACGATATGACAAAGAACTGTTAACGAATGTGTATTGGCAATCACAAACTTTACTTCTGATCAAACGTGCCAATCGGTATTTCCCTGTTATCGAAAATATTTTAAAAAAGAACGGTATCCCCAAAGATTTCAGATACTTGGCAGTAGCTGAAAGTGGATTGCAAAATGTAACGTCACCAGCCGGTGCGGTTGGCTATTGGCAATTTTTAGAAAGTACCGGTAAACGTTATGGATTGGAAATAACGGATGAAGTAGATGAACGATTGCATATTGAAAAAGCAACCGAAGCTGCATGCCGGTATTTTAAAGAGGCTCACAGGGAATTCGGGAATTGGGCATTGGTAGCGGCCTCATATAATATGGGAATTGAGGGAGTAAAGAAACAAATGCAAAATCAAAAAGTAGCGAACTATTACGACTTGTATCTGAATACCGAAACATCGAGATATGTGCTGCGTACATTGGCATTGAAACAGATCATGGAACACCCGAAACATTTCGGTTTTAATATTTCTCCGGGACACCTGTACCCGGTTATTGCCACCCGAAACATTGTGGTTGACTCTACCATAACAGACCTTGTAGCTTTTGCCATTGATCATGGAGCCAATTATAAAGAACTGAAATTGCTCAATCCCTGGTTGAAAAAATCGACCTTAACTGTTGCTCCAAACAAAAACTACACAATCGTTTTGCCCAAAGATAAACGTGCCGGAAAAGAATTGGAAGAAGAAGCTGATACGCTAATCAATCGTGTTCCTTTAATAGACAGTATTCGGAGATAATTCTTTGTTCTCTAATTGAAAAAGTTCAGAATTTCATAATATCAATTATAACAAGGTCTCCTATTGCTAACAGTTTTTATTTCTCAAGTTTAATTTCAATTACTGTTCCGTTAGGTTTGTCCTTCAATTGAAAATGAATGTCACCTGTCAGATTATAATGCTCATAGACATCTAATGCATACATGTTTTTTTCATCATAGGTTCCGCCTATAATCGGGAGTAAAATATATGAATAAACCTGCCTGGACTTAAGTATAATCCCATGTTGTTCCAGATTGTCTACCAAAGCAGGAAGTAGTAATTCTTCTGTCAACTCGCAACCCATTTTTTCGTCAAGTAAGTCAAGATAATTATTAGTTTTTAATTCGATTGTCCCAGCGCCAACATCAAGAAAATACAACTGCCCATTGTTGTCTTTAAGTAAAGCATCTCCGGATTTAGTTATTGCAACAATTGATTTGTCACCAGTCAACCAAGTCCATTTAGAGAGAAGCTTATCAAAATCAAGTCCGTCTGTAGAAATAAGATATTTTCGTATGTCTATCATTATTTTATAAATCTGTAGCTAATATAGACCGAAAAGCTATGAGTTCCTCTAACTATATAACTTGTGCTCTTTAATAAAACGCTCCACAGGCTCCGGAACCAAATACTTAATTGATTTTCCGGCCTGGATCATTTCCCGAATATACGTTGATGATATATTGAGCAAGGGCACTTCAAATATTTTGATCTTGGGATGATTTGCCAAAATAGGATTTTCATGAAAACCGGCTCTGCGATAAACATAAACGGTATGATGTTCCAGTATTTGTTCGTAGTCTTTCCAACGGTGAAACGATTGCAAATTATCACCGCCAATAATGGGACAAAATTCATCGTTCGGAAATTGTGCTCTTAAATGTTCCAGGGTTTTTACCGTGTATGAAGGCCTGGCTAAACTGAACTCAATATTGCTTGCCCCAAAACGCGTATCACCATTGATGGCAAGTTCCAACAACTGAAGCCTGATATTTTCGTCAAGCAGGGTATCGTTATCTTTAAATGGATTTTGAGGAGAAACCACAAACCAAATTTTATCAAAACCGGCAAACTGGTTGAAATAATTAGCAATGAGCAAATGCCCTGTATGAATAGGATTAAATGAACCGAAAAACAAGCCGACTTTCATACAGAGTTACTACGCTTAACGTGTTTCGTTTAAAAATTTCGTGATCAACTCTTCGGCATCTAGTAAAGCAGTATCCAGATCGTGATTGAGCAATACATGTTCAAATTTTTTCTCATACACCAGTTCATGTACTGCCTTGTTCACACGCATGCGCAATGTTTCTTCTGTTTCTGTTGAACGGAAACGAAGACGTTCTTCCAACACTTCCACACTTGGCGGTTTTACAAAAATGGCTAATGCATTATCACCAAAATAATTTTTGATATTCAACCCACCTTCAACATCAACATCAAACAAAACAGCTTTTCCTTCGGCCCATATTCTGTCGACCTCCGATTTGAGTGTACCATAAAAGTTTCCTCCGTACACTTCTTCATATTCCAAAAACTCGTTATTGTTGATCTTCTGTTTGAAATCTTCATGCGTTAAAAAGTAATAGTCTTTTCCATGCACTTCATTTGCTCTTTGCTTGCGAGTACATGCACTCACCGAAAAAGCCAAACGGTTATCAATAGATAACAAATGCTTTACAATAGTGGTTTTGCCACTGCCGGAAGGTGCACAAAATATAATTACTTTATTCATTGGCGGGTGATATGGTTTTGTGGTTTTACGGCTCTGTGGTTTTATGCAAAATGAATACAACTAACCCCTGACCGCTAATCCCTAACCCCTAAATAATATTACTGATCTGTTCTTTAATTTTTTCCAGTTCGTCTTTCATTTCCACCACACGTTGTTGGATGGTAAAATGATTTGCTTTCGAACCCAATGTATTGATCTCTCTGCCCATTTCTTGTGCAATGAAGCCAAGTTTTTTTCCAGCCGATTTGGTATTGAGTGTTTCCAGGAAATAATTACAATGTTGTTTCAACCGCTTCTTCTCTTCGGTAACATCCAGTTTCTCCATATAATAAATCAACTCCTGTTCAAACCTGTTTTTATCCAAAGCTTCTTCTTTCAACTGGGAAATTTCAGAATCAATTTTTGCACGAATATTGGCCATGCGTTCAGGATCTAACGATTCAACCTCCTTCAGCAAGTGCAGGATAGATTGTGTTAGTCGGCTAAGTTCGGCAGCCAACATTTCACCTTCCTGCATCCTGAATTTTTCGAATTCGATAAACGATTTATTAATGGTTTCCATCAATACCTTCATATCTTCTTCGCTGCTTTCATCTTCCACTGTTTGAAACAAATTGGGCATAGCAAACAATCCTGCAGCAAGCATATTGGGATCAATACCTCCCTCGGCACAGGCTGCGCTCAATTCGCGCAGGTAATAGCTGGCCACATCCTTATTAATGGGCATCACTTTATCTTCAGCACGTTTAAACTGCACATTGATATTTACCTGGCAACTACCGCGTTCAACCAAACGGGTAAGTTCTCTTCGCACCTCAAGATCTTTGCTTTGCCACACTTTGGGCATGCGCAGGTTTAATTCCAAAAATTTATTATTGAGAGCTTTAAACTCTACTTTAATCTGGTAACGGCTGGTTTCAATTTCAGCCTGACCGTAGCCGGTCATTGATCTTAGCATATTGGATGTACTTTGGGCAAAAGTAAGGATTTTGGTGATTAGTTAATGGTGATTATTATTTGGTTGGTGATTCTTGCTTTTGTTTGCGCCAACTTACCAAAAACACACCTCCGAAAATAATGAGGATATAACATATTTTTTCAAATGTAAGAATGTCTTTACCAGTAACAATAGCAATCAGTGCAGCCAATACGGGTTGTAAATAAATATAACTTCCCACCAACGATGAACTTGCTTTTTGCAATGCATAGGCATTTAATACATATGTTAAAAAAGTAGAACCGATGGTTACAAAAGCGATTCCCAACCATACTTGTGTTGTAAACGAATGGAAATCGATCTCTAAAAACTCACCCGCACCAAAGGGCAATACCACGATCCAACCAAACACAAAACTCCACATGGTTACCGTTAGCGGATGATATTTTTGCATAAGCGACTTAGCATACACCAAATAAAACGCGTAGATTATTGCATTGGCACTCACCATCACATCGCCCCAAACTGTTGTGCTGCTAAAATTGAAACGCCCTCCACCCATTAATAACAAAGCACCCAAGGCAGCGATAATAATCCCAATGATTTTTTGTGGGGTAATTTTTTCCTTAAGGTATAAAGCCGCAAACACTACCACAAAAATGGGCGTGTTCATCATCAGCACAGCTCCGTTGATGGGAGTAGTGATGGATAAGCCTTTAAAAAACAACAGCATATTAAACGCTACGCCAAACAAGGCACTAATGCCCAGTTGTAAAAAATCCTTTTTATCGGTGATGCGCTTTTTAACAAACAGTGAATGGAAAATAAAAATACAAACAGCCGCTACCGATACCCGCATGAGGATGAATGCAAACGGCTTGACGAATTCCGGCATCACTTGTTTGGCGATGGTAAACGTGGCACCATAAATAAACGAAACAGTGAAAAGTGCTAAGTGTACTTTTAAGGATGATCTCATATCGTGAAAGTAGGCAAGAGGATAATAAGCAGTAGGTAAAAATTGATCTCACCTGATGTAAATTTAATTTGCCAATTGCCTACTTGCATTTTCGCCTACTGCTTAAATAATTTCCTGGAAATGTTTTTTCTCTTCCGCCACAAAATCAAACTCCCGCGATTCTTTCAAAAATCTTCGGGTAAGCATTATGGCTGAAAAAGTAAGGCCAATACTTAGTCCATACCAAATTCCGTATAAGGTAAAATCAAAATATTTAGCCATAATCCAACCCACAGGGATACCAATTACCCAATAAGCAATAATGGTAATGAGGGTTGGTATTTTGGTATCACCAATGCCTCGCAATATCCCTAAACTTACAGCCTGAATACCATCGCTCAATTGAAACAGAGCCGCAATCAATAATAAGTTTGCTGCCATACCTGCCACATACACATTGTCAATATACAAGCCTACAAAGAAGTGGTTGAACACAGCAAATAACAATGCTGTAAAGCCCATAAACACAACACTCATGATTAATGCTGCACGTCCTGAAAAAATGATATCCGTTTTGTTTTTGCGTCCCCACGCCTCGCCCACAGCAATACTGCCGGCAGCAGAAATACCTGTGGCGATCATATAGGTAATTGATGCTAAATTGAGTGCTATCTGGTGTGCTGCTAATTGGTCTTTACCAAACCAACCAATCATAATTGCTGCCGATGCAAAAGCTCCCACCTCAAAAAAATACTGCATTCCGGATGGCAATCCTATGGTAAAAATACGTTTGAACAATTTGAACGATTCACTTTTTTCTTTTACATGTAACCATTGCTTATACATCGGATGCCAGAAGATATAACCAATCATGGCAGTAGCCATTAACAGACGGGTAAAAGTAGTAGCATAACCTGTTCCTACTATTCCTAGTGCCGGAAATCCCCAATTGCCATAAATAAGCAACCAATTTAAAAACACAAGAACGATTAAACCCAGAATGGTAATAACAGCTGATGGTTTGGTGATGGAAAGACCGTCACTGAATTGCTTGGCTCCCATAAACAGCAGCATAAAAACGGTACCCGCATTTAATAGATGCAAGAATGATTGTGCCAAACGAGTTACCTCGGGATCTTGCCCAAACCACTCCAAGTTAATGGTAAGTATAAACAATACCGCTCCTATAAAAGCACTTAAAGCCAACGAAGCCCAAATACTTTGACGAAATAACAAAGCCACATCATTCAAATGCCCGGAACCTCTTGCTTTTGCTACCAAAGGCGAAACAGCTGTCAATGTTCCTATACCCAAAATGCTGATTAAAAAATAAACAGAATTGGCCAAGCCTGCTGCAGCCAGATTAGTAGCATCAATTTGCCCGATCATTACCATATCGGCAACGCCCATTAATACAATACCTATTTGCCCTATGATAATAGGCATGCTCAATATTGTTATTTTTTTGAAATAGTCCTTGTACCTCGAATATACTATCAGCACTGTTATTAAATAATAAGGGCGCAAATATAAACGGATATCTGAAGTTATGATGATTATAAGTGATTGTAATTTTAAGGTAGATTTAAGGTGCCAATAGACTGTTTCTAATACAGGATACCTACATTTGTACTGTGAAAATCCTTAAAAGCATATTGGTCCTAATTGCATTTCAAGTAGCCATCATGGGCACTGAATGCTTTGCTACCACTATTTCGATTGCTCACAAGCAGATTGTAAAAAATTCAACAGATGAATCTGTCCCTCCTATTCTTTCCGACTATGAATCGATTAGTTTTGAAGACGATGAGGTAAATTTCAATAGCGCTGTTGTTTTATTCTACACATCAATTTCCCTGTTTGTTTTTGCTGCAACAGAGCTTAAGGTTATTAAACTTACCGGAACAGACCCTCGCCCCTTTGGGAAGAAAACACCCGTTTACTTGCAAATAAGCAAGCTCTCTATTTAAACGCTACACGATTTTCCTTTTGAATGCGTCTGGCCTTCGCGGCTGATGTTATCATTCAGTTCCTCTTTTTCTTTAATATTTATTTAGAAATGAATACTACACAAAGTGCATTTTCAAAGGAGCATGTTTTGCATGAGCTGAAACATTATTTGCCTGCACAAGCTCCCCTTAAAGATTTCATTCACCACAACACTCTGCATGCTTTTCAATCACTTCCATTTGAAAAGGCCATGCATGCTGCATCCAATATATTTGGTTTTAACACGCGCTTATCACTTGAAGAATTTAGGGCTTTGTATCAAAACAATGTAATAAGTGATGATATTCTGAAACGTGTAATTCGTGAACGCAAAGGAACAAGCAATGTAGACTCCTGGATGCTCAAATTGTTACAAAATCACTACACAGATTTGGTGACGCCAAAGGTAGGACAGTTCCGTTCTATCTGGAAAAACCATTATAAAATTGATTTGGACAATGCGGTGTTTCCACTGTTGTTTCGTTTGTTGTGTAGCTACCTCGATCAAGGAATTTCGCTTTCAACAATTCCAAATACGGCTCAAGGTTTTTTAGCAACAATTCAGGAATTGGAAAAGAACAGTGCACATAGTTTGTTTAGAACGTCTCGCGCCAAACAATTACTACAATCACCTGATACAACAATGGAATCATTGCTTGACATTATTGTGGGTGATGAGCGTTTTTATGAATCCTATATTTTCGACCAACAATTTTCACATTCGGGATGGTCGGGATTGGTTGCAACAATAGAAGCTCAACCCGAAACTTTACTCGATTACAAAGCCATTACTTTGTCTGACTTAATTTTGGTTGAACTATTATTTGAACTCGATACACTTGATTATATATTGGGCGAAAACTGGAAACCGTTAGCTGATTTTGCGACTGCTCCCATTAACCTTTTTGAAGAACAACCTTATAGCGAATTACAGGAAGTCCTCACCATCTGGCAAGAGGCTTATGAATGGAGCTATTATGATTGTGTGCTCGCAGGCATCAAGTTAAATCAGCATAAAGAAACTGTTGTTGAAGATCCTCAATTGCAGGCTGTTTTTTGCATCGATGACCGCGAGTGTTCTATCAGAAGGCATATTGAAAACATTGACAAAAAAAGTGAAACATTCGGTACACCGGGGTTCTTTGGTGTTGAGTTTTATTACAAACCTGAAAACGGAAAGTTTATCACCAAGTTATGTCCTGCTCCAGTTACACCCAAATACTTGATTAAAGAAATAGATAGTACACACAAACACGCCACCGACTTGCATTTAACCAAGCACTCTCACTCACTGTTGAGTGGTTGGTTGTTTTCACAAACGCTTGGATTCTGGTCGGCCATCCGTTTATTTTTTAATATTCTGAAACCTAGCATGAGTCCGGCCACAGCAACTTCACTGAAGCATATGGATCAATTTTCTAAGCTTTCTATTGAAAATCAAAACGAAACCGAAGATGGATTGCAAATAGGATTTACCATTGACGAAATGGTTGACCGATCTGAAGGCTTATTAAAAAGCATCGGATTGGTTAAAAACTTCGCTCCAATTGTTTATATCATCGGACATGGTTCCAGCAGTGTGAACAATCCGCATTATGCAGCCTACGATTGTGGTGCCTGCAGCGGGAGACCGGGTTCGGTAAACTCACGAGTGGCGTCTTATATGGCCAACCATGTGGGAGTTAGAAAACAGCTCAGCTTACGGGGCATTTACATTCCTGAAACGACTCGCTTTGTAGCTGGATTGCATGATACAACCCGTGATGAAATGGTATTTTACGATGAAGAGGCATTATCAGAAACACAACAATCGTTGCACAAAAAAAACAAGCAAACATTTGCAAAGGCTCTCGATAATAATGCAAAAGAACGTTCGCGCAGATTTGATGTGGTGAATACCAAAATGAGTCCGAAAAAAGTACACGAAAGAGTTAAAGTTCGTTCCGTTTCGTTATTTGAACCACGCCCCGAATTAAACCACGCCACCAATACATTGTGCATCGTAGGCAAACGTACCCTTACACGTAATTTGTTTTTGGATAGACGTGCTTTTATGAATTCATATGATTACGATATCGATCCACAGGGAAAGTTTTTGTTTAATATTTTGAAAGCTGCCGCACCCGTTTGCGGAGGTATTAACCTTGAATATTATTTCTCGAGGGTAGATAATCAAAAACTCGGGGCAGGAACAAAACTACCACACAATGTGATGGGCTTAATTGGTGTAGCCAATGGTATTGATGGAGATCTGCGTCCGGGTTTACCTTCACAAATGATTGAAGTGCACGACCCGCTAAGGTTACTTATTATAGTAGAACATTATCCGGATGTGGTGTTGAATGTAATACAACAACACGCAGAAACATATGAATGGTTTAAAAATGAATGGGTGCATTTGGTGGTATGCGATCCAAAAGACTACAGTTTCCATCAATTTAAAAATGGAGCTTTCATTCCTTACGAAACCATTTGTCATGAAATTCAATCATCCGGTAACATGCTTGACCTGATTGAATCTACATCCGAAAATATTCCAATCACACACATTCAAGAAGCATAATTATGGAGTATATCATTCAGTATTTTATTTTCATTCCCATTGCAGGTTTTTTTCTCAGTTTATTTATACCTGAGAAAAGGGAGTCACTTATTTCGTATACCGCTTTCATTACAGTTTTCGTCAATTTTATACTCATATGTGCATTTACGTTTAAATGGTTAATGAGTGGTCATGTTCCATTTAACCTCGATGAAGTGGTCTTGTACCAAAGTACGGGCTATACATTTGCTATTGACTTTTATTTCGATAAAATCAGTGTAGTATACATGTTGGTTGGCGCATTGCTTGCATTATTGGTTGCTGTTTACAGCCGCTATTATTTGCACCGTGAACAGGGTTATAAACGTTTCTTCAATACCATTCTATTCTTCTATTCAGGTTACAATATCACTGTGCTGTCGGGCAATTTCGAAACCTTATTTATAGGGTGGGAAATTTTGGGTATTTCTTCATTCCTGCTTATCGCCTTTTACCGCAATCGTTATTTACCTGTGAAAAATGGCTTAAAAGTATTCAGCATTTACCGTATTGGTGATATCGGGATACTATTAGCCATGTGGATGAGTCATCATTTATGGCACGAGAACATCAGTTTTATTAGGCTGAACAATTATGAACTTGTAAGCGAACACTTGCAAAATCACAGTTTGGTTGGTGTCTTTATCTCAATTATGATATTGGTCGCTGCGGCTGCAAAATCAGCGCAACTACCTTTCTCTTCATGGTTACCGCGTGCAATGGAAGGTCCCACACCCTCTAGTGCTATTTTTTATGGATCGTTATCGGTGCATATTGGTGCCTTTTTATTATTGCGCACCTTTCCATTCTGGGAACATCAATATTCTGTTCGCGTAGTGATTGGTTTACTTGGATTGAGTACCGCTATTGTTACCAGTCTTATTGCCAGAGTACAATCATCTGTAAAAAGCCAAATTGCTTATGCATCTGCGGCACAAATCGGGATCATATTTGTAGAGGTAGCATTGGGCTTGGAAACATTGGCATTAATCCATTTTGCAGGCAATGCATTTTTAAGAACCTACCAGTTATTGGTTTCACCATCCGTTGTAAGTTACCTGATACGTGAGCAGTTTTACAAGTTTGAGAAAACAGAGAAAACGAAGGTTCCGATGTGGAAACAAAAATGGAATAACACCATCTATATCCTAAGCATCAAAGAATTTAACCTTGATTGGTTTATGTATAAATATGTTTGGGGGCTACTGAAACGTATTGGCAAAAGCGTGAGCATTTTAAAAACAAGGCAAGTGGTAATTGTATACGGAACCGTTTTGGTAGGGAGTATTTATTTATTGTATCACCAAACGTATATACCCGAATTACTCAAGAATTATACCTCTACCTTACTTGCGTTCGCAGGATTGCTGATGGTATTACGCTCATTTGTGGAACGTAAAAATCCGATAGCAGCCTGGCTACTCATTTTGCTCAATCATCTTTTTATTGTACTTGCCATTTCTTTCAACGAAAGCTTCGATATCCAACATTCCATTTTATATTTAAGTGGTGTGGTTATTTCTTGGGCTACCGGTTATATGTGTTTGCGTTATCTTAAAGCAAGGGTAGTGCATTTCGACCTTAATCAACTTTATGGCTATACCACAAGATACAAAAGACTCGCGTTCGTATTCTTGCTTGCTTGTCTTGGTTTAGCAGGCTTTCCCATCACCACCACCTTTATTGGTGAAGATTTAATCTACAGTCATATTCACCACGACCAGTTGTTACTGGCATCTTTTATTTCAATCAGTTTAATCGTGGATGGCATTACACTCATTCGCTTGTACTCGCGATTATTTTTAGGTCCATATATCGAAGACGGATACAAAACCCCCTATCGCTCATCATAAATTACTTAACAAAAAAAACACTTTATATGAATATTAAAAACACTATACCTGCAGACGGATTAGCAGGATTAAAACAAAATTTCACTAAAGATGCGTTAGCCGGATTTTTAGTATTTTTATTAGCCATGCCTTTAAGTTTAGGTATTGCAAAAGCCTCCGGATTTCCGATGATATTTGGATTGGTTACAGCCATAGTAGGAGGAGTCGTGGTGAGCTTTTTTATGGGCTCTCGTTTATCAATTAAAGGACCTGCAGCAGGACTAATTGTTATCGCAAGCGGATCGGTTGCAGCATTTGGTGATGGCACAATTGGCTGGCATTTGGCACTGGGAGCAGTTGTTGTTGCCGGTTTGGTGCAAATTGTTTTTGGCGTACTTAAACTGGGTAAGTTAGCCGATTTTTTCCCAAGTGCCGCTATACACGGAATGTTGGCAGCTATCGGTATCATTATTATGGCCAAACAATTGCATTTGGTTCTAGGCATAGATCCTGCTATCCTTAAAGGAAAAGAGCCCATTGAATTGCTAACAATGTTACCATCAAGCATTATGCACGAAAATGCGCACATGACGGAAATCGGGCTTGCTTGTTTACTCATTTTAATACTGATGAGTTATATAAAAAATCAAAAAATTAAAAAAATTCCGGCTCCCCTGGTTGTATTAGCAGTCTCTATCCCACTAGGATTCGCCTTGCATATTAAAACCGAATCTCAAATTGCCAATTTTGCCTTGGTAAAAATTGGCAGCTTTCAGGAAGCATTTGCGGAAGGATTGATTAATGTAGATTTTTCGGGAATGTTTACCCAAACCGGAGTGTTTATTCAATACGTTATTTTGTACGCATTAATTGGAAGTATCGAATCGTTACTTACTGCAAAAGCGGTAGACGGGATGGATCCTTACAAGCGCAAAACAAATTTTGATACAGACTTAATTGGTGTTGGAATTGGTAATACCATTTCGGGAATACTGGGAGGATTACCTATGATTAGTGAAGTTGCCAGAAGTTCGGCAAATGTTGGTTACGGTGCGCAAACACGCTGGGCAAACTTTTTTCATGGATTATTTCTATTATTAGCGGTATTGTTTGCCGTTCCATTTATCGAAATGATACCTAACGTTGCTCTTGCTGCAATGCTCATCTTTGTTGGTTTCCGTTTGGCCCATCCTAAAGAATTTATTCATATGTGGCATATTGGAAAAGAACAATTTTTGGTATTTACGGTTACGGTGATCGTTACGGTTTCAACCGATCTATTAATAGGTGTTGCTTCCGGCATCATCCTTGAATTTATCATAAATTTAATTAATGGCGCTTCATTCACAAGTTTATTTAAACCATTCATGATGGTAGAAATTAGTGAAGACGAAAAAAATTATACCATTTCAGTTGAACACTCTGCCATATTCAGTAATTATATCAGTTTAAAAAAACAATTAAACCAGTTACCTCGCAAAAAAAATCTGATTGTTGATTTTACCAATGTTAAATTGATTGACAGAACGGTAATGGAACATATGGACGACATGGCAAAGGACTACAGAGAATCGGGCGGTACGTTTGAAATTATTGGTTTAGAAGCGCATAAAGCACTTTCTTCGCACCCATTTGCAACCCGCAAAAACATGAGTATCCATTAATATTGAGCAATATGAAGAAGTTCCTAATACTCGCTTTAGCGATATGCAACATATCCGCTTTTGCCCAACTGAATACGCCTTTGCCTGCTCCTGTAAAACCGGATAAAGATTTGCGTGTGAATTTGAATGACGATGGCTCTCATTATATTAAAGCAACTTTTACCGGACAGGTTTGGGCTCGCTACAATCAGAGTAATCCAGGCACAACAGTTAACGGATTTGCAAAAACGGAAACGTATGATATCGGCATCAGACGTGCCCGCATGCAGCTTTATGGAAAAATAAGTGATAAGGTTTTTCTGTATACACAGTTTGGAATTAACAATGATGGATACAACAGTACCCGCAAACCGGGCTTGTTTTTTCATGATGTCGTAACAGAATATTGGATAACACCCAGAACATTACATATTGGAGGAGGATTGGCTTCATGGAACGGTTTTGCGCGTTACTCGGCCGCTTCCATCACAAGTAGTTTGGGTGTTGATTTACCCTTATACCAGCAAACAACAAACGATGTAAATGATCAGTTCTTCCGTAAATTTAGTATTTATGCCAAAGGTAAATTGGGCAAATTAGATTATCGGTTGATCCTAACCGACCCCATGTTGGTTGATGCAAACATCACAACAGTGAAACCCATCAATGTGAACTCCGATTTCGCATATACACCACCTAAACTGCAAACTGTGGCTTATGTAAACTATCAATTTTTGGAGGAAGAAAGCAACTTATTACCCGGAGGTACAGGAACATACTTAGGCAAAAAAAACGTGTTTAATATTGGTGCAGGATTTCAATATCAACCAGACGCAGTATGGCATTATGGAGATGCTGTGTCGAAAGATACCGTATTTGAAAAAATGTTGAACGTATGTGTTGATGTATTTTACGACCATAAAATTGGAACAAAGGGGGCAGCACTTACAGCATATGGAGCATTATCAAATACCAACTATGGGAAAAATTACATCCGAAATAATGGCGCAATGAATCCTGCAGCAGGCGGAAGTTCATTGAGTGGAGGAGGAAATGCATATCCCATGTATGGAACAGGAAGTACGCTATTTGCGCAAGCCGGTTATTTATTACCCAAATCATTACTTGGTGAAAAAAGGGGCCAAATACAACCGTATGGCGAGATAACTGCTTCTCAATACGATAGGTTAAAGAGTAATGTGATCATTTGGGGAACTGGTGTAAACTGGCTCATTGACGGACAAAAATCAAAACTGACATTAGGCTACCAAAATCGCCCGGTGTTTGACAAAACAAGCTTGTCGGAAATAGATCGAAAAGGAATGTTGGTTCTGCAATTCCAAATTGCAATTTAATACACTCAAGGATCCCCGTAATCTGAAATCTTCAACTTGTGGCCTTGTTTGTTATATTTGCCCAACCCCAGCTCTAAAACAAACATCAAAGTGTCAGACAATATTCGCATATTATTGGTAGAGGACGATCCCAAGTTGGGGAAAACCGTCCAGGAAGAACTGATATCAAATGGTTTTGAAACAGACCTGGCTTATGACGGAAAAGTAGCTGAAACATTGTTTAACAGCAATGAATATGGCCTGGTTTTATTGGACATTAATTTACCATATAAAAATGGCTGGGAGTTGTGCAAGTTGTTTCGCTCCATTAATAAAAATATTCCCATTATCATGCTCACCGCGCTTGGTGAAATTCAGGATAAAATGGATGCCTTTAATGCCGGTGCCGATGATTATATGGTAAAACCTTTTCATCTCAATGAACTATTGGCACGTGTTAAGGTATTCATCAAACGCATGCAAAAAAATGAACGGGCTGATGATGTGATCACCATATCGGGTTTATCCATTAATGTTTCAAACAAAACAGTATGGCGGGATGGCAAGGAAATATCGCTTACATTAAAGGAATTTTTATTGTTGGAATTATTGATGCGCAGTGGAGGAAGGGTGGTTTCAAAAGCCGAAATTGCAGAAAAGGTATGGAATATTAATTTTGATACCGGCACCAATACGATCGAAGTGTATATTAATTTTTTGCGCAACAAAGTAGATAAACCCTTTTCCAAAATACTCATTCATACCAAACCCGGATTTGGTTATTATATCAAAGAAGAATGAACTTTAAAGTAAGATCGGCCGTTTTATTCACAGCACTTGTAGCTATTATTTTGCTGGCAAGTTATGTGGTTATTTATCTTCAATCGGCCGATTTTACCAAAGAAGAATTCTACCTGCGACTGGAACAAAAAGCAATCAGTACTTATAAATTATTTATTGAAAAAAGAGACATCGTAGTTGATATTGAAGGCGACCTTGATGCTGTGAACGATATTACAGATGAACGTTTATTGATCTTTGACCTGGAACACAAATTAGTATATAGCAGTGTGAACGATAATCATATTTCGTTTTCGCCTGAATTGCTCAAGAGCATCGAACATGAAAAGGTAATAAAATACACTCACCAGGAAGAAGAGGTTGTTGGTTTGTTTGTTACTTATAAAGGCAAACAGGGATTGGTGCTTGCCTCTGCAAATGATCTGTTTGGTAAAACAAAATTGCAAAACTTGTTGTACACCTTGCTGTTCTCTTATTTCTCGGCATTGTTTATCACCGCCATTCTCTCTTACTTTTATGTAAAACAATCGTTTGCTCCCATTGATATTTTGAACAAACAGATCAGCCGCATTAGTCAGAATCGGTTAAATGAACGCGTGCCCGTTAGCAAAAGCCAGGACGAACTCAATCAACTTGCTACCAACTTCAATAATATGTTGGCGCGAATCGAATCTGCTTTTACCGTGCAAAGAAGTTTTATCCAACACGCTTCTCATGAGTTGCGCACACCGTTGGCAAACTTAGTTGCGAGTTGCGAAGCAGCACTCAATAAAGATCTGACGACAACCGAATATCGTGCACTTATTGAATCATTAAATGAAGAGCATCAAAATTTAGTAGATCTAACCAACGCCTTATTAGTCCTTTCGAAATACGAAAGTGATAATGCAGAAATTGGATTTGCCAGGTTAAGAGCAGATGAGTTATTGTTTAGTACAATAGAAAACGTGCAGGTAATATATCCACAACACCGTTTTCATTTTAAATTTAATGAATCACCTCAATCCGAAAATGAACTCACGTTCATGGGAAATGCCACGCTTCTTGAGATCGCTTTAGGTAATTTACTGCGAAATGCCTGTAAATACTCCACCTCAAACGAAATCAATATCCACCTTTCGAGTGGCAGTAAAGGTGTTCGATTTGATATCCACAATAACGGACCTACTTTGGAGAATGCAGAAATTGAAATGCTCAAACAGCCCTTTTTCAGGGGAAATAATGTTGGCCAACAAAAAGGTTTCGGACTTGGCCTTTCAATTGTAAACAGGATACTTGAACTCCACAACGGTACACTCGATTACCAAAAAACGAACAACATGAATACATTTACAGTAGTAATTCCACAAAACGATATTTAAGCCAATTTTAAGGTTCGTTTTAATCTTCTCTTAAGTTTATGGTATCAACTTGCGCAGTGAAATATCATATATGCGTATACCTTTTCTTGTTATTATTTTCCTTTTCGACATTCATGTTAGCGCACAGCAACAGGACACCTTAGCATTGAGCTTGCAGCAAACAGATAGTTTGTTTTTAAGCAATAATTTACCTCTGCTGGCTGCAAAATATAAGGTAGACGGAGCGCATTCCCTCGAACAACAGGCTCGGTTGTGGGACAACCCAACCTTAAATACGGAGTGGAATTTATACAACCCGCAAAAAGACAAGTTTTTTGATGTGGGATCCACCGGACAAAAAATTGTGGGTATTGACCAGGTAATTTCCATTGCAGGTAAACGCAACAAGAAAGTAGCATTGGCAAAAGCCAATTCACAGTACACTGAATATGAATTCCAGGAATTGATGCGCACTCTTAAAAGTGCTGTACATTCCAGCTTTTACACGATTTACTTTAATACGCTTACCATCCAAAAATACAATACACAACTTGGGATGTTGAATAATATTATTGATGCACTGCAACAACAAAGTGAGAAAGGAAATATACCATTAAAGGAGGTGTTGCGCCTAAAAGCACTGTATTACCAGCTTAACAATGAGCGCACAGATCTCATTTCTGAGTGGTTGGATGCTCAACAACAATTGGCAACATTGCTTCATTCAAATGCTGTTATCAAAACATTGCCAAGTCCGACAGAACTAGCCAAATATTCTTTAGGAAATCTTAGCATCAAACAACTACTGGATAAAGCCGTTGTTAACAGGCCCGATCTGAAAATGAGTGAAAACCTGAACGAACAAGCCTTATTAAATTACTCGCTCCAAAAACGTATTGGCTATCCTGATCTGCATTTGGGTGCGGTATATGATCAATCGGGAAGTTACGTGAACAACTACTCTGCCATCACTTTTGGTTTCGACCTTCCTGTATGGAATCGCAACCAGGGAAATGTGAAATATGCCAAAGCCATTGCGCAGCAATACAAACTAGAACTTCAAAACAAAAACACCGCGGTCAGCAATGAAGTAATGGCTACCTATCAAAAATTATTGCAAATAGAACAGGAGTATCAAAAGGTTGATACTGATTTCGGAAAAAAATTCGAATTGCTCAATCAAGGTTATATCGAAAACTTTCAAAAACGCAATATATCCATGATCGAATTTACCGATTTTATTGAAGCGTATAATAACAGCATTCAACAGCTCAATAATTTGAACGAAAGGAGAATACAAACTTATGAAGAACTTAACTATGTTATCGGGGAAGAACTATTCCATTAGAATTATTGGCATTACGGTAATTGTGGCAATTGCGCTCATGAGTCTTTGCTCGTGCTCACATCCTGATGTGAAAGTTGCCGATGAACAAGCCTTTGTATTGAGCGATACAATGATGAAGCGTATTGAACTATACACAGCCATAACCGAACCCATCCAATTACAATTGAAACTTGCCGGAAAAATTGTAGCCGATGAAAACAAACTTGTTGAAATATATCCATTGGTTGGCGGAAGTGTGGCCGAAGTAAACGTGGAACTTGGAGATTATATTAAAAAAGGAAAAGTGTTGGCCGTTATTAAAAGTGGTGAGGTTGCCGATTTTGAACGTGAGTTAATTGATGCACAAAGCGACCTGCTGGTAGCACAAAAAAAACTGAAGGTAGCCGAAGATCTTTACGATAGTAAACTGGCTGCCGAAAAAGATGTAATGACAGCTCGCAACGAAGTAAACAAAACACAGGCAGAGTTAGGTAGGCTTAAAGAAATATTCAGCATATACGGAATTGATAAGAAAGCAGAATATCAGGTTAAGTCACCAATAAGCGGATTCGTCATTGAGAAAAAAGTAACGCATGATATGCAATTACGTTCTGACAAATCAGATAATATTTTTACAATAGCTGAAATAAATGATGTGTGGGTAAATGCCAATGTGTACGAATCGGATATTTCGAAAATTCAGGAAAATATGGTTGCAGAGGTAAAGGCGTTGAGTTATCCGGATACCACGTTCACCGGTAAAGTTGATAAAATATACAATATCCTCGACCCACAAACCAAAACAATGAAAGTACGCATCCAACTTAATAATGCGAACTACGCATTAAAACCCGAGATGAATGCCAGCGTAACATTAAAATACAAAGAAGGAGGAAACATGATTGCTGTTCCTTCCGAGTCCATCATTTTTGATAGAAGCAAAAATTACGTAATGGTGTTTAAAGACAAGTTTACAATCGAAACACGAGAGGTTGAAGTATACAAACAAGTAGGCAATATTACCTATATCAAAAAGGGCCTTACGGATGGTGAAAAGATCATCAGTAAAAACCAATTGCTCATTTATGATGCGCTCAACGATTAAAACATAACAGCATGAACAAGTTTATTCGCAATATTGTTGGCTTCTCACTCAAAAATAAATTCTTCACCTTTTTTATGGTGCTGATACTCATTATTGCGGGTGTTGTATCATATCTAAATACGCCAATTGAAGCATTTCCGGACGTAACCAATACCCAGATCATTATTGTAACTGAATGGAACGGTCGCAGTGCCGAAGAGATCGAACGCTTTGTAACCATACCAATCGAAGTGAGCATGAACAGTGTGCAACGCAAAACAAATGTGCGTAGCATTACCATGTTCGGGTTATCGGTTATCAAAATTATTTTTGAAGATGACGTAGAAGATTTTTTTGCGCGCCAACAAGTAAACAACCAATTGCGCAATGTTCAACTTCCCGAAGGAGTAGACCCTGAAGTACAACCGCCTTATGGTCCTACCGGAGAAATTTTCAGGTATGTACTGAAAAGCCCGACAAAAGACACCCGTGAATTACTTACACTTCAAAATTGGGTAATTGACAGGCAATTGCGTTCGGTATCGGGTGTGGCTGATGTGGTGGCTTTTGGAGGACGCGAAAAGATCTATGAGATCCGTGTAAACCCAATTCAGTTAAATAAATATAGTCTGACACCATTGGATGTATACAATGCAGTTGCCAAAAGTAATTTGAATGTAGGTGGTGATGTGATTGAAAAAAACGGTCAGGCATACGTGGTAAGGGGAATCGGATTACTCGACAAAATTGAAGATATCGAAAACATTATTGTCGAAAATATCAGCGGAACGCCTGTACTGGTTAAAAACCTGGCAGACGTTGTTGAAAGTGATGCTCCGCGTGTAGGGCAGGTAGGACTGGATAGCTGTGATGACGTAGTGGAAGGAATTATTGTAATGCGCAAAGGAGAAAATCCAAGTGAAGTGCTGAAACGCGTTAAAGACAAAATTGCCGATCTGAATGACCGCGTTTTACCATCGGATGTAAAAATGGAAACTTTTTATGACCGTGATAACCTGATGCATTACACAACCACAACCGTCATGCACAATTTGTTTGAAGGAATTGTGCTGGTTACTGTTATCGTGTTTTTGTTTATGGCCGATTGGCGCACAACCTTAATTGTTTCCATCATTATCCCGCTTTCATTATTGTTTGCCTTTTTCTGCCTACGACTGAAGGGAATGAGCGCTAATTTGTTATCACTAGGAGCCATCGATTTTGGGATCATCATTGATGGGGCAGTCGTCATGGTGGAAGGAATTTTTGTAACACTCGACCTGGTATCACATAAAATCGGAATGGATAAGTTCAACAAATTATCCAAACTGGGCCTGATTAAAAAAACAGGTGGCGAATTGGGGAAAGCGGTTTTCTTTTCAAAACTTATCATCATCACTGCATTGATCCCCATCTTCTCCTTTCAAAAAGTAGAAGGAAAAATGTTCTCGCCTTTAGCTTTTACACTTGGGTTTGCATTACTGGGCGCATTGATCTTCACACTCACACTGGTGCCCGTTTTATCAGCCATATTGCTTAAGAAAAATGTGAAGGAAAAACACAATCCCTTTGTAGCATTCATTCAAAAATATGTCATCAAAGGTTTCGATTGGTGCTTTAGAAACAAACGAAAAAGTTTAGGTATCACAGCAATTGTTTTGATGCTGACCCTATTCTCCGCCAAGTTTATGGGAACCGAATTTTTACCCCAACTAAACGAAGGAGCCTTGTGGGTAGAAGCCAAAATGCCGATGAGTATGTCGCTCAATGAAACCGTGAAGATGGTTCATGTATTGAGGGGAAAACTCGAAGAATTCCCGGAGGTGAACAGTGTGCTTTCGCAAACCGGAAGATCCAATGATGGCACCGACCCAAGTGGTTTTTATTATGTGCAGATGCAGGTGAATTTAAAACCGAAAGATGAATGGCAACGAAAAATTTCTACAGATGACTTGATCGAAGAAATGGACAAAGTCCTCAAACAATTTCAAGGAGTGAATTACAATTACTCTCAGCCCATTATTGATAATGTTGCCGAAGCCGTTGCGGGAATGAACGCCAACAACGCAGTAAAAATATATGGTGAAGACCTCGATGAACTGGATAATATAGCCAACCAGGTGATCGAACAAATTGGTGGCGTGAATGGCATCAAGGATGCAGGCATTTTGCGAAATGTAGGTCAACCTGAAATGCAGATTGTACTGAGTGATCAAAAAATGGGATTGTACGGAATTTCGGTTACCGATGCCCAAACTGTTATTGAAATGGCCATTGGCGGTAAAACAGCCAATATCAAATATGAAGGTGAACGTAAATTTGATATTCGAATCCGTTATCCTGAAGAATACAGAAAAACTGAAGCAGATATTAAACGATTGATGGTACCGACCCTGAACGGGCAAAAAATCCCATTGAGTGAAATTGCTACGATTAAAACACTAACGGGCCCGGCATTTGTGTACCGCGATAACAACAACCGGTTTATTGGTGTCAAATTTTCGGTGCGTGAACGCGATTTGGGAAGTACCATAGCCGAAGCACAGAAAAATGTTGCGGAACATATCAAACTTCCCAAAGGATATTCCATAACATGGACCGGTGAATTTGAAAATCAAGTGCGTGCTACCAATAGGCTGGGACAAGTGGTTCCGATTTCACTGGTTGCCATCTTTATCATTTTATTTATCATGTTTGGAAATGTATTA
Organism: Chitinophaga pinensis; assembly: GCA_943369665.1. Lineage (GTDB taxonomy): Bacteria > Bacteroidota > Bacteroidia > UKL13-3 > UKL13-3 > UKL13-3. The sequence goes on from CALRNX020000006.1 coordinate 100,235, forward strand.
GATTCGGCATTGGTATTGGTGAATGTTCCGTTTGCGATTATTGGAGGGATCTGGGCACTGCAAATTACCGGGATCAATTTTGGGATTTCTGCAGGTGTAGGTTTTATTGCATTGTTTGGTATTTGCGTGCAAAATGGAGTGATCCTTATCCAGGTATTCCGCAACAATTTGCACAACGGTTTAACGTTGGATGAGTCAATTAAAAACGGAGTACAATCGCGCATTCGCCCGGTTGTGATGACGGCAATGATGGCTACGATCGGACTGTTGCCGGCAGCCATATCTACAGGCATTGGCAGCGAAACGCAAAAACCTTTGGCTGTAGTTATTATTGGGGGATTGATCACAGCAACGGTTTTAATTTTATTGGTATTCCCAATTGTGGTAAAAGTTGCTTATCGCAAAAGTTTTGTGGCTTAACTTTTAGGAATAAACGGTCTTGTAATGATTCGGATGGCGCGTTGGTAACTAAGGTAGTTCCACATCCAATTCATAAACACCACTACCCTGTTTCGGAAACCAACAAGTAACATGAGGTGAATGAACATCCAGCCAAGCCATGCAAAATAACCTTGCATTTTGATCCCGAATATTTCGAACACGGCTTTGTGTCGGCCAATGGTAGCCATGCTTCCCAAATTAAGATACTTGTAAGGTTTTAATTCTTGCTTGTTCAACAAGCGGATGATGTTTTTTCCCAACAATACACCTTGTTGCTGGGCAACAGTTGCTACCATTGGATGTCCGTTGGGATAGGCTGTATCTGTTGTCATATAACTGATATCTCCGATGGCAAAAATATTGTCAAAACCTTCTACCCTGTTATAAGCATCCACTTTATACCTGTTGCCTCTTGCCACCACATTTTCAGGAATCCCCTCAATTGTTTTTCCTTTCACCCCCGCACTCCAAATGACTGTATCCGTTTTAAGAATTTGTCCGTTGCTCAGAGTGAGGTTTCCGGTTGTGGCATCGTAATGTTGAACAGAAGTATTTACCTGAACCTGCACACCCAACTCTTCTAAAAACTGTTTCGCTTTCGAAGAGGAAATTTCACTCATTGCAGCAAGCACCCGTGGGGCAGCCTCTATTAAATGAACCTGCATTTTGCTCGCATCCAATTCTAAATAATCAGCCGGTAATACGTTCTTTTTCATTTCAGCCAAAGAGCCCGCGGTTTCCACCCCGGTTGGACCTCCCCCAACTACGACAAAGTTTAAAATACGCTCTACATTTCCTGAACCACTTTCGCTTAATGCTTTTTCAAACTCTTGCAAAATATCACTCCGTAAATCCAGGGCATCCGGAATGGACTTGAGTTGCATGCTGTGTTTTTCCAATTCGGTATTGCCAAAAAAGTTTGTCTGCGCTCCGGTTGCGATGCATAAATAATCATATACAAAATCACCAATATTGGTTGTAACGGTTTGCGCCAAGGTATTAATACGTTGCACTTCAGCCATCCTGAATGCGATATTCGGCATGGGGGCTATAATTTTTCGCAACGGATATGCAATTGCATCAGGGCCCAAACCACCTGAAGCTACTTGGTACATTAGAGGTTGAAAATTGAAAAAGTTGTTCTTATCCAGAACAGTAACTTTAATCGGTTTGTTGTGAAGTTTTTTAATTAATTCTAATCCGGCAAAACCACCGCCAATAATAATCAAATGCGGGGCTTGCATACTTTGATAATGATGTTTCATTACATGCACATTTTTACGTTGTGCACTGCAAAGTTTGGGCAATTTTTAGCTATGAACCAAACATTTATTAAATATTCATTGAAGATTTTTATTTGTTATAAAAATTCATCGTGCGTTCCAATCCAATAGCGGCAAAAGCTTCAATGGCCTCAACAGAATGGCTGATTAATGCGGGAAGTTTACTTTGCTCGGCAGCTGTAAAATGACCAAGAACATACTCAACCTGTCGACCCTTGGGGTAATTATTCCCAATACCAAAGCGCAAGCGCGGATAGTTTTGGGTCATTAATAGTTCATTAATGCTCTTTAATCCGTTATGTCCCGCATCACTACCATTTCCCCGAATACGGATTTTCTCAAAATCAATTGCCAAGTCATCTACTACGATAAAAATTTGTGCGGCTTCAATTTTTAATTGTTGCATCCAATATCGTACAGCTTTACCACTGAGGTTCATGTATGTGTTGGGTTTGATAACATGCAACTGCTTTCCCTTGACATTTATTTGCGCATAGTCTGCATGCCTGTCGGTTGACCAGCTTCCCTTGTGTTTTTGCACCAGTTCGTCTACCACATCAAAACCAATATTATGACGGGTATGTGCATATTCACTTCCAATATTCCCTAAGCCTACAATTAAAAATTTCATAATCTGCAAATAACATAAAAACCCCATCCAACATATTGCGGGACAGGGTTTCCAAATTTTTTAAACCTATTTGAGATTGTCCAACATATCTTTGGTCATGCCGACCAGATCGTACTTAGGATTCCATCCCCAATCCTGGCGGGCTCTTGTATCATCAATGCTTTTGGGCCAGCTATCGGCAATTGCCTGGCGGAAGTCCGGTTTATATGAAATGGTAAATTCCGGAATATGTTTTTTAATCTCAGCAGCAATTTGTGCCGGATCAAAACTAATTCCCCCTAAATTATAGCTGCTTCTGATCTTTACTTTATCAGCTGGAGCATCCATTAATTCAATCGTTGCACGGATCGCATCCGGCATATACATCATTGGCAACGCTGTGTGTTCAATTAAGAAACACTCATACGATTTATTTTTTAACGCTTCGTGGTAAATATGAACAGCATAATCGGTTGTTCCACCACCCGGTGCCGACTTGTAGCCGATCAGACCTGGGTACCTTATACTGCGCACATCTACTCCATATTTTTGGTGGTAATATTCACAGAAACGTTCACCGGCTTGTTTGCTGATCCCATAAATGGTATTGGGTTCCATCACGGTATATTGAGGAGTGTTTTCCCTTGGTGTTGTAGGGCCAAACACAGCAATTGAACTTGGCCAATAAACCTTTTTAACAATCCCTTCTTTGGCTGCATCAAGTACATTAAACAAACCTTCCATGTTCAGGTTCCATGCCGATTTAGGCTTTTGTTCGGCAGTTGCCGAAAGCAATGCCGCCAACAAATACACCTGGGTTACATTGTACTTTTTGATCACCTCGTACATGCGATTTTTATCCATCACATCAAGCTGCTCATAAATTCCCGCAGGGTTCTTTAATTCTTTAATATCGGCAGATATGACATTGTTTTCACCATAAACACCTCTGAGGGTTTCGGCAAGCTCCAGACCAATTTGGCCATTCGCGCCCATTATTAAGATAGTTTCCGTTGACATGTGTTTTGTTTAAAAAGTGGTCAAATGTAGGAAAAACAAGGAAAAACAATCGCAATTTTTTATCAGCTCAAAACACCTTCTTCCCACTATTGATGCAATTTGCTGAGGCTTTTACCAATAGCTTATTCCGTTTATGAATAGTAGCTTCAATATGGATCACATTTATGCCTTTGCGAACAACCTTTGCCTCCACTAAAATTTCATCTCCGACCAGTGCAAACGATAAATAATCCAATTGCAAATTGATGGTTGTAAAAAAGTTCTCATTTCCCAAACTGTATATGGTCATTCCCATTACATCATCGATCAATGTTGCTGCCATTCCTCCATGAAATGTTTGAGAAGGATTCAGCCATGTTTCGTCAACTATAAACTTAAGTTTAAGATGACCTTCTTCCGCTTGTAATAATGTTCCATTGATCCAACGACTCACAGCACCCAATCCATGTTGACGGGTTGATTGTCCAATGCACTGTTTGAGATAATCCAGGTTCTTGTTCATTCACCAAAAGTAATCATCCTTAAAGAATAAAAAATCAGAGCATGGTAAAAAAGAAAGCCCTGCATTGCTGCAGGACTTCACTATGAAAAGAACAGCTATAAAACACCAAATTATAAGCTGTTGTTTCCCCTTAATACTTCTCAGAAATTTCAAAAATCTATATGGATCACAAAACAATAATGAACCCAATTGACATAAGATTCTTTCATCATAGTGGCAAATGTATTGTTTCTATGCACCAAATGTACCTGCATAAGCATGTAGGCGTCATAATAAAAGGCCTGCTTATGAGATGTTACCGATGATCAAAACACTCACCTGTCATGCAATTCAGATCTCTCCTTTCAGAGCTTTGGAGATGACTTCCGTTTTACTGTTTACCTGTAGCTTGCGGTAAATGTTTTTAATATGAAAACGCACGGTATCGATTGTAATCAGCAATTTTTCACCGATCAGTTTATAGCTTAATCCTTCGGTTAAGGCCATGATGATCTGCTTTTCTTTCTGAGTAAGCGGTTCATCATATTCCTTTTTTACCGGAGAGAAATATTCCATTACCCTTCTGGCAATAGAAGGAGTCATATAGCTGCCACCATTGTGTATTTCAATAATGGCTTTTTTTATTTCGGGTAATGGAGTATCCTTTAATAAGTAACCTGTTGCACCTGCACAAATAGATTTAAAAATTTTATCATTATCCTTAAAAACAGTTAGCATAATAATATCTGTTTCCGGCCATTGCGATTTTATCTTTTTCATCCCCTCAATTCCATTCATACCGGGAAGGCCAATATCCGTGAGCACTAGATCTGGTTTAAGCGTTGAATCAACCTCTTTGAAGAAAGACTCTACACTATTACTCACCAAAATACACTCCATTTCATGCTGCTGTTCGAAATAGTCTTGCAAACTCTCTCTGATATCATCAATATCTTCAATGATGGCCAATTTAATCTTGCTCATGATGGTCCTGAATAATATTCAAATTTTGGTAAATAATCCGACTTCTATACCACATATCCATGTGGGGTTAAATTGTTACGATCACTTCAAAATATTCATTTTCCTTATGTATGGTCGCTTTTCCTTTTAACAGTTCAGCCCGCATCTTAATATTGCGAAGACCCTGCCCAGTACTCACAGCACCTTCCTGTTGTGCAACTCCGTCATTTTTCACCTGCAATACACAATGCTCTTTTGATTGTTTATAGATGATATGAACACTATTGGCCCGGCTGTGTTTAATTATATTATTGATGATCTCCTTATACAGCAAAAACAAATGTTGTCTGAATTCGGGCGACAACTTTCGATTGTGATCAATCTCCGCAAAATCAATGGATACATCAACTCCCCTTGGTAAAAGGAGGTCTTCAGCGTGTTCCCGCATCCTGTCTGTTAAACTTCCTGTAAAATCATTTCGCGAGTCAATGGTCCATAATACATCACTCATTGCCACATTAGCTTCCCTGCTTAATATTGATACCCCTTCCAACTTATCTCTTGTTTCCGATTCATGAGGCATTCTTGCCACCAACCGATCTGCCGACATGGTGATACGGGTAAGCAAACTGCCAACCTCATCATGTAAATTACTGGCTATTTTTACCCTCAGTCGTTCAAGTTTTTTCTGAGTACGCAATCTGTTAAAAAAATAAAACCAGATCAAGCCTGCCAATACCATTAATAATAAGATGTAAAACCAAACCGTTTGATAAAATTCCTGATGAACAGTCAACTGATAAACCAATACATTCTCGGAAGAAATACCCCTGCTTCCTTTTGTTGCTTTAACCAACAATTTATACGTTCCATCTTTTAAGCTCTCCAGGCGCAATGTTGTTTGTGCCCCAAGTGAGATCCAATCGGAATGTTGTCCTTCAATTTTGTAAAAGTAGGTATACAATTCAGGGTGTGTATAATCTTTGGCAGCAAATGAAAAGGTCAATAAATTATCGCCCGGATAAATATCAATAGCATTGTCATCATTTACCAACACATCCACAATGACACCCGATTTTTTCTCAAATTTGGTGATACATGAGGCAAAAACCTGGAACGGTTGTTCTTTTATTTCCAATAGAGTGGGATAAAATGCGGTGATACCATTAATACCTCCGAAATACAATTTACCATCAGGGGCTTTGCAAGCTGAATTCTGGTTAAACTCATTAGCCGTTATTCCATCTGATGTAAAATATTGAATAATTTTCTGGCTCTCGGTGTGATAATAATTTAATCCGTTGTATGTGCTGATCCATAAACGAACAGAATCCTGCCAAAGCATATCGTAAACCTCATTGCTACTCAGTCCATCTCCTCTATTGATAGAGTACACCTCTTTACAATCAGAAGATAATACATCAATCCCCGCATCACTGGTAGCGACCCATATTGCTCCTTTCGTATCAACCGTTATTGCATTAATCAGGTTTCCACTTAAAGCCGGAACCGTTCGCATATCAAAGTGTTTTTGTGTTCCTTTATCAATATCGATCAGGTAAATTCCATTTTCAGTACCTACCCAAAACTGTGTTTTACCCTGTAGCATATACATGCACCTTATCGGAAAACCATCCACACTGAATTTGTCTTTGGTATGGCATTGAAGTTCCGAGACAACAGGATCAAAACGTAAAAGACCTTTCTCCGAACCCAACCAGATCATCCCGTTGGTATCCTTTTCCAACGCCAATGTCGACCCCAGGGTATTACACAAACCATTGGCCGATGTAATAATCAATTTCTTAAATGTTTGATTCTTTTTATCGTACCGGACAAAATAAATAGCATCCGAACCTAAGTAGATAAATTTGGAATCACTGTTCAACAGTGAGCGTTGGGAAAATGGTTGTTGCTTTCCCATGTAGTATATTCTGTTGGTATTAAACCAATGGTCATTTTGTTTCTGATACCAATAAAATCCGGAATACGTACCGACATAAATATCCCCGTTAGACTCAACGGAAATCTGTCGGGTGCTGACCCCTTGATTCCAAAGTAATCTTTCAAACACCGGTTTGGGATTGTCGGGTACCAGTTTCAGAAGTCCCTTGTTTGTGCCAACCCATGTTATATTAAACTCATCTCTGAATAAACAATTGATACGTTTGTTGCCCATTACAGCAACATCATCAATGGTCATATCTGTAATGGTTCTTTCCTTTTCTTTTATCTCAAATATCCTGGTATGATTCCGATAAGCAATAAGTATTGATGTTGGACACTCAAGCATACACTCAGGATCTTGTCCGATACTATTCAGGGAATCAAGAAACCATTCCGCTCGCATTTCACTATTAACATTCCAGATTCCGGTATTTACGCCTCCTGCATACACTTCGTTGTGAACGGCTTCAATATAAGCAACAGATTTGTTTACATACTTCGTCTCTTTGTTGTTCCAACCTTTTTGTCGCTCCAACTTCACTATTTTTCCAATGGTGAGATAGATATTGCCCGTATGATCGATCACCATGTTCTTTGGACGAAGATGCGCCCGATCAAAATAATATATGACTTTACATTCAAAGCCTGCTTTGATCTGCATAATATATTTACGCTCGAAACCAACAGTTACCTCATCATTAAAAATAGCTAAACAGGTGACATTATTTTTCTTATCCAATATTGTACATTGAAAAATATCTCCCGTTTTACAATGAACATAAAACAGTCCCATATCTGTTCCCACCCATACCACATTGCGTGAACTGTCGTATACAATCGCTTGTGTAACATAGTTTTTAAAAAAGCCTATTTCGGTGAATCGGTAGCCATCATATTTATTCAATCCCCTCTTGGTGCCAATCCACATTATGCCTCCCTTATCCTTTGTTATAGCTGTGATCTCAATATTATTCAACCCTACATCTTCATTCAGCAAGATGGCTTTTGCCTCAACCTTCAACCCGTAAAGCAAAAGTGTTATAAATAAAAAAATAGCTGATATCCGTTTATTCATTGAAGTAATATTACATTTTCTTTTCAACGGGGTAAGCATACGTTTTTTTCTCTGAGCAAAACAAACAGTTTCAAACATACATAAACACATACAAAAAATAAGCGTAGGGATAGCATAAGTAATTACCTGAAATAGATTTTAGCTTATTATTGCCACATGAATATTTACTTACTCAAAACGCTCATTGAAGGGAAGGAAACATTATTGCTTTCTATTGTAAATCCGGAGATTGACAAAGACGCTAAGTTAAGTGCAAAATCGATCATTGGATTTGTTGTGGATGCCAACAAACCCATCAGTTTCGAAAACACAAAATTCAACCCAGCCTTTATAGCGCATTTCCATAAGACGATCAAATTTTTTGCACAATTTAACGATGGCATTATCCATTTGGTGGAACAACAACAAAACGGTTTCATTTATATAAAAGACCAACGGAGCAAGGATGATAAAGAAACATTGCAAGAAGATATTGTAGGTTCATTTGAAGTAAAAAATGGTGAGCTGATTCACGACAGTTATTTACCAAACAGTGCTTATAAATTTATTTCCGATAAGGGAGGATTTGTATTACAACAGGAACTGGAAGCCTTGATGTATTCAACTGCATATTGAGTAATGAAGTTGATCAAGTTAACCAAATCAACATACACGCTCAATTACCAAACTACTAGCTACGTGGATGAAACTGCGTGATCACGTCCCGCAAGTATTCCCGATCCATATGCGTATAAATTTCTGTTGTGGTAATACTTTCATGTCCAAGCATTTGTTGTACTGCTCGTAAATCGGCACCGGCTTCCACCAATGCTGTGGCAAAGGAATGCCGTAACGTATGTGGTGAAATTTTCTTTTTAATGCCAGCCTCTGCGGCAAGTTTTTTAATGATGTAAAAAATCATCACACGGGATAAACTGGTACCACGGCTATTCAAAAATACGCAATCGTGAAATGCCGGTTTCACCTCTATATGAATCCTTACGTGGTTTACATAATTTTTGATCGCCTTAAGTGCAACCGAACCAATCGGAACCAATCTCTCTTTGTTTCCTTTTCCAACCACTTTCACCACCCCTTCATCATACGATATATCCGAAAGTTTTAATGTAACCGTTTCAGTAACACGGAGGCCGCAACTAAACATTGTTTCGATTATCGCATGATTGCGCATTCCCTCGGGTTTACTTCTATCAATACATGCCACCATCGCATCTATTTCAAGTGTGCTAAGCGTATCCGGAAGCTTACGGGCCGTCCGAGGTGCCTCTAAAAGTTCGGCAGGACTTTGCTTCAAAAAATCCTCCATCACCAAAAACTTGTAAAAGGCCTTGATGCCCGAAATCATACGAGCCTGGCTCGTAGGCATCATTCCCAACTCGGAAACCCAACGCAAAAACTCACGTAGGGTATCGAGCTTAATTTCTTCCGGCATTAAGCTCAATTGCTTAAAGACCAAAAACTGCTGGAGCTTTTCAATATCATGCAAATATGCTTCTATGGAATTGCCCGACAGCGAACGTTCCAGTTGGAGGTATGTTTTAAAGCCTTTTGTATGTTGAAGCCAGTTCAATGTTTCTGATTTAACGTTTTGCAAAATAATGCTAATCAACTATAGTTATCGATTATAGTTATGAGCCTTATGGGATTGTTTCCCGCAGATCTCGCAAATTCCGCAGATTTTTTAGTACACAACCGGGCAAAAGTGAATTCTTATTTATCCATACCAAATTAATTACATTTGCCACAATGAATATCATCATTATCAACGGACCTAATTTGAATTTGCTGGGCAAACGCGAGCCCACTATTTACGGAAACCTGTCTTTTGAAGAGTATTTTGATTCCCTAAAAAAAGAATGCACACAAATCAGTTTAAGTTATTTCCAAAGCAATGTAGAAGGTGAACTGATCAACAAACTGCATGAAACCGGGTTTAGTTACGATGGTATTATTCTGAATGCGGGAGGATATACACACACTTCCGTTGCATTAGCCGATGCTGTTGCCGCAATTAAAACACCGGTGATCGAAGTACATATCTCTAATATTTTTGCCCGGGAAGAATACCGGCATATTTCCCTTTTATCCAAACATTGCGTTGGCATCATTAGTGGATTGGGCTTACATGGTTATAAACTTGCTATACAATGGTTGTTAAACAAATAGGGGTCTTTTTATCCCCATATTTTTACCTGTAATATAATTGAATATATTTGCTCCCGTTAAGGTTCTGAGGTTTACACCAAAGACTAAAAGGGAATACAGTGAAAATCTGTAACAGTACCCGCTGCTGTAATTGCTATGGGAGTTTGATGTTCAAATTCCAATTTTGTTAATTTAATGCCACTGTATTTATACGGGAAGGTTTAACAAAATGAGCAAAAGTCAGAAGACCTGCCTCAACATTTTTTAATTTACACTTCCGGGAATAGAGGTATAAAAGTCACATCCTTTTCACGTGTGTCTTTTTTGCTTTTGCTCCTACAATTTTATTGCGATGAACAAAATTTACGCATTGTGTTTGAGTTGGCTGATCATATCCAACACCAACGCACAATTTGCACCACAAGTGGGAACAGCAGGAACCACGGCCATCTATAAAGACAGTTCAGCATTTAAAGCCTGGGCCACAGCATGTACATTGGAATTAGGATGGCAAAACATTGCGGATACAAGTTTAGGGAAAGCGCAGGTGGGCGATGCCTCCTATGTGGTGGGAAAGGCAGGAAGTGGTGTGGCAAGTTTGGGCGATGGAGGTATTGCAATTCTTCGATTTGAACATCCAATTGTGAATGGTGAAGGTTACGATTTTGCTGTTTTTGAAAATGGCTTTATCGATCAAACATTAGCGCCTGGAACCGCATTTCTGGAACTTGCATTTGTAGAAGTGAGTTCAGATGGAATAAACTTCACCCGATTTCCGGCTACTTGCTTAACGGATACAACTTCCCAAATTGCACCGTTTCAAGGAACAGTTGCCGCAAAGCTCAACAACCTTGCGGGAAAATATATTGGCAATTATGGAACGCCATTCGACCTGGATGAACTCGATAGCATTGAGGGATTAAACATCAATTACATCACACACGTAAAAATTATTGATGTGGTAGGAAGTATACAAAATGCCTATGCAAGCCGTGATGCTCATGGAAACAAAGTGAATGACCCTTGGCCAACGGATTTTGCAAGTTCGGGCTTCGACCTGGATGCAGTGGGTGTTATTCACCATGATATTACCCAATCAGTAAAGGATATCCATGCTCAACAAGCCATGTTTGTTTATCCTAATCCTGCCCCTGTAAATCAAGTAATATATATTGCTGGAGCTGCTCATGAAACACATATTTCGGTTTACGATCTGTTGGGAAACGAATGTAAAAGCTACACCACAAATTCCGTCAATAATGAAATTGGAATTCAGTTTACCCAAAGTGGAATGTATCAATTACTTCTGAAAACAAATACCGGTGTTTTATCCCAGCGCGTGCTAATTACCAATTGAGTTGATTAAATAAACCAATCCCATCAAACTGCTTACACAGTGAACCTCAAACAATGTGAACGTTGCAATAGTGAATTTGAATGCAAGCCCTCGGATATTCAGGATTGCCAATGCAGCCGTATTCAATTGAATGAGGATGAGAGCGCATTTATAAAAAGTAAATACGGAGATTGTTTATGCCTAAAGTGTTTGCAGGAGCTTCAACATGAATTTTACATAAGTCAATTATATGCAACAATTAAATATACTCATTTGGATTAGCCTCGTTGCATTCGCAGTATCTTGTAAACACTCAGTTGATGAAGAAGCTGAAAAGGATCTGTCAACAACATTTTCGGCTACTACCTGTTACGAACAAGACACCATCCATATTCAGGTTTTTCTGGGAAATGAAATATATAAAGGAAATGTAGTTTGGAACAATATCAACGTTTCGAAAGTGAATAACGAATATATTTTTATCGCACCTGCTATTTATACCGACAGCTCAGCATTGTTGCTTACAGCCCAGGTAACCGAACAAACCTATTCGCAAACCATACTCGTAACCAAACGGGCATTCCAACATACTCCTGTTAGTTACCAGGCAACTGTTCAACCTTTACTCACATCCAACTGCAATTTTAGCGGGTGCCATGCAAACGGAAGCCGTGCCGGAAAAGTGGAGTTAAGTGTTTACGATAGTGTGATGAAATCAGTTGTGCCCTATAATGCTGCGGCAAGTTTATTGTATGCATCACTCATTAAAACAGACCCATTACGTATCATGCCGCCTGCAGGAAAACTACATGATTACAAAATTGAAGAAGTAAGATTGTGGATAGAACAAGGAGCCAAATCGAATTAAGTTATTGTTCTTTACTCCTCACAAACAACATCACCACAGCCGTAGTCACCACACCCATAACCGGAGCACCAACAATACCTTGAATAATGTAGCTCTTCAGGCTAAAGTACGCTTCGGCCGCCTCTTGAGTCATTACTCCCGAACTAACCGCATTGGCAATCGCATTTGGAAAATAATGAGGGGTTATGATATAAGTTGTAAGCAATTGTGTAATCGGACTAAACAGCATAACAATTAATGAAATAACCAGTCCGCTCATGAAACCTTGTTTGTAAGTCATTACACCGCCATAATCCGTTTTGCGTTTGTCTAACAAAGCAAATACGTACAAAGCAATTGCCGGAATAGCAACAAGATTGCTATAGATGGCATGTTTGGCAATCAATTCATCGTGCCAACCCAATGCACGTTCCATCATCATCCACAGCAGGCTCATGATCATAAAATAAATAGCCCATTTAAGTTCGAGTTTGTACTTGTTCATAACAATGATTTCATCAAATATATAAATACCTTCATAAAAAAGGCTCTTTTGCAAGAGCCTTTTAAAATGAACTATCGTGATGCGATTAGTTCAGCCGTTTCAATAAGCTTTATCATTTCGGAACGGTAACCTTCATCATCAGCACCTTTGGATGCTTTGCTCATTTCGATGATCTGGTGGTAAGTAACCTCTTTGACAAAAACGGAGTTTCTCAATTTCATTCCAAACATTGCAACAGAAAGGGCAAATCTCATTTCATTGCTGGCATCTTGGAATGCAATACTATTATTCAACACCGGAACTTCAAATTTTGTACTGGTAATTTCATTGGGTTGTTTATAGCGAACCTTAACGGTTAAGAGCTCATTACTGTTGCCTTTATCGGTAAGTTGTTGTTGCTGGTATTTAAGCTCATCAACTTTAGCAGACACCTCACTTTCGCTTGTAACCAATTCATAAATGGCCGTTACACAATGACCCGCACCGATCTCTCCTGCATCTTTTCGATCATCATTAAAGTCTTCGTTGTTCAACAGTCTGTTTTCATAACCGATCAAACGATATGATTTTACATAATTGGGATTAAACTCCAGTTGAATTTTAACATCTTTCGCAACTGTGAACAATGTTCCTCCAATCTCATTTACGAGGACTTTCTTTCCCTCTAAAATTTGGTCAATATAGTTATAGTTACCATTCCCTTTATCAGCAAGGGTTTCCATTGTTTCATCCTTGAGATTTCCTGATCCAAAACCCAAAACACTCAAAAACACACCGCTCTCTCTTTCCTTTTCGATCAATTTGGTAAGATCATCAATACTGGTGATACCAACATTAAAGTCTCCATCAGTAGCCAATATTATCCTGTTGTTTCCTCCTTCTATAAAATGTTTGCGAGCAGTGCTATAAGCAAGCTTAATACCCGCTCCACCGGCAGTTGACCCTCCGGCTGAAAGTGCATCTATAGCTGCTAATATTTCGGCCTTGTGTTTGCCACTGGTTGGTTCCAAAACCATACCTGCCGCTCCGGCATATACCACGATTGAAACTTTATCCTGGCTCCGAAGTTGCTTGGTAAGTAACCGCATACAATCCTTTAACAATTCTATTTTATCAGCCGACTGCATAGAACCACTCACATCAATAAGGAATACCAGATTACTTGCTGGGGCTTGTTCCATTTTAATTTCGGGAGCTTTTAAAATGATGTGAACCAATTTATGAGTTGTATCCCATGGTGAGGTTGCAACCTCGGTCTTAATTGAAAATGGATGAACAGACGTAGTTGGTTCAACTTCATATGGAAAATAATTGATCAACTCTTCTATTCTTACTGCATCCTGAGGGGGAAGTTGTTTGTCGTTCAAATACCTTCTCACAACTGCATAACTTGCTTTGTCAACATCAATTGAAAAAGTAGAAAGCGGATCTGATTGGGTTGACTTAAACTGATTCTCTTTAATTTTAACATATGTTTCATCAGTGCTATATGTCGTTGGTGCCGAACTATTATTTCCCGGAACACGAACCCCATCAATATAATAAACAACACCATCAGCTCTGGACCCTCTGAATGTTGGTGTAGCACCCGAACGAGAGTCTACACCTGCCATGGTATTTGCTATCGAATTTACATTTCGTTGTGGTAGTGCAATGATCTCTTTGGAAGTTCTTGTTGTTTTATTTACACCATCGGCATCAATAAGAGGTCTTTTCCTTACAACACAAACCTCTTGCAGGGCAACCCCTTGACTATCGATGTTCATGGGAATATTGACAAAAGAAATTTCATCCGCTTTTACTACTACTTGCGTGATACTCATATTAAAATATCCAAGATTGGAAACTTTTACAGTATAGATACCAGGTTCAAGTTGTTTAACAATATAACCTCCGTCATCATCCGTCAAAACTTGCGCAACGATAACAGATTGATCATTAAGGATAGTAACCGAAACATAATCGAGAGGTTTTTTCGTTATACTATCAAGTACCTTTCCTCGGATTTCGCCTTTAAGAGTTTGTAATTTGGGTTGCGCTTGAGATGGTCGAATCATGCAAGACAGCATGATCAATACCAGAAACAATTGATTTTTCATGGTAATAAAAGTTAAAAGTGAATAATAAGAACGCTACTTAATCAGTCAACTAAAGATTTAAATAGGTTGCCGACAAAAAAAATTAAGTGTTCATTTTACACTTAGTCCGTTTATTAAAAAGTCACCGAATAATCACCAAACCCACTCTGGTAATATTTGTTTTGCGTTATAATCTTCTTTCGCAGAAGTTTTTATATTTGCTTTCCATGCTAAAGAAACCCTTACTCACTTTCGTGTTGTTATGGATCATAACAACTGCCTTTGCCCAACAACAAAGGATATCGTTGTCGGTTTCGCAACAACCCATTTCAACCGTTCTGCAACAACTTACAAGGTTGTATCAGATCCAATTTGCCTATAGTACGGATCAGGTTGATTTGTCTCATCTCATTTCTATTTCCCTCAATGATGTAACATTAGATGAAGCTCTCAAGAAAGTATTCGCCAATACAGGGATTGCCTTTTCGCAAAGTGGGAATACAATTGCATTGTTCAGAGACGAAAACTATAGGGTAACTGTTAGCGGTTACATCCGTGAAAAAGGAACAGGTGAATTGTTAATAGGAGTTATTGTCGGAGCCGACCCGCCAAGATCGGGTGCCGTAAGTAATGCCTATGGATTTTATTCCTTGTCTGTGTACCCGGGAGAATATACACTTCAGTTTAATTATCTGGGATTTCAGGTTACATCACAGAAGATCACTCTAAAAACTTCGCAAACGCTGAATATTGAAATGATACCCGCTACCAATTTGAATGAAGTAATTGTAAGGGCCGATGTAAACAGAATTCAAAAATTAAACGCATTTGACATTCAATTGCAGGAAATAAAAAGCATACCCATGATATTGGGAGAGCAGGATGTGGTAAAATATGCCATGTTAGCTCCCGGAATTCAAAAAGGGAATGAGGGCAATAGTTACTTATATGTCAGAGGTGGAGGGCCTGATCAAAACCTGATCCTGATTGACGATGCAATTATTTACAATGCCTACCATTTTCTTGGATTGGCCTCTCTGTTTTCAGGAAATGAACTGCGCAATGCCGAATTGATCAAAGGTGGATTTTCGTCACGGTATGGAGGAAGATTATCGTCTGTGCTCGATATGAGCATGAAGGATGGCAATAGAGAAAAGTTGGGCATTGATGCAACAATTGGCGGCATTAGTTCAAGACTGATGGTAGAAGGACCAATTGTTAAAAACAAATCCTCCTTTTTGATCTCCGCACGTAAATCATATATAGACAAAGTGAGCGAGTGGATAGCAAAAGATGAAAGTACCGTTTTAAACTATGGATTTTACGATGTGCATGCAAAACTGTCTACCGATATTGGAACCAAAGATCGTTTAATGCTGAGTGCATATGTGGGCAAGGATCAAATGGAAACAAGCGGTGAAGAAAATGTTTCGGCCAAAGATGATGGAATTGCATGGGGTAACAGAGCGGCATCATTACGTTGGAACCATCAGTTTTCGGGTAAATTATTTGCCAATACCTCGTTGGTAAATAGTTATTATAACTCCAGAACAGCCTTTGCCGAATTGGATGCACAATCGCAAATAAGCAATTCTTCTGCTATCGAATCTGTTATTAATGATTATGGTATCAAAACAGATATTGATTTTTTACCCGGCAACAAACATCGATTTCGGTTTGGTGGCGGTTTCACCAAGCATTTTTTTAAACCGGTTACTTCTCTTCGAATATACCAAACCGACAGCGCATATATTAAAGACCAAAGTTTTAATGCCAATGAAGCTTTCGGATATGCCGAATGGGGTTATCAGATAACTCAAAAATGGAAGCTCACTTCGGGGCTGCGGATCAGTTATTACCAAAACAATAAAGCATACTTAAGGGCCGAGCCTCGCCTGAGTTTACAATATGAACCCCGCAAAAATTGGATGGTAAACACCAGCTATTCACTCATGAACCAATACATGCACCTGATCTCAACTTTCAGTGGCTTCGGATTTCCAAATGATTTATGGGTATCAAGCGATGAAAACCTGGCTCCCCAACAATCGCATCTGCTAACCATCGGGGTTAGCAGAAAAGATATTTGGAAAGGGATCTCTTTCACAGTTGAAGGATATGCCAAACAAATAAACAATGCCGTAAGCCTGCGCGAAAACGCATCGTTCTTCCAGGTATTACCTTCCACCTATTGGGGCAGCAGCATCAACAAATGGAGTGAAATTACCACCCAAGGTAAAGGAGAATCATATGGACTGGAATGGATGGTGCGCAAAGATGGAAAACATTTTACCAGCTGGATCAGCTATACGCTTTCAAAAACCATCTTGCAATTCGATGATATTAACAATGGCAACCCTTTCCCGGCAAGCTTCGACAGAACCCACGACCTTGGTATTTTTGCCAGTTACAAGACCCAAAAACACTGGCAATTTTCAGCCAATTTTGTCTACGGCACCGGTAATGCAATTTCACTGCCTGTCGGGGAGTTCTATACCTATACGAGCGATATTACAGGCGGCTCGTTATATCCTTCATATACTTTAATGGACTATGAAAAGAAAAACAATTACCGCATGAAGGCTTACAATCGTTTAGATATTTCAATTCAATATTCGCATCTTATTGCAAAAAAAATAGAGAGTAATATTGAATTGAGTGTGTACAATTTATACAATCGGGCTAATCCGTTCTTTTATCAACTGGAGCAGGAACAAAATCCGAATGGAAATGGTAAACGCGTATTGAAACAGGTAAGCTTGTTTCCCATCATGCCATCTATTAGTTGGAATATAAAAATTTAATATGCATAAAATTGGTGTCCTGTTTTTTCTGACATTATTCCTTGTATCGTGTGAAAGATATGAGGAAATTGAAGTGGATGCTCCTTATAAGCCTAAGGTTGTTGTCTCTTCTTTTTTGCAAAGCAAGTCCAATATGTTGTTTGTTGCGGTTACACGCTCACAACCGGTATTTAATGTTGAGCCCTTATCACAACTTGAAAACACTCCAACGTACATTAAAGATGCTTCTGTTACGTTCAGGCAAGGAGCAAACAGTTACACATTATTATACGATACGATCCAAAATGTATACAGAATGGATATGCCAACCGAAATACATGCCGGGGAGTTATATGAACTGACCGTTACTTCGGGCAATGAAACGGTTCAAGGCACAACCACGATTCCCGAATCAGTAAATGCTGATTTAAAATTACAATTCGATAGTACACTGCAATGGGACGGAACTTACCAGTATCGCGCAACGATAAAGTGTACGTTACTTGATGCCGGAAAACACTATATCCTATTATATCCTATCCTTGTTTATTCCGACTCAACAACGAATATGATGTATACGGACGGAATAGGAAAAATAATGGAAATTTCGGGAGGGGAAACGGTAACCACAACATTTTTATCGAGTTTTAGTGCAATAGGTGTTACATCGGAGCGCATAGAAGTGGCTATTGTTGCATGCGACAAAGCATTTGCAAAAAACAGCACAAATGTACTGGATCTGTTCGGTTCAAACATTTCCCCTTTTACAGAACCGGCTATTACTTACAGCAACATGACCGGAGGTATCGGAGTGATTGGTTCGGTTAACCCTGAGACATTGTATCGATTAAACTTACGATAATTTTTATATCATACATGGGGGTAACGACTCAACCATTTGTCATTAACGCATGAAAACACAGGAAGAAGATATTTTAATCACAAAGGTTCTGTCTGGGGAAGCCACAGAATCAGAGATTGCGGCTTTATCAGCTTGGCGAAATAGTCATCCTGCTCACGAAGAGCAATTCCGTCAGTCGCAACTTATCTGGACGCGGTCGCAACAAAACGATATTGTTATCGATACAGAACAAGCATGGCTAAAGGTGCAGCAAAATATATCCCAAAGCCGCAGCAAAGAGAAAACAATGTCATGGTATGTAAAAATCGCTGCCGCTATATTGGTTATTTCTGCAGCGAGTTGGTATGGATTTTTAAATGTATATAACCCTACAATTTCCATTCAAACAGCAGCAAACGAGCAGAAGGAAATTGTATTACCCGATGGTTCGCATGTATGGTTGAACGAGTTGTCGCGCATTGAATACACCAAAAAATTCAGGGGCAAAGAGCGCAATATCGCACTGATGGGCGAAGCTTTTTTTGATGTGGTTAAAAATCCCGACCAACCCTTCGTGATAACGTCCGACCAAGCCATCACTGAAGTATTGGGCACCTCATTTAACTTAAAAGTACCTAAAGGAACCATTACTGCCTCGCTGAACGTAGTAACCGGAAAAGTACGTTTTACCTCAACCGATAATACAAGCGAAGTGATCGTAGTAGCCGGAGAAAAAGCAACTATCAATGAAGTTGGAGATGCCTCCAAAAGTGCATTTTCGGATATAAATGATCTGGCGTGGAAATCAGACAAACTCGTATTTAATGATGAGGAGTTGAAAAATGTATTTGCCCGACTGGAAACTCATTTCAAGGTAAAAATAACTGTGGAAAATCCGGCCATTCTCAACTGTCACTTCACGGGCTCCTTCGACAAACCCAAACTTGATAATGTACTGGACATAATCAGCAAAGCATTGCAATTAAATTGTACCCGCAAAGGCAAAACGGTAACCATCAAAGGAAAGGGTTGCACATTATGATCCATGAGTTGAATAGCGATGAGCAGTTGATGCTACGGATAAGTGCTGATGACAATATCGCCTTAGAACTACTCTTCAAAAAATATTATGCTCAATTGGTGCGGTTTGCCCGTGAAATTGTTAAAAGCAAAGATCAGGCAGAAGACATGGTACAAAAAGTATTTGTAAAGATATGGGACAAAAGAGCCTCAATTACGGTCAACTCTCAGGTAAAATCATACCTGTTTGT
This sequence comes from Chitinophaga pinensis, assembly GCA_943369665.1. GTDB lineage: Bacteria > Bacteroidota > Bacteroidia > UKL13-3 > UKL13-3 > UKL13-3. Next base: position 119,861 of record CALRNX020000006.1, read on the forward strand.
GGCTGTCAAAAACCATTGCTTTAATCAGCTCAAGTTAAATGAACGTAAATATTGGATGGATGAAGGTATGGAAAACGATATTCGCATTTCAACCAACGAAAACACTTCGGCAATAGATGCCAAACAATTGGAGCAAAACATCCAATTGGCTATTGAGGCGTTACCTCCGCGTTGTGGTTTGATCTTTAAAATGAGTCGGTTTGAAGAAAAAACCTATAAAGAAATTGCAGAGATACTTGACCTCTCGGTCAAAACCGTTGAAAACCAAATGGGTAAAGCATTGATGCTGATGCGGACTTCCCTTGCACCTTATTTACAACAAACGTTGTGTTTACTGGCATTCCTGTTCTGGGGTAAATAATCTTTATACTTTCCGGCAACCGCAATAGGGGTATCGAATGACTTTCCTGTCTTTTATGCTGTATGCAAAATCGCATGCACACAATTTCTTATAAAAAACATGAAAAGAACAATTTACATCACCGCAATACTATTGGGGGCGGGCATTTCTCCGGTATTGGCTCAGGTACCCAATGCAAGTTTTGAAAACTGGGATTCACTTACTGTTTTAAATGGGGTTCGTATTTACAATCCGGTAGACTGGAATAGCTCCAACATAGCTGTTTTTAATTACAAACAACTACAAACAGTGGAAATGACCACTGATGCCCACACTGGTAATTATGCCGTAAAACTTACCTCCACCCAGGATGACCAGGAACAACAGGCCACGTTTCTCTCTTCGGGAAACAATATTGGGGAATCCCCAGATGATCCGCAAGCCGGAAAATTTCCACTGAATGGACGGATCAATGGATTTGAAGGGTATTACAAATACGTACCAAATGGAATGGATTCGTTCAGAGTATTTCTGGCACTTTACCGCGGGGGGCAATACCTCGGACAATCCTACATGGAAAATGGAACCGCAGCAAATGAATACACCAAATTTACCTGGCCCGTTAACTTTCCGGCAACAATAGCTCCACCTGATAGTGCTAAGTTTATTATTGAACCGTCTATATTTAACGATAGCGAGGGCAGTGTTTTATATATTGACGATTTAAACATTACCTATGGTTTTGCAACAGGGATAAACGAAAAAGCAAAAAATACGGAGATTGCATTGTATCCCAATCCTGCAAAAGAAAATATTGCCCTTTTAGGTTATAACCCTGGGCTTAAGTATCGTTACCAGATCCGAACCATTAATGGGCAAGTTATTCAATCCCAAAGCCTTTCCGGTGGTTTAATCCCCATTCACCATTTGGAAAATGGACTGTATTTTCTTTCCATCGAAAATGAAAATGGTGAGCTGAGCCAACATAAGTTCATCAAACAATAATCGCAAAACAGACTTCGGTCTGTTTTTTTTTGATGGACATAGGGGTTATGTATTATCTGGCTGTCATTAGCGTATGAAACAGTTTTTGACAGTCATCATATTAACCAGTATTGCATCTTACTTAAGGGCACAAAGCATAACCATCAGCGGTGTTATAACCGATGCCAAAACAGGGGAAACACTTATTGGCGTGAGTGTAGTAAGTAAAGAAGAATCCAAAGGAACGATTACGAATGCATTTGGATTTTATTCATTGGATGTTCGCCCAAATAGTGTAGTCACTTTCAGCTACTTGGGCTTTACAGAACAATCCATTTCAATAACACCCAAAACAGTTATCCCACTCGATATTCAGCTGCACGAAAAGCAAGAATCGCTGAAAGAAGTTGTGGTGACAGCTTCTTCACAAAGCGCCATCGTTGAACGTAACACGGTTGGATTAACAAAACTAGATATGAAGCAAATTGGGAGCATCCCGGTTTTGGGTGGGGAAAAAGACATTATCAAAGTCCTGCAATTAATGCCCGGTGTAAAAAAAGAACACGATGGGAGTGCAGGAATGCTGGTGAGAGGTGGATCCGGAGATCAAAATTTAATCCTATTGGATGACGCTCCATTATACAATGCATCTCATTTACTTGGATTTTTTTCCGTATTTAATTCAGACGCCATTAAAGATGTGAGCTTACAAAAAGGAGGGTTCACTGCCAATTATGGTGGCCGTTTGTCATCAGTATTAGATGTGCGAACCAAAGATGGAAACATGAAAAAAACGGAGGTTAATATTGGGATCGGTTTACTGTCGACACGGGCAAGCATTGAAGGTCCCATTATCAAGGATAAAATGTCGTACATCATTTCCGGCCGCAGAACCTATATCGACCACATGTACAAACTTATCGGGTCGAGTATGCCATTTTATTTTTACGACCTGAATGGAAAAATAAACTACAGGCTCTCTGAAAAAAACCAATTTTACATAAGCGCCTTTAGGGGGAAAGATGTTTTGCGTTTCGGAGGGCAAAAAGCATCAACAGATTATAATATTGATTTCGCCAATACCCTGCGAAATACAACAGCTACCCTTAGGTGGAACCATGTATTTAACGGCCAGAAGCTGTTTATGCATACTTCACTTATTTACACCCAGTTTTTTTATCAACTCAGCAATCGTATTGACAAAAACGAGATGCAAATAACGTCATCCATTAACGATTATATCGGTAAGTTGGATTACGACTTTTTTGCCAACAACCGTAATCAACTAAAATTTGGTGGCGAATTCACCCAGCATCATTTCAAACCTAATATGACAAAAGTGAATGGTAATTTTAATGATGTGGTGAAACCTACGGTTGGACAAAACTTATATACCACAGAAATGTCGGTATATGCTAACAATAACCAAACCCTCTCCCACCGTTGGAATGCGCAGTACGGAGTACGTGTATCGGGTAGCAGCACTCAAAACACATTCTATTATAATATTGAACCTCGCGTGAACATCAGTTATCAACTCACCGCTTCACAGGTTGTAAAAATTGCGTATTCACATATGAGCCAATATATCAATCTGGTTACAGGTTCATCGTCTATGCCTTCTGATGTTTGGTATCCGGTTACCGATCATATTAAACCACAACTCTCAAAACAAATTACGTTGGGTTATACCAAAACACTAAACCACGATTGGACATTCTCAGCAGAAACATATTACAAACTGCAACAAAATGTAGTTGAGTTTAAAGAAGGAACCATTGCATTCAGTAATGAAAACATTGAGCACGATATTGTGCAGGGAAAAGGCGAAGCATACGGCATCGAATTCCTGCTTCACAAACAACGAGGAAAATGGAACGGATGGTTCGGTTATACCTTGTCTTGCAGTAAACGTCAGTTTGATGAGCTGAATAATGGCGAAACATTTTATGCCAGGTATGACAGAAGACACGATTTTTCGTTGGTACAGAACTACGAAATCCGCCCAAGGATCACATTATCTGCGGTGTATACATTTGCTACAGGCTCAAGGTTCACTCCGGTTATCGGTCAGTACTTTGTACCTAGCGGGAATTTGAACGATGTGGTAACGTTGCCTATTTATAGCAAACGAAACAGTGTAGTTCTTGCTCCTTCTCACCGACTGGATATAAATGTTGTGATAAAATCAAAAGAAAGAAAACGATTCGCTTCTGAATGGCATATCGGTGCCTATAATGTATACAACCAAACCCAACCTTACCGTATTCGTATCGACAAAAACAGCAACGGAACCATGAGCTACAACCAGGTTGGCTTGTTCGGCTTTATTCCATCTGTGGCTTATAATGTTAAATTTTAAAAACATGAAAAACATTGCATATTTATTTATACTGGGCTGCCTATTTGCTGCCTGCACTCCCGAAGCAATTGAATTGGATATTCCACAGGCTCCGCAAAAAATTGTAGTGGCTTCGCAGCAAGCCGAAGGGAATTATTTTCTGGTTGTATTGAGCCGCACGTTTGGTGCCCTCGAAAGTAAAAATACCAACCTGCAGGATACGACCCAACCATTTCCTGAAGAATTACTGGTTAAAAATGCTACTGTAGAATTACAACTCAACGGTGACAATGTTCAACTTTTGGAAATTTCACCGGGAGTGTATGCTACCCAGGATATCATTCCTAATTATTATCAAACATATACCTTAAAAGTAACGGATGCAGAAAAAGGACAACATACAATTGCCCAAACACAAATGTTGCCTAAGGTACTATTGGATACTTTTGGGGTGACTGCTGTGCCCGGCAAAACCAACGAGTACACTTTGCATTATGCTTTTACCGACCTGCCGGAAACAAACAACTGGTATGTTGTAAACTTCTACACCAAGGACAATGCAAAAGACACTGTTCCACGCAACCCGAGAGATGTAGACTATATCGCCAAACGATTACTGGAACAACGACTTGACTTTGACCTGGTAAGCGAAGCGGATATCATTAATGGGAAATATCAGGTAACCAAAAATTTTAAGAGCAATGACCTGGATACATTTGGCATTGCACTGTCTAATATCTCACAAGGGTATTATGAGTTTTTGCTTGCACAGAAAAAGTACGCGTCAATTACAAATAAGCTAAGAGGTGAGATCATCAATATGCCCAGCAATGTTCAGAATGGATACGGCTATTTTAATTTGCACTCTCCGGATGCCAAAGCCATTAGACTGGAATAGTGCCTTGTTTGTAATGCGCAAATGCAATTTTGTATCATTCATTCCTTATTAAAAATAATGGCAGCATTTGCATTGATTCAAATTGTGGAAATTCCGATTATATTGCTTTATGCAAGCATCCAAAAAACTCACATTACTTGATTGTACCATGCTTATCATGGGATCGATGATCGGCTCCGGAATTTTTATTGTTCCGGCTGCCATGAGCAGAGACTTGGGGTCTCCAATATTGCTTTTACTTGCTTGGGTTGTAACAGCTATCCTCACTTTATTTGCGGCATTAAGTTATGGTGAACTTGCCGCGATGATGCCCAAAGCCGGAGGACAATACGTTTACCTGCGCGAAGCATACAATCCCCTTTTTGGATTTTTATATGGCTGGACATTGTTTACCGTTATTCAAACAGGAACCATCGCTGCGGTGGCAGTTGCTTTCGCAAAGTTCAGTGGCGTGTTTTTCCCAATACTGTCGCCCCAAAACAGTGTGCTGACGATCGGAAAGTTCATGGTCTCAACACAACAATTGGTTGCTATACTGGTAGTGTGGTTGCTCACATTTTCCAATTTTAGGAATGTCAAAACAGGGGCGTTTATTCAAAACATTTTTACGTTTGCAAAAATTGGCGCAATTCTCTTCATGATCGGTGCCGGCCTATACTTCGCTTTTACCCATACCACCCAAACGCAAGATTACAGCTTACCGAAATCCGATCAGTCCTTTTCTTTTTGGGGCATTTTTTGTGTTGCATTGGTAGGATCTATTTTTTCATCAGATGCCTGGAACAATGTAACATTCACCGGAAGTGAAATCGAAAAACCCGAACGCAATTTACCGCTCTCCTTAATCATGGGAACAGGAATTGTACTGGGGATTTATATTTTTATCAATTGGGTGTATTTACAAGTACTTTCATTTGAGGCCATTCAACATGCCGAAAATGATCGCGTAGGAACAGTAATGCTGCAAACAGTATTTGGAGATATTGGAATGTACCTGATGGCTGCGCTCATTATGATATCAACATTCGGTTGTATCAACGGGCTATCTCTTTCCGGCTCAAGGGTATATTATGCAATGGCCAAAGACGGACTATTCTTTAAACGCGCGGCAACCCTCAACCAAAATGATTCTCCTCAATTTGCCCTTATTATTCAAGCAGTTTGGACCAGTATGCTTACACTATCAGGTTCGTATGGAGACTTGTTGGATTACGTTGTTTTTGCGGTACTCATTTTTTATGTGCTTACCGTGGGTGGCATTTTTATCCTTAGAAAAAAACAACCGGATGCTCCAAGACCATATAAAGTTTTTGCATATCCTTATTTACCTGCACTGTATATTCTGATGGCAAGTTTCATTTGTGTAAACCTGCTCATTTATAAACCCGATTATACTTATCCGGGGTTGGGCATTGTGCTGCTTGGGGTACCGGTTTACTTTATAATGAACAAAATGAAAGGAAAGAGTTAATGAATAGTGTACCTTGTTTGTTGTTAGAAACAGACCATGATACATTTTATTAAAACCACCTTTACAATACACAAACTCAAGCGCCTCATTATCGGGGAAACGATCGGGCGATTCATCGGTTTCCTCATCGGGTTGTGGAGTACAAAATTATTTACATACCACGTCCTGGAGAAAAAAAGCATCCATAATTTATTCGGGCTTTTGCACCGCAAACAAATTATTGTTCACCGCACTTCTCATTGGGTAGAACTCCTGTTTGCCATTATTATCGGTTTTGTTGCCATGGAATTGTTTTATTATATATTCCAATACATCACTGATAAATGGGTATGGCGAAAAACATTACGCCTATACATTATAATAAAGTGGCAGCTTAAGAAAAGAAAGTTGTCAAATTTATAGGCGCTCGCCTGCGGTCACAGCAATTTCCAGGTGGTTTTCCTTGGGAACCTTTGGACATGAATACCGTGGTGTATGTGCACAATAAGGAATATAACTGTAGTTAAAATCCAATACCACCTCTTTGTGGTGATCATTATAAGCTAGATCAATATAGCGCCCACCATTATATGTTTCCTTACCATTTGTCAGATCAGTGAAAGGAATAAACAATATGCGGTTGCGTTTCATCTCTTCATCCTGATACGCGGGTAACTGAAACGATTTACCTTCTAAGGTAAAATCGATCACTGCAGTTTGCATATATTCAACCTCATCGCCACCGGTGCGGTGAAGATTGATATAACCAATTTGTGGAAGCCAGGTAATAACGGCTTGCGTTTTAAAATGTTCATTGGCTGCAAAAAACTTAAGTCCCTTAAAGGTTTTAATCTCATTTGTATCCAATGGTGACTCTTCAGGATTGACAAATACAGCTTGTCTTCTTATCTGCTCTTGTTCTACCGCATTTATATAATCGCTTTTGGTATTACAAGCCACAAGCACAACCAGCATCAAAAGAACTATATTTCTCATTATTCCGTTACCTCAAATGATTTTGATTGTACAACTACCCCATCACTTCCCCTGTGCACAAATGCTACAATTTCCATATGATTTTTGTCCCATGCCGGTTTGTTCGGCTCAGGTCCCAATAACAATGAATATCTTTTGATAACAACCCGACCACGTTCCAAAACAATGGTAGGAGTATTGAGTTTATCGCCAAGGCTTGAGGTAAACATTGAACGCAACACATGTCGATGCGCGTAATTCGCATTGTATGTGGCTCCTATATTCGGATCCGTATATTCTTGTACATCAATAATACTATCCTGAACAAGCGCAAGGGTAATATAATAATCACCCGATAGGTTTGCTGTAAATTTCAACGTCAAATCCGCATCCAATGTCCCATCAGCTTCATAGCTGGTTGTTAACCCAATATTTACAGGTGTAACCGAATCTTTTTCTTCCAGCAATCGGGCAAGCCATTCTGTATAGTCAATGAAACGTGCAGGTTTACCTGCGTATATCTTGCGATCAACATATCCATTGGGCAATGAATTCGGTGTTCCCAATGTTGCCAATATTTGGGCGCCAATATCCGTACGCAGATCATATTTACTTACAAATCCTTCAGATGGTTTATTGACTGGCATCGTTAAAGAATTAAGTGCAGGAGTATTAGGATAAATGGTTATCGCATTTACCCTACCCGGGTAATCTTTCTTTAATGAGTTTACTGTGTATGTTGCTTCCGGGCAATTCGGGCATCTTACACCTGAAATATCTTCAATCAAAACCTCACGCAATTGTGGTGTTGGGACGTTAGCAAGATCTACATATGTTGTTTCATATGTAACATATTGAGGACTATAGTTAATATAAGGAGGCTCCTCTTTACAAGCAATGAAAAACAACATTGCCAATGGTGCGATATACGTTAATAGTTTTTTCATGAGTTGAATCGCTTTGTGTTAAAAATTTGTCGTTAAACCAACCCTTGCTCCACTAAATGCAGGCTCTACCCTACACACACCACCGGTACAATTTACACCTTGAGGTTGCTTCAAAAATCCTGCCGTAACACGTGTTGTTTTATAAGTGTATGCCGCAAAAAAGTTATAATAATGGATAAATTCAAATTCCTGACCAGGCAATGGTTCATTGATACTACCATGAGCAAAATTTAAGAGATCACCTGCCGAAAAACTCCAATGGGGTGCCATGTTAAATTCAATTAATGCATTGACAAAGCTACCCAAATCTTGCTTTGTATGCATGTATTGCCATTCAAATCTTAACGAACGGGTTGAGGTTAGTTTATAGGTCATCTCACCAAATGGAGTAAGGGCTTCCACAAATGGAGCAAAAGCCTTCAACTCATAGGTAGCTTGATTATAGCCAATAGACTGAACACCCAGCATTAATTTAAATTTCTTGCTAAACTTATGTTGAACGTCCACATATACTTCCCTGAAAAGTCTTGTACTTGTATCGTAGGTAAAAGTTAAATCCTGAACATCCAGTCCCTTTAATGTTGTTACCAAAGAGGTATTGATATTTACCTGTGTACTTTTTGACGGTTTCAGCGTAAGTTCTAACTGAAACGCATTTTCTCCCAACTCTTGCACAACTGCATTGTAACGGGCAAGCAATCGGTAGGTGTTCTGACGGGTAATGGATGGCAAATAGTTTATTGGCGCATTATTAGGAACCGGTGCTATTTCCATTGGTGATACACGTAAGGGAAACGTCTCAATTCTCTTATACTGCGCGTTGATTCCGATTCCTTTTGTTGAATACGACAAACTGGTATGGAAAATTTGCCCGTTAGATTTGAACAGCTTGCTGTTTAAGTCCATGATCGCCTCAGATGTTTTATAATCGTATTCTACCAACCATGAAAATTTTCCGAAGTTAAATGTATTATAAATTTGGAAAGCATACACATTGTAAGTCGGATCAAACCGATCTTCAATTGGATAACTATTAATGGTAGAGGTTATCGAATTCATTGTTGTTTGGTCCAATGTTCTATTCACAACCGAAGCACCAAACTCACAGTTAAAATTATCGGTGAACATAAACCGATGCTCTCCATTAATTCCTTTTATAACCGGTGCCCTCGTGTCAAACCTATATTTCTGTCTCCCCGTAAGCGCTTTAAAACGGGTATTGTCGCTTAATGTATAAATAACCCTTGCTCCCTGGAGTGCAAAATCAATCCCGATATTCCTGTCTTCATAAGCCCTGAAGGTCATCCCCGAACCGAACTGATCATAAATATAACCCACCGTGATATTTAACTTTTCAACATCCTTACTTACCTGCCAAAAACCTATTCCTTGATCGGAATAAGCTGTCTGTGGATTAAACAATGGTGAATTGTTAAACAAGTCATACCTTATTGCAAAATTAAAACCCTTCAGTTTATAATTCATAAACAACCAAGCATCCGTTGACGATTTTTCATGGAGGTATTGGGTAGTAGAAGCACCAATCCGATCATCACGAAGGTAAAACTGATTATTGGTTTGAAAGTTTCCGGAAAATTCACCTCTGTCTTCCTTCAACAAACCTCCCTCAGAAATTTGTGCCTGTGCGTATGGAAGTGCCAGAATGAATAACAATACTGCTAAGCCTATTTTTTTCATTTACGTAATTAAGGCGGCTAAAATACAGAAAAACATCCAATCACAAAAAAGGCTGCAAAGAGTTTATCCTTGCAGCCTTTTTTACGTTAAAATAAGCAGTTGACTAGTTCACGAGTAGTTTTTGAATCGCAACCTGATCGCCACTTTGCACTTTTACAAAGTAAAAACCCGAGCGATAATCTGCCGTTGAAAGGGTAAGTTCCGATGAAGATGACGTTTGCTCAATAATTATTTTCCCGGTAATATCCGTTACAGTAACCACATCATTTTGTGCAATACCACTAATGATCATATGATGAGTTGTTGGATTTGGGTAAAGTTTAAAGTCAATTCCTTTAGAAACCTTAGCCAATCCTGTAATAATACTGTTTCGCAAATACACTGTTAACGTTTGGTTTGAAACCCTTACCAGATTATCAGATGAGGCTTCCACCATCCACTGAGCCGCAAAAAGTTCACCATACTCAACACCGGCTGGCTCAAGTACACCTATCAATATATCCTCATGTGTAAGCTTCACTGCAGTTAATGGACCAACTTGTTCCTCAACGATCGGGCTTCCAAAATCGCCACCTACCGTATCCAAATACAAAGTATAGTCTGTACTGCTTATTCCGTTACTATTTAAGGATGCACTCCAGCTAATGGTTATCGAATCGCCCAGATTTGCATTGGTCACTTCGATTGTATCATTATTTGAAGGAGTTAACAGATCAAATGGAGACAACGAATCAGCCGGGACAAAAGGTATTTCGATCACATCATTTTGCGTGCGTGGGAATAGTTGATACCCGTTAAATGGATAAGGTGCTGTTGCACTTGTGCTAAACTGTGCGCCCAAACCAATAATATCAAAAGTCGGAGTAGATGGCAATGGTTTTCCTGCAATGGCAAAAGTGCTCAACACCCTCACAACAACTGTATCTCCGTTTTCATTGGTAACACTAATATTGGTTGACGCTGTCGGCCAAACACCACCTGCAGGAGCAGTGATGAATTTCACATTATTGATACGTATCAAATCATTCTCCGATGACTCGTCAGCTTTTGCAACCACAGTTGGTGCTTTAAGTGTTTTACCGGTACCCAATAATACCACTGTATCCAATGTTCCAATTTCTACCAATCCTCTGAATGTGGTTACAATTCCTTGTACTTCCAAGCTATCGCCTTCGGTTACTGTATAGCCAAAGTTCTTAGATGTAATGAATGCAGTAATACCGCCCGTTTCATCACGCATTACGAACTGAAGTCCGCTGACGCGCTGATTACCTCCGTACACAACACCCCTAACAGTTACCCTTACACCATTAGAATCGGCAACTCCTGTAGTTAGATTTACCTTATTTATAGCACCAATTGTGTATACCGGTGGCGGACCTTGCGTAGCAAAAGAAGCTTTAACTCCGATCGATTCTGTTGAATCATCATCACGCATGGTGAATATTTCAAATTCGTAATTTGTTTGCGACTGCAAACCTGTAATAGTCACAAAATTAGTATCTGCTTTAAATACACAATAAGCCAATGAATCGGCATCAAATGGAGTTCCGTTCCCGAAGAATGTGCTTGCAAAGTACCCACTCAAACCTCTGCCTACGGTTCCGTTATTGATGGTTCCAGCTTTTACAAATACAAAAGTGGTCATACCACTATTCTGATATGAAGGAGATTTTACCCAGCTTAACCGAGCTGAAGTTTGTGAAAGAGCCACTGCACCTAAACCACTAACCGGAGCAGGTGGCCCTTGCAATGTTGTACCATTTCCGATCAACGCATTTGAATACGCTGTATCTGATTCGCGAACGATATAAATACTAAAATGATATTGGGTTAGCCCCATCAAACCAGTTGTCGTAATGCTATTTGCATCTCCTTTATAAATACAGAAAGCCATCGAGTCATTCTGGTAAAGCGATCCTTTTCCGAAATTCAACGAATCGATATAATCACCAACCGGAGTTGTGTTTGCACCTGCAGTAACTGCTGTATTTGCTTTGGCAAAAACCAGGGTTGTATACGATGAATCAACATAATCTAAGCCTTTTGTCCATGATAGATCCATTGCACTATAACCATTTTGGGTAATAACCAAATTGGTTGCCGGTAACGGCAATGGAACTAAGCCATCTGTTTCTACAGACTCAGTTGTTGCTGCCGAATAAACGCTATCGGCTTCACGAAAAACAAAAACAGAAGCATAATAAGTGGTTCCAACTGTTAAACCGCTAACCCACACAGAATCATCATCTCCATTGAATACACAAGTAGCTAGCGTATCGGTTTCAAGTACACTTGATGAAGTGCTAAAGTCAGCACTCGCAGTATATGAAGCTGCAAATGGTGCCGTTGGCAAACCGATAATACCACTGTCCTGTTTTACAAAAACAATAGTGGTATAAGTTCCATTAATATAGGCAGCCGGTTTTGTCCATTTTAATTTAGCACTTGTTTGCCCTCCTGAAGTAAAGCTTAACGATAGAACCGCAGCAGGTTTAGCTGAAGACGATCCTTGTGTTACCGCTTGAGTTGAATACAACGAATCGACATCAGTAATAACATAAGCCATTAAATAGTAAGCTTGCGCGGCATCCATTCCGGATAATGTAAATGAAGCATCATCTCCTTTATAAACACAAAATGCATTTGCATCATGCTCATAGGCTGTTCCCGGGGTCATTAAGTCTGAGCTTGCCGAATAATAGGCGTTGCTAACGGTTGGAGTCCCTGCTATAACTGCAGTGTCTTTTTTAGCAAACACCACAACACTCATGGTGCTGTCTGCATAATTAACATTTTTGGTATACGAAACCTGCGCTGAATTTTTAGTAAGACCGGTTACCGTTAAATTTGTTAACGGTGAAGGCGGTGTAACCACAACAGATGGTGTTCCGATAAGATCAGTCCAATTGGTTGCCACCCTTACACCATCAACAACACCTGCGCCTGTTCCTACTGTACCTTGGCGAAAACATACTGATTTTACCTTTGTTAGATCCGAACTCGTTATGTCTGATGCTGCTACAATAAATAGTGGCTCACTGGTAGGGATAGTACCTGAAATGATTGTGGCATATACGCTATCATCTGAAGATGAGCCTGTATTAAATACGTATTTAACAACCACAATATAGGTTTGGTTTAAATCAAATTCGGTTGTACTAAAAACAGCCGCAGCTGCAGCTCCTCCTTTGCTTAAACCAAGACGAAATTTCCCGGTGAGACCATCTTTCAGAAAAACCCGTCCTTTAAATACATTGTTCGGCAGGATATTGCCATTGGTGTCATTCAAATGAAAAAAGTAGTCTCCTGTTGTTCCGCCACTATTCGTTACATTTACCAAAAATGAGGCATAAACAGCACCCGAAGACACTGAATTCGTAAAGGCCCCATTTACATCCTCCCTCGATCCTGCTGCATGTGCAAACGAAACAGAACCGCCAACACCCGTTGATGCATAACCTGTGTAGCTTAATGATGTATTTAGATATTGAAGAGGACCTCCAGTTCCACTATGTCTTTTCCAGGTAGCACCACCGATTGCAGGATTGGTCAGCGTATCTGCCGTGCTGCCATAGTTAAAGTTTTCATTTAACATTAGCTGCGCTTTAGTGGTAAAAAAAGCTCCCAGAAGCAGGAAACTCAGAATGGTATTTTTTATATTCATAATTTATTGAATTTTACATATAGAAATGACAGCAAGGTTAATACTTTACCCTTGAAATAGATATTAAAAATATAACGTTTACTTCGTAATAATTGGGAGCGCACCGTATATCCTCACTCCATCTACAAAATAAGCCGTTCCCGCAGTCCCGGCCCCCCTGATATCGGGTGTGGCACCAGCTACCGATTGAACACCGGCAACGGTAGAAGCAATTCCGTTCACATCCTTTCGGGCCATACGGTTCAATTCTTCTTCATTATACCTGGCTCCTACCGACTGAATCACTGCTGCTTCATTGTTTTTGAGGTAGATATTATCAACGTTTTGCCCAGGATCTCCCTGTTTTGCTTTTTTAGGATCAAACATTGGCTCATCCATCGGCTGAAGTCCACTTTGTGCCATACACCAAATCGGACCACATAATAATGCCAGAATCATTATTGCTTTCATGATACTTTTAATTAGTATGATAAAGGTAATCATTTATTTACATAAAAAAATCCGGTGAAAAAAATTCACCGGATTTTTAAATTATTCGATCGGAAACAAGAATTAATCCTCAGAAAAATGAATAAAACAATTCATTCTTACACTTACATATGTATCGATCTGTTTGCGGTTGCTACTAAAGCTGCTTCTTTCACCGCTTCTGCATATGTTGGATGGGCATGGCTCATTCGGCTGATATCTTCTGCACTCGCCCTGAACTCCATTGCAACAACTGCTTCCGCTATGAGGTCGGCAACACGCGGACCGATCATGTGTACACCCAATACTTCATCCGTAGCTTCGTCTGCCAATATTTTTACAAAACCATCAATATCCATACTTGCACGGGCACGGCCCAACGCCCTCATCGGGAATGAACCTACTTTATATTTGGCTCCCGCTTTTTTCAATTCTTCCTCGGTGGCGCCCACTCCGGCTACTTCAGGCCAGGTATATACTACCCCGGGAATCAAATTATAGTTAATATGAGGCTTTTGTCCGGCCATTATTTCGGCTACAAATGTTCCTTCCTCCTCAGCTTTGTGGGCAAGCATAGCACCTTTCACCACATCCCCGATTGCATATACTCCTTTAACAGAAGTTTCCAAATGAGCATCCGTTTCAATGCGTCCGCGTTCATCTGTTTTAAGTCCGATTGCCTCCAGACCTAAACCTTCAGTGTATGCTTTCCGACCAACGGATACCAGGCAATAATCTCCTGTAAATGAAACCTCTTCACCTTTTTCATTATCAGCAATTACGGTTACCTCTTTGCCTTTTGCTTTTGCCGATTTTACTTTATGGCTGAAATAAAAGTCAAACCCCTGCTTGCGCAATACACGTTGCAATTCTTTACCTAACGATCCATCCATGGTAGGGATGATGGAACCCATATATTCGATAACCGAAACTTTTGCCCCCAATCGGGCATACACTGATCCCAACTCCAAACCAATAACTCCACCACCAATAATAATAAGGTGTTTGGGCACTTCTGTTAATTTCAATGCTTCGGTTGAGGTAATAACGCGTTTTTTATCGATTTCAATTCCAGGTAACGAAGATGGTTTTGACCCCGTGGCGATAATCACTTTTTCAGTTTCGATTTCTTCCGTTTTTTCGCCTGTTATTTTGATCTTATTTTTGGTTACAAACGATCCTATTCCTTTGTACACATCAATTTTGTTCTTCTTCATTAAGAAATCGATGCCATCACATGTTTGTTTGATCACACCATCCTTACGGGCGATCATTTGTGCTAAATTTACCTGTACTTCACCTTTAATGTCGATACCATGGGTGGTGAAAGTATGTGTTGCATTGTGAAAATGTTCCGATGAATCAAGCAATGCTTTGCTGGGAATACAGCCAACATTTAAGCAAGTCCCTCCAAGTGTAGAATATTTTTCGATAAGGGCCGTTTTAAAGCCTAATTGGGCACAACGGATTGCGGCTACATAGCCCCCCGGTCCCGATCCTATTATGGTTACATCGTATTTCATGTATAATAAAATTTATGATGAGTTGGCATTAACTCATGTTATTGGTGGCGCAAATGTAGACTTCAATTCGTGTTTAACAAATATGACTTCTAACCAATCGTTATTTGACTTTAGTTTCAAGGTATTAAGCCTGTTAAAATACAAACAGTCGTAAACAAAAAAGGTTCTGCAAGATGAAGTGCAGAACCTTTTTGGAATGAAATATATCGTTTATTTCTTAATCACTTTTTGTGTAAACGTCTCACCATTATAGCTTAACCTCACGAAATAAATCCCGTCAGGTAAGTCGGTAGTGTTTATATGAATAATATTGCTGCCCGCAACCAACGTTTCTGTAGCACTATGATGCAATTTTCCAATCATATCCATCAACTGAACTGTTGCAGTTGTTGGAGTTGCCGATGATACCGTTACCGATAATTCATCATTAAATGGATTAGGCAAAGTTGCGGATATACCTGCTTTAGCGGCATTATTTGAAATACTGATGGTTTTCGAAAACTCAAACTTACCATCAAAATCAACTTGTTTTAAGCGGTAGTAAATTGTTTTAGCTGATAAAAAGGTATTGTCGCTGTATTGATATGCACTCACTTTTGATGAATTACCACGACCTTTTACTTTACCAATTGTTTCAAAGTTTTTTCCGTCAATACTACGTTGGATATCAAAATGGCTGTTATTGCTTTCTGAAGCTGTAGCCCATTTTAAGATATTAGCGTCAGGAGCTTGAATGACGCTAAATGATTTATATGTAACAGGTAATGGTGCATTTGCCCAATCTAAAGCAACCCTTATTGCATCAACATTTGTAGTGCTTGTTCCGGAACTTCCTTGTCTTATACATACTGCATCAACACTGGTCAAATCTGAACCAGTATTATCTGCACATAACAATGTTGGAGTTAAAGGCTCTGTTGCCGGTATTGAACCATTAAATAGATAAAGAGCAAGGCTATCATTTGCTGTTCCGGAAATAATGGTATATCTCATTACAATTGCATAGGTAGAGCCTACTGTTAAATCAGATGACCATTGAACGGTTGCCGCTGCCGTAGCCGCTTTAGAAAGACCAATATTAAATGTTGTGGCTCCCCCACTTCCTTGTCTGATAAATAATCTGCCTTTAAAATTATTTGACTTTGCTGTAAATGCAGCTGCTGCTCCAAACGTATCAGAAAAGTGCATTAAATAATCGCCTGTTGTTGTTCCTGAATTAGTTACATTTATGATGGCAGATAAATAAACCGTTCCGGAAGTAATTTTTGAGCCTATTGATTTATTCACATCTTCTCTTGTTCCTGAAGCGTGAGTAACGTTTATGCTTCCTCCTGCAGAATTTCCACCATATCCGCTGATCGTTAAACTATTTGTGGCGTATTGAATTGAATTTGAACCCACACCACTGTGACCAACCCAACCTGTTCCAACACTTGTTATATTACCTGCACTTCCTCCGTAGTTAAACTCTTCCTGCATCAAGAGTTGAGAAAATGAATTGTATGAAGTAAGTCCTAAGACAATAAGGGTGTAGAATATTTTTTTCATTTGCTTATGATTTCGTAGGCAAAAATACAGTCTTGATTTACAACCACCAAGTATTTTAAGAAGTTTAGTGTTTCGGTAATAATTTAATAACTAAAACTTAACGGCAACCCCTGTAATAATATGGCGTTGAGCCAAATACCGAGCAGGATTTGTTGGAGGTGGGCCTTGTACACCTTGTTTGGGGTTGTTATAACGTGGATCAACCCAGGTATCGGGAACATTATCTCCATAACTGTATGCACGACCTGTTACCGGATTGATAATACTTGCATTTTGGTTATTAAACAAATTGGTGATTTGTAAATTCCAGCTCAGTTTTCCCCATTTAAAATTCCACCATTTTGTAACGGTTGCATCAGCCCAAAACCAATACTCACCAACCTTGCCCCACTTATCGTTGGGATCGGTACTTTGCACATAAATAGGCCTTCCTGTATTCACATCATTGTATGAGAAATAATAAGGAGTGTAGCGAACGCCTGAACGCCAAACCGTTTCGAAATAAAAACTCCATTTATTACCCAAGCCGTTTGGATGAGTTGCCTTTTTACGATCGATCTTAAAAGTATGATTGGTTTTGAAATCCAATGGAACATCCCAGGGTAAATAATACTCGCGCGTATCCTCATTGGCACCACTTGCCAAAATATCTTTAACGGCTTCGTTAGCACTTGCACTTTGACCGGTGGTTACCATATAGGTAAATGAGGCCTGACCATTGTACCAATTGCCAATTCGCTTAATATACCCAACTTCAACGCCACGGGTACGTGCATAATCTGAATTGATGCGGATTGTGCGTGGAACTTCGCGCCCTGTTGCATCCACAATCAACATGGTTGTTGTGGTAATAAAGTCGTATTTATCTTTCCAAAAAGCTGTTAACGTAAAGGCATCATTACTTGTTATTTGCGTCTTTAAACCGATCTCGTAGCTAATGTCTACCTCCGGATTAAGGTCGGGATTTCCAACATTGGCAATAGTAGACCGGTCCTGGTAATATGGATCAAGTCCCGGATAAATATAAGATGGATGAGGCAAGATCGTTGTGTGCCCATAATTGAAATACAAAATTTGATTTTCGCGAATCGGGAACGATGCCGATAGCTTAGGTAAAAACCTGAATTTGTATCTTAAGTTTCCAATTTTGGTAGAGTTGTCCAAATAATTTTTACGTACCTCATCTCTGATAGGAGCATCAGGATTGGCTATTGCATCATCCACATATTTTCCGGGCGCCCAATATTCAAAACGTCCTCCAACGCTAGCTATAAGCCCTTTATACTTTATTTGATCCGACACAAAAAAACCACCCCGCTGCGGATTTACCTTCCATACATCACTTTGCTGGCCAAGCCTGAATGTTTGCGATTGCTCACCATTAGGCAACGGATAAGGAGCTCCAATCCATGGTCGGATGATATCAATCCATTGCATCTCCTGCCATTTTAACTCGAATCCAAACGTAAGTTTGTTAAGTGAGTTTTTAGAGAAATAATTTCCCTGAACTTTGGCTGTATATTCTTCAAAATAATGATCATGCCACAAGGTTGCGACACCATTATTATTGTAAAAGCCTGAAGGATTGTTCACGTAAGCCACACTATCTCCGGGGTTAAAATAGGTATTCGGGTATTGATTGATTGATTGAGGGTCAAGTTCATTTACCACTACATCCGGCCTCCAATCACGTCCATTGGCGTCTGCCCTTAGTCTCACAAAAAAACGAGAGAAAGTAGCATCATAAGAAAAACGCTTGTTCACCGATTGTTTCCAGTTCACCAAACTCATATACGCATCATGAGTGTAGGTATTGGCATTATCCATTTGTTCGGTGAAATTATATTGATAACCCGGCTGATAAGGAAGATCATTTCCAAAAATGCGCAGCATGTTCACATCCTGATTCACCGTTATTGAACGTAATTGCGAAACGGTAAGTACTTTTCCACCACCAAAATTGTAGTTTAGTTTTACAAAAGCACTCCAGCGATTATCCTGAAAAGGTGCCCATTGAGAACCTGTTCCATCTTGTCCGGGGTAAAGAGAACTGTATAATTGATTGGCAGGGTTTTTATAAAAATCATCTGTAAACGCTGTGCGCAATGCCACAGAAAATTTCAATTTATTATCAAGTACTTTTTTAAAAGCCGGTCCGCTCACGTTTAATTCCGCCACCTGGCTGTTCCAGCAACTTTTGTATGTTTTGTTAAATCCAAAATTATCCCGTTTGTAATTGGCAGCTACTTCAAGCTTGTCGCCACCATTTCGGGTTCTGGTATTAATTACACCGGCTGTTGCATCTCCCACATCTGCACCAATCCCTCCGGTTGTAACTTCAATATCACTTACTGCATTCGACCCAATATCCAAACCAAAACCGGTCCCTCCCAACGGATCGGTAACCTTTACTCCATCTACATATACACCTGTCTCATATGTACGTCCTCCCCTGATACTCACACCTGCCGGACTCTGAATAACACCTGGTTGTGTATTTACGATAGATTGCAGCTGACGCGATGGAGCCAACTCAATTACATCCTGCCCGATCGTATTCACCGATTGTGCTTTATCAATATCAATGAGTGGTTTTTTCCCGATAATAACAACATCTTCTGCTGTTACTGAAGTTGGAATAAGCTGCACCTGAAGTTCTTTTACATCTCCTGCCTTTACTTTAATACCTGTCAATAATGTTTTGTTGTAACCGATATAACTGATTTCAACATTGTACTCTCCCGGCTTTACATTTTTGATGATAAACTTTCCATTTACATCGGTTACTGCACCCAACGAAGTTCCCTTGAGCAATACATTTACACCAATCAACTCCGAATTGTCTTTTTTATCCTTGATGGTACCTGTGATCGTAGCCGTATTTTGTGCATACAGCAACACTACCTTTAACCAAATACATAAAAATAAATATACTTTTTTCATCGGATCGAAATAGGTCGGCAAATTAATGCTTTATCCCAAGTTACAAAACGGTGTTATATTAACATTGGGTTAATCCTTTGGTATGCCAGAATTAGGGCGTAAAATCGGATTTCGTTTTTAGTATTTGATTGCTACATTTGCACCACTTGTTAAAAGTAACCTATCAATATTTATGGCATTAGAAATTAAAGTACCTACCGTAGGCGAATCGATTAGTGAAGTGGTGATTGCTCGATGGAATAAAAAAACCGGGGATTATGTAGAAATGGATGAATTGCTTTGCGAACTTGAAAGCGACAAAGCAACATTTGAACTGAATGCTGAGGCTGCCGGAATACTCACAACCAATGGAAACGAGGGCGATACGATCAAAGTAGGCGATATAATTGCAAGCATCGACACGAGTGCGGCTAAGCCTGCAGGGAAAGCTGCGGCCGATAGCCCGAAAGCTGAAGAGAAAAAAGCTGAAACAAAATCGGATACAAAACCTCAAACAACAAATAGCAAACAGGAAACTTCTTCCGGAGATAAACCCTTTCCTTCACCTGCTGCTGCTAAAATACTGGCAGAGAAAGGTGTTGATGTGAAAGAAGTAAAAGGAAGCGGAAAAGACGGCCGTATTACCAAAGCCGATGCCATGGCTGCCGAACTCAAAACCACTACCAACGAAAATAAAACACGTAATGAACGCGTTGAGAAAATGACTTCATTGCGTAAAACCGTTTCAAAACGGTTGGTGGCAGTAAAAAACGAAACTGCAATGCTTACTACTTTTAACGAAGTAGATATGAAGCCTGTAATGGACTTGCGCAACCAATACAAAAATCAATTTAAAGAAACGCATGGGGTGAATCTTGGCTTTATGAGTTTCTTCACCAAAGCAGTGACCATTGCCCTGAAACAATACCCTGCGGTAAACGCATATATCAATGGGGAAGAGATCATTTTTCATGATTATTGCGATGTATCCATTGCAGTGAGTGCACCAAAAGGTTTGGTGGTTCCGGTTATCCGCAATGCAGAAAGCATGACACTTGCCGATATTGAACGTGAAGTTGTGAAACTTGCAACCAAAGCACGTGAGAATAAATTGAGTTTGGAAGAAATGACCGGGGGCACATTTACCATTACAAATGGTGGTGTATTTGGAAGCATGATGAGTACTCCGATTATCAACGCTCCGCAAAGTGCAATTTTAGGAATGCATAATATTGTGGAACGACCAGTTGTAAAAGATGGACAGATCGTTATCCGACCAATTATGTATTTAGCATTAAGCTATGACCATCGGATTATTGATGGACGCGAATCAGTTGGCTTTTTGGTAAAAGTAAAACAGATACTGGAAAACCCTGCGCTGCTCTTAACAGAGGGAAATGATCCAAGCAAAATGATTTTGGGATTGTAGGTTAACACAATTATCCTATCATAAAGAACGAAAGTCGGTACAGTGATGTACCGACTTTTTTTGTGAGTTTGCTTTTACAAACAGCTATAAAAAAAGCGTTCCGCAATAATGCAGAACGCTTTTTGAGTTAAAGGAATTAGATCCCGATTAGTTTTTTACGAGTTTGATTGTTTGTGTTTCACCTGCTACGGTAACACTTATGAAGTAAACACCCTTATCAATAGTTGCCATATTGTTTACCGGGATCGTATTTACTCCGGCATTAACTGAAGTTGAAATATTAGCCACTTTTCGACCTTGCATGTCAACCATCACAATAGTTGCTTCACCACTCTTAGCAGATGTAAGCGACACGTTATAATCAGTTGTGAATGGATTCGGATATGCCGAAACTACATTTACACTTTCTGTATTAACACCTACTTTTACTATTTGCGAGTAAGTAGATTTACCATTAAAGTCTACTTGTTTTAAACGGTAGTAAAGGATATTACTATTAACAAATGCATTTGCATCCGTTAATACATAGTCAACTTTCACATTGCTGTTACCAGCTCCTTTTACAAAAGCTACTTTAGTAAACGATTTTCCATCAATTGAACGTTCAACTTCAAAACCTTTATTGTTCATTTCAGCAGCAGTTGTCCAGGTTAGGTTTGCATCTTTTGCTTTTGCTAATGCAGTGAAAGATGTTAAGCTAACCGGTAATGGATTGGAAGATATTCCGGCAATCCCAAATTGACCGAATCCTGTTAATCCTGCTCTGTTTAACTCCAATGCAAATGAAGTTCCTGTTGTTAAGGTTGTTGTTCCAATAGAAACCCATGGATTGAAAGCATCCGTTCTGTATACAATTGCCGTTTGATCTACAATGTTTACACCTGCAATAGAATCAGCATTAAATGTTACAGTGAATACACCTCCGGTTAAACTATCTGCCTTTATCAAGTTCCAAACTCCTGCATCGGAAATATTTTCCAAGGATGCCCCTCCCAAACTTGCATCAGTAACTGGCAATCCGCTTGCACCTGGAGCTCCCGAAATATAAGTCAACGTAATAGAGCCAGCTTTAGTTGGAGGAGTCGAGTAGGTAATATTTATGCTGCGGTTATCATCGCCATCCGTAATTGGAAAATCGTAAATGAGTGTTGATGGATGAACCCAACGTTTGAGTGTTCCTGAAATTTTACCCGTTCCTGTTATATTACCAATGGTCAGGATGTCTGACCCAACAACAATATTGATACCTGATGCATTTAAGTGACTTCCTCCTTCAATATTTAAGCTGTCGATGGTTGTAATGCTACCCGTTCCTGCCAGCGTAAGCATTGTATTGTTTAATACATTGAATGATTTTGTCACATGCGGGGGGACGTTGGTCATTGTAATCGTTCCGCCACCGTCTATAAACAACATATCGTTTGCAAATGGTATATTTCTAACAGGAGTCCAGTTTGATGGTGTATTAAAGTCAGCAGTACCGACTCTATTCCATTTATAAACAGTCGCTTCAGGAAGTGCATTGATATCTACTAAATAATCTTCAGTTTCACCTATATAATAAATGCCACAAACATCTGCAGATGTAAGCGGTATTGGTGTAGTCTCCTCCTTTAATACAACCCGCATACGAGTTTCGCCAAGTAATGCACTGCCAGGGATGGTAAACAATCCTTCAAAAGCACCTGTAGTTGCATTACGGGCAGAACCAGCACTCCACGCCATTTCATCTGCATCGGCAAAGTCTCCGTCTTGATTATAATCAATATAGATAGCAGCCATGGCATCAAAACTAAAGGCATCAATACTGATAATACCAATTAAAAAGTTGACGATCTGGTTTCGATACAACTGAGCTTTGGCCAAGGTTGAATAGTAAGTGTAGCCTTTAAGGGCTGTAGGATTGTTTAATGCAGGTGTTGAATTGCCATTGTTTAATGCTGTTGTTCCAGCGGTAAACAATGTTACATTCCCTATATCCTCACGGACCGAAGGATTAAGAGGTCTTGAAACACAATAAGCACTCCTTATTTCACGAGCATCAGCAGGAGCCGATACTATAGTTGATCTGAGAAAACCATCTATTATTGCGTTTGTAACCTCTGCATCCACAAAATTCCCGATAGTGCCAAAGTCTGCTATGTCGTATGTTATCCAGAAATAGTTTGTTCCATTCACCAACGTTTGTGTATCAACAACCGTTTCGACAAGACCAGGTGCAATTACTGTGGCACCAAACTTTGTTACGGTATCAAATATTGGACTCGTTCCTGTATAATAAACTTTAAGATTGGTAATATCTGTTAAACTGGTACCTGTAGTTACAACCTCAAATGAAGTTAAATCAACAGGAGCTCCTGTTGACGATGTTGTGACTTCATATCTCACAATCGGAACATTGGTTTCGCCTACGCCCACCCTTGAAAGTGTTGGTGCGGTTACCGTTGAACTGATATAACTCATTGGTATAATAACTTCGCGATTACCTGCCGGGTTGTTATTGGCAGGAACAACATACACCCCTGCAATTCCAATACTATCTACCTTGGCATCTACAAAATGATGTTCGGTTGCGCTGCCTGATACATCATATACCAGCCAATAGTTATTTGTATCATTTGCACTCACCAATAAGGTATCAAAAAAACTATTAAAGGTAAACTGTCCGTTAGGTGAAAAAATCGTTCCCAGTAAGTTATTGGTAGTAAACACTGCCGAACGGCCCGTAGCAAACAATTTTGCACTTGTAATATCAGCAGGAGAAGAAGTACCTGCTGTATTGAAACGCATCTCCGAAATTGAATTTATACCGCAGCCTTTTGCTTTTAAAGGTATATGCAACAATTTTGCATTAGTAGTTCCCGGGGCAACAATACCTGTAGTTTGAATAACATTGCTTGATGCATAATAAACAGGATTGTTTACAACAGTAATGATATAATCTTCTGCTTCACCCCATCCTCCATTATTACATGGCTCAATGATATCCCCCTGACTTCCCCATATACTTCTTACCCGTAATCGTCTTTGTCCCGCTGCAGATGCACATGTCAACGTAATAGGGAAAGTTGCAGACCCAAAAGCCGTATTAATTGGGCTGCTTGTATATCCTACTCTTTCAGATAATGAAAAGATGCCATCATCGTCATAATCAACCCATGCAGCTATACTCTGATTAACGGCACTACCTATCGTTACAGTTATATTGTAAGTTTCTGCCTGAACAAGAGTTGCCGTTAAATTGGCAGCCCCTGTAAACAATGTATATGCCGGATTAACAGGCGCAGCCCCTGTATTGTTCGATAAGGTAGTTCCTGCAATTGAAATATTCGAAATCAAGTCCCCATTAACTTTACCTATACTATAAGAAGGAGTACAAATTGGGGCAATGCGAATGAGACGATTACCAACAGGGCTTGTGATCAAAGGAATATAAGATACATTTGCTAACGTTATGGAAGTAATTTCTGCATCCACAGCATGCCCTTCGGATGCGTTACCGATTACATCATATGTTACCCAAAAATGATTGACTCCATTTGTCAGTTGTAATAACCCATTTACAGTATTGGTGGCAGCTGGAACTGCAATTGTAGAACCGAATTGTTTAGTAGTAGCAAATATATTGCTTGTTCCGGTATACCATATTTTTAAGTTGGTAATATCTGGTAATGAATCTGTCCCATTTGTACTTATATCCAATGAAGTAAAATCAACAGTAGAACCAAAAGCCGAAGTAACAACCTCTAAACCTATAATTGGATTATTTATATCTCCTCTTGATATCTTCGAAATATAGGCTTGTGTCGTTGTAGAGCTGGTATAAGTCATCGGAGCCACTACCATTCGGCTTCCCGATGGATTATTGTTTAAAGGAATAATAGATGTTCCAATGGCATGAATGCTATCAACTTTTGCGTCAACAGTATTACCTAATCCTGCACCTGCCGAGATATCATATACCAACCAATAATTATTCGTATCAGTTATTCCTGTAAGCAATACATCTGTTAACCCGGTAAAACTAAAAGATCCGTTTGGAGAGAAAACAGTACCCAATAAGTTATCGGTATTGAAGGTATTCACATTACCCGTTGAGTATAATTTTGCAGTGCTAATATCAACTGCGGCATTCGTTGAACCATTTGTATTAAAATACATAGATTCAACCATACCTGTACCACAACCTTTGGCCTTTATAGGTATCCTTAAAACTTGAGCATTGATTGCATTCGGTGCGACTATCTGAGTATTCTGAATTGCGCTGCTTGAAATATAAGCAACGGGATTCTCAACTATATTTACCAAATAATCTTCGGTTTCACCAAAATCTTTAATTCCACACGATTTTGCCTGGGTGAGTGGAGTTGTCGTAAATCCACCTTCCAGTACTACGCGCATTCTGGTTTCTCCCAATAATGCTGAGCAAGGAGGAGCGAAACTCGCAAGGAAAGGACCATCAGTTGCTCCGATACTTGTTATTGAATTCCACACCATTTCTTCCGCGTCTAAGAAGTCGCCATCTTGGTTATAGTCAATATAAATTGCAGCCTGACTACTATTAGAAATTGCATCATGGGAAATTATAGCAACTTTAGCATTTACAAGCTGGTTAACCACAAAATTCGCTGCCGCAACTGTAGGTATAAAGTTCGTATAACCATTTATAGAAGTTGTATTCGACAAAATTGGTGTTGCCACCCCATTGTTCAGTACGGTATCTTCATTCGTAATAAATGTTACATTTCCAATATCCTCAAACGTTATTGGGTCACCTGTATTTGAGGCACAGTAAGGAGCGCTCACGATACGCATTCCTGTAGGAGACGTTATCGTTGGTGCAAACGAACCACTTCCAATAGTTATTCCTGTGAGTTCTCCATCAATATTATGACCAACTGCAGCATCAGGAGCTATGTCATATGTGACCCAAAAATAATTTGCTCCATTTGTTAATGGTGCAATTCCTGTAACGGTATTAATGCTTGCAGGAGAACTAACGGTGTTGCCAAACTGAAGCGCATTGTCAAAGACATTGCTTGCTCCGGTATACCATACTTTAATACTTACAATGTCCGGTAATGAATCCGTTCCATTCGTACTAATATCCAATGAAGTAAGATCAATTGGGGAACCAGTTGGAGAAGTAACGATTTCTAATCTTAAAATTTTACCATTGAACGATCCCTTTTCAATTGATGACGTTGATGCCTGTACTGTGTTTGAGCTACTGTAAGTCATTGGTGCAACAACTAAACGACTGCCAACAGGGTTTGTTACTGTTGGAATAGCATATGCTCCAATGACATTAATACTATCAACGGTTGCATCAACTACATTCCCTAAACCGGCTGTTCCTCTTAGATCAAATGCCAACCAATAGTTATTGGTATCATTAGTGGCAGTAAGCAATGTATCCAATAAACCCGTAAAGCTAAATGCACCATTAGGTGAAGAAACGGTTGCAAGTAATTTATTGGTATTAAAAGTGTTGGCATTACCTGTTGCATATAATTTGGCAAACAAGATATCGGTTCCTGCATTGGTGGAACCAGTTGTACTAAAATCCATGCCAGTGAGGGTTCCCACACCACATCCTGTTGCTATTACCGGAATTCTTAAAATCACCGCATTTTGTGCATCAGGTGCTATAATTCCGGAATATTGAATTGAACTACTTGACAGATAGCGTGTCGGGTTTGCATGTATATATATAGCATAGTCTTCTACTTCACCGTAAGCATAAGGCGTTCCACAAGAATGAGCACTACTTAATGGATTGTCGGTTCGACCTACTACAATACGCATGATTGTTTCACCTGTTGTTGCTGTGCACGGAGGTATAAAACTGCCAACAAACGGCCCATCAACGGTTGCTATTCTTGCCGTGGTGGAATTCCAAGCCATTTCACCTGCGTCTAGGAAATCCCCATCATGGTTGTAATCAATATAAATTGCAGCTTGACAACCGTTAGCTGTAATATCTGTTGTAATAACAGATATACTTGTATTTACCTCCTGATTGACCCAAACATCTACCGGATCCACAGAGTTGGTAAAGTTTGAATAGCCATTGATCGCAGAACTATTCGATACAGCAGGGGATGCTACCCCATTGTTTAGTACAACATTACCATTTGTATTAAATGTTACATTTCCGATATCCTCACCCACATTAGGAAGCGAAACACCGGCTGTACAAGTGCTTACACGAATGATCCTCACTCCTGCAGTCCCCCCTCCCATATAAATATTGGTATCTCCAGCGTAAACTACTGAAGTTAATTCGGCATCAACGGAATCTCCGAATAAGGCAGTGCTTCTCAGATTATATACTAACCAAAAATAACTATCGCCATTACCGCATAATGCATTACCTGTAACACTAAATGCACCTATTGTTCCTGTTATTAGCGGGGTAAAAATTGTTGTTCCATACAGATTAGCGGTAGAAAAAGTAGAACTAGCACCTGTGTAGTATACCTGGGCACTCGTAATATTGGCCGAATCATTTCCACCACCCATTGTCGTGAAATTAAGTTGTGATACATATGCAGGTGTACCTGTTAACGCAGTCGAAACTTTCACTTGAATGATTATATTGTCTGTTGTACCTCGTCCCACTTCTCCTGTCCTGTTCTGGGTTACAGTTGCTCCCACGTACGCAGCAGGCATACCCAAAACAACAAATGTATTAGGTGCTGTTGGGGCTGATGTAATAGCACCAACGCCTGTGCCTGCAAATCCTGCAGAGGGGTTTGAGGTTATATTAGCTATGGCTGCCGTATCCGTTGCTACCACAAAATATTGGACGGTGTCACCAATATTTACAGAACCACCTAGTAGAATACTAAAATCAAGTGTGAAACTAAAAGGAGAAACGGTATCTGTAGCTTCTACATATTTCCATCCATTATCCGATGATGAATTGCCAATAAATGCATTTGCATTTGCAGTAGTTTTATAATAAACTCTTGGTGTATTTCCGGCTGTATTATTGATAAAACCAACTGTTCCATCTGTGATTGTTGCAAAATCAGTTAGTGTATAATTACCTGTAGAGTATACATTTAAAATTGGGTTATACACAATGGTTGGTTTGGTCTCATCTAATGGTATTTCATAAGCACCTCTGCTCGGAGTGCTTGGATTGCGGATAGCACCTAAAATGTCTGTGGGATAAGCCGCAAGATATAAACCTGTATTGGCAGCAGGTGAACCAAACAACAAACGCATGTTGGCTGTTGAGTTAAATAATGGATTTTCCAAAATACTATTAGCTTCCATTGCAGTAAATCCACTGGTCAATTTCCATTGGGCTAAATTTATAATATCCGCTCCTCCAGTACTGCCGTTTAATCCAAAATAACCATTGGTTGTATTTTCAAGGTACCAATTATTGTAATTTGAAGATGAGCTTGCACTTCCTAACCTTCCGGCCCCACTTACCCCTATCAGGTAATGTTTGGCAACCCCAATTTGCGCCCCCGTGTAATTTACAAATATGTTATTTCGCAACGTCATAATAGGAGAAGTAGCTGCAGTTGGTGCTGTATATATAACCTGTGATGAACTGGTTAAGGCAGCACTACCGTCAACTGAAACGCTATTATGAATGATATTATAAGTAGCAGTTGCATTACCGGTACTTGAAAAATAAAGACCGTGTAAGTAACGAAGATTGGTGGCCGTTCCTAGAAACCTTTTTGTTATTCCATTTATGACATTATTATAAAAATTACAAGTCACCGTTCCTGTAAATGCATTGCCAAAATAGGCCCCATAAACAGACCCAGCACCCGAAGTAGCATTTGTTGCACTACCAAAATCTGTTATCTTGTTGTTATAAATTTCGCACGTTCCGGTAATAGTGCTAAAGTACATTCCATAACATGGATTTGCCCCAGCCAATGTTTTTGCATTACTAATCGTATTATTATAATAATTGGAATTATTAGGCGTAAGAGCATACAAACCATTAATACCACCATTTGCCCCCCCGGTACCGGCTGAAATGTTTTGTATATTATTATTGTAAACTCTAAAGGAAGTAGCCGTTGCCGTATATATAGCAAAAAGAGTTCCCGTTGATGAACAGTTATTGGCCGTATTATTATCCAAAGTATCTGTTGTTCCTCCCGTTAAGTAAAACAAATAACCATTTCCTGAATTTGCCACGGAAAAGTTTGTGACGGTATTATTAGTTAACCTGCTATTGGTAGCCGAAGCCATGTAGTACCCATAAACACTCCCACCTGTCACATTATTGATATTGTTGTTACCAAAACGTACAGTGTTTCCTGTTGTGGAGTAAAGTCCATAAAGAGTTATATTATTAATCCCGGTCGCATTAATATCATGAACATTGTTATTTAATACTTCACCGGTCATAGTGTTACTCAAGTACACTCCATAAATCGAATTGAAACCATTTGTAATGATATTAAGTAACGAGAAATCGTTGTTATTGTGTTTTATGTTCGCCGAACCCTCCGTATAAATAGCATAGGTTGGTCCGGTACTCTCCATATTTTTTAATGTATTGTTATTAGCGTGATATGAGAATTGGAAACTAGCATATATACCATAACAATTTGTTGTACCGTCAAGAGCTCCAAGATCACTCGCAAATCCGGTACGCCCAATAAAATTATAATCTGCAACATTATTCGAATCGCGATACGAGGTAGAAATACCCTTTAACCAAATACCATTGTATGCATTACCAACTGTGATATTCGTGTAGGTATTATTATTGTTTGTTTGGGCTAATGAATTATTAATAACATCAAAAGGAGTAGCCGAAACACTAATTATACTATCATTTGATTGTAAAATAGCATAAGAGTGCGCTTTTAAACGACTCATTAAAATTGTACTATTAATAATGGTATTGTATCGGGCTGCATTATCAAAGCTCGATTTGCGAATAAGATAACCAAATTCCAACGAAGAGTCGGAAGCAGTAATATCGATTCCATTAAACGTAAAATAATCACCTCCATTAATTACAATAGCAGCATCTCCTTGTGAAGAAGTTGTTCCGATTGATGTAATTTTCGGATTAGCTCCTCCTCCCGATTTTAAGAACAAGATAGTGGCACCTATATTACCAGTTGCTGTAATAATAGGCACATTTTCCGTGAATGTTTGGTCCGATACAACATTAATGATAACGTTTCCTGTAAAACTAGCTCCATTATTTAAATCGTTAATAGCCTCTGTGAAGGATGTAAAATTGGTTCCGGTATTTGTACCTGTATTGTCAATGGTGTACGTTCCTCCACTGGTGGAGATTCGTTGGGCTATTACGGTGTTGAATATTGTAGCGATAGTGAAGGCAATAACCAATGAAAGGTTTCGAATCCAGTAGGTGGTTTTTTGAAGATTAGAGTAATGGGTTCTTTGCATAACAGTTAATTTTTTAGAATTGTTATGGACAAATTAGGTCAAGGTTGTATTGAATAATAATAAAAGAACCTCAGATGCGAATTTTTTACCCCGATTTTGTGTTTGCCATACCTGAATTGGAATTATTTTAAAGACATTTTTGTTGATGTACCTAAATAAGTTGAATGGTTAAACTTCTACAGGACCAAAGTAGGGGTTATCAGAAAGATTATTTGTTAAGCCACGCTTTAAATTCAGCAACCCTATGTATACTTACTATTAATTCTTCCTTACACGAAACATTTGGTTCTATAATTAGCCGCCCTCGGTTATCATAACTACGGATCTTCTTAATCACATCAAAAGCGATGATAAATTGTCGATTAATCCTGAAGAATTTTTTTGGGTCAAGTCTCTGTTCTAAAATTTCTAAAGTACTATCAAACAAATATTGTTGTCCATCTTTTGTTGTTAAAAAAAGATTATGCCCCTGAGCATAAAAATGAGCGACAGATTCATCTATAACAGATAAGAAAAAAGCTCCGTTTTTTACCATGAAGCGTTGTTGAAAGTTGGGGTTAAGCCGCAACAATTTTTCATGGATAGCCTTATCTTCCTTATGATGAAGAAAATTATACTTGCTAAGTGCAGCATGTAAATTCTTTATTGTTATAGGTTTAAGCAGGTATGATATACTGTTCAATTCAAAAGCTCTACCCATGTATTGATCATAAGAAGTGGTAAAAATAACAGGAGTTTTTACTTGCACATGATCAAATATCTCAAACCCTAAGCCATCTCCCAGTTCGACATCTAAAAATATTAAGTCTGTCTTATTATTTTTCAGCCACGGCACTGCTTCCTCTACGGAATCTATCTTAGCTAATACTTCTATATCATGGCCACTTTGTTTTAATTGGTCTTCCAAAGAGTCAGCAGCATTATCTGCATCTTCTATTATAATACAATTCATAAAATATAATATTTACCCTACAACAGCAAAATAGTTTTCTGTATGAGGTTGTCTGTTTTTATTCGTTATGTCAAAGTATTTTTGATCAAGCAGGGGTAGTATTACAATGTATTCTGTTGGTGTTTCTATATAAATGGGTTTATCATCAACTAGCAATGCATAACGATCTGTTATGCTTTTTTGACCCACTGCTGTTGATGCTATATTAATCCGTTTTTTTTGCAAATTATTACTAATAATAATTGACTGACCATCTGTTTCTATATTAATCTTTAAGTTTCTTAAGCGGGTTATTGCATTATGTTTAATAGCATTCTCTACGATCATCTGAATAGCAAATTGTGGGACGAAGTTTTTTTGTGAATCTATTTTTATGTCAAAATTTGTAATCAGTTTATTGCCAAACTGCATTTTTTGTAAATAGATATAATTATTAACTAATACAAGTTCTTCTGCCAGGCTAACAATAAACTGGTCTCCTGTTTTTAGAATTGTCCTATATAAAGCAGAAAAATGTTCTATATATTCAATAGCTTGCTGTTGATCTTTTTTTACAATAGAAGATAGTGCATTTAAACTGTTAAATAAAAAGTGTGGATTAGTCTTGCTTTTTAACACCTCAAATCTGGCCGAAATGTTTTCATTATTCAACATCTGGTTTTTTGTTTCAATTTGATTTTTCTGCAATTCAAGTTGTTTGCTTCTTTCACTTAGAATCTTATTTACTTCCCTTTTGAGCCAGATATTTCTGTATAATATGATGATGATAATTAAGCCTGTAATAAAAGCTATTATCAATATGTTCTTTAACAACTGTTCTCTACTTACTTTCGCCTCAGCTATTTGAAGTTCTTGATCTTTTTTATTGATTTCATACTTTGCCTGAATTTCATTAATCTGTTTTGCGGCTTTTTCATTCATAGCAGAATTTTTTAACGCATGATATTTTTTGTAATAAATATTGGCGTTTCTAAAATCTTTTTGCGCTTCATACATGATCGCAATTGTATATAATACATCCATCTTTATTATTCCGATGGTAGGTGAGTTTTCTGCAAGATTTTTCGCTTCTAAAAGATAGTGAGCAGCTTTATCAAACTGATGGAGGTTTGTATAGAGTTCTCCCAAAGAAATATGAACGCCTATACGTTCGCGATCATTGGCTACATTGATTAATGCTTGTTTATAATAGTATTCTGCCGTGTCATATTTTTTGAGTCGTGCGTATGTATCTCCAAGATTATTAATGGGAATGGCAACCTCATGATTTGAGTGAGCTTTTTTGTTTAACTCTATGGCTTTCTTATAATAATAGATTGCTTTGTATAAATGCCCCTGTTGCATCCTGATAATGCCTAAGTTGGAATAGAAGACAGCAATGTCATTATTGTTTCCTGTTTGTGTATGTAGAATGATAGCCATATTTAGAAATTTTTCGGCTAAAGGGAATTTTCTAAGGTCTATATAACAAGTAGCGATATCACCTAGTATCCTTACTTGCCTATTATATGATCCCAGTTGTTCATACAATTGTAATGCCTGAAAGTTATAGAATAAAGCATTAGAATAATCTGCGACTATTCTATAAATAAGGGCTATCTGGTACAGTGCAATAGCTTTTTCCCAGTCTGTTTTTGCTAATTGGTATGCTTGTTTTACGTAGCTTAAGGCTTCATAAGGACTTTTGGTTTCTAACTGATATGAAAGTTTCAGGAGTAATTTGAACTTAATGCTATCGGGGTGGTTGTCCTGCAGTAGTTCCTTTTTTAAGCTATCAACAATGGATTTATTATATTCAGTATTATTCTGATTTGCTTTTAGCAATGTTGGGAAGATCATCATAAAACAACATAGAGCTAAGAGAACACGGATATTGAGTTTTTTTCCGTAATTAAAATGATACTCATCTTTTACTAAAGCCTGCATACACGAATATATAATTTTAGAATGAAACAAAGTGGCTCTTTAATGACATCATGGTCTCTTTGTATGGCTTGGTTGCTATATTTAGAATGCTTTGAAGGCTTGTACAACAAAAAGGTATAGGAATTAGATCCTGGATATTAGTTTTTCACAAGTTTGGTCATTTGCGTTTCACCATTCACGGTCAAACGAACAAAGTAAACACCCGCTTCTAAGTTTGTAACTTCAGTCATTGGCACCATATTGTTTCCACCAATGATCGAAGCAGATTTAGTAGCAACTACTTTACCTTGCAAGTCAACCATTTCGGTTGTAGCTACACCTTCTTTAGTAGCAGTGAGCGAAACACTGTATGAAGTTGCATAAGGATTAGGATATACAGAAAGCGCATTCACAGCTTCTGCATTTTTAGCTACACGTACGATTTGCGAGTAAGTGAACTTACCATCAAAATCAATTTGTTTTAAGCGGTAGTAAACAACATTGCTATTAGCAACAGCAAATGCTTTAGCATCAGTTAAGCTATAGTTTAATGTTTTGTTGCTGTTACCGGCACCTTTAACAAATCCGGCTTTTACAAAGTTGCGACCATCTATCGAACGTTGAACTTCAAATCCAGAGTTATTCACTTCAGAAGCAGTAGCCCATGTTAAGATAGCATCAGCACCTTTTACATTAGCAGCAAACGAAGTAAGTGTTAGTGGTAAAGTTGACCCGTTTGCAGATGCACCAGGAGTAAATTTAATATACATGTATTTACCGTTATACTCATATACATCATAAGTATAGTAAGTAAAAATATCTAATCCACCAGCAGCAACAGAACTACCGTTGTTTTTGTAAACGATATAATTTCCTAATCCTGTAGAGTCTACAGTAGGACCAAAAGTAGGAGCGATTGCATTTTTCAATACATCATTAGTAGGAGGAACAGCAACTGTAGATGTTAAACGAGCCACAACCAAACGACCTTGTCCATCACCATTTGTCCAGTTAACGGTTGTCGAATTATCAGTAATAGCAGTTATGTTAACTGCAGAAGCAGGAGTTGTAGGAGTTGCAATATCAACGATTTCGATATCATCAATTGCCCATCCTTCATCTGTGTTCGTAGCATCAGCCCAGAAACGGAAACGTACTTTCACATTACTTTGTCCGGCAGCACCTGTTAATCGGGTAGCACTTTCTATCCAACCATCTTGCGATAATTATCATAAAAAAGTCCCGCACTCCAATGAAGGAATGCGGGACTTTCGATGATTAATTTATTGGTTCAGCTTATTTGCTGATCACTACTTTTTGTGTGGCTGTAGTTCCATTAGCTGTAATTTGAACCATGTAAATACCATTGCTCAAGTTACCGCAATCAACCGCAGTTTCGATTCCACCTTTAGCATTTAATGTCAATACTTCTTTACCTGTTATATCAAATACTTTAATAGATGCAACACCATCAATATCCGAAGCGTTGAATGTTAATGTTGTTTGAGCAGGGTTAGGGTACATTGTTACACCTGTTGCTCCAATTGAAGTTTCAACTGTTCCAGCCCAATAATCCCATGGATTATTTCCACTCCACTCCGATTGCATTACTTCTTTATCACCTTCGTCTTGTACAAATACAACACCGATTAAGTCGCTCATTTCTTCAACGCTGTTTTCTGTTGCAAGATTAATCCCTGCATAAGCTCCGGTAGTCCCATTTACTGCACTAGGAGGAAGTCTGTATCCTCCAGGGAATGTATAACTTTTTGTAACGGCTTGCTCTGCATCACTAGCGAAAGTGATCGCTGATCCGTTTGCATCCGGTAACATTTTTTTCATCACCCAGTGGAACTCTGTTTCACCATTTGTTTTCACATTGCGTGTTGTTACTTTTTCCAAAACTGCAAAATGAATTTTGTAGTTTCCTGGTAAAGCTGCAACAGGTTTTACTTTAGCATTGATTGTAATGGTATTATCAACGATCGTTTGATTAGCAGTGATTGTCATTACTGATGGCTGTTCATAAAACTGATCAAAAGTTCCTACATCGTATCCATTAGGATTATCATTCCATTTACCATCAACTTGCAACCTAGGAACAGAATTGATTCCACCATAGTATGAACCACGTGTTTGGCATTCTAATGTAAAATATGGATCACCTGTTCCTGGGAATGAGTATTGGTATTTAATTACAGTGTAACCTCCCATGCGTTCTTGTAAAACGCTTTGTAGAACTTGATTACCCGGTAAACATGGAGGACAGGTTGATGCTGTAAATACTTCATGTAATGATTTACGTTTTACAGTATTGTCTACAAAAGTTGTTACTGTTGTCATGGTATCATTGCTATGATCCATATCTACATTGCTTCCGTTGATATTATCAACCCATACTTTAATATTTTTAACTCCAGTTACACTTGTACTCAAAGGAGTTGCATGAGAAAATGCATACGTTTGACCTTCATTTCCACCAGCAATCGACACTCCCGTAACATTTTCAGTTGCCGCTGGTCCTCCATTAACTGTGTAATTAACACGGAAGCTGGTGATGGTTTGTGATCCATTATTCACGAATGAATACCCAACATTAGTAGATTGACCTGCTTTCAAAAATTTAGTAGATTCTACATCTAACATTTTTACATCATATGCAATTTGGGTTCCGTAAATGAAAGTATATACCCTTTCTTCTTCAGGATTAATTCCTCCTTCGGCTCCACCCCAATTAAGTGTTGGGCTACCGGTAGCTTGAGTAGCATTACCCATTAAGTCTTGCACACCAACGGTTGCATCCAATGTTCCTGCTCCAAAATTATGGACAATATCAAATTTTGTTCCGCCATCTGCTTCATAAAAACGAATCGCAAATTGGCTGATATTGGTAAGAGATGTACCATCATCTTTTTGGGCTAATTGCCATTGAACAACATGTACACGATTAGGGGCAGTACCATAAGTCCAAGATCTAACACCTTGAGGAAATGCAGTATTTACTCCTGAAGCAAATACAATTTTCAAGTTATCCCAGAATGCAAAGATTGAAGCTGCTGGTGCTGCTGGTGAAGGCAACGCCACATTATTATTGCTGTCTGCAGTCATGGATGTATTAAAAGTAAGGTAACCACTAGAACTTACTTTGTACGAAGTTACCGGTGTACCATAAAAATTCCATGTAAAAGGAAAAGACTGAACAGCTGAAAGCGTTTTCGTTTTAGCAGTAGCGTCTGCTGAAATGACAACTGTAGTTCCTGCACCAGAATTTCTTGGATTATACTCAGAGGTAGTTCCAAATGTTTTTTTGTAGTAATAGCCTTGGGCGTAAGCACCAAGACCAAACACCGTGGCCATCGCCAACGTTAGTAATGATTTTTTCATGTTAAATGTATTGATAAATTGATTAGTGTTAAATACAATTGTTTATGCAGATTTATGGTTTTCACTTCAAATTAACAATACCTTAAGAAACGATTTTGTAAAATAAGCACCATTTTAATGCTGATTAATATCATACTCTCTGATTTAAATTTAAAAAAAGCTACATTCGTTGTCAGTTATCCACGGCATATTTATGAAAAAATATATTTACAGTGTACTTGGTTTATTGGCATTGCAAACTGCAATTGCTCAAACTGTAACCCTAAATCCAAGAGAAGTTACGAAGGGAGCTCCCAATGCAATTGATCCCAATGGAAACTATAATATCGAGTTCCAATCACGTATTACCAATAATAGTACAGATGCAGCCGATAGTATTTTTACTTGGAAAGTTATTGCACTCGAACAACCATCTGCATGGCAATTAGACTTTTGTGATCCAATTTACTGCAGAACAGATGCCGCATTGAATGATCAATATGATTTTAAAATGCGCAAAGACCAATCGGGTTTTATGAAAGCCGATTTTTATTTTAACGCTACAAGCGGAAATGGATTGGTAAAAGTGTTGATTTTCGCCAAAAACAATCCAGCCAATAACGATACTTTAACAATTAATACTGTTTCCTGGGTTACTGCAGTAAACGAGGTAACCAAAACCAAATCGGTTTCTTTTTATCCAAACCCTGTAAGAGAACAGCTAACTGTTAAATTCCCAGCAAAAACGGATATAAAAGTTGATATTTACAATGTACTTGGGGTAAAAGTAAAGTCATTTAACCATAACGATCTTTCTACTACCGTAAACGTTAGTGATTTACAAAACGGGATCTACTTCATTCGCTTTGAAGAAAATGGAAAATTGTACACAAAACAATTTACCAAAGCCGAATAATAGAAAAAACTAAATAAAAAACCGTCTCGCAGAAAGGTGAGTCGGTTTTTTTTATGCCTCTTATGAACGCCTAGTGAATTTATATTCAACTACTCATTATTCTCTATCTCATCCATCAAACTCATTAGTGTATTCATTTTTACTTTAAGCATTGATGCAATGATCATTAGTCGCTCTACATCTATCTTAGTCTTTCCATTCTCAAGGTTTGCATATTGTCTGGGACATATAGATAAAGCATCTGCCATTTGTTCTCGCGTATAACCACGCAAAATTCTCAAGGCGTAAATATTCTTGTGAATCGATTTCATAGGGTATAAATATGTAAACGGGGGTATAACAGTTTTTATTGCTTCTTTAAAGAACAAAAATTTCAATTTCTAAATTGGAAATAATTATTCCGAAAGAGAAATAATTATTCCAATAGAGCTTTTCATCCCGATTTACATTTGATGTGACAAAAAAATATAACTATGAAAAACTTACTATTTCACAAAAATCTAATTAGAATTTTTCTATTTATCAGCCTTTTTGTATCCCTTAGCCTTAAGGTAAATGCTCAGGCATGTATTCCCAAAATCACAAACAATAGTGATTGTCCAATTAAGGTATGTGCTACAGGCGGATTCGACTGCAACAATGATGGGTTTCCTGATGACAAGGTACTTAGGAGTTGTATCACAATTAAGCCTAACTCATCTGAACAGTTATGTTTTGATGTGTACCCTACCCAAGGCTGCACTTTTGTTATTAATAGTTATACATTCACAAATGAATCAACAGGTAATAGTGTAGGTCTAAATTATCAACAAACTGCCGATTTTACTGAATTTATTACATCTGGTATTGGCGGATTGTATTCATTGCCTTTAAACTTTGAATTACCAGAAAATGATTGTTTGAATACAATATTATTTAGCAATAATGAAGACGGAACAATTTCAATTACCAACAAAGAATGTCCAAAAATTTGTTTCAGAAACGAAACAGGATGCCCAATTAGCGTTTCACTATCAAGCAGTTATGGAGGATATACAATCAACTGCAATCCCTCACAATCTGGTATACCATTCAATGCCGAGTTAAATCTTTGCGATGGTTGTCCTGATGGCAATGAAGCTTGTGTTCGCTTTCCTACTACCCCTGATGGTTGTCCAATATGCGTAAAACTATCTGATCTTGAAATCAATATTTGTCCGCAAGATCCAAGATTATCTCCGCCTTGTGTACCTGTAAAAATTAATGCAGGAGGACAAGGTTACATAAAATGTTCCAATGGTGATTTAATCCATGTCGGAATTACCTTTGTGAATGGTGTATATGTGGTAAGAAAGATATAACGTTAACCCATTCAAAAAGAAAAGAGGCTGTTTCCATCAGGAAACAGCCTCTTTTCTTTTTGAATGGTCTGGTCCTGAAATAGGGATGCACTTAAAAACATCATTAGGGAACACCAAACCACTTATAAAGCGAGTTAAAAACTAAGCAACGTTTCTAGTTCTTCTTTAAACCTTTCCTTTGGTAAAAAATTTTGTTCTAAAGCTATATTAAATGGAACCGGAGAATCTAAACTTCCACTTCGCATTACCGGAGCATCCAAATATTTAAAACAATATTGCGAAACATGTGCTGCAATTTCAGCACCTATTCCTCCTGTTAACGAATCTTCGTGCAGGATAAATGCTTTTCCTGTTTTACGTACACTGGCCTCCACCGCTTCTTTATCCCAAGGAAGCAATGTTCTCAGATCGATAATATCGGCATCAATACCTGCTGCTACACAATGTTGTGTTGCCCAATGTACTCCCGCACCATATGTAATAATGCTTACTTCGTTGCCTTCTTTTACCAAACGGGCCTTACCTATTTCTATTTCATAATAATCATCGTATACTTCTTCTTCCAGATCAACAGCCCTGTAGAGTGCTTTGTGTTCAAAAAACAAAACGGGATTAGGATCCGAAAACGAAGCGGCCAATAATCCTTTGGCATCACCCGGTGTGCTCGGGTAAACGATTTTTAATCCGGGAACATGGAAAAACCATGCTTCATTGCTCTGTGAATGAAAGGGTCCGGCCCCAACTCCGGCACCGGTTGGCATACGCACAACAACATCTGCGTTTTGCCCCCAACGGTAATATGATTTGGCTAAATTATTGACTATCTGGTTAAAACCTACACTCACAAAATCGGCAAATTGCATTTCCACCATGGCTTTCATGCCTTTGATAGAAAGACCGTAAGCTGCTCCCAAAATGGCGCTTTCACATAACGGGGTATTGCGTACCCTGTCCTTTCCAAATTGCTCAATAAAACCTTGCGTGATCTTGAAAACGCCTCCGTACTCCCCAATATCCTGTCCCATCAATACAAGGTTATCATATTTCTCCATGCTTTGGCGCAACCCATCACTAATGGCATCTACCAATCGCTTGCGTGATTGTTTGGGAGTTGCTGGTTTATGCGTTACATGTTGGAGTGTTCCATATTGTTCATGTTGTTGTGCTGCCACTGGAGCATACACATCGGCCATTTCGGTGGCAGTATCGGGTATAATATCAGCTTCTGCCTGCACTGTTTCAACACCTTCATCTATCTCTTTTTTAAATTCGGCACGATATCCTGCAATCATTTCATCCGTGAGTATTTTCTGCTCCTTTAAAAACTGTTCGTAATTAGTGATCGGATCTTTTTTACCCCACTCTTCAAACAATTCTTGCGGAACATACTTTGTACCAGAAGCCTCTTCATGTCCACGCATCCTGAAGGTAATACACTCCAACAGAACCGGGCGTGGATTGTTGCGCATGCTGATCGCTAAATTTCTGACAGTGTCGTATACTTCTAAAATATTATTGCCATCTATCTTAATGGCCTGCATTCCATAACCAATTCCTTTATCGATAAAATTTTTGCACCTGAATTGTTCATTGCTTGGAGTCGACAATCCATATCCATTATTCTCCACCACAAAAATTACGGGCAACTCCCAAACAGCAGCTGTATTTAAAGCCTCATGGAAATCGCCTTCACTTGCACCACCATCACCACTAAACACAACCGATATCTTTTCTTCCTTTCTGATTTTATGAGAGAGCGAAATACCATCAGCAACACCCAACATTGCTCCTAAATGAGAGATCATCCCAACAATATGGTGTTCGTTGGTACCAAAATGAAAGGAGCGCTCTCGACCTTTTGAATAACCATTGAGTTTACCTTGCCATTGTGAAAACAACTTCGCAAAAGGCATTTCGCGCGATGTCCATACTCCCAAATTACGATGCAATGGTAAAATATATTCATCTTTATCAAGGGCTTTAGTGATCCCAACACTGATTGCTTCCTGTCCAATACCTGAAAACCATTTGCTCACCTGCCCCTGCCGAAGCAGGATCAACATTTTTTCTTCGATCATGCGCGGCTTGAGCATGCCCTTATATAGATCAAGTAATTGTTCGTTGCTGTAAAATTTCTTATTGAATTGCATCTGTATAGATGGTTAAAATGATGGTGCAATGATAGGAAAAAGGTGCAAATAAGTCGACAGGAAAAAAGAACATGGAACAATGTCCAAAGTACCTTATTTTACTACAGTTCTATCAATCGATTAACTTTAGCTGAATCGCCAATTTTATCAATTCGGCAATACTGTTTACCGATAATTTTTTCATCAGGTTGGTCCGATGCGTGTCAACTGTGCGGGGACTGATAAACAGTTGCTCTCCAATTTCGGTATGCGATAAACCACGGGCAATGTATTTTACAATTTCACGTTCGCGTACGGTAAGGATATACCGCTTGTCTACGATTTCGTCTACCTTTTTTAACTCTGAAGAAACCTCTTCGCTGTAAAAAGTGCCACCGGCTGCTATTGATTTAAGGGCAAATATTAATTCCTGTTTACCGGTATTCTTAAGAATATAACCATTCACTCCGGCATCTAACATATCTGTTATGGTGGTTTTTTCACCAAACATGGATAACGCTAAAATTTTTTGATCAGGGTAAATAAGACGAATGTTTCGGGCCAACTCTATTCCCGACATTTCGGGCATATTAATATCCGAGATAACAATATCTACTTTCTGTTTTTTTAGTTTTTCCAAAGCATCCTTTGAACGCAACGCATCACCAACGATATCAAAATCGGGTTCATTCAACAACAATGCCCTGATACCATCAATGAGCATTTGATGGTCGTCAACAATAAATAAAGTTATTTTTTGATTCTGACTCATGGTTGATGGGTACCTGTAATGACGAAACCAAAAAAAGCCACCGATATTTTCGGTGGCTTTTTCAAATTATGCGTTAGCTTTTGCGTGATCAGCCAAGAATTTTTCTAAGCCGATATCAGTAAGCGGATGTTTTAATAATTGTAAAATAGTATCCAACCCACAAGTTGCAACTTGTGCGCCCATTTGAGCCGACTTAATAATATGCAATGGGTTGCGGATAGAAGCTGCTAAGATTTGTGTTTGAAAACCTTGTACTCCGTAAATCTGAGCGATCTCTGCAATCAGCACCATTCCGTCTTGCGAAATATCATCCAACCTTCCGATAAACGGAGAAACATAAGTGGCTCCGGCTTTTGCAGCAAGTAATGCCTGGCCGGCAGAAAACACCAACGTACAGTTAGTCTTAATACCCAATGTTGTTAAATGTTTGATTGCTTTCACTCCGTCTTTGATCATCGGAATCTTCACCACAATATTTTCGTCTAATGCTGCAAGGTTTTCCCCCTCGCGGATCATCCCTGCAAAATCAGTAGAAATAACTTCTGCACTCACATCACCTTTTACAATATCGCAAATGGTTTTATAATGTTTCATTACATTATCCTGTCCTTTAATACCTTCTTTGGCCATTAAAGAAGGATTGGTTGTAACACCATCCAAGATACCTAAATCATTGGCTTCGCGAATTTGAGCAAGGTTTGCTGTGTCTAAGAAAAATTTCATCTGTATAATGTGTTAATTTGCCGCAAGTTTAGGGCATTTTTTGCAAAGCCATACACATTAAATACACAAAATGAAAATAACCTATTCACAGTTCTGGGAAAACAGATGGCAACAAGGGCAAACAGGTTGGGATTTGGGCGAAATATCCCCTCCCCTTAAAGGATATTTTGATCAGCTTACTGACAAAAATCTGAATATTTTGATCCCGGGTTGTGGAAATGCATACGAGGCAGCTTATTTATTAAAAAATGGCTTTACCAATATTACGGTGATTGATCTTTCACCTACATTGATTGAATCGTTGAAAGCAACATTTCATCAAGCCATAACAACAGGAAAACTCTCTGTTGTATGTGGTGATTTTTTCAACCACCATGCTCAATATGACCTGGTTGTGGAACAAACTTTTTTGTGTGCATTACTTCCTGAACAGCGTCCTCAATATGCCCAACACATGTATGAGTTGCTTAAACCTAAAGGAAAAGTTGTGGGTTTATTGTTTAACCGGGATTTTGAAGAGGGTCCACCTTTTGGCGGAAATGAAACAGAATATAAAACATACTTTGTTCCACTTTTTTCAAGCATTAAGTTGGAGCCTTGTTACAATTCTGCCAAGCCAAGAGTGGGAAGCGAATTGTTCATAACACTTGTTAAATAAAAACTAAAGACTATTCAAAAACTTAAGCAAGGCATTTCTATCAGCCTGGCTCATTCGCACAAATTGTTGTTTGCTGGCTTCAGCTTCCCCTCCATGCCATAAAATAGCTTCCGTAATATTCCGGGCCCTTCCATCATGCAACAAGTTAGTATGCCCACTCACACGTTGTGTTAGTCCTAGTCCCCACAAAGCAGGTGTCTTCCATTCTGTTCCTGTGGCATCAAACTCCGAATAATGATCGGCAAGATCTGGGCCCATATCATGCAGCAATAAATCGGTATAAGGCCTGATGATTTGTGCCGACAATACTTTAAAGGAGACATCTGTATTGGTAATATGTTTATCAACATGGCAACTGATGCAACCAGCCTTCTTAAATAATTGCTGCCCCGCTTTCACTGTTGCATCATTCACATTTCTGCGAGCCGGAACGGCCAATGTTTTTACATAAAAGGTCAATGCCTGCAACACCGTATCATGTATATCATAGGGTTGTTGTAAAAATGCCACACGCATCTGTGATTGACCTGAGGCACTTTTATTTTTGAATACCGAAGTAGTTAAACCCATATCCTGATTAAGGGCTTTTGCCACTTGTGTTTTGGCATCGGGAGAGCCTGCCTTTAACCCAAACCGGCCAATTGCATGTGGTTGTTTGGTAACATAATTGTACACATAATTCACCTTGCCCGAAATTCCATCCTGATTGGCATCCATGGGGTCGGCATGCTGCAGGATTGATTCATCGGCAATGGTTTCGAGCAGCCCTACCCCAAACACAGGATTGGCTACACGGGGTGAATGCTGAACGTTCCCAATAATGCTTGTATACAAATTGGTCAATTCATAAATCGGTCTTCGCAATTGTATTTGTGTTCCATCGTCAAACGTAAAGGTGCTGTATGTATAAGTAATTTTTACACTTCCCTCCGGTTGTGCACCGGCAATGGCTTTGTCTTGCAATTGTCCCCCATATCCATCCACTCCTTGAGGTGCGCCATGCTCATCAACATTACCATTCCCCATCTTGAACAACATACTTTGCAAAGGATCATTGCTGTTTGCGGGAGGTGTTCCACGACCATCACCAATATGGCAACTTACACAACTGCGGCTATTATATACAGGCCCCAAACCGGCAAACAATGGAGCGGGTGCTGATACGAATGCCGCTTCAAAAAATTTATCACCTATACCATGCACTTCTTGATCTCGCGATGACATGCCTGCAATTGCATGACCAAACGCACTACCTCCT
Source organism: Chitinophaga pinensis (assembly GCA_943369665.1). GTDB lineage: Bacteria > Bacteroidota > Bacteroidia > UKL13-3 > UKL13-3 > UKL13-3. The sequence goes on from CALRNX020000006.1 coordinate 164,478, forward strand.
TCATCAAAAACGGTAGCATCACCGCCACTCATGCGCTCATCCAGGTTTTCATCGGCAAACTCATTGGGTTGTCTGCATGCCACGGCCATGATCATCACAACAATTGCAAACACCACCAACGTTTTCGTGTTATAAAAAAATAAAAAATGTGCTTTCATGAATGAGTAAAGCTGATCTATAAATTATTTTGCGTGTTGTTGAATAAGAGGGATCAATTGTGTTTCCAAAAGTGTTTTTAGATCCGCTAACTGTGTTTGTGTTGCTTGCACAGCCGATGGTTCATTCATAATTGATATGCCAAACGGTGTGGTGTAAGCAGCAATATTTAAAATAGCGGCATCCAGCTTTTGTTGAATTTGCAAGTCCAACGACTTGTTGTACAACTTCACAAAATCAGTTATCCCTTTTCCTTGTGTTGCAAATTTGCCCATATACACATTGCGCGATCCTGTAATATTATACTTAAAATCTGTCCATGAATTTTGGGCAAACGGACTTTCTTCCAATGCTGCATTTTTCGTAACGAATGGTTCTTCAATTTTACCACTTCCTACCTCATCAATAATGCCAATCATACTATTGGCTATTTCCAATAAAGCTTCTTTTTGTGATGTATAATGACTCCCTGCCTGACCCGCACCATATACATTTCCTGAGTAGTTCCCGCCATCAGCTTTCCATTCGTGTATCATTTGCGCAGTAATGCGTTTGAGGTGTGCTCCCAATGCTGCAAAATATTGATTTTGGCGTGGTGTAAGTTCTGAAAAAGCACGTTGACCATTTACACCAAAAGCCAAATACTCGATCGGATGAAATCCTTTTAAGGTAGGATCCAGACTATCGATAAACCCTTGTGTAAATTCATTGGTTGAATCGTTGATCACATTATCGATATCCACAAAATTTACCGGCCATGAGTCGATGGCGGGATCCAACTCCAACGTTGCGACAGGACCGAATAAGAATGCTTCCGATTGTTCCCAGGACACACGGGTGGCATACCAGTTTTGTTGTACACTTTGCAAACCGGCTTGAGACGGGCCGGCTACAAATGCCATAATTGCATCATTCAATAATGATGCTTTTACTGAAAGGTCAGTAAGATTTGCTTCAGCTATGTTCTTTGTAAAGTCTGTTAAAATTTGTCCTTGTAATGTTGCTGTATCCGGAGTGGTATTTTCTTTATCCGAATCATCCTTTTTACATGAAGCAAATGAGAGCAATGCAAAAAATACAATAGGCAGCGAAATATGAGTTAGCAGTTTCATTGTGTATTATTTATGAAATGATTAAATATTGATCTTGTTGTTCGATTTTGAATTTTTTTAGGGGTTCTGTAGCCGGACCTGTTTTTACGTTTCCATCGGTGTCAAAAGCACTTCCATGCAATCCGCAATACAAACCCTTGGCATTTGCAGTAAGGTTCCAATCCTGGTGTGAACAACGCATTAAAACTGCGCTGAATGTTTCATCACTTTTTCTGGACACCATAATATCATATTGCAATCCTTCTACACGCACAATGCTCACACTGCTTTGGGCAAATTCAGTAAGCGGCAGCATTATTTTTCCGTTGTTGGCTTTGGTTGGATAAACCTTAATAGATGAGCAGCTTTGTACCAATGAAGACACCCCTCCCATCAACACCAATGCACACGATGCTTTACCGGTTGCTTTAAAAAAATCCTTACGCGTGTATTGTGTTTTCATGTTGAGTTAAAAACTATAAGCTACACCAAGATTCACATAGCTGCGTTGGGTATAAAACGGAGCAGCATAAGGAACAGGATTGGTTATTAAAGCCTGATTGTATTCGCCATTCATCACATAATGATAATCGGCTTTGATAACCACACCACGAACAGGTAAAAAACTGAGTCCAACGAATCCATGATGCTGCTTGTAGTAAGGATTATCAATTCCGTTAGAAGGTAATTTCGCTGTCATATCAATATATTCATACCGAGAGAAGAGTTGAAGTTGTTTACTACCGCTGTATTTTTTGTACAATACATCATACGCTACTTCCATGTTTGCTCCTTGCATTTGCTCCGGTGTATTGCTGGCATATGCACTATTAATATTTGCCGCATCGGGAATATTGATCACACTGGCCATTGCTTTGATTAAAAGTCCATTGCTTCGGTATTGTCCATTGATCTCATTCACATAAACTGGCGTTCCAAAAAATCCGGTACTCAAATCGAACCGATCAGCCGTTTTATTATCAACACCTACTGAACCTCCCACATAACTGCTTGCCTGGAATCGGAATGAGCCTACGTAGTATAATAATGCTGCGGTCACGGCTTTTTGCCTGGCCGAAACAGCTAAACCTTCCGAGCGTCCGCCACCAATTCCATTCTCCATCGAAAAACCATCTGCATTTAATCCGGTAAGTAATGCAATACTGTAATTTAACCCTGCAATATTGGAAACATTTCCATACAAGCCCACTCCAAGTTCGCGCCATGTTGTTGGGATAATCATTGTTTCCAAAACGCTCCTTTCATTACCGTTAAATGTATTGGGTAAATGGTTTTCGTTGGTGATACCGATACGAGGTACAAATAATCCTGCTTGTATATAATGACTGCGGTTGATATCGAATTTTATAAATGCCTGTTCCATGGCTATTTCACCGCCCTTCCCATCACCGGCAACTGCATCTTCCAATTCCATTTCCGAGAAAAATGAAATGCGGTCATTAAACCTGTGACCTACAAAAAGCACCACACGTTTGAGTTGAGCGGTAGCTGTTTGTTGTTTAATATCTTGTGTGTAAAATGCCTCCCCATAACCTGATAACGCTGTTGCCGAACTCCCCTTTATGTTCAACCCTGCGGCCAACGAATCCTCATGCGTTAAAATTTGTGCTGAAGCCGGGAAGGCTAAAAAAAGTGTGCAAACTACCAAAAACAATACCCTCATAGTCGTAAAAAGATGAGGGGCAAAAATATCCTATTTATAATTTGTCTAAATAAAAATTAGGTGATATTTATCAATGCCAAAGGATGCTTATAGCAGGTTATCCAAAATAGGATGTGTAAGTTTTCGCCACCAAAATGGAATTAATACCGGTAGAATCAAACTCGCATAACCGCCCGGTAAAACCGGACTTTGGGAATAGGTTTCAAGTGTATGAAAGGGTTTTGATGCATGGTAATGATGATCGGCATGACGGCTCAAGTCAACCAATACAAAACGGCTCACAAACCTGTCGCTTTGCCAACTGTGAAGTTCGGTTGCCCGTTCTTTTTCATTGCGCACCAATCCATAATGCTCAATATATATTTACATACTCCAATAAAAAATTAGCAACAATGCAATGGACAAACCATGCAGCCAATGCTAAAGGTCCTGCCATTAAGAATAAGCTTACATCAAACAGAATATGATATATCAATTGGCGAATCATGTAGTTTTCCCAACCCCACGTGAGCTTATCTTGCTTTTTGCAACGTTCGGTTTCCAATTGCCATGCACTTTTGATCTGACCTAAACTGCTACTCAGAAAAAAGCCATATATGGATTGACCACGTCTGGCTGTAGCAGAATCTTTGGTTGTTCCCACCCATTTATGATGAACACGCAGGTGTTCTATAAAAAAGTAAAAATTACCTGAAGTGAACAGCAACAATTTCCCAGCCCATTGCGATAAAGCATCTTTACGATGTATAAACTCATGAGCCATAACGATGGCCCCACTACCGGTATACACAGCCATGCTTAAGATAGCATACCAAATATGGTAATCGCCAATAATATTATTCCAAACACCATATGCGAAAGAAGCAATACAGGCAGATTGTAAAGGAACATGCAACCACAATATAAGATTGGGAAGCATATTCTTTTCGCCACTATGTTGTTGAGATAAAAACTCCCGCGACACCAAATCAACAAACCCTAAGACAATAAACGAATAAATAATATTGCCTGCACTCCAAATACCACCATGCAAATTACCATACACTACCAGCAAGCCCGGTGTAAGGCTCAGAGTGTATAGTCCGTTGCGAAGTGTAGTATTCATTACATATTATTTACTCTGCCTTAGTTTTCTCTTCACCCTCTGCGTTTGTCACATCATTCCCTTTAAGATAAGTCGGTAAATTTAATCCAGCCATATTAAACAAATCGTTTAAAGGCGGTACGGTTTTCATCATGCCTGAAACAAAATTCGCTGTCGATCCATTGCCATTTTCTCCGTTCCCATTGCCACTATCCCAAACGGTAATTTTATCGATCTTAATATTTTTAACGGCTTCAACCTGCGTTTTAACAAGCTCAGGCAATTTTTCAATTAATAACAACTGGAATGCTTTTGTTGGATCACCTCCCGCAGCTTTAACTACTTGCTCGTAACCTTTGGCTTGTTTGGTCAGAATTTCAAACAAACCATTTGCTTCTGCTTCCATCTTTGCAAAAATTGCATCGGCTTCACCTTTTGCATTCTCACGAATTCTTTCAGCATCGGCTTGTGCTTCAATAATGGCTCTTTGTTTAGCGATCTCTGCCGGAACAACTACGTTTGCAATTTGCGTTGAACGCTCTCTCTCCGAACGCGCCAATTCCGCCTTTTGTTCAGCCAAATATGCTTCTTCAAGGGCTTTTGCTTGTTGAACTTTTTCAGCAGAGATTGCAATGCGCATCGACTCTGCCTCTTTTTCTCTTCTTAGTGCTTCCGAATTTGCTATCGCAATCTTTGCTTCATTTTCACCACGCACTGCAATGGCATTTGCTTCCGAAATTTTCACGCGGGTATCCCGTTCGGCTTCTGCTTTACCAATCGATTCATCTTTGGCTGCAGATGCGATACTGATCTCTCTGTCTTTTTGCGTAATGGCAATCTTTACATCACGATCCCTATGCGTTTCAGCAATTTGTGTATCGCGCTCTCTGTCGGCAATTGCCTTTCCAGTTTCTCCGATTTTTTCCTGCTCGGCAACACTTATTTTTGCTTCGTTGATGGCTTTAGCTGCCGCTTCCTTACCCAATGCTTCAATGTATCCCGACTCATCTTTAATATCCGTTACGTTTACGTTGATGAGTTTCAACCCGATCTTTTTAAGTTCATTGTCTACATTGATGGAAATGTTTTCCAAAAATTTATCACGATCCGAATTGATTTCTTCGATCATCATCGTTGCGATAACCAAGCGTAATTGACCAAATAAGATATCTTTTGACAATTCCTGAATCTCATTCTGTGCAAGCCCCAATAATCTTTCAGCTGCATTATTCATACTATCGGATTCGGTGGAAATGGCAATGGTAAAACGACATGGTACATCCACACGAATATTTTGCCTGCTTAATGCGTTGGTCAGATTTGCTTCAATGGAGATGGGCTTTAAATCGAGGTATGCGTAATCCTGAATAACCGGCCAGATAAAAGCTCCGCCACCATGAATACATTTTGCAGAAGTGCCTCCTGTGCGGCCATAAACAACCAGAATTTTATCGGATGGACAACGCTTGTAACGAGAGATTAATGCCGTTATGGTAACAAATGCAACAACGGATGCAACAACAATAATAATAAGTGGGCTCATAGGTTTGGTTATATTTTTTCGACAATTAATAGATTATTTTCAATAGCAACAACACGGATCATTGTTCCGGTTTCGAGCTTTTGGTTGCTATTAGTGATAGCGTCCAGTTCATGTGAGGCACCTTTGGCACTCACCTGCACTTTTCCCTTACCACTTTTGTTTGGTGGAATGCTCAGGTATACTTGTCCTGTTTGGTGCAACGTATCTTTCACAGAGAAAGAATTGTTTTCCGCAAGACCTTCAATTTGTTTCATCAACCAAAAGAACAGCCACACAAATACAACACCGATGGCAAAGGCAATGATGATAACAATGGTTTTGTTTTGGAAAGAATCATAAAACGAAATTCCACCCCATCCGATACCCAACAAAAAGTTGGTGAGATTGCGAAATGAAAACAGTTGAAAGGGAGTATCCCCATCCTGCAAATCGCCATCAAAATCAGCCTCAACACCATCGGCAGCATCCACACCTACGAAAGTCATAATGGTTTGAAGAAGAAAAATAATGGAGGTTGGAATTGCAATAAACCAAAATAGCCTTTGGAGCGTTTCCATGGTTTCAAAAAAGTGCATCATAGTTTAATTGGAGTAGGAATTATGTTACGGAAGAAAACTAAAAAGAATGAAAACTGCAAGCGGATTTATAGCAACAGATTAGCAGAGAAATTAGTAAATAGTGAATCTCAGAAAATATCTGTATAAATCTGTAGCACTATCAAAAAACTAATTCACCTGCAAAAACTCAACCGATGCCTGAATATCATCATGCAGCATTCTGTCTTTTTCAACAAATGAAACAACCTTGCGGTAATCTGCCACAAAGGTTTCAACAGTTGTTGAACTTTTTAACGGACGTCTGAATTCCAATGCTTGTGTTGCGTTTAATAACTCAATTGCCAGAACACGTTCAGTGTTTTTCATTACACGCAAACATTTTGTTGCCGCGTTGGCACCCATACTCACATGGTCTTCCTGTCCGTTGCTGCTTACAATGCTATCCACCGATGCCGGTGTGCACAATTGTTTGCTTTGGCTAACAATAGATGCGGCAGTGTATTGCGGGATCATCATACCTGAATTTAACCCGGCATCTTTTGCCAGGAATGGAGGCAATCCCCGTAAACCGGAAATCAATTGGTATGTTCTGCGCTCCGAAATACTTCCCAACTCAGCCGTTGCAATGGCCAAAAAATCCAATACCAAAGCAAGTGGTTGTCCATGAAAATTACCGCCCGAGAGGATCAGATCATCCTCAACAAAAACATTTGGATTATCCGTAACCGAAACCATTTCGGTTGATACCACAGAAGCAATATACTTAAACGTATCCTTGCTGGCTCCATGTACCTGTGGGATACAACGGAATGCATAAGGATCCTGAACTTGTACTTTATGTTGTTGAGCAATTTGGCTATCTGCCAATAATGCACGAATCGTGGCAGCAGTTTCAATCTGACCAGCATGTGGTCGAACAGCATGCAATTGAGGTGAAAACGGTTCCAACTTGGCATCAAATGCATCAATTGAAATGGCTGCGATTTTATCAGCATGCGATGAAAGTTGTTGTGCTTTTAACACGCACCAAACAGCATACGATAACATGAATTGGGTTCCGTTTATCAATGCCAATCCTTCTTTTGATTTTAGCTTAACCGGTGAAAGCTTGTGCTCTTTCAAAACATCTTCCGAATGAACAATGTCAAACTTCGAACTTTGAGCATCAAACTTCCATACTTTTCCTTCTCCAAAAAGCGGTAAACACAAATGTGCCAAGGGTGCCAAATCGCCCGATGCGCCCAATGAGCCTTGCTCATACACAACAGGCAAAATATCATTATTGAAAAAGTAGATCAACCGTTCAACTGTTTCCAATTGCACCCCACTGTTTCCATAACTCAACGATTGTACTTTGAGCAGCAACATCAGTTTTACAATTTCCTGAGGAACAAAATCACCTGTTCCACAAGCATGCGAACGCAACAAATTGTATTGCAATAATTCCAATTCGTTAGGTGAGATCTGGGTATTGCACAAAGATCCAAATCCTGTATTGATACCATAAAAAACAGCATCCTTATCGCTCATCTTCTTATCCAGGTATTCGCGACAAGCAACAATGCGTTGTTTCGCCTCGGCAGAAAGTGTTATGTTTTTCTTTTCACGAATGATGGAAGAAATATCAGATAAAGTTAAAGTTGAAGTTATCGTAAAATGCATTTTTGAGTTGAGATTTTTAATATAAAACGTTAAAACGTAAAGCTATTTTATATGGTTGATGATTTCTTCAATGGTTGATACCGGAATTACCTTCCCGTTTATATCTTTTAACATCATTGAATCGTCTTTGATAATAAGTCGGAAAGGAATTTTTAAGGCATCAGCATAATTCATCGGCTTTTGCATTGGGTTTTCTTTTTCCTTTTTGGATTGGGGCAATTCAGGATACAATTCTGATGCAATTTGTGTATCCCTTAATTTTTTCAGGATGCTTAATGCACTTGTTTGGGTTGTTTCTTCAAACGCACAGATCAATACTTTTGTGGATGTGGTATTTAAGTCTTCCGGAAATAATTTCAACTCTTCGATCACATCATAGATACGATCCAAACCAAAACTGATCCCCACACCCGAAACATTGGGCAAACCAAATATACCGGTCAGGTTATCATAACGCCCACCACCGCCAATGCTTGATTTTATTGTTGTTCGATCATCATACACAACTACTTCCATGATACAACCTGTGTAGTAACCAAGTCCTCTGGCAAGATTAGTATCAATACTAACTCTACTTAAATCAACTCCTGTTATATTCAGAAATGTACAAACTTGTTTAAGTTCTTCAATACCTTTCTTTCCAATTTCACTGTTAACAAGAACACTTTGTTCAAGACCTTCTATAATCTTAAGTGTATCTTGATTATCAAAAGCTGTTGCAATACTCCAAAGTACACTTAAGTCGGCATCAATATTCTTCTCATTAAGCTCCTTCTGAATTCCTTCAACACCAATTTTATCTAATTTGTCAAGTATTACAATAAATTCATTGACGTTATTCTCAAGCCCCATAATCTCGGCCAACCCAGAAAGAATTTTTCTATTGTTTAGCTTTATTTTAAAATTTATGGTCGTTCCATTCTTCACTAATAACTTACTGAATACTTCAATATAAATCTGAATCAAATCTGCCTCATTCAGCAAACTATCACTTCCCACCACATCTGCATCACATTGCCAAAATTCGCGGTAACGGCCTCGTTGCGGCCTGTCGGCACGCCACACAGGCTGCATTTGGTATCGTTTGAACGGAAAGGTGATTTCGTTTTTGTTCATCACAACATAACGTGCAAACGGAACAGTCAAATCATAACGCAATCCTTTTTCAGTAACTGTCTTATTAAAATCTCCCTGAGTTAGGATCTCGAATTTTGGATTTCGAACTTGCTCTAATGTATCACCACTATTCAAAACCCTAAACAACAATTTATCTCCTTCATCTCCATACTTCCCTTCAAGCGTAGAAAGGTTTTCCATCGTAGGTGTTTCAATAGGCATAAATCCATATTTCTTAAACACGGTTTCAATGGTGTTTAAAATATACTTGCGCTTTTGCACTTCAGCCGGACCGAAATCACGTGTGCCTTTTGGAATAGTTGGTTTTTGTACTGCCATAATTTTGAGGTGTCGAAAATACTTCTAAAATGTTCTCTATGCAATGGGTTTAATTGGAATTGAAAAATGATATTTATATCTTTAGAAAATGAAACTACTATTTATACCCCTTCTCTTATTCAATGCCCTATACGCTCAAGATCTCATTTATTTAAAAAAGCAAACAACCCCTGTTAATGCAAAGGTGATTGAAATCAATCACATCGAAATCAAATACAAATTGCCTTCCGACAGCTTTCCAATTATGTCTTTCCTAAGAATAGAAGTACAGAAAATTGAACTTTCAAATGGAGTTGTTTTAGAAATTGAAAAGGACGAAGATCTTGATGAGAATAAATGGGTAGGTGCTGTCAAATTTGGCCTTTTTTCACCAGCCTTCGACCACATAAACTTTAGTTATGAAGGATACACCGACAAAAATAAATCTTGGGAAATAACGGCTGGATGGATAGGGAACGGTCGACAAATAAATGAGAATGAAAAGCCAAGGGGTAGCTACCTCAAGTTGGGTTACAAATGGATTGCATCAAAAAAAATAAACCCCATTGTTCAACCCAAAAAACTACTTGGTGGATTTTATGTAAAACCTGAATTATCTGTTGGTCAGTACACCATTTATTATGATGATAAGTATGTTGGAGTTTATCACCCGGGAAGTACTTATTATAATGGATATTACACGTATTCTTATGTTCCCGTTGATGCTAAAAAAATTACTTTTGCCACAGCGATGATTAATTTCGGATACCAAGCGGTATCTGTTGGCGGGCTAACAATTGATGTAAATGCCGGCTTTGGTTACTACGCATATTCTGAAGGTGAAGTAGAGGATTTCAATTATGCCTTCATTCCATTATGGGAAGGTGAAATACCATTGGCTATAAACTTTGGTGTAAAAGTGGGTTATACTTTTTGCAAGGAGAAACGGTTTTAACTTGCCAGATAATTTTTGCTATTCTTTAAATTTATTGCATCGCGAAGGCACAGTCCAGATAGGTAAACACATCAATCGGCATATCGTCAACCTTTACTGAGTCGCGTTTGTGGCCCAAACGCACCACGATCATGTTTAAATCGGGAATAGCAAAAACATATTGTCCGCGAATACCCCGCATGTAAAAAATAGCATGATTTTGATACTTCATCATCCACCATTGGTAGCCATACTTATCGATCTTTTTGCCATCATCGGCATCCATTACATCGGCCGGTGTCAGAGATTCTTTCACATATTGAGAGTCCACAATTTGTTGACCATTCCAGTTTCCACATTGCATGTACAATTTTGGCAAACGGGCATAATCACGAGCTGTTGTGTAAAAGCAACAACTTACTTTCTCCATCCCTTTTTCATCCGTACTCCAAAATGCCTTTTCTTCCGCACCAATAGGCTTCCATAGTTTTTCGGCTGCATATTCGGCAACGTTCTTCCCTGTAACTTTCTTTAAAATAATACCCAGCAATTGCGAATCGCCTCCTTTGTAATACCATGTTTTTCCGGGTGCTTCTTTAGTTTGCACATCCAGGGTAAGCGCATTTACATCAGAACCATAGTAAGCTTCGGCCGGCCATGCAAAAGGACTTCCATAACCTTCAACATAATCCAGGCCACTGCTCATGGTGAGCAGGTGTTTGATGGTGATTTGGGCTTTCTCTCCTTGGGCAAATTCAGGAATATAATGCCCAACGGGTTCGTCAAGACTCTTGATAAGCCCATCCTTTAAAGCAATTCCGATTAAAATTGCATTGATACTTTTTGCCATCGAAAAGGAATTGACAACCGAATGTTCATCGTACCCTTCCCAATACTGCTCATGCAATAAGCTGTCATCTTTTACCACCAAAAATCCAACCGTTTGATAGCCGATGAATTTACCGATTATACTATCCGCAATTTGTTGTTGATTGTATCGAACGGAAACAGGCCATGGCTGCGGCTTACCATTGCCAACTTCGTGATATGGAAACAACGTTAATTCGTCAATATCAGGACCGGTTTTCCCACTTAAAAGTGTCATGTAAACCACTTTGTTTACAAACCATTTCCCGGTAACCAACAAACCTATTTCGGCCAGCAAAACGATGCTAACCAATACAATGACAATCCATTTGAGTATTTTTTTCATAAGCTCCTTTTTAGTCTTTTGATGTTTTGTTGCCACAGATTACATCTTATTGTCGCATGTTTTGTTGCCACAGATTAGCACAGAATCAGTGTCAAGGAATCAGAGAAAATTTTCACTAAGACAGCATTAAATAAGATCTGTGCTAACCTCTGACATTTTCCCAAAAGACTATAAACAATTGTAATCCGCGGCCAATCCCTTATTTCGTATAGCAACTTAGTATAATTTTCAGGCAGTTACAACATTTATTACGAGGCCAGTTTTACGCTAACTGTGCCCTATAAAAATCATAAAAATTCCGAGTGTCCAATTCTTAAATGCCAAATACTTAGATTATTTTCGCGCCACTTTAAAAAATCTCCCACAACATGCAACAACCTAAAAAAATAGCTAACGCCCTTATTTCAGTGTTTTACAAAGACGGTTTGGAACCTTTAGCCAAAGCGTTAAATCAACTTGGTGTAAACATTTATTCGACAGGTGGAACGCAGGAATTTATCGAAAAATTGGGCATCAAGGTGAATGCCGTTGAGGATTTAACAGGTTATCCAAGCATTTTAGGAGGTCGTGTAAAAACCTTACACCCTAAAGTGTTCGGTGGAATTTTAGCCAGACGAGCAAACGAACAGGACCAAAAAGAAGTAACAGAATTTGACATTCCATTTTTCGATTTAGTAGTGGTGGATTTATACCCTTTTGAAGAAACCGTCAAATCGACTTCAGAAGAAGCTAAAATTATTGAGAAAATTGATATTGGGGGTGTTTCATTGATCCGTGCAGCCGCCAAAAACTTTAATGATACAGTCATCGTTTGCGACAAAAATGATTGCCCAACGCTTGCCGAAACATTATTACGACAAGAAGGTCAAACGTCAATTGAACAACGCAGACGTTTTGCTACCAAAGCATTCCATGTTACTTCACATTATGATGGAATGATCTTCCTTTATTTTGATAAAGAAACCACAACAGCATTTAAAGCAAGTGTTGAACCGGCCAAAGTATTGCGCTATGGTGAAAACCCGCATCAAAAGGGAGTATTCTACGGCAATCTGGATCAATTGTTTACCCAAAAACATGGCAAAGAATTATCGTATAATAACTTATTGGATATTGATGCAGCGTTAAACCTAATTGGTGATTTTAGCGAACCAACAGTGGCGATCATCAAACATAACAATCCTTGTGGTGTTGCATCGCGCAGTACCATTTTGGAAGCATGGAAAGATGCTTTAGCAGGGGACCCCGTTTCGGCTTTTGGTGGTGTGATCGTATCCAACAAGCCTATTAATGAAGCAACGGCAACCGAGATCGACAAAATTTTCATGGAAGTACTGATCGCTCCCGGTTATGAGGGCAACGCTTTGCAAATTTTACAATCGAAGAAAAACCGCGTGTTGTTGCAATTAAATGGTAACTTACCAGGTGGAAAACAATACCGCAGCATTTTGAACGGTGTCGTGGAACAAGATAAAAATGAAGTGGTGTTAACGAAAGAAAATTTAACCTTGGTTACAACAACTGCAGCCAACGACACAACATTGAATGATATGTTGTTTGCAGATAAAATCGTAAAACATACAAAATCGAATACCATTGTTTTGGCTAAAAACGGAATGCTTTTGGGCATCGGGTGTGGCCAAACCTCACGTGTGGATGCATTGAAACAAGCCATTGCAAAATCCCAGGCATTTGAGTTTGACCTTACTGGAGCGGTGATGAGCAGTGATGCCTTTTTCCCTTTCCCCGATTGCGTGGAGATCGCTGATCAGGCAGGCATCAAGAGTGTTATTCAACCGGGTGGCTCGATTAAGGATGATGCCAGCATTACTTACTGCAACAACCACGGAATAGCAATGTACTTTTCGGGAACACGCCATTTCAAACACTAAAACCCAGTAGTTAGGGATCAGCAGACAGGGATTAGTTTTTTGCTTGTTAAATTTAGTTCATTCGAAAAAATTAAGGATTGACATTTTTGCCCACGGTCTACTTTCCTTTTGACGACTCTTTACCTACTTATTATGCTATCCACAATTCGCGAAAAAAAGCACAACGGATATTTGAATATTTATACTATAATTTGCAGGTAGTAATTAACCTTATAACGAGAAACACAAAAAATGGGAATGTTTAGTTTCCTCACGCAGGATTTAGCCATCGATTTAGGAACAGCCAACACGCTGATCATACATAAGGATCAGGTAGTTGTGGATGAACCATCCATAATTGCCATTAACCGTAGAACCGGAAACGTGATTGCCGTTGGTAGCCAGGCGCAACAAATGCATGGCAAGGCTCACGAAGACATTAAGACCATTCGCCCCTTGAAAGATGGAGTAATTGCCGATTTTAATGCTGCCGAACATATGATCCGTGGAATGATCGCCATGATTCAGCAAGGTAGCAAGTTGATAAAGCCGCAACAACGAATGGTTATTTGTATTCCCTCGGGAATTACTGAAGTTGAAAAACGTGCGGTAAAGGATAGCGCAGAACGTGCGGGTGCAAAAGAAGTGTATCTGATCCACGAACCTATGGCTGCAGCAATTGGTATTGGTATCGATGTTTTCGAGCCAATGGGTAACATGATCATTGATATCGGAGGTGGCACTACAGAAATTGCCGTTATTGCCCTTGCAGGTATTGTATGCGACCAATCTATCCGTGTAGCGGGTGATGAATTTACAGAAGATATTTTGGATTATATGCGCAGGCAACATAACCTGCTTGTTGGTGAACGAACTGCCGAAAGAATTAAGATTGAAGTGGGGGCTGCACAAACGGAATTGGAAAATCCGCCACCTGATTTTGCTGTGAATGGTAGAGATTTGATGACAGGTATTCCAAAACAAATTACCGTTACCTATAGTGAAATTGCAGCCGCATTAGACAAATCCATTTCAAAAATAGAAGAAGCTGTATTGCGTGCGTTGGAGTTAACACCACCTGAATTATCGGCTGATATTTACTCTACCGGTTTGTATTTAACCGGAGGTGGTGCATTGCTTCGCGGATTGGACAAACGTATTTCGCAAAAAACAAAACTACCTGTGCATGTTGCCGATGATCCGCTAAGAGCGGTAGTTCGCGGTACAGGGATGGCGTTAAAAAACCTCAAGAACTTTAAATTCTTAATGACTTAAGAAAAGTAAGAAATCCGAATCTCGAAATTCGTCCCCGCAGAAATTGCAGGATCGAATTTCGGATTTAATTATTCGAATTTATACGCTGATGCGCAACCTCATATTCTTTATTTATAAGTACTATGTGTTCTTCCTTTTTTTTGTATTGGAAGTATTTGCGTTTGTGGTTATATACCGGTTTAACAACTACCAAAAGGCAAGCTTTGTCAATTACACTACTGGTGTTACAGCCTCCTACTACACAGCAGTGAGCAACACCACAGAGTATTTTAATTTAAGAAGTATCAACGATAGTTTGCAAATAGAAAATGCGCGTTTGCATTCGCAACTCATCACTTCTTATTACAAAAACAGCTTCAATCCCACACTTGTAAACGATACAGTTTACAAACAACAATACGAGTATATTCCGGCACAGGTTGTGAGTAATTCGGTTACCAAACGCAATAATTATATTACCCTAAACAGGGGTAAATTGCATGGTATTGAACCCGAAATGGGTGTCATCAGTGACAATGGAATTGTTGGAATTGTGATGAATGTTTCCGACCATTACTGCACGGTACTTTCCCTGCTCAACAATAATTGTAAGATCAGTGCAAAGGTTGAAAAAAACGGGGCATTTGGATCGTTGGTATGGGAAGGTGATGATCCGCGTTATGCAGCATTAAAGGATGTAAACAAACATGTTCCTTTAATGACCAACGATAAAATTATTACGAGTAATTTCTCTACGATTTTTCCTGAGGGCATTCCCATTGGAAAGATATATGCACACACACTTGATGCGGGAGATAATTTCCATACTATTAAAGTTGAATTGAATACTGATTTTTCAACTGTATCTACAGTGTATGTAATTCGCAATTTACTGAAACAGGAACAACAAGAATTAGAAAGTACCATTAATCCAGCCAAGTGATTTTAAATATAGCAACATATCTGTTACGGTTTATTGGCATTGTTTTGCTGCAGCTATTGGTTATCAATAATATTGAGCTCAGCAGCTATATCAATCCATATGTTTATGTATCGTTTATCTTGTTGTTACCCATTAATACCAAACCCTGGCATGTGGTGGTCATCTCTTTTCTAACTGGTGCTGTTATTGATGCTTTCTCGAGTACTCCCGGTTTGCATATTGCAGCTTGTAATTTTATGGGATTCATGCGGATTCATTATTTACGTGCTACGACCACCAAAGAAGATATGGGCGGCCCGGTAATTCCATCGCTTTCACAAAAAGGGATTGTATGGTTCACCGTTTATGGATTTGTGATGATTTTCATGCATCACTTATTGCTTTTCTTCCTGGAGATATACGGCTTTCAGGAATTTTTTGCTACACTGTCTCGTGTAGTGCTCAGCACGTTGGTAACATTGTTACTTATTATCGTAGGGCAATTATTATTTTTCAGAACGAAAAAAGATAATGGATAGTTCGGCCAAACGTAATGTTCTTATTGCCATCTTCATCGCCTTGGCATTCGTATATATTATCAGACTTGCTTTTTTGCAACTGTTTGATGACTCCTACCTGCGCTCAGCCCAGCAAAACGTTTTACAGGAACAAACCGTCTACCCTGCGCGGGGCTTAATTTATGATCGTAACGGAGAATTATTGGTTTACAATGATGCCATTTATGATTTGATGGTAACACCCGATCAAGTAAAAAATCTGGACACTGCAGAGTTTTGCAGAATACTGGGTATTACCAAAGAAGGCTTCTTGCAACGTTTTCAAAAAATGAAACGCAGCAAAGGATATGCTCCTTATCGCGAACAACTTTTTGAAAAACAACTGAGCATTCAAACGTATGCAGCTTTCCAGGAAAAGATGTTTGACTTTCTGGGATTCACCACCATTGTGCGTACCGACAGACGTTATAAATTTAGTGACGCAGCCCATGTAATGGGATATATTGGTGAGGTAACCGATAGGGATATAGAAAAGAGCGGAGATTACTACCGCATGGGTGATTTTATCGGTATCAGTGGCGTTGAGCGCACCTATGAAGAAGTATTGCGAGGCAAAAAAGGAGTTCAATATATCTTGGTTGACTCGAAAAACAGGACACAAGGTAGATACAAAGGCGGAGCATTTGATACAGCCGCTGTTGCCGGGCAAAATATTGAATTGAGTATCGATCACAAACTGCAGGAATTAGGTGAACAATTGCTGAACAATAAAATTGGGAGTGTAGTAGCAATTGAACCGTCAACAGGTGAAATACTTGCCTTGGTAGCCAGTCCAACATACGATCCCAACTTATTTGTGGGACGTGAACGTGGAAACAATTACATGAAATTACTGCGCGATCCTTCCAAACCATTATTCAATCGCCCTTTAGCTGCACCTTATCCTCCCGGTTCTATTTTCAAGGTATTAATGGCTTTAGCCGGTCAACAGGAAGGAGTTCTTACCCCAAATACTTTGTATGGTTGTCATAATGGTTATATGTTTGTAGGTTGCCATCCACACAGCTCTCCTCTGGCTTTGCGAGGTGCAATTGCCGTTTCGTGTAATGCTTATTTTTGCCAGGTATACCGAAGCATGGTAAATAATCTGGCTTACCCCAAAGCAGAAATTGCTTATAATAAATTTCATGACCATATGGCCAGTTTCGGATTGGGCAAAAAACTCGGGGTAGACCTATATGGAGAAGGTGGTGGGTTATTGCCTACTTCGGCTTACTACGATAAAATTTACGGGCGCTATCGCTGGCAAGCAACCACTACTATTTCATTGGGAATCGGACAGGGGGAACTGGGTATTACACCTTTACAAATGGCCAATGCAACAGCGGCAGTAGCCAATCGGGGTTATTATATTACCCCTCATGTGGTGAAAACCATTGATGGCAAAAAAAATCCGAACCCCGAATACAACAACAAACACTGGAGCACTGTGGATACTTCATATTTTCCAATTGTGATTGAAGGCATGCATGATGTAGTAATGGCCGGAACAGCCCGTATTGCACAAATACCCGGAATAGAAATTTGCGGAAAAACAGGAACTGCACAAAATCCACATGGAAAAGATCACTCTGTATTTTTTGCATTTGCACCGAAAGACAATCCAAAGATTGCCATTGCAGTAATTGTAGAAAATGCCGGATTTGGAGCAACCTGGGCCGCCCCTATTGCCAGTTTGATGATGGAGCAATATTTAACAGGAAAACACGATACACGTAAGGCTTTATTAGAGCGCATGCTCAAAGGAAATTTAGTTCACAAAAATGATACAAACGCAACAACAACCCAAACCATCAAACATTGATTGGCTTACACTCGTGTTGTATTACGCGTTTGTAATTGCAGGATTATTGTGCATTTATGCGTCAGTGTATAAAGAAAGTAATCCGATGATCTATGATACTACCCAAAACTACGGGAAGCAGCTTATCTGGATTGGGCTTTCAACGTTTATAGGATTATTGATTTTACTGGTTGATGAAAAGTTCTTTTATGCCTTTGCATATCCTATTTACATCATTACCATCTTACTGCTCTTGGCGGTTTTGGCTTTTGCCACCACGGTAAAAGGTTCTGCTTCCTGGATTGAAGTCGGAGGCTTTCGAATGCAGCCCGCAGAGTTTGCAAAGTTCGGAGCATCGCTTGCATTAGCCCGATATCTTAGCGGCTTTAACATTAAGTTTAGCGACAAAAAAACACAACTTATTGCTGGCGGAATGATCATTCTTCCAATGATCATTATTTTGTTGCAAAACGAAACCGGAGGTGCATTGGTATTTGCGGCATTCATATTCATGCTTTACCGTGAAGGCTTGCCCGGATATTTTTTATTTATCGGATTTATGATGGGTGTATTGGCCGTTTTAGCATTGATCATTCCTTCGCTTTATTTAATTATTGCCATAGCGGTCATTGCAGGAGCATTCACCCTTATTATCCGGAGAAACAGACAAAACCTGTTGATTGTTGCCGGTGTGGCATTGTTTGCAATGGCTTATGTAAGCAGTATTGGGTATGCTTTTGAAAATATTTTGCAGCCCCATCAAAAATCACGTATCAATGTATTGCTTGGCAAAGAAGTAGATCTGAAAGGAGCCGGATACAACGTACAGCAGTCCAAAATTGCTATCGGTTCCGGAGGGTTGTTGGGCAAGGGTTTTTTAGAAGGAACACAAAATAAATTTCGTTTTGTGCCTGAACAAAGTACCGACTTTATTTTCTGTACAATTGGGGAAGAGTATGGATTTGTTGGCTCCACCGTTTTTATCATTTTATACATCGTTTTATTGTGGCGCATATTAATGATGGCGGAACGACAACGACAAAAATTTAACCGCATATATGGTTATTGCGTAGCCTCAATTTTGTTTTTTCACTTTGCCATTAATATTGGAATGACGCTTGGCTTATTACCCGTTATCGGAATTCCATTGCCATTCTTCAGCTACGGAGGATCATCCTTGTTGAGCTTTACGATCTTGCTCTTCATTTTTATAAGGCTTGATGCGAACAGGCAAAATGAGTTGAGAGGCGCCTTTGAATAGGCTTTCAGCCCCTAAACAAACATTATTTTCAACCTAACATTTATTTGCCTAAGCAATTCAATTGTCTTAGATACTCCTGATTATCTTAATATTTACTCATGAGGATATAGAAAAATCATTCCTTTCAACTCCATTTACCCAATGATTTTACGCAAAACGCTTAAAGACAGATTAAAATTCAATTAATTCTAAGCTTACCAAACTGCATCATTTCATTATTTCACCATTAACACTAAAAAAACAACCTTTAAAAAAGGACGATTCGAATGAAACGATTATTTGAAAAATAGTGACATTAAAATGGCAAATTTTATTGATTAATATCATACTTTAGTGCTTAAGAATTAAGATTTAATTAATAATTACCCATCAAATATTTCTTATCAATTATGTTCAAATGCTCTTTAAAAATCGAATGGCGTTATTCGAAATCTACTTATTTTACATGGATCTACACGGTTTGGAACGAATAACTTCTTCTGACCTGCAACGGAAAGATCAAATTTATACTCTATCATTTTTTTGATCAAATCACTACGACAAAATCTAAAAAAAACATCAATAAATACATCATGAAAAAACAACTACAAACATTCAAAAACCGGATGCCACGAATGTTGGCCATCGGGCTATTGTTGCTGATGGTTCTCTCAACAGGTAGAACCTCTGCGCAAACAGCAAATCTTTACAGCTTCTCCAATTCATCGGGAGTATTTACTCCGTTAGTTGGGGCAACTTCATCATCTCTTGCAGCAACTGCTGATGGAGGAATGAGTACAAATATTCCAATCGGATTCTCTTTTGTATTTGAAGGGATAACCTATACTGATTTAAGAGTATCAGCAGATGGATTTCTGGTATTTGGTACCGCAGGAACTACTACCCTAACCAATAACCTTGCAACAACAACAGCAACTCAACGCCCGGGTGTTGCAGGGATATGGGACGATTTACAGTGTACCGTAGGTGTAAAATACCTAACATCAGGAACAGCTCCAAACAGGACATTTACAGCCGAATGGTTAAACATGGAGTGGAACTATAATTCGGGAACAGCGGCTATTTCTTTTCAAATTATTCTTTACGAAACAACTAACACAATTGATATTATATATAGACAAGAAGCAACGTCAATTAATACGGGATCAGGAGGTGCTTCGATTGGAATAATGGGTGTTTCGCCAAGCAATTTTATTTCTGTTCAAGACGTAACGACTCATACCATTTCAAGAGCTACTTCTCAAAACGGAATCGTTACAAAACCAGCAACAGGACAAATTTATACATTTACGCCTCCTCCTGCTTGTGCCGGTTCTCCAACAGCCCAAGCAACAAATATTGTACCTACCTCCATTGGCAAAACATCATTAGAAATCAGCTATACTGACGCATCTCCTGCTGCTGCAGGTCAACATTACCTTGTTGTCCGTTATCCTGCGGGAGCTACTCCAACAAATCCAACAGATGGTGTATATTACAATAGTGGACAAGCATTAGGTGCGGGAACTGTTGTCGCCCTAACACCATCATCTTCCAATATTTCATTAACAGGCTTAAAAATTGACACTACTTATAATATATATGTTTATTCTGCTTCAGTTTGCGGACCTGGTGGTCCTTTTTACCTTACTAACTCCACTCCTTCTATTACCTTATCAACTCTGCCAATTAGTAGAGTTATTACAACTGGTATAGGTGGTAATTGGAGTTCTCCATCAACTTGGGTTGGGAATGCCGTTCCGGTACCTCAAGACACGGTTGAAGTTGTTGCCGGGTCAACACTAACGATTGATGTTGCCGGATTAAGTATTGTTGACATGGAAGTTAGTGGTACAGTTAATTATGGAACAACACCAACTTCATTTACAGTGACTCGTAATCTAACGGTAACAGGTCCAGGTATATTGAATATTGCAAATGGATCAACCGGTAAAACAATCAATGTTGCAGGTAATTTTACTAATGATGGAACAGTAGATTTAAGCCAAACAGGTAGTGTTTTAGTTTTAAATGGAACAACACCCCAAACAATAGCAGGATCTGGCTTGCTAACAGCATCTACTATTGCCAGTCTTACATTTAACAATACGTCAGCAAATCGTACCATAAATTTCAACTGGCCGAGTACAATTATCTCAGGTACACTTACTTTCACAAGTGGATGGGTAGCACTAGGTGCATTAAACAGCATGACATTGGGTACATCTGGAACTACTCTTGGAACACTTACATATACTTCAGGAAATGGATTTACCAGTGGCAAATTTGGTCGTTGGTTCGGAACAACGGGATCAGGGACCACAATAGCTGCAAGTACTATCCCTACTTTTGGGGTTGGATCTTTTCCTTTTATATTAGGAAATGGAAATGCGTGTCACTTCCACAGAGCTACAGCTGCTTTAACAACTCCGGGTATTTTCAGTGTTGAATTTAATGGTGCTATAGGTACCGGTGTTGTCGGATCTGCCCCAACAGAAAGTTCGCTCACATTTGATCAAAAAACAAATACAACATGGACCGTTGTTACCAGTGGCGGTTATGCATCAACTTCTGACCATTCTTTTGCCTTACAAGGACAAGGTACTTATACAGCCTTTTCAACAAATGCCCGCTTATTAATTACTGACGCATTGCAAGGTACACATCAGGCTGGTACAACTCAACCTATGGTTCAACGCACTGCAGTTCCTGCTGCAAGTGTTGACGGAGTTTATGCTATTGGTGTTGTAGGTTCAGAAATTCCTAACCAAACCGTGGCTTCAGGAGCTTGGGACAATGCAGCAACTTGGAGTACAGGGGTGCCTGTTTGTGGGCAAAACCTCTTAATCAATGCTGCAGACAGTATTTGGTTAACCGGTAGCATGGCAGCTGCAAGTTCCGGACAAATTCAACTAAATGGTAAATTGAACGTTTTGGGAAGTTCCCTAACGGTTGGTTGTACTGATAATAATAGTAGTTTTCTTGCCAGTGGCCGTTTGTATGTTGAAGGTGGTACCCTAAACATCAATGGAAGCTTGAGTTTAACTTCTACTGCATTATTCAGACAAACAGGTGGATTTATCAATGTAGATGGAAATGCAGGAGGTATACTTGCTAATAGTGTTCCTTCAGGAACTCCTTTAGTGAGCATTGCAACCGGAAGTGATTCTCTTTCGGGAGGTATTTTTACCATCGTGGATCCACATGCGGGAACAACCAGCGCCAACAACAACAGAGCATTTTACTACACAGGTGGAACTGCAATTAACAATACAACCGGCTGGACATTAAAATTTGGAGATGGTGTATCAACTGATGCTGGAGGTGCTGTTGCAACCCCGGTTGGTTTTGTACTCGATATGGCAGGCAGTAAAATTGTTGTAGATAGCTTGGTTATCCATGCTGGTCTAGTCGGAACAAACCGTTTTGTTACAATGAATAATAGCTCCACTCTTGGATGTAATTCATTATACATAAGCACACTTGGTGATGCACGCGTTTCCTCTGCAGTTCATATTGCCAAAAACCTAACTAACAATGGTATCTTATATAATACAGCTGGAGCAATTACTTTTGGTCGTTTCCTCAGTGCCACGGCAAGTGCATCGCCAAATGCACAAGTTATTAGTGGTACAGGTGGATTCAGAAATTCCCTAACATCTTCAACTGCATCCTTTACAACGCTTACTATTAATAACAACAACCCTGCAGGGGTTACATTCGCTGCAGATAGCGTATTACGTCTGGGATCAGGATCAAACACAGGAACAGTGTCTGGAACATTTACCATTACAAATGGTATTATCAATACTGGTATAGATACTTTTGTATTGGGTGTTAGTACCGGAACAACTGGTACGTTATCATACACTGCGGGTGGTTTTGGTTCTGGTAGTACATTTGCCAGATGGTGGGGAACCGCTGCTGCAGGACAAACCATTACTGCAAGTTCAGTTCCAACAGCAGGAGTTGGTACATATCCTTTCGTGACTATTTTAACTGCAACTCCTTCATTAGTTCTTAATAGCCGCATCGCATACATCAGACAAGCAACAGCGTCTACAGCAGGAGGAAAAATTGTTGTAAAACATAACAATGCAATAGGCATGAGTGCAGCTGCAATAACAGACGGTGCTTATACTGTTAGTAATCTAAGCAATGCAAATTGGCAAGTAGGAACTATCGGTATAACAGGCTCTCCTACTTATACGATAGCACTTAGTGCTCAAAACATTTACCAGGCTAAAAACACCAACGGCCGTATTACACTTGCAAGCACTGCTATCAGTGGAACACATCAGACGGGAACTACCTTGCCGCACCTTCAACGTGCTACTGTTACGCTTGCAGACATGACCAATACTTGGTACGTGGGAGCTAATTCAAGTGATGTGCTTTATTCAACAATTGCATCCGGGAACTGGGAAGATCCACTTATCTGGAATAAGAACTTAGTACCATCATGTACTGACTCGGTTGTGATTGATAATGGGCACTCAGTTACAGTAAATGCAACTGCTGCAAACGCAAAAATGGTTACTATTAATAATACAGGATTATTAACCGTGTCGGGAAGCAGTTTAACCGTAGGTTGTACCCTAAACAACGCTAATATTACCATAAGGGGAAAATTAGCTGTAACAGGAGGTACATTAACCGTTAATGGTAGTATATTTAATGACCAGCCAGGGAAATTCCATCAATCAGGTGGGGCAATTATTGTGGATGGTAATGATAATAACAATGCATCAACCAGTGCATCAGGCCACCAAATGGATATGTATGCCACAACTGATACAAGTGTTGTATTCACTGGCGGAACAATCACAATTGTAGACCCTACTGTTAATGGAACAAGTGTTGCATTCAAAATATATCCTAGCCAGCCTGTTAATTTTGGCCTAGGTCATACACTTATTTTTGGTGATGGAATATCAACACAACCTGGCGGTGCAAATGCATTTAATATTAATTTGTTTAATACCGGAACTGGTTTGGCTTCTTTAGGCAATGTTGTTGTAAATGCACCTTCTGGTACTAACCGTTTTGTAAATACAAGCAATACCATTGGTATCTTGGGAAATCTTACCATTACAACAGGTAATTACCGTATGACGTCAGCACATACCGTTAAAGGTAATATTGTAAATAATGATACATTGGTCAATACATCAACACTCACACTTGCTGACCCAATCAATGCCGTTACAGCCAACAATACCTCAGCACAAAGCATTACCGGTACCGGTAAATTCTTAAATGCAAATACTTCGCCTACAGCCGGAACCACTAATTTACTTATCAGAAATAGCAGCGCAGGTGGTGTTACGATTGGAACCAAACTATCTGTAAGCGGAACGTTAACACTTACCAGAGGTATTGTAAACACAAATGCGACAGACTCATTTAGATTAGGATCAGCGACAGCTGCCGGAACATTGGTTGGAGGGACAGACTCTGCATACATTCAAGGACCTTTCTATCGTACATTTGCCGCATCACGCAATGCAGTTGGAACTTATAACCAAACAACTTTATTCCCTGTCGGAAAAGGTGGTCGATACCTAGGTTTAATGTTAGACCCAACTACAAATGCCGGTGGGCCAATTGTGCTTTCAGGAGAAGCATTTACCACAAATGCTGGAACAATGGGGGCAGGAACTACATCTATGTCGAGTATCCGTTGGGAAACATTTGTAGGGGCTGGTAATGCAAACTTTGTTGGTACGCATATTTTACTTTCCGACACAGCTGCAGCATTCAACTCAAACACCAAGATGGTGTATGCCCCTTCAGCAGCAGGAGCTTATGTGGGCATTATTCCTCCAGTGACGTTCTCTTCTACACCTCAAAAAATATTGTATACCTTAAGTCAACAAATTTTGGCAGCTGATTTTACTGGATATTATGCATATGGAGAACTTACTCCTTGTAGCACTCCTTCTAATCAGCCTACCACCTTTGTTGTATCAAATTTAGGAGCGACCTTGTTTGATGGTTCGTTTACTGCAGCAACAAGTTCTCCTAGTCACTACTTAGTAGTTCGTTACCCATCAGGAGGCATAGAAACTCCTCCGGTAAACAACACCATATATACAGTGAATGGTGCTTTAGGAACAGGTACTGTAGTAGCGAATACAACAGTTACTTCGTTCTCACAAACCGGCCTATCGGCTAATACAACTTACGATTATTACATTTACGCATATAACAACAGTGGATGTTTCGGACCAGTGTATAATACTTCAAGTCCATTATTTGCTTCTGTAATAACCTGTGCTAGCCCGGTTACAACTCCAATTACTGCTACCGCAGTAAATGTCACCAATAACAGTATTACACCTCGCTGGAGTACAAACCCTGCTCCTGGAGCAACTTATTTATTAGATGTTTCGACCAATGTTGGGTTTACGTCATTCCTGCCAGGGTATCAGAACTTCTCAACCGGAACGGATACATTT
Source organism: Chitinophaga pinensis (assembly GCA_943369665.1). Classification (GTDB taxonomy): domain Bacteria; phylum Bacteroidota; class Bacteroidia; order UKL13-3; family UKL13-3; genus UKL13-3. Next base: position 189,945 of record CALRNX020000006.1, read on the forward strand.
ACGGTGATTACCGGCCTATCTGCGTCAACCAATTATTTCTATCGTGTAAGAGCTGTTGATGGCTTATGTTCAAGCCCATTATCAAGTTCCCAAACTGTTAGTACCTATTGTGATCCTGTTAGTAGCCTACCATGGACAGAAAATTTTGATGCCCTTGCAACAGTAGGTACAACTTCTTTCCCAGGTTGCTGGACAAAAACCAATGGAGATTGGGCTACTGCAGTTGCTAGTGCCTATAATACACCAAGATCAGGTGCTAACTACCTGAGAGATTCATGGTCTGCAACAGATGAATACATGTGGACCCCGGGCTTTGCAGTAACCGCTGGAACAACCTATACATTTAGTTTTTGGGTACAAGGTGATGGTTATACGAATTGGACAGTTGATATTTTTGGCAATACTGCACCAATAGTAACAGGTGCAACTGCAATTGGAACACCGTACACTCCTGCAGGACCAGGAGCACAAGTTATTCAACCATATGTGAAAAGAGAATATAGCTTTACAGCCGCATCAACAGGAATTTATTACATGGCAATCAGGGTTAATTGTCCTTCTGCAACGCCATGGTATATTGCATTTGATGATTTTAGATTTGAACTAACCGTTCCTCCTACTGTTTCTACTTCATCAATTAATTCCATTACACAGTCATCCGCAACTGTTCGTGGTAATATAGTTGCTACAGGAGGGTCTCCAATCACTACCTCCGGTATCGTTATAGGAACATCAAGCGACCCTGCTATTGGAGATCCTGGAGTAATTGATTCAACTTCTGTTACCCCAATTCAAGGTGGGACCTATTCGTTTAACCTAATTGGTTTGAGCAGTGCAACACTTTACCATGTGAGAGCCTATGCAATTAATGTTATGGGAACCTCATACGGCCCAGATAGTACATTTACAACACTTGCTGCTCCTATTTTACCTGTTGTTACAACTTCCTCGGCTACTGATATTACTACATCAACGGCTAGGCTTTTTGGTAATGTTACAAGTAATGGAGGCGATCCTGTTACCGCAAGTGGTATTGTATACAGCACAACAACAAATCCGGCTATAGGAGATCCGGGTGTTATTGATTCCACAACAACACCATTAGTAGATTTGGGAGCATTCAATATTAACCCAACGGGGTTATCGCACTCAACTAAATACTACTTTAGAGCATACGCAACTAACTCTGTCGGAACAGCATACAGTGCATTGGATAGTTTCACCACAGGAATTATGATTACAGCATTCCCGTACACTCAAAATTTTGAAAGTGGTACCGCAGGTTGGAGCACAGTTGCAATAGCCGGCAGCAATAACTGGGTTTTAGGAACCCCAGCCAAAACAAATATAACAGCAGCCCATAGTGGTGCTAATGCCTGGGTAACTAAACTTACCGGAGCATACGATAACAGTATTAACAATGCTGTCGTATCTCCTACTATAGACTTTTCAGCATTAACCAATCCTGTTCTTCGCTTTTATCACAAATTTGGAGTAGAGGCGAATTATGACGCTTTGGTAGTTGAGGTATCTCTTGATGGTGGAGCCAGCTGGACCAGACTAGATTCTACATTAGGAACTGGTGATAATTTTAACACTCCGAACAGTTATGCCTGGTATAGTACCGCATCAACTCTTGGTGCTACTACTGGTTTTATTCAACCTCCTAAATTTACCAGTGCCGTATCATACGCTATGCCAACCCATTTTTCAAGTAATAACAATGGGTGGATTGAGAGTGCTACACCAATAACAGGTGCCGCAGGACAAAGCAATGTAAAAATCAGATTCCGTTTTGGAGCAGATGGCAGTGGCAATGCCGGTGACGGATGGGCAATTGATGATATTGAAATCGTTGATGTAACCACTCCAACTACCCCTGCTTCTGCTGTTAACTTAACCGCAATCGGCAATACTACGACAACGGTTAATTGGACTAACGGAGATGGACAAGGTCGTTTAGTAGTTGCACGTTTAACAACCACTCCGGCTGTTCCTCCAACTGATAATGTAATGAAAAGTGCCATTGCTCCGGTATTTGGCACTAGTGTTGATTCTACGGGGCTTGGAAACTATATTGTATACAAAAACAATACGAGTTCTGTTGCTGTTGGTGGATTAGATATCTTAACTGACTATACATATGATGTATACGAATTCAACGGCAAATACATGCATGTTAAATATGCAACCGCTGCTTCAAACAACGGTACTACACTACCAGTAACACTTACTTCATTTGCTGCAAATGTTAAAGGTGCTGATGCTATCTTAACATGGACCACTGCTTCTGAGATCAACAATTCAGGTTTTGAAGTGCAACGTTCTGTGGATGGTCGCAACTTTGAAAAAGCCGCATTTGTTAAAGGTGCAGGAAACAGTAACAAAGCTTTAAACTACAGTTTAACGGATGCAAAAGCATTTGCTGTGGCAAAAAGCAATGTTGTTTACTACCGTTTAAAACAAATTGATTTTGATGGTAAGTATACATACTCGCAAGTAGTGAGGGTTGCTAAAAATGCAGA
>CALRNX020000007.1:0-189554 GCA_943369665.1 Chitinophaga pinensis
AATGGTGCTTATAACAACACAAATGGTGAATTGACACTTTCAAGTTCATTTGCAAGAGGTCAATCAATTGTATTAAATATTACTGCTCGTGTTGATGCTAACTTCAGTGGTGATTCAGTGCGCAATGCAGTACTCGTTCACTTGCCTGCTGATGTTGTAAATCATGGTGACTCTACTGATGAGGATACAACTCCGGTGAATCATCCTGTAGTTATCCGTACGATCGACTTAGCCGTTGCAAAAGTTGCTGCTGTATCTTCAGTTAATGTTGGTGATTCGATCGCTTACACGATTACTGTTACAAACAATGGACCAGCTTCATTGGATAGCGGTGAGGTCATCACATTTACTGAACAACCACAAACAGGTTTAACAATCGGTTCATACGCTTCTACAAACGGTACATATAACAATGGTGAGTTAACATTGAATGCTTCATTCGATTCAGCTCAATCGATTGTGTTAAATGTAATGGCTCATGTAGATGCTAACTTTGTGGGTGATTCAATCTACAATGCGATCCTGGTTCAATTGCCTACAGAAGTGATTCATACCGGTGACTCAATCGATACAGCTTATACTCCGGTTACCATCCCGGTTGTTGTTCCTCGCACCATTGATTTAGCAGTGGCAAAAGTTGCTGCGGTAAGCTCAGTTAATGTTGGTGATTCAATCGCTTACACGATTACTGTTACTAACAATGGACCTGCTTCATTGGATAGCGGTGAGGTCATCACATTCACAGAACAACCACAAACCGGCTTAACAATCGGTTCATATGCTTCTGCAAATGGTACTTATAATAATGGTGAATTAACATTGAATGCTTCATTCGATTCAGCTCAATCGATTGTGTTGAATATAATGGCTCATGTAGATGCTAACTTTGTGGGTGATTCAATCTACAATGCGATCCTGGTTCAATTGCCTACAGATGTGATTCATACTGGTGATTCGGTTGATACAGCTTATACTCCGGTTAACATCCCGGTTGTTGTTCCTCGCACCATTGATTTAGCCGTTGCAAAAGTTGCTGCTGTATCTTCTGTTAATATTGGTGATTCAATTGCTTACACGATTACTGTTACTAACAACGGACCTGCTTCATTGGATAGCGGTGAGGTGATCACATTTACTGAACAACCACAAACCGGCTTAACAATCGGTTCATATGCTTCTGCAAATGGTACTTATAACAATGGTGAGTTAACATTGAATGCTTCATTCGATTCAGCTCAATCGGTTGTATTAAATGTAACGGCTCATGTAGATGCCAACTTTGTGGGTGATTCAATCTACAATGCGATCCTGGTTCAATTGCCTACAGATGTGATTCATACTGGTGACTCAATCGATACAGCTTATACTCCGGTTACCATCCCGGTTGTTGTTCCTCGCACCATTGATTTAGCAGTGGCAAAAGTTGCTTCGGTAAGCTCAGTTAATGTTGGTGATTCAATCGCTTACACGATTACTGTTACTAACAACGGACCTGCTTCATTGGATAGCGGTGAGGTCATCACATTCACTGAACAACCACAAACCGGCTTAACAATCGGTTCATATGCTTCTGCAAATGGTACTTATAACAATGGTGAGTTAACATTGAATGCTTCATTCGATTCGGCTCAATCGGTTGTGTTAAATGTAACGGCTCATGTAGATGCCAACTTTGTGGGTGATTCAATTTACAATGCGATCCTGGTTCAATTGCCTACAGATGTAATTCATACTGGTGACTCAATCGATACAGCTTATACTCCGGTTACCATCCCGGTTGTTGTTCCTCGTACGATCGACTTAACTGTAACTAAAACAACAAATAGTACAGTCGTAAATGCAGGTGATTCAATTGAGTACACAATCACCATTACAAACAACGGTCCTTCACAATTCAACACCAATGATACACTTACGGTTTATGATATTGCCCCTAACGGACTTAATATATACACCTATCGTTCAGCAAATGGAACTTACAACCCAATAACCGGTGCATTCATATTAAACAACGCAACAACTCAAGGACAGTCAATAGCACTTTCTGTATTTGGTATTGTAAATGCCGACTTCTTAAACGATTCAGTTGAAAATGCAGTATTGGTAAGATTACCAAAAGATGTTACGCACACGGGAGATAGCACAAGCTCGGTTAAATCGAAAGTATTGCGTAGCGTGAATCTTGCCGTAAGCAAAACAACAGCAAACACCCAGGTATCTGTTGGCGACAGTATTACGTATACGATCGACATTACCAACAATGGACCTTCTACATTGGCTGCAAATGAAATTGTTTCAATCATCGACCAACCTGAAACGGGTTTAGTGATTGGCTCGTATGCTACAACTTACGGAACATATAATGATGCTAACGGTGAATTAACCCTTGCAAACGCATTCGCACAAGGACAAACGATCACATTAAATGTTAAGGCATTTGTATCAACGGCCTTCGCAGGCGATTCGATCCACAACGCAGTGCTTGTTCAATTGCCAGATAGCATAACAAACACTGGCGATTCAACAGACACCGTTACAACTCCGGTATTCTATCCTGTTGTTCCGCGCAGCATTAACCTTTCAGTGAATAAAGTTGCAACAGTAACGAGTGTATCAGCTGGAGATTCCATTTCATATTCGATAACTGTTACCAATAACGGAAGATCATCGTTGGATAGTGGTGAGATCATTACCTTCATCGAGCAACCGGGACTTGGATTAACAATTGGTTCGTACGCAACAGCAAACGGAACTTATGATAGTACCAATGGCCAACTAACACTCAACAATTCATTCGACTCTGCACAATCTGTTGTCTTAAATGTAACGGCACGTATCGATTCAAACTTTGTTGGTGACACAATCCATAATGCAGTATTAGTACAGTTACCAACTGATGTAATCGTAACCGGTGATTCAACAGATACCGCATACACCTCTATCCTACATCCTGTTGGTTCACGCCAAATTGATCTTACGGTAAGCAAGATTGCATTAGCAAACAATGTTTTTGCAGGAGATTCAATTTCATATACCATCACTGTTACAAACAATGGAAGGTCATCATTGGATAGCGGTGAAGTAATAAGAATTATTGAGCAACCTGCTGCCGGTTTGAGTATTGGTTCATTTAATACACCTAATGGTCTCTATAATTTTGCAACGAAACGTCTGATCTTAAACAGCAAATTCGATTCGGCACAATCAATTGTATTGAATATTACTGCACGCATTGATTCAGCTTATACTGGTGATTCAATCCACAACGCAGTATGGGTGCAATTACCAATTGATGTGATTGTTTCAGGTGATTCAACCGATACCGTTTATACTCAGATTAGAAAACCATATGCAATTGCCAGTGATGTTAACGCAAGTAATGTAACTGTTTGTGAAGGTGACAGTGCTATCTTATCCGTTTCGAGCACAACCGTTATCAATCCGGTGTTTACATGGTACGCAGATTCGATGATGACCCAGGTTTTAGGATCGGGAGTTACATTCAAATTCTTACCTTCAGCTACTACTCCAATTTATGTTTCTGTAAAAGGAGATAACAAGTTGGAAAACCAGGTAGGAACAACCCGTAATGTCATCGCATATGTAAACAGCAGAGGTTTAGCATCGAGCATTATTTCTAACGATACGTCAACATGTAATGGTCAGTCTGTTGTATTATCAGCTTCAAGTATTGGCATCAATAATCCGGTTTACCGTTGGTACACAGATTCTGCTTTAACCAACAGAGTAGCACAAGGTAATAGCTTCACTACACCAACGCTTACAGCCGATACTCAATATTTCATTACGGTTAGTGGCGATAGTATCTGTGAAAGTAAAGATGCACGTAAAGTTATAGTGCACGTAACAAACTGTATTCCTGATACCATAATGATCGGAATTGCTAAATCGGCTAATACACCGGTTGCAAATGCAGATGGAAGTTATGATGTGAAGTATACTTTAATCGTTAAAAACTACGGTAGTGCTTTATTGAAGAATATTGCGATCAGCGATAACCTGAAAGCAACGTTCCCATCTCCTACCCAGTTTAGTGTTGTTGGAAATATTACAAATACAGGAAGGCTTGCAATTAATAATAGCTTTAACGGAAGTACAGATACAACAATATCAGTTACTCAAAACAGCGAATTGGGAATCGGAGAAACAGACACTATTGCATTTACGGTAAGAATCATACCAAACAACTTCTTTGGTCCATTTAGCAATACAGCATATGCAGTGGCTACCGATTCAAGCGGTAATAGCATAACAATGGATGTTTCTACGGATGGAATTAACCCGGATCCAAATGAAAACGGAATTCCTTCAGAAAACGCTCCAACGGTAATTACGTTAACGCCTCCTGATCAACCTAAGGTTTCAATTCCAAATGGATTCTCTCCAAACGGTGATGGTGTGAATGACTTCTTCTATATCGATAATCCTAATGGTTACAGGTTATACCTTGCCGTATACAATCGTTGGGGAAATATCATCTACGAAAAAGAAAACTACGATAATACATGGAATGGTACCAGCGAGAGGGGAATCGTAATCGGAGAAGAAGTCCCGGACGGCACCTATTTCTACTTGATAGAGTATACCGATGAAAACAACATTGACAGAAGTAAAAACGGATTCATCACAATCAGCAGATAAGAACAAAAATGAAAACATATATTCAATATCTCATTTGTTTAACACTCATTGTATTGAGTTTAAAATCGAATGCACAACAAGAAGCAATGTATTCACAATACATGTTTAATACGATGGCATTAAACCCATCGTATGCCGGTAGCAGGGAAGTTTTCAGCGCAACCCTATTGGCACGTGCTCAGTGGAGAGGAATTGAAGGAGCCCCTGTTTCACAAACATTAAGTATGGATGCTCCACTCAATAATAAAAAAGTAGGAGTTGGGCTGATCGTGTTTAACGACAAGATCGGATTAACACACAACACGGGTGCGCACGCCAGCTATGCTTATAGAATCCGGTTGAAAAAAAGCACTTTTTCAATGGGACTTAAACTCGGTATGGTTCAATATCAAGCCAATCTAAACCAGGCAACATTGAGTACCGGTAATACTTCCGATGATGCAGGTTTTCAAAACAATGTAAGCGTTCTCATTCCAAGTGCAGGTACAGGCTTTTACCTCAACAGCGATAAGTACTATTTTGGCGCATCCATTCCAAATCTATACAACACCCAGCTTACCAAAAACGCTAAAGTACATGTAAACAAATATGATCACTTATTTGTAATGGCCGGTTATGTGTTTAGCCTTAACAAAGACTTTAAGCTTAAACCATCTGCTCTCTACAAATTTGTAAAAGGAGCGCCAATGGAGCTCGATCTAAATGCCAATCTTTGGATGTATGATGTGGTAGGTTTAGGGATATCGTATCGTACCGGTGACGCTATTGTTGCAATGGCCGAAATACAAGTGAGAAACAACTTCAGGATAGGTTATTCTTATGATTATACAACCACAGCCTTACGAAAATACAATACAGGCTCTCATGAATTGATCCTTCGCTTCGAATTTGGTTTCGGTAAAACCAAGGTTATTACTCCACGTTATTTTTAGTTATCAAAATGCATTTATACAGATTCCCATTTCTGCTTCTCTCAATTCTGTTCACTTTAAACAGTGCCGCACAAAATGCGCTCGCGCTTAAAGAAAAGATAGCTAATAAATACTACAAAAACATGAGCTACATGCAAGCCATCGCAGCTTATGAAGATATTCTTGACGAGGACTCAAGTAACACCAGAGTATTGCCAAACCTGGCTTATTCATATCGTAAAATTTCGGATATGAGCAATGCGGAGCGCATGTTTGCCATACTTGTCAAAATGGATTCGACCAATGCAGCATACACATTGGAATATGCCCAACTCCTGGCCATCAATAAAAAATATGCTGAATCAGCTATCCAATACGAGCGTTACGCAAGACTCAATCCTGCCGATAAACGTAGTAAGGCTTTCTCCGAAGTATACCAGGATGAAACCATTTTGATCAACAAACAAACTAAAGTAAATGTAGCACTTGTTAATTTCAATTCCGGTCAAAGCGACTTTAGCCCAACCTTCTACAAAAAAGGAGTTGTATTTGTTTCCAATCGCAGTTATAGCACTGCCATCAAAAGAACTTTCGAATGGGACCAGACAGCCTTTTTAGATTTATACTATGTGAAAGACACATCAGATATTAAAAAAGTAAACCAAACTGACACTGCCGCAGGAAAATCAAGTCGCAAAAAAATATATTATAATGATGATGATACCCGTTTCACAAGCAACGACTCGCGAACAATGGGCTATATCGGTTATAAATATGTTGATACTTCTAATATGTTTGTTACCCCTGATATCGTTGTTGAACAATTCAGCAGAAAAATAAAAACCAAATACCATGAAGGACCTTTAACATTTTCGGCCGATCAAAAAACAATCATCTTTACCAGAAATAACTACAATAAAGGCTGGGCCCGAAAATCAGATGATGGTGTGAATATGCTCAAACTTTACTCTGCGCAAATTGATGATGCAGGGAATTGGACCAATGTACACCCACTTAATATTAACAATAATAACTACTCTGTGGGGCATCCCACATTGGCAGCCGGAGACACTATTTTATATTTTGTAAGTGATATGCCGGGCGGAATTGGTGGAGCTGATATTTATAAAAGTTATTGGAGAGATGGCAAATGGAGTACCCCTGAAAACCTGGGACGTCCGATTAATACCGAAGGCAATGAACTCTTTCCATACATCGATAAAGAAGGCACACTCTATTTTTCGAGTTCAGGACATCCAGGTATCGGAGGTCTCGACATTTTCAAAACATCGCTTACAAATCCCAATATTGAAAATTTAGGCATTCCGATGAATAGCAATTATGACGATTTTGGCGTGGCGCTCGATCAAAATGCATCACAAGGATACTTTAGCTCCAACAGAAGACGCGGTATAAATGATGATGATATTTATAAAGTATCGCTCATTAAGCAGAAAAAATTCACGATCAAAATCGTAGATAGTCTTACCAATGAGCCTATCGCATCGTCAACTGTAAATGTAACGGATATTGGAACAAGCCTTCCTGTCTCAGTTGATTCTGCTACGATTGGAACCTTTGATGCACAATTATGGCACGATGCAAATTACACCAGCAGTGCAGTGGCCAATAGGTATGTTCCTAAGGTAATTTCCTTTACAGCCGATGAAAGAAACCCAACCATTATCATTCCGCTCGTGCGTATGGTGGAAGGCTGTATTGTTGCCGGAACCATAACCGATAAAGACACCAAACTTCCGGTTGCCGGAGCACGAGTTGTAATTATTGATAAAGCCTCAAGAGATACTGTTTATGATTATAAAGTAGGCGAAAATGGCCAATACCGTTATGCCGCATTAAAAGGGAATAAAGCATACGATATTGATGTAAGCCGGGAAGGCTATTTTAATAAACCCGCCACACAACTTAATACAAATGGCAACCAATGTCTTTCGGCTGAAATACGGGAATATGATTACCGCAGAGACTTTGTACTTGAGCAAATTATTGTAGGTAGAGCCATTAAGATCGACAATATCTATTTCGACCTGGCGAAATACAATATCAGAACAGATGCTGCCAAAGAGTTGGATAAGATCGTAAAGCTCATGAATGAAAACCCCGATATCATTATTGAATTAAGCTCTCATACCGATTGCCGTGCATCATACCAATACAACATGACATTGTCGGATAATCGTGCCAAATCATCGGCCAGTTATATTATTAGCAAAGGAATCAGTGCCAACCGTATCACAGGCAAAGGTTACGGAGAAACCAAACTGGTAAACGATTGTGCCTGCGAAGGAAAAGAAATCAGCAGGGTATGTACTGAAGAAGAACACCAGGCGAACAGAAGAACAGAATTTCAGGTTACCGGATTTTTATCAGACAAAAACACTTCAATTTTAAACCAAGGAAAAGGAGAAACACCAACCTCTGTTCCATTACCAAAGTAAATCAATGGAAGTAGCATTTAAACATAATACGATCTCAATTAATGATGTAGATGAAATTTGCATTATTGACGACTCGCTTATTCCAAGAGCATTAAGCGAAAAGGTTTGCAAAATAGCATTACCACAGATACCCGTTCGTAGTTTCGAGAGCGTGGATTCCGCAATCCACTACCTTGAACAAGCAGCACCTCGTAAACGAACGATATTCCTGGACCTGGAGATGCCCGATAAAAATGGCTGGGATTTCCTTAATTTATATCGACTCCATTGGTATGAAAGTCTTTATATACTTTCCTCAAGTGAATGTGCGAACGATATCGAGATGTCGAAAAAATTCCCGGTTGTGATTGATTATTTGATAAAACCTTTGAAGCCGGAAATCATCAAACACCTATAAACTTACTTAACTGAACAGGTTAACATTTTTTTATCTTCAATAAAACCATCCAATACATCCCCAATATTCACCTTGCTTACTCCTGCAGGCGTACCTGTATAAATCAAATCGCCAACTTTCAGGGTAAAATATTGCGACACAAAACTGACAATCTGTTCAAAAGAAAATATCATCTGAGCGGTATTTCCATGTTGAACGACTTCCCCGTTTTTGGTTAAGGAGAAATTGATATTTTTCAAGTCCAGTTTGTCAATCGTCATAAAATCACCCAGTGGAGCCGACCCATCAAAACCTTTTGCAAGCTCCCAGGGCAAACCCTTTTCTTTTAGTCTGGTTTGCACATCACGCGCGGTAAAATCAATTCCCAAACCGATTTCGTTGAAATAATTTTTTGCAAACTTCTCCTGAATTTTCTTGCCCATTTTATTAATACGAATCACCAGTTCCACCTCATGGTGCACATCATTACTAAAATCAGGATGGTAAAATGGATCACCATTTTTGAGCAAAGCTGTATCAGGTTTACTAAAGATAACCGGATTTTCAGGTACCGCATTACCAAGCTCCTTGGCATGTTCGCTGTAATTACGACCTACACAAAATATTTTCATTTTTACTACACTAAATAATTTTTTTACCCATAAATCGCCTCCTAAACCACAACTCAAAAGCAGGATCGATTAAAAAATAATGCCCGTTCCGTTTGTCAATAAGTTCATCTAAATCCAATGCTTTTAATGTTTTTGTAACGTTTGCAGAAGATCCAAGCTTATAATCAACAATCACATTTCCCGAACTTAATCCGGTTGTCACACCATCAGCAATAGCTCTTACAAGCGCTATCTTTGAATTGCTCATCGATTCAACTTCACGTTCAAACAAGTTTGCATTTTGATTAACAAGATCTTCCAACGACAGAGCAAGCTCTTCATCCTTTACTATTTTACCACATCGCATCCATAACAAATAACACAATTGCTGAATATAATAGGGATGGCATTGCATCGTTTCTATAATTTTGGAAACCTGTTCTGGCTTGATCTTCTTTTTCGTTTTGGCAAAAGCATTGGTAATAAAAGGAATCCAATCGGCTTTCGATATCTTTTCCAAATAAACGACATCACCAAATTTATAAAAAGGCATGCTTCTTTTTTCAAACATTTGGGTAAGTAAACTACGCTTGCTTCCGTACAAACAATAGGTCACCTCTTGATGATGTTGCCAATAACTGCGCAATCTCTTCTGAAATGAAAGATTATCGGTAAAGCTCGTAATATTTTGAAACTCATCAATACAAACAATTATTTTAAGCCCCTTTTCTTTCGCAATCCTTGCCGGTAAATTTAAAATGGAGTCATAGTTCTTTTTGATGTCTTTAACATCAAAGCTAATTTCCATATCATTAATGGCATCGGCACCAATACTGATCTTGGGCGTGATATTTTTAAGAAAGAACGTTGCGTTTGCAGCCCACTCATTCCATTTATTACTTGTACATTTTATGATCTCACGGGCATATGCTTCATAAAACTCAGCTTCGGTTCGTATGCTAAATAAATCGATATAAGCAAACCGATATTGCTTATGAGCTTTGTGCATTGCATACCCCACCTCTTTTACGAGACTGGACTTTCCCCATCTTCGCGGTGAAATAAGTGTAGTATTCACCTTATTGGCAAAATTCATTGCCAGGCGCTTTTTCTCACTTACCCTATTTACAAATGTTTCACCCATTGCTACTTTGCCAAATGCAAAGGGAGAATCATCATTTTCCAAAAAAGACAGATCCATTATTAACTGAATTACAAACTCAAAGATAAGTATTTTACGAAACTAACCAAACAGTAACTAACTAAATAGTAACTAACTATATAGTTAGTTTATAAACTACAGCATTTAAAGCTATTTCGGAAGATTATTTCCTACAAATTGCATCAATTCTCTAATATACTTCTCGCCAAAATTAAATTCAATACCAGCTGTTTTATAAATTTCACCAATGGTTTTGGTATATCCCAAACTCAGCGCTTCTTTATATTGCTGAACGGCCTTCGTTTTATCCTTTAAATAATTACGCCATACAGCCAATGCTCCCAATTGAGCCATTCCATACTCGATATAATAAAAGGGAACTTCAAATAAATGAAGTTGTTTTTGCCAGGTATAAGCCTGCGCCATTTCATATCCACTCCAATCAACCATACCTGTTCCAAATTCTTTACCCAATTCAAGCCAATATGCTTTACGCTCTTCAGTCGTATGCGTTGGATGGGTATAAATCCAATGTTGAAATTTATCTATTGTGGCTATCCAGGGAAGTATCTTAATAATACCTTCCAAATGCTCCTCCTTGGCCCTGTCAAAATCTTCTTTGTTCGGGTAAAATTCATCTTGCCCCTCATAGCTTAGCAGTTCCATGCTCATGCTGGCCAGTTCCGCAACTTCACTCGGACAATTTTTAAACGCAGCAAGCGGCAGGTCCTTACTCAAAAAGCTATGCACAGCATGGCCACCTTCATGCACCATCGTCTCCACATCGCGCGTACTTGAAGCCGCGTTCATAAAAATAAACGGAACTCCTGTTTCTGCCATCGGGTAGTTGTAACCTCCAGGAGCCTTTCCTTTTCTGCTTTCCAAATCCAAACGCTCCATATTGTCCATTGTTTCAATGCACCATGCAAAATAATCATCCACCTTGCGAAAACATTTAACCGTTTTATCCAGCAAATCCTTTCCACTTGTAAATGGCTCCAATGCCTCTCTGTTTTGGGTATCCACATCCATATCCCAGGGACGTAAATCATAACCCAACTCTTTCCTTCGTTGTTCGGTAAATTGTTTTACCAATGGCATGACCTCTTTTTGGATCGCATCATGAAAAGCAAAACAATCCTGAGGTGTATAATCAAACCGCCCCATTGCAGCAAACATATAATCCCTGAAATTTTCGAAACCCGCATTCACCGCAACCTGGTGTCGCAATGCAATCAGCCTGTCAAACAAATCATCCAATTCCTTGCTTTTCGACAGGCGTTTCTCATTGATCTTCACAAAAGCTTCTTCCCGCTTTTTCCGATCCGGATTTTTTAAAAAATTAGATGCTTGTTGTAAGGTTAATTCTTTACCATCCAACTCCACAGTTAATCCTCCAACCAATGCTCCATACTTTTGACTTTCGGTTGCTATTTGAGCAAACAAAGGAACATTTTCTTCTCTAAAGAGTGCTATTTCATTCTTAACACCACGCAGGTATATAAAATAAGTTGAATTATTATTCAATGTTTCAAAGTAGGCGTTATTCAACAACTTTTTATTCAACTCATTATTCAATGGTGAAATTTTGGGGTCGATTTCTGTTACAAAAAATAAATAGGCCGCCTCCAGATCTTTGTTCTCACTGTCGCATGTCATACGCACATATCGCCAGGCCAGGTCTTCGCTCAAAAAAGCATCCAACTCACTCCTGTCCTTTAACCAGTTTTCCAACTCTGTAGCAGAACTGATCTCTCTACTGAGTAACTGTGTAAAATATGGTTCTATTGTTTCCCAGGCGGTTACTTTTATTTTTTCAGGCAAAAACCTGCGCTGTGTTTTTACGATCATAATCTTGCTGTTTAAAAGTGAAAGGTATAAAAAAACGCCACTATTTTCATAGCAGCGTTACAAATAACATTGTGTATTCCAATGCAGTCTTTTCCTTTGTTCATTAAACCAATCAGATACTCACATCAATCAGATTCAACAACAATGCTTTTTTTACCAAACCTGCGGTGTTTTTTACATCCAGTTTGGCGCATAGCCGGGCCCGGTGCCCTTCTACAGTGCGTTCACTAATGAAAAGTTTTTTCCCGATTTCATTCATTGTCAGTTCCTGGCAAATCAATGTCAATACTTCCTTTTCACGTGGGCTCAGATCTGTAGCTGGTAAATATTTATTGCTTTTACTTTTCAAACTCGACAGCAAAGATTTGGAAACCATTTCGCTCAAATAACTACCCCTTTCATAAACCGTCCGTATTGCATTTTCCAGCTCTTCCTGCTTCACATCCTTTGGCAGGTAACCACTGGCACCTTGTTCCATAAGTAAACTTACCATACGCGGCTCATTATGCATGGAAAGGACAATAACCTTGGGGGGATGATCCATTGCAGACAACACTTTCAATGTTTCTATACCATTCATGCCCTTCATTTCTATATCCATCAATACAATGTCCACAGGTATCGTTTTCAATTGGGCTAATAAATCTTCTCCGCTTTCCGATTCCAGGCAAAACGTAATCCCTTGCATATTCGACACAATCATTCGGATTCCTTCACGGAATAAGCTATGATCATCAGCAATACCGATCCTAATATTATTCATCACTTGTTAGTTTTAATACATCAATATCCATCGAAAAACGAACACCCTTTCCTTCATTTGTTGTTATATCCATTTTCCCGCCTACTAATTTCAGCCGGCTTTCAATGCTTTTTATTCCCAAACCATTTTTGCCTTTATCCACAACAAATCCTTTTCCATCATCACTATAATTGAGCAAAAAACGACTCCCCTGCCCTTTCATTTCTATAAAAATATTCTTTGCTCCTGCATGTTTTAACGTATTGCCAATCAACTCCTGAATCATCCGATAAAGAACCAACTCTGCCTTTGGCGTTATGTTAAAAGGAATATCATGCGTAAAGTAGAAACCAATACCTGAATCAACTAACTTCTCGGCAAGACTGTCCACGGCATGAACCAATCCTAGGTTTTCCAAAACAACCGGCCGCAAGTCGTGAGAAATCCGCCTGATATTGACCATCATTTCATCGAATAAAAAATTTATTTTTCCGCTAACCTGTTCCAGCCTCTCTTCTGCCTGGCCTGTACTAATTTGATTGAAATATAACCTCGAAGTAGTGAGCAATGCTCCGATTTCATCATGCAAGTCGTGAGCTATGCGCTTACGCTCCACTTCCTGTACCTCTATACTTGAACTAAGTAAATCATAGTGGTACTTTCTTTCCAACTCTTCTTTTTCCAGCAT
This sequence comes from Chitinophaga pinensis, assembly GCA_943369665.1. Taxonomy (GTDB): domain Bacteria; phylum Bacteroidota; class Bacteroidia; order UKL13-3; family UKL13-3; genus UKL13-3. Next base: position 13,463 of record CALRNX020000007.1, read on the forward strand.
TTGCCTGTAAAGATTCTTGCGAAAATGCTGATTAAGCAATACAACCCCGATTGCAATCATAAAGACAATTGCCACCAATGGCAATAATGCTGTCAAAAAGTTTAATTCCGAGGCCGATTCCATAATCCTACAAAGAAACAACAATACATAATAGCAGAGAAAAAAGAATGAAGTACCCAGGTATACTTAACCAAATATGAAGGCGAAAAGAGTGTGATGAAATTACCATAATGAAATATCAGCAAACTAGATGCATAATAGATAAACAAACCTGAGTTAATCCAGTTCAAACTTCTCACCACTGTTACCAACTGCTTTTTAACAATATCATTCATCATAAAGATATATGTTGACAGGGATAATACAACAATAATGACAGCCTCTACAGTGAGGGCGTTTGAATTAAATGTATCGATAGGCTGAACAAACATAGAGTTCAGTATCGTAAAAAGCAGGAATAGGATCAGGGTAATTGATATGATATTTTTATTGATAATTCCAGTCAATACATGCCGATAAAACAACGCAAGACAAACAAAGCCTGCTGCCACATAAAAGTGCAGCAGAGGCATGTTGTTTAGTTTGCTAAACCAATAGATTCTGGATACCAACTCAATTATTCCCGACAAAAAAATAAACCAAGAAAATGTTTTAAGTTGAGCCGGAAGTTTTTTGTAAACCATTAGTGTATAAAGCGCTACCAGCAAAGTGGGCACAAAAGAAAATGTATTGATAAATGATCCAATTTGCCCCATGAGCCCTTACCTATTGGTTATAGTTTAACGGACTATTGGCAGAACAAGAATTAGGACAAGGTCCGGTAAAATCCATCACATATTTTCCTTGCGATGCATTCGCCCCGGCACTTCTTGGGCCAGATGTAAAAGCTCCTTCAAGAATAACATCATTGCCTGCAATGTCTTTATAGATATTAGCCCCTTGAACAGGTGTTAACAACAAGCGAAATTTATTATTGCCATCCACACCAATATACACACGAACATGGTCATACTTCACAGAGTCTACATAAGATAGTGGCATACCCATCGCTTCTATCAGATCTGCAGCCCTGATGGTATATGATTTAATAGGTGCTGAGTCTTTTAATACTTCCATTGCAAGTGTATTGTAACGTTTAACGTAGTCAACTGCAGTATCAAGAGGCAATGCATACTCCGCCATATGCTCCTCCTGAACCAGGGTGGTTGGTTTTGTGTCTTGTTGTGTGCAAGCCGATAACGAAGTGATGCACGCTAAAATGTAAATTACTTTCTTCATAAGATATTGTTTTAATGATTGTACAGCCAAGTTATAGAAGCATCTGCAATTGCCCAAATTGAGGCAATGCACAGTATTTTTCAACAAACTGCAATCCAGATAATTACTTCATCCGGTATTAAAAAAAAGAGTAAAAGCACTCTCCAAAACACGTAGAAATACCTGATTTATAAATAGAGCATTTATACGCTTACACAAGCCTGTCATTTGAACCACCTTTGACCATACAAAAGCTTTTGAAAAAAGTGGAGCAGAACCCACTCAAAAAAACGGACCTGCCTCACTCAGGATCATGAAAAAGTGAGGGCGTGTTTCGAAAAGCCTTATGAGTAGATAAAAAATAAGTTAAAACAATGACAACAAATGCTCTTTCTCTTAAAAATCCGGGAACAGCTTCTGAAGCAGATATGTCTTCAGCAAAAGCTGCTCCTTCAAGCCTTTTAGGAACTACCTGGAATTACCAGATTACGTTTAACAATGGCAATGTAGGTTCCGGTCAATTTATCTTCCGCAGCAATGGTGTGTGTATTATCCAGCAATTAAAACCCAATCCCACCTGGTGGCAAGTAAGTTGGTCGGAAAACGGAGGCCGATTTAAAATGATTGAAAAAGGTAGTAATGGAGCCTACGGTGAATATACCGGCAGTCATTATAATGGCAAAGGATCCGGAACGTATTTTGTATACCCGGCCGATCCATCTCAAGATGCTGTTTTCACCATTACCAAAGTGAGTTAATAAATTTGAATCGTTAACCCTTAACCCAAAAATTAACCGAAAAAGTGGAGCAGAACCCACTCAAAAAAACGAACCGTCCCCACTCAACGATACTGAGTGGGGACGTGTTTACAAAAACCGATCGCGTTTTCTTAAACAAAACAATAACCATGAAAAAACTAACCTTTTTCCTCATTTGCGCTTTAGGCATGTTCTTTAGCCAATCGGTATTGGCACAATCGGTAACAATTTCCAATGCCACACTCGCCACCATCAACAATAGCAATATTGTTTATGTGAGTGGAACACTCACCGGAGTAAAAGGAATTCCCACAACCGGATACTCGGTAGAGTTCATATATGGTCCGGATGCTAAAACCGTTCCGATCGTGATTAATGCCCCTTCAAGTGGCGGACAGTATCAATTTGCTGGTGTTGTTCCTGCAGGTATTACCATTAGTGCTCCATATAGCGTGAAAGTAACCACAAACAGGAAGGCCAGCAATACGGCAACACCCAACACTTACAGTTGCAACTAAATAAGCTCCCCCTTTTTTGTAAGAATAAAACACCAAAGCAATACAACATCACCACTCCCCGGCTACATCAAGAGCCGGGGATTTTGCATTTACACTTCACAAAACGCTTGCAAAAATTACCCACAAAAAACGCCACTATTTTCATAGCAGCGTTTCAAATACCTTACGGTTATTTGATTAGTTTTTTCTTTTGATAACACGTTCTACTGCTTCCACAATATTAACGGCATCCAATCCATATTTGGTCATTAACTGATCCGGAGTTCCACTCTCGCCAAAACTATCGTTCACGGCAACCATTTCCAATGGAGTAGGAAGTTCGCGAGCCAAAAACTGTGCAATGCTATCTCCCAAGCCTCCGTTCATTTGATGTTCTTCGGCAGTAACTACACAACGCGTTTTACGTACAGATTCCAAAATTGCTTTTGCATCCAGTGGTTTAATTGTATGGATATTGATGATCTCTGCATTAATTCCTTTTTCAGCTAGCTTATGACCAGCTTCAATTGCTTTCCATACCAAATGGCCTGTAGCAAAAATAGAAACATCGGTACCCTCATTTAACATAACAGCCTTACCAATTTCAAACTTTTGATCAGCCGGTGTAAAATTAGGAACAGCCGGTCTTCCGAAACGCAAATAAACCGGACCTTCATAATCGGCAATCGCCAACGTTGCTGCTTTGGTTTGGTTATAATCACATGGGTTGATCACAGTCATTCCGGGTAACATTTTCATTAACCCGATATCTTCTAATATTTGATGTGTCGCCCCGTCCTCACCCAATGTTAAGCCTGCATGTGATGCACAAATTTTTACATTTTTGCCCGAGTAAGCCACACTTTGACGAATTTGATCGTACACACGGCCTGTAGAAAAATTGGCAAACGTTCCGGTAAAAGGAATTTTACCCCCAATGGTTAATCCGGCAGCCAAACCGATCATATTGGCCTCTGCAATTCCCACCTGGATAAAACGATCCGGAAAATCCTTTTGAAAAGCATCCATTTTTAAAGAGCCGGTTAGGTCGGCACATAATGCAACAACATTCGCATGTGTTTTTCCTAACTCATGCAAACCAGCTCCGAAACCTGAGCGGGTATCTTTTACATTTTCTACTTCAAACGTTTTCATGTTTATCTTATTTATTAATTTCCTGGTAACATAGAACTCGCCATTAACTTTGCTATCTGTATTTACAAATTGTGTTAAGCTCGTTTCATTTACGCTACTCCTTTTTACTTTTTTAATTCAATGATATATTGGTTGACGAACCTGATGTAATTGTAAACTCCCTTTCAAAAGTTTGATTCGACCGGTAAGAACCTTTCACCCTGTATACAACCTTATATTTTCCGGGTTGTATGAGCATATTCTGATTTCTATTTTCCACCGGCAACTTGTACACCCACACCAACTCGTTTTTCACCATTTGATAAATATCGGCATAATACGGTTGGGTGACAGCAGTCACGATCAATCGTCCGGGTTGCGGGATCTCCACAGTAGTTGTATAACTCTGTTTGATCTCTATATCTTTTTGAATGATACGCGGAATGGTTAGGATTTCGATATCATATTTACCGATAAGGTATTTTTCAGGAAGGTTTGCATCCTGAACATGTAATGTTTTTAATTCATCGTGCTTGCGGATAATATACTGCAACCTTGCATAATTGGTGGCACCCGAAACTTTCAACAATAAACTTCCCTGTGGTGCGTCAATACCCACAGTTGTGTGCTTACCCGGTGTAATTTCAATATTGCTTTTTTCAACGGGTGGAATGGTGTGCACCACCATTTTGTATTTATAGATCGGATCCAGTGGTAATGTATCGGGATTGCCTTTTTCATTTAAAGTATGAATATAATTATACACCAATGCCCCGGAATGCATATCATAAAACGACATATTCACATTTGTTTCGGTTGGTTTGCTATATGCATCCAATAAGTTTACCTGCACTGTGGTATTATTTAATGCCTGGCTGATGATAACATTTAACACATTGTTAAAATCCGCTTCGGTATTGGCATCATAATATCTGCCTACACACTCAAATGCTTTTCTGAATTCATCTGTGCTCCCAATACCAACAATAAAGGGACGAAGAATAACGCCATTGGCTTGCAATGCTTCCGATACAGCACAAGGGTCACCATCACACTCTTCAATTCCATCGGTGACCAATACAATAACATTGCGCACCTTTGGATCTTTGGGAAAATCATATGCAGCCTGTTGTAACGAATAAGCTATTAAAGTGGTACCCTTGGGTGTAATTTTCGCTACTTCCTTTTTGATAAGTGCATGGTTTTGTTGCGAAAACGGAACTTCCAGTTTGGTGTCTTTACAATCATGTTTAGCCGGAGGACTTGTATGTCCGTATACACGCAATGCCACTTCCACATCTTTTGCCAATGCTAAACTATCCATGAGTTTCGACAAAATGCGTTTAGCCACATTGATGCGGTTATCTTTGTCCATACTTGCATACATACTGCCCGATGCGTCAAGTAAAAATAAGATCCGCGTGTTTACCTTTTGTTGCGCATGCAAATCAGTCGGTTTTCCAAAACCAACAATAATGCCTATGAGAAGCAAATATTTAAAGAGTGATCGCAAAAAATAAGAATTAATAATCACCGGCTGTTTCAGGAAGTTGAGCAAGGGCAGTTGCCAATTCTGCATCATTAGGCGATACACCATGCCATTTATGCGATCCCATCATGTAATCAATAGGGTATCCCATTTCTGTTCTCATCATCACAAAAACAGGTTTGCCTTTTCCTGATAACGATTTGGCCTTAGCCATTGTATCCAATATATGTTGCATATTGTGTCCATCCATCTGCAATACTTCCCATCCAAAAGCTGTTAACTTAGCCTCAATATCATCGCCAATACCCATTATTTCACGTGTCGACCCATCAATCTGTTGTCCATTAAAATCAATCGTCACAATTAAGTTATCAACTTTATGGTGAGCTGCAAACATAAATGCTTCCCAGTTTTGGCCTTCCTGAATCTCGCCATCACCCATTAACGCATATACCAGTTTCGAATCACCATTCATTTTTTTGGCTAAAGCAGCTCCGGCAGCAACAGAAATCCCTTGACCCAATGAACCACTTGCAATGCGAACACCCGGCAGATGCTCATGCGTGGTTGGATGACCTTGTAAACGGGAATTCAACTTTCTGAATGTACCCAATTCGCTGATGGGAAAATACCCCGAACGAGCCAAAACACTATAAAAAACAGGGGAGATATGTCCATTCGACAAAAAGAAAATATCTTCATTGATACCATCCATCTTGAACGATGGGTTATGATCCATTATATTAAAGTACAATGCAGTAAGAAAATCCGCACACCCCAGTGAACCACCCGGATGTCCAGACTTCACTCCGTGAACCATTCGCAATACATCTCTTCTTACCTGAGATGCCGTTTCGTTTAGCTTTTGAATATCAACCATGAAAATATAGTATTATATATAATGTTTATGGCGCAAAATTAATGCAATTCAGAAAATTACCTCACAGTGTTGACAAAAACAAAAAACCCCATGTCCAACTGGTGAACATGAGGCCTGAGAATGTTTTTAAGTTTGAAACTATCTTACAGTTGCACTGTAATGAGCATTGGGCATACTAACTGTTGTTGTTGTCGTACTTTCCTCTGCATTTTGAACTGGTTTTGTAGTCAGGTAAACAGTATTATGGTTAACATCTAAAGCAGGATTAGTTGCTTTAGGCGTTTTTGCTTTTGCCGTAGGCTTTACTTCTTTTACCGTTATGTATGCCTTAGGCTCTGATGTCCTTTTTTCCAATTTTGCAGATTCACCTTTAACCTTTACTGTTTTGCGATAAGAATACAATTTATTTCCGCAACTTGTAAGAAAGAGAACGATTACTAATAAACTGAGTAGATTTTTCATAATGTTAAATATTTTTTAGTGGGTAGAAAACCAATTCAAATTTACTTTTGCCTCCTGCAATCACATTGAGAGTTACTCATGAAGTGCTAATACGAAACAAAGACGCAAGTTCACTGTATCAATTATGGAAACCTGCTATTTGTTATCCAAAATTGAGTTAATTTGTGGACAAATAATCCATTAGGATAGACACCTAACCATGAGCAAAAGACTAGAATTATCAATGCTTCCCGAGCATTGTAGTACTGAAAAAGATATCCTGAATAACGCTATCAGGCAACTAAGCTTATCCCATAATTCATCAATTCGTATTATTAGAAAATCACTTGACGCAAGACGAAAACCCATTCGTTTTAATATACTGCTGGATATACTTGAAAACGATGAAAAAACACCAGCCGCCATTCATTTCGATTTTAAGGACGTTCGTCAAAAACGACATGTGGTCATCATTGGAGCAGGGCCTGCAGGATTGTTTGCCGCACTTAAATTAATTGAGCAGGGAATAAAGCCAATAATCATTGAAAGAGGAAAAGATGTAAAAGCACGAAGACGGGATCTGGCCCAAATCACACGACACAATACGGTGAATCCCGAATCAAATTATTGTTTCGGAGAAGGAGGTGCAGGAACCTATAGTGATGGAAAATTATATACACGCTCAACAAAGCGTGGTGATGTGAATCGTATTCTGCAATTGTTGGTATTTCATGGAGCTGAACCTCATATTTTATATGAAGCACATCCACATATTGGTACGAACAAATTGCCGGGCATTATTACCCGCATGCGCGAAACAATTGAACAATATGGTGGAGAAGTTCATTTTAACACGAAACTCACGGATATTATCACTGAGCGAAATGTAGTCAAAGCGGTTCAGCTAACCCACAATGAAACAAAGGCCGTTGACACTATTCATACACAAAAGGTAATTTTAGCAACCGGTCATTCGGCTCGCGACATTTTTGAATTATTGCACCGTAAACATATATTAATTGAAGCCAAACCATTTGCATTGGGTGTTCGTATTGAACATCCGCAAGCGTTGATTGATTCGGTGCAATACAAATGTGATACCCGAGGTGAATATTTACCGCCTGCCTCCTACTCCATCGTAAACCAATCGATTGGCCGCGGGGTATTTTCGTTTTGCATGTGCCCAGGTGGTATCATTGCTCCTGCCGCAACTGCTCCCGGTGAAATTGTGGTAAACGGCTGGAGTCCGAGCAAGCGAAACAATGAATTTGCCAACTCGGGATTAGTTGTTTCGATCGAACAGAAAGATTTTTTACCATTTGAAAAACAGGGTGCGCTGGCAGGATTGTATTTCCAATCATCGGTAGAACAAAAAGCATTTGCTGCAACACAAAATTTGCAAGCACCCGCACAACGCGTTGCCGATTTTGTTAACAAAAAACATTCTGCAGTTTTACCAGATTGCAGTTATTTACCCGGATTGCAAAGCCATGTTTTAGATGATATTCTCCCTCCTTTTGTCTCTGCATCATTGCGCGATGCCTTGCAAACCTTTGGCAAAAAAATGAAAGGGTATGTGAGCAACGAAGCAGTGATGGTAGCAACCGAATCGCGTACTTCTTCTCCGGTACGCATTCCGCGAGACAAAGAAACATTGGAACATCCCCAAATAAAAGGATTGTATCCATGTGCCGAAGGTGCAGGTTATGCAGGAGGTATTGTAAGTGCTGCCATGGATGGGGAAAGGTGTGCGGAGATGATAGCTATCCAATAATTTACATTAGTATTACCGATAAGCAAACATCCTCTAATAATGTTAATAATCTCATTAGGCTCATTGAACTAGTAAGGACAGTAGAATTTTCCCACCTTTGATTGTTTAACGTATCTCACATAAAACGCTTGCCAACAAATCAACACTAATGGCGTGTCATGCAAAGATCCTGGTGTTATTTTAAATCAAAGACATCTAAACATCTTCATAGCCATTTTGATTCTTTTAAACTGAGATCTCAGACCGCATGCCAAATAGCGCATAACCCATTCTTAACATAGGTTTTATATATTTGCAATGTGAAAAAAATTTTAACAACCATCATTTGTTTGTATGCCACAACATTGTTTGCAGGAACGATCACACTAAGTGTTTCATCACTCTATAACTTTGGAAATGTATACCCTTATCATAGCTCAACATCGCAGCGATATACCGTTTCGGGAACATCGCTGTCGACTAACCTCATCATTACTGCCGATAATGGTTTTGAAATATCTACAACTTATGGGCATGGCTATAGCAAAACAATTACCCTTACGCCCGTTTCAGGAACAATCGCTTCGACAACAGTTTTTGTTCGGTTTAGTCCCTCCGCAACCGGAGCCGCAAGTGGGAATATTGTAAATAGCAGCGTTGGATCTGTTTCACAAAACGTGGCCGTTACTGCAACTTGCATCAATTGGTCTATTCCAACATCACCATCAAACTACTACAGCACAGCAACCGGATATGGTGCTGCACTTAAAACCAATTTGTACAATAAAATTTTGGGGCACACCGATATTCCTTATGGCAGTGGAACATCTTGTACCAATTGTGTTTGGGGAGCATTCCAAACCACCGATGTGCAACCCAATGGAAAAGTATGGGATATTTATTCAACCCGTTTCGACCAGGCATCACCATACGAATATGTCATGCGCACAGATCAGTGCGGAACCTATTCAATTGAAGGAGATTGTTATAACAGAGAACACTCTTTTCCGAAAAGCTGGTTTAATGACGCTACTCCAATGCATGATGACTTGTTTCACCTGATTGCCTCGGATGGAAAAGTAAACGGGATGAGAAGTAATTATCCTTATGGAACGGTTTCTGCTCCAACCTTTACTTCTCTTTATGGAGGCAAACTTGGACCCAATACATATCCCGGTTATACAGGTACCGTATTCGAACCGATTGATGAATACAAGGGTGATTTTGCCCGTGGGTATTTATATATGGCCACACGTTACCAAAATTTAATTGGAGGATGGGTAGGTTCGGCTTATGGAAACTCAGATGATGTACTTGCCGGAAACAGTTTTCCTGCATATGATGCCTGGCATGTAAATTTGTTAATGGATTGGCACAACTTAGACCCTGTAAGTGATAAAGAGATAAAACGCAACAATGCTATTTATGCTTTGCAAAACAATCGGAATCCGTTTATTGATAGTCCCCATTTTGCTCAACGTATATGGGGCGGAACCATTCCGGCTGAGCCAAGTATTTCAGCTAGTAATTTATCGATCTCTAATTTAAGCAATACCAGTGTTACCTTAAGTTGGAAAAGCGGGAACGGTAACAGGCGCATTGTTTTGGTAAAAGCTTTAACAGCCGTGAATGCATTCCCAACAGATACCTTTCAATACAATGCCAATAGCAATATCAATTTGGCTCCGCAAATAGGAACCGGAAATTATGTGGTATATAATGGCACGGGAAGTTATGTAACCCTAACCAATTTGGTTCAAGGCACAACCTATCACTATGCCATCATTGAATACAATGGATGGTATACTTCGAGCAATTATCAAACTTCGGGATACCTTACTTCAAGTGCTACTACCTTACCCGTTGAATTACTTTCCTTTACAGCAACATCCCGAAACAAGAAAGAAGTACTGTTACAATGGGCCACTGCAAGCGAACAAAACAACAATTTCTTTACCATCGAGCGCAGTGTGGATACAAAACAATGGGAAGATATTGGACAAGTAAAAGGAGCAGGAAACAGTTTAAAAACCAAAACCTACCAATACATTGATGACCTGTTGACCTACCAACCAATCAACTCGGCAACCTTTTATTACCGCCTCAGACAAACAGATTTTGATGGTACAACTTCTCACTCAAATATGGTCAGTGTAGGATTTGAAACGGACGAATTAGTGGTTTCGGAAATAATGCCCAATCCATTTAATCAGGATTTACGTATCTCTTTTCAAACTGCACCGAAAGGTGAAATTCATTACTCCATTAAAAACTTAATTGGCGAAACTTATGTTGAAGAGAAAACAAACTTACAAAACGGTACTTACCTCCAAATTGACAATGCCGGTATGGGGCAGCTTGCTGCTGGTGTTTACGTGCTGCAACTCGAATATGCAGGTAAACAGTACCACCACAAAATCATCAAACAATAATATGGATACGTTTACGATCAATAAAACTGACGAGCAATGGAAACAAGAGCTCACTGAGGAACAATATTATGTGATCCGCCAAAAAGGAACTGACAGGCCATATACGGGAAAATACGACCAACATTGGGAAGCAGGAACTTATGAATGTGCCGCCTGTGGAAATGAGTTGTTTAAGTCGGATACAAAATTTGATGCCGGGTGCGGTTGGCCAAGTTTTTATGAGGCTTTGGATAAAACCAAAATCATTGAAAAAACAGACACAAGCCATGGCATGAAACGTACTGAAATTTTATGTGCCAACTGTGGCGGACATTTAGGTCATGTATTTGATGACGGGCCAGCAGACAAAGGAGGATTGAGGTATTGTGTGAATTCTACTTCAATCAATTTTAACAAACCGGATTCGGTCAAATAATATTTCAAATTCACTTTCTAAAAAAGCGTAACAGTCAAAATTGTTGCGCTTTTTTATTGCCCATATTTCTGTTAGGTTTGAAACCATGGATAACCGCAAACTTTTACTCAGCGTTCTTGCGCTCTTCTTTTTAGATTCTATTTTGCATGTAGCAAATTGGATGGAATGGGTTTCTGTTTCTCCATATATTCTCGCACCTGCCCGTTTGATCTTTATTATCGGTCTCGGGTATTACGCACTCAGGTCACGCTCCCTTACCGTAAGTATTCTGCTGGCAATGTTTATCGGTATTGAGGTTGCCGAATACTTCCCAACCGCAGCTGTGGAATTGAGGATATTCAGCGACATTTTTTTACGCCTGATCAAAACCATTATTGCACCATTGCTTTTTGCCACATTGGTGGTAGGCATAGCTGGCCATAGCGACCTGAAACAAGTGGGGCGCATGGGATGGAAATCGATCTTGTATTTCGAGATCGTTACAACCATTGCTTTGATCATCGGGCTGGTTGCCATTAATATTTCTCAGGCTGGTGTCGGTTCAACATTACAAGCACAAACGGAGCAGGTAGACAAAGCCAACAAACTCTTGGAACAAAAACATTCACACAATGTTATCCTCGATATTTTTCCGGAGAATATTGCTAAATCCGTTGCCGAAAATCAGATCCTACAGATTGTGATTTTTAGTATTTTGTTTGGTATCGCATTGGCACAGGTAAAGGGCGAACGAAAAGATAAAATGGTCCATGCCATTGAAGGACTGGCTGAGGTGATGTTTAAATTCACCAATTTGGTGATGTATGTTGCCCCTTTGGCTGTGGGCGGTGCGATTGCATATGCGGTGGCGAGTATGGGTTATGGTGTTTTGCACGACCTGCTTAAACTGCTTGTTACCTTGTACGTGGCATTGGTGGCCTTTATATTGATTGTACTTGTACCTATCGGGCTCATTGTAAAACTTCCATTCAAAAAATTCATCGAACATATTTCCGAACCCTTATCAATTGCTTTTGCCACCGCAAGCTCTGAAGCTGCCCTACCAAAGGCCATGGAGAACTTAGAAAAAATGGGAATCCCGCGCAAAGTTGTGGCTTTCGTATTGCCTACAGGCTACAGCTTTAATTTGGATGGAACCACACTTTACCTTTCATTGGCATCCGTTTTTGTGGCGCAGGTTTGTGGTATCGATTTAACCATAGCTCAACAAATACAAATGTGCGTGATCCTCATGCTCACCAGTAAAGGTGTGGCGGGAGTAAGAGGTGCATCGTTTCTTATTTTGGTGGGAACCGTTGCTTCCCTTGGCCTCGACCCGCAAAAAGCATTTGCTATTTTAGCCATCGATGCCTTTATGGATATGGGCAGAACTTCGGTAAACCTTATTGGAAATTGTTTGGCGACTTATGTGATTGCCAAGTGGGAAAAAGAAATATAAACTAGCATGACAGAAAATAATAATTACAGATTTGTCTACAAAAGACAAAGTCCATTTTTAGTTTACACTATTGGTGGAGCTATTATTCTTTTTGCAATTATCAGAATACTTAATAGTCCATTATCAAGCATCTTTTTAGGTTTGTGTTCAACAGTTATTTTTGGCTATAAAAGGGGTATCGAAATTGACTTTATCAATAAACGATATAAATATTTCCATGCGGTAGGACCTCAAGAATTTGGTAATTGGGAAAATCTTGGAACGCTCAAATACATTTCCGTTTTTGGAGCAAGTTATTCAAATACCGTTCGCGGAGTTGGGGCAGCTTCTGCTTCTGTTAATCAAAAACTTTTTGAGGTAAATCTTATTACAGAAAACAATCAACGTATTAACGTTTGTATTCTCAAAGATATTGATGCCTCTTTTGAACAAGCTCAAATCTTAGCAAAAGAATTATCGCTTAAGATTTATGACGCCACAACAAGGGATGCCAAATGGCTAGATTAAATTTTACACGAACGGCAATCAACTTTCAAAAACATTCCTTACTTTCGAACCTCCATGCAACACAACGCTGCCCATATTGTTTCAACTCTATTTCTGCCCGAGTGCTGTGGCAGCAGCATTCACTATAACTAGTGGACTATCGGGAACCGGATGTTGCCGGGGTCCGATACGCATTTATTTCAAACAAATTTTAGTAATCTTGCACCGCTACTAGTAATTAGTCCCGAAGCTTCGGGATCAGGGGTTAGGGATTAGCTTAATTTATCATTCAATTAAAATCAAATAACATGAAACGATATACATTAATAGATCAAAAGCTGTTTATTGAAAATAGAAAACGATTTGCAGCACAATTAAAACCAAAATCACTGGCTATTTTCCATAGCAATGATGTTATGCCACGTAATGGTGATGCGAGTTTTGAATTCAAACAAAACAGTGATATGTTTTGGCTCACCGGCATCGACCAGGAAGAATGCGCTGTGGTAATTTTCCCGGACTGCCCGGTTCCTGCCTACCGCGAAGCATTGTTTGTGAAACGCACCAACGAACATATTGCCGTGTGGGACGGACATAAATACACCCAGGAAGAGGCGACAGCTGCTTCGGGTATTAAGAATGTTTTTTGGATGGACGAGTTTGACAACCTCATGCGTGCTGTTATTAATATGAGCAGTCAGGTATATTTAAACACCAACGAAAACGATCGTGCCAGCAATACTGCTATGTACAAGGATTTAAGTTTTGCGTTGCAAATGCGTGAACGTTTTCCTTTGCATACCTACGAACGTGCAGCTCCTATTATGCAACGTTTGCGTTCGGTAAAATCACCAATAGAAGTGGAGTACATGAAACATGCTATCGAAATTTCGAATAAGATGTTTCACCGGGTGATGAAATTTGTCAAACCGGGTGTAAAAGAATACGAAGTAGAAGCGGAAGTGATTCATGAATTCATTCGCAATGGCGCTGCCGGACATTCCTTCACCCCCATTGTTGCAAGCGGAAAAAATGCCTGCACGTTGCATTATATCGACAATGCAGGAGTATGCAATGACGGGGAATTATTGTTGCTGGATAGTGGAGCCGATTACGGAAATTACATCAGCGACATGACGCGTGTGATGCCGGTGAATGGAAAATTTACTCCCCGTCAAAAAGAAGTATACAATGCCGTATTGCGTGTGATGCGTGAAGCGAAAAAAATGCTTAAACCGGGAATTATGTTGATGGAATACCATGATCAGGTTTGCAAGGTGATGGAGAAAGAATTGGTGGATCTGAAATTGCTGACAATGGATGATATCAAAAACCAGAATCCGGCCTGGCCTGCATTTAAAAAATATTATATGCACGGAACTTCGCATTTCCTGGGATTGGATGTGCATGACGTTGGCATGCGCTACGAACCCATGCAAGCAGGCATGATGTTTAGCTGTGAGCCGGGCATTTATATTCCACAAGAAGGGATTGGCATCCGTTTGGAAAATGAGATTCTCATTACTGCGGATGGCTGTATCGATCTGATGGAGCATATTCCCATTGAAGCAGACGAAATAGAACAATTGATGAACGGATAATTTATAAGGTTCATTTCTCAAAAAACGTTATTGATCTGATCAGTAACGTTTTTTTGTTTTAAACGGGCTGTTCATAAAAACACATAAACTTCCCTCCCATTTTCCGGATATTCGAACCCATGCAGGACGCCTCTACCAATCTTCAAAACAGCTCGATCGATTATAACAGTTCGCATTTTAAGCGCACGTTTGAAGCGTTGGAAAACACCAATGAATGTATTTTCATAACGGGCAAAGCAGGAACAGGGAAATCAACATTGCTGCGGCATTTTGTGGCCCATACCAAAAAACAAGTTGTGGTATTGGCTCCAACAGGAATTGCCGCCATTAATGTTGGAGGCAGCACCGTGCACTCCTTTTTCAGGTTACCGTTTCGCCCCATTGTGCAAGATGATGAAGAAATTCACCGTTTCTCAAAATCGACCGAAAAATTTAAGATCCTGCATAAACTGGATACGTTAATTATTGATGAAGTATCAATGTTGCGTGCCGATTTAATTGATGCAATTGATCAATCGCTGCGCGTAAACGGTGGCGACCCAAGTAAACCTTTTGGCGGCAAACAGGTTATCTTTTTTGGTGATTTGTTCCAGCTGGAACCAGTGGTACAGAACAATGAAGTAGAGCGTTATTTGTTCAATGAATATTACAACAGCCATTACTTTTTTGATGCACGCGTTTTCAGGGAACTGCATTTAAGCTGTATTGAGTTGCGAAAAGTATACCGTCAAACGGATCCTGATTTCATCCATTTATTGGATTCGATCCGTCTTAAAAAAGCGGGCGACAGCGACCTGGAAAAACTCAACTCCCGCATCGACCGCTATTTTGAACCCACAACGGATGATTTGTATGTAACCCTTTGCACACGCAACAATACGGCTGCCGGCATCAATGAGTTTAACCTGAGTAAACTCGCTACGCAAGAGTATGTTTACAAAGGCATTGTTGAAAATGAATTTAGCTTAAAACAATTGCCAACCGAGGAAGTATTGGTGTTAAAAGAGGGCGCGCAAATTATTTTTATCAAAAACCACGCAACCGGCAAATGGGTAAACGGAACGATTGCCAAAGTACATAAACTAGCGCCCGATAAAATTGAAGTGGAATTGCCGAATGGTGAAATTGAAGAAGTACTGATGGAAACCTGGGAAAACAAATTGTACAAATGGGATGCCATGAACCGCAGGGTAAAAAGTGAAGTGATCGGCACCTTTAAACAATTCCCCATCAAACTTGCATGGGCCATTACGATCCATAAAAGCCAGGGATTAACATTTGACAGGATGATCCTGGAAATGGGTGGTGGCGCATTTGCTCACGGGCAATTGTATGTTGCATTAAGCCGCTGCCGCAGCTTCGAGGGATTAATTTTGCGGGAACCCATCCGCTACAAAGACATCATCATTGATGACCGAGTGATCCGGTTTGCAAAGGAATTTGCTTCGTTGGAAGACGCTTAATTCATCAAGGTATTACGAAAAAATTCTACCTACACGTCTCTGAATTGTCCTTTTAAAAAATCCTGGTAGGCTAAATTGATCCCTTCTTCCAAACTAATCTTCGGTTGCCAGCCCATGCTGCGCAATTTAGATGCATCCATTAATTTACGTGGAGTGCCATCCGGTTTAGTGGTATCAAATTTCACCTCGCCATTATATCCAATTACTTTTTTCACAAGCTCTGCTAAATCCTTTATGGAAATATCTTCACCACGCCCAACATTTACAAATTGTAGTTCATTGTATTCCTGCATCAACAAAAAACAGGCATCGGCAACATCATCTACAAACAAAAACTCCCTTAAAGGAGTACCCGTTCCCCAGGCTTCAATAAAAGGTGTATTGTTTTCTTTTGCTTCATGGATCCTGCGGATCAAAGCAGGTAATACATGCGAATGACTTGAATGGTAATTATCGCCATAACCAAACAAATTGGTTGGCATCACCGATATGAAATTACAACCATATTGTTTACGGTAACTCTCACATAATTTGATCCCGGCAATTTTTGCAATGGCATAAGGCTCGTTGGTTTCTTCCAGCAAGCCTGTTAACAAATAATCTTCCTTTAACGGTTGAGGAGCCAATTTCGGATAAATACACGATGAGCCAAAAAACATTAGCTTGCTTACCTTGTGTTCGTACGCCTGGTGAATAATATTCGATTCCATCATCAGGTTTTGGTAAATAAAATCGGCACGGTACGTATTATTGGCAACAATGCCTCCCACTTTTGCTGCCGCTAAAAAAACATAGTCCGGTTTTTCAGTTACAAAAAAATCGGCAACAGCTTGTTGGTTTGTTAAATCTAATTCTTTTGAAGTACGAACCACAATATTGGTAAATCCTTCTTTCACCAACTTGCGGTGCATGGCCGAACCCACCATTCCTTTATGACCGGCTATATATATTTTTTCGTGTTTTTCCATTTACTTATGCCACAGATTAGCACTAATTATTTTCGAACGACAAATTAACACTAAACAGTTATTGCCACATACTACATTCCGTAAAATCAGTGAAATGTACCCAGATGAATTGATAAATATATCTGTGATAATCTGTGGCAAAAATCCGCTATTCGAAATAGTTCATTGTTTTAAAACCTGAATCTTTTAAGAAGAGTTCTTTTTGCATCAGTTTTAAATCACCTTTCATCATATCTTTTACCAATGCAGGCAAATCGTATTTAGGTTTCCAGTTTAGTTTGGTTTGTGCTTTGGTCGGGTCTCCAATCAACAAGTCAACTTCTGTTGGACGGAAATAACGTGGATCAACCGCTACCACTTCTTGCCCCACCGTTAGTTTGCATGAAAGAATGCCCAACTCTTTTAACCGCGTTTCATCGATGGATCCCACAAAACCAATTTCGTTCTCATTTTCCCCTTTAAATCCCAATACAATGCCCAGATCGGCAAAACTCATTTTTACAAATTCGCGCACAGCTGTTGTGATTCCTGTTGCAATGACATAATCTTCAGGTTTTTCCTGCTGCAAAATTAAATACATGGCTTCCACATAATCTTTTGCGTGACCCCAATCGCGTTGGGCGTTCAGGTTTCCTAAGAACAATTTATCCTGCATGCCCAAAGCAATACGCGAAGCTGCTCGGGTGATCTTACGCGTAACGAAAGTTTCTCCTCGGATCGGACTTTCATGGTTAAATAAAATTCCGTTGCAGGCATATATTCCATAAGCTTCGCGGTAGTTTACTGTGATCCAGTAGGCGTACATCTTTGCCACCGCATAAGGTGAGCGCGGGTAAAATGGTGTTGTTTCACTTTGTGGCACTGCTTGTACCAAACCATACAACTCAGATGTGGAAGCCTGGTATACTTTTGTTTTTTGCGTTAAACCACAAATACGCAAAGCTTCCAGGATCCGCAATGTTCCAATACCATCGGCATTGGCGGTATATTCAGGTTCTTCGAAACTCACTGCCACGTGGCTCATTGCTGCCAGGTTGTATATTTCATCCGGTTGGGTTTCCTGGATAATACGGATCAAATTAGACGAATCGGTTAGATCACCATAGTGCAATTTTAACCTCAAATTGCGCTCATGGGGATCCTGGTACAAATGGTCAATTCGATCAGTGTTAAACAACGAACTTCTGCGTTTGATACCGTGAACCATATAGCCTTTGTTGAGTAAAAACTCTGCTAAATATGCTCCGTCTTGTCCTGTAATACCTGTTATTAATGCTACTTTCATCTTTTTTAGTTAATCGTTCATGGATAATGGTCCCGAAACTTCGGGAATAGTTTTACTGTAGCTTGTTAAATTTTAGCCGCAGATTTCGTAGATTACATTTATTTCATTTGCACATATTCTAATCTGCACATCATCATCAAATCTAAATCTCTTCAAAATACCCCGTTTGTTTGTTCTTTTTCACTTTGTCCCAGGCAAAATATTTTCCATTCATGGCAACGTATACACCATGAGGCAACGTTTGTGCGAAAGCCAGGGCACTTCCCAAATTAAAGAGTCCATCACTCGAACCGAATTTATATGGGATCATTGCACCGGTTATAACGATGGTTTTGCCGGTAATATTTTCTGCCAATACTTTTGCCGTTGTCGTCATGGTATCGGTGCCATGTGTAACCACGATCCTTTCTTCTTCAGCTCTTTTGCAACTTTCGATAATAATACTGCGATCGGTATCGGTCATTTCAAGGCTATCCACCAACATCAATGTACGAATGCTCAAATCCAATTTACAGCGTCCGAGTTTCAAAATCTCCTGAATATGAGTGTCCTTAAAAAAAAGCTGTCCATTCAGCTCATTGTATTCTTTATCAAAAGTTCCACCTGTTACAAAAATTCGTACCGACATGTGTGCGTATTATAGTTGATTTACCCGCGAACATAACCTATTTATTGAGAGTTTCAAAAGCGCCAAACCAACAATCAATCATGGCAAAAGACTGAATTAAATCAAGGGGTTTCTTTATTCAAGTAAAAAACTAATTTTGTGTTCCTTTAGAAAACAGAAATGAGTACAACTGACACAACCGTAGAATCGGTAGTTATAAGATTTGCAGGCGATTCGGGAGATGGAATGCAATTAACCGGAACCCAGTTTACCAATGCCGCAGCCTTGCATGGAAACGATTTGGCAACTTTTCCTGATTTCCCGGCCGAAATTCGCGCCCCGATCGGAACGCTTGCCGGAGTATCGGGTTACCAGATCCATTTTGGATCAACCCAAATTAATACACCCGGTGATGAGAGCGATGTGCTTGTGGTAATGAACGTTGCAGCCTTAAAAGCCAATCTGAAAGGATTGAAAAAAGGTGGGGTTATTATTGCCAATACCGATGGTTTTGATGCTAAAAATTTGCGTTTGGCAAACGTACCTGAAGATAAAAATCCATTAAAAGATGGAAGCTTAGCAGGTTACGATGTAAAAGAAATTGACGTTACCAAAATTACACGCGCAGCATTGGCTGATAGTGGTTTGGGAACAAAAGAAATAGACCGTTGCAAAAACATGTTTGTATTGGGTTTATTATACTTTATGTACCACCGCCCAATTGAAAATACTGTTGAGTTTATCAATGGTAAATTCAAGAAAAATCCTGCCATTGCGGATGCAAATATCAAAGTACTCAAAGCAGGTTGGGCATACGGTGAAACAACCGAAATGTTTGCACAACGGTATAATGTTGCTCCAGCAAAGATGGAAGGCGGTGTGTACCGCAGTATCATGGGAAACCAGGCTACAGCTTACGGATTAATTGCAGCATCGGTAAAATCTACCCTGCCTTTGTTTTACGGAACCTATCCGATCACTCCTGCTTCGGATGTATTGCACGAATTATCTAAATACAAAAATTTTAATATCAAAACATTCCAGGCCGAAGACGAAATTGCAGGTATTTGTGCCTCAATTGGAGCTGCATTTGGAGGGCATTTAGCGATCACGGGGTCATCAGGACCGGGTATTGCCTTAAAAACCGAAGCGATCGGTTTGGCCACCATGCTGGAATTGCCATTGGTGATTGTGAACGTTCAACGTGCCGGACCTAGTACTGGTTTGCCAACCAAAACAGAACAATCGGATTTGTTGCAGTCGTATTATGGAAGAAACGGGGAATGCCCTGTTGTGATTCTCGCAGCACAATCTCCTTCCGATTGTTTCGACATGGCTTATGAAGCTTGTCGAATCGCCTTGCAACATATGATCCCGGTATTCTTCTTAAGTGATGGCTATATTGCAAATGGTGCTGAGCCATGGAAATTCCCTAAAACAGCTGATCTACCACCAATAAGTGTTGAATTTGCGGGCGAACGCAAAGCTACGGATGACAAGTTCATGCCTTATATGCGTGACGAAAAATTAACTCGTCCGTGGGCCGTTCCCGGTACAAAAGGTTTAGAGCACCGTATTGGCGGATTGGAAAAACAAAATATCACGGGTAATATTTCGTATGATGCAGATAACCATGAATTGATGGTAAAACTGCGCCAGGAAAAAGTTGATCTTATCGCCAACTATATTCCGGAACAAACCATTGATAACGGAGCCGAAAGTGGTGATCTGTTAATTTTGGGTTGGGGTGGAACATATGGAGCGTTAAAAACTGCAACTGCTCAATTGATTGCCGAAGGACATAAAGTATCGCATGCACATGTTCGGTATATGAGTCCGTTCCCTAAAAACCTGGGAGAACTCATGAGCAAATTTAAAACAGTTGTGGTTCCTGAATTGAACAATGGTCAGTTGGTAAAAATTATCCGCGATAAATATTTTGTGGATGCCATACCGTACAACAAAATTCAAGGACAACCTTTTATGTCGCACGAGGTAATTAACAAGATCAAAGAAATTTTGGCGTAACGATAATCAAAAAGAACATGACAGAAGTAGTAGAAAAGTTAACCTCAAAAGATTTCTCATCAGACCAGGAAGTACGTTGGTGCCCGGGCTGTGGAGATTATAGTATCTTAAAACAAGTGCAAACGGTATTGCCCGACCTGGGCCGACCAAAAGAAGAGTTTGTCTTTATTTCGGGTATCGGATGCTCATCGCGTTTCCCTTATTATATGGATACGTTTGGTATGCACTCGATACATGGAAGAGCCACTGCCATTGCAACCGGATTAAAGGCCACACGTCCTGATCTGTCGGTTTGGGTGATTACAGGTGATGGCGATAGTATGAGTATTGGAGGAAATCATTTCATTCATATGCTTCGCAGAAATCCGGATCTGAACGTATTGTTGTTCAACAACCAGATCTATGGTTTAACAAAAGGACAATACTCGCCCACATCGGAGCAAGGTAAAGTCACAAAATCAACGCCAATGGGATCGTTGGACTATCCGTTTAATCCAATTGCCCTATGCCTGGGAGCCGATGCTACTTTTGTAGCGCGTACATTGGACCGAGATCCAAAACACCAGCAAGCGATGATTAAAAGAGGATATGAGCACAACGGAACTTCGTTGGTGGAGATATACCAAAACTGTAACGTATTTAATGACGGAGCTTTTGAGATATACACTGAAAAAGGAACCAAAAAGCAACAAACATTAATGATGGAACACGGCAAGCCTTTAATTTTTGGGGAGAATGCCGAGCTAGGAATTAAGCTTGACGGATTTAAACCGATCATTGTAAATGTTGCAGATGTAGGAGCAAGTGAATTGTGGATCCATGATGAAACCGATCTGGTAAAAGCACAGATCCTATCTCGTTTCTACGATGACCCAAGTGCTGAAGAACATTTCCCACGTCCATTTGGAGTGTTTTATGTAAACAATAACAAAAAAACGTTTGATCACTTGTTTAACCACCAGATCAATTTTGCAAAAGAAACTTACGGAACGGGCGACCTTGATAAATTGCTTGCCGGAAGAGAAACATGGGTGGTGAATTAATTGCGATTTGAGATTTAAATCATTCGAATTTTTATAAGAGACAGCTATCGGAAACGATGGCTGTTTTTGTTTAAGTGGTATGTAAAAGTTTTGTAACCTACTGAAATTAAATTACAATGGAAATGAGAACTCCGAAAGTTCTACTTATACTTGAGTAAACTATAACGTTATGAAAACAAAACATATTCTTGTTCTCAGTTTGATTATTGCATTACCGGTTATCTTTTTCTCGTGTAAAAAAAGTAAAAGCTGCCCGGCAACTTCACTCGATAACTTTCCAGCGTTCCCTTATAATCCCAACCAAAAAATAGTGTTCAAGGATTCTCTTGATCATGAGATAACGGTAACCATGAACGCGAGTTTTACAAACCATCAGGCGTACGACCTCACGACAAAAGACCCAATGAAAGGCCCGACAGGCAACGAGTACTGTGGTGCACAAACAGCATTAGAAAGTCAGGGGACATCAACCGACAGTTTGTTTGGAGACGAATTTGCCCAGATCAGGGTTGAGTATAAAAAATTTATAGAAGGGCCCGATAAAAACCAGACTCAGTTCAATATTGCGGGGCTTTACCAGGTGTATATCAGTGGAACGATCAATGAACAAAGTGGAACAAGAAGTTTTGACAACTATACCAATATGCTGGCAACCTATAAAACGCCTTATAAAACCTATCAAAATGTATTCGAAAACATTCCTTTAACGGATCCGTCTCAGAGTTGGAAAAGACTTGTTTTTGATGGCACAGGCCGTATTCTTTCATTCAACATAAAGGACGATACCACGAGATTTTTTTATTTGGTAGAGTAAATCCGCTGCTCATTTAGCGGGATTCCGCATAACATGTGTACCTGTTTGCACTTCTCCTCCATTTTCACCATCTTGCTGATAAACCCGCTTTCGTTATGCTTAGTTTTTGGGAACACAAGAATTTTATTCATTACAACTACATTATTATCGGTGCAGGTATTACCGGGCTATCAACGGCCTGTGCCATTAAAGAAAAAAATCCGAAAGCATCGGTACTGGTTTTGGAACGGGGATTATTACCCACCGGGGCAAGTACCAAAAATGCCGGCTTTGCTTGTGTGGGTTCGTTTAGCGAAAAACAAAGTGACCTGGAATTAATGGGCGAAGATGCCTTTTTAAAACTAATCGAAAACCGCTGGATCGGATTGTATCTCTTGCGCAAACGTTTGGGTGACGAAAACATCGATTTTCAAAACAATGGCGGATTTGAGCTGGTACTGAAAAAAGATAGCCTGAACCGGGAACAACTATATGAAATGAATGTGTTGCTCGAACGCATTTTCGACAATAAAGTATTTTATGAAAAACCGGAATTAGTGGAACGCTTTGGTTTTAATAAAGAAATGGTCCAATCCATTATCCTCAATCCTTTTGAGGGACAAATCGACACCGGAAAAATGATGCAAACCCTGCTTAATTATGCAGGTATTTTGCAAGTAAAAATAATGACGGGTGCAACTGTTGAACAGGTGGAGGAGCAAACGAATAAAGTGGAAGTAAATGTGCAATCCATCCACCAGGAGTCGCTCAAATTCACCTGCGATAAAGTTGCTTATTGCACCAATGCCTTTACCCCGAAGTTCTTCCCGGACATAGATATTAAACCGGGTCGCGGGCAAGTGATATGCACCTCACCCATTGAAGGATTGCCATTCAAAGGTGTGTTTAGTTTCGACCAAGGGTATTATTACTTCCGCAATTTCGAAAACAGGATTATTTTGGGAGGTGGACGCAATATTGATTTTGAAACGGAACAAACAACAGCATTTGCATTCAACGAAAAAATTCAACAACAACTCGAGTTTTACCTTGCCGAAATGATCATTCCCGAACAGCCTTTTACCATTGAACATCGCTGGACCGGAATCATGGCCTTTGGCGAACAGAAACTCCCCATACTCAAAAAAATAACCGACCGCCAGATTGTGGGCGCACGGCTAAATGGAATGGGCATCTCGCTGGGTAGCAAAATTGCCGATGATCTGAGTACCTTGCTTATTCAATCTTAATATAGAAATGATGCGTTATCTATATTGTCTCCTGTTGATGTATAGCCTGACTGCTGAGGCACAACAAGCAAATTGTAAGATCTCCTTTTCAACGATGGTAAGCGGAAAAAATGTCAAACTTCAATCTTCACAGGCTTACTTATTTTTAAATACCCGATCGGGTGATATTACCTTAAAAGTTGAACTCAGCTCTTTGGATTCGGAATTGGATACTTTGGATTCGTATTTAGGCAGGCTTGAATAGGAACTGGTTTTTACCGGACATATGGAGGATAATATTTTCGACTTTTTAAACAACCAGGAAAACTCCGAAAAAACATATCCGATGAATGGTATGCTCACGCTAAATAATATTATGGACAACATAAGTGCGAAGTATACTGTTTTTAAAATAAACAACGAACGGGATGAGTTATTGCGCAATGTCAGGGTTAGTTTGTCGGGCAGTTTTAAAAGTTCATCCTTTCAATTGCAATCTGTATTCCCTCAATTAAAAGGTGATATTTCCTTTCAGATAGATGAAGCCCTACTCAATACGACCGAATAATTTTTGTTCGGTATTCCTTAAAATTACTATCTTTCAAACCAAAATCAACCATTAAACACATGAGTTTATTCCGTAAAAAATCACTAACCGACATGCTTGCACATGCAGCCGATTCGGAAAAAGGATTAAAACGTACTTTGAGTGCCGCCAACCTTGTTGCGCTTGGTATAGGCGCCATTATTGGAGCAGGATTGTTTGTGCGTACAGCCGCGGCTGCAGGACAAGCAGCTGGTCCGGGTGTTACCATTTCGTTTATCATTGCTGCTGTGGGTTGTGCATTTGCAGGTTTGTGTTATGCCGAATTTGCTGCCATGATCCCCATTGCAGGAAGTGCCTACGCATATAGTTATGTAACCATGGGCGAACTTATTGCCTGGATCATTGGTTGGGCACTCATTATGGAATATGCGTTGGGTGCAGCCACCGTAAGTATCGCATGGAGCGAATATTTAAACAAACTGCTGGATGGTTCCATACCGTATGAATGGTGTCATTCGCCATTTGAAAGTTTTACTGATTCATTGGGAGTGCATCACCAGGGGCTTATCAACGCTCCTGCTTTGATTATTTTATTATTGCTAACCATGCTCTTAATTAAGGGAACGCAAGAATCGGCAATTGTAAATAGTATTATCGTGTTTGTAAAAGTAGCCATCGTTATTTTATTCATCGTATTGGGATGGCAATACATTAAGCCGGAAAACCTCACTCCGTATATGATCCCTGAAGGAACACCTCCGGTAGTGGATCAGGCCGGAAAAGTAATTGCCGACTACAGTGGTTGGAACAAGCATGGTTGGGGTGGAATTTTAGGAGGAGCTGCCATTGTATTTTTTGCCTTTATTGGTTTTGATGCGGTAAGTACCGCTGCCCAGGAAGCTAAAAACCCAAAACGCGATATGCCAATTGGTATTTTAGGTTCGCTTGTGGTGTGTACCATTTTGTATATTCTCTTCGGACATGTGCTTACGGGTGTTGCCAACTGGCAAGAGTTCGTGGATCCTGAAAAAGGAAGAGAAGCCTCGGTGGCTTATGCAATTTCAACCTATATGGTCAAGTATAGTTGGCTTGCCACGGCCGTTACGGTAGCCATCCTGGCCGGGTTTAGCTCGGTTATTTTAGTAATGCTCATGGGGCAAAGCCGTATATTTTATACCATGAGCAATGATGGTTTGTTACCAAAAGCATTGGGTGATCTGCATCCAAAATACAAAACACCTTACAAATCCAACTGGGTATTGTTTGTGTTTGTTGGATTGTTTGCAGCATTCGTTCCCGGCCATGTAGCTGGTGATCTTACCAGTTTCGGAACCTTGTTTGCATTTGTACTGGTTAGTCTCGGAGTCTGGATCTTGCGTGTCAAATCACCTGAAATGGAACGTCCTTTCCGCACACCATTGGCTCCTGTTGTTGCTGTATTAGGCGCAGCCATTTGCACCCTAATGATATTTGGACTGGATGCCCAAACACTGAAAGTTGCTTTCGGCTGGATGGCCGTGGGGATTGTTGTTTATTTCCTGTATAGCAAAAAGAATAGTAAACTGAATAAATCTGCTTAATTCGATTAATGATCTAAAGCAAAAAGCACGTTCGAAAATGATCCGAACGTGCTTTTTGCTTTAGGTATAGCGATTCCGATCATTTACCCTTGCTTATATCTATTTTCGCAACGCCCGCAGTCAGCCTTTCGAACCTTAAAATGAAGCTTGGGAACCGACAAGCGCTCAACAGTTCAATAACCCGATATAAAATACCATCCCCATATCAACTCCGTTTCAGCGATCAAATTTTCCTTTTCATCCGTATTCTTTTTCGCTTCATCTTATAAGGCACCCTTTCTTTTTGGAGTATATTCATCTTTGCTGCATAAATCACAATTATGAAAACTACTTTTTTACTCCTTAACACCATTGAAGAATTGGCTGCACGCCTTGCACATAAAGTGTATCAATACCTTATTGTCATCCTGCTCTTTTTATCCATGAGCGCTAATGCCCAACAATCCACACAAACTGTTCGTGGAACATTGCTCGACCGTGACAGCAAACAACCCATTATAGGTGCAACAATTACCATCTTAAATGGAGAAATTATTGCCGGTACTGCTACCGATATGAACGGTAATTTTAAACTCCCAAATATTCCTTTAGGTCGCAAAACGATTAAGGTTACTTATATCGGATACGAAACACTGACATATCCTGATGTAATGGTAACTGCAGGTAAAGAGGTGGTGCTCAACCTCACATTAGTAGAAGCGGTTACCAAAATGGATGAAGTAACCATTAGCTACGACAGGCGCAAAGATCCAACCGTAACCAACAATGAAATGGCAACGGTGAGTTCCCGGTCTTTTAACCCTGACGATACAAAAAAATATGCAGGTTCACTGGGAGATCCAAGCAGAATGGCAGCAAACTTTGCCGGTGTAGTGGCGGGAAATGATAGTCGAAACGATATAGTGGTGCGGGGCAATTCACCCAGTGCCATGTTGTGGCAAATGGAAGGGGTAAACATTCCCAATCCCAATCATTTTGGTGCAAGTTTCAGCACAGGAGGTCCTGTAAGTATGCTCAATGCAAACAATATTGCCAAAAGTGATTTTTTTACCAGCGCTTTCCCCGCACAGTATGGAAATGCCAACGGAGGCGTTTTTGACCTGGCATTGCGCGAGGGTAATAATGAAAAACGTGAATACATTGCTCAAGTAGGATTCAATGGTGTAGAAGTAGGTGCTGAAGGTCCGTTTAGCAAAAAATCAAAAGCCTCATTTATTTTTAACTACCGCTACTCCACCTTAGGATTAATGAACAATGTAGGTGTGAATGTTGGGACCGGAGCAGCTACACCATTGTATCAGGACATGAATTTTAAAGTGAGCATTCCGACCAAAAACAAATCGAAATTTACCATTTGGGGAATGGGAGGCATGAGTGCAATTGACCTATTAGGTTCGGATGTTGATACTTCTGAAATTAATTTTTATGGTTCGCCCGAAGAGAATTTATTGCCACGATACAGAAGCGGTGTCGTTGGAACAAGCTATGAAAAAAACATTACCACCAAAACATGGGCTAAGTTTACCCTGGCTGCAAGTCACAGTTACAGCAGTTATACCATAGATAGTATCGCTTACCCAAGTGAAACAACTACCCCAAAAGCTGAAGGACATTTCCAAGACAACAAATATTCGGCTGTATTAAACATTACCCACAAATTTAATGCAAAGCACTCCTTGAATGCGGGCTTTAATCATGACCTCACAAAGTTTGATTATTTTAACAAAGATGTACTCATGGGTGGAACGGTTGATCAGGTGCATGTAAACCAAAAGGGAAATGTAAACCTCACACAAGGCTACATGCAATGGAAATACCGTATCAATGCCAGATTCACTTCCAATATCGGGCTACACTCACAATATTTGGACGTAAACAAACAATTGGTTGTTGAACCTCGTGTAGGTTTACGTTATGCGCTTAATGTAAGCTCAAGCATTACTGCCGGATATGGATTGCACCACCAAACATTACCCGTTTATAACATGTTTGTACAGAATGCGCAGGGACAACAAACAAATAAGGACTTGCAATTTATGCGCAGCAATCATATCGTATTGGGATATGAAAACATGCTTACTCAATTACTCAAAATTCGCATTGAGACATATTATCAATACCTTGACCAGGTTCCGGTAAACAATTACCCTTCATCATACTCTACCATCAATGTGGGTGCTGCATTTGAACCAAGTGACGAGAGCGACCTGGTGAACACCGGAACCGGTAAAAACTACGGATTGGAACTCACGTTGGAACGTTATTTTAACAAAGGGTTTTACTTTCTGGTAACCGGATCTTTGTTCGACAGCAAGTACAAAGGAAGTGACCAGGTAGAACGAAACACTGCTTTCAACACCAAATATGCCACCAATATCTTAGCGGGAAAAGAAATGAAATTGGGCAAAAAGGGAAATGTACTCTACGCCAATATTAAAGTAACATCAATTGGAGGAAGATACTTTACACCGATTGACCTTGCAGCTTCGCAGGCAAGAGGGGTAGCTGTATACGACAAAACAAAATCATACAGCGAGCAACAAAGTCCTTATTTCAGAATGGATGTAAAAATTGGATGGCGCAGGGATTTAAAAAAGAGTTCAATGGAATTTGCCATCGATTTTCAGAATGTAACCAACCACAACAATATTTTTAGCCAGGGTTATAATAAATACAGCAACAGCATTTCGTACGAATACCAGCAAGCATTCTTTCCTGTACCCATGTTTAGGTACACTTTTTAAGAAAATCCATTTTCAAACAATTATATTTATCTCCTAAAACACACTCATGGCCATCAAGATTACTGCTAGTCCTGGATTTTTTAACAAGCGTGATATTGTTATCAGGCATTGTATCATCTTTTCGCTGGCAGTATTTTTTGCCTTCCTGGGCAATGTTGATGAACCTTTCTCGGTAACACTAAAAAAATTCTTAAGCACGTTTATTGATATTTTTCTGATCTGGAACGGCAATATTCTGTTAATTGAGCTATTCAATATCAGGCTTACATGGGATAAAAGCATCCAGCACACCCTGTTTATTTCAGCGCTCATCGCAGTGGTATGGCCAATTATTGTGCACTTTACTTTCGGGTTGTTTATTTTCCCATTGATACAAGGTTATCCTTGTGAACTAACATCTAAAGACAATATTATCTATGTCATAATTAGCATTGTTATTACCCTCTTTGTGAATTGTGTTTTTGTGGCAATTGCTTTTTTCAAATCATGGCGACAAACATTGGAAGAAAAAGAGGAGTTGAAACGCGAACGGATAAGTGCTGAGTTTGCCACGTTAAAAAACCAAATTAACCCTCATTTTTTGTTCAACTCCCTCAATACATTGACCAGCCTGATTGAAGAAAACCCCAAAACTGCCACCGATTTTGTACAAAAACTGTCAAGCGTTTACAGGTATGTGCTCACACAAAAGGATAAAGAGATCATTCCGTTAAACGAAGAACTGGCTTTTGTACAATCATATATTTACCTCAATCAAATCCGGTTTGGAACCAACCTGCGCACGCATATTCATATCGAACCGCAGTTTCAACAAGCCAAAATTGTAACCCTTTCCTTGCAAATGCTTATCGAAAATTGTATTAAGCACAATATCATTTCGGCCGACAAACCGCTTACCATTTATATTGGGGTGTTCAATCGTAAAGTATTTGTGCGCAACAACCTTCAGCCGAAAACTGGTGTTAATAATGATAGTAATGGGATCGGGTTGCACAATATAGTTCACCGTTACAGCTTGCTTACCCAGGAAGAAGTAGAAATTTTAGAAGACGGAAAAGAATTTATGGTTTCACTTCCCTTACTCAATTAGTTATGAATATTGCCATTATTGAAGACGAGATCCCTGCGCTAAACCGCATCAAAAAATTGATAGCGGAAGTGGCCCCACATTCCAAAATCGTTTTTACAGCCGATAGTATTGCTGCTGCAGTTAGCCGGTTTGAAAAATACCCCACCATTGATTTAGCCTTATTTGATATTGAGTTGGCAGACGGACAAAGTTTCGAAATTTTTAAGCAAACAACAATTACCTGTCCGATTATTTTTACGACTGCTTATGATGAATTTGCCCTTAAAGCTTTTAAATTGAACAGCATTGATTATTTGCTCAAACCCATTGACAAAGAAGAACTGCAGCAGGCGATCACCAAATTTAATATATTGCAAAACCACCAAGCCGATTATACCGACAAACTGCAACATTTGTTTGAAAATTTTGTGCCCCAACAAGCCTCCTATAAATCACGTTTTTTAATCAAGAACGGCAATAAGCTTATTTCCCTATCGGTTGATGATATTGCTTACTTTCATGCTTCCGAAAAAGTGGTGTACGTATACACAAACACTCAGCAGAAATACATTATTGATTATTCTTTAGATGAACTGACCAAACTGTTAAGCCCACAATCTTTCTTCCAGCTCAATCGACAGTTTATTGCAAATGTGCAATCCATCAAAAGTATTCACAGCTATTTTAATGGAAAACTCAAGGTAGAGTTACAACCCAATACGGATGAAGAAGTAATTGTAAGCAGGGAAAAAGCTTCAGAATTTAAACAGTGGCTCGACAAATAATATTGTTCTTAGCTAAAATGAAAAAGCATGTTCGAAAATGATCCGACCATGCTTTGATGATTTGGTTCTTTTGGTCAATTAAAAGCAAATCCAACGAATACCTGTCCCACACTGTTTTTACCATCCGGGTAACGATATGTTTGACCCAGCATATTGGTTTGCTCTTTGCCTACGGTCATTAAACCGTAATTATACCTGGCCCCAATATTAAATGCCCCAATTTCGAAACCTAAACCTCCGGCTACTCCCCAATCAAATTCGTTAAAATCCGATCTGTCAAGTTCATCTTCAAACTTAGTTGAACCATTGGGATCCGCGTCTTTTACGGTTGCATTGATCAAAAATGAAACATATGGGCCGGCAGTGATGTAAAATCCGGGAACAAGATCAAACCTAAACAAAATAGGAACATCAATATAATTGGTGGTAAGATCCAGTGTGCCACTCGCAAACACATTGTTATAATGTAAAGTGGAGCCCTTTTGTGAAAACAACACCTCCGGCTGTAATGAAACCCGATCATTAATGGGCGATTTAAAGAAAATCCCTGCATGAAAGGAGGTTTTCAAATCCTGATCACTTACATCATGCACATAATAGTTTGATAAATTAACCCCGGCTTTGATCCCGATCTTTGCACCGGGCTCAACTTGTGCATTGACAATCCCTGTTGTCAATAATAGCAACACAACAAATACATGTTTCATCATCTTAAATTTGATTATAAAACATTTCAAATTTGCATCCAAAAAAGTACAGGAGAGCGCCCATCCCTTCGGGGGCCAATAAAACAGGATGTTCCGGCTAAAAATAATATCGAACTCCAAACCTGAAATGACTAAGGTCTCTCAGGAAATAAATATATTGATGATTTTTTTCTACATATATATATGCAGAATATTGCTCATTAGCTGATTAAACGGACTTCGTTCTATAAAATCTTGATCAGTACTTCTTTTAAAAGTTCTTCGGGTGTTGCCGAAATATTGTTCACCCCTTTGCTTTTCAGATCATACTCGTGCATAATGCGGATGCATTTTTCAAGCTCATCAGATGAATACCGTGTAACCGCATTCAGGTAATCCGTAGCTTGAAAGGAATTGAACCCGTATTTTTTCTGCAACTCAAACTTGTCTTTTATTTTACTCTGTTTAACAATATAAGCCTTGTTAAAAAAAGTATTCATATTGATAAGGGTTGCGATAATTGAAAAATCTTTAGCCTTACCCATATGGTGCGCAATATGAAACGCCCGGGCAGAATTTTTCATGGCCATCGACCCGATCAATTCAAAAATATTAAACTCTTTGCTGATCCCGATCTTGAGTTCAACATCAGTATCGGTAATTTCCTTTTCATCATGTTTGTTGATGATAAGCTTCTCGAGTTCATTGACAATTTTTCCAATATCAGCCCCCAACGAATCTGCTATCAGGTTTACAGCCCGTGCACCAATTTTAAATCCTTTGTTTTTCAGATAAGCTTCTATAAACGGGGGTAATTGGTTATCGTATAATTTTTTCGATTCAAAAATAACATGCTTCGATACCGCTTTGTAAAACTTCGTACGTTTATCGAGCTTGCTGCTTTTGTTACAAATAACCAAAATCGTTGTGGGAACAGGCTTGTCAAAATAGGCTTCAAACTCATCCAGTTCCTTTAAACTTTGAGCTTCTTTTACAATAATAACCTGGTAAGGAGCCATCATCGGGAACCTGCGGGCATTGGCAACTATGGTGCGAACATCACTGTCTTTTCCATACAACACCATTTGGTTAAAGCCCTTCTCTCCTTCGCTGAGCACACTGGTTTCAATATAATTGCTCACTTCATCAATAAAATAATGCTCTTCGCCAAACAAATAATACACCGGTGCATATTGTTTGGCCTTTAGGCTTTTCATTATTGAATTAAAATCGGTGGCTCCTGCCATATCTGTTTTTTTGGCTTTATTTGCGGTGTAATGCAGTTAAATTTTCCTACGTACAAGTTTAAAACGAAAAGCGAACAAAATACCAACTATGTTTTCGACATTATCAGGAAAAAATATGTTCAGCTAACTCCCGAGGAGTGGGTAAGGCAACATGTGGTTCAGTATTTGGTTACCGAAAAAAACTATCCGCAGTCGCTGCTAGCCGTAGAACGTGGGCTTAACGTGAACGGACGCAAAAAACGCTTTGATGTTTTGGCATTCAATAAAAATGGACAGCCTCATCTATTAATAGAGTGCAAAAGCCCTGACATTGCCATTAATAAAAATATTTTTGAGCAGATAGCCATTTACAACTCACAGTTTAAGGCTCCTTATTTACTGGTTACAAACGGATTGCAACATATTGTCGTCAAATATTCAATAGATTTTTCAGGTTATGATTTTTTGGAGCTAGGCGAGTGGTTAATGACCGACTCAATTGGCTGAAAGAATCCTCAATGCATCTGCTGTTGAGTTCACAAAGTTAATCTGCCTTCCCTTATTGCTTTCGTAAATAAAGTCATTTAAACTTTTACTGCTGTATTTTGAAAAGTCGCCAACGATGGCCAAACGAACACGATAAGTCGAAAATTTTTGAAGGACTTCGCCTGCCATTCCCGTTTTGAGGTCAAAAAAGTCCCGGGTAATATTCTTTTCTTTGATGATCATTTTGTCAAAACCCTGGTAATACATATTTCCCAGCAGGTCTAATCCATCTTCGGCTTTATGTATGATCATTTCATCCGACTCTATTTCAGCAATCTTTGTATCGTTTATATGGTGAATTTCAATTTTCATCAATCCGTTATCCTATCTTCAATCCGTTTTTCACTTTTGTGTCGGGCTGCAACAATATTACGTCCCGATCATTTCCAACAACGCCCAATACCAGGCATTCGCTCATTAATTTCCCAATCTGTTTAGGTGGAAAATTTACGACCGCTATGATCTGCTTGTTGAGGAGCATTTCCTTGGAATATAATGTTGTGATCTGTGCCGAAGATTTTTTGATACCCAATTCTCCAAAATCGATCATCAACTGATAGGCAGGATTGCGTGCTTCCGGAAAATCACTAACCCCAATAATTGTTCCTGTGCGGATGTCGAGTTTTTCGAAGTCGGTGTATGTTGCTGTCATTTGTTAAATGTTAATTGTGTTAATGATGGTATTAAGTTAATTGAGTAAATGTAAATTCATATTCAACATTATTAACACAATACCATAATTAACATCGCTCCATCAATACTCCATTAAATATGCTTTTATAAACGCATCTAAATTTCCATCCATCACACTTTGCACATCGCTGGTTTCGGTATCGGTACGTAAATCCTTCACTAATTTATATGGATGAAAAACATAATTACGAATTTGCGAGCCCCATTCTATTTTCTTTTTACCTGCTTCTACAGTTGCTTTTGCTTCATTGCGTTTGCGCAACTCCAATTCGTATAATTGTGATTTCAGCATTTTCATGGCAAGTGCTTTGTTACCAATCTGCGAGCGCTCCACCTGGCATACAATCACAATTCCAGTTGGTTTGTGGGTGAGTTGTACCTTGGTTTCCACCTTGTTTACATTTTGACCACCGGCACCACCCGAACGTGATGTTTGAATTTCGATATCGGCATCTTTCACTTCAATTTCAATGGTATCGTCTACCAAGGGGTAACAATAAACCGAAGCAAATGAAGTATGCCTGCGTGCATTGCTATCAAATGGCGAAATGCGCACCAACCTGTGGACTCCATTTTCACCTTTCAAAAATCCAAAAGCGAAATCGCCTTCAATTTGAATTGAACACGATTTAATACCCGCCCCATCACCATCTTGTTGTTCGAGCACTGTAGCCTTCATATTGTGCTTTTCAGCATACATGAGGTACATGCGCATGAGCATGGAAGCCCAATCCTGGCTCTCTGTTCCTCCCGCACCCGAGTTGATGTTCAACACGCAATTCATCTGATCCTCTTCACCGCTCAGCATGTTTTTAAACTCAAGTTCCTCTACTGCCGTTTTGGTCAATGTATACTGCTCATCAAGTTCTTCTTCAGTAGCCTCGCCTGCAAGTTCAAATTCATATAGCACAGCCAGGTCATCGAATGAGGCTTGTGTTGCTTCAAAACTATCGGTCCATACTTTGATGAGTTTGGTATCTTTTAAAATTTGTTCGGCACGTTTGGGATTGTCCCAAAATCCCGGTTCATGGGCAAGCTGTTCGTGTTCGCGCAGTGCTATTATTTTAGTATCGTAGTCAAAGAAACCTCCTTAGGGCTTCTACCCGTGACTTCAACTCTTTAAATTGGTCGTTTGTCATAATGGTCGCGAATATAACCAAGAAATTTGAGGATGGAAATCAGATATTGGATTGCAATGGCCTCAACAAATTCCATTATATGCTCATTAAACATGGTGGTAAAATCAATTATTGGGACCAAACTGACAACTTTTTTGGGTGGGTATATCACTTTTCATTAGCCTAGTAATAATTCATATTCAACTCATTAACTATTTTCAGGCATCCTCTCCGGTTACAAGGAACTTGACTTTGCAATGAAATTTAACAACCTTTACAATCATTTATCAGCCATATTAAAATTCAACAAACGATCAATATGAAACACAAAAATAAACTCACAGTCCCGCTACTCACCGTAGCTGCAACATTTTTATTTAGTTGCAATCAGGCCCCGCAAAAAACAGAAAACAAAACTGCATCCGGTGAACTCGACAGAACCGTTCTGCCAATTCAGGAACCTGCCCGCCAAACATACACTGAGTTGGATGCCCGCGATGCAAAGGCACCGGAGCGTTGGAGCGTTAAAGCTCCTGAAGGTGCTCCGAATGTGGTGGTGGTATTAATTGATGATATGGGATATGGTGCTTCCAGCCGCTTTGGTGGTCCGATCAATATGCCCGTATTGGATAAAGTTGCTGCCGAAGGAATCAGCTACAATCGCTTTCACACAACTTCACTTTGTTCGCCAACCCGTATGGCATTGCTTACCGGTTATAATCA
The DNA here is from genome assembly GCA_943369665.1 of Chitinophaga pinensis. GTDB lineage: Bacteria > Bacteroidota > Bacteroidia > UKL13-3 > UKL13-3 > UKL13-3. Next base: position 49,177 of record CALRNX020000007.1, read on the forward strand.
CCACAGCAATAATGCCGGATCTGTAATGGAAACATCTACTGCATTTCCGGGTAATAATGGTATCAGACCTCAATCCATTACACCAATGGCAGAGGTTCTTCGCCAAAACGGGTACAGCACCGGGGCATTTGGTAAATACCATGAAACCCCACCCTGGGAAATTTCATTGACAGGTCCTTTCGATCGTTGGCCGGTTCATTCGGGATTTGAGAAATTTTACGGATTTATTGGCGGTGAAACCAATCAATGGGCTCCATTGATTTATGATGGCGTAACCCAGGTTGAAACGCCAAAGGATCCCAACTATCACTTTACAACGGATATGACCAATCAGGCGATCAGCTGGATGCGTTTTCAACATGCGCTTACTCCGGAAAAACCTTTCATGATGTATTTTGCAACAGGTGCCACCCATGCACCACATCATGCTCCTAAGGAATTCATTGAGAAATACAAAGGTAAATTCGATCAGGGCTGGGATAAGGTAAGAGCCGAAACATTGGAGCGTCAAAAGAAACTTGGTCTCGTTCCACAAAATGCGCAACTGGCTCCCCGTCCAAAAGATATTAAAGCATGGGAAGCCCTTTCTACGGATGAAAAAAGAATGTTTGCACACCAAATGGAAACCTACGCAGGATTTGGCGAGCATACTGATCATGAAATTGGCAGACTATATGAAGCCATTGAAGACTTGGGAATACTTGACAATACCGTATTTATTTACGTAGTGGGCGATAATGGAGCAAGTGCCGAAGGAACCATGAACGGATTGTTTAATGAAATGACCTACTTCAATTTGGTTCCTGAAACCTTACAGGACATGTTGAAACACTACGATGAATGGGGCGGACCCAATACATATCCGCACTATGCTGCCGGATGGGCTGTAGCCATGAATGCTCCGTTTTCATATACCAAACAGGTAGCTTCCGATTTTGGTGGAACACGCAATGGACTGGTTATTCACTGGCCAGCCGGTATCAAAGCAAAAGGCGAGATCCGTACCCAATTTGCGCATGCTATTGATATTGCTCCTACCGTATTTGAAATATGTAAAGTTCCTTCACCCAAAATGGTTAATGGTGTGCAACAAGCTCCGATTGAAGGAACAAGCTTAGTGTACAGCTTCAACGATGCAGCCGCCAAAGAAAAACATACCGTACAATATTTTGAGATGTTTGGCAACAGGGCAATTTACAGCGATGGATGGTATGCACGCACCATTCACAGACCGGCATGGGATTACAAACCGGCATACTCGCTTGCCGAAGATGTATGGGAACTGTATAACTCAAACGAAGATTTTAGCCTTTCAAAAAATATTGCGGCCGAACATCCCGATAAATTAAAAGAGCTTCAGGCACTATTTATGAAAGAAGCGGAAAAATACCATGTATTGCCAATTGATGACCGCCTGACAGAAAGATTGGATGCGAAACTGGTTGGTAGACCTGATATAATGGGCGACAGAACATCCGTTACATACGGTGAAGGAATGAAAGGAATGGGAGTTGATATTTTCATCAATACGTTAAATTCATCATACACCATTACAAGTGAAGTGGAAGTGAAAGCCAATAGCAACGGTGTAATGGTTTGTCAAGGCGGAAGATTTGGCGGATTTTCATTGTACATGAAAGCAGGAAAACCAATGTTCACATACAACTTCCTTGGATTACAGTCCATCAATATTGCATCGAACACTTCTCTTAAACCTGGTAAACATACTATTGTGTTTGACTTTAAATACGATGGCGGAGGACCCGGTAAAGGTGGATTAGGAACCATCACCATTGATGGTGTTAAAACAGCAGAAGGACGAATTCCTAAAACTCATCCCAAAATCTTCTCACTGGACGACATGGCTGATATCGGAACAGATGATGGTACATTGGTTACCAATTATGGAGCGTCAACACATTTCAATGGAAAAATTGAAAAAGTTAAAATTGAAACCCACCGCGAAAAATCTTAATTCAGCGAATACCTGAATTGTATCGAAAAAAGTCGTGCAACCAAATGCTGGTGCACGACTTTTTTTTAGCAATGGGTTTTATTTTTCCAAAAGTATCTTTGCGCAATAGTCACCTATCTTTGCCCGTGTTATGAAAAAGACCTTGTACCCCATCTTTGCTTTACCCATTTACCTATTGGCAGCACTGCCCTTCCCCTTATTTTATGTATTTGCCGATGGCGTTTTTGTGTTGGGGTATTATATGATCGGGTATCGTAAAAAAGTGATCCACCAAAATCTGCACAATGCCTTTCCGCACAAATCGGAAGAAGAAATTATTGCGCTGGGTAAAAAGTTCTATGCATCCATGATCGATGTATTTTTAGAAACAATGAAACTGTTGGTGATGTCGAAAACAACCATAGAAAAACGGTTTACTTTTACCAATTTAGAGATACTGAATTCGTTTGCAGAGCGAAAACAATCTGTCATTTTTGTACTCGGGCATTATGGGAACTGGGAATGGTGCGGGCAATCGTTTCACCTTAAACATCAATTCCAGGAAGATGCATTGTACCATCCTATCAGCAATCCCTTTTTTGAGTGGCTAACACATAAGCTCCGTTCACGTTTTGGGATGGTGCTTATTCCTATGCAGCTATCGATCAAAGAGATGATTCGCAGAAAAGAAATTCTCACGGGGACTGCTTTTTTGGCCGACCAAACACCCAGTGCAAAAGACTCCAGCTATTGGATGCCTTTTTTAAACCAGGACACTCCTATTTTTTTAGGAACAGAAAAAATTGCAAAAAAACTCAACAGGCCGGTGGTGTTTGTTCATATTCAAAAACCAAAACGTGGTTATTATGAAGGAACATTCACCATCATAACCGATAATCCGAAAGATACCCCTGATTTTTGGATAACAGAACAACATACGCAACTGCTGGAAAAAGATATCATAGCAAGGCCTGAACTTTGGTTATGGAGCCACAGGCGATGGAAACACAAACGAAACGTTTAGATTTGGGATTTGACCTTCATAAGCTGAGGTTTAATGAGTGAGGTCATTAATGATATTTTCGGGAGCGTATTCATTAATTGTTTTAGAGAATTTCCGAAATTTCTTGGGAACATTAAACCGGTATCCAACATAAAAATTGGCATTTCCGATATTGTATATCAGTAAGTCATTTTGAGGTAACTGGATAATATAATTATCGACAAAGGCCGAAATCCCTGCATACCACCTGGAAGCATTATATCCTAAGGCAGCTCTTGCCATTCCTCGTGGATAAAAAACATTTCCATCTGTTTTTCCTTTTTCGGTTGAGCCATTGGTCGAATAATTCTGGAACTGGGTCATTAATCCAATAGAAGGAGCCAGGGTTAAATAACATTTTTTGGCAAACACCAATGTATAGGCATAACCCGGCATGATACTAAAACTGTTAAATCTCCCATCAACGATTTGCGATGAAAACGGAATATTGGATCGAATATCGCCCGGAACAAAACCTGTATCGCTGCTCATTTTAAAGAAAGAATAAGATACCATCAGCAAAAATGAGCCTGCCGATTTTTTCTGCAGTTCGTTGCATAAGAATGAAGCGCGGTGTGAAAACTTTTTATGATTGGCTACCCAATACGCGCTGGTTCCAATATATACTGTGCTTACATTGGGCAAAACAGGATATGTTTGGGTTTTGGCAAATTGAGGAAGACTTGCAATTTCATCATTGGTAATATACTGTCCTTTATAAGAATGATAATACCCATCAAAACCCCACTTTTGCCTGTAGAGATTCACATTAAGGTTAAAAAAATCAGTTGTTCCTTTTTTGTCGGACTGCACATTTTTAACACCAAACGCAAGGGCACCCGAAAGCCAACGATGCGAAACCCTCAGGCCAACGCTGCCAATTTCATTTGGCCGTACACGAATGTTCTGATTGGAACGTAACTCAAACCCATTGCCGGAACCCAATATAAAAGGCGACACATTTATTTTATACGTAAGGTCGATGATATAACTGTCGCGCAGCTTTTTATACACAAGCGCAGCACTATCCGATTGCGCACATACTTTCAGGTAGCAACACACGATCAAACAACAGATGAAGGGATAACGCAACATCTAACAAAAATGCACTTTATTATGGAGTTATGTTAATTATGTTGAAAGGGTTAATTATGATTGCAAAATAAGCATCGCCATTCCGCAGAAAAATCAACTATATTTGTAATCCATTTTCGTAATTCGTAACTGGACCTGGGGCTGACCGGAATTGACGGGGTGAGCAATAGGCGCGTAAGCATGTCGAGCGTTGAGATATTGGCTCGTTAATCTCGATACTCAAACAATTATCTGGCGAAAATCAATTCGCTATGGCTGCCTAATCAGGAAGATTACGCACTTGCCATTGTCTCGCAGGGGTTAGCTTAACCGCGCTTGCATCAGAGGCATCATTTGGAAAAGCCTTTTGTTAAGTGGCCTTTACTTAGCATAAGTACCTAAGAGGATAAGGGTGTAATTGGCAAGAGACACAGCCTGCTATACCCCGAAAAACAATGTGTCACTCAACATGAAGAAAGCGTGACCGTTCCACATCCGGACCAGGGTTCGACTCCCTGCAGCTCCACCAACACATTGGTAAAAAGCCTCATTCTGCAACAATACAGAACGAGGCTTTTTATTTTCAACTCGGTTTATTTCTTATGCTGAAAACACCTTCCATCAGCATCATTGGTTTTTCGCTTACATTGTTTTCCTTTTTGCGTTATTCCCGAACACCTTATGGCAGTTTTCTCCGAATTTATATTTTCTCCAGGAGAGCGAACAGGAGCAGCGAAGGAATCTTTTGCTGCAATAACAACCCGACAAACCGGAGGGGTACAATCAGAACAAGGACCGTAATGGCGACTACACGCATCCTCCAACGAAACCGGAAATGCGCTTTTCCCCAAATAACGACAAACACTTGTATGGTATTTGTTTCCGGTATTGGTTATGTAAACAATGGAATCAGTCGTTTTTTTATTGGTGCAACACGTCATGTTTATCCATAAACAGATTACAAACAGTAGTCCCGCTTTATTCATTAATTATTTTGTTATTTGTTCCGGTAAGATGGAACACCGACCTATTGAATAAAAAGGAACTTTCCGAATGAATCCTGTTCTTTTCCCAAACAGCTTTTATGACGATTAATAATATCCGGTTAATTGCCATTCTTCATCTCTCTTTTCAAAAATGAATTCTTCTTTATGGCTTAGTCCTGTGTATTTTATTTTCTCCAAACGTGAAGAGGATTCAGCATCATAACTGCAGGCTATATAAACAGCACGGATAAAATTGGTATAACTAACCGTTACCTGATACTGGTATTCATTAATATGTTGAGCGTTTGTTATATCAAATACAACGCTATCATTATTGATAAATGAATACGTAAAATAGAAATTTTCTTTCTCGGTTAAATAATCCGATATGCAGGCCGTAAAATAATGGAATCCATAAGCATTGCTGACTGTTGCCAGGTTAACAGGTATACCCGCCTCCTTTAAACTAACTTTGGCATGTATGGGTGGGGCAATTCCGGTAGCGAACTCAAATGCATGGCGATTGCTGTGGGATGATTGTTGATCAAAAGGTTCTCGAAGAGCTAAAATACTATCCGCTGCGAGTGTATTCGAAGCGGAACATTGGGTAATATTACCATTCACTGCCTGTATTCTTTCATGTATTTTTTGCTCAATAAAATCATCGGATGGTATTGTACTGTTTCGTTGCAAATAGATCAGCATACTTATGGCTATTACACATAATCCTGCGAAAACCTGCAAAACAGATCGCCACTTCTTATCTGCCATCCATACTCCATAGGAAATGATTGAACATATCAAACTCCTGGATTTGATCTCAGCTTGCAGTTTCGATATCACCTTATCCAGTCCATCATTGGTAGACAGACTATAAATGTTTGCAATATCAGGAGCAAACTGTTTAACTTGTTCGGAAGTAACATAATGTCGAACAGGAATAATGATGGTTTTATTTTTTTCTCTTCTTTCCATCAAAGCATACAGTTCATGAATTATCCAGGGACTTTTAAGGGATGATTGACTAAGAATAACCACACCATAGCGGCATTGCCGGAGTCCTTTTCCGATATGACTTCTGATATTCTCTCCTAATGGCAACTGATCGGATGAATACCAAACACGCAGCCCGGACTGCGCTAAGGATTGCTTGATTTCATCTGCCAGATCAACTTTGTCTTCGGCAGCATGAGAAATGAACACATCGTATGGTTTAAAGCACTTCATGATTATTTGTAACGGTTGTAGCCATAAGGATTATTTTCACTTGCATTTTTTACCGCCTCTGTCCCTTGGAAGTATTTCCAATATTGATCTTAATATTGTTTGTATTGGTGTTTATATTGGTTTCGCTTTTCGGAAATACCTTTGGTGAAAGATGCGACTTGGATTGAACCAAATTCGTAGCACCGGATGGCCTTCGTTTTTTGAGCACGGAAACTAGTTTAGGGATGATTGCATCCATGCCCTGAGCTGAAAAAAGAGCAAACCGATCGGCAAGAAAGGGAAGTGCTGCTTTCACTTCTTTTTGCGAAAGGTGATGCCAAATGGGAAGAATGATCCTCGTTCCCGATTGTTCAAGCTCTTCAATGGTTTTCAATTCTTTTTGTGCCCAATCACTTTTCAAATAATCAGGACTGATGATAACAATTGCGTATTTACATTTGGGAATAACTCCCAAAATTTTCCGGTTAAGATCATCACCTGCTTTTAAGTCCGATCCGGAATACCATATATTAAAACCTGCAACCCTTAATGCCTGATTGAGCGGGTCTGCAATTTCTTTTTTGTCTTCAAAAACATGTGAGATAAAAGCGTGATAGGTAAATGGGTATTCCATAGCTTTAAATTAGGTTGTCTAAAAAAGCTATAAAGAGAGTTCATAGGAGCAAGAACTTTCCGAACAGTCCGAATTAGTTTCCGAATATGGTCATTATCTTAACATGGGTAAGCATCGGATCACCTCTTCCTTAAAGTTTTTCCCAATAGGGATCTCCGTTTTTTGAACCACCAAAAGATTGCCCTTTATATCTGTTACTTTATCAAGGTTAACAACAAATGAGCGGCTCACTCTTATAAACGAAGGATGTTTTATTTTATCATGAACATGGTTCATGCTGATACTATAGGTATGTTTTTCGCCTGTCTCGGTGTGAATATTGGCATACGCTCCATCTGCTTCAATATAGAGAATATTATTAAGCAGTATTTTCTTAAAATGGTGACTGTCTACCCGTATAAATAAACAATCATTGAGAACGTATTGATTTTCTGCCGGCACATCTGCTTCTCCCGGTATAGGTGTTATTGATTCGCTTGCATTATGCAAAGCCTGGTGAATACTTGCGTTAAGTTGTCGCTCACTAAAAGGTTTGATCAGGTAATTAGCCGGTTTTGCTTTCGATGCCCGCTGTAAGGTTTTTTCATTATCCAAATCGGTCAGAAAAATAACAGGGATATTAAACTCCTTCTTAATTTTCACTGCAGTATCTATTCCATCGGGTTTACCGTCAAGATCAATATCCATGATGATGATATCCGGTTGCTGTTCATTCACCGATTGAATAGCATCATGGGCATTTGCTACCTGAGCGGTAATAACATAACCTTCACGTTGAAGCTTTAATGCTATCTCTTCCGAAACGATCACTTCATTTTCTACAATGAGTATTTTTATGGCCGACATATTTTATGGCTTATTTCACCGATGAAAGTAGTAAGATTGTTTATTATTTGACCCATTTATTTTCTAAAACCCATCTTTTATGATCATGAAATGGCTTTTTGTTTTTTCGTTGTTTCCGTTTTGGGCAGCAGCACAAAGTAAAATAGATTCCCTGAATGACCTTGGCTTCACATTATATGAAAGGCAACAATATGATAGCGCATTAATCGTATTTGGTGAAGAACTTAAGCTCACAAAAGGCAATAATCCATACGGAGAAGCGAGGACCCTGGTAAACATGGGCATTGTTTATCTTGATAAAAACGACCTGGATAAAGCAATGGAGTTTTTCGAAAACAGCACCGTTACGGCCGAAAAAATAAATGACTCCGTTATTATGGCATCCTGCTATTTAAGCTCCGGGATGGTACATGAACGAAAAGCCTCTTATCTTTTGGCAAAACAATTGTATTTAAAAGCAGCCAGGATCTTCAGCGATCTTGGTGATCGGGATGGATTATCGTCCTCTTATAATTCTGTCGGAAATATCCAGAACAAATTGGGAGAGTTTAATTCCGCTTTATTCTATTATCAAAAATCGCTTCATCTCTGGACCGAATTAAAAGACAGCCTGAATCACAAAGCAGATATAGCCGCTTCACTTAATAATATTGGCGATCTGTATAAGGAAAACAAACAATACGACAAGGCCTTAAGCTACCTCAGCAGCGCTTTGTTTTACAAGAGAGAAATAGGTAACGACCAATCAACCGCACACACATTGTCTGCACTTGGTGAAGTATATGAGCTCAAAGGGAAATTATCCCTTGCCTTAAGATATTATCAAGAGGCTTATAAAATAAGGGAAAACGTAGGTGACAGGATTGGCATAGCAAACTCAGCCAATTTACTGGCATCCATATACCTCACCTCAAAAAAATATACCGATGCGGAGAAATACCTTCTCGAGTCAAGGAAAATTGCAGGTGAAGATAGTTTACGAGGAGAACTGCTTAAAAATTACGACCTCAGTAGAAAATTATACCGAAACACCAATCAATTCCAGCTCGCACTCCAATATGATGAATTGTATATAAAGCTAGATCACCTTTTATTGGATGAAGCAGCAATAAGAGCACTTAAGGAGATGGAGGTAAAATACGAAGCGGCTGAAAACCTGGAGAAAAACAAAAGGCTGGTAGAAGAACTTAAACAAGAAGAAGCTCTTTCTTATTTCAAAACGGGCGGTATTGTTTCCTTACTCATGATCATTGCATTGATCTTATTGGCGTATTTCCAGAAGATAAAAGGAAAAAGAAAAACAGAGGCGCTGATGAGGGAGCTGAACCACCGTGTTAAAAACAATATGCAGGTATTGTCGAGCCTATTGAGTTTGCAGTACGATCAACTGGAAGACAAATCGGCCCGTGCAGCAATCCAGGAAACCAGAAACCGGGTGAAAGCAATGGGTGTTGTTCACCGGAAACTTTATCTTGGAAAAGAACTTTCCCTTGTAAGCATTCATGATTTTATCATGGAACTGACAGCCGAACTAAGAATGAGTTACGGTTTTGAAGAAGCCGAAAAAGTAGCGATACATTTCGACCTGGACAATCTTGAAATATTGGCAGACAAAGCCATTCCGTTAGGATTGATCATGAATGAAATTCTCTCCAATGCATTTAAATATGCCTTTACCGATAAATATCCGCGACTTGATATCAGCTTAAAAAAAGTAAACAAAGGTGTAACCATTATTGTAAAAGACAATGGCAATGGAATTCATATTGATAACCAACACAAAGATTCTTTTGGATTCAAACTGATTAAAATGTTGTGTAAACAGCTACATGCCAAATTGGAAATTAAGAATGAGCATGGAGCCTGTATCATCGTTTCAATTGATAATTGCTAAAAAAGTCCTGCAGCAATTGCTGCAGGACTTAAATTAAAATTTAGAGCGGGAGAATTGTAATGTCTCCTACTTCAAATAGAGAGTCTTCATCAAATGGAATGGCGACTTCTTCATATTTATCAAAGTATCCTGAAGCAACTATCTTCAGGTAATAACTTCCTCCCGAAATGGAATCAATTGCAAAGTCGCCCAGGTAATTTGCATTAACACGGCCCACATTGGTACTATCGGGCAACCTGTACATGGAAACACTGGCATACGGAACATTGCTATGCGAAACATTTTGAACATGCCCTCTTACCATTTTTGGCCTGTCTTCTGTATCATTGGTTTCAAGAAACCTCCGGATCGGAGCAACTGTTGATGATGAAGGACGCGATACGGTTCCTGAAGTTATTTCAGGAGAAGTATCTGATTTTTTGCAGCTGGTAAGCGTTGCGAAACAGAGTACAATATATGTACTTACGATGATGAACGTTTTCATTGTGATTTGTTTGAATGGTTAAAAAAAACGAGACAATGGAATGACAGGCCATAAGCACCCAGGCTCATGGAAATAGATCATTCCGTTTTTTGGCAGAGAGGATTTGGTTAAACAGTGATATCCATTACCGCAGGCATGTTACCCCTCTGCGGTTACCCGCAGTAACGGAAATCTTTCTGTTTGGTTGAGCTAAGAAAGGTTCAATCAAATTCACAGTGCTTTTCATTTCACAATGCAGGCTACATTGCCTGTCGCTTGTCTGTATGTTTTTTGTTAAACCGCTCCGCTCCTTTTGTGTGCACACGAAAAACAATTGCAATTGCTGTTAATTAACAGGTACAAAGGTTGTGCAACCCGGGCAATTCGGCACAACGAAGAGCTTACAGAGAAAACGGAGTTTTAACGCGTTTGGAAAGTTTATGTCTGCATTGAGAAAGATGGTTTGATCCTTCACATGCCTGTTGCCTAACATCGAAGCTCATTAAATTCAAATATCCAATGGCAACAAATCCGGAGTTCGTAAAACAACTAATAGAAGAACTTGCAGATAAAACAAATGAATCGCTTGACAACAGAGGATTCGAAGTAATGAGTGACTATATTGAAGACAAAGTGAAGACCGATATCTCAAAAAGATACCTGTCTGAAGCTTATTTAAGTGTTTGCCAGAACATCAAAAAAGGTGTAAAAGAAGTGCGGGTGTATAACCACAAAATGGATAGCATCAGCAAAGCTATTGGATACAAAAGTTTCAAAGCATTCATTCAAGCGAGATTTAAACCTTTGGATCCATCACTCATAGGATGCCTTGGGCAATGGTGGAGTATTGTGAGGGCCAATAACGGAGCATACTTATTAAAAGCCCCCGTTCGGATATTTATGAATGACAGCAAGACTGAAATCCTAATTGAATTGCAAGGTGGACAACGTTCATTTAAGGGGAAAGTAATATTACGGGCAGGTAATATTTTTTGTGAATTAGATACCGGAAAAGATAAGAAACTATACATCGTAATGAAGGTGGGCACAAGCGAAAAGCCGCTGCTCCTGCAAGGAACCTTTGCCGGAATTTCTTCTGCCGGAGATCCAATTGCCGGACGTGAACTCTTTGTTCGAGAAAATAATGTTGCCTTTGAAAAAATGAAATGGGAAAAATTGCCTGTGGGTAAGAACACCCTGGATGAGCGGATCAATAAGTACTTCGCAACATATGAAGGCAACTGTTTAAAGATAGGATGGGTGAGTACATTCTCAAAAAGCGATCTCGACCATTTCAATATTAAAGATGCCAAAATGACCCTTAACAAAAAAAAGTAGTGGTTTCGGAAAGTATATTTTAACCGGAGGAAGCATTTTCCATTATTTGAAGGCATGTTTTTACTAACACCATAAACCAGCCAGAATATGAAACTCAAAACAGCACTTCTACTCATTGTTTTTTCTGCTTTAGCATTCGTCTCCAATGCGCAAACGGTTCATTACACTGCTACCGGTAAAAAATACCACGCTGCAGGTTGCCAGTATTTAAGGAAAAGCGATTATACCTGCTCATTGGCCGATGCTTTTGCAAAAGGGCTTTCCGCCTGTTCAAGATGTTCACCACCCACAAAAGTGATTGAGGAAAAACCCAAAGAAGAGCCCAAAAAGACTGTTCAGAAAACAACCAAGAAAACAACTTTTTACTACCCTCCTTTCCCCTTGCGCACGATCCGGCCCGGAATATACCACGCTTGATAAAGATGACTATGAAACGTTTTAATAAGCTTATTCCGATTGTTTGTTTGTTGATTGCCATTGCATGTACCAAAGAAGAAACAAAACCTTCATCATCTTCAAACAACAAAACCAATTCAACCACAACAAGTGCAACAACAACTTCCGTTACAGACTGCCAAACAGATCAATCAAAACGCAGGGGGGCAAAATGTAAAGATGGTACCGAAAGTTCGGCAACCGGGCAAGGGGCATGTTCGGGACACGGAGGTGTTGATTATTGGTTGTGTAAATAGTTAAAACGAATGTCTTATCCCTTTGCGAAACATTTCTTTCATTGTGTTCCTTCAAACAGTTAATTCAATAAAATGACAGCAAGACCTAAACCTGAAAACACTCCGGTAAACAGCAATGTAAATAACAATACCATCCATGTGAATATTGATCCTCCGCAAAAGAGGGCTTATAAAACGACCAAAAAGAAACAAGGCCCCGACTTGCTCAAACAGGTACTTACCACTGGACTCATTGCCCTGGCATTGTTGTTATTGGGTTATTACCTCATGCAAAACCCAACAGCAAAAAAAGAATATCCCACAACCATTCAACCGAATACTACTGCAGTTGAAGGACAAAAAGTGAATTAATAACCTAACAACAAAACCTATGAAAACTACTACTTACATGTTTCAAGCATTCATCTTATCCATTCTGATCCTGGTTGTTCCTGGGTGCGAAAAAGGAGAAGACGGAGAGCCCGGGAAAGATGGCAGTGCGAACGTTACAGCCCGCAACTTTCCCGTATCTCAATGGACAAGTTCTTCTTCATTTTGGTATCTTCATTTATCTGTTCCCGAGTTAACCACAAGTAATATTAATTCGGCATCGGTGCAGGTTTATTGGGGAACAGCCGATAATAATTGGCTGGCATTACCGTATACTTATGTTGGCACAACAAGTGGAAACTATTTCATGAATTTTTTGACGACAGTGAATCTTGTGGAAGTGAGATGGCAATATAACCTGGCCGGTATTGGCGATAGCCCAACTTCCGTTTTAGGCGATGTAAAATTCAAAGTTGTGGTGATCCCTCCTTCGGTATTAAAAACATATCCTGATCTGGATCTGAATAATTACCGGGAAGTGAAAGAAACACTTCACCTCAAAGAATAATCTAATTCTTTTTATACACAACAAAGCCCAACCCGTTTTTACACTGGTTGGGCTTTGTTATTATGTATAATGATCTCAACGAAATCCTACTTGGTATTTACTAATTTCTCCAATTTGTCTACCCTTTCTTTTTGCAATTTATTTTCCTTTTCCAAGGCTATCAGATACAATGTTAATTCTTCAACTTTTTGCAACAACACTTTGTTCATTTCACCGAGGTCCTGATCGTTCTTAGCAATATCAGCTGCCGAAGGCACTTCCGGCAAATGTTTGTTTGCAAGGATAAATGTTTCTACTTCCGACAATGGCTTTAACACATAGTTTTGTTCAAATACATAATCGGGCCAGCCTGTAGTGGTTACTTTTACTTTTTTAGCGTATATATCGCCATTCACAGCAAGTTTAGCCTGAGGATTAGACGTTCCAATACCTACGTTCCCTGTAGAGGTAATCCTCATTCTTTCAGTTGGTGCTGTATTATCTGTTCCATTAAAAAACCGGATACCTCCGGCACTGGACTGGTTTCCTGAAATATCCAAAAACCCTTGATTGTTAACAGACAATCCATACTTGGTATTGCCTGTTTCATACAAGGCTATACCTCCTACATTACCGGCTGTGGTAGTTTGATATGTACCCAAACTTAATTTGGTGGTAGGGGCATTTGTGCCAATTCCAAAATTTCCATTGGCCAATAAACGCATTCTTTCTGCCCCATTGGCCACAAATTTGATAGCATGATTCGTAGCAGGACCTACTGATAAATTACCTCCTTGTGAGTTTACCCAAATTTCACTGCCTCCCACTCCGTATAAATTATACGTTGGGCCGGTAGCGCCAAAATCTGCAAAGAGCGTTTCATTACTCCTAAGTTGAATCCCGTTGGATTGTGTGGTAGTTGGCGCTACACTGACCACTAATTTAGATCCAGGATTGTTGTATCCGATACCAACATTACCCGCACTGCTTATCCGCATACGTTCGGCACTCGAAGTCCAGAATCGAACCGTTCCAGCAGCAGTTGCAGCCACTGAAGTCAATCCACTTATCGTCATCCCACTTACCCAACCACTGGTCGTACCCGTACTTATTTCAATATTGGATGCATCCAAAGCGGTGTTTATGGCTCCTGTTATATTTTGTGCATCGCCTGCCAATAAACGGCCGGCTGCCAATGAGCTTGAAAAATTAAGAGCCCCGTTGTTTGATGCAGTTGGAAGTGATCCACCTGCGATTGACAAACGTGCTCCGTTACCATATGGCGTTCCTATTGAAAGACCTCCTGAGGCCAACATGCGCATTTTTTCAGATCCGGTCGACATAAACTTTATATCATGACCGGTGGCAGGGCCTATTGCTAAATGTCCTCCTTGTGAATTTAAACTAATTTCATTTGGCCCTAATCCCCAACTATTGTATGAAGGTCCGGTAGCCGCTAACTCTGCATAAAGAGACCCATTACTTTTAAGTTGAATACCATCTGACTGTGCTCCTGTTAATGTAAAACTTAAGGCTAACTTTGTTGGCGGAGTTGGGTTTCCGATACCCAAATTCCCGTTGGACAATAGGCGCATGCGTTCGCCTCCATTGGCCACAAATTTTAAATCGTGGGCGGTGGCAGGGCCCAATACCAAGTTCCCTGCTTGCGAGTTTAACCAAATTTCGTTGGCACCTACTCCACCTGAATTATATGTGGGGCCGGTTGACAAAAAATCAGCATACAAAGACCCATTGCTTCTTAACCGGTAACCTCCGGTTGTATTGGTAGTGGGTGTCACTACTACCTCCAGTTTGGTGGCCGGAGTGGCTGTACCAATTCCTATAGACCCTGTAGAGGGCCACGGAGAAGTATTGGCTTGGCCAAATGATTGGTACATACCGCCAGCAAGCAATAACATACCGATAACCTGTTTCATATTCATTATTTTAATTCTTACTTTTTGTTTTCTGCTATACTTTATGTTTAAGTGAATTGTGTTTACTGGTACAACATATTCTGCTGCTAATATATCGCATAAATAGCGTAGTTAGTATTCTGTTTCGTTTATTTTTTACATCTACTCATGAATGAGACGCTTGTATGAGCCTCTCGAAGTCACCTTAAAATTGGGACAGCATTTCTTGCATCTGTGCTGTTTTACCATTCTTTGTCATTTGACAAGTGATGCGCAATATAATTTTTAATTTTTCCTTTTTTTTTAACATATATCAACTTATCAAAACTAAAGTATCTGATTTTAATAGCATTCTAAATTTTGTAGTTACATGATCTATCTTAGGATTCAGTAATATAGGTAATGCTTTAAGTATATATCGAATATACGTGATGTTGTGTCTTTACATAATAAAGGGAGTAATAAACGAAGTTTGAATATCTAAACTATTGGGTGTGCCCCATTCACGCGAACGTCTCGTTCGTGTGGCTTGGTCTGCGTTATCTCACCATGACTTATAACTACTTTTGGCTACACAATAATACTATTTAATGGGTTTAATTTATCATTTTACACAACAAAGCCCAACCCATTTTTACACTGGTTGGGCTTTACATTCGACAATTATTGCCGTCTGGGTAGTTTCCAGTTCACCCGTTCACGCGAACGTCTCGTTCGTGTGGCTTGGTCTGCGTTATCTCACCATAACTTATAACTACTTTTGTTTTCACAATAGTACTATTTAATAGGTTTAATTTATCGTTTTACACAACAAAGCCCAACCCGTTTTTATACTGGTTGGGCTTTACATTCGACAATTATTGCCGCGTGGGTAGTTTCCAGTTCAGCTTATTTCTGCTATCTTCTTCATATGAACAGGATGTTCGCGTGAGCTTCGCGATGGTATGTTAGAAAGAACAGGTGTGAGCTTAAAGTTGTCCCGCATTTGGCCAATTAGACCAATGATTATTTGGTTTCTGACTTGGCTTGTATTTACTCTTATTTTTCGAAATTAAAACGTCCGCGATTTGATTAAATGTTTCATAACTGCTCGGTAATTCTCCATAGTGTTGACCATTTACATAACCGAAAGATTTATGATACCACTTATCAATATGAAGTATTTTAGGAATACGATATGACAAGCATTGATTCACGACTGACTCTTCTAAAAATAAACTGCTTGGGCTTGTTTCACCTAGGTATCTAAAATAACTAATTATGTCAATCTTACCTTCGTTTAATTTTAAGCCGAATTGAGAATACCGTTCAGGAGACTTTTGTATTTGGATTTTCTTTCCTTTAATTTCTATGTTTTTAACTCCATTATTAATCATAAGATTAGAATCAACAATCTTCATCAGTTGAATTTCACTTACAATATCAATGAACTTTGTATTGCTGATATTATCACCTACTTTATCTAAGTTTTTAAGACTACTTCCAAAGTAAACTAGCTGTGTATTTAAACTATTGGTACGGTTATTATATCCGCAAATCTCAAAAACAATTGCCCAGTTATAAGTATCCGCAAAAAGGTGCATCCTGCTAATAACTGGGTAAGCATATGGGTGATTAAAGTCCGGAAAAAAGACCATTGGGTTCTCTTTTCCTGCATTATCTAGTTCCTTAAGAATATCCTCTTTACTGTAACTCATATTTTTATATAGGTTTGTTAATCCTAAACAGATACCTATTACTAACAACAACTTTAACTTATACATAGCTTCTTATACAATTTTAACTTTCTGGTGGTACATAGCCTCCATATCAAACCACAAGTTTCTGTTGGGTCTACCTTTAAAAGAAAACAGGTTAACCAACGTTTAAGTTAAGATTAACCTGTTTCCATCTTTTGATTGACCCATTTCTTTTTAAAGAGTGTGTTTTCTTTTATCCGAAATGGTAACAAGAAAAAATACCCTCAGATATTCCTGTTTTTAACAGGTTCGATCTTTCGTACCTTTTTATTGCACTTCTCCGTGTAATCTGCACTGCAGCTAAAGGTGGTTTGGAAACGATACCTGACTATCCTCTCCGGAAGACCTACTTCCATCTAATTTACAGCCTCATGGCACACATGAATGGGACACTACCATGGGACACTACCCTGCCTATGCTGCACTGCAAATCTCTTATTGTTTAAGTTTAAATTCAATTATAATCCGTCCTTGCTTTATTCTGCATTTCTCACTTGTACATGTCGGAATAAAATTATATTCTTTATTGATATCAAAATCAGAATCAGGTGTAAAAACACCTTCACCGTAAAATGTTTTATCCTCAAAATAACGTTTAATTAAAAATGCTCCCTTAAGACTATCAGGCTTAGAAATGCTAAACCAACTTCCTCCATCTTCCCCTCCAACCCACATCAACTTATTGCCATTTACCATTACCGTTTGGGTTTTAGAATTATTCCTAGCCGTATCACAACTTTGAGTCAAATAACAGACTAGTACAAAAATTATTATCTTTAACTTATTCATCTTTAAAATTATTAAAACTAATCATACTTGTGTCCTCAGAGGTCACATTTCCCCCGTTCACGCGAACGTCTCGTTCGTGTGGCTTGATCTGATATGTCTCACCATGACTTATAACTACTTTTGTTTTCACAATAGTACTATTTAATGGGTTTAATTAATCGTTTTACACAACAAAGCCCAACCCGTTTATACACTGGTTGGGCTTTACATTCGACAATTATTGCCGTCTGGGTAGTTTCCAGTTCAGCTTATTTCTGCTATCTTCTTCACACGAACAAGATGTTCGCGTGAGCTTCGTGATGGTATGTTAGAAGGAACAGGGGGCTAGGACACTAGGTACTATGGCTGCCATGCAACAAATCCATATTCAAGTGAATCTAGCCTCAGTACATCTGAATATCTACTTTCTTCTTGATACCCGTAAGGTGATACTATTGGAAAATAAACACCCAGATCTGTTATAACAAATAATCTTGCCGAGCTTATCCCAAAAGGCAATTCGATTCTATTATTACAAGAATGAATTTCTAAATCGGCTTTAGGTAGAAAGTTAGACCCTTTATAGTCTATAGAACAAGTGTACCCCTTGTTTACAGATAAGCATGCCCAATTAGAGTCCTTTATTTTATTATTGAACAATATTTGGAAGGCACTTAATGTAGCTGTGTCCATTTCCCTATAAACTAAATGCTTATAAGTTATTTTTTCCTTACCAAAGCAAGAAGTTAATAGCCCTATGATGACTATAATTACGCATTTAATCATATTACTCTGTTTCATCTAATTCACTTGATATTTTGGGTAACCATTGTGCGGCATTTTCTTGGAGTTGCCCGCAGTGATTACCATTTCCACAATCATTTACACTACCCAAATTAAATTCTGTTTGGTCGGAATAACTAATATTAGTTGCATTCTGATATGTTCTCCCTGCCAATCCAACTCTTGGATTTGATCCTTCTGTATCTGTCCCCCCCGCTATTTGCACAACATCAAATGGGTTATATACATTTAAGTGTTTAACATTCGCTAAAGCATCAGCATCTAACTGATAGTCATCTCTAACAGGAGTATTAAGTGTAACCAAGGGAATATTCGTACCCTTTTATATCAATTCTCCGTGGAAAATTATGGTTACTTTACTTCATTAAAGTATTTCACTTTCGACCTTGGAATTAATCTAATGCTGTTGTGTTTTTTGTCATAAAACTCAATAGTATTCTCATCTCTTAAACGATATGTTTCTCCTATCCATTTACCTTTTTTGTAGATTTTAACCTCTTCAACATTGCCATTATCATCCATTCTATATTGTGGCCCCTCTATAACTCCATTTTTAACAGTATACTTATAAAAATAAGTTCCATTTGTGTTAAAGATAAAACAAGGCCCATCTATAAGTTTTCCATCTTCATATGCATTGAAAAAATGTAACATACCATTGGGATAATAATCAAACTCGCCTCCAACCAATTTTCCATTTCGATAATTCCTATACTCTTTATAGTTTCCTGTCTCATTATATATAACATAAAGGGGCCCATTTAATACACCATTACTGTATGTTTTGACAGTTTTTAGTCGTCTTAAATATTCAATTTGCTCCCCATGTTTTTTCCCATTAACAAACACCACAGAAAAGCTATCATTTCCAGAATAATATACAAACTTTCCATGTGGTTGACCTTCTTTAAAGCTTCCTGTTAATATCACTTTATTCTTTTTAGAACTTTTGCTATAATAATAAAGTACTTTACCGTGTTTTACATATTCTGCATTTAATTCAAATTCGGTTGTAACCTTCACAAAAGAATCATTTACAATTATTGAATCTTGCTGTTCTTTCAAATAGTTGAAAAAAATGTCACATTCTCCAATCAAATAAAGATTGGTCCTATTACTGACTAAAGACGAGTCACATGAAAACAGCCGCTGAGCATGAATATCAAAGAGAAACATTAGAAAGAGAACAAGTAAAACTATTAATCTATTCACATTCATTAGAATTTGGGGTTATTTCTGGTGTTTTACAATCTGAATTTGGGGTTACTGTTTGTGTTTTATACTCATATTTTGCCGGATAATTATTTGTTGAAGTATTCGTTCCATTTTTCACTGATTTATACAAATATTCTATTCCAAATGAATACTTAGTCGAATTTCTTTGTCTGTAATTATAATTTGGATTATCCTGCTCATTAAACTCCATAACCCACATCACATCTCCGGCTTCATTTGCTAAGGTTTCATCCCCCCCGTTCACGCGAACGTCTCGTTCGTGTGGCTTGATCTGATATGTCTCACCATGACTTATAACTACTTTTGGCTACACAATAGTACTATTTAATAGGTTTAATTTATCGTTTTACACAACAAAGCCCAACCCATTTTTACACTGGTTGGGCTTTACATTCGACAATTATTGCCGCGTGGGTAGTTTCCTGTTCAGCTTATTTCTGCTATCTTCTTCACACGAACAAGATTTTCGCGTGAACTTTGTGGTGACATGTTAGAAAGAACTGGGGGGGGACCCTGCCGATGAATGGGACCCTGCCGAACACTACCAATTCTCTGTAATATGCTTTTTAATTTCTCTGTTTCTTTTAACATATATCCACTTGTCGGAAACTATAGTATCAGATTTTAATATCATACTCAATTTTGTATTTAAATGATGTATTTTAGAGTCTATAAATTTAGGTAATGCCTTAATATATATATCGAATACATTTGATGTTGCGTCTTTCACGTAATAAGGAGAGTAATAAACGATGTCTGAATATCTAAACTCTTTAGGTACAATTCTCGGAATTAATTCAATATTCCCGAAAGAGTCTGTTTCGTAAGAGGCATTATTTACACTCAAATACCCAAAACCAATTACAGTATCAAGATTCGGTTTAATGAAATGAAATCTATATTTAATAGAATTGGAGTTATCACTAGATTCAACAACTGTAGGGGTAAGAGCTTTTTCCCTATCTTCCCATCTATAAAACGAGAATAGTAAACTATCACCATTACGAGACACTCGCCCATGATCATGAATATTACCAGACAGGTCAGTTGAATAATAGTAATCAAAGCTACCATTTCTAATATCAAAATACTCTGTTATCATAGATTTATTCTCCAGCACATATAAACCATTATACATACAACAACTTTGAAACAAAAGAATTATTACGAGACCCAAAGACCCCTTTCTCAGTTTTTTAATTATATACATAATCTTACTTTTAATCTAAAAATTGGGTACTACCTTCATCAGAACTATTTCCTTTAATACTAGTATCATTAGAATTTGGGGTCGAATTTGTATTTTGTTGGTTATTACTTGGTGAGTTTTCTTTTATCCGAAATGGTAAAAAAGAAAATCCCCCTCAAACATTCCTATTTTTCAAAAAGTTCGATCTTTCGTACCTTTCTATCGCACTTTTCCATGTAATCTGCACTGCACCTGCTACTTTATGTTCAAACAACTGCGTTGCCAATCTTTCTTGAAAGTCCTGATATTGAGAATCGGGGAAGACTTTTTACGTCTTCTCTCTTGTCTTTCTTCAGTAACAAACCTGTTGAAAATAAATGAAATATAAAAATCGCTAACTAAAAAGTGATAAATGGGACACTGCCCTTTTTATCGCACTTTTCCATGTAATCTGCATTGCTCCGTTGAAAGTTATGGCCGGTTACCCAATCTTATTCTTATACGTTTTAATATGACTGCTTATAAATTCAATCAATTCATGATCTGGATTATATATTGTAAATCCAGTTGGTAGTTTACCACCTTCGGAGCATTTAAAAATCAACCTACGCCCATAAATTCTAGTAAATATATATTCCACCGACTTTATATCGGAATAGTAGTACTTTTTAGATTTAGATTTTAGCAAATGTCTTACTACCAAAAAATCTACTGAAAATACAATCTCAACAGTATTTGACCATTGCGAAATGAGAATTAAAAGTGAAAATGTAGTCAAAACACTAATTTGAATTAGGTTGATAGTATTATTACCAATCAATATTGAGAATGCATATATCCCCCAAACTATTACTAGAATGCCATATAGCTGCCAAAATGAGTTTTTTCTTTTTATTAAATTCATAAGATTATTTTTTATCTAATGCTGGTAATGTTGTTGTTGGTGATGATGTTGGTGGTGCTACAACATCACAGGCATCTAATAAGGTTCCTGCGCCTCCTACAATCATTGATGGAACTGCCTCTGTTGCTGTACCAAAACTATTAAAGCTTGACCTGAAAGACAATACATCAAGCCCAACCCTAACAAAATTAACTGCCTGATCTACTTGAGGGTTTCCTGTTGTTGTTAGGTTACCCCCCCCCGTTCACGCGAACGTCTCGTTCGTGTGGCTTGGTCTGCGGTATCTCACCATGACTTATAACTACTTTTGGCTACACAATAGTACTATTTAATGGGTTTAATTTATCGTTTTACACAACAAAGCCCAACCCGCTTTTACACTGGTTGGGCTTTACATTCGACAATTATTGCCGCGTGGGTAGTTTCCAGTTCAGCTTATTTCTGCTATCTTCTTCACACGAACAAGATGTTCGCGTGAGCTTGCAGTCTGCATGTTAGAAAGAACGGGGTGATGAATGGGACACGTAGAAATTACAAATTCAATTAGAACAACCTCTCGCACGTTTAAAACAAAAAAGAGAAGACTTTTTACGTCTTCTCTCTTGTCTTTCTTCAGTAACAAACCTGTTGAAAATAAATGAAATATAAAAATCGCTAACTAAAAAGTGATAAATGGGACACTGCCATGTAATCTGCACTGCCCGTCATTTTGTTTTCATTGATTTAATTACTCCCGATTTAATCAATTCTATCTGAGCATTATCAAAAAATGCAACTTGCCCTGTTTTTCCAATATAATAATTCAATTCTCTATCTACTATTCTTAATGGATTATACATTTCTAATTTTTTATCCATAATTACGGGTACTGTATTATTACTTATCGGATCCTCATAATAATACCAGTTGCTCTCGGGAATAATTTGCTTAAAAAACTTACCCAATATGAGTGTTAAAGCAGTTGAATAAACTGAAATATCTTTACCTAATTTTAAATCAGCATTGAGAACAGAGTCCACCTTTTTTAAGTTTTCAAGTTCTTCAAATTTTAAGATTAAGTTATAATGATCTAAAAAAGTTTGAATTATAGAATCAGATTTGGTGATATCTTTGATATTAAAAACAAAGCTATTCATGTGTTCCTTACTCGCAATTTCCTCACATTTTTTTATATATTTATCAAAATCCTCTTTATTCTTAAATCCAAAAGCATGGGTATCAAAATCACATATTAGACTATTGTCTTTTGCTATATATATTTTTCTTTGATAACTAATAGATTGCTCTTCGTCTAATTTTACCTTTTGACTATTCAGCAATTCTTCCAGCTGAAAATTCGTATAGCTATATATATCTATACCATAAAACCATTCATTTTTAACTTTCATATTGTCATTATGCGTTTGAGCAAATATAAAACCAATAGACACCGTCATTGATAAAAACACCATTATTATTTTCATCTTTTTACTTAAATTAATCGCACTGCAATTCAAATTCAGCAGGATCTGGATCTGTCGAGGGTGTCGGAGTGGTGGAAATTTGGTCAGTAAAATCTGCTGGATTTACCCCCGTTCACGCGAACGTCTCGTTCGTGTGGCTTGGTCTTCACATCATCTATAAACACTTTTGGTTGCACCATCCTACTATCTAATTGGCAATACCTTCAATG
This sequence comes from Chitinophaga pinensis, assembly GCA_943369665.1. Lineage (GTDB taxonomy): Bacteria > Bacteroidota > Bacteroidia > UKL13-3 > UKL13-3 > UKL13-3. The sequence goes on from CALRNX020000007.1 coordinate 72,390, forward strand.
GACTTTCATTGCTTGCAGAACTCAACCTGTAATGCTCAGGCCTACTTACCAATCCCATTTCTACAGGGTTCATATGAATGTATCTTTCTTTTTGCTCAATAAACTTAATAGAATAAAGTTCTTCCGGATGATTGGTGTGTTGCCAAAACTGATATTCTTGTTTTTGTCCAGATTGAGCACCAGCTTTCTTAAATGCTTCAAGTAACCATTCCCGCCTGCTTTCTCTTTGGTTACTTTTAATTTCATTTAAAATACTCCTTGATGTAAAACCTTTCATATCTCTTAATAATTCACCCAATGTACCTTTATCTGCACCGGCAATCATATGAACATGGCTTGGCAAAATGCAGTATGCATACAACATCAATCCTTTCTTTTTCTGACAATACTTTATGCTGTTTATAAGAATATCAACATAAACTTCTCTTGTAAATACATCAATCCAATCCACAACTACAAATGTGATAAAATAGATTTTTCCCTCCTCCGTCTTTAAGTATTCTGACATAAATACAAGATATAAAATCTAAGGATATTTTTTATTAGTGACGTTTGATACTATCCTCGTACGAACGAGACGTTCGCGAGAACTTCCATATTATTTAAAATACAAAGCCCAACCAGTTTTTATACTTGGTTGGGCTTTGTACTTTATTGCCGCGTGGGTAGTTTCCTGTTCACTTTATTTCTGCTATCATCTTCACACGAAAAAGATTTTCGCGTGAACTTGTTGGTGGAATGTTAGAAAGAGCGGGGAGAAAGAACGGGGGGTTTAATTTATCGTTTTACACAACAAAGCCCAACCCATTTTTACACTGGTTGGGCTTTACATTCGACAATTATTGCCGCGTGGGTAGTTTCCTGTTCTGTTTATCTCTGCTATCATCTTCACACGAAAAAGATTTTCGCGTGAACTTGTAGGTGACATGTTAGAAAGAACTGGAGAACTTGTTGGTGGAATGTTAGAAAGAGCGGGGAGAAGCGGCAAGTTGTATTGTTCCAGATCTACTTTCTACAAATATGCGGGGCTTGTGAGAAAACATCGTAGAAAAACGGAGCTCCGTAAAACTAAACTGAGTATACAGTCCACCCGTATTTTTGAATTTGTACATGTTGATACTACATGGTTGTACACGATCAAAGACGGCCCTGTCCGTGCTGTGATCATTAAAGACAATTATTCCAAAAAAGTGCTTCATCAAGCTGTTGTCGATAGTGGTAACTCCAAATGGATTGCGCTGCTTTTACAGGAAATGTTTAGCATTTATAAACTCTACCAATATAGCCAGCCAATTACTATTGTCTCTGATGGTGGTTCGGAAAACAAAGGGGAAGTACTAAACTGGATTAATACCTTTGACAAGGATGCCGTTATCAAAAAAACAGCGAAAACAATCGACTTCCAATACACCAACAATGAGATAGAAAGCACATTTAACATATTCAAAAATGAGTATATCGGGCAAACTGAGATTGCCGACAAAGAGCATTCCCGTAAGTTGCTGAAAGATTTTCAACTGTATAATGACAACCAGCGATATCCGATTGCTCTTTATGGATTAATTGCTCAAGAGGTGTTTGATGGGGCTGTTCCAGATAAATACAGATTCCGTAATGACATCCAACATGCTGCCAAGAATCGACATATTAGGAACAAATCAGCTCTGTTCTGTGATGTTTGCTCTGCAAAATAAGGTTGACCAGCCCAGTTTTAAGTTCTCAATCAAGGTAACCATACTTTTTAAGTACATCCCCCTTTAAAAATTCATCCTTTTGTGCTTTACTTTTTCTAATCCTAGCATTTTAGCCTGAAAACGGATATTCGTACCCTTTTATATCACTTCTTCGTGGAAATTTATGCCTACATATCAAGAGTACTTTTTCTCCCATAAATCTTAGTCCTAACCTTTCTATATTTTAAGTCTCTATCCTTTATTACATCCACGGTTAGCTTCAATAATTTACTCTTTGTGTGTAACGAATCTTTTTCATAATCACAATGATCAATTGTAAAAAACGTTGTATCATTTCCTTGTTTTAAATATAACAGTTCCGAGACGGCATCATCTAGCGAAGGATTGCATTTAGGGCTTTGCTTTATCGAACTAATTTTTTGTTGTTCGAAATATCTAAATATTGTGTCTGCATTAATTATATATGGTCCTTCAATGAAATTTAACTGCCTTTTATTTCTTTTTTTTATAACATCTTCTTTTGTTAAATAAGGCTTTCTATCAAACCTAGAGAACAACTTGATTTTATATTCATTATTCTCGAGATATATAAAAAAAACACTATTAGGAGGAAAGCTATATTTATCTGACATCATAAATGCTGGAGAATAATAAATAAATGTATTCGTTTTTGATTTTATATTTTCAATATCCCTTTGATAGTCAAAAGTTAACTGCCCCTTAGGCTTAATACTACATCCTGAAAAAATTAAATATATGACTATAAAATAATATCTGTGCGTTTTCATATTGAATAATTATTTATTTACCATCATCATGAACCAGTATCCCATTAGCAAAATAGTTATGATCTTCACTATCAGTATAAATTGTATACGTTTGCTGTTCAACTGATTTAAGTTCTACTAAAGAAAGCACTTTAACAGTCTTGAGCTTAAAATCCTTTCCTATCTTAATTAGGAAATCTCCCTTGATTAGTTTATAAGCATCTATACCGTAACGATCCTTAGTTAATTCGGGCTTATAAGACTTCCATTTTAAATCTTTAGTGTAATAAGAATGATCGTATGTGCTTATAATTGTTGTGCCGTCACTTAAATATATTTTAATCAACTCTTTATGTTTTGGAGTCCCAAGCCTTTTCACAACATGATTTCTCAACGACATTGTCTGTAAATCAACTGTCCTGATTGTGTCTCCTATCATAACATGCTCTATATTTTTCAATCCTCCATTTGCCAAGCTTATTTTAGTTCCAGCAATAAAGCAACATACATCTCGCGATTTTAAAGTACAATCTTTTGACTTTTGTATCTTTTGATCCTTAACGAAGTCATTAAGCATTTCCTTTAGTCCTTTACCAAAATCTTTCAAAAATGCTTTGCTGTTATCAGGACTAATGTGGCCTCCGAGTAAAGAAAACTCAAAAAACAAACCTGGTTCTATTCCATATGGTGGATAAGAATTCGAGGTTGTATTTTTATCATAAATCCCATCTTGTAATCCTGTATATGTCCAATAAGGGCTGCCTGATGCTGGTTCGCTAGCAAATTTTTTAATAACCTCGCTATTTGCTTTTAATCCATCTGTTCTGAGATCTCCATAATGTACCAACTCATGAAGAAGTATAATTGCCATATAAAATGCATGATGAGCCTTCATATAATCCATATTCCAATAAGCTTCTAATTTATCATTCCAATACCTTTCTTCAAATACTATAACATCTTTTTTCATAGCTGCTTTTTCTGCATCTGTCCTACCTGCCATTTCATCTAAAGTAGCTTCTCCAACGCCTTGAAATTCTGCAAGGGTCTTGATTTGATCCTTTGTATTTTGAGGTAACTGACCCATAGTTAAAATCGGCCCCTTTCCTTCAGTAAACATTTCATCAATTTGTTGGTCCGACATACCAGAATGTTCTCTGAAAGCCGCTCGAATATCTGGGCACTCTAACGTTTTTTTTGCAGCAGCAACAAACATCCGCAATTGGGCAGCGCCTGGCTTACTTTGATCAATAACAAAAGCTCCGTCATAATCAGAATTTGAGATTGGATTATTTAATGCATAACTATAAGGACTTGTACCAGAATAAAACATGAATAATGCATCAATTTTATGCCATCTAGCTAATCTCGGGTCAAAAATCCTCTCTCCAAAATCATACTCATTTCCTTCTCCGTAAGTCTCATTATCCTTCTCCTTACCGTTGAACCCGAAGCGATAAGCTGTTGTGTACCCTACAGGAAACTTTCTGTTGTTGGATTGAGCAGTTATGGAATAGACTAGATTCACTTGTAAGGGGTATTCAGTAATACTTTGTTACTCTACGAATATAAAAAAAGCCTTGAAAATTCAAGGCTTCAATTCTATTAAGAAAAGTTTATTCGCTATCGCAAAGATTCTTTTAGTGCTTTAGGAAGCATGAGCAGGAAGGGGATACATCTTTCCCAATAAAGGACGTAGTAGTTATAACCGAGTGAAATATTCTTGTAGTACTTCGGTCGATTATCCCAATAGTACTTTTCTGTATTGATAGACCAAGCGGCATTCCCAAGCTTTGAGGCCAAGAACCACTTTTCAATCAATCGGGCTGACCTACCGTTGCCATCAGCAAAGGGATGAATCATTGCAACCCACAAATGAATCATAGAAGCATAATAAAAGGTTTCCTTATAACTAAGCTGCCTGTCCAGAAGTATCTTTATATCCTCGAACAGCTTTGTCATTTCCTGCTTCACGAACTCTGGCTCAACGGCCATATAAACCGGACGACCTGTATCATTATCAAAAACGCCAACCTGATTCTTTCGGTATTTTCCCATTAGACCTTTGCTAAGCAGCGTTCTGGAAAGCATGGCATGTACTTTCAATACATTTGCTTGTGTGATTTCGTTTTCAGAAGCAAACTTATACGCCTTAACAAGGTCTTCAATCTCTTGTACCTCTTTGCGTTTAGCTGCTTTTTTCTCACCCAGACTTCTCATAAAGCTATTCAGGTCAAGGGTATTACCTTCAATTTTTGAGGAGAATAATGAGGACGCGATAATGTAGTAGTTAAAGTCTTCTACGGAAAATGCCCCTCGTGTGCGAATCTTACGAAATACCCCTGACCAATCGATAGGGTTGTTTTCGCTGTATTTAGCTAAATATTCACTTGATATTAATGTTAGTTTTTGTCTCAATTTTAGTTCTGTTGTAAGTGTTCGAATTTACAATAATTTAAGCAGTTTCAATCACCCCAAGGGATGAAACCTGTTAATCAACTCCCGTTGTTCATCAATAGAGGACTGACGGTAACCAGCCGTTGAGGATATCCATTTGTGGCCTGCCAGAAGCTGCACCTGCTCCAGAGGGAGTTTCTTTTCATTGAGCCAGTTGGCAATTACACTCTGCCGAATGCTTTTCGGGGTTAGGTTCCTGTCCGGAAACAAACCCTTACTGGTCTCAATCAGGTAGTGAATACCGTCTGTTCCCATTGGTTGCCCTAATTTACCCAAAATGAGCGTTTCTGTGGGACTATCTTTTCGGATTAGCTTAGGTCTGCCTTCTGATAGGTATTTGTCCAACAGGCGGTATTGTCTGGTGTTGAGTTCTAAATGCCTTCTACCTAGTGTCCTGCTTCCTTTCAGGTAGACTGTTCCCTTATCAAGGTCAATATTGGAAGTCTTTAACTCGCTAATCTCTCCCGGTGTTAATCCCTGATAAATCAGAAAGGAAATAATCAATTGGTTCTTCAGTTTCAAGTCCTGATATCGTTCCTCTCGCTCCATCAACATCTCCAATTCCTTTGTGCTGAATAAATCATTCGTGATAACTTGTTTCTTTCTACTTGCCCCCTTCAAAAACAACCTGCGACAAGGGTGGTCATTTCTCCTGCCAATTTCAATCAAGTAATCATAATACCTTTTTATAGCAGCCAGTATGCGATTACGATATCCGACATTCCGGTGAGCTTCAGCAAGGTCACCCATATATTTTACAATGTCCTTGTATTTATACTCCTCCTGGTTTGGATGACGCTGGCAATAAAGGTTGACCTGATAGGAATAGGTCTCAATGGTTCTTGGTGTGTGACCTTGTCGTGAAAGGTATTGTTCAAATGTTATGTCCATATTATCCTCCGAATGCTTCCAGAATAGCGGTTTGCCGCTTCCTGCGTTTTGAATAGATGTGTGATGTATCAATATCGCTGTGGCCCAAAAAGCCCTGCACAAACTCAATCGTTGCGCCATTATCCAGTAAGTGGGTTGCAATGCTGTGGCGCAAACAATGAAGCGTAATTTCCTTAGCAATCATTTGTTCGTTGTTGGTCTTTTGTATCAGTTCCTTCAGGCGGTCATTAAGCTTATCCGCTTTCATCCGGGTTCCTATATTATTTATAAAAAAGGCATGGCCCTCTTCGAACTTGTTATTGCGGAAATACTTTGGTCTTTCATAAATGATATACTCCTTCAGGTTTCTGATTACAACATCGGAAACTGGTATTGTTCTGCTTTTACCTCCTTTACCATCCCGGACGGTCAGGGTTCCTTTGTGCAATTGCACATCGGTGGTATTCAGGTTGTACATTTCACTGCGTCTTAACCCGCAGCCATACGCCACTGAAATAATCGCTACATCCCTCTTGGTTTCACATTGGGCATAAAGCAACTTAATCTCCTCAACCGTCAGGATATTACGCTCTTTATACTTGCTCAGTTGAAACTTGGGAAGCCTTGCTGGTGATGATTCAATGACCTCCATATCCAGCAGGTAATCGAAGAATAACCTCAATGCAAACAATTGTCCTTTGATAACCGAATCACTCAAACCGCCTTCTCTGCGCTGGTTAGGTCGTTCTTTCAAATAGTCATGGTAAGCAATGATTTCTGTAGCCTTGACTTCCTGAATGCGGCTTATGCCCAAGTTTTCAATAAAGAACATGAACTCTCTTGCATGGTTAGCATAGTTGGTGTTCTTGCCCCTTGAGTACCCCTTGGTCTTTATAAACCGGGAGAAATCCCTGTAATACTGTTCGAACTGTGGATTATGAATCGGCAGGTTTTTCATGTGGTGATTTTGTTGTACAATGCATCCTTTTGAACCAATGAAACACTAGCGCATATTCCTTTTAGTGTCGCGGGTTCTGGTGTTCCATTTGGTGCTTTTTGGTGATTGTGGTGTTTCATTCCTTTGTTTGTTTTTTGCTTACAATGCATGCTCCTGAACCAATGGAACACCAGCCTGTTTGCTTTGTGTTTACGGGGACTTTGGTGTTCCATACCTTATTAACCAGCTTGCTTCAATAGGGATAATTGCTGTCCTAACTCTTCCTTTACCTTGTCACGGATTTTCATCATATCGTCCCAGTAGACAATCTTGTACTTGAAGCCCCGGTTGGCATATCCTCCCGTGCGCTGCACGTATTCCAATAACTCCAAATCCTCCATGTAGCGGAAGCATTGGGTTTTGCTAATATTCAGGGCCAGCCTGACCTCGCGTTGGGTAAACTGGTACTCCGCGTTTTTGCTTTGCGCCAAGCCCTTAATAAAGCCCTTCATCCGGTCGAAAAATTGCCTCAACGAGGAGTCCAAATCGTCCACCTTCAGCATAATAGCATCGAACAGGATATCGCAGGCCATTTGCAAGTCTTCTGGCTGCGCTATAAGTCGGCCTTGCTCATCCTTTTGCCGTTGGTGTTGGTGCAGGATGGTTACCTGCTTTACAAAGGCTTGGTAGTGGCTATTAAGCCTGCGGAGCATCTTGGCTTCCATTGGAAGTTTTACCTTATCAGCATATTGGTTTACCACTTCGTAAGGCTTGATGCAGCGCATACAGTTTTGCAGGAACGATTTAGCCTGTTGCTCGTCCCTGCTGTCAATTATCCCTGCCAGCTTTTTGTTCTGGTAGTCAATAATCCGGCAGGTTTGTTCTTCGCTTTCATCCACCCCAAGGATAACTGAGCGGCTCATGTTATCATAGTAAATGTCAGCCTTGGTTGTTGCCAGTAAGGAGGCAAAGTGGCTGCGCACCGTCTTAACCGCTGAGACAAGGTTACCGTACCTGTCCTTATAGGTTGTAGAGGAAGATACGGTTCCTGCGCTTTGCAATTCCCTGAATGCATATTGTGCTTCCTCATCCAATCCGTCATAATCCTGAATCAGTATCAGTTTGTCGACCAGTTCATCTTTACCATAATGGTAAAAGGATTTACTGGTAACCCTTGTCATGGAAAGCACATCCTCCGGTGGCAAGCATTGCCCGATAATATTAATCAGGTGGCTTTTACCACTACCGGATGAACCTTGTACCAGAGCATGAAGCGGGTAACCCATTTTATAGGTTGAGGCAATTATGAACAGCAGTTTGCGGGTGTTCTCTTCACCAACCACACCTGCCTTTTCAATCAGCTTGTCAATTTGCTCCACCAAATCAGGTCTGCGCAAAAAGTCCATACATGCCTTCTGGTTTTCCGGGGTCAGCAACGCATGGTTTCTTTTGCTTTGGTGGTTAGGTTTGGATTGCTCGGCCTGACGGTCTCGGTATGCTTCAAGTTGGTCTGTCAGCATCAGGAGTTCTGCTTCCACCAATTCTGGGTTCTGGTCAAAACTTTGTGCAAGATGAATAGCCAAGGTTCTTACAATCTCTCTTTCATAAAGGTCAACCTTTGTCCGTTCCCTCCGCATAGAAGAATTATCCTCCACCATCATCGTTACACGCATGCTTCCCATATCCTGAGACAAAGCACCTAGGATGTAGTAGTTGTTGTTTAGGGTGGCAAACAGCAGCTTGTTTTCATGGATAACCTCTAGCTTAGGTTGGTTATCATTTACGCCTCCTTTCTGCTGTGGAATTGGTTCCGGTAATTCCAATGCTAACTCAGGTTCGGGCTTCTGCAAAACCTCATGCAACGGCACTGGTAAGGGTGCGTTCTCCACCTCGGTTACTTCTTCCCAGTCTGACGCTTGTTGCATCAGACTTTGGACTCCGGCTCTTCCTTCCCTGATAAAGACATCGTTCAGCGTTTCCTGCTCCGAAATGATGACACGCTTAATTGGGATGTGGTGAATAACATCACGCAGTTGTTTTACTGAATCTTTCATACGATTTACTTTTTGCTATTAGGCTGCTCCACCCAGATTACCTCTTCCAGTTGGGTGAGGCGTTTTAGAACCTCTTCATGTTGTGGCATAATCTCTCCATCAAACAAGGCCATTACCGCTTCTTTGTTATCCAGCACCTTCGCTTCCAAAATGGTGGCTGCGCCAATAATGCTATTGACGATGTAGAGTTTCCTTATCCCTTCGTGTGGGTAGGCCGGATAAATACCCTTCGAATTCAGGTAGGCTGTTTTATTGTTTTTAATTCGGATGGCATAGAAGTTTACCACATCACCATGCTCATCCTTTAGCGGGAACATCACGCTGTAGTTTCCAAAAGAGGTGTAAGGAACCTGACCGTTATTGGTCGGTACATCACTTTGGGTCAGAAAACCGACCGACTCCAAAGCCTCTTTAAATTCCTGTGGCTTGCGGTGGTGCATCTGACCGGAGTTAAAAACCGCTCCGCTGCTCTCCAGCGTCAGATTTCTTTCCTTTAACCAGTTGCGTGGTACATCCGCTTTTGCGTTGCGAATACCATTTGCCAATGATTTATGAATCATGGCGAGGATTTCTTTTTTACTGTTTTCCATATTCTGATTTTTAGTTGTACCCTCCACTTTGCTACCTGACCGAAACCCAAGCCAGCAAAGGGATAAAGGCACATCTAACATAAACACACACCTGCCCGAAGTCAAGCAATCAAACGACACTAATAGCCTAATTTTTAGGGGTATAAATAGCTTTTGCGACTTGCATCTGTGAAAGATTAAGTGCATGTGGCCATCCCGTTTTAGCTGTCATCAAACAGCATTGGCGCATAAACTGAAAAGAAAAAATTCAACAACATTCCGGCTGCTAAATTCAGGGCCGAGGTTGAGATGGGTATCAGAATTGTAGGTGATCATAGGTTCGGTGATGCGAATTATCACCAACAGTCACGAAATGACTTGAAATGATAATTGAAGTGTGATTCTACAATCGATGACATGCGATGATATTCAATCACATTCTATTGCATCTTTTTACAAGCAATTATGTTCTTACTCTGTTAGACTTTAAGACAGAATTTGCAAGTAAAAATTATTACCCATTTACATTATTAATCGGATAGTATGAAAAAATAATGCCCGAGTACATATCGAATCTGTTGCACTTTAGTTAGCTAATACTATCAGCTTGCAGAGGGTTGTAAATGTGCTTGCACCTATGTATAGAAAATCAAAACGGATTTTCATCTGCTCTTTTACTTTCATATTCTGAGATTAATTTTTTAAATATCTCACCACCGTTATTGAAATACTTTTCAAAAAAAGTTTTTGTTCCTGTGGGCAAAAATTCTAATGATTCAGCATTTATTTTCTTAATATTGAATTCGGGCAATTCAGAGTAAAAAGAATTTTTCTGAATGTCCTCAATATAATTTGCGAGATTTTTGTCCGAGATGCCATCAGGATATTGTATTCTTAAAAAATCGTCTTTTGTTAAGAGTTGATTTCCTTTATCCGTCTCGGTTTTTAATTGTTCAGGTCCAAATATTGGATTAACAATGATTAATTTTTTAGATGTTCCTTTTACCGCATCAATTAAGAGATTGTTTATGTATGGGTCAAAAAAGCTATAACCAATTACAAAGATGTAACTCTTATCCTTTAACTTGCTTCTAAAATGTTGTATCAATGTGAAAAATGGCTCAACAGAAAATGTCTTTGTTCCCTGACCAAATATTAAGTAAGGTGAATGCTCATCTTCAATATGCCCTTTTTCTTGTTCGTCTAATTTTTCTTCCTCTTTAAACTCCCCGCTGTCAAGCCTTACCCAATCTAAAGAACCGTGAAGTTTGTAAAGGTTAATTCTTCCAAAGTCATTTGGTATTTCTTCTTCTTCAAATCCCCTCCACTCTCCGCTTACAAATCCTCTCCAAGGTTTATTATGATTTTCCGTAAAATAATTTTCAAGCACCATATCATTATTCAACGAAAAAATGTCTAATCTAAATGACTCATTGGGATAATGCTGTAGAAAGTCTTTAAGTGGCAATAAAAATGTATAGTTGTTTGGTGTTAACCATTCCCGTAATAGTTTTGATTTAATTTTTCTATCTAATGACCCAAAGAGAGAATCACCATACTTTTCTGATTCAGAAAGAGAATCAAACTCCGATTCTAAAAGAACAAGTTTGTCTGCCCAGTTTCCTGTAATAGGGTAAGGTAAAAAGTTTTCTCTGTTTTTAACACGTCTAATCAACAAGGCAAGTTCTTCAATATTAGGTATGAATTTGAAGTTCTCTGCTGTTTCAAGTGTTCTCCATTCACTATGATACTCAAGACAAGAAAGTAGAAACTTTAAAGCTTCCTTTTCAGGCTTGTTAAAAGTGTCATCATCTTTACTGCTAATTTTTCTTTTAAGGTCTTCTAACATACCCGAGGACAACTTGCAGCCTGAATTATATGATGCACCAGCACCAAAGAAGAAAAGACTTTTATTTATTGCATCAGTTATGTTCATAGCTTACAAAAACCACGGTGTATTATTAACCGTATCATTATTTGGTAATTCACCGTTATAATTAGCTGTAAATTCTGCAATTAATTTTGAATATATCGTAGTAGCTGGTTGACTTCTTTGCTTTAATCCTTTCCAATAGAGCCTTGAAAATTCATATACTTGACTAATCAAGTCTCGGTGAGAGAAGCCACCAGTATCAGCAAAATGAATTGCTATTTTTATGGGTAATTCTTCTGTTACACTTCGTAAAGGGTTCTTTTGATAACGTGTGTTATTAAAAAGTAGATATTCTGTTTTACTTACCCTTACATATGTTCCACTTTCAGGCATTCCCATAGAAAAATCTTTATCAAAGCAAATGTCCATTTGAGATTTACTGTCGTTGATTTCAACGATTGCAAATGGAATATTTAACCTTAATTCCTTTTGAATTAAATCTTCAATAGATTTTTGCTCCTTTCCGCTTTGAGGTTTGTAGTAATGAATTACCAATCTTTCAGGTAGCGATTCCTTTTGACTTATGTATTGTTCTATTGCAGATTTTAAATTTCCTATAAGTGCTGTTTCGGAATTTGTTTCAGGGAATCCGAATGTTTTACCAAGTTGCCCATCGTTTGAGAAAAATACTGCACTACCAATAAACTGATGTTCGCCTATAGTCTTTTGATTAAACCCAATTACCAATTCGTCTGTCCTTTTTGTTTTTAAACGCCACGGAACACCGCCAAGTTTTGCTAAAATTCCTATTGAAATGTTCGGCAGGAAGTAATGAAAACTGCCTGAATGGATATTCTTATCCTGAATAAATTGAGTGGGAATACCCTTTTCTAAGAACTTTCGTTTTACTGTGTAATAAGCTGGGTCTTCATTTTCATCAAGTTCCTCTTTTTCTTGACTGCTATTTGGATTAATTATGATTGCAAATAAATCGCTATAATATTCATTGTTTAAATTTTCGGACATGAAATTATCAATCTTATTTTTCAAATCTTCTGTGCCGTTATATTGCAATTTTATATCCGATAATCTAATCGGTATGCCAACATAACTCCATAAACCCGGGTAATGCTTTAGACCATTTTTTAAATAAAGGTAAAGCTGGTTAGCATCTCTACTGTTTTCATAAACAAAAATGAATTTCACATCAGTAGCTTTGGGGGAAGGCTTATAAATGCCGTAGTCTCTCATTCCAGTAACCGCATTTATATCTGTCTTTTCTTTTCCAAAGAGCATAAGGTTTTCATTGATGTTTACCTTATTTAAATCTATTAGGTCAACATTTTTTAAGCCTCCTGCCTCAATTTTAAAATCCTCTTTTTCAATCGATAGTAGATGATTGTTGTAAAAATTTACCAACTGATCGAATAAGATCTTGTAGTTAAATTTTCTAGGCTCGTTGCTAATTCCTAATTCGTCTCGTTTTTGCTTATTGGCAACTATTCTGCAATTATTGACTTCCTCTTTTCCTCCAAGAGGTTTAATGAAATTGTCTTTTGTGTCTATGATTCTGATTTTATCAGTAGAATGAAATTGTTTTGTTTGATTACTTATTAGAGTTTTATCACTCCCAACATTAAAAGCAATTTCTTTTCTATTAGTTCTAACTAATAAATCATATCTTCTATAAATACTCCACTCATTATTAAAATCATCGATTTTCTCATAAACACTTAGGTCATTGCCTTTGGGAAATGGTTCAACAAGAAAGTTTCTTGAATTGAAAAAGTTAATTAGCTGTTCTCTAACAAACTTGGCTTTGAAGTAATTGAAAGTATAGTTTTCAGCAGTGATTGTTATGAAGTGATTGAAAGTAGGTAAAGTGAAGCTGTAATAAATATAATCCTCATCTTTCAATTCTTCTAACCACTCTAAAAGCGTGTCGTCTTTGAGGAGATTTGTTAGCCGTTTCTTAAAATGTTTGAATTGCATCCTGAAAACTAAATTGTCAACTTTTGACAAGTAAATATTCGGCTGCCTCTCTGACAAAATATAGTTTACTCTATTAATGATAAGATTTGTCATACTTAGCTTTTAAAACGCATTAAACATATCACCCAAATAATGTTTCAAGTTGTATTTCTTGGTTGTGTCTAGGGCACGTTCAAGGCAAATGAACTTTTGAGTGTTGTATTTCTTGAAATGCTCTACGGTTTCCATATCAATGGAAACATCTAAGCAAATCAGGGTTTCTTTTTCTCCGTCTGTGGCAAAGAAGATTTCATTTTTCTTGAACTCCTCTTGTTTGGTTAAAGTGTAATTGAGTGTAAAACCGTTTTTGATTAAAATTTCGGTTACTAATTCATCACGATTGAACGCAGTAATGAGTTGAGCCTCTTTATCTCGGATGTATTTTTTGAGCAACTCAACATTTTCCTCGATTGTTTTTTCAGGGTCGGGAGCAAACTCAACTCTTGGAAAGTTTGATTTTACGAGTTTAAAAACCTTAAAGCCCAAACCTTTTATTGCATCTTCCTTGTGTCCGTTGGTAAATAAATCGGGTTGCTCTTTTTTCTTTTCTTCGATGATGCGTTCAACTACTCGTTTGTTGCGCTCAATAGTTATGTCGCTAATTTTTTTGAAACCAGCTCTAAATGCTTCACTCTTATCGTCAATAGCTTCGGGTATTTGGACTAAAATGAATTTTCTGCCTGAAAGGTCGTCAATATTTTGCTCTAATACCGCTTGCCCAGTTGTTCCTGACCCTGCGAAAAAATCGAGAATTAAATCACCATTATTTGATGAAATTTTTAAAATCTTTTGAATTAATCTTGTCGGCTTTGGATTATCAAATGGTGGGTTCTCAAATAAACTTTTAAGTTCTTTCCTTGCTTCATCTGTGTGTCCAACTTCATCATAAGACCAAACGGACAAAGGAACAATTCCCTGTTGAACTTCCTGTAAATACCTCTTTAATTGTGGAGCACCTTTCCCATCTTGTCCAAAGAAAACTCGTCCTTCTTCAATCCATTGTTTTACGGTATCTTCGTTCGAAATCCAACAACGCCCATGGGGTGGCAAATATTCTTTGCCAGTATTCGGATTTACAATAGTATAGTAATATGATTGGGAGAAGGTTTTTACCGATAAATTATCAGGTCGCCACAAACCTTTTCCGTCATTACTGTCATATTTATATAGTGCATCTTGTTTTTCGGTTCGAGGTAATAAGTTTCGTTCAAATAATTCTGATTTACTGTAACATAAGATATGGTCGTGCATTTCTGCAATGCCTTTGGCATCATTTGATGCTGCATACTTTTTATACCATATAATATTTGATATAAAGTTTTCTTCGCCAAAAACCTCATCACACAACTTTCTAAGGTTTCCAATTTCTGTGTCATCAATCGAAATGAAAATTACTCCATCTTCACGCAAAAGTTGCCTTGCAATGAGTAGACGGCTATACATCATATTCAGCCAATTGCTGTGGTAACGCCCATCTGTCTCGGTATTTGTATCAATCTTTAATCCTTCTTCGATAACTCCTGCATCTTCCCAATATGCTTTTTTGTCTTGAGAATAATTGTCCGAATACACAAAGTCTTTACCTGTATTGTAAGGAGGGTCTATGTAAATGCACTTTATTTTTTCTCTGTATGCGGTGCTTAACAGTTTCAGCACTTCCAAATTTTCACCTTCAATAATCAGGTTATCTGTTTCGCTTGGAATTACACTTCTTTTTCCGTCAAAAATTAAAGTAGCATTGCTTGGTGAAAATGCTTTGCGTTTGGCTGCACTTTTTCCGAACCAACGAAACTCGTAGCGTTCCGTTTCGCTCACACTTTCGGGGTCAACTACTTTTTTCAGTTCATTGATGTTCAACTTCCCTTCGTTGGTAAAAAGGTCAGGAAACATTTTTTTCAAAGTTTCCAAACGCTCTTTGTTCCAGTCGTTGCTCAATGGCATATAATCGATAATGTTTTCCATTTCTTTTTGCTTATTCAATTATTGAATTAATGGTTTTGGTAGCTTCTGTTTTAAAGTAGCTGTATTCTTTTATCGGTGCTTTGTAATGCACTTCCACACCAAGGGCTTCAAAGTGTTTCATAGCACATTTAATACGGTAAACTTCACTTTCAGTCAACGACTTTTTATCGTTGATGTCGTTTGTTCCTTTGGTTTCAATTACAAAATAATATTCGCTTTCACTTCCTGTTTTCAAACTCTTGCGTTTCATCACTAATCCAAAATCGGGTTCGTATTCTCCAATTGGTGTTTTTATTTTGTAATAGCTCGGAAGTTTGAGGAAACAAATTATTTCATCATCAAGGTCGGCTGTTTTTGCAAATATCCTTTCAACATCACTATCCACAAGCATTCTATTAAAAACACCTCTTTTGGGTGTGTCAACATAAGCCTCTGGGGCAATGTTTCTTACAAAATCATCAAACAAAAACGGAAATACTTCACCTGTTAAATGGTAGTCAAGTCCTCTAATCATTTCATCCAATTCAATGTTGCGGATTATTGCTGCTGCCTGATGGATAAACTGCGGTGGATTTTTAACGAAATGTTCGTGATTGGTAATTGCTTCCACTATTTTAAAAAGTGTCGGGTAACTAAGTCCTGTGTTTTCGCTAAGTTCTTCTACCAAATCCAAAGGTGTGAAGTAGGCTTTTAAACCGTAAGTTTCCGTTCCACCAAAATCGTCTTTTATTCCTTCTTCCGTAATTTCACCAATGGAACGGCTGCTTACTTCTGCCACATAGTCGGCAATGTTTATTTTGTTGATTTCGTCAATTGATTTTTCAATAAGGTTTTCTTCGTTAAACGAAATGAGATAATCTGTTTTCTTGGCTAACGATTTCCAAAAGCGTTTGAAAGCTGCATCAATCGGTTCACTTGTATTGCGTTTAAAATGAACTTCGTTTTGCGGTTTTCCTTTGTGTGTATGAGTAAGTTCTGCACCTGCTTTGCCAGTTCCGTAAACCTCTTTGATTTCCTCCTGATACTGCGTTACAAAAGTTTCGTAGGTTTCATTCGGTATTACGGTTAATTGATTAATGCGTTCTCTATCTTCTACATTCAAAGCATCATAAATTCTGTGTCCCTCTTGATTTACACAAATTCTCAAACCTCTACCTATTTCCTGACGTTTGCGGATTTCGGAATACGCTGTGTTGAGTGTTGCGATATTGAAAACATTTGGATTATCCCAACCAACGCCTAATGCAGAGTGAGAAAAAATAAATTGAACAGGGTTTGTTATGGTTAAAAGTTCTTCTTTGCCTTTTAAAATCAATTCATAGATTTTCTTTTGTTCCTTTTGTCCTCCTTCATTGTCGGCAAACTCTCCACTTGCTTTTTGAGCAAAATAATATCCTTGAATTTGGTTGATGTGTTCATCTGTTGGCTGTTTACCTTCGTTCATTTCAGCATAAACCAACTTATACTTTTCAATGAAAAGGTCTTTGATGACTGGCGTTTCACCAATGTAGTTGGCCACTTTGTCAATGAAGATGAGTGAAAGGCATTTAATGCCTTGCTCCGCAAATTTTTGTGTTTTCTGAAAATGTCTGCGAATAAGCCATTCTAACTGTAAAGCCCAAATGCTTTGTAAGTTTCCTGCTGATTGTTTTTCTTCTAAGATTACACCATTTAAAAATTCAACCGACCATTTTCCAGTCTTTAAACTTTTGTTGATGCGAGTAATTTTGTAGTTCAAATAACTTGGATTGTTTGTTTTCTCTCCTAAGTTGTCGCCAACTTTTAGCCAGTTGGTTTCTTCAAACACAAATTTTCCACCTTTCATTTTCCACGCTTTCAGTTTGGCTTTTGGGTCGCCTTTTCCGTTTTGCGTTTCCGTGAGTTCAATTTTTATGGTGGCTTCATCATTTTTCTCTGTTACTGTCAGGACTTCAATTTTCTTTACCAGTCCTTGCTTGTAGCTGTCATAAGGCGTTAAGCGGTAAACCAAGTTTTTCAAAACCTTGTGAGTAGCCGAATAGCGAAGTTTGTATAATGGATTGAGTTTAGCGATTTGTTTAATGGAGTTTTCCGTGTCCATACCTTCCTGCGGCTCGTCCATTATGATAATTGGGTTTGTCTTGCCGATTGCATCAATGAAAGGAATGTTTGCAAACAAATCTTCTCTCTGTGCCTGATTTAAAATTTTGTCTTCCGAATTAAATGAGGCAAGTGTCATTACCATTACTTGCGGATGCTGTTCCTCAATAAAGTTGGTTACTTTATTCAGTCGCTTACTGTCATACTCAAAAGCTTTGGGAGTGAAGCCGTAAATATTTTCAAGTTGCTTGTCAAAAATTTTAAAGGCACTCAAAACACCTTGTCGAATAGCTACGGAAGGAACTAAAATGATGAACTTTGTAAATCCGTAATGCTTGTAAAGTTCATAAATGGTTTTGATGTAAACGAGTGTCTTTCCCGTTCCTGTTTCCATTTCAACACAAAGGTCATTGTCTAATGAAAGTTTGGCGGTTTCATCGTCAATTCCATTTTCAGTCAAAATCCTATTGATATTGTCTTTTATTTGTTCTGCTGTCAGTTTGCAAACATTGGAACGTATGCCCTCAATGCAAGCATTGTCAAAAGTGTTTTTCTCGGTTCCGTCAAATACTTTCACCACCGATTGAACGGCTATGTCCTGATATTTTAAACTCTCTAATTGTAATTCCATTACTTCTTACCGTTCTTTTTGGTTAGGTATCTTATTTCTTCCTCTGCCGCTATCAAAATGTCTTTGGCGTATTTTTCTTCTGCCAGTTGATAAGCCACTTGTCTGCTCATAAACTTTATCACAAGTTCTTTTTCATCCACCTTAAAAGTCTTGGCAATGATTGGCAACATTTGTCTGCTTACTGGTCGCTCTCCACGTTCCAATTTACTTAGTGTGCTTTGGTCAATGTCGAGCAATGCAGCAAGTTTTCGTAATGGCATTTCAGCCTGTTCTCTTAGTTGTCTAATAAAGTCGCCTAAATTTTCTGTTTGCATCTTGAATACTTCTTCTTGACATTGGTGTCAAATATATGAAGAATGCTCCTATTTGGTTTACCAAAAGTTGAACCCCTTAAATATTAAAGTATAATTGTTTACTCCTATTCAATCTGTTCATTTTTAAGTATCTAAATGCTCTTTGTCTAACTTCAAATGTATCACAGATGCTATTTCAGTTTATTAAATAGTTCCAAAAGGTTCTTGTGGTAAAAATTCATAACAGGGAGCGATTAGAATTTGTCAATAAGCTCAGGAAGTTTCTCAATGAATTTTGGAATCATATTAATGCTCACTCCTTCAAAGACTTTACGAATGCTGGTCAGTGTTTCTTTAATTGCTCCACTTCTTGGCTTGGGATGTTTGGCTTGAGCATCAGCGGTAGCGATCTCAGACTCCAGTTCTGATTTCAATTCCTCCGGAATATTCAGACTATCAATCGATTGTTTCAATTCACTCAAAAAAGACTTAAGCTCTTCTATGTTTTGTTGAATATCCACTTGGTTATGTTGTTTAGAATTGATAGTAGCTTGTTGAATCGATGAGTTAACCATATTATGAACATGTATAACATTACTCACGGTAGGCACCGGAGTTGGGGGCTCCTTCAACTCTGAGACTTGCTCTTTAAGCTGTTTTAATAAACGTATTCCATTAGATTTAATTCTAACGTGTGCTTCCCCTAATGCAGGATGAATATCAATCAAATCATTAAATTTCATTTCGTCCAATAGCTCGTGAAGTTCATCTCTATGGTTTAGCTTAACATCGTTAAGCTCGAATATCTTTCGAGCCGGATAATACCCTCCAGTGTTCATTTGATTAAGTTTATCTAGGAAGAATGCTATCTTTTGATCTTGACTCAGAGTATCACGTCCTTCAGGATTGTAGAAATCTCCTTCAATTAATGGATCACTAATTGAAGCAAGCATAAGACAATATGAAAGCCCAGAAACGGTTTCTTTGAATATTTCCGAATGCTCTCTAATCCGATGCTCAAGATCTGTTCTCATTCCGGGAAAGGAAAACCTGTTACCTCCGGCACTTCTAAACTCATTGATTAGATAATTATTACTTTCACCGAAAGCTATCTTCAAAAAATCAAAGGATCGGCTTTTCCAGTCCTTTAGCTCGTCCTTAGAATTAGCAAGTTCCTCTTCAGTGTAAAGTCTGTCCTTATATAACAATTCTCCTTCAGCAATAAGGCTGTTTATTCTCTCTTCAAATTCTTGAAATGGTATGGTAAGTTTCATATAAACAAATGTATCAAAATAATTATTCCGGGATACTTGTGTTAAGCGTAGTATGCAACATCAAATAATCAGGAGTTTATCTACCGGGGGCACAATCGCTTCGATGATAAAACCCGGCTGATCCGCGAACGGTTGAAACACTGACTTGGAAATAATACCCGGTGCTATCCTATTAGTGTTTCCAGTAGCGGAGCCATCTTCGGATTTTTTTGCTGCTAAAAAAAGCTCGCCTTTTTGGTAGAAATACCTGTCATTAATATCAATAACCTGTGTTCTCCCTTCACTTTCAACAACTAATTTATTCTTTGGAGATACATTATTAATCATCCCGACAGGTAAGTTAAAATGAATCGATCTTCCGAAGGTATTCCATGCAGAATATACATTCTCCTTTAATATGAACTCAAAGTGATGATTAATGAATGATACATCCTTTTCTAAATCATTAGCGACTAATGGCTGCCAGAGAAGAACAGCCCCAATGGGTTTGTCCGGAAAATCCCTATAATAATCAAGCACCCACTGCTTACATTTTTCAATAGATGCTAATTCAGGTAAATGAACAAATACGGTATTAATTACCTTTTCATCCTGCAATTTAGAATGCTTGCTTAAGTTTGCACATGCCTCATCAAGCTTGGACAGCAGATTCTGCTCTTCATTTTTATGATAAGGTGATGTAACCATGAGCGTATAGGAGTTTTCATAGGCGTAGAATTCCTGCTCTTCATCCTTTAAGTCTCCATATCCCAAAAACCATACATCTTCTTTAAAGAAAAACCGAGGTTCCCCCTTCCTGACATTTGATAACATTTCAGGCAACATCTCATTCAAACTGTTCCAATCAGCCTTTGAAGGATAATTAGTTGAAAAGTCAATTATTATTTGAACAGAGATGACTGACTTTTCTTTGAGAATGGTCTTTATAATTGCTTCTGTATTTTGAGCGTATTCAGTGAATTCCTTATATGAATAAGAGTCTCCATAGTTTTTAAGAGATAATCTCATTTCTTTTTCCTGAGTCATTTTCAGAATTCCGTCATAACCGGGCTGGTCATTCTTTGCAGGTTTTATGGATTGATCCGGTGATATCAGCATACCAATGCCTGTGATTTCAAAAAATGCCCCCAGCCTGTTATTGGATTGATCTAATTTTATTTTTTTAACCTGGCCTTCAGTCCATTTTTTGTCAATCTTCGATAAGGAGTTCAGTAATGTTCCGAAGAAAAATAATTCATTAGTAGAAAGAACGTCCCGCCTTTGCCAAAGACTTTGTAAGGGATGGCTACCCGGTGATTTGATCCATTTGTAGGAAAAGTGATCTGCAATAGCTTTGAAAGCCTCCTCGATTTCTCCTTCTGATACTTTCAATGTATGCCTTCTATTCTGAAAATATTGCATCTGATGTTCTAATTTTTAGGCAAAGGAAGAACCTGTGAATTTAATTCCAACTGCTTTATTCTGTCCTCCAACTCCTGCTGCTTGGTAGCCGCAGATTTTTGATTATAAAGATTAATGCTGCTAAAGACCACAGTAACAATAAAACTCGCAATAGCAATACCAAATGCGATTTTATCATATTTAAACTTGCTTAATGACTTGCGTTTTATTTCGACTTCAATTTCCTTAATCTCTGATTCCTTCAAGGAATGCTGGGCTTGAGTTTCAAGATATATTAAATAACCACCTGCTCTAACAATCTCCTGCCCACGAGCAGTTATCATTACCCTGTCGCCATCCAGTTTATCTGCCAACCCTTCGTAATCCATCCTTGCTTCAATACGGTCGGCAATTTTCCACGCATTATCCTTGTCCCCGGTCAAAGACCCTATAAAATTGGATGTGTAAGGTTGTGCCGGGTATATCTCAGCGCACCTAGCTAATAGCTTATCAATTATTGTTTCATCCGATATTTCCATTTTGCAATATATCGTATTTACAATTTTATTATTTTTTACTTACTCCACTGATTTGGCTCCATGTATCTTGATAATACATCATACGTTGTTTTAGCAAAGTCATCCATAGTATACTTCCGGCCAAGTGTTTCTTCATGCAAAGCCATTTCTGTATATATTTCATTCTTTAGTGTATTAGACATCTTGCCCGATTTGCCCAATTTACGGTGCATTGCATCAAGTACCTTACCGTATTTTCTGTAACGCTCACCTGTCTTTAGCTTCATTATTTGGTGGATACAATCCGAAAAAAAGTCTTCTTCTAATGGGAAGACCATCTCATCATCATCAAGGGTATTTAAAACCGCATTTTCAGCTGCCTCTTCGAAACCGAAGAATAAGGATTTCACTTGACTATGATAAGCATTCTTGAAATAAAAGAATAATACAAATTCCCCGACAATGAAACAGTAAGGCTGGAAGTGATTTGGATGGAAAATACCAATCATTGGTTTAGAATATTCAGGGCAACGAAGTATTTTATAAGTAATTTCAAGAACAAAAGTCTCACCTATCAGTTCATTGTTAATTCCAGATAAATCATTCACTAAATACTTATCTAATAATCGTCTTAATCTGCTTTCAAACTTTGGTTTTAGCCTAAATCCTGTTCGCTTTGTAACAGATACACGCCAAATAAGAGAGGCCCAAAGCAGAAATGATACAACGCCTGAAGTTGATGAATATATTTTGTTGGCTTCAAACTTCCCCAATGATTTTGCGTACTCACTTTCTATTACAGAGAGCCGTTTTTCACAGCCGGAACAAAATATGTAATCTGCAATCCAAGGGCTCTTGGAAAGATTCTCAATTTCCTCATCACTTAAACCGCCATAGACTTCTTCAAGCTTTTCAGGAAGTATTGATTGACCAAAATAAGACTTATCAAAAATAGAACCTATAATAAATCCTAACTCCTTTCCTCTTTTAGACGATCCTTCTTCATTATCTATCATCCTAAGAATGAAAAAGGGAATAATGTGCGATCCCGTTTGGTTTGCAGGATTGCTTTTGCAGAGTAGACATAACGTTTCTTGTTTCATAATGCGGATGCAATATACTTTGTTATTAACACTTTTTTGCCTGTAAATCAATATAATGAATAATTAATGTTTACAAATACGTATATTTTTATGTGTATTTACAAAATACGAATACATTTGTAGACGTTAATCGAAAACAATGGCAGGAGTCAAAATCAATACGAGCATGTTTGCGCTGGCAAGAGAAGCAAGAGGTATCTCTCAAGTTGAGTTAGCTGAGAAAATCGGTACCTCACAGGTGAATATCAATCGCTGGGAAACCGGGGCATTTGATATCAACAAAGAAGCCTTCTCCCAAATCGTATCGGTATTGGATTTTCCTGAAAGCTTCTTCTTTCAGGATGGGGATATTGCCCCTCCAACCTTCTACCGTAAACGCGATAAGGTATCCAAAAAGATACTGGATGTAGTAGATGCCAACATCAACATCTACAGGCTCCAAATCGGAGCCTTACTGAAAGACAGCCAAACTCCCACACCTGCAATTCCCAATTTGGTAGAACTAGAGCCTCAAGAAGCTGCTCAAGCCTTGCGAAAAAAATGGAAATTAGCTAAAGGCCCAATAGAGAACTTAACAGAGTTACTTGAGTCTTTCGGTATACTAATTGCCTCTTTTGATTTTCAAACTGAACGCGTTGATAGCAGGAGCATACTGACGGAGGATAAATACCCCATTGTTTTCACCAATAAAACCCTGCTTGGTGACCGTCTCCGCTTTACACTTGCTTATGAACTCGGACACCTAGTGATGCATGCTTATAACAGGCCGAATTTCGAGATTGACCCCGGTCACAATGCCAACCTATTCGCTGCCGAGTTTTTAATGCCTGCAAAAGATATCACTTCCGACTTCAAAGCAAGTGTAACCCTTCAAACACTTGCTGACCTGAAAACCAAATGGAAGGTATCCATGCAGGCTCTTTTATACCGGGCTTCTGACCTTGAACTGATAACACCTAACCAGAAGCGTTACCTGCTGAGTCAGTTTAATGATATGGGTATCCGAAGAAGAGAACCGCTTGAACTCGACATTCACAAGGAGCAGCCTAAGATGCTGCGTGACCTGATTACCAAATACCGAACCCGACAGAAAATGAGTGTAAAAGACATGGCTACACATTTTCACTTGAATGAAAAAGAATTTGTTGCGCGGTACGTTAACATGTAAAAAAAGATACGCTTATGATAAATGAAGAATCAAAATTTGAATTAAGAGGTTACACCACTAAAGAATTAACCAAAATGTACAAATGCAGCTATAAAACATGGCGCACTTGGATTGACCCACACAAAGACAAAATAGGTGAACGAAGAGGTCACACTTACACCATTATTCAGGTAAAATGTATCATTGATATATTGGGGTATCCTGACCTTGATGCCGCTTAAAACACTTATTGATTCTTTGTTTCCGATGGCCAGCACATGCTGGCTTTTTTGTTTTTATATTAGTTGGTGTCAGAATTTTTCCCTTTTGTTCCTAATCTTTCCTTTTGTGTCTTTTTACATCCTTTAATTGCTTTTTAAAGCCCATTTCTGCTAAGTTATTCCAAGTTGTGCCAAGTTGTTCCAAACCTTGCCAAATCTGATACCTGCGCCATCTCAGTGATGCAATTTTGCTTCACTAAATCACAAGAAGATGGAAGCATTAAAGAAACAACAACAAGCAACACTAACCCTGATAAAAGGTGGTGCAAAAACAGAATATCAACGTATGATTCTTGCCACATGGCAGGTTGCTCATTCAGCTCTTTGGGCTGATAAAGTTTTCACTCAGCAGGACAAAGAAGAATTCTTATCTCTGATTAGCTGTTACTACCGTGGCAGCAAAAACAAAGTAGCCTGTTTCAAACAGGTCATACAAAGAATTCTGCTTGCCAGAAGATATGTAAACAGAAACAGCAGACGCTACATCCCTAAACCAGCAGACTGGCTGAACATCCATTTCACTTACGGTGTCTCAGGAACTAAGGGGTGGTTTGACCGCATCAAAGAAGAGCGTAAAAAAGTACCACATTACAATGATGGTATTCAACTCTTCGCAGATGGTGTATGGACATTCGTAAATACACCTACCGCAGTTAACTACTCAAATCTTCATCAGGATTTATTTCAACGCGACCAGCATGACCTTATCGAAGTATTGCATCATCTGGTTGCTATTCGCCAATTCGGAAAATAATCACTTACATCATTATGGAAAATACAATCATCGAGCAAGGGCAATTTATGCCCGCACCAATCCGCTCATACTCCCACAAAGAACTCACCGACCTGTACGAGGTAAGCCATGTTGTATTCCGTGGATGGCTTGCTCCGTACAAGCAAAAGATAGGTAAGCTCACCGGGAAAAGATATACCATCAAACAGGTACAAATCATCTTCTCGGAACTCGGACAACCACGTGTGGCAATCAAACAAGCATGACCACTTTTCTAGTTCGTATCAGATCGTGTGAGTTGGGAAGAATTGCAAAGAATTGGAAGCATCACAACATACATCACTCTCAAATCTGAGAACCAAGTTAAACCCGCACTGCACCTTTGTTTCCACGATTATCAGTTAAACAGAAAAGGACAAAAATTATGGACATTAAAACATCAACTCAGGACTCATCCGGTACAAATATTTTTCTCACCGGAGCCATCCTCTTTGCAAATCTGGACTATTCCGGTTTAGGTGAATACGCACTCAAAGCAGCCATCGGTGGTGCAGTATGGATGGCTTTTAAACTGGCCAGTGATTACCTCGGAGAAAAGCTGAAACGAAAAGTTAAGTAAGACCATGTGGAAGAAATTATTAATCGGGTTAGGTGTTGGAACAGGAGCCCTTGCGGCAATCAACTATTTCCGCAAACTCAGCCGGGCCAGTGCAGAACTGCAAAGTGTATCATCTATGCAGGTTCACAAATTGGATTTGAGTGGCCTCACCCTGCGGGTTGATGTAAAGCTTAAAAACCCGACAGCAGCATCTTTCAAACTCAAGTTTCCCTTCGTGAAACTGATCTATAAAGATGCTGTCATCGGAAGCTCTCAGGCTGTCAATACCGACATCTCACTACCTGCATACGGTGAGGCTGTTATCAACCAAATCATGATCAATATTCCGATCGTGGGCATGTTCTCGCTAGGTATGGGGCTTTTCCAATCCCTGACCAAAGGAGAGGCTGTGAAGATGAATACACAAACCCTTACCAGTATCGATTTGGGTTGGAAAAAAATCCCGTATGAAAAAACCGAAGAGATCACCTTGAAAAAATGATATGGAAGCCTCCAGAAAAAGAAATATCCAAAGTGGGACGCAGTACGATCACCTTTTTGTGAAAGCAACCCTGAAGGACTACACCGTAAAAAAAGGCGCAACTGTAGCCGATACGGTCAGGTTCATCCCTAAAGTGGTTCAAGCTAAACGCTGGCAGACGCAAAAATACACCAACGCAGAACTTAAAGGGTTATCGGTGTATGATGCCTGCAAGAAACTCTGGCAGTTCTTATATGACCACGTTGCCTATAAAAAAGATGAGACAGGACTCGAACAAATCAGAAGTCCCAACAGGTTATGGCATGACAGATTTCGGGGAGTGGATTGTGATTGCTACACCACATTTATCTCCACCGTTCTGACCAACCTTGGCATCCCACACAAGTTGCGCATTGCCAAATATTCGGAGGACTATTTCCAGCATATCTACCCGATTGTGCCAATGCCTGATGGAAGCTATATCACCATTGACTGCGTGGTGAATGAATTTAACTACGAAGAACCCTACACAGAAATTAAAGACACAACAATGGATCTACAATTATTAGACGGTATCGAGGAGCCGGAGCAGCTCTTAGATGTTGAAGAGGAAGTATACGGTATTGAAGAGGATGAACTCGGACAACTGGGATGGAGCCTGAAAAAACTCCGCAATACCAAGGTTGGAAAGATTGTGAGCAAGACGGGAAACTTTGTCGGCAAAAAGGTCATTGCCGCAGGAGCCAAAACAATCGCTAAAAATGCCGTAAAAGCCGCCAAGTATGGTGCTGATAAACTGCAAAAGGTTTCCCATGTACTTAACCGACTTAATCCGCTACGCTTGGGATTTTTGGCAGCCATGAAGCTCAACAGCTTTAATGTGGCCCGCAACCTGAGACTGAGTTACCTCAACAAAGACCAGGCCGTGCAACGAAACGTCAATCCTTCTAAGCACAACTCCTTGATTAAAATCCGCAATAAACTGGAGTCATTATTCCATGCTGCCGGAGGCAAAAGTTCAGACCTGAAAACAGCCATCCTGAAAGGCAAAGGAAATCAGGGAAACGACAAAGTACTTGCTGGTCTTGATGGTGTTGAAGATACTGACTTCGATGCACTCAATGGCATGGATGAAAACACCTCCTTGTATCAGGTTCTTGGCCCTGAGTTATACGCAACCAATGCTGTTGTTACCGAAGATGACCTGCGTGGCGTGAGGGAGTTAGAAATGGACGGAGTAGAAGGATTGGAAGGACTGGATGGAACGAGTATAGCTGACCAATATTACGTTGGTCAGGAACTGGCAGGGCTTGGTGAACCAGCAACCATATCCATTGCAGCGGCTTCAGGTGTGTTAGCCACGATTGCAACCCTGATTAAAAACCTTGGAAACCTTTACGACAAAGGAAAGGCTGTGGCTGATAACATCAAGCCCATTACAAATGTGGCCAAATCAATCACCCCTTCATCACAATCTAATGCCCCGGCCCCGGAAACGCCAGTTGAACAGGAGACACCGCCTGCCATGCCTGCGCCTGTTGCCCCGCTTGCTCCAGCACCAGAAGCTTCGCCTGCTACGGATTCGGAAAACCAGCCTGAAACAACCACTCCTATGCAACAAGATGAAAAACCTCCATCCACACCAACGGCAAACTCAACCGCATTGGTTGTGAGCCAATCAAACACTACCAAAGCAATGACGCAACAAACAACACAAGCAGCAAGCACCAGCAGCAAGCCCGGTTTCTGGGATAAGCACAAAAAGTGGCTCAAGCCAACCCTAATTGGTGTAGGAGGATTTGGACTGCTTTACCTCGGTTACCGCCTGTTTACAGGAAACAAACCCAAGCCTGTCTCTAAACCTGTGAATAAGGGTTTATCCGGGTTAAAGGGCAAAAAGAAAAAGAAAGCAAAAGGCAAAAAAACGGAGCCGATTGCGCTGATGTAAATCAACTAACTCAAAAAAATCATGAGGACAAAAAACAAGTACGAAAAAAAATCCCGGCAGAAAGGGCTGTCCGGAACGCCAACGGCTATCACTCAGGATACCAAAGGCAATGTAAAAAACTCCCTGATGGAAACCGGAAAAGACTTGCTCATCGGTGTAATCGGAGGAGGTGTAGCGGGAGCCGTTATCGGCAGAGCCTCGCTGATTCTGGGTGCAGGTGTGACGCTGGCATCCTACTACTTCGGAAGCCGCGAAGCCGCCATGTTCGGTGTAGGTATGATGGCCGCTAATGGCTTTCAGAAAATGACCGGAACGGTGAATGGCCCTGAAGACCTCGAAGGATTGGACGGTGTAAAGGATCGCCTGCTCACCTTCAAAGACTCTTTCTCTCAGAAACTTTGGCTGGACAAAATCATCAAAAAGAAACCTGATGCCAAACCGACCAATGGACTAGGTGAAGTTCAGTACTTCAACTATCCGCAACAGGAAGCCTTACCAGTTGGAGAAGTCGGAGAACTTGACCTGAGCGCACTGGACAAGATCGAAGAGCAAATTAAGCAGCAAGCACGTCAGGCAGCTAAACCCGTATCCGGTGAACTGCCAGAAGAAAGCATCGGTGCCTTGGACGATGACAAAATTTATTAGGCACAACCAAAACAACATTCCACAAGCAAATTCAACCAACAAGTAAAACCAAAAATTAACAACGTATGATCGGATTATTAGAAGGTACAGAAGAGTACAACAATCAGGGAGCATTGCTCGGAGTAGATGGTCTTGAAGGACTGGACAACGAGGAGTTACTGGGTGCGTTAAAACGCATGAACCCGGTAAAAAGACAAAAGACCATCAACAAGCTTACCGCTCCGCCACCACCAAGCAAAGGCTCACGTGCCGAAATGGAGAAACACTTTGGTGAATTGCCTGCCCATATTCGCACGGCTTTGGCCAAAGGAGAACTCAGGTTGGCAGATACCATCATCTACTCCATCAAGCCTGTGACCTCAAAAACAGTGAAGCTGTTTGAAACCCAAGATGACAAGGAGATTGGTTTGCGCAATATCTCCAATGCCAAGCTTCCCAAAAATCAGGCAATGCTCGTGAGCGGAATTATCCTGCTTGCCGGGGTATCAGCCGATGGCACCAAAGACAAAATCATGGCCACCAACTTTGATAAAATCGAAGGATTTCCGGCTCTTGCCAACGGTGAGTTCTCACTGAAAGCAAACAAAAAACAGATTGTTCCAGAGACCAGCAATAATGTGTTCAAAACCTCCAACATCCATATGGTTCCGATGGGATATTACAAACTGGCAAATCCCCGTCTGATTCAGGATGATATCCTCATCGAACTGACCATCGAACTGGGTACAATGGATGGTATTGCCAACAACACCCAAATTTTTGCGGGATTGCACGGAACCATCACCACTCCATAAGGCAAAAGGTGATGTGCAGTGAATGGCTGGTGTGGGCCATGATGGCTCACACCCCATTCTTTCTTTAAAACTTCAAGCAGACAAAAACATGCCTAAGCAAAATTTTAAACGATTCGATATCTCAGTTGATCAGGCCAACAAAATCTACTCAAAAAGTTTTGAGCTAGATAAAACCATCACTGCCATCAAAGGTGTGCTGATCTCTTCCAACCGTGAAGACCTTGCCTATTTCCGGGGTGAACAGAAAATAGAGATCAACAAAGAGGAGTTCTTTCCCGATAACTACGAGAGCAAACTGCTCATGTCGGGAATCAATGTAGCTCCCAACCACAGGTACTATGATCTGGGTTCGGTTCCTCCGGGCAATGGCATTATCAAGGTGGATTATAAAGACACCGATGACGGCAGAACCGTCTTTGCTCCCTACAGGCTGTTTGTATATGTGCAGTATGAAACCAATTAAGTATGCTCAAGCAACAGGTCATATCACAACAGCTCAGTATCACCCGCAGGGGAACAATCAGGCATTTTCAGATTCGCCTGCCCCGGCATGCGCACAAGGTCATTGCTATTGAATACGGAATCCGCATGCTATCAGCACTGCCTGCACTAGCGCAGCCAGCATCGTTTGCAGAAAGCCTCCGCTTTATGCCTTCGCGTGTAATGGGAGAACTGCGCTTGCAACATGTGGGCAAAGCCGGACTGTTTTTCAGTACGCAGGTTATGGAGCAAGATGCACACCTGAGTTACGGAGACTTCTCACGAACTGCCGGGTTTGTACCACAAAGCTGGACGCACAGCGCAAAACGCGAACCTATCGGGGTGCAAATTGAACGGGAGGCTCCCATACTGCTTGGCGTGTATAAAGACATTGTCGGTGAAGATGCCGGACAACATCTCTTGTACCATGTATTGATACACCTGTGGTTTGAAGCAAAGGAGGATGAAGTATGATCTCGGATATAGAATACCTGTCCCACAGAATGCGCGAGTTAGGTGTTAAGGATTACACCTTTCGCTACCGCCACTTTGTAATTCAGCCCGGTGAAACGCTGGAAATAGAAGCATGGCAAGAACTGCTGCTGCTCACGCAAGAGGTATGTGACATACAGATCAGTTCGGATTTCGGAGTGTTTGACCTGAGTGCAGATAATGCCAGTGAACTCCAATACGAACATCAGGGACTGGTCATCATCAAAAACACCTCCTCGGCAGCAACTGTTCACGTGCGCTTTATTCAAGCCATACCCAAAACAACAAACAATGGAAATTAGTACACAACAATACGACCCGCAGAAAATTGAACGACTCCGGCAGTACCTTGAAAAACAAGCTGCCAAAGGTCAGGCCCGGTATTATGAGATCTACGTGGATACCCTTAAAGCCGTACCGCGTACCATAGACCTGAGCGACTTTGATTCCTATACAGAGTTTTTGGATGAAAACACCCAGAAAATCAAAATCCGTATCTACTCCACCCATCCCACCTCGGCCCAGCATGACCTGCATGTATTCACCCTTCAGCATGCAGAGCCGCAGAAAGAACAAGGATTAAGCGGTCTTGAGGTAAAAGCTGAAATCAACCGGGAACTCTCCCTTGCAAGGGAACGCTGGGAAGCCGAGCAGGTTAAGAAGGAACTGTCCGATACGCAAAAGGAACTCGAGCAGGCCGAACAATACATCGAAAAACTGGAAGGAAAACTGGAGGAAGCTCTCTCTCAAAGGAAAATCAATGACCGCAACTGGGGTGAGATTGCTTCGGTAGCACTGGAAGGTCTCGTCAGAAAAAATGCCCACATCATTGCAGCCATCCCCGGTGGAGAAAACCTAGCGGGTATCATCCAGCAGGATACCATGCAGCGCATCAAACAGGCCTCGCAAGCCAATGATCAAAAACAGGATCAGGAAAGCAGCTACTCAAAAGTTGAGGATGAACCCTCATTAACCGAGCAGCAAAAAGGCTACCTCGACTTTTTGGCCCAACTCGAAGAGCGGTTCGACCAACAGGAAATGCAAAAGGTGATGTTTATCCTCAACAGCCTCGCTGCCGATCCTTCACAGATCGACCCGGTTTCGCAGCTACTTGAGCAACAGCCTCATCATACCAGTCCGGATGCAGAACCCGACAGTTCTGACAATGTTAAACCAACTTATTAACGATTAATCATGAGTCAATTTACCTACAAAATCAGTTTCAAAGCTTCAACGCTTAAAGAAGCTGAAACAAAAATTCAGGCACTCACTGTGCTTTCATCCAAACTCACGGCTGCCGAATTGGACAAGCTTGCCGACATCGTCAAGAATGATCCAATCAAAACAGCAATGGCTAAAACCGCACTTGGCGTATAAACAATGAATCCGGAAATAACCCAGCAGCAACCTCAACCTGTGCTTCAGCCCGGTTTAAGCCTCAAGGAAAAACTCCTGTGGTGGGGACTGGGTATTGCAGGTGTTGGTGGTGCTATCTACTTCGGACGCAAATGGGTGTTGTCGCTCAGGTCAGACAATGAGGAGAAAAAAAGTCTTGATGATGGCAGCGCAGCAGCCTATGCCAAACGCATCAAGATGGCCTTCGACAATGACGGCTGGTGGGGAACCAACCTCACCGAACTGCGTCAGGTCATGCGGCAGATTCCTTCCAAGGAGGTCTATCGCAAAGTGCTTGAGTCTTACCAGAAGCTCTTTGAACAAAGCATGCTCAGGGACATGACCGATGAACTCACCTCAAGCGAGTACAATGAAATGATGCAGATCGTTTCCGGTAAACCCGAAAAGGCCGGAGGCTCAAAGCCTGCACCTGTTCCACTTGCGCTGGCCAAGCGATTAAAAGCAGCCTTTGATAAAACCTACGGATTCATTCCCGGTACAGATGAAGAAGCCATCCGTGCCGTGTTCTCTGAGATACCCTCTCAAACCGTGTACATACAGGTGGGTGTGGCCTACTTCCGGGAGTATGGAAAACACCTGCCCGATGAACTAAAAAGTGAACTGGGAAGCAGCGATTACTACAACATGATGAAAATGATTACATCCAAACCAAAAGCATAAAATGGAAAACATTCAACAACAACCATCCAATACAAAACGTAAGACCATTTTAGTCGGCATGGGTGTAGCCGTTGCAAGCGTGCTGGGATATTTCGGCTGGCAGTACTGGCGCAAAAAGAAGATACAGCAAATGGACACCTCTGCTGTAGAACAGCCGTCTTCACCTGCACAAAACAAGCCTTCCAGAACAACGACCCGCAACGACAACTTCCCCCTTAAAAGAGGTAGTCGCGGACAACGGGTGAAGGCTTTGCAGCAAGCATTGATAGCAAAATACGGAGCCTCCATTTTGCCTCAATATGGCGCAGATGGTGACTTTGGAAAAGAACTGGAAGATGGCCTGAAAAAAGCAAAACTGCCAACACGTATCGATGAGCGTACCTTTAATACCCTCACCGCTCAGTCTGGTTCTGCTGCCCCATTTTCTCCAGTTGCCAACCGCGCCCTGAATCACAAGCAGATAGCACAGGATATTCACCAGTCCATCATGCGCAGGGATATCAATGCAGCTATTGCGGGACTTCAGAAGCTTGACAGTACTGCTGACTATTCGGCTGTCAGCAATGCATTTCAATCCTATCGTGTCAACGGGGTAAAACAAACACTGGTCAACGGCTTGCTTAATACCTTTAAAGAGGCCACACAAAAAGCACGTATTCAGGCCGAGTTCACCCGCATGGGACTCCGCTTTGATGGCAGCAAATGGTCGCTTTCAGGTATTGCCGGGTTAACGCTTATCACCACCGCACCAACCGTAGTATGGAAAGACCAGAACACACCCTTGCAAGTGGGATCACGAACCGTGCTGGGTAAAGAAATCACCCGCAGAAACCAGCATGTGGTGTTTGAAAATGGCGGGACCAAATTTTTAGTGAAGGAAAGTGATGTCACTTACCTCACTGCTTAACCAACAATAAAAAATACTTCAATGAAACGAGATATCAGATTTATCGTGGTGCATTGCACAGCTACCACACCCGATGCCAAAGTCCAGGACATCCAACGCTACTGGAAAGAAACGCTCAAATGGGAAAAACCCGGATACCATTACCTGATCAAGCGCGATGGACAAATCGTGCAGTTACAGGATGAGGCTTTGATTGCCAATGGCGTGAAAGGAAACAACCACAACAGCATCCATGTATCCTACATCGGTGGTGTTGACAAGGATGGAAAACCAAAGGACAACCGTACCCCGCAGCAATTGGAGGCCATGTTTGAGAAACTGGTGGAACTATCCGAGAAATATCCCAAAGCAAAGATTGTCGGACACCGCGACTTTCCCGGAGTCAAAAAAGCATGTCCGAGTTTTGATGTCCGCTCATGGCTTGCAAGCTATGAACCGGATATGGACTTGGCTGCCTGATGTTGGACAGAATTCAATCCATCTTTTCCCAGCAAGGCTATCGCCTGTATACCCGACCGTATGAAATAAACATTGTAGGCATTCGCTCTGCCCAGACACAGTCTAATCGCTTTGATGACCAAATCCATGTTTTCTTTAAAACAGGTCAACTCAAGTGGGAGTACCACATTTTCAAAGCAACGACTGATCCGGGTACTTTCTGGCTCAAAAATCCAATGTCGCCTCAAGGCACAGCCATACTGGCGCAAGGACAATATGTGAATGCCTACCAGATAGGTTATCATCAGGGTAAATACAAAGCCTTGGTTCAGCGTGGTGCCGTGACTGTCATTCGGGATTATGACCGCAACGCAGTGCTGGATTTCTTTAACGGCAGGCGCGAGCGAGGACTGTTCGGTATCAATGTCCACCGTGCCTTTGCTCAGGGCAAAGCAAAGGTCATTGATAGGTTTTCTGCCGGATGTCAAGTGTTTGAAAGTGCTGAGGACTTTGCAAAATTTCTATCGATGTGTGAACGTCATAGAGGGCTATATGGAAACAGTTTTACTTACACCCTGCTGGATACAAGGGCTGTACAACGCGAAACGTACAGGCGTATTGCACTCGGAACACTCGCTGTGGGATTGATGGGATTAGGCTATTACCTGTACACCCATGAGTAATTTTCTAAAGAGCCTCCTGAAGGACAAAGGAGGCTGCTATTCCCTGCGTGAAATGATCACGCTGGTATTTGTCCTGATCATCATCGTAAGCTGGATAGGTCAGCAGTTTTTCAGTATCGCAGTGCCGGAGTATATGTTTTACTCCTTCGTAAGCCTTGTCGGTGCTGGATGCTTTGGCTACTCCATCGAGCGAAAACCAACCTTTAACAAACGTTTCAAAAATGACGACAACACTCAAAAAACACCTTAACCTGAAAGTACTATTTTATATCCTCTCCACCTGCTTTACCATCGTTACCATGTTTTACCCGATCTCCTGTAAAAAGCAAAAAGAAAATGCTTCACAAGAGAGCGTAGAGATTCTCAGAAAAGAACAGGAACGATTAAACAAAAGTGTGCAGGTCAGGTTGCAGGTGCTTTCCAAACGTAACGACTCCCTGCAATACCAACTTCGCTTTATCAACCAAAAACTCTCCGGTTCTAAAGCACAACTGCTCATTAAAAGAAACCACGTTAAACAGCTTATTCAATCTAGCAATGAATCAGTCGGGGCTCCCTGTGATTCGCTAAAGCAAGCTGTTACAGATTATGTATCTAATGATGAGCATCAGGATAGTTTATACGAGGCAAGTATTGAAATGCTCCAAGATATCGTGCAGCTAAAAGACTCCAGTCTTCATGTTGTAACTGATGCACTGGATCAATCCGGGCAAATCATCCAACAATCACTGGCAAGACAGGAAACAGTAGAAAAAGACCTTGTTAATGCCCAGCGAAAACTCAAACGAAAACAAGTCCTCAACCGGGTGCTTGCAGGCAGCACATTGGTTCTGGCTACCGTTACCACCATTTTGATTATTCGATAACTCATGAAAGAAAAAACCATTGTATCAACCCTGACCCTGATTGGTTCACTCACGGCATATTTCTATGCTAGGCACTACGTTAAAGATGCCGTTCCTTACGTAATGGTCGGAGGCTTTATCGGTGCAGTGGTGGGAGAAGCAATTGCAGAGATGGTCAAAAAAGAAAAGTAACATGTCAACACAGATTTTAAACAACGCAAACAGCATCAACATCATCAAAGATGGTGTCAGCCGACTTGTGCTAAAATCACAAATCAAGGAGGTGAATGTTGCCAGTGGTGGCATGGTAAAAATCGAAGCATGCGGGTGTAGCACCCCATGCTTCTTTATTCGCCATGAGGAAGTAACCAACCCCGTTACAGCAAATCCAGAAGCACTTCGGGATGCCATTACTGCCATGCTGCCATCAGCAAGCACAGGCGCAGGCGGTGCTGTTGAAGGTGGTGCTACTGAAACCCAACAATTGCTGCAAACCGGGAAACTGACCGAGATTAAAACTGCTGTGGCCGATAGCGCATCAGTGCTGATAAACGCAATTCAAACGTCTTCTGCCGGAAAAGCTACCGATCAAAAGCTTGTAGACAACTTGAATAAACTTCAAGAGATAAAAATCGCTGTTTTGAATCTTCAAGCACAACTGCTCCAAAGCATAGAGTTTAATCTTATTGATAAATCTACAGCCAGCAAACAGGATGAGCAGCTAAACCTGTTGCAGAATATCAATACCGGAATTAAAACTGCATTGCCGCAAGTATTACAGGATAACCTGTCAGGCAAAGCCACCGAAGAAAAACAGGATTCGCAAATCAACGAACTCCAAAATATTGTGGCAGCATTTGAGCAGCAAACAAATGCCATTACCTCCAATATTGATGGAAATGCAGCAGATAAAGCCCTTGCAAGCAAACAAGATGAACACAACAGTTGGCTACAAAGTATAAACGATGCAATCGGGTTATTGAATCAATTTGTCGAAATAAACCTGACCGGAAAATCAACTGAAGCTAAACAGGATACTGAAATCAGTGAGTTGCAAAACATCGGTAATAGTGTAAATAATTTATCCAGTGACATCAATACTTACTTAGGGCAACACCTTTCAGGCAAAGCCACCGAGAGCAAACAAGACGAACAGTTAGGGGGATTACAGGACATTCATTCTGCTATCGGAGATATGAATACCGCCCTTCGAAATACCATACAAACCCAACTCAGTGGTAAGTCAACGGTTCTCAAACAAGATGAGCAGACAGCCAAGTTACAGGAAGTTAAAGTTGCAGTATCCGACCTGAATACCCAAGTAGTTAACTCCATTCAAACCAACCTCAGTGGTAAAGCCACTGCCCTAAAACAAGATGCTCAAATTACCGAACTGCAAAATATCCGTAATGGGATCACCAACCTCTCCGGTGATATCTATTCGGCACAGGAGCAGTATTTAGCTGACAAAGCCACCGAAAGCAAACAGAATGAGCAAATAAATGGTCTGCAAAACATTAACACTTCAATTGCTAATCTGAATACAGCCCTTAACAACACCATCCAGACACAGCTATCGGGTAAATCAACCTCAGCCAAACAGGATGAGCAAACCACCAAGTTACAGGAAGTTAAAGTTGCTGTTACAGACCTGAATACCCAAGTGGTTAACTCCATTCAAACCAACCTGAATGGAAAAGCAACAGCCTTGAAGCAAGATGCTCAAATTACCGAACTGCAAAATATCCGTAATGGGATCACCAACCTCTCTGGAGATATCTATTCGGCACAGGAGCAATACTTAGCTGACAAAGCCACCGAAAGCAAACAGAATGAGCAAATAAATGGTCTGCAAACCATTAACACGTCAATTGCTAATCTGAATACGGCCCTCAACAACACCATCCAAACACAGCTATCGGGTAAATCAACATCAGCCAAACAGGATGAGCAAACTACCAAATTACAAGAGGTCAAGGCTGCCTTGACTGACCTGAATACCCAAGTGGTTAATGCTATTCAAACCAACTTGAATGGAAAAGCTACTGCCTTAAAGCAAGATGCTCAAACCACTCAACTTCAAAACATCAGTGCTGGTGTTGCCAATCTTCCGGGTGAAATATATTCCTCTTTGGAGCTGCACCTATTAGGAAAATCTACTGAAAGTAAGCAGGATGAACAAATACTCGGATTACAAAACATTGTTACTGCCTTGGGTGAAGTAAGGACTGCCATAGAAAACACGGGGGGCGGTGGATCAGGTGGGGATCAACTTTTTTCGGAGCCACTTCGCATTGATAAAAGTGATGCATCCAGAATTTACAAAGGATATGCTTTAGTCGGCTCTAAAAATGATGAAGCAACATGGGCCATCCAACGAATTGACACCGATGAAGCAGGAAGTATTACTGTCATGTGGTCTGGAGGAAACCGAAACCTAGATAAAATATGGGATAACCGCTCAGAACAACAATATAGCTAACGTCAGAATGAAAACACCTATTACCTATTACGGAGGCAAGCAGACGCTGGTAAAATACCTGCTGGAACTCTTGCCTGCCCATTATTTATACTGTGAACCATTTTTCGGTGGAGGAGCCTTGTTCTTTGCAAAACCGCCTTCTGAGACCGAGGTCATTAATGACCTGAACGGTGAAGTAATCAACTTCTTCAAAGTTACCCAAACCCGGTTTAAGGAACTCGAACGCGAAATCAAATCTACCCTGCACAGCCGGGAACTCTACAAAAAGGCGATGGTGGTATACCAAAACCCTGACCTTTTTGATGAGGTCAAACGCGCTTGGGCATTATGGACTTTAGCCAATCAAGGATTTGCCGGACAGCTAACCTCTTGGGGATTTGGTAAGGATAATTCCAAAGAGGCATCTCTTGCCAATAAACGCGATGCGTTCACTGCACCATATGCAGAACGTCTGAAGAAGGTACAGATTGAATGCAATGATGCCTTAAAGGTTATTGACCGCTGCGATAGCAAGGACACCTTCTTCTACTGCGACCCGCCATACTTTAACTCTGACATGGGACACTATAAAGGATACTCCCGTGAGGACTATCTGCGTCTGCTGGACAAACTCTCCAAAATCAAAGGGAAGTTTTTATTGAGCAGCTATCCTTCTGATGAGTTAAAAAAATATGTAAACAAACATAAGTGGCATTTACAGAGCATTCAGAAGTATGTAGCAGTAACCAAGCGAACCGATAAAAAGAAAACCGAGGTCATGGTTTTTAACTACGATCCAAAACTGGCCGGCTCCTTCACAAAAGAACAACAGCTACCAGACCACAAAGACCTAGTCAAGGAATTACAACAGCTAAAGTTTGCAGCATGATTAACAAGAAGAACTATTTTGAACATATTGAGCGGATAGGATTTGAAAACCTGCCTCTACCGCTCAAGCAGTTCCATACCGTGATTATGGTCAAAACAGACAACGGTAAGGACTGGACTCGTTTTGCCAAGGATAAAGAGTTTCAGAAAGTAATCAAACTCGCCTTTCAAAAGCTTTCTGAATTCATCAAGTTTCGGGCAGAGCAGAACCTCTCCGGTACAAAACGTAAAACAGAGGACAATTATTCAACCATCAATAAGGAGGTTTCTTTCATTCATAGGCTGCTCCAGCTTAACGACCAGATTCTTTATAAAAAGACATTGGAGATTTTTATTCGTGATTTACAGGCAGCCATTACAGACAAAAAAATCAGAAAGACATCTCCGGTTGCAAAAGATATTGCTCAAATGCAGCAGTCTATTATCACCATTTACAACTCCATGAAGTCTGCCAAGCACTTTGTACTTAAACCGGAAACCGTTAAAAGATACAAAGCCATCATTGAGAAGTACGAAAATGCACTTGCGGAAGAAGACGGAGGACATGACACCCAAAAAGCCACTCAGGTTCCTTTAAGTGGAGTGCCACAAACCAAACAACAAATTATGTGCAGTACCGAGTTTGCCAATATGAAGTTTGATACCATTGGCTTTGATGGAAAATGGCTGAAGTTAATTGGTGACCCATGCAAAGGTTTCACAGCGATGGTGTTCGGTAAACCTAAAATGGGCAAGTCTTATTTATGCGTTGATTTTGCGGGCTATCTTGCCCGCAAGCATGGAAAGGTTTTGTATGTAGCCAAAGAGGAGAAACTGGATGCCACTCTTCAGAAAAAACTCAATGACAAAGAAGTGGTGCATGAAAATCTATTTGTTAGTGACAGCCTTCCTGCTGATATATCTAGCTATGATTATATATTCCTGGACTCAGTAACCAAGCTAGGGTTAAGTCCTGAAG
Source organism: Chitinophaga pinensis (assembly GCA_943369665.1). Classification (GTDB taxonomy): domain Bacteria; phylum Bacteroidota; class Bacteroidia; order UKL13-3; family UKL13-3; genus UKL13-3. Next base: position 111,737 of record CALRNX020000007.1, read on the forward strand.
ATATTGATAAGCTCAGAGCCGCTAATCCCGGAAAGACATTTATCTTCATCTTTCAATCAACCAAAGAAGGTAATTTCCGGGGCGATAATGCTTACCAGCATGATGTGGATGTGGTGATCGAAGTACCGGAGCGCGGCAGAGCGGTGCAGTTTGGAAGGTTCAATCAGGGCGGTGAGATCGCCATATTTGATCATGATACCCAAGAGCCTGATAATGATACCGAACCTGCCCCTGAAAACCTTGATGGGATCAAAAAGAAATCTAAACCTGACTGGACAGAGCCCGAATGGTTGAATCCGAGCGACCATTGGACACTCAAGCAGATCAAAAAACACTACGAAAACGGGGACTTTGAAATGGCAATGAATACAGCTACAAACGCAGATACAGTGATCAGGGAAGCGATCCCCGGAGAGATCTGGAAAAAGATCGGAGGTAAACTGACCCCAACCGGAGAAGAACGCCTTCGTAAGGAAGCCAAAACGGCCTCAAAGCCCAAGCGTGTGTACCTTGCCTATACCTTTGAGGTGGTAGAACTTGAAAGAATTTATACTGCCCAAATGGGAAAGGATGCACCGGATATCGGGTTTTATGAAATCTTGGCCGATGCCGTGCAAGCTAATCCTGAGCTTCCTGATCAAATAAAAGATCTGGGAAAAAGCCTCAATAAGATTCTGCCACAACTGTATAAGGCTTCAAAGAAGTATCAACAAAATTAAAGCGGGGAAACCCGCTTTTTTTGTTTCCACCGAAACGTCAACTTTAAGCGTATGCCTATGGATTATTAATATTGGGATCAACGTAGATCGTATCCGTCTGCAAACTATCCGGAACCAAATCACCCATTGTTACATCCACAAAATCCCCGATGGCACTCAAATTCATCAGAAAGAATAGTCCGGTAGAAATGCTGACAAAAAATAACGAGACAAAATACATCACGACAAAAACCAAAACGGACTTTAAAAACCCTGCTTGTAACTCGCTTTTGATGATATGATATTCTGTATACAAAAACCAGAAGATACTAATAAGCATGAACGATACGCCTACGGCAAGCCATGTCCTGTCTTCGGTGAAAATGCAGAAAAAACCCGGCAGGTATAAAAACTGTACAACAGCAAAACAGTAGCATTGGATGTAAAAGCTGCTCTTAAAGCTTGTCTTATCAATGCTCCTGTACTTAAATAAATGCACCACAAAAGCGCATGATAATGGAAGTGCGACCAGATATGCCGCAAGGCTGCCAAGTATAGCATACCAAGACATACTTCTGTACACCTGAATAATCTCCTTATCGGCATAACCTTCAGTAATGAAATGAATGAAGGCAAAATAAGGAAATACGCCTGTAAGGAGCCAGAGCAGCATTGGTGCGCTGTGTCTTTCCCATGCCCTTTTATCCTCCAGAGCCATCTGAGAATGCACGTACCCGGTAATCCATTTAGGACGAAATAAAACCCTTACAAATGTTATTGGGGTAAATACTATCATCAACACCAGTTCGAAGATGTTGTTAGCGTATGCTTTTGTTTTGTCAACTTGCTCCATAGTGATTCGGTCATACTGCTATGACCCAGTTTTTCCGGTGAATATATCAAAAAATAAGTTGAAGCGTAAAGCGGTCATTACGCTATGAGGCATCATAACAACCGGGAATCTTTATTCTGCCTGCTTAGGTTGAAAAAACCGAAACAAAAAGTACCTTTGTATTAGAAAAATATTGATAAACTTTTTATAGCGTTTGCTATAGCAGCTCGACCCGAAATCTGGAAAATTTCTTCATACACGAAGCTGCGATAGGGGACGCTCACGGTATGCGTGGGCGTTGCCATATCTCGTGTATGGGCTTTCCAGAGCCTCGGGCGGGTATGTGCAGCGTTCCACGCTATTTTTTTAGAACCGTATGAAAGCAATCACAAGTCTACTCGAAAATGGTATCGCCAATTTTAAAAGGCGATACCTGCACCGCCCTGAATTAAAGGTCAAAATCTTACCCGGAGACGGGCATTACAGTAAAAAACGTTGGTTAAGTAATACCCAACACCCAAGCGGAAAACCTATGTACATTTATGAGGTATGCTGGTCATACAAGCTCATTATCAAAAACACCTCCCGCTTTGATGCATTTTACCCTAAAATACAATTTGACCGGACTTTGCCTTATCTATCGCGGCTTGATATTCTTAACCATTACGTGCCAATCTGCCGGGGTGAAAAAATTGTCCTGAACGGGGAATACACCATATTTCAGGAATGCGTGGAAGATGAAGATATTAAACCTTCCGGTATACCAAGCGAGGTTACTAAACTAAAAGTACTTTTGTCCTATAAGAATGCGGACAAAACCCCATTTTATACAACGTTTGACCTAGGACAGGAACTGAATACACAGCATCGTTTCAAGCCTTCAGGATTTGAATAAAAAAGACCTCCCTATGACGCGTCATAGGAAGGCTTTTTATGCTGCTACACTTTACAAAAATTTGATGGGACCAAGTAGTTATAAATCCATTTTTACTGCTTCAACTAAAAAGTGGTATATGGAACACAACCTTTATCAGGTCGGTTTCTTTATAAATCTTAATGTTGTGATGTAGGGAGCAGAGATAGGATATTTTTCTTTTGAGGATGAATAATTAAGCCATAATAAAGTGCCATTATTGGTTAAGTCAAGTTTTACTTTTTCTGTCTTTGAGTATTCAAACCATGTAATCCCATTTTTACATTTAAGTACATATTGTTGCTCTGTTTGGTCTTTAGTTTTAATTGATAATTTACCATTGGCAATCTTAATTATGTATTGATACTTGGATACTGTATCAATCCACAAACCATTGAATTTATCACACTTTTCTTTTTGTGCAAATAAGGAGAAAGGTAATATCATTATTATAAAAATTGACTTATACATCATTCTAATCTAAATTATGGTGTTGTTACTGCTGGTGCCTCAACTGTTGCAGGTACATTTGTTCTTGGTACTACCTCTATTTGGATGTTAGTTGGTAATTTCTTGTCAGAAAGATTTTTTTGTCGTTGGTCTATATCTGCTTGTAGTGAAGTTATCCCAGCATTTCCTCCCACGACAGTAAAGCAGCCTTCTGAACCAGTTACGTTAACATAGCCTGGTGGAGTTGTTGAGGTAGTGTATTCGCCACCAACATGTATGTTAATGTTTGTGGCCGTATTAGGATCTGCTCTCCAAGGGCTATTTACAGGTTCAGCAGGTAATGATGTTGAACCGCCCTGCCTTAAACGAATTGAGGGTAACTCTGTACTGCTAAAATTCTTTCTTTCTTCGCCTTCATATATGTTGCTACTACCTTTTGCAGGTTCAAAAGGTATATTATTTATAGTAACATTCCCTGCCGCATCAGGTCTTTCAGTAGCATTAACATATAAGGCATCACGTGTTACAGAATATGTAGTAGTTGTACCCGTTGCTACATCCGTAACAGTTAATGGATAAGTGTGTACGGTAATTTCTGACGGGGCTTTGTTAGTGCTATTGCTACCAATAACCCTTAATGTTGTTGTTCCATTAGGAACATCTCCAATTTTTATCAATACTTCTCGTCCATCTAAATCAATCGCCATTATTGGTGTATTACCCGCAAATTGATATGGCGTATAAAATGGATAAGACTTAGCTAAAGGGTCAATACTCAAAAACTTGCCAAGTCTCGGATTATAAACCCTTGCTCCATAATCATACATATTTCCGGCTCCTACGACCTCGTTATCCTGCTCTTTACCATTGAACGCGAAGCGATACACCTCTGTGCGGTTTACACAGAACTTTCTATTTTCAGATTGAGTAGATATGGTATAAACTGGATACAATTTCTATAGGTTTTCAGTAACATTTTACTGATGTACGAATATAAAAAAAGCCTTGATAAATCAAGGCTTCAATTACTATTTACTGATAATTATTTTTGGCTATTTTTTCATCTAACCTAAAGGGTGAAATCTATTTATCAGTTCTCGTTGTTCATCATTCGAAGTCTGCCGATATGCTGCCGTACTCGAAATCCACTTATGTCCTGCCAAGAGCTGAACCTGCTCCAATGGTAGCCTTTTTTCATTGAGCCAATTAGCGATCACGCTTTGCCGGATACCTATACTCGTTATATTTCTATCAGGGAAAAATGGTTTACAAGTCTCAATCAGATAATGCAAACTATCCACTAACATTGGAAGCCCTAACTTGCCTAAAACAAGCACATCTGTGGGCTTTTCTTTCCTCAGTAACTTAGGTCTGCCTTCAGTTATATATTTATCAAGGATGCGGTATTGTTTGGGGTGTAATTCTAAGTGCCTCCTGCTAATGGTTCGGCTACCTTTTAAGTAAACCGTTCCCTTGTCTAAGTCAATATTTGAAACCTTCAATTCGACTATTTCTGCTGGAGTTAGGGCTTGGTAAATCAGCAGGGAAATGATTACCTGATTTTTGAGTTTTAAGTCGCTGTACCGTTCTTCACGTTCCATTAATCTTTCCAATTCTGCGCTGCTAAAAAAGTCGTTATGCATTGCTTGCAATCTGCGGTTTGCTCCTTTTAAAAAGAACCTTCTGCAAGGATGATCATTTCGTTTGCCGATATCAATTAAATAGTCATAGTAACGTTTTATCGCTGCTAATATGCGAGCCCTATAACCAATATTCTTATGCATTTCAGTTAGCAATCCGAAGTAGTCGACTATATCCTTGTACTTATAATTATCACAATCAGGATGGCGTTGGACGAACAAATTCACCTGATACGAATAGGTACTTACAGTCCTTGTCGTATGTCCCTGCTTTATGATATATTGTTCGAACGTGGGTTGTGTTTGTTTGCTTTTCATATTATCCTCCGAATGCTGTTAATACTGCTGTTTGCCGTTTTCTACGCTTGGCGTAAATATGTGAAGTATCAATATCGCTGTGGCCTAAGAAGCCTTGCACAAATTCAATGGTTGCCCCGTTATCAATCAGATGGGTGGCAATGCTATGGCGCAGACAATGAAGTGTGATCTCTTTTCCTATCATTGCATGGTTCTCCGTTTTTAAGATCAGTTCTTTTAACCGATCATTTAACTTGTCCGCTTTCATTCGCATACCAATGTTGTTAATGAAAAAAGCGTGGCTTTCATCGAACTTATTATTCCTGAAGTATTTTGGTCTTTCATAAATGATGTACTCCTTCAGGTTTGTGACAACGTTATTTGATAAAGGGATTGTTCTGCTTTTACCATTTTTACTATCTCTTATCACCAGCATTCCTTTATGTAAAAGCACATCTGTTGTATTCAGTTTATACATTTCACTTCTTCGCAATCCGCAGCCATAAGCCAAAGAGATTATTGCAACGTCACGCTTTGTTTCACATTGAGCGTAAAGTATTTTTATCTCCTCTACCGTTAGAACATTTCTTTCCTTGCCCTTAGATAGTTGAAATTTTGGAAGCCGTGCAGGAGAAGAATCAATTACTTCTGAATCCAATAGATAATCAAAAAGCAAACGGAGTGCGAACAGGTGTCCTTTGATCATAGAATCACTTAACCCACCCTCTTTTCTTTGATTAGGGCGTTCTTTCAGGTAATCATGGTAGGCAATGATTTCTGTTGCCCTTACCTCCTGAATCCGGCTAAATCCAAGGCTTTCTATAAAGAATAAAAACTCTCTCGCCTGATTGGGATATGATGCTTTCCCCCGGCTGTAACCTTTGGTTTTAATGTATTGAGCAAAGTCCCGATAGTATTGCTCGAACTGCTCATTATGGATAGGTAGGTGTTTCATTTGTTAATTGATTTTTTGCTATACAATGCACACTCCTGAACCAATGGAACACTACCGCATAATCTTTGTACTGGTGCGGGTCTTGGTGTTCCATCTTGTGTCAACTGGTGCTTTTGGTGTTCCATTTTTTTATGATTTGTTTTAATTTTTAGCCTATAATACATACTCCTGAACCAATGGAACGCCAGCCTATTTGCTTTGTGTTGGTGCGGGTCTTGGTGTTCCATAACTGATTAACCAGCCTGTTTCAACAGCAGTAATTGTTGTCCCAATTCCTCCTTGACCTTTTCACGGATTTTCATCATATCATCCCAATACACTATCTTATACTTGAAGCCCCGGTTTGCATAACCACCTGTGCGCTGCACATACTCCAGCAATTCGAGATCTTCCATAAAGCGGAAGCATTGCGTTTTACTAATGTTTAAGGCCAACCTGACCTCTCGTTGGGTAAATTGATAATCGTTGTTTTTGGGTTGCGCTAACCCCTTAATTAATGCCTTCATCTTATCAAAGAATTGGCGAAGTGATGAATCCAAATCGTCAACCTTGAGCATGATCGCATCGAACAGAATATCACAGGCCATTTGCAGGTCTTGCGGTTCAGCAATCAATCTGCCTTGATCATCCTTTTGTCTTTGGTATTGGTGTAGGATCGTTATTTGTTTTACAAACGCTTGGTAATGGTTGTTTAACCTGCGGAGCATTTTAGCCTCCAAGGGTAATCTTACCTTATCCGCATAATGGTTCACCACTTCATGTGGTTTAATACAGCGCATACAGTTTTGCAGAAATACTTTAGCCTGATGTTCATCCCTGCCATCAATTATTCCTGCCAGCTTTTTATTTTGGTAATCAATAATGCGTGTGGTTTGTTCCTCGCTTTCATCAATCCCCAAAATCACCGACCTGCTCATGTTATCACAATACACCTCTGCTTTAGTAGTAGCTAACAGGGATGCGAAATGGCTGCGAACAGTCTTTACCATCGACATGATATTACCGTTCCTGTCCTTATAGGTTGTGGAAGAGGATACGCTGCCTGCACTTTGCAATTCCCGGAAAGCATATTGCGCTTCTTCATCAAGACCGTCATAATCTTGTATCAAGAGAAGTTTGTCTACCAGTTCATCTTTGCCATAATGATAAAAGGATTTACTAGTTACCCTCGTCATGCTTAGTACATCTTCAGGCGGTAAACACTGCCCAATAATATTAATCAGGTGACTCTTTCCGCTACCGGAAGAGCCTTGCACCAATGCATGAAGCGGATAACCCATTTTGTAAGTGCTGGATATAATGAACAGCAGTTTGCGTGTGCTTTCCTCACCAACAACACCAGCCTTTTCGATAAGCTGGTCGATCTGCTGGATCAGGTCAGGTTTGCGTAAGAACTCAATACATGCCTTTTGATTTTCAGGTGAAATCAAAGAATGTGAACGTTTACTTTGGTAAGCAGGTTTTGCCTGTTCAACTTGTAGTTCCCGGTAGTTTTCTAATTGATCAGTCAGTATCAATAGTTCGGCTTCGACCAATTCAGGGTTTTGTTCAAAGTTCTCTGCTAACTGAATGGCAAATATTCTTACCGCTTCTCTTTCGTATAGGTCAATCTTAGTGCGTTCTTTTCGCATGGTAGAATTATCCTCTACCATCAGAGTAATACGCATGCTGCTTAAATCTTGTGATAATGATCCAAGCACAAAATAATTGTTGTTCAGAGTTGCAAAGAGGATTTTGTTTTCATGAATGACCTCTAGCGTGTGACGTTCATCCGCTTGTTCTTCCTCCATTGCTTCATCATTCACTTTAGGTGTTATCGGAACAACCTCTCTTTGTGGTTTCTGAATTACCTCATGCAATGGAACAGGTAAGGGTGCGCGATCTACTTCTATTACCTCCTCCCAATCTGCTGCCTGACCCATAAGATTTTGCAACCCCGCACTTCCTTCTTTAATAAAGATCTCGTTCAGGGTTTCCTGTTCAGGTAATACGATCCGCTTAAGCGGTATGTGGTGAATAATATCACGCAGTTGTTTTACTGAATCTTTCATACTGTTTTACTTTTTGTTATTGGGTTGCTCAACCCATATTACTTCTTCCAATTGTGTAAGGCGTTTTAGCACCTCTTCATGCTGAGGCATAATCTCTCCATCAAACAAGGCCATCACTGCTTCTTTATTGTCAAGCACTTTTGCTTCTAAAATGGTAGCTGCACCAATGATGCTGTTAACGATGTACAACTTCCTGATTCCTTCATGCGGGTAGCACGGATAAATACCTTCATTGTTCATGTAGGCCATTTGGTTGTTTTTAATTCGGATCGCATAAAAATTTACGACATCACCTTGCTCATCTTTTAGAGGAAACATCACGCTGTAGTTTCCAAATGATGTATAAGGAATTTGTCCATTGTTAGTTGGCACATCACTTATGGTTAAAAATCCAACCGAGACTAAAGCATCTTTAAATGCTTGTTCCTTGCGATGATGCATCTGACCGGAATTAAAAACTGCACCGCTGCTGTCAATAGTCAGGTTCTTTTCTTTTAACCAATTCCTAGGTATATCTGCTTTTGCATTGCGAATACCGTTAGCCAATGATTTATGGATCATTGCCATGATTTCTTTTTTGTTCTTTTCCATAATCATTTGCTTTCGTTATTAGTTAATTGAATTAACTGCATCATCATGATGTTTTCGTTTTCGTCCACACTCTCGATGGTGTTTCCGACTTGAACTTTGAATTGTTTGTTTTCCATAAGTTTTATGTTTTAGTTGTTACCCTCATCCATTGCTGATTGACTGAAACCCAATACAGCAGAGGCTTTAAGGCACATCTAACATAAACACACACCTGCCCACAGTCAAGTCGTTAAAGCAGACTAATAGCCTAATTTTTAGGGCTATAAACAACTTTTGCGACTTGCATCTGTAAAATATTTAGTGCATGGCCGATTCCGTTTAACTATCGTCAAACAGTATTTTTACATGATTCGAAAAGAGAAAATTCAACAACATTCCGGCTGCTAAATTCAGTGCAGGGTTTGAGTTGGGTCGCAAAAACAAATGCGATAAGAGAAGAGAGATTGCGAATTATCACTAAAGGCTTCGAAATGACATGAAAAGTAATTATGGGACTCAATCGTAAAGCACCGCATCCAACGACATAGCGATGACATCTTAGTGGCATTTAATCATATTCCATTATATCATTACTTTGCATTTAGATTATGCCGTTGAAACAATGAATACCATGAAGGAAAATGAATTTGATAATACTTGTGCAATATGCGGGACAGTAGGAAAATTAACATTTGAGCATATCCCTCCTAAAGCTGCCTTCAACAATAAACCTGTTTTTATTCAAAATGCAGAGAACCTTTTTGAAAGTAAAAGCAGATTATTTGAAAAGAAAAAGAAAAGCCCTAAAGGGTTTGGTCGCCATTCACTTTGTGAATCATGTAACAACAATACAGGAAGTTGGTACGCAAAAGATTTTGGCTCTTTTGCACAACAAGGCATTGAAAACCTCAAACTCTTCAAGACTCCAAATGAAAGAGTTCATGGAATATACAAGATTAAACCATTGAACGTTATTAAGCAGATAGCAGCAATGTTTATGTCCACCGATACTTCCGGTCATTTCCGAAGTCGAGGTTTTACAGAATTCATTCTTAACAAAGAATCTCAGGCATTTCCGGAGAAATTCACTTTATACCTTTATTCAAATATTTCTGACATTAAAAGGCTGATGGGAGCACAGGTTGTTTATGTTCCGGAGTTGGGAATTCAAAAATGGAGTGAAATTACTTTCCCCCCATTTGGTTATTTGTTAGCTGAGGAATCAGAACGTGCGCATGAAGCAATGGTGGATATAACACCTTTTCATCAATTCAAATTTGATCAAGAAGCTACTATAGGTATTACTACCAAACTCCTCAAGATAGATAATCCCATGATTGGGTTTTATAGCGAGTATTAACGCTACCCTTCTCAAACACTATCAAAATCCCATTTTTTCATCGCAAAAGAATGGATAGCAGCATGTCGCTTATCAATAGCAGCTTTATTCCATTCAGGCAAATCAGGAGTACCTTCTGCAAAAGTCTTTATCTCACCCTGCTGATTTAACAGCGGATTTTGATTGTATGAATCAAGTTTCTCCTTGAAGGGTCTATTGCCAATTGAAGCGTTATGCGACCCTGAAATCAGCATTAAATTACCTAAACAATTCAGGTATCCCTTTTTGAAGTCTTCGGTGTACATATTTGTTACCGGATCAACCTCATATCCTGACTCAATTGCTTCACCTGAAGGCGGTGTCTGTGGCGAAATATGTTCTATTTGTTCCCGTTCTAATTTCATTGATCCCACCAAGTATCCTTTATTCTGAATACTTGCCTCATAGTGCCAAAGTAAATACCTTAGAACACCATTTTCGTACATCCATTCATCCAGTGTATTCTCCGTTCTTTCATCTCCCCAGTACCACGATTCATTCAGCTTATTTTTAAGTGATTGTTGTAATTGATCTACATCTCCCATAAAACCAGATAAAATCTCGTTTAATCGAGCAATAATATCAGCCCTGCTATTCATCAAATTGTAACGAAAGACCAATATTTCCATAATATGAAACAGCTTTGACAACTTCACATTGTCATTGCCAAAGTACTTATATCCTTTGATCAGGAAAGCGTACACAAAAGCAGGAATTTCTAGCCTCCTAAGGTCAAGCAGATAATTATCCGTGCTTGCCTCCATCTTTTTAATATTTGAAAATGTGGTATGTAGTTCATCAATGAAAGTCATAATCCACTTGACCTTATCCGTTTGCTTTTTGAACAACTCCTTGATATCATCCAATGTCCTGTATGAATAACCTTTCACATAGGCATTGCAGTGGTAAATCAGAATGCTATCCTCGTTTAAGCCTTTGATATCATTGATGAGAAAGTATATCAGCTTAAACACCTCAGATACCTGATCAATGTTCGACTCTGTTTCCTTGGCATCACTGTTAACATACATCTGATACATGAAGTATGATTTTAACCGCTCCATGTTGGTTAAGTCTTTACCCCGGTTGTTTTGCAGTTCAAACATCAATGCGGCATCCTTCTTGCCCTGCAATTCAATTGTCGTTACTTCAGTTGCTTCAATTTTATCCAGCAATGCTAAGAGAAAGTCCGTTGACTTCTCCTGCAACTCCTTAGTAAAATAAGTCCGGGCATTCTTTATTCTTAACTGAGAGGGGGTTGACGTTTCAAAATTGGCATTCCCATCTATAATCAATGAATCATAACAGGGCATGTCATACGTAACCGGCCTCAGCTTCTTATTTCCACTATCCTTAAAGTATATCTTCTGTTTACTCTCAAGTGATATATCAAATTTTTCCCCACTTTCAGATCGTTTAAGTAAAATGGAAAGCAGTGAGCGCATGAAGATAGTAAGTGTAGTCAGCCGTTGCTGCCCATCAATAACCTCATACTGTACCCCCTTCTTTATCGTTTCAAGTAGGATATTTCCAAAGAAGTAATTGTTATTGCCTTCTACCTGTTCAACAATGTCCTCTAAAAAGGTTTTCCATTCTTTCTGTTCCCATGAGTATGCCCTTTGATAGACTGGGATAACAAATGACTTTTGAGAACTATCAAATAGTTCTAAGAGATTCTTGTGATAAAAATTCATATTGGCTTCGAATAAAAATATTAATAAGCTAACCTATCGTCCCATATTTTGTCCCATAGCTGTCTCACATTATGAGTGTCAGAAGAAGGGAGTTCAATACCAAACGAAGCTGCCACATCCCTTGCTGCTTCCTTAGCAACAACTTCTGAGTAAACATGGTATTCCCAATTGTTATTTGCATCATCCCAAAATCTCATTACAATATAATTATGTCCGAGTCCGTCTCTTACTGTGCGCATTTCAGAACGAGGAGCTGAGTTTTTAAGTCTTATAGTCATAGTTTCCTTTTTGAGATTTATTATCCTTTATTGAAAAAAATCAATTAAGCTTTTTGCCTTTTCAATAAATTGAGGGCTTAATGCGCTTATGCTTACTCCTTCCAAAATTGTTCGGATTGTTTTGAGAGTTTCTTTAATAATAGCTCCTTTGGGTTTAGGTGACTTGGTTTGAACTTCGGCTGTTTCAATCTCAGCAATTATTTCATCTCTTAACTCAGCAGATAGACTTAATGCATCAATTGATTGCCTTAATTCAAGTAAAAACAGCTTAAGTTCATTCAAACCTTCAGCACTATTAACGGTAATAATTTGAGAAGAGTCAATACTTCCTTGTTGGACAGAAGAATTCACCATGCTATGAATATTTACAATATTAGTAGTTGAAGATTGTTGTATAGGTTCATCTTTTGAACTCTCACGTTCAATTTCTTGAAGAGCATGCACACCCGCTGCCGTAATCTTTGCATGAAAAGTACCAAGTCCAGGATGAAGTTCAATTACTCCATTATAATCCAATATCTTGGCTAATTCCCTAATCTCGTCATGGTGATTTAAACGAACCTCGTTTGATTCAAAAAGATACTTTATGGGATGATATCCTCCGGTATTTATTTGATTTAATTTCCTTAAAAAGAATAGTATTTTTTCATCTTGAGTGAATGAATCTCTACCTTTAGAATCATAAGAATCTCCGAACACTAATGGATCACTTATGGATGCAAGTTTCAAACAATATGCTAGTTCAGAAACCGTTTCTTTAAATATTTCCTGATGTTCACTTTTTCTATACTCAAAGTCCGTTCTAGTGCTATGAAAGCGATTGCCTCCTGCACTTCTGAACTCATTGATAAGATAATTATTGCTTTCTCCGAAAGCAGTCTTCAAAAACTCGAAAGATCGATTTTCCCAATCCTTTAATTCTTCCTTCGATTTAGCAAGCTCTTCTTCAGTGGTTATTCTGTTCTTTGTCAAAGGATCACCTTCAGCGACATATTTATTTATTGTCTCTTTAAATTCTGTAAATGGTATGGCAAGTTTCATAAGTAGTTAAATTAATAGTTACTAGCTTTTACTTGGTTCAAAGCCAATTATTTTTGCAATTTGAAAAATCTTTGCAAGATCTAACAAATGTTCTTTCTTAAACAAATCAAAAGTTTTTCGAACATCTTCTTCCAAGAATGACACATCTATATAATTCTGATATTGAACAATGAATTGTTTCATGCTTAATAATTCTTCCATTTCACTATTCATCCAAGTTGTTACTTCATATACATTGTCCTTAATTGATGGAAGTTTCTCTTGAATTTCATTATTAGTTACTGTATCAATATCTAAAACAAATTCAAGTTCTGTTGTATTAAACACAAAAGTGTCCTTGAGTTTTTTCCATGCTGAGCCAAATTTGTTGTGAAGATCAAATGCTAGGTTATAAAGAAACTCTGGAAGCACCGCTTCCTTAAGATGTTTAATTCGTGGTTCAAACAGCGAATATTGGCCTTTGTCGGTAACACCTTTGACAAGATCGAAATAATAGCAAAAATCCTTACATGTTACAAACTCTGTTATGTCTGCCTTGCTAATCAAACGATGCAGCCAATTTGCTTCGGTATCTAATCCATTAAATATTCTAAGACTTTCTACTAAATCAAGAAGCACATCCTTACATAACAAATCAATATCTTCTCTTACTTCAACACCTTTATGCAGAAAAACATTTCTTTGATTTGGAACTTCAAAAGCGAAATAATCTAGCTGAGTTTCGCTATGAGGGTGATATTCTTGAATGAAATTAACTTTATCAGAAAGGGATGCTTTAGGATTGAAATATTGTGGATCACACATAATACACATATCCCCATACAATCCTTCAATTTGGGTTAACCCAAGACCATAAAACGCAAACCATTTTCTTTGCTCAAATAACTCTTTCAATTCGGCAAATATTAGTTTTCGCTGAGGATGAATTGATGGATTATAGTTAACTAAACTTATTAAAAACGAGAGTGAGTTACTAAGAGGGAGTTTCACCTCTAACTCATCATAAAACAATCTCTTATTCGCCTTATACTTTTTAACCAATTCCCTTGACTCACTAATTGTCATTTCCAACACTCGATGACTAACATTGTCTATTAGTTCTGAATCGAAAAACTTTTTAGAGTCAGGATATGGCATTCGATATGGCCTGTCTCTGAAAGGTTCGTTAATTTGCCAAATCAACCCAAGCCCATCTGTTCCGACAGCTTTTTGCAAAGCTCGATTCCTAAGTCCATTTGCTAAATATTCTTGAATTTTAGTACGCTCTTCAATGCAACGATTGTAAAAATCCAGTGTTGTCCTTTGAGCATGCCCCCTTGGAGTTTCATTATTTCGGATAAACTCTTCCTGTTCATATTTTGAAATATACCCCTGAATAGTATTCAAATCAGACTCTACTGTGGCAAGTAAACGATCATAAACAACTCCCGGTGGATATCTATAACCAACGAAAATCTCCATAAACGTGTCAATGTAGTTTACGCCCTCATCCTTTGCTTTATGTGCCTGTAGATATTCCTCGTCTAAGCCTGTCATGTGCAACACTTGCTGGCATCCCCACTGGATAGAGTGCTCGTCTTCTATTTTAATAGCTTCAGTTGGAAAATCGAAAAATTTAAGTATATTAAAACATAACTCCTCCTTCGACTTGACAAAGTGTTCTTCAGTAGTTAACTGTTCTAAGATTTCACTGGAGGATTTATTAACCTCGCCTACATTTTTAAAGATTGTACTTAAAGGAATTTTCATAGTTTAACTTTATCATTATGCCATGCCCTACCAGCGTCGGAACTGAAGAAGGCATCAGGGTCTTTCAATATTTCCTGTGCAACTTTTTTTAGTTGATTTTCGGAAGCCTTAGGCAAGGACTCTATACCCCTGATTCTATTACCAAAAAAGCTCGTCATTGTGATATCTCCAAAATGTTGAGGAAATTTTAAATGCCCTTTATTCGGAAACACTCTTAAATCATCAATTTCATTTTCATTACCACCTTTGATTACGCCCCAAAATGTAAATCTTAAAAATTTACAGTAAACACTAACAAACGTGCAATCCGGATTAGATACAATCGTGCTGTCAATAGCCCTTGTCATATAAAAATCTACATCTTTTAAACCAGTAGGATTGTAGGCGACACGATCAGTAAAGAACAGATAAACTCTATTATAATTTTCAGGAACTATACCGTCTTTCAAGTAGCATTTCCATTCTTCTGCAACCCTGAACAAATCATTATAATATAGCTGTTCTTTTACCGCTTTATGTTCCAACTGTTTAAGTAGCACTCTCCATAAATATGAAATGCAGAAATAATATAAACGATCATCATAATTAAAAGATGCCCGATTCCTTTCCATAAATTCTATAAGAATATTTTCAGCAAACCATTTCTCACGTTTACCAAATTCCTGCTCTGCTCTTTCTGAAAGAAGATAATCTTTCTCTCCATCTTGGATTCTCTTATTAGGTTCAACTAACCTTCTTAAAAAACGTCCACCAGTTTTCTTAGTATAATCTATCGCAAACTTAGGATGAATATGACTTTCCCTAAGCTCACCATAAGTATCATATAATCTACAATGTCCTTTCATCAAAGCCCTCCTATAATAAATCTGTTTTTATCACTTTTAGTATGAATATTTTTTTCGTTCTCAAATCCCAAACCACCCTGATAAAGTCGATCAAACTCATTTGCATCATCAGGAGTTGTGCCTATTGGTTTGTCTGTCGCAAGTATTTGTTTTCTCGCTTTTTCATTAAGAAACAATCCTGCAATTTCTAACTCATCTCCACAAGAAAGTCGTCCATGCAAGTCTTCACGAAATTTAAGAAACTGAACAAAATCGTAGCTTTTCTTATTCTCCTTTGTAAGTGCAAGCAAAAACACTTCTAAGTCGTCAATACAAACGCTCCACGGAAACTTATCGTCTTCCCATACTTCCAATAACCAACTTAAATCCGTCTGTAATGCTGAAAACCGTTCTAAAGTAACAACTATGGAAAAGGCATTAGCATAGCTTTTAGTCCTTATATCCGTTATATGATGCTTCAATTCCTGATCACGATATATCTTCAATATTTCTTTACTAATAAATTTGCTTTTTATACGGTAAGCCTGATCATATCCTTTTTGAATTATTTCTTCGAAGTTGGATACTATTAAAGGGTATGCCATATCTGGATCTCGTCTTGGCTCATCTTTTTTTGAAGACTTAGCTTCTATAATAAAAGCTGAACCATTGACTAAAAAAAGTAAATCCTGTTCATGTTTATCCTGTGTAAAAAACCCTTTATATACTGTCGCTTTACCATTGAAGAACTTTTGAAAAATTGTTTCTATTTTATCTTCCAATTCATTGCCACGATGCTTATAAAACTTTTCTCCTTTACAAAAGTTAAATAAATTAAGATATACAGCTTTAATTATATGATGCATATTTACTGCTTGATATGTATCATCATCAATCCTGAATATTGGCTTTTGATAAATAATATTAGGTTCCGTATAGTATAGAAAATTAGTTTCTGCTCGTTCGCAAGTAAATGTACTAAGAAAAGCTGTTGCCTTATCTTCACCGAAATTATCTACAAGTTCCTGTTTAGTAAATCTGTTTAGGTTGCCTTTGTCATAAACAAACTCATTTACCTTACTAAGATGATCCGGCATGTGTTTGTGCCAATCAAATGGCATAATTTTTTTGTCAGCCATTTCGTTTGCCCATTCATCATATGACTGTTGATTAGGCTTTGGATTAATATTATCATCCAAAAACTGATTGGGCTTCGAATCTATGAAGTTATAGATATCAACAAAGTCGCTTACATCTAAGCCAAAATGTGCTTTTATTTTATCGTTGAACGGCTTGTAATAAGCATAAACACGCTCTATATCCTGCTCTTCATAATTAAGATTCCCCTGATTAAAATAACTCAAAAAAGCAGGCATTGCAATTTGTCTATGGTCTATCCATTCTTCATCGATTTCTTGCCCCTCTTCCGGGTGAAAAGCCTCTAAATACCCCTCTTCTATTTCAATTAATAGAGCTTTGATTTGCTCCCACTCCTCATCGGAAAACTGAGGTATTAATGGCTCCTCTTCATTAATGGCAGAGGTTACATTTAAGCCACATAAGTACATCAACTGTCTTTCAGGCGAGGATAAGCCATACAAGGAATGAGTCGGATTCTCAAATGAAATATTATGCATGAGAAAACTCACTTCCCCTATAAAAAGAGGGGTATCGTATTTGGCTACTAATAGCTTAAGTTCTTTAGATTTTTGAGTAATGTCAATAGGCATGGTGTCAAATTATTATAGGTTATACAAATCTACCATTCCATCATATCAAATGAGAATTTTATGAATGATTATCCACAAATTTTGTCCACTGTAAATCAACAACTTGAATATTTATTGTTTATAAATACGTATATTTTTATGCAATTTTACAAATAACGAATACATTTGTAGACGTTAATAGAAAACAATGGCTGGAGTTAAAATCAATACTAAAATGTTCATACTGGCAAGGGAGGCAAGAGGCATATCCCAAGTTGAACTTGCAGATAAGATCGGGACTTCTCAGGTGAATATCAATCGCTGGGAGACCGGGGTGTTTGATATTAATAGTGAAGCCTTTGTTCAAATAGCTGAAGTGTTGGACTTCCCTGAAAGTTTCTTCTTTCAGGAAGGAGAAATCGTCCCTCCAACCTTCTATCGCAAGCGAGACAAAGTGGCTAAAAAGATACTGGATGTTGTAAACGCCAATATCAATATCTACAGGCTTCATATTGGTGCATTGCTGGATGCGACTAAACATACTGAGCCAACTGTTCCAAATTATGGTGACCTAACCCCGCAAGAGGCAGCGCAGGCATTACGAAAAAAATGGAAAGTTGCAAAAGGGGCTATTGAAAACCTGACAGACATACTTGAGGCCAATGGAGTCATCGTTGCATCCTTTGATTTTGAAACAGAACGGGTGGATAGTCGTAGCATATTGACTGATGCCAAACATCCAATCATTTTTACCAATAAATCGCTGCTTGGTGATCGCCTGCGGTTCACCCTTGCATACGAACTTGGTCACTTGGTAATGCATGCCTTCAATAAGCCGAATTTTGATATTGACCCCGGCCATAATGCAAACCTATTTGCTGCCGAACTGCTAATGCCCGAAAAGGATATCATCGCAGACTTTAAACAAGGAGTAACACTTCAAACATTGGCAAACCTGAAAACGAAATGGAAGGTGTCTATGCAGGCTCTTCTATACCGGGCTTCCGATCTTGAATTACTTAGCCCAAACCAAAAAAGATATTTATTAAGCCAGTTCAATGATATGGGTATCCGAAGAAGAGAACCGCTTGAATTGGATATTCTTAAAGAACAACCTAAGCTGCTACGTGATTTAATCACCAAATACAGGACAAGGCAAAAAATGAGCATGAAAGATATCGCAGCATACTTTCACTTGCATGAGCAAGAGTTCATAAAAAGATATACCAACATGTAAATAAAATTAGCGTATGATAAACGAGGAAACAAAATTTGAACTTAGAGGTTACACCACAAAAGAATTAACCAAAATGTACAAGTGCAGCTATAAAACGTGGCGCACATGGATTGATCCACACAAAGATAAAATAGGTGAACGTAGAGGACATACCTATACAATCATTCAGGTAAAATGTATTGTTGATACATTGGGTTATCCTGATCTTGAAGTTGCTTAAATCTTACTTTCCTTCGTTTACATGTGCGCCAGCTTTATGCTGGTTTTTTTATTTCATATCACTTCGTTTTGATTTGTTTCCGAATCTTTCCCTTTGTGTCTTTTTATACCTTTTTGTATCCGATTAAATCCCATTTCATCTAAGTTCTGCTAAGTTGTTCTAAGTTCATCCGAACGTTGCCAAATCTGATACTTGCGCCAGCCGACCACTGCAAATTTGCTTCATAAAATAACAAGAATATGGAAGCATTACTTAAACAACAACATGTGGCAATGACCTTGATAAAAGGTGGCGCAAAAAGCGAATATCAACGCCTTATTGTTGCAACATGGCAAATTGCACAATCAGCATTATGGGCTGATAAAACTTTCACCGAAAAAGACAAAGAAGAGTTTCTTTCTCTTATTAGCGGATACTATCGTGGAAATAAAAACAAACTCGCCTGCTTTAAACAAATCGTTCAACGCATCCTACTTGCAAGGCGTTATGTTAACGGCAATAAATACCGTTACATCCCAAAACCTGCTGACTGGTTAAACATCCATTTCACGTATGGCATATCAGGTACAAAATCATGGTATGAAAGAATCCGTGAAGAGCGCAAAAAAGTGCCTCACTACAATGAAGGTATCAAGCTGTTTGCCGATGGTGTTTGGGAATACCTGTCTTCGCCAACAGCTAAAAATTACACCTCGTTACACGAGCAATTATTCCAGCAGGATCAACACGATCTGATTGTTGTTCTGCACCACCTTGTAGCTATTCGCCAGTTCGGAAAATAATCACCTATCAAACTTCATTATTATGGAAAATACAATAACAGAACAAGGGCAAGCTATGCTCGCCCCAATCAAATCATACTCACATAAACAATTAATAGACCTCTACGAAATCAGTCATGTAATCTTTCGTGGATGGCTTGCTCCTCATAAGACAAAAGTCGGCAAACTAACTGGCAAGAGATACACGATTAAACAGGTGGAAATCATCTTCAATGAATTAGGTAGACCACGCATGGCAGCTTAAAAAAGTAGCCGTAATACTTCATGTCATTTCGTATCAGTTCGGAAGAATTGGAAAGAATTGAAAGCAGAAGGTAATGCTTGAGTGAGTAATCTGAGAACCAAGTCAAGCCCCCACTACACCTTTGCTTCCGAGATTATCAAAAAACAGAAAGGAAATAAAATTATGGATTTAAAAACATCAGCACAGGACACATCAGGTACAAATATTTTTCTCACCGGAGCGATCCTATTTGCCAACCTTGATTATTCCGGCTTGGGTGAATATGCCATCAAAGCAGCCATCGGAGGAGTCGTATGGATGGCCTTCAAACTTGCCAGTGATTACATCGGTGAAAAAATCAAACGCAAAATAAAATAACAAGTATGTGGAAGAAAGTTTTAATCGGTTTAGGATTGGGTACAGGAGCATTTGCTGCATACAGCTACATCATGAAGTTACTCCGAGCAGCACAGCAGATGCAGAGTGTGGCTTCGGTAATGATCCATAGCATTGATCTGACAAAAGGCATGACCATACGTGTAGATGTAAGATTAAAAAATCCTAATGATGTAGCCTTTAAGATCAAATTTCCATTTGTGAAGATTCTTTACAAGGGAGCTGTGATTGGAACCTCTCAGGTCATAAATATTGATAAACCTCTTCCCGCATTTGGAGAGGCTGTTTTTGAAATGATTATGATCAACATCCCGCTCTTAGGACTCGCATCCACTGTCATTGGCGTTGCCTCTTCGCTTCTAAAAGGTGAAGCAATTCAAGTGTCATGCACAACTATCTCAACAATTGACATAGGCTGGAAACAAATCCCTTACGAGAAAACCGAAGACGTAATCCTTAAGCACAAAAAATAGATCATGGAAGCCAGGCGAAAAAGAATAATAAGCAGCGGTGCTGAATATGATCACCTGTTTGCTCGTGCTACTCTGAAAGATGTAACGGTCAAAAAAGGAGCAACGGTTGCTGATACAGTAAAATTCATTCCCAAAGTAGTGAAGATGAAACGCTGGCAAACCAAAGCGTACACGGATAAAGAGTTGCGGGGACTGAGTGTGAAGGATGCATGTGAGAAGTTATGGCATTTCATATACAACCACATCGCCTACAAAAAGGATGAAGAGGGATTGGAACAAATACGAAGTCCGGCAAGAGCATGGCACGACCGTTTCCGGGGTGTGGATTGTGATTGTTACACAACATTCATTTCAACAGTGCTCGCCAATCTTGGTATCCCTCACATCCTGCGCATTGCCAAATATTCGGAAGATTATTTCCAGCATATCTACCCTGTAGTACCAATGCCTGACGGAAGCTATATCACCATCGACTGCGTGGTGAATGAATTTAACTACGAAGAACCATATACAGAAATTAAAGACACAAAAATGGACTTGCAATTATTAGACGGAATCGAAGACCCCAACGACAAAGCAGAGAACCTCTCCGATGTGGAGGAAGTTTACGGCATAGAAGAAGATGAACTTGGACAGTTGGGCTGGAGTCTGAAAAAGACATTTAAAAAAGTAGCTGGCAAGGTGAGTAAAGTAGCCAGTCAAGGAACAAAATTCGTAGGCAAAAAAGTTATTGCAGCCGGAGCAAAAAAAATTGCAAATGCTGGTGTAAAAGCAGGCAAATACTTGGCAGATAAAGGTGGTAAAGGTATCCACCTGCTCAATAGGATTAACCCCGGAACATTGCTGCTTCGCTCAGGTCTATTAGCTGCCATGAAACTCAACATGTTTAATGTAGGAGGCAACCTTCGCTTGAGTTACCTGAATAAAGACGAGGCTAACAAAAGAGGACTGAATTCAGGGAAACTTAGTTCCCTTACCAACATCCGCAAAAAAGTTGAATCCATCTTTTATGCTGCCGGAGGAAAAGATTCCGAACTTAAAAGTGCAATTCTTAAAGGCAAGGGGAATCAGGGAAACGACAAAGTGCTGGCAGGTTTGGACGGAGTTGAAGACACCGACTTTGAAGCCCTGAATGGAATGGATGAAAACACACCACTCTATCAATTGCTCGGATCAGAATTGTTCAATTCCAACAACGTAATCAGTGAAGCCGATTTACACGGATTGATTGAACTGGCAAATGAAAATGTAGAAGGACTGGAAGGAATAAACGGGGAAAGTATCGCTGACTCCTATTACGTGGGACAGGAATTAACCGGATTAGGTGAACCTGCAACAGTCTCTTTAGCTGCTGCATCAGGAGCATTGGCAACAATTGCAGGTCTGATTGGCAAACTCGGTAATCTATACGACAAAGGAAAAGCAGTTGCTGATAATATCAAACCAATCACGGATGTAGCTAAATCACTCCTGCCGACATCAAAGGGCTCTGAAATAGCACAAGAAGCTTCAGAAGTAGCATCTGCTGCTACTCCTGTGGAAGAGCCACAAACAGAAACTGCACCTCCTCCACCCTCAAATACTCCTTCCAGTGATTCTGTCCCTTCACTGGAAACTGATGAGGAAGACAATCCCGAAGAGCAACCAAATACACCTGTTGTAAAAACAGCAATACCTAAACCTACTAACACTAAAAATTTACTGCCAGCGAAAACACAAACGACAATGGTACAAACAACACAAGCAGCAACATCCACTGGCAGCCCACCGGGATTTTGGGAGAAACATAAAAAATGGTTGAAGCCAACTCTGATCGGTGCTGGAGGACTTGGAATACTTTATCTCAGTTATCGAATGATTACTGGCAATAAGGCCAAGCCACCAACCACTAAGCCTGCTCAAAGTCTTTCCGGGCTAAAAGGTAAAAAGAAGCCCAAACACAAGGGCAAAAAGAAAGCCGTAGCACTATTATAAAAAACAAGATGTCATGAGTACAGCAAAGAAAAATTACGAGAAAAAATCAAAACAAAAGAGCCTGTTAGGGATCGATGATCCCGAAGCAGTTGCCAAAGGAACAAAAGGAGATGTCAAAAACACGCTCATCCAAACAGGTAAGAGTGTAATCCTAGGCGTTGGCACAGGACTAATCACCGGGGTGATGTTGGGTAGACCTTCTCTTGCAGTCGGACTGGCCGTGATGGGTGCTTCTTATTACTACGGAAGCCATACCGGGGTCATGTTTGGAGCGGGTATGATAACAGCTAACGGGTATCAGAAAGCAACCGGGGCTTTGAACGGAACACAGGAGCAAAACATGGAAGGATTGGACGGAGTAAAAGAAAGGCTGTTGAATTTCCGAGACTCCTTTTCTGAAAAACTTTGGCTCGACAAAATTCTCAAAAAGCAGCCTGCTGCTAAACCAACAAATGGCTTAGGTGAAGTTCAGTATTTCACTTACCCGCAGCAAGAAGCACTGCCTGTTGGAGAACTTGGCGAGATCGACCTGAGCGCACTGGATCAGATCGAACAACAGATCA
Source organism: Chitinophaga pinensis (assembly GCA_943369665.1). GTDB lineage: Bacteria > Bacteroidota > Bacteroidia > UKL13-3 > UKL13-3 > UKL13-3. Next base: position 134,684 of record CALRNX020000007.1, read on the forward strand.
AGCAAAATGCTCAAACTCCGGCAAAGCCTGTATCAGGTGATCTGCCCGATGAAAGTTTCGGTGCATTAGATGCCGAAGACAAACTCTACTAAAGAAAATCAACAACAACATTCAACACATTTTAAAACAAGTAAAACTAAAATTTAACAACGTATGATCGGATTATTAGAAGGTACAGAAGAGTACAACAATCAAGGAGCATTGCTCGGAGTAGATGGTTTGGAGGGATTGGAAAACGAGGAGTTATTGGGCGCATTAAAACGCATGAACCCTGTTAAAAGGCAAAAGACCATTAACAAGCTGACAGCCCCGCCACCGCCTAGTAAAGGCTCTCGTGCAGAAATGGAAAAACACTTTGCAGAACTGCCTCCACATATTCGCACGGCACTTGCAAAAGGTGAATTGCGTTTGGCAGACACAATCATTTATTCCATCAAACCTGTGACATCAAAAACAGTAAAGCTGTTTGAAACACAAGATGACAAGGAGATTGGCCTGCGTAATATTTCCAATGCCAAGTTGCCAAAGAATCAGGCAATGCTGGTAAGCGGAATTATCATTCTTGCAGGTGTATCCGGTGATGCTACCAAAGACAAAATCATGGCCACCAGTTTCGATAAATTGGAAACATTTCCGGCTATTGCCAATGGCGAGTTCTCACTCAAAGCCAACAAAAAACAAATCGTTCCTGAAACCAGCAACAACGTATTCAAAACGTCCAACATTAACATGGTTCCTTTGGGGTATTACAAACTGGCAAACCCAAGACTTATTCAAGATGATATCCTGATTGAGTTGACCATTGAACTTGGTACGATGGAAGGCGTAGCGGCAAACACGCAAATTTTTGCCGGGTTACACGGAACCATCACCACGCCATAGTAGCAAGGTGATGTGCAGTGAATAGTAAGTGTGAGCCACACGGCTCACACCCTATTCTTTATTCAACATTCAAAACAAGGATTAACATGCCGAAACAAAATTTTAAACGATTTGATATCATAGTGGATCAGGCCAACAAGACGTATTCAAAAAACTTTGAGTTGGACAAAACCATCACCGCAATCAAAGGAGTCTTAATTTCCTCCAGTCGTGAGGATTTGACCTACTTCAGAGGCGAACAAAAGATTGAAATCAACAAGGATGAGTTCTTTCCTGAAAACTATGAAAGTAAACTGTTGATGTCAGGTATCAATGTTTCCCCAAACAGCAGGTACTACAACTTGGGTTCAGTTGCTCCTGGAAACGGGATCATCAAAGTGGACTACAAAGATGCGGACGATGGCAGAACAGTATTTGCGCCTTATCGGGTTTACGTTTATGTGCAGTATGAAACCAACTAAGCTATGCTGAAAGAACAGGTCATATCTCAACAGATCAGCATTACACGCAAATCAACAATCAGAAACTTTCAACTGCGCCTACCCCGTCATGCAGCCAAAGTGATCGCTATTGAGTGTGGCGTAAGAATGATTTCTGCATTGCCACCGCATGTGCAACCAGCATCCTTTGCAGAAAGCCTTCAGTTCATATCATCCCGTGTGATTGGAGAGTTCAGGTTGCAACACGTAGGTAAAGCAGGTTTATTCTTCAGCACTCAGGTGATGGAACAAGATGCACACCTTGCCTTTGGAGATTTTTCGATGACCGATGGATTTAAACCTCAAAGCTGGACGCATCATGGTAAACGTGAACCCATCAATGTTCAGGTTGAAAGAGAGGCAACCATCCTTTTGGGCATGTACAAAGATGTAGTAGGCGAGCAGGTTGATCAGCACCTTCAGTATCAGGTATTAATTCATTTATGGTTTGAAACAAGGGAGGAAAAGCAATGACCGTAGAACTGGAATACATCAGACGCAGAATGACTGAGTTAGGTATTAAGGATTATACCCTGCGCATGAGGCATTTTGTAATGCAGCCCGGTGAAAAACTGGAACTGGAAGCATGGCAGGAATTCTTCTTCCTCACTCAAGAACTCTGCGATATACAGATCACCTCAGACTTCGGAATATTCGATCTGAGTGCAGACAATGCAAGTGAAATGCAATACGAACATCAGGGATTGATCAACATGCAGAATACTTCTTCGGCAGCAACGGTTCATGTAAGATTCATTCAGGTAATACCACTAAACAATGGAAATTAATACACAGAAATACGACTCTCAAAAAATAGAACGGTTAAAACAGTTTCTCGAAAAGCAAGCAGCAAAAGGGCAGGCAAGATATTTTGAGATCTACATTGATAACCTCAAAGCAGTTCCAAGAACTATTGATCTGACTGACTTTGATTCTTACACCGAGTTCCTGGACGAGAATACTGAAAAGATCAAAGTTAAGATTTACAGTACCTCTCCAACTTCAGCACATCACGATCTGCACGTCTTCACTATGGGTACGTCTGATCAGGCCAAAGAGCAAGGGTTAAGCGGGTTTGAAATCAAGTCGGAGATCAACAAAGAGGTTGGTCTTGCCAAAGAACGCTGGGAAGCAGATCAGGTAAAGAAAGAACTGGGAGAAGCCCAAAAGCAACTGGAACAAGCCGAACAGTATATCGAAAAACTGGAGGGTAAACTGGAGGAAGCCTCATCAAAAAGAAAGATGGGCGATGTGCAATGGGGTGAAGTTGCATCCATAGCACTGGAAGGTGTAATGCGAAGAAATGCTCATTTGCTCGCAGCCATTCCCGGTGGAGAAGGATTGGCCGGAGTCATTCAGCAAGATACTATTCAGCGAATGAATCAACCAATCAGCCAGCCCCAAGCTGACTCTGAAACAAGTTTCAAAAAGAAGAGTGATGCACCTCAGTCTGGTTTGACTGAACAGCAACAAGGATACCTCACTTTCCTTGAGCAATTGGAAGAACGGTTTGATGCCCAAGAGATGCAGAAGGTCATGTACATTTTAAACAGCCTTGCTGCCGATCCTTCTCAAATTGACCCTGTAGCAGAACTATTGGAAAAACAACCGGAACAAACATCAGAGCAAGAGGAAGTCTCTACTACGATGTAGTACCATTAAACAAAAGATTATCACATGAGCAAATACACGTATGAAATCAGCATATCGGCTTCCTCGGAAAAAGAAGCCGATACAAAAATGGAAGCACTAACAGTGCTTTCAACCAAACTAAAAGCAGCGGAGCTGGAGAAGCTGGCGGATATCGTCAAGAATGATCCTATCAAAACTGCAATGGCAAAAACAGCACTCGGAGTATAAGAAATGAACACAGAGATCATCCAACAGCAGCAACCAATAGAAACAGGCTTCAGCCTGAAGGAGAAAGTATTGTGGTGGGGACTGGCAGTTGCAGGTGTGGGCGGTGCTGTCTACTTCGGTCGCAAATGGATCGTGTCTATGCGCTCGGATAGCGAAGAGAAAAAGAGTCTTGATGATGGTTCCTCGGCAGCATTCGCCAAGCGTATCAAAATGGCTTTTGACAATGATGGATGGTGGGGAACAAACATAACAGAACTCCGTCAGGTGTTTAGGCAGATTGCATCGAAGGAAGTATATCGAAACGTGATTGATTCTTACCAAAAACTCTTTGATCAAAGTATGCTCAGGGATATGACCGATGAACTTTCCTCCAGCGAATACAATGAAATGATGCAGATCGTTTCAGGCAAGCCGGATAAGATCACCAAAGGTGCAAAAGCCCCAATCAATACACTATCACTTGCCAAACGATTAAAGGCTGCTTTTGATAAAACCTACGGCTTCATACCGGGAACTGATTCAGAAGCGATCAAGGCTGTGTTCACTGAAATACCAACACAGACAATTTACATTCAGGTAGGTGTATCCTACTTCAAAGAGTATGGTAAGCACTTGACAAATGACCTGAAAGCAGAGTTAGGCAGCACCGGGTATTTCAACATGATGAAAATGATTACATCCAAACCTAAAGCATAAAATGGAAAAGAATATTCAACAAACATCCAATAAGAAAAAAACCATTTTGATCGGTATGGGAGTGGCAATGACAACTGTTTTGGGATACTTCGGCTGGCAATACTGGAAAAAGAAAAAAATCCGTGATATGGATACCAGTATGATTGAAGAGCCTGCAAGTCCTGAATCACCAACTAAAAAGAAAGCAACACCTGCTCCCGCTCCTGTTAAACGCAACGACAACTTTCCGCTCAAACGGGGCAGCAAAGGTGAAAATGTTAAAGCATTACAACAGGCTTTGATCGCTAAACATGGAACAAACGTTTTGCCCAAATTTGGTGCAGATGGAGACTTCGGTAAGGAACTGGAAGATGGGCTGAAAAAAGTCAGTTTACCTGTAAGCGTTGATCAAAGTACGTTTTACGTTATCACTGCTTCTGCTCCTTCAGGTGTGAAACCAGCTGGTACGCCTGCTATGAATGCTAAACTGGTGGCAAGCGAGTTGTATCAGGCCATTACCCGTAAAGATATCAAAGCAGCCATCATTGGTCTGAAGAAAATAAACAGCACCGAGGATTACTCATCAGTGAGTACCGCATTCCAAACTTATCGTGTAAATGGAGTAAGGCAAACATTGGTGAACGGGCTGCTTAATACCTTTAAAACTCCTGAGCAGAAGCAGCAGTTGCAAATGGAACTCATTCGTGCGGGACTCAAGTATGATGGCAGCAAATGGTCGTTATCAGGCATCGAAGGGTTAACCCTGATCACTACTTCTCCAACAGTTGTTTGGAAAGACAAAAACACACCCATTCAAGTGCTACAGCGAACTGTGCTTGGTAAAGAAGTCACCCGCAGAAACCAGCATGTAGTGTTTGAGAAAGACGGGAACAAATTTTTAGTGAAGGAAAGTGATGTCACTTACCTCACTGCTTAAAAAACATTCATTCAATTATTCAAATGAAACGAGATATTAAATTTATCGTGATGCATTGCACTGCAACGACTCCTGATGCAAAAGTTCAGGACATCCAACGCTACTGGAAAGAAACACTCAAGTGGCAAAACCCCGGCTATCATTACCTGATCAAACGTGACGGACAGATCGTGCAATTGCAGGATGAATCCAAAATTGCAAACGGTGTAAAAGGCAATAACCAAAACAGCATTCATGTTTCATACATCGGTGGCGTGGATCGTGATGGTAAACCAAAAGATAACCGCACCACACAACAACTGGAATCCATGTTTGAAAAGCTGGTGGAACTTTCTGAAAAGTACCCCAAAGCAAAAATTGTCGGACACCGAGATTTTCCGGGAGTAAAAAAAGCCTGCCCAAGTTTTGATGTTCGCTCATGGCTTGCAGACTATGAACCGGAGATCGATTTGGCTGCCTAATGCTGGATCGTATTCAATCCATCTTCCAACAGCAGGGATACCGATTGTACTCACGTCCTTATGAACTCAATATCGTGGGCATCCGTTCTTCCCAAACCCAGTCAAACCGCTTTGATGACCAGTTGCATGTCTTTTATAAGACCAATGCACTCCAGTGGGAGTACCACATTTTCAAAGCCACGACTGATCCGGGAACGTTTTGGTTGAGAAATCCGATGTCACCACAAGGCACAGCCATACTTGCTCAGGGGCAATACGTGGATGCTTATCAAATCGGTTATCATCAGAACAAGTATAAGGCTTTGGTGCAGAGAGGAGCGGTAACAGTCATAAGGGATTATGATCGCAATGCAGTCCTGGACTTTTTGAACGGGAAACGTGAACGTGGACTTTTCGGCATCAATATTCATCGAGCCTTTGCGCAGGGAAAAGCAAAGGTTATCGATAAATTTTCTGCCGGATGTCAAGTACTGGAAAGCGCAGATGATTTTGTAAAACTGCTTGCCATGTGCGATAAGCACCAAGGATTATATGGCAACCATTTTACTTATACGCTCATAGATACACGAGCGGTGCAGAGGGAAACATACAGGCGCATTGCACTCGGAACACTTGCTGTAGGATTGATGGGATTAGGCTATTACATCTACACACATGAGTAATTTTTTAAAAGCACTCCTGAAGGACAAAGGAGGTTGCTATTCACTGCGTGAAATGATCACGCTCGTATTTGTCCTGATCATCATCGTAAGCTGGATAGGTCAACAGTTTTTTAGCATAGAAGTGCCGGAGTATATGTTTTACTCCTTCGTGAGCCTTGTAGGTGCTGGATGCTTTGGCTATTCCATCGAACGAAAACCAACTTTTAACCAACGTTTTAAAAATGACGACAACAATAAAAAAACACCTTAACCTGAGAGTAATTTTTTACATCCTCTCTTCCTGCTTTACTGTCATTACCATGTTCTATCCCATCTCCTGTAAGAAGCAAAAAGAAAATGCTTCACAGGAAAGTGTAGAGATTCTTCGCAAAGAACAGGAACGCTTAAAACAAAGTGTGCAGGTTCGCTTGCAGGTATTGCACAGGCGCAATGATAGCCTGCATCACCAACTTCGACAGATCAACGCTAAACTCACTAATCAGAAAGCACACCACCTGCTTAAAAGAACCAATGTCAAGCAGCTCATTCAAAGTGGTGGCAATGACTCCCTGAGTGTTCCCTGCGATTCTCTTAGGCAGGCCGTATCTGAGTACGTTGAAAGCGATGAGCATCAAGACAGCTTGTACGAAGAAAATATTGAAACGCTCGAAACTGTTGTTCAGGTAAAGGATTCCACTGTTGATGTCTTACAAACGGCTTTAAGCGACTCGCAGGTATTGACCGAGCGATCTCTAAACAGGCAAGACAGTTTAGAAAAAGACCTGTCCAAAAAAGAGAAGCAAATCAAACGAAAACAAATCATTAACCGGGTGTTGTCGGCAGGGGTATTAATCCTTGCCGGGACAACAGCCATCCTGATTATTCATTAAAACATGAAAGAAAAAACCATTGTATCAGCCATGACCTTGATCGGTTCACTTGCAGCGTACCTATATGCCAAGCACTATGTGAAGGATGCCGTGCCTTATGTAATGGTGGGTGGTTTTATCGGTGCAGTTGTGGGAGAAGCAATTGCGGAGGCTATTAAAAAAGATTCAAGCAATTAATTGATATGTCTACACAAATTTTAAACAACGGGGTAAGTATCAATATTGTTAAAGACGGTGTAAGTCGTTTGGTGCTGAAGTCACAGATCAAAGAAGTGAATGTGGCAAAAAATGGCATGGTGAAAATAGAAGCATGCGGGTGCAGCACCCCATGCTTTTATGTACGCCATGAAGAGGTTACTAATCCAGTGACCGCATCACCTGAAGCATTGCGTGATACGATTATGGCCATGCTGCCTTCCGGTGGCGCAGGGGGTGCATCTGAAGGTGGTGCTACTGAATTACAGCAGATCAATCAAACAAGTAAGTTAGGTGAAATAAAAACTGCTGTTACTGATAACGGTACACAGGTTTCTAATGCTATTCAAACCGGGTTAACTGGTAAAGCAACGGATCAGAAATTGGTCGACAACCTGAACAAACTACAGGAAGTAAAAACAGCCATTACTGATATTGGAACACAACTTACGGGAAGCATACAAAACAACCTGAATGGTAAAGCAACAACAGCCAAACAGGATGAACAATTGGATGTATTGCAAGACATCAATACCGGAATAAAAAATGCCCTTCCACAAGTGTTGCAGGATCAGCTTGCAGGAAAAGCTACCGCAGAAAAACAAGATGCACAGATCACTGAATTGCAAAATATCAGTTCCGCAGTCGGTCAAAACAATACGGCAGTTTCAACGGCTATCGCTGATAACCTATCCGATAAAGCACTTGCCAGCAAACAGGATGAACAGCTATATGAGTTGCAGGGAATCAATACAGGGATAAAAGATGCTCTTCCACAAGTGTTGCAGGATCAGCTTTCAGGAAAAGCTACCGTTGAAAAACAAGATGCACAGATCGCTGAATTGCAAAATATCAGTTCCGCAGTTAGTCAAAATAATACAGCAGTTTCAACGGCTATTGCTGATAACCTATCCGATAAATCACTTGCAAGTAAGCAGGACGAGCAGACCGTAGAATTGCAGAATATAAGCACGGCTGTCGCCAACGGATCGAATTTGATTTCAACAGCTATTGCAGATAACCTTTACGATAAAGCTACATCAAGTAATCAGCAGGCACAAACGGCAGAATTGCAGAATATCACTAATACAATCGTATCATCCTCTAATCTTATCTCAACCACTATTACCGAAAACCTATCCGACAAAGCACTCGCCAGCAAACAGGACGAGCAGATTGGGATGACGCAAAATGTAATTGATGCAGTATTGGGATTAGGTGGAACTATTGAGAACAATAACACTGGAAGGGCAACTGAAGAAAAGCAAAATGAGCAAATCGGTGAACTGCAAAACATCACCACAGCAGTAAATGAAACTGTCAATGGAATCTCAACTGTCATTTCCGATAACCTAACAGACAAAGCACTTGCAAGTAAACAGGATGAGCAATTAAATGAATTAGCAAACATCCGGGACAATGTATACAATGTTGGCGCAGGTGTTACCGCTGCAATTGCAGATAAACTTACAGGAAAAGCCACCGAAGAGATGCAGGACTTGCAGCTTAATGCATTGCAGGGTATCAATACTGTTATTACCAACCATGATAACCGAGTAAATACAACCATCCAGCAAAGTCTTACTGGAAAATCTACAGTTGCAAAACAAGATGAGCAGACTGCAAAAATGCAGGAAGTTAAGGTCGCTGTTACGGATTTAAATACTCAGGTAGTTACCTCCATTCAAACCAACCTTACCGGAAAATCCACTGCTGCTAAACAGGACGATCAGACAGCAAAGTTGCAGGAAGTTAAAGTGGCTGTTACTGACTTAAACACTCAGGTTGCTAACTCCATGACCGGAAAATCTACAGTCGCAAAACAAGACGAGCAGACTGCGAAAATGCAAGAGATTAAAGTAGCTGTTACCGATTTAAATACTCAAGTCGTTACCTCTCTTACCGGAAAATCTACTGCGGCAAAACAAGACGAGCAGACCTCAAAACTGCAAGAAGTTAAGGTAGCTGTTACAGACATGAACACGCTGGTAGTAAACTCCATTCAAACCAACTTAACCGGAAAAGCTACATCGCTGAAACAAGATGCACAGATCACCGAACTGCAAAACATAAAAAGTGCCGTTGACAATTCTGCTTCAGGCAAAGCCACTGCTGAAAGGCAGGATGCTCAAACCACCGAACTGCAAAATATCAATGTAGGTATTGGCAATATACCCGGTGAGTTTAACACCTCGCTTGAACAATACTTAGCAGACAAAGCAAGCGAAAGCAAGCAAGACGAACAGATCGAGAACTTACAAATTATCAATTCATCCATTGATGGCATGAATAATACCTTGAGAAGCGTTATTCAAACAGGCTTATCCGGAAAATCAACTTCAGCCAAACAAGATGATCAGACCACTAAATTAGGGGAGATAAAAACTGTTGTTACCGATATGAATACGGCAGTTGTCAATGCTGTTCAAACCAACCTGACTGGTAAATCTACCGCCACCAAGCAGGATGAACAAACCACTAAGTTACAGGAGATCAAAACAGCCGTCACCGATTTGAATACGCAGTTGGTGAACACTATGTCAGTAAAGTCCACTGCTGCCAAACAAGACGACCAAACAACCAAGCTACAAAGTATTAAGGATGCCATTACCAATTTAGGTTCAGGAATCAATGTAACAATAACGGATGCTGCTACTGCTACCAAACAGGACGAGCAGTTGTTAGAATTACAAAATATCAGGGCTGCTCTTGAGGGTTTAAATGCAGGAACTGGTGGAGATATCAGGCTTATGGAGCCACTAAGGACAGACCACTCTGACCCAACAAAGGTATATAAAGGATTTGCTGATGTAGGTGCAAGAACTGATGAAGAGAGATGGGCAATACAACACATAGAAACAGATGAACAAGGCAGTATTGCGATTACGTGGGCAAATGGAAGAAAAGACTTTAACAACAATTGGGATCAAAGACAACAACTCTCTTATAGCTAAGATACGATTATGAAAACACCTATTACATATTACGGAGGAAAGCAAACGCTTGTTAAATACCTGTTGGAATTACTTCCTAAGCACTTGCTCTATTGCGAACCTTTTTTCGGAGGAGGTGCTTTATTCTTTGCAAAACCTCCATCTGAAACAGAAGTAATCAATGACCTGAACGGTGAAGTGATCAATTTCTTCAAAGTAACTCAGACACGGTTTAAGGAACTCCAGCATGAAATCCAATCAACCTTGCATAGCCGGGAACTATATAAAAAAGCAATGGTGGTGTATGAACACCCTGATCTGTTTGATGATGTAAAACGGGCATGGGCTTTATGGACGTTGGCTAATCAAGGCTTTGCCGGACAATTGACCTCATGGGGTTTTGGCAGGGATAACTCAAAGGAAGCATCACTTGCCAATAAGCGGGATGCATTTGCTGCTCCCTATGCCGAGCGATTGAAAAAGGTGCAGATCGAATGTAACGATGCTATTAAAGTAATTGATCGTTGTGACAGCAAGGATACATTTTTCTATTGCGATCCGCCTTACTTCAACTCTGACATGGGACATTACAAAGGTTACTCCCGTGAAGATTATCTCCGGTTGCTGGATAAACTCTCTAAAATCAAAGGAAAGTTCCTGTTGAGCAGTTATCCCTCCCCTGAGCTGACCAGCTTTGTAAAGAAGAAAAAATGGCATTTACAAAGCATTCAAAAGTACGTTGCTGTTACAAAGCGTACCGACAAAAAGAAAACCGAAGTGATGGTGTTCAATTATGATCCGAAGCTGGCCGGCTCCTTCTCAAAGGAACATGAACAACCCGACAGCAAAACATTAGTTAAAGATTTAAAACAGTTAAAGTTCGCAGCGTAATGATCAACCAAAAGAATTTTTTTGATGAAGTAGATAAGATCGGTATTGAGAACTTGCCCGATCCTTTGAAAAAAAGCGTTCTCCACATTTGGGATAAAACAAAGGGCAAGGATTGGGATGGCTATACTAAAGATAAAGCGTTTAAGGAAATTGTCGATCTCGCCTTTAAGAAACTGGAAGAGTATATAAAATTCCTATCGAAAAAGGGCTTGGCAGGAACAAATAAAATTCAGGCAGACTCAACCTACTCAACTATCCATAAAGAGGTTGCGTTCATCCAACGGCTCCTCAAGTTTCATGATCAGGTGGTCTACAAAAAGTCTTTTGAAATCTTCCTTCACGAACTGCAAAGTGCTATTCAGAACAAAGAGATTAGAAAGACCTCTCCGGTGGCAAAAGATATAATGGGTATTCAGCAAGCAGTTATTCAGGCATACAACAATATGAAAAGTGCAAAGCACTTTATTCTGAAACCCGCCACAATCAAACGATTTAAGGAGATCATTGAGAAATATGAAAACGGCTTGGCTGAAGTAGATGGTGCTATTGATAAAAAGAAAGCCGCTCCGGTTGCTTTGAGCGGAATTGAAAACAAAAATCAGATAATGTGTAGTACTGACTTTGCCAAGATGCAATTCGATACAATTGGATTTACAGGAAAATGGCTTAAGCTAATCGGTGATCCGTGCAAGGGTTTTACAGCGATGGTCTTTGGCAAACCTAAAATGGGTAAGTCTTATCTATGCGTTGACTTTGCTGGATACCTTGCACGTAATCATGGAAAGGTACTATACGTAGCGAAAGAGGAAAAACTGGATGCCACCCTTCAAAAGAAACTTAACGATAAGGATGTTGTTCATCCTAACCTGTTCGTAAGTGATAACCTTCCCGAAGATTTATCGATGTATGATTACGTATTCCTGGACTCGGTAACCAAGTTAGGTTTAACACCTGAAGCTATTGATAAAGTAAGAGCAGCAAACCCCGGCAAATCGTTCATCTTCATTTTTCAATCCACCAAAGAAGGAAACTTCCGGGGAGACAATACCTACCAACATGATGTGGATGCTGTGATAGAAGTACCTGAGCGAGGAAAAGCTATTCAGTTTGGAAGGTTCAATCAAGGTGGTGAGATCAACATTTTTGATGAGAATGAAGATACCGAACCATCAACAACCGAAGACAATCTTGATGGTATAAAGAGATCTACGAAAAAAGAAAAAGATTGGACTGAACCGGAAGGCCTCAATGCTGGTGAGCATTGGTTGTTAAAACAAGTAAGGCGACATTACAACGATGGAAACTTTGCAATGGCGATGGAAGTGGCATCCAGTGGCGATACAGAAGTGAGAGAAGCAATACCGGGAGATATTTGGAAAAAGATAGGTGGCTCACTTACAAAAACTGGCGAGGAGAAACTTAAAAAGCAACTGGAGACAAGGAAACCGCACAAGCCACAAAAACAGATTATTAAAGAGGTACCTAAGAAACGAATCTACTTACCATTCACTTTTGAAGTAGTTGAACTTGAAAGAATTTATACAGATCAGATGGGAGAAAATGCACCGGAGATTGGCTTCTATGAAATCTTAGCCGATGCTGTTGAAAGCAACCACGATCTACCAATAGTGATTAAGGAGTTCGGTAAAAAATTAGAACAAATATTGCCACAACTTTATAAGGCAGCAGAGAATCGAAAGAACTGAAATAAAAAAAGCGGGTATACCCGCTTTTTTTATTATCCAATGTTGTGATCTCCTATTTAATTGCCTTTGCGGTGAGGTCGTAGACCATTTTCCCATTTAATACATCTGCCTCTTTAAACGCAAAATGGACATCCGTAGTTTGATTAGGATTCATATACAGCTCTTGGTTTTGTGTAAATGTTTGCTCTCCCTGAGTTAGCGAAGCTGTTACAAGTACATTTCCTTCACCCCCTTCATTCAATATTGTTCCATCTACACCTTGAGCATAATCAAATAATTCAGATTCTTTTGCTTCCTCAGACCTACTTGTTACTACACGTGGACTTGGAGGATTTACTACAATTTCAATTACAGAATTTTCAGTACTACCGGAACGATTTGATTGAAGATAGTTTAAACCCACAAAGCCGACAATCGCTAACAAACCCAATATTCCAGTCCATCTAAGAACCTTTCCAAACTTACTATATCCGTCCTCTTTGATTTTCGGTTGTTGTTCCTCCCTTTTTTGAATTGGGGGTGGTGCTTGGGGTGTGAATGGTGGAGGTGTATTTGCTCCACCTCTTGAAAGAACTTCTTTCAATTCAGGTACACTTCCAGCCTTTACCCATTCTGAAGCACCCTCAAACCATACATGGGTTTCTGCGGTAATATTTTTCTCTTTTAACTCTTCAATGGAGAATGGTCCGGTTTGATCTTTACCATTATGTAAGTAGTATTTTTGTGTCATAGATTTTATATTGAGTATTGCAAATATTGTGTTTTGATTTTATTATACAATACACTTATGAGGCATCATAAATATGTTGTTAATCTCTTACTTCGACAATTACTTCATCAAGATTTTCCAGTAAACTTTCCAACACCAAGAAATCCTTTTCAGTTATTCCTTGAACTTCGATTTGATATAAGTTATCAGCTTTATACTCTTCAATGAATTGACCCTTTAGATCAGCATCTATTGATCGAATAAGCGTTACCCTGCAAACTTTATTATCTATTCTAGAATCAACCTGCTCAGGATATTTCAGTATCCGGGACATTATCTTGCCAGCCTCCTTTTTGACCTTATAAGGGTATATGATTTTTGCCATTTTCAAATGTATAGAAAAAAGCCTATGACGCATCATAGGTATTGAACAAGTTCAAGTGCTGAATTATCCCGAAAATATAATTGGCTTTACAGAAAGTACTGCCAATATTTGCCAATATATGAGTGAGCCAATCAAAGAAGGAATGTACATCATAGCAACAACTTGCTATAAATGCGAGAAACCTATGAACGTAGCTATCATTAGCCGAGGAAATAACGGTTTCTGCGGAGCAGAAGGATTCTCGACAGAGGAGAAAATCATTGCAAAAAATAATGACGTCATAATTGAACATCGATATTCAGGTACAAGACAAGACAGTTATGATGCAAGCACTTGTCCGCATTGCAATGCGTTTATTGGACAGCATTTTTTATTTACTGAATACATAAGTCCAATAATATATGGAGAATGTGAATTCAAATTCGTTGATATAAACTAAGCATGGATGAATTCGAAATTCCTATTACATATAGAGGGGTAGACACACAGTATTTTGCCAAGGTATTACAACTTGGATATACCTATAAAATACAGGTAGATGTGGGTGGTATCTTGATATTATTCGAACCGGATGAAAGCAGACAATTCCGGGCGGTATTAGCCGATTTTGAGGCCGATATTGCTAAACCTGTAGACAAAGAACTTATCGAAACTATCGCACAAACATTGAATTCTCTTTTAGAAGGGGAATGACGCATCATAGGATTATGACCCGGTGAGGGTAAATAAAAAAAGAGCCTATGATGCATCATAGGCTCTTTTTTAGGTAATAATATAGTTATTGTTTAACGCCTTTGCAATCACAATTCAGCTCGACCTTTTTAGTTAGTTGACATTCTTTATTGTAATTCCAATGGAACTCATTCGTAACTAAAGAAATATTGTCATAGTCCCTTGTCTTCAGGAAATTCTCACTATAATCAAACAAATAAAATACTAAACCTTTACTTGAGGAATAAACCATAAATGGGCTACTTCTAAAGTTCTGATCAATGTAAAAATTACCGCTTACCAAATCAATAAATATCCATTTTGAAAAATTCACAGCAAGGCCTGTAGCATCCTTAATTGGTGCGTAACACACAAGGTATCTATTATCTTTACTTATATAAGATATCACGCTATCAGTAATCACAGCATCGTTCCAATCGTCTATCTCAGATTCTTTGGAATGAAGTTCAATTGGGTTTCCTGTAATGCTACTTCTAATGATTAACGCTTGTCCATCATCAATTTTATAACCAGTTCCAAATGATTTCCCTTTCTTTACTTGCCGCATAGTTCCAGCAGGCATATTTCCTGTGATCTTGGCAGCTTGCTGATAGCAACAGAACACTGACTTTTTGGAAGTCGTATTCTGTACCTGCGCAGAACATGAGTTAAGCACCAATATTAAAATTATTACGATTACTCTCATCTTATGGCCACTGCTTAGGTTTAGAATTTGCTTTGATATACTCATCTGTGTACTTAAAGAATGTGGTCTTCCTCTGTACACCGGTCGAACCGAACACGTAATTATAGCTCTTTTCTCCTGATTTATGATCTCCCATTTTCCAAATATCGTGTGCATTGTCTGTGAAATCAAATCCTACAAGGTAGAAGGATTCGTAAGCATGCATTCCATCATAATGGTGGTTAAAATCGACCCCTTGCCAAAAATATCCTCCACCTGAATAATCTTCTGCATCGAGCATTCCGTTGATTACCCCTTTGGTAGCGGCTTCTCTTTTTCGCCAATCTGCTCCTGTTGCAAATGCCTCTTTACGGTGTGCCCAACCATAAATACCTCCTGACTTTGCTCTATTATAAACAGTTGAGTTGGAAACTTCCGCTCTGTTTTCTAATACATCATAAATACCCGCTCCTTCTTTCCAACTCCTTGAGCCGGCCGTCATCTCATTATAAATAGTTCCAACGATGGCCTTAAATTGATCATGTGTTACCGACAACTGTTGAACATCATGACTCTTTTCTTTATCGAGAGATATCCTGTGTATGTACTTGAATCATTAGGATTAGTTAACAATGCTCATTTCCCAAACCTTCCTGCTGTAAAGGAACTTTTGAATCTACGATTCAATATTGCAAGTGATAATACTGATGAAGGGAATCCATTAATTGAAATTCGCAGAAACTAATATTCAATACTGATCAAATATGATTTTCAACATGATAGCATTATGACCCTGTGAGGTAATATAAAAAAAGAGCCTATGACGCATCATAGACTCCGTTTCTCCCTTTAGAATCAACTTGGGATAAATTCTATTCGTATTGAACAGTAGAAAAATTATCTTCCTCAGAGCCTATAACATGTAAGTCAAAAGTTCCCGATTTTTTCTCTATTACGGGTATCACCTCATATTACTTATTATATTCTGCTAGAAGGCTGTTTAATTTTTCTACTTCTTTGGCTAGAGTAGAATTATCGTATATTTCTTCTACTCTCACGCTCAACATTTCATACTCATCTAAATCAAGTATTTTACCTCTTTTTAGAATTTTCTGTATCAACTTAAGCCTAAGTTTCTCATTTTTAGTAATATCCTCTCCTAACTTTGTTTTAAGAATTCGTCCTAGTTCCATAGCATCCTCACCGGGCATTTCTCTTAACCAATTATCAAGGTCTTTACTCAAATGACGTAATACTTTCAAATTCCCTTCATCATGCTCCTTTTTAATTTGTTCTTTGGCATTTTTATATATTTCCATTTTACCGTACTTATTGTAAAAGTAATCGTAAAAAATAATACCTCTTTCTAGTAGCAAATCAATTTCTTCTCTTTTTTCTTTTGTGGTCATAATTTTATCTTCTTAATGTTGCGGGATCTGGGCTCCCAAAAAATATTAATGAGGAGGGCTTATACAATAACCAACCGTTGGGATTTGCAGGGCTTATTCCATTTATTGTGTTACCAATTTTTGGGGAACCAATTCCTCCATAAGCATCAATCAAATTTTGCTCGCGTCCTCTTATCGCATTATAACCTACTGGGAACCCTTGCTTTGACCGATCTAAATGTGGATCCATATAACCTTGTGCTTTTCTTTCATGTGAATTATATCTCCTCATCATTATATCATAAGGATTTCCAAAACCGCTTGTTCTACCAATATAGATTTGACCTGTTGTAGGATTCTTCAATGTATAAGTGACATATGTTATCTGAGATGCATCGACTGCCGCTGCCGCTGCCAACACACCTAGAGCAACTACATCAGCTACAGGTGCTGGCCCATCTGTTGCAGCTATGGTTGCTGCCACGGGAGCAACAGCTTTAGTCATAGAGGTTGGTTCTGGATCAACTGGTATTTCTCCAGGAGACATTGGCTTTTGATTTGCTGGTGATGGTGGCAAATTAATATTCTGACCAACTGCTATCTTGTCTTTGTCTTTTATTGCGGGATTTAGTTTTAACAAACTCGAAACAGTGGTATTGTTATCTTTAGCAATCTGTGATAGGGTGTTTCCTTTCTCTACTTTATACTGGTTTGGCGGATCTTGCCCCGACAATCCTTGTGGATCGACAATAGCAATAGGATTGTTATCAAAGGTGCAATATGGACTTTGCCAAGGATAATCTCCTGTCATTGGGTCAACATTCCACCTACGACCAAGCCTTGAGTCGTATTCCCAGTACTCGGCAGTGTATGCCCCTGCAAATATCTCATCGTCTTTTTCCTGTCCGCCAGCCCCCCCGAAACGATAATCCTCATCATATTCATCTTCGCTTCCATAGCTATCGGCAGGCAATCCGCTTTCGATTATCGTTTCAAAATTATCGTTTGCATTGCTTTCAAATCCGTTTTCAAAGATAATACTTCCTTTGGCAGTATACGTGGCCGGTGAACCTGCTCTGCTGGTTACCGTTACCGAAACCCCATTGGTTACATGTTGTGCATAGGTGAGGGCCGTGGCTTTTTTCACCTCTACAAAATTAACATAACCCGTTTTGGCACTGCCGCCTGTTGGCAACAGTTTTACCTGCACACTGTTGCTTGCTGCCCTAAAGTATACCGTGTGTTTGCCTCCCGCACTGCCGATGGTATAAGTGGTATTGACATTGGCTCCATCATTATCGCTGATGATTACCGTCATCCCGGTAAACGTTCCCAAGTTAACATCTAGGTATACTTCATACAACTTCCCAATTTCGGTTTTAAGTGTGTTTTTATACACTGCACTCGAAACAGATGTGGATACTATTTTTAAACGGCCGTTGTCGTTGCTTAATGTTGCACCTGTTCCTGCCCATCCTTCAACGGTGGTGTTGAATTGATCATTCAATATGATGCGCGGGCTCCACGAACGATCCGGCAATGGCGCGCCAAAAGGGCTATAATCGTTGGCCTGCAATACATCAGCTTCGTAATAACCGCTTGCGCAGTTCCAGCGTTTTTTATCGCTTACCACTACCAGTACATTGCCCAGGTGATTGCTTAGCTCATAGTTTTTCTCACCTCGGATTATGCGGCAGGTATCCACAGTGGCCATATTGGCAAAACTGTACATAACCGGGGTAACGGTATTGTTATCCTGCGGCACTCCATCAATGGTATAACTTGAACGGTACATGGCCAGGGCCAAGGTACGTTTTGTTTTGCGCATACCCAAGCGCGAGCTTCCATAAATAGGGTGTTCGGTAAGGGTGATCTTATCGGTATAACTTGTTGAGTTATTGAAGAAACTTTTTACCACAGCATCATAGGCCAACTGGCCATTGGTAACTTTTATATACTCCAGGTACTCCTTAATGCCATTCCCACTGGCGCTGTAATAGGCATGGGATTGTTGTGCAGTGCTGATATAATCGGCATAAGGGCTGATAACAGTTGCCAGGAAATACAACCCTGCCTGTTCTTGTTTTAACCAATTGAGGTAAACATTGCTATTGGAACCCGTCATTGCCGGCAAGGTTGGATCCTGGTATCCTGTTGCTGCATCGGCTTGCAACAATACATCCCACGCTATGTTGGGATCTAACTGGTAGCAGATATTGTACATACCAAAAAGCGTGCACACCTCGTCAAAGCATCCTATGGCAGTTGCGGTTCCGGTACCGAATTGTGACACCGTTTTCAAATAGGTTTTATAATATTGGGCCAGCATGGTTGCAAATGCTTCAATCACATAAGGATTACCGGAAGTATTTAGCAAATCCTCATGATAAACTGGGCTCGGACCCTGTGAAAGTGCATTGTGGTAAATAACCGAATTAAAATTGGCCCGCATGTCCAACATGTCCTGATTTATATCGCCCGAGGTAAGGTTTAGGTAGTCAGCATACTCGGTATATCTTGAATAATTATTTACATACCAGTATCGCAAATAAGCCTCCATTAAATCGGGATCGGTGCAGGCCATATATTTAAGCATGTTTGTGCCCGGAGAACCTACAGGGTAATTATTGTTGAGATAACAGTTTGTAAGTTCATCATTATTGCCATTTAAAAACATGCTTTGATTTAAACCGCTACCATAGGCGGTAAGGGGAACCAACGCATCCGATAATTCCCTGTTGCCGCAATTACCGATATAGGACCTTAATATAGCATGGTTTCCCTGTAGTATACCTCCAATATCAATTGTTTTCAAAAAATCCTCTTTTGCACTGGTTGAAAGTAGCTTGATAGAAGTGTTTACATCACTTAGCAAATCAGGTTTGATTGCATTCAAACCTTCCAAAAAGGAAGCAAAGCCCGATTGTCCCAATACGCTTTGAATTTTACTGTTCACCTCGGTATAGGTAAGGCTGTTAAAGTCAATAGTTTTATTATACTTGCGCACATAGGTAGCCATAATATTGCCCTGTGCATCGCGTACATAATAAGTATATGTTCTCAATGCTCCCGGAGTTTTGGGGATCACCACTTTTACCGAACGGTAACCATCGGGCGTGTATTCAAACTCAAGGTCGGGTTTGATGCTCTCGCTTGTGCGGGTTATACGTTGTATTTTACCATACACATTCCACTGGATATTGGCTATTTGTTCCGAAGGATCTTGTATGAGGTTTCCTATTTTATCATAATCGTAATACAATCCGGTATTGTCAATATCATCGAGGTAATTTGCATCATTTACCGTTTCGGATACAGATTGGAGCTTATTGGTACCGTCAATATAATTGTAGGTAAGGTTATCCATCTCTACTCCTTTTTGCAACGAACCATTGCGTACCTGTGTTTTGATGTTTCCATCGGCATCGTAGGTAAAAATATTGAGGTAATCCGTTAACGCACTTCCCGATGAAGACCAATCGTTGGTAGCAGGATTGTAGTTATTATAATAGGTGGCCGATTTAATGCGGTTTAACTGATCATACCCATAGGCTGCGGCCAAGGGTTTTCCATCGGGCATTAATTTTTGAATGGCGGTGGTCATCATCCGGATATTGCCATTGTATAAATTGCTGCTGCCAAGATTATTGGTTAACACACTTCCGGCTGTGGCCGGAGAGAACTGGTTATAGGTGCTGCCACCTGCAGCACTGTAATCGCCACTATAATATTGTAGGATAAAACCGAACTCATCTCTTGCAATGTTTTGATTATTATTGGTTTGGCCACTTACGGTTGGTGTAAAACCATCGCGTCCCATATCGTATTGCGCCTGCAAGCTACCGCTGTTCACCCCCTTAAGCCATCCTTGTAACGTGTAGGTATAATCAATACCTTGTACACCTTGGCTTCCCAAAGTAACGCGTGCCAAAGGACCATGTTGGTAATACCTGTAGGTTGCATCTTTGTCCAATGTTTCCATCCTGTAGCCGGATGCAACATCTTTAAGCCTGTTCAGTTTATCGTATTTATAAACATGTATATACTGATCGGGTTCGCCTGCCTGGTATACCACTCGGTTCACCTTTCCGCTAGCAATATCGTATTCATAGTCTACCGTTTTAAATTCTTCATCAAAATAACCGGTGCTCAATGCATTGATCTGCCGCACAAGTTGTTTTACATTACCCACCACATCATATGTATAATACACTGCCTGACTTTGAGCAGCACTTGCTCCTGCAGGGTGGGTGGCAACTTTTGTTACACGGTTACGGGTATTTTCCTGGTAGTACGGGAACGAGCCAACCGAGTACGGAATTGCATAATCATAGTATGTTTTGGTTACATCCGTGGTGGTGGTGTTCGAACTATTGCCCATCAAACTCACCAAATTTGCATACGGGTAAATTATTTGTGTAGGATCCCATATAACAGTTCCTACCGAATACAATTGCCCTACCTCTTTGATCCTGCTCAAGTTATCATACAATGTATAAGAGTATATGTCTTTGCTGCCGCCAGCATCCAGTTGCTTTGCATTTTGGGATAATACCAAACGCCCTACTTCATCGTAATAAAACCTACTTTCGCCTGCATCCGGTGTTTGTTGCCACACCAGCTGGTTCAGCGAGTTATAGGCATACACGGTTGCTTTGGTATGTGTTTCCGAAGGATCGGGTGTTGCAAACGTATTGGCAGCCAAAGCAGCGCTAATGGCAGCAAAATCGGTTCTCAATTTAACCCCAGCAGGTGGTACTGTTTTAACTAAATTTTGTGCCTGGTCGTAATAATACAATGTATAATGGTGCTCAAATGAAGTAAACTTATGTTGGAACGATTCGGTACCGGCAGCTTGAATGCATTTGGCCAAATAGTTTCTTCTGAAATCGAGTTCAACCTGTTTGATGTAATCATTCCAATTTTTTAAGGCATTGGCATTGGCAATAATTTTTAAGCGCTTTTGGCATTCCGATTCGTATGGAACAGTTGCTTCAAACAATGGTCTGTTGCATAATGTATGTTGCGGGAAACACGATGTTTGGTAAATCAATTCCTCCATAAACGGATAGGTAGGAACCGTTAATAGTACATACTGAATTTTTAGGTCGGCAGTAACAGATGGCCTGTACCAAAGTTTATAAATGTATTGCGACTCGGTATAATTATAACTTGCCGAAGAAATAAACTTATAATCCTCAACTTTTTCAAAACCAAAATCAGATGCGGGATTTACCGGGATATACGAACTTTTAGGTCCGGGAACCGAATTGGGGTTACTAATGGTTCCATACCTTTCACTATACAGCAATATGGTTTCCATTTTAATATCGAATTTAGGGGCCTGCATACCGGTAATAGATCCTATCAGCACATTATTGTTGGTTAAAGGTTGCTTGGTGTAGGTTACCGATAATGGATACTTATAGGTATGTTTCAACTGCTGTAATAATGCTGCCGGCACCACCATTGGGCCTTCTTTTGTGCAATACGGGATACCGTCAACGGGTTTGAACAAGGTATGCAACATTAGGTCGAGCCTGGTTGGATCTGTGATATTAGCATAATCAAAATTTTCATACCCCTCAGACGGAATCGAGGTTGTATTTAATGAACCCCCACAGCAATATTTGCGACACATATCGGTGTATTGCAAAACAGTTTGCGAGGTAAATTTAGGAACAACTGCAAACCACGGATAGTTTTGTTCAGAATCCGGATTCAAATCAAATACCCACAAGCTATCAGTTGCTGTTTCCAGCAAAACCTTGTTGTTTAAAATAACAACATCGCTGCCCAGCTGTGTACTATTATACGGTTCCAATAATAAATTTCTTCTCACAATTCCTTCTTGAATTGGATAATGGTATTTAAACCACCTGGCTTCAAACTCCCGACAATCCAACGGCAGACACACTTTTAATTGCTGAATTAACTTGTCTTTATCAAATACTCCTGCACCATACTTGGCATCAAGGGCTACCAAAAGTTCATTCAATGCGCTGGTATGGGCATCGTGGTATTCAATCCAATTGTAAATATTGATATCGGCAGCAGGAATATCGGTGTGTAAATACTCTGCAGGATGACTTGACATAAAACTATTAATCGTTTCCAAAAATCCGGTACAATCATTTACCACTTTGCTGGCATACGGTAATGTGGGTGGTGGTGAATTGACTAAAGATTGCATTGATGAAGGTAGTTCATTATTCAACCCAACCGAAGTGGTAAGCGGATCGATATGCATGCGCTGAAATTGAGCGAACGGTTCCGGATAAGCGATATCTGTCCCCGAACATTTGATCACATGATCCTTATAATCATCAAACACCAGGTTGAACCCTGTTTTTTGATTGATGAAATTAACCAACATAGATTGCTGAGCCTGATTTGTTTCATTAAACGATCCATATTGATCAATATACATTTTATAATAAATAGCGAATGTAGGACAGTCAATACAGTTCTTGCATTTTTTCTCTTCGGGCACATCTGTGCGCATTTGGTTAATGATATTGTTTACATCTGCAGCAGCAGCGGCATTGCTGCATGGACAATTAATATCATACGAATATAAGCTCGTGTTACACGCGCACTTATTAGCCTCGGGGTCGGCTGTGGCATCATAATCGTGCCCATATGGTTTTGGCATTTTGATCAATACATCATCACAAACACCGATAGCATAATAAGCAGGATACTCGGTTGAAGATGTGGGAGTAGTAATATAGTGTTTGGATTTTAAAACCTCTTCAAAAGAATTAGGAAGGGTGTTACTGTAATTTGCGGGTGAAACCGTACTTGATCCTAATGGATTCTGAGCATCACAACCTCTCTTGCACACTTCAACCATCTCGTTCAGTATTTGCTCCAAAATTTGTTCGCCTACTCCCCCTGCCTGAAGGCTTGGATTACATCCCTTCAACGCTTCTCTCCATATGGGTTTGTATGCTTCGCATTGATCGGCACATTGGTTGGCTATTTGAACAGTTATGTTTGCTTGGGTTGCGGTCAAATCACCCGTGATGGCATCAATATCTGCTTTTGATACAAAACTTTTTTCGGCAACTTCAGGGTCAATAACAGGATTGCATGTATTATAAGGTTGCGTAGCAGCCCTCAGTTCATTCAACAACTTGGCTTTCTCCGAAAGGTAGAGAGCCCTGATGGTTTGCCAGTAGTAATCCCTGTAGGCTTTGCAAACATATATATTATTCCGGTTGGTCGAAATACAACTGGTGGAAGGTGCGGTTTCATCACAAAACGTTTGGTAAACCGGTATATCCCATAAACTATACACTACCGTTCCTGCAGTTTGATAGTTCATAATATGATTCCAAAAATCGGTGAATGTTGCGGATGTTGGATCAATATGAAGTGTTTTTGTTATATCAAACAATGGATCCTTCGGACTAATGATTCCACTATTGTATTTAATGATAGGAGCTATGATCATTAAATTTCCGTTAGCACCCATAGCTCCATTCGGGGCCATCTGTTCGGTTGTTTTGATATAACCTAAAGAGGAAGCCTCATCATACGTCTCAATATTCATCATATTCTCATCATAGATGCGGGTTTCTTCAGTAGCCTCGCACCATTCCAATTCGCAAAACTCCGGATGCAAGGGCAACAGGCGCTCAATCCATTCATCTTTATGGTTATGCCATTGTTCCACAAATTGTGTTGGGGTTAATGAGGCGATAGCAACAGACACCCCATTAATCATGATATTGTCGTTGCTGCTTGTAAATACAGCCTTGTAACTTAAAGGATTAATGGGATTATTGGGGTCATATTCTCCCAAAACATTCATGCTGTGAACGGTATTGGCAGCATTGTGTCGGATAACAGGTTCTATTGTACCATCACTGGCATGTTGTTCATCTTCTTTGTAAACAAATGAGGCATATTGCCCACCGGGAGTAATATCGGCAACCAACATTCCTCTGTATACCTCGCATGGTTTGGGAACACCACAAATATTATCACAACGTGCTTTTAAATCGGTGTATAACTTTTCCCAGTCAGCACGTGTTTCATCCGAGATCGTGTTGATATCAACTCCCGCATTTGTAAGCTGTGTCTCTTTGTATGTTACAAATGCTCCTTTAGAGGCATATTGACTTTTGGAAAGTTCTTGTGTACACTGTTCACAGGTCATCTCACAGCCTGTTTTATCAATATCATCCCATGCTTTCCTTTCAAAATCGGCAAGTGTTTTACATTGCTGGTTGGCCAAAAAGTCTTTTAAATAATCTTCAACTACCGACTGGCGAACGGTTAGTGTTTTGCTTAATGAATAGGAACCGGGATACAGGTAAACTTTTAAAAATCCGTCCATTTCATCAATATATGAACTTAGTTTACCATCCAGCTCAAATGTGTATGGAGTTGGGGCAAAACATTTATTGATCTCATCCGCTTCTCCTCCACCAATGGGTCTGTTGATGAGCACAAATGGCTCCGAATGATCCGGACCTTCGCCATGCAATTGTTCTTTTCCGCATGCATTTTTAATGGAGATCTGCAGATCGTAAATACAGTCGTAACAAAAATCCGAATTCACATCTTTGACACAAGAAGGTGCAAAATACTTTTGGGGTGTTACCTCATATTTAAATTTATGATAACCCTCGTTCAAAACAGTAATGGTGGTACTTAAAATGATTGATCCATCGGTAATACGCGGATCATCATCTTGTGCAATGTATTGCTCCGTCATATCCGTTCCATCAGGGTCTTCTGTATTGTTCCCAACAAGGGCTGTTGCAATCACCTTGCCCGACATATTCAGATAGCTCACACTTCCCTGACCATTTGCATCAACCACTGTTTGTTTTGAATAATGCCTGTAATCACCAGCCTCTGAACCAAAAAGCCTGTGGAGTTCATTTTCCGCTGGGACGGTATAATAATATTTTGTTTCGTGTGTATTCACACCACCCACAGTATACTCAGGTCCGGGAGCCGACTGTGCCCTCACCCTTCCTGTTTGATCATTCATAAATTCGACCTGCACAAATGGATATCCATTGGCAACAGGAACATAATTTTCAGGAGTTGGGATCACGCTTGCCGATGCAAATTCATTCAATATAGAATAGTATTTTTCAGAACCGCTGGTGTTTAACATTGGTGCTGTTGAAGCAACACAGCTGTTTGCATTGTTTACATCAAAATCCATTGCCGAATAAGGCAATCCAGCAGCGTTTCGGTTAAAATTCTCATAAAAATTTAACACCCCGGATTTAACCGGAACAGGAAGCGTAGTAATAGCGGGTCTTCCTTCAAAATCATAAATGGTTTCCTGGATAATGGATGTGGCATCGTTTTCATTTTTAACCACAGTTTGTCGTTGGCGCAAAGAGCCATCAAAGTAGGAAGTTGTTTCATTTCTATTTCCTTCTTCGGCAAAAGATGCGGCATACTGCCAGTTTAACCCCTTTTCATGCGGAGACATTGAGCCCGGAGCGCCCGAATCATCTATAATAAAATAAGCGCCTACATTTTGGGTAAGCAATCCCTGATCAGCCATTAAAAAGGGAGAGCTTTCATGTGACCATGCCCCTACAACCCTTCTTTCGCACTCTTTACCAGCCACAAGCTCTTTGTAATACCCCGCAATCCGAACCCTGAATACCACATACCCTTCTTCAAACACATTGCTTATTTTGTAATTGGTTTCTTTAAATGTAACACGTGTTGCATTATCCTTGAAATCAAATCTCCTTGTAGTTTGATATATAGTTGCTTCATCATATTTATCAATGAAAGTCCACTCTAAATCATACTCTTCGGCATGAAGGGAAAGTGATGGATTAATATTTACCTCAATTTGATTGGCTAAATTTTTGGTTAACGTAAACGTTGGACTTTGGGTTACCTCCATTGTACATTGTTGCCTATCCTCTTCAATCTCACCCCTTAAATACAAAAATGGCAATGCACTGTTGTTCGAAACAGTTTTGCTTACCATGGTAATTTTAATAAAGTTGGCTTTTTGTGTGAGTATTTTGATATCCTTTTCTTTATAAGAAATGCCCGAACTTGCATCATAGTTTACTGTTAACACAAAATTTTCTATTTGCACCGTATTGGAGGTTCCAACATACTCAGCTGTTACTGTTACTGAGGCTGTAAATGAATTGGGTGGACAAACATTTCCATCATTGAAAACCCCTAAAATAACTCTGCCTTGCGCTGTATTAAAGCAAAACCCATTATTCCAATTAGTTGGAGGGGCAGATAATGTTGTGCGTAAACCATCATCCAACGTAAAAGACTGCCCGTCCGTTAAGGTTGATAATAATTTTTGTTGCTCGAACACAGGTATTTTTATTGCCTCAGCCGAAAAACAAGCTAGTAACAGGCAAATACATACAATGCTATTTTTAAAATTATTCATGCGCTATTTTATTTTGTAGAGGTATAATCAAAAAACTCGTAAGCCACAAATGGCTGCGTCATGGTGTATTTTCCACCCTTTTTATATACAAATTTTGAAATGGTAAAGTCTGTTTTGGATTTTGTAACCGGGAATTGGTAATTGGTAAAAGATATTTCCAACCGCGGGCGTTGTTTTCCCTCATCCGTTTTTTCAAAACTTTTACCCAATATTTCATTCATTGGGCTGGCATAAAACACACATATTTTATCGATCAATACTGTTTGATCATTGATGTATGCATCAGCATAGTTGAACATATGACCCTTAATATATTTGATGCGGTAAACCTTTTGATGGTTTTCTGTTCTCAACAATGTAACGGTTACAGATGCATCAATCAGCGAATCAATATTTACAAGCTTGGATAATTCGTCCATTTCACCCTGCCTGCTGGTTTTACCTTCGTTTTGTAGAATCATTACTTTGTGCAAATGATCTACATAAAGACTTTTGTCTTTTGTTTTCACAATATCTATGCCCTCAACACTCATATTCAGTTCGGTTCCCCAAGAAGAGATCGTAAAATTCTTTTCCTCGATACTGTTTTTTGAAGTGTATGTCTCAAACAAAACATATTTCATCTTCATTTTAAACTTTTTCGATTCAAGCTTTTTACCCGCCAGCTTAAGATCATCCATCGCATTTTGCGACACGGCATCACCACTCCAACAAACAAGAGCCAGCATCAGGTATATCAATACGTTATTCCTCATCTTGAATATTATTTACGTTGTGCCGATTTATTTTCCTTAATGGTTACAATCCCTTTATGGGTTTCCCTTTTTGTTCTCACCAATTTTCCTTCTCCATCATATTCATAAAAGGTTGCGTAATTGTTTTCATCCATTTCGGCCGTTAACCTAAGCGAACCCGGATGGTAAACATATGTTTTCATCGAAGCATTGCTAGGTTGTATCCTCAGGTCATCAAACAAGGTAACCTCATTGGCGTCAACTTTGCTGGCAATGAGCTTCACCATAATTTGGGTGGCTGATGAGGCATTGCTTACGGTAAACTCTCCTTCTATTTTTTGCCAACCTTCAATGATTGGTCCTGATGGATACAACGAGGTTAGGTTGCCAACCAATATACCCGAGGCATTAACCATACCCACCTGGATAGAGAACGGACTGACAACCGTTGGATCATTTCGTTCATCATACGTTGCCGTTTTGATTTTGTTTGGTAATTTTACCCATGCACTTAATATATAGGTTCCATTTTCCGGATTAAATTGTCCTTTTAAATCATCTTTTCGCAACATATAGCCATTCGCATCATCCACAGGTTGTCCTCCCCCTGTATATAAAGGTCGGTACTCAACCACCTCTTGCTCTTCAAAAACCATCATGCTTTGTTTTCCGGTATGCGCATCGGTTGAAAGCATGAACTTTGAGCTAGCATTATCGCCAAAATTAAAATGACCATACGGACAGGTTGACGCGGTTGCTCCCCGGATAAAATCATAGGATTCCATATCATCAAAAGCAAGCTGGTTGTATTTTGCATTATTGGCAACGCCAATTGGCAGACCGGCATTATTCACCAATTGGGCCGAATAACGTTGTAAAGCATCTTTGCTTTCAATAGCTCCCCCAAATTTTGAGTATTGGGTGATATGGTTTTGCAGTACCCATTCCGGTCCATTACTTTTTGCTACACCCGATGGATCAACGGTACCAAATGCCCAAAATGGATAAAACGCCACATAGGTTCCATCTTTCCGGATATCAGTAACCGTACTTCTTGGAGAAGTCCGTTTGGCAACATATACCCAATTCTTACTTTCACGCCAGTTTCCTTTGATCCCTGCTTTAAAAGGGTTCATTTTGATGCTTGTAAATTCAAAATTGCATGGCGGTTTGACATTGGGATCACGCCAAACATTGATTTGCGGATTCTGAGGTACCGGTTTGGTTGTGAATATGTATGGATAATCTCCAGAAGTATGCCAAACAAAATATAATTTCTTTTGAATATCGCTTAAATTGTTACTTTTTGACGTTAACAACGCCTGAATTGTTGTAGTAATGCTCCCATTATATGCGATAGAATTCCTAACCGACCCTATATAATCACCTGATATGTTTAAGGTATTGTCACTACAAATATATTTATTTGATGAAAAATCCTCATAATGTAAATCCGTTTGATTAAGATATGTTTGATCGTAAGGAGATGTATAAATTACATCGTAAGTCACATTGGGGTTACCATTACTTGTAAATGTAACCGTATTACTACTTACGGCTGGATAACCTAGTCTCAACACAGTAATGATTCCCTCAGCTTTAACCTCCGGCAATGAACCTGATGCGATGGTAATTCCAGCCAATCCACTACCATCACTAACTGGAGAGTTTAAAGTGGTAGAAGCATCACAATGTTTCATATACTTAACTGCACATTTTAAATCTGCAGGGAAATTTGTAGGCATTGTTGCATTCCAGGAAACTTTGTAATTATTGATAGCAAAACGAAACTTCCCTACCCTAAAGTTAATGGTGATAAACCTGTTTACCGTAATATTTTGAGATGGTGTTCCATTAACCGCGCAATTTTGAACAGAG
The DNA here is from genome assembly GCA_943369665.1 of Chitinophaga pinensis. Lineage (GTDB taxonomy): Bacteria > Bacteroidota > Bacteroidia > UKL13-3 > UKL13-3 > UKL13-3. The sequence continues at coordinate 164,135 of CALRNX020000007.1, forward strand.
GTGGATTGAGTTACATCACATGAAACATCAGGATAAATTCCCCTGCAGTTAAAATAACTTTGTATCAATGCTTTTAACTTCGAATTAACGGGTAGCTTCGCATTGATATCACTAATGGCTATATTAAGAGGGACGTTATTACTAGGTGCAGTTGTTGAAACTGTACGAACAAAACCGGTTTGATTGTATATAAGCGGTACCAAATAATCCCTGAACTCCTGCCCCATGGCTGTTTGATGCTGATCATATGCAGCATACAAATCTTCGCATTGGCTTACCGCCTCTTCATAATCGTCAAAATTCGATTTCCAATCTTCACTATACTCAACAGCTGATGCATTTAAAACACCTGTTGAGCTTTGTTCCAGCATATCGATCTGAGCGCCCCCCGCACCTCCGGGATGAGCATAATTTACGATTGGATTTTGCAATGAAGATATTGATGCAACCGTAGCCGTTTGCATATTTCTGCGTCCCGATGACAGGATCTTTACTGTTGTAGCACCCGAAATAGTCAGTGGATTTCCATCCTTATCAATTAACATCCATTTGCCGGAAACAGTACTTTTGAGTACCCAACATTTTCGCGGAGCAGTTCCCCCAAAATCAAAAATGCACTCATCCCCATTCACAAAATATTCGGACGGCTCTACAATGGCATTGTTCACCATTGCACCAAACCCATATGAAGGGTATGGTTCAATATTAATGACAGTACCTACATTTTTATATCCATGCCCCATTCCATCATACTCATTCACCCAATGTGCTGGATAGGTTGTATTGTAAATGTAATCGTTAAACTCATTTTGTGTTTTGGTAAGCAATACTGCACCTGTTTCTGCATCCAACAATACATTTTCCGTTATGATGGTTGCACCCTCCTGATAGGCTGTTGTGGTTGTTAATATTCCATACCGATTGATGACACGGGAAATAACGGCCGATTTAAAACCACTGATGGTTGATTCGTGATTAGCAAAAATAGAAACGGAGAGGATCGGGAAGGATCCAATCATTGAAAAATCAACATTACCGGCAATGGTCTCCGCATATGTTTCACTTTTCGACTCCCGGCTATCAAATGTTACTTCACTCTCCACTCCCACCTGCTTGGTTCTGATCCTGTTATTGCGATCGATCACTAAGAATTCATTATTCAGTTCTTTCGGATTATTTACATCTGTTTTATAAGCATATTCAATCCCCGACTGCGCTTCACCCTTATTACGACTATTGATATTGGCCTCGCTATAATTAAACACGGATTTGGGTTTGCCGTGCATATCATTTATTTCTATCTGGAATCCCTGGCTTCCCATAAAACACTTTTCATCCACCATTCTTGTCATGGTGAAAATTTGAGATGGCCTGATCTCATGTGGATCAAGTGCAGTCTTTTTAACAATGGTTGGGTAATCTCTTGCGGTAAAGTATTCATATACTACTTTTCCGGTTCGGTGTCTCGAATTATCGATCAGTTGCCCGCCAACTTTGGGAGCAATGCTTCTTACACTTACTTGACTATACCCCACAACAGCTGCCGGGAAAAAAGACTCTCCAAAGGGCTCTTCTGAATAAAATTGATAGTCTGGTATCCCTTTATTATCTATGGTATACTTTAACGGTTGTCGGAAAGGATTCTCATCATTACCAATCATTGGTTCGTAGGATGCCACACCGCTGCTAATGATCCCTTTTTCACCATTATAATCCTCTTCCAGAGTATAATCAAACTCTTGTCCATAGATACTTTCTTGGGCATTGGTTTTACCCATGGCCTTCCAATTATCGTTGATCTCAATCCGTTTTACCCTACAGCCTCCTCCATGTTTAAATCCGGTTACATCATTTAAACGGATCCAGGATTTTGAGAGATCCACCTCGCGTGAAAAATTATCATTTTCAAGCCGTGTATTAACACCCTTAAACAAATCATTCGCTTCAAAAGCAAAACCAATCAATGTCTTGATGATTGCAATAGCATAATCTTTTCCAGAACCTTCATTTCGCAGATCCGACCCAGGATAAATTTTTTGCGGTAAAGAAAGTTGGCTTAATTGCCAGGCACTTTTGGCTATCGGATGAAAAGAACCTACGGTGTTAACCCTCACCCAGCCAAATGATTGATCGGTGCAAAGTCCCGCACCGATAACTTCTGCATAACCCTTCACATACTCAAAGTTTTTTTCACCATGTTCACTGCTGGTGAGATTCACCAAACAGTTAAAATACAGCATATTTTGATTGGATCCTCCTATAATCTGATTTCTAAAATCTGCCTCCGTAATTTTTCTATTATCGGGAAGCTTAAAATAGATATAATCATACTTGATATCTGCTCCCATAAAATTATTTGCATACAGCTTATTGTTTCCTTCATTTGCTACATTGCTTCTCCCAAACCCGGCAATCTTATACATTGTCATGGCTTTGCGATCTTGTACGTAAGCATAATCATCCGCTTCATATTGAACCGACAGTTTACCACCCGAAGGCATCACAATATCTGTAAGGCTCCATGCCGAAGCATTCGCTGTCAAGTCATCATTTGTTTGATTCTGGTCTACATAAGGAAACTCAGTTGTTGTTGGTAGATAAATGCTGGTAGGAGCCTTTTTATAATTTCCCCACCTGTCATATCCGGTCAAATTGTAGGAAGGATTTGACGTAGAATACGTAAATGCATAAGCATTAAATTTACCTTTGGTAGATCGGCCATACGTAAAATAGATTTTAGTCAATGTAAGCTTACCACCCTGATTCACATTCAGGTTAGGATTTTCTGTAGCAGCTCCATTTTTATCAACACTTAAGCCACTGTTGTTTTCTACTCCTGTGCATAAGCTGTAATTGTATTCAAAATGTACCGTTTTAATTGGAGTAGTAAGATCCTTCTTGGAATACAATGCAATACTATCCAACTTGTATGACCTTTGGCTCTGATCTGCACCACCATGCACTCCATTTACACCCAAACCATCTTCCCGTTTGGAGATAAAAAAATAGGCGATATGGTTTCTTCCCTGAATAGACCGCACCAGCCAAACCTCCTTTTCTCCATATAAGATATTGGCAGCATCATCTGTTTTTACAGATTTATAGCCTATATTAAAATTTGCCCTGCCCGCTTTTACAGGAACCCGCCATTTATAGGTATCGTTATTATTCGCACCTCCTTTGATAAGATAATAATCCAGTTTAGTGTACGAACCTGAAGCCCCGTTTTGCGGACCACTTTCACCAAACTCCCGGTAATCGGGCGAGTGAATTTCTGTTAACAAATAGGAATGTGCGTATGCAGGCACCTTGGTGCATTCAAACATGTGATTGTTTCCTTTCCACTTTCTATTTGTAAAATTACCCGCAGCAGGATTCACAAATATGGGGGAGTTAAAGTCATATTCAACCTGTCCCTCTGATTCATATTTTGGTGGCCCATTTTCATTTTTATGATCAGGATCAAAGGCATTGGTAAATGCAAAATTGTATTCTGCATTATTGTATGCCGGTATTCCATACACATATTTTGTTCCTTGCGGATTAATAACGCTAACCTCGGTAATATGGTTATCCGGCCTGATCTTACCTGTAAATCCTGTGTTTCGGGCAATGGTATTACCATAAGATGTTTTTGCAGCACCGGGAGTAAAATAGGTGATCATGGATTGTGAGCAGAACGCTCGTTCGGCAACTGTTTTTACCGTCATCAATTGATTTCTTACCTCTCTTTTATCCCGGGTTGTTCTAAGGTTAATACTTGATAACTCTCCATTAATAGTGTTTGTCTCTTTAATCAATGCCGTTTGATTAACAGATACTTCTTCTCCATCTTTGGTAAGTTTTGGCCTGATAGGTGATTTTAGATCCGAATACGCAATTAATAACTCGTCAATAGGTGTCATTTCGCCCACCGCTTTAAAATAACTTGGTTCATAAAGAGGATTGGTTGTATGATCAGACGCTTGATAAGCCATCACCGATTTTAAGTTGTTATGCTCATTCCAGGCCCCTTCCCGTTGGGTAAAGGTAACTTTTTTGCGGTTGAGTCCGGCCTTAAAAACGTTGCCAAGACCAAACTCTACATTGAACGTCTTTGAATCAGAATAATCCACTGTTTCCCTGTCTCTTACCATTCCCAAATCATTTCTGAATGACCTGAACATTCCTGCCATCCCATGTCCTGTAGCCGAAAACAGATCATACGTATTCATAGGGATAGCCAGGTTGGGGCTTTCTATTGAAAAAGAACCATCCTTTTCCCGGTTAAAATCCATCAAAACATCGTTTCTGCCATTTGTTTTTTCATTGTGCATATACCCAAAAGCCTCTACCTGCTGATATTGCTCGGCAAGACTTTGTTCTGCATGGTATCCGATAATCGAAACACCGGGAGTAAACCCATTAATTTCCTGAGAGTATTTACCGGAAAAGGCAATGCTGGCATTAGACATTCTGACAGGGGTTGTAGGAGTATAGGTTTGGGTTCCAAAAGAAGTAATTGAATTGGATACCCCGGTGGAAGCCCCACCGGCAAAATTTTTATACCCCACCGATCCACTTACCGATTTAGAGAAGGTCTTACTTTTTAATCCACTTCTCGAATTAATCGACATCTCTGCCGACATGCTGCCACTCCCACTCACTACTGTGGATAATACAGGAAGTTGTCCCGAAAAACGGATTCCCATTTGGGGAGTTACGGTCAAGCCATCCTTTGAGCTGCTCGATAATCCTACTCCCCCACTTAGCCCCGCCCCGAGACCTGCCTTTTCAAACACCTTACCTATAGACCCGGAAAGACTCTTAGTCTTTTCAAAACCTAATCCTCTGTAATTATCATAATTAACTCCAATGCCATAAGAAGCTTGTATACCCGTTCCACTCTGACGCCTTGCTTTCCATCCTTCCTTACCATAAAATTCACCAGACCCTAAGATTGTAACAGCTGTTGTTTTTGTAGGCTTCATGTATAAAGACTTCTCTACCTTATCGGCTCCACCCGAAAAATCATCAGGCAATCCGCGCATATTACGGTTAATAGCTCCGGGGTTCAAATTCCAACCCAAGCCTACCCAGCTGGCCTCTTGGTCCATTGTTACACCCGAATGGTATGCAATATTTACAGGATAACCATCCACATCCAACAATGGGATATTATAGTTAAAATCGCCAGTGAACGGATCCACCATCTGGGTTGTTCCTACCGGTTCAAAGCTTTGCACTTCTGCCTGGCTTGGCCCACCCGTTAAAGCATAAGCCACTGTTGGAAAGGCAATTTGATATAGAATGCTGAATGCAAGAAATAATGAGATCTTTTTGAGAGTATGCTTAGGTATCATAATATTAAAATGCTATTTGTGGAATATTGGCCAAGACTTTGCCCGGGATGAAAAATTTAATGTCTCCTGTTCCTAGAGCCTTATCAGAGAAAACAATTGTTTTGTCAGTTTCTTTCTGATCGGCTTCAAAACCAAGAATGATATTATCAAATGAGTTAATGGAAAATGTTCTTTCAAAATGAAGCATCTTGCAAGGCAACGTATCCTGTTCATTAAGCAGGTAAAGATCATTTTGTACCGAAGAGGTGAAGTATTGGATACGGTCGAAATACTCTTGTTCTGAAACAACTGATTGTTTCAAAAATTCATCATTCCCTTTAACCGTGCCAATCTTTAAAATCCCATATTGTAATCCATTGTATTCTCTCAGGGTTGAATCAAACATGGCTTGATTTATGTCTAGTTCATTTGCATCCAAATCTTTCAAAACCATATAAGCTGTTGGGCGATACTGAAAAATGAACTTATATTCTCCCACAACCTGTTCCTGTATCAATCCATTATCCGGATCATCAACCCATTGAATAAACTCTTCAGTGCTCAACATGCTTGAATCACATCCATTACACAACAGTATAATGCAAGAAAGAAATACCACAAATGCAGCGAACCTTTTATTTACCATCATATTTATCATTAATAAACTGTAAAAAAGAAGGTGTTATATTTTCGCTTTCTTTCGCGTGCAACAGAGCAGGTTCTCCTGTTAATCCAAAAATATAGGCGTAATTATGCTGGGTCCCGAACTCTTTTGCATATTGGTTAATTCTTTGCCAGATCTGAGCATTGTATTTATTCATCAACAGTTGATTAATCTCTGCATATTCTTCCTGCTTTTGATAATAGTTACGTTCATGCATCTTATAATTACTTTTCAATTCTGGGCTGCCATTCTGTTCAATTTTTGAACCCAATAGCTTAAGCCCTATTGCAATACTATCTAATTCGTTTTTTCGCTGTGACTCAATAGACATATACTCTTGCTCCAGTTGCTTTTTCATCTTAAAATCTTGAAACACCATTGTAGCATCCACATAGCCGGTCTTTTTTTCAAAAAACAGGTTATAACCAGTCAACACTACCAAAAGCATAACTATTTGAACAACTATTATTAATGCACTTTTTTTCATGTACTATTTTTTTAGGTACTTAAAATAAATGTATCTATTAACATCCGACGAAAGCATAACCACAAACAGGTAATACTTCTTATCTTCAAGTTTTACATTTTCATCTAAGTCAATTGTGTAATGACCATTTCCGTCATCTGTATATATTGCCTTTTCAACGTCCACCTCTTTATTGCTTTTAACATCAACTATTTTAAACTTGAGTTTAAGATGTGCGGGGTAATCTTCAATTGCTACCTTTAAACTTTTTCCTATATACACTGTACTATTATCGCTCTCTCCTTTGGGGATGATATAGTTTTCATTCAACTTTATATCAGATTGTTCCTCCGGCTTGAGTGTTTTCCTCTCAAACCACCAAATCTCCGTCTCGCCCACAGGTTTTCTATCTGTGGTTTTTACTGCTACTTTCCATGCATACTTTTTGCCTTCTTCCAATTTCATTGCATTTGCAGGATACTGTAGTGTTGTTCCATTGATATTAAATTTTTCTAATACTGCATAATTCCGTTGAATGGCATCATAAGCAGTTTGATTCGGTAATATCTCTACCAACTTTAAATCGTATACCAATTTCTCTTTGCCCAACGGCATCGGTGGCAACCAAACCAATAACGGGTATTGCTCAGTTACTTCACTTTGGTTTTCGGGTGAAAGCAATAATGGAGGCGAAATCGGAGCAACTTCAACTTCTTCGCAAGCACTTACTTCTTCTTCAACTCCGTTTTGCAAATAACCCTTTAAACAGAACCGGTAATTGCCATATGGCAGATAGCCCGTTTGATTAACAATATCCGATTGGATCACGTATTGAGGTGAAAGCTCCGACTCTGCGAGTGTTTTAATGCCGGGTTGAACTTCGATGATACTTGTTCTCACTGTTGCTACCTGCTCTCCGGTGGTGGTATTCACTATACTGCCTTTAAAATAAAGGCTGCTCATTTGGGTACCCAGATTTTGAATATCTGCCTTTAATAGAGCCGAGGGTTTTAGTTCGAAACCTTGCAAGGGGTAAAGCATTATATTCAGTTGTGCTTTACAACATAAAGCCCAGCTTATGGCTATTAATGTGAGTATTTTATTCATGGTTAAAATGTTTTGATCAATGTGATGCGTCCTAAATTCATATCCTCTGCTTGCTCTGTGTTTCGGTAGGGGTGGATAAAATGTTTTTCTATCTGGATCTGGCAGCTAATGCCAAAGGGCAAACTAAATCGTGTTCCGGCTTCTATAATATAGCGCTCTTCTATCGTTTCATCTTTTTGATATCGGGAACCCAGGGTCACATCAAGCTTGTTCTTAAATAATCCCTTGGTTCCGGAAACCGAAGCTCCTAATACCTTTCCGGTATCTGATTGCGAAACAGGTAAGGTATAGTTTATGCCTGCTGTTAGGTTTAAACTGATTGGTTTGAAGTTTACATTTTCATAAAAGGCGTATTGGTTCACATGAAATGATTGCCACTCTTGTTGACTGCTATTATTGTATTGTTTAGTGAACGAAAGGGTGGTATTTAAAATTGTTTTCTGCTTTTGGCAAGTGTAACCAATTATGGCATTGTAAAATTTAACATTTGTATAAACCTGCTGCTTCACGGCAGCGTTATAAAATGATTGGTAATTGGGAGAATACGTTAACAGCAAATAAGGAAGTTTCTTAATACGCAACTGGGCTCCAAAAATAAGTGAGTTGTTCACCGAAGTGCCTTGCTTAAATCCATGTATATTATCTGCATCTCTCCGGTAAGTGATGGTTGCGGTAAGTTGTCTCTTCCAAAAAACCTGCTCTCCCTTAATTTCAATCCTGAAATTATCGCGTCTGAGGTAAGGTGTTCCAAATGAATAATAAAACGGATCTACCACTCTGCCCAATACTTTTACCTTGGATGTGTTTTTATTGAACCTTACGGTGCTGTATACATTCCAGGCATTGGCATATTTGTTCTGATCGATGGATACGAGTTTTCCCAATTGTTCTGTGGTATTTTGCTCGGTACTGATCTGTTGATTTTGAGATTTTGCATATTCAATACCGGCTTCTGCATTGGCTGATATTTTATATTTGGCATCGATACCGATCACATAATTGTATTTGGGAAGGTAATAGTCGGAACTGGTGTCTTTGACCAGGTTTCCGGGATCATCGGCTCCTTTTAGAATGGAAATGGCAACCAGGAATTTATCTTTATTGCCAACTCCTATTCTTCCCGACAGGATATTCCGACCTCCTTTAAGGGCGGAGAAATTTAACGGGTTATCAAAATTGGCGATTGCTTTGCCCCACGTAAATGCGCCATACAAATTCCCCGGGTTCATTTCGATGTTTATTCCGGTTAGGTTTACCCCACTTAAAACAAGTGTGGTATAATCGGGGTCAAATGTGCCGATATCCATTTTTTTGATGGACAGAAAAATGCTTTGTCCGGGTTTTACAAAACCAAAACGTTTGGCTGCCTTTCTGAAATCTTTGGGATTATCCAGATTTACCTTTGCTACCTGAGCATTATAGTCTGCTATTTTACTGTAGTCCTGGTATTTTTGTTTTAAGTTTTTAAGCTCGTTTAACCTATCCAGCTTTTGCTGGTAATCTTTGTGTTTAGCTAAGGCTTTTTTGTATTTATAGGTCTTTGCAAAAACGGTATCTGTTGCTCCAAGGTCGAGATATCTTTGGTTTTTAACCTGTAACTGTTGAAAGTCTTTGGCATTGAGTTCATACTCAAGTTTGGACAGCTCGGTGTTCAAGGAGTTGATATCAATATTGGTAATGTTTTTAATCTCGGATGTTTTGCTCAATTCAATCTTCTTATCCATCTTGGATTTAAGATGATGATAAAACTGATCATATTGAAAGGATAACCTGAAATTATTGATCTGATTGACACCCGAATTGCTTTCTGTTGTGTAGTAATAGCCGGCACTGAATGGCAACCCCAAAACATCTATGGTGGTATTCACATATCCGCGCACATAACTCTGGGGTACAGATTGATATAAATACTTGTGATCTGAGTACTGACCGATCAGGGTAAGGGTTCCATTGATTTTGACGGGTTTACTTTTAACAATGCTATCAACCATCGAATCAACCCGCTTTTCGATGCTTATTTTCTGTGGAGACTGATATATAACGGCTATCGGATATGCGGCTTCAAGATCTGAAGATTCTATCAGTGAGATCCTTAAGTTGGCTTTGTTTCGCGTACTATCCAACATCAGTTGTTGGTAGGCAATCGAATCTTTAACAACGGAGTCTGTTATATTGCTGATGATTGATCTTGCAGAATGTATTACCTGAAGCTTATAGCAGACAATTAACGTGTCGACATTCTGAATCCTGATCACATGATAAGAAGTATCATTCCCTGTTGTGTCGCCCGTTGAAATTTTTAATAAAAACAACTTACCGGACTTTACATCCGCTGGAGTCGGTGGTCCTAATTTATAGGACAGTTGCGCTGATGTAGTTGAGTAGACGAGCATCAAGGGTATAAAAATCAGGTTAATAGGCTTCATTAAATTCACCTAATACGCTATAAAGTTTCATAAAATATGGGCTGCACAATAATAGAAAAATTGTGGAAGCATTTCATTTACTCCAGGAATATTCATTGTATGTTAAACTTCATTAAACTACAAATCAACCACTTAAAGTTCCTGATTTATATTAGCAGCAGTTTTTGAATTACTAAGCAATTGAAAACAGAATGTTTTTTTTATCAAATGATAAATGTGTGAATTATGTAACATAAAAATAATAGGATATAACTTCCTCAACCTTTTTAAACCCAACTTTGTCAAGGAAATCCCGTCAAACTATTGATCGGGAATATTCACGTATGGAAAACATAGACAATTTAGAGGTTGAAAAATCGAAAGCTCTTATCATCGTTGAGATTATTGAATACATACCCAATTCTGTGGTAAGCAAAACAATTATTAAAAAATCAACCGGAAATATTAGCCTCATGTCATTTGATAGCGGAGAAGGATTAACTGAAAAAACCTCTCCCTTTGACACCTTCGCTCAGATCATTGATGGTAAAGCCGAAATTGTCATTGACGGTAAATCTCACCTTCTTGCAACAGGGCAGGGCATCATTATACCCGCTCATTTATCCAATTTTATCAAAGCCAATGGTCGTTTCAAAATGATCTCTACCATCATCAAAAGTGGTTATGAATAACGTATTGCGTCATTGTTGTCTGGCATCACATTATTAAAATCTGCACATGGAAAATAAATTTAAAGAAGGCGAAACCGTTTATGCCAATATTGCACCTACCATTAAGTTAACTGTAAGACGATTTGTGGATGAGGTTTATTATTGTAGGGTTGCCGAAGATCCTTCGCATAAAGAACTTGTATATTTCGAACGGGAATTGGTGGGCGGTTCGTAATCAGCAAACAAAAATGTGTGAATTATGTAACTTTTCTTAAAAGTTGTGTAACACTATGAAGTTATAAAATATACACCTTTATAACGTGAAAAAATGATTCACGTTTCTCACCGCTATTTCGCGGAAATCCAATCCAAAAAAATGACTATTATCAAAACAGTAACAGCCTTTGCGGTAGCATCGGTTATGGTGATTGCTGCGTGTAAAAAAAACGACAGCAATGCCAACTCAACAACATCAGGAACGACCAATACCTCAACTACAACAAGTGCCACTAGTGCTAACCCCACTGTTATGCCTACCCAAACGATCAAACAGGAACCTGTTACACTTAATGGTTTATCCACAATTGCCATACTTGCCGGAGCTGCTATTAGCAATACAGGAGCTACTGTTGTTACCGGTGATCTGGCATTAAGTCCCGGTTCTTCAGTGGGAGGTTTCCCTCCAGGAACACTTAATGGAACATTGCATATTAATGATTCGATTGCCAATCAGGGTAAAATAGACCTGACAACGGCATACAATGATGCAACCAGTCGCATCACGTCCGAAGTTGTAACACTTTCCGGAAATATCGGAGGCCTTACACTTACCCCCGGATTGTATAAATCCACTTCTTCCTTAGCCATTTCATCGGGTGATTTGACCTTTGATGCAAAGGGAAATTCAAATGCGGTGTTTGTTATTCAAATGCAATCGTCATTCACCGTCACATCGGGCCGCAACATAATATTAAGTGGAGGAGCTCAAGCTGCAAACATTTTTTGGCAAGTAGGAAGTTCTGCAACATTCGGTACAACTTCAGTGCTTAAAGGAACCTTTTTCGTAATGGAGTCTATTACCTTTCAAACAGGTGCAACCCTCGATGGACGTGCTATGGCAAGAACGGGATCTGTATCACTTGCCGGGAACACCATTACAAAACCATAAACAATCCTTATACGTGTTCCTGCATAACAAATGCAACCGAATAGGTTCGCCCTGTTGTGATTTTGTTTCGAAACAACACGTCCCTTTTGAAAATTAAACAACCAATATGGGAATCATGTAACATTATTCCAAAGTTCTGTAACACTTGCTAATATGAGCTTTTGCAACTTTGTTCCGTAAAAACATTTTACGTTAAATAAGCAACAATCATGACAAACATAACAGAGCTAAAAGGGAACTGGAACGAAGTAAAAGGTAAACTCAAACAAAAATTTGCAACACTTACGGATGATGATCTCTTATTGGTAGAAGGCAAACAGGATGAATTAATGGGGCGTATTCAAACCAAACTGGGAAAAACAAAAGAGGAATTGCACAAAATCATTTCCGGACTATAGTAACCAATATGGATACATTATTGGGTTACCAAAGCGGAAACAATAACACAAAACACAAATATGAAAAAACGAATACATACACTATCCATCATAATGGTGATAACCATTTTGGTTTCGTGCAGTTCTCCTTCTCAAAAAGTTGAAAATGCAAAAGCCGACCTGAACGATGCAAAGCAGGAACAACAAGATTCAATAGCCGATTACGAATCATTCAAGCAGCAATCAGAAGAAAGAATTGCCAACAATGAAAAAATAATCGCAGACTTTAAAGCAAGCAAGGTTGCCAACAAAAAAGCAATTACAGTTTCAGAACAAAGAATGATTGATGAGTTGGAACAACGCAATATCAATATGAGAAAGAAAATTATTGATTACAAAGAGAACGGAAAAGATAAGTGGGAGGAATTTAAAGCAGAATTTGGTCATGATATGGACGAATTAGGCGAAGCGCTCAAAGGATTAACAATTAACAACACTAAGTAGAACTTTATGAAAAAAATTATTACAATATTATTGCTGGTAAGCGTATTCCATTTCGGTGGGTACGCCCAGGAAAAACATGGAAGAACTTTAAACCTGGGAGTAGGTATCGGTGGATATGCCGGATATTATGGATACGTTGGGCGTTCAATGCCTGTATTTCATTTAGACTACGAATTTGATGTAGCTAAAAACTTTACCCTTGCCCCCTTCTTAAATTTCTACCATTACTCCAATAGTTACTATTGGGGAAATCACAATCACCCTTACCGCTACTATAATTATAGCGAAACCGTTATTCCTGTTGGTGTAAAAGGAACCTACTATTTTGACGAATTGTTAAAAGCAAATTCCAAATGGGATTTTTACCTAGCCGGATCATTAGGTTTTGCCATTGTTAATTCTCATTGGGATAATGATTATGAAGGTGATAAAAACTATTACCGTAGTGGAAGTTCTGTATTCCTCGATGTACATATTGGAACAGAGTATCATTTCAATGACAGGATCGGTGCTTTTCTGGATCTGTCAACAGGTGTTTCTACCATCGGTATTGCTATACATTAACCCAATACTTTATGATGAAAAAAAATGGACTTTATACAATTGTTGTATGTCTCTTTTTAACCGTTTGTGCTAATCATGTAAAAGCATCTGATTCAACAACTGTTGCTGTGCAAACAGAAGAAGCCAGAAAACTGGTAGATAGGCTAACGGAAATAAAAGAAATGGATAAATCGAACCTAAACCGCATCGAAAAAAAACAACTCAAAACAGAAATTATTGATATTGAAAAACGACTCAAAACAATGGATGGAGGTGTTTATATTTCTGTAGGCGGGATCATTATTATTTTATTGTTACTCATTATCATATTTTAAATTGCTGGTTGTTACTAGCTCAATAAAACATACTCACTAAACCTGAACGTTTGGTGATTCAAAACAAGCCCGGTTGTGCGATACAATCGGGCTATTTTTTTTAAGACAAAAACGCATTTCACAAAATATTTTGGTAAACCATAAACAAAAAATATGTGTGAATGATGTAACATAAACCTTTATTTATGTAAGGTTCCGCGCAATCGTATCACTTAAGTTTGTATCGTAATAATTTAATTACGCTTTAATACAAAATTTATGGTGCAGACTATACAAAAAACAAGTTTTAAATTCTTCCAGATTGGAAATTTGAAACAACTCCTATTCATGTTTATACTATCGTTATTGGCAATGAACGCACATTCACAGACCAAAGAACGCAAATGGAATTTAGGGGTAATTGGAGGAATCAATGTTTATGCAGGTGATTTGGGTAATAGTATTACCGACTTCACTTTCGATGCGTTTGAACAAAATATTACAGGAGGACTAACGCTATCGCGCTATCTCAACAGTTCATTTGATGCTACTTTGATGACAACCTTAGGTTCATTTGGTTATTATGAAGGTGATAACACGATTTTTAAAGGAACCATGCTTCACAGCAATTTGAACCTGAAGTATAAACTGAACAATGGTTATCTGATCCCGGAAGACGCCAGGCTTGCTCCCTTTCTATTTGCAGGTGTAGGTATCTCGCAGTTTAAAGGAAGTACCATTACCAACAATATCGATTTTCCGCTTATTGCAGGTGCAGGCCTTCGTTTGCGCTTGACAGATGTACTGAGTATAAATTACATGGCAACACTTGGCTTTATGAATACAGCTCATAACAATCCGCAAACCACTACAGCAGTTGCTTCCGGAAGAGATATCTTTTTGCTACAAACATTGGGATTAGGATTTAACCTGGGGTCAGCTAAAGATGAAGATAAAGATGGCGTATCCGATAAATATGATAAATGTTCAGGTACACCTAAGGGTGTTAAAGTAGACGATAAAGGATGTCCTTTGGATGCCGATGCTGATGGTATATTGGATTACCTGGATAAATGCCCAACAGAAGCAGGAGCTTCAGCCACAAATGGTTGTCCCGATAAAGATGCTGATGGAATTGCCGATAAAGACGATCAATGTCCTAACGAAGCAGGTTCGATAGCTTTAAAAGGATGCCCGGATGCTGATGGTGACGGGATCATTGACAGCAAAGATAAATGCCCTAATGTAAAAGGAGTATTGATATTCGATGGTTGCCCCGATCGCGATGGTGACGGGATCAGAGATGAAGAAGATTTATGTCCGGATGTAAAAGGTGTTGCAGCATTCAGAGGTTGTCCTGATACAGATGGTGACGGAATTGAAGATACGAAAGACATGTGTCCATTGGTAAAAGGACCAACAACAACAAACGGTTGTCCTGATACAGATAACGATGGTGTAAATGATGGAATTGACAAATGCCCACAAGTAGCCGGAGATCCAACGCATAGCGGATGCCCTGATACCGACAAAGATGGTGTGTATGACGATATTGATAAATGTATCACCATACCGGGAACTGCAACCAATCAAGGATGTCCTGAATTGAAAAAAGAAACCAAACTATTGTTCCAAAAAGCACTACAAGGTATTCAATTTGAAACAGGAAAAGCTGCGATCAAACCGGTATCCTTTCCAATATTGAATTCGATTGTGAAAGTGATGACAGAAAACCCAAGCTATAAATTAAATATTGGTGGACATACGGATGATGTTGGAGAAGATGCGATGAACATGACACTTTCGAAAGATCGTGCGACTTCAGTAGCAAACTATCTAATTGCACACGGAGTAGATCCTTTAAGAGTTACATCAGAAGGTTTCGGTGAAACAATGCCCGTTGATACTAATAAATCTGCAAAAGGTCGTACCCGCAACCGCAGGGTTGAGTTAAGTGTCGATTTTGTTGAGATCGTTAAATAAAAATAAGCATTCAAATAAAAAGGCTTCGGGATTCCGAGGCCTTTTTTATGCTTCGCGTTGCATTTGTCAACAAGTAAATCACTTTAAGTCATTTTATTAGCTAATTTTACAAAAGAATGAACCTCTCTCTTGATGTACATTTAACCCTCTCATGAAACTTTACATTAAGAATATGGTTTGCATTCGTTGCAAAATGGTGGTGAAACAAGAATTAAATAATCTTGGACTAACCTACATAATCGTGGAATTGGGGGAAGTTGAAATTTTGGAAACCATGCAGGAAGAACAACGTCAATTATTAAAAACTGCCTTGCTCAAATCGGGACTTGAATTAATGGACGATAAACGAAGCATGCTGATTGAAAAAATTAAAAACGTCATTACGGAAATGATCCATTACACAGAAGAAGTTCCCAAAGTAAATTTCTCTGACTTCTTAGCCGAAAAACTCAATTACGATTATACCTATTTGGCCAATCTTTTTTCGGAAGTAGAAGGCACAACCATTGAACATTATATTATTGCTCATAAAATAGAACGTGTTAAAGAACTACTGGTATATGATGAACTAAGCCTAACCGAAATTGCCTACAAACTGCATTACAGTAGCGTTGCCCATCTTGCCAATCAATTCAAAAAGGTAACTGGACTAACAACATCACATTTTAAAAAGCTCAAGCATAAAAGATTGATTTCACTTGAAATCATATAACCATCAGGATTTTTACAATGTGTGAATATTGTAACATACAGAAAAAGTTGTGTAACATCTTTGACTTTTGCCAATCCATATTTGAAGCCAAAATTATTTAAAATGGACACCACCTTAATTGCAAAAGCAAAAGCACTCAATCTTCTTGATGTTATTAATTATGTTCCCAATACAATTGTCAGTAAAACGCTGATTAAAAAGCCCACAGGCAACATCAATATTATGTCCTTCGATAAAGGTGAAGGATTGGTAAAGACAATTTCTCCCTTCGATTTTTTCATCCATGTAATTGATGGAAGTGCTGAAATTATTATTGATGAAATATCCCATATTCTCGCTACCGATCAGGTAATCATTGCCCCGGCTCATATGACTCGTGAAATAAAGTCGATCGAAAGATTTTCCATCCTTTCTGTAGTTGTTAAAAGCGGGTATGAATAATCCTTATGTCATCCATCTAAGATACAGGCAGATCAATTCAAAAAACACACAATCACAAATCAACTTCTAAAAAGGCACAAGACTTGCTCAATACAAATGCACCTTGTTAAAAGCTAAATTTCGTTAGCAAAACAAGGCATTTTACCCTAATTTGCGGGTATTGATTTGAAACAAATAATACGCATATCAGCACGCATTGGTTTGTGGCTTACTATTTCGGTAGTAGGTCTGATTCTGCTATTGATAGTGGGTATTCAATTCCCCTATATTCAACAAAAACTGATTAACGCAGCCACATATTATGTGTCGGGTAAAACACATACCCGTGTCGAAATAGGCCGGATTGGAATAGCCTTCCCCAAAAACGTTGTTTTGGAAAATGTTTTTGCCGAAGATCTGCAACACGACACATTACTAAATATTCGAAAACTTTCCGTAGGAATGGAGATGTTCCAATTGCTAAGAGGGAAAATTGCAATAGACGATGTAAACCTGGATGGGGGAACCGCAACCATATACCGAACGTTACCCGATAGCAGCTTTAACTTCGCCTTTTTAATCGATGCCTTTTCATCGAAAAACAAAGCAACGTCCAGCGCTCAAAAAGAAGACACGACAACTTCTTCCGTCAATTTGCAAGTGAATACCATTGTACTTTCCGATATTCATTTTGTATACAAAGACGCTGTAAGTGGTATCAGTACCAACGCCAGTATCGGCCGTCTTGACCTGAACATGCAGCATATAAATCTGGCAAAACTTGAGTTTAAAGCAAATCAATTAGCAATAACAGAATCCGATATTGAAGTGACGATTGAGAAATCGGGGGTTGAAAAATCAGGCGACACAACCACTTCTGTTTTACCGATTTTGGGGATGGAAAGCGTGACACTAAACAATGTGCATTTCGCATTTAACAACAAACCCGACTCTTTCTCACTCCATTCAACAATTGGTCAATTGGTGCTCAAACCTGAATGGATCGATCTCAACAACCAACAAATTATTATCAACCAATTAAAGCTCCATCAATCCGCTGTTGAAATTGCAACAATCTTCACTTCTCCCGACATAAAAAACACACCTATTGACACATCAACGGTTTCTTCGGGGTGGAAAATTGCGGTAAAAACAACTGATCTGAAAGAGAATAGTTTCACTTACGATGTAAACAATATTACCAAGCTGAAACAAGGTATCGATTATCATCACTTAGCAGTTCACAAATTGAACCTGCAAGCGCAAAACCTGTCATACACCGCTGATCAAATTAAAGGCAATATCAAACAGCTTGCCTTAACCGAGCAATCCGGATTGGATTTGCGGAAACTGCATACCGAGTTTATATATGACGATACCCATATCGAACTGGCCAATTTATTGGTGCAAACACCCAATACATTTATTGCTGATTATGCCGCGATTGAATACCCTTCGCTGAGCAGTCTATCCGAAAACATCGAACAGCTTTATATCAATGTCAATTTTGATCAAACCCGTATTTCCATGCAAGATGTATTGCTGTTTGCTCCCGGTATAAAAACAGAAGAGTTCATCAACAGGAACAAATCTCAATTTGTACGATTAGATGGAAAGATCATTGGTCCATTAAATAACCTGGACTTTGAAAAATGTATTGTGAGAACAGCAACACAAACAGCTCTTGCATTTAGTGGAAGCATACAAGGATTACCTGATCCTAAAAAGCTGAAATACAATATCCGACTCAAATCATTGATATCTTCTCAAGACGATATTGCGGCTTTGCTCCCCAACAACATGTTGCCAACAAGTATTGCCATTCCTCGTCAATTTAAGGTTTCAGGGACAACCACGGGCTCCTTAAATGACAACCGATCGGATGTAAAAATCGAATCAACATCCGGATTTGCGCATATCGTTTCTGCTATTGACCATCTTAATACCACACCCAACTATTCAGTTGCAGCCAACACGGAAAAATTTGATATTGGCCATCTGCTCAAACAACCCTTGATTGGAACCGTTACGGGTAATGTACAAGGCAAAGGAACTGATTTTGACATAACCAAACTGACAGCTAATCTGAGTGCACAATTTGACGAAATTGAAGTAAACAAATATGGTTACCGGAACATTCAAATGATAGCCAAAGCAGATACTGGAATATATACAGCAACCGTAACCACTAACGATACCGCCTTAAAATTCACCCTGCTGGCAAATGCTTCGTTACGTAACAACCAAACAAAGGCAGATATTGATCTGACGGTTGCGGGTGCCAATTTAAAAACACTTCATCTTACAAAGGAATCCATTAAAACAAGCGGACGCCTAATTGCCAGTATACAGCAACAGGACAGCAATGATGTGCGTGGAAATTTATCAATAGGTAATGTTGTAGTGGTAAAAAATGATCGCAAATACATCCTCGATTCTTTAGTTGCCCTGAGTGTGAATGCAAAACGCAATAATTCACTTTCAGTGAACCATTCGATCGTCAAAATAAGTTATAAGGGCGAAACAGGTTTGGCTGAATTAGGCAATGTCATGCAACAGTACGTTTCACACATTATCACAAACCCAACAACAATCACCGATACCTTGTCGCAGAGTTTTACCTGTTCGGTA
Organism: Chitinophaga pinensis; assembly: GCA_943369665.1. Taxonomy (GTDB): domain Bacteria; phylum Bacteroidota; class Bacteroidia; order UKL13-3; family UKL13-3; genus UKL13-3. Next base: position 183,421 of record CALRNX020000007.1, read on the forward strand.
CAGGTAAATCCCCACCCATTTTTAAATGAAGTATTACTTCCCAAACTTACCCAATTTGAAGGACTAACCCTTGAAGCAAATTATGCAAGCCGCCAACAGGCATTGATGGTAAAAATGAATGCTCCCATTATTGAATATGACAACCAAAACATCAGAGGATTGGCTGTTAACATAGATGGCAACAAAGACAAAATTGATTATAGAACTTCCATCTCCTCATTTACATCAGGTTCTGTTTCCATTCCAAGAACTATTTTGTCGGGAAACATGGAACAACAAATTACCACATACAAGCTACAAATATTGGAAGCCGATAGTGGTTATAAATTAATGCTCGCTGGAGAAATTAATTCAGCCGACAAAGACAGGATAAGCATTCGATTTACAAACGATGCAATATTGAACAATACAAAATGGTTTATCAGTAAACAAAATGAAATCGTTTTGTCTCCGAATGGAGTAAATATCCAACATCTGGAATTAAAGCACAATGATGAATCTATCAATTTGAGCTCAACATCCTTGGCCAAAAATGCTCCTATAGATATTCAATTTAACCAATTCGAATTGGGAACATTATCACGCATTATCGAAAAGGACTCTGCAATTGTACGTGGATTATTGCAGGGTGATTTTAAGATCCAATCTATTGATCAATTTGCGTTCACTTCGGATCTGAAAATATCCGGACTGGCTTATAAATCAATTAATATCGGTGACCTTACACTTAAAGCAAACAATTTAACCGCCAATAAATATGAAGGACACCTGGCATTGGTGGGAACAGAAAACAAAGCAACTATTGATGGCTTTTTTCAAAACGGAGAAATAGATCTTGCCTTACAAATTGCACACATCAACGTGCGAACAATTGAAGCATTTATTCCCGACCTGATCAAGCGAAGCGAAGGATATGTATCGGGTAACATGAATATTAGTGGAAAAGCAAGTCAACCCAAATTGGATGGTCTTTTGGAGTTCAACAATGCATCTTTCCACCTGACAGCTGTGAACAACAGATTGCTTATGCGCAAAGAGCAAATAAAAATAGATGAGCATGGTGTTTACTTCAAAAACTTCACTGTCCTGGATTCAACCAATCAACCGTTGGTGGTAAACGGAAGTGTGCTTACTTCTAATTTTATAAACATGAAGTTTAGCATGGATATCACTACCGATAATTTCATGGTTTTAAACACCACAGCTACACAAAATCCAATATATTACGGAACCATTTTACTTAGCAGTAAAATTAAAATAAGAGGAACAGAAATATTGCCCGATATAAATGCTGATGTAAAATTATTAAGCGGAAGTAAATTTACATTTGTGGTACAGGAAGGCGCACTGAACACCGACAGAGGAGACGGAGTTGTTTTATTTGTGGACTCGAGCCAAACAAATATTATGACAGCAGATACACTGGCAGTAGTTGCAGCCCTCAGGGGAATTGACTTTAAAGCAAATATTGAGGTTGACAGGCAAACCCAGTTCAAAATTATAACCGACAAAATAAGTGGTGATAATTTGACAGTAACAGGTGGAGCTAACTTAAATTTTGAACTCGATGCTTCAGGTAAAATGAGTTTAATCGGAATGTATACTTTAAATGAAGGAAACTATAAAGCCTCTTTCCAAAATGTTGTGAAGCGCAACTTTAATATCAAAAAAGGAAGCACCATTACTTGGAACGGAGATCCATTGGATGCACAATTGGATATAACTGCAGTATACACAACCAGAACTTCCGCAACCGATTTGATGGCAACCGAGATTCAAGGTATGCATGAAGCCCAAAGAGCAATGTATAGAAAATTATTGTACTATGATGTTGATCTGATTATTGCAGGACATTTATTGAAGCCCAAACTCAATTTTCACTTGGATATGCCAATAGATAAGGAGCGTGCAATATTTGGAAATGATTTGCCATATGCTAAGATAAATGAAATTAATGCTAATGAGAATGAACTCAATAAACAAGTGTTTGCGTTGCTTGTTTTGAACCGTTTTTTACCTACCGGACAGGGTAGCACCACAAGCGAAGCTGTCTCGGCTATCGCCCGCAATAGTGTAAACCAATTATTATCTGATCAGATGAATAAACTTTCAGGTAAGTATATTAAAGGAGCGGAACTTAATTTTAATTTGCAATCAAATGATGATTACTCCTCAACAGTTGTGCAACAAAATACAGAATTGCAAATTGGTTTAAAAAAAGAATTACTAAACAATAGACTGAGTGTGCAAGTAGGAAGTAATATTGAGGTTAGTAATCCAACCCAACAAACCTCACAACAAAATATAACAGGTGATGTGGTAACCGAATATAAAATTACCAATGATGGTGTTTACAGGGCAAAGGCTTTTATGGAAAACAGCTACGAAGGTGTAATCGATGGTAATTTGTACAAATCAGGGGTGGGAATAATGTATACCCGTGATTACAATCACTTCAGCGAATTATTTAAAATAAAAAAAGAACAAGACTCTACCAAAACACAAGAGCAAAGCAAGTAAGTGGGTTATCGTACAAATATTTATGTCATCATATCATTACTACTCCTTTCGGCTTGTAGTGCACGAAAATTTGTGCCGGCAAATGAAAAGCTATATACAGGTTCGAAGATCAAAGTAATTGCGCCTCCGGGTAGTTCTACTTCAAAAGTAAAATCCGAAGCAAAAGATATTCTTCGACCGGAACCTAACAGCACTTTTTTTAAAAGCCGGCCTCAATTATGGTTGTATTATAAAACACTGGGCGATACAGACGGGTTTGGTGGATGGCTTCATAAAAAACGGTCCAAAGCTCCTGTATACATTAGCCACACAGATCCTTCATTATTGTGCAAAGCTATCGATGCCCGCTTGTTTAATCTGGGATATTTTGATTCGCATACCAGCTATACGATGGCGGTTGATTCCCAAACAGCTTCATACACTTTTATTGTTACGTGCGGTACCCCATACAAAATTGGCGCCCTGGAGTATCCAGCACCAACAGATTCGCTCACCAACTTGTTGAATGGATTGCAAGCCTCCTCTAAAATTCAACCCGGAACCCAATACAATTTGGACATTTTACTCGAAGAAAGGGATAGAATAGATGGCTATTTAAAAAATAAGGGCTTCTATTATTTTAATGCCGATTATTTGCTGTTCAAAGCCGATACCTCCTTAGGACAAAAAATGGTAAAAGTAAGGCTCGGGCTCAAACCAGGAAGTCCGGCCGAGTCGAAAATTGTTTACACTATTAAAGACGTAAATATTTATGCTGAATATAAGTTGGGAAAAGAAAACACTACCCCTCCTCAAAAAATCGACAGTGTTAACTTTTATAGCCCTACTCAATATGTGAGACCGGCCCCTGTATTACAATCTGTCTTTTTAAGAAACGATAAAGTATACAGCAGAAACGACCATGATTTAACCATAAGCCGTTTGAACGGATTAGGTGTTTATAAATTTGTAACCGTTCGTTTAAGTAAAACAGACAGTTCCGTTTTCAATCATCAGTTAAATGCAACAATTCTTTTAACACCCAGAGATAAAAAATCTGTCAATCTGGAGATACAGGGTGTAGCCAAATCAAACGGATTTATTGGTCCGGGTATCCGAGCTGGTTATAGAAATAGAAATGCATTGGGTGGAGCCGAGTTGTTTATCATCAATGCAGGGGCATCTTTCGAAACACAATTAAGCGGACAATATGCCGGACAATATACTTATGAATTTAATCCAAAAATAGAATTTTACGTACCACGGTTTATGGTTCCCTTCCACATGCGAAGTACCAGTTTATTTGTTCCCAAAACAAAATTCATTATTGACTTGAGTTATTTAAGCAGGGTTAACTATTATGATATCCGATCTGCTAAGTTTTCATTTGGTTATAAATGGAAAAGTAAACTCACAACAGAGCATGATCTGACAGTGGTTGGGATCAACTACTTTAATGTATACAATCAATCAGCCGATTTTTTAGCACTCATTGAAACAAATCCTTCTATGGCTTTGCGTTTTGAAAAACAATTTATTACGGGTGTTGGATATTCATTTACCTATAATGAGCAACTGTTTGAAAAAAGACGTGCTCCCCTTTATATTAATCCAAGTATCGAATTTGCAGGTTCTACACTTTCGGGAGTCAACAAACTGATGGGAAAAACACCTGATGCAAGTAATCCATTGCAGGTTTTGGGGGTTAATTATGCCCAATTTGTGAAACTTGATCTCGACATAAGAAAGCTATTTAAATTGAATAAACAAGGTACAAAGGCTATCGCTACCCGGTTTTTTGGCGGATGGGGGCTACCTTTTGGGAATGCTTCTACGATGCCTTATATCAGGCAGTATTTTTCCGGTGGTGCATATAGCTTAAGAGGATTTCCGGTTTATTCAGTGGGCCCAGGAACCTATGTAACTCCTGACTCTCTCAAAAACCTCTACTTCGCCCAACAAGGTGGTGAAATAAAACTTGAGGCCAATATGGAATACAGGTTCACGATTGCTGGTATGTTTAAGGGCGCATTTTTTGCAGATGCCGGAAACATTTGGCTCAACAACGAAAATCCGGAGATTCCGGGGGGGAAGTTTTCATCTCAAACTTTTATGAAAGAAATTGCAGTAAGTGTAGGTACTGGTTTCCGGTTCGACTTACAATATTTTGTGATTCGATTGGATTTGGGTATTCCAATTCGCAAACCATGGTATCCTGAAGACAGCCGTTGGGTATTCAATGAGTTTGCTTTGGATAAGAAAGAATGGAGACAGGATAATCTAATTTTGAATTTAGCGTTCGGTTATCCATTTTAAAAGTATTCATACCCCATATTAACTCATTATCAATATTTTATTAGTTATTTTTTAACTAAACCTAACTTTTATGGAAATTTTAACGTACTTTAGTTTTACCAAGTTATACTTGATGAAATATTTTTAATATCACTCAATTTCTCTACATATGAAAAAAGTAATACAATTTGTTGCATTCATTGGATTAGCAATTGGTTTTTCAAAACCGGCCTTTGCTCAAATAACCAATCTTGGGACAAGTTATTTCTTCCCAACGGCAAAAACTTACACTCCAGTGGTTGGGGGTACAGCTGTTCCTTCCATTCAAGGTGACGATGTTGTATCCGGATCAATCCCTATTGGATTTACCTTCAATTACTTAGGAGTAGCCTATAATAATGTATATGCAGGGTCAAATGGCTATCTAACTCTGGGTATTGGGGTTAGTACTGGATTAACAGCAAGGACAAATAGTGTTTCAACAGGACTGATATCAACCGAAAGACCTGTTTTAGCACCTTTTTGGGATGACCTTGATGGAAGAAATCCAACAACAACTCCAACGGCCTCTTATATTACTACCGGTAGTCCAGGATCCAGGGTATTTACATTTGAATGGTTAAATTGGGTTATTTACAATGGGAATGTTGGGCAACCTGCTGGTTTTAATATGCAAGTAAACCTCTATGAATCCACAGGTGCCATAGAATTTGTATATCAACTTTTAAGTTCTCCTAACACTTACAGCGCTTCAATAGGAATATCAGCAGTTGCTACTGGTTCAGGTAATTTTATCTCGCTTTCTAACTCAAGCTCATCTCCTATCGCAAGTACTACTACTGATGTAACGAACATAACATCCTCACCGGCATCCGGACAAAGTTACTTGTTTACTCCTTTTAACAGCTCAAACCCTAATTTTGGGCTTGCTCCACCGGTAACCATCCCTCCGATTGCAAGTTATTCTTATAATGATGCAGATACAATCTGGATCAATGCAGCGACAACAGTTGTTAATACCAGTACCAATGCAGCAAAAAGCTATTGGGATATTATCGGTTACAATAGTTCAAACAAAAACGGCCCTTATGCAGCCCATCCCGAAAACCGCGAATGTAAATCATCTGATGGGATCAATGATTGTTTTATAGATACGGTAAACAATGCTGTAAACTTCAGGTACACATTTACCAAACCGGGCTTTTACCGTTTAAAGTTAGTAGCACTTAATTCATTCGGTTTCGACACCTATATTGATACGATCTATGTAGACACACCAGCCACCAAACCCGTAGCGGACTTTTTTGCTGACCGAAAGGTTGTTGGGGTATATGATTTTG
>CALRNX020000008.1:0-186253 GCA_943369665.1 Chitinophaga pinensis
ATAAAAACCGTACCGTACATACCTTAAAATATGTAACGGAGCACTACAGCATTTTCGATTTCTTACTGGGATTGGGGAAACATTTTATCCAACACAACGACTTTCACAAGCACACCCTCAATGACGTGTACGACCGAATCGAAGCGTATGCCAAACAAACCTTCCCTGATGATATTGTATTGCACCAACTGATTGCGATCGATTATTATTTACAAGCCAAGATCAAACCGCAAATACGGTATATGGAAGAAGTGGAACGCACAACCAAGCAGGAGCTTATTGGCAATTACAAACTCAACCACCACCAATACCGACATGTTATACTGCCGTTGGCTTTCAATTTTACCGAGTACAAAAAAACAGGAACAATTGTGCATGAATACCACGACTGTATTATCCAATATAACGGAACAAGCAAACCGGAAGTAATTGCTGCCACACACTCGGTGCTCAATGAAGAAAGCTAGAACATTACCCGCCAATACACTTGTATGGCATCATTACCCCAATCTTTAAAAGCTCCCAACATTTCTTTCGTAAACGCTGCAAAATTTACCTGTTGCGTTTTGCGTTTGGGCGCAGGCAAAGCAAGATCCGTTTCGGTGATCAGTTGACTTTGCACACTGGTTGCGAAACAGGTATAATGAATGCGCGGAATAACGATCCCCAGGATCATTCCGGGTAAACCCTGGAAATTTTCCGGCCCACCACTCACCGGAATTTCATCTGTATAAAAGGCTATAACATACACCGAGTCGAATAAAATAGTTGTTGCTTTCCGACAATTTTTGCCCGCTATCTCCCGGTATTCATCCGTCAGCTTCCACTTTATTTGCGGCAATGAATCTGTAATCGCATATTCTTTTTCATAAACCGTTTTGTGTGACGTGAATGTTTGTTTCACAAAACTGCTTTGAACTTTATTGTTATAAGCCACCCGGTACCAACGTTGGTTAAATGGAATATCATCTTCCGTTATCATTTGGTAAAGCGACTGTTTGGTAGTAAAATTAAGTTGAAAAATATCGGTGCGGTATTTGGGTGCAACCTTACGCATTTCGGTATACCAGGGACTCGGACTTTTTTCCTTCGCCATCGCATCATCGATCAGCTTATGCATATTTTCCTTGCGCTCAAATATTATTTTTCCTTGTAACACCAGCTCCTGTGCATGTAAGGCAAAACTCATCACCAAACACACAATCATACTCAAGTGTTTAACAAAACTGCCACCACAAATCCAAAGACCAACTAGCTGCGGACAACTCCTCTTATTCTCCACCGGCACCTCCTTTCGTAAAGTTCCAGGTTAAACTCACCATAAAATAACGTTTCAAAATCGTGTAGGTGTTTTCATTAATATAGTTGCTGCTTGCATTTCGCCTGAATCCAATATTTTGGTTCAGGATATCATGGCAACCCACACCCAGTTTAAGATTATCGTTTTTCAAAAATGTCCTGCTGATATTCGCGTCCCAAATAATGGTATTATAGTTTTGGCTGAAATCGGCTGTTTTTTGTCTGAAATTAAAATCACATTCGCTCGATACTTCATATTTCTCATTGATCTTCCATTCACCTCTTAGAGAGTATGTGCTCACCCAGTATTGAGTGACAATATCTTCGCGTAAGCTCGATCTACTGCGGTTATAATCCCAATCTGCATCAATTCCGATTTCCAGCTTTTCGTCAACGCTGTAATACAATCCGCCTCCGGGACTAAAACTTGTATTATAATTTTTATTCGCCTGCGTATTGATAAAATTATTGTTCACGCTGTAGTTTGCACCAACATTTGCATTAGCAGAAAATTTGGTGTCCTTAATTTTAAACCAGTAATACGTGTATAAATTCGCACGTTTGTTACCATCCACATTTACTGTCTGGTGTATCCTTCTTCCAAAATCATCCACAATATCAAAACTCGCAAAATCATTTTGGGCAAACCAATAACTCACACTCATGTACAAACTGCTTCCTGTAACCGGCTTGTAATCGTTATACGTTGCCGAAAAATTATTACTGAAACTTTGCTCCAGGTTTGGATTTCCAACTGTCAGATCCAGTGGGTTGGCATTGTCAATGATCGGTTGAATTTGTTGTAAACTTGGTTGTGCGGTACGTCCGTTATAACTCAACGATAATGATGTGCTGGTGCGCAGTTTATATTGAAAACTAGCCGCAGGATACAGGTTTAAAAAACTTTGGTTGGTGGCGACTTCCGTAACCATATCCTTTTGACGTAAGTCAGTATATGAAGCTTTTCCACCCAATGACCAGATGATCTTTTTGGTATTGTATTTCAAGGCAAGTCCACCCCTATTGGTAAAAATATCATAGCGCAAACCATTGCTCAACGAATCCACAACCTTGTTGTACTCTCCTGTTGCATCCTGTTCAAGCGAAAGCCGTTCCGACTCATTTACGTTTACCTTGGTATAACCATCGGCAACAATGAACCATTTTGTACTCAGCGGTTCAGTGTATGTAACGGTTGCAGTAAACGTATTGATCTTACTGCTCAATACTTTCTTCTGATTGATATTGTTTTGCTTGGCAAGCGAACCATCTCCTTCGTAATAATTGGTTTGCGAAAGCAAATAGCCATCGGATTGCCCGTCAAAATAAGACTGATCGGCATTGAGTGAAAAACTACGACCCTTGGTTTTAAACTTGCGCCCGATGTTTAACCCCAATGTATACGTATGATCAGTGGCCATATTGGTTTGCGTTCGCTTATTTTCATTCACCTTGGTATTGTTCTCATTCAGGTTTTCGGTAGTGTATTCATTATTGTTTTCTGTTTTGAGCTGCTTTGCCGATGCATTGAGTTTAATCGTAGTAAGTGAATCTAGTTTCCACTCATACTTGCCGCTTCCCGACATGAGTTGTTTGGTGCTCGAAAAACTATTGAGCTGGTTATTATAATACAAGGTATCGGGCAAAATATACTTTGTATAGTTATTATTATAACCGCTCACCTGCATATCCTGGTATTTCACATTTGCGTTTACACTATGTGTATCTGTTTTAAACTTATCCGTATACACAGCTCCCGCATATGTGGTTTGCGGAATACCCACCCCATCAAAACTTTCGCCTCCACTATTGTAATAGGTGTAAACCGAACCCGACTCTTCGTCCACAAACGTGTTTTCGCTGTTGCCATACTTTCGGTTATCCTCCCAGCTTAATCCTGTTTTATTGGTATTGGATGTGGCAGCATAAGCACTTACTTTCCGTTTGTTTTTAAACGCATTGATCATGGCATCATGTTCATACCTATCCTGTGTACCGATACCGGCACTTGCTTTTCCAAAAACACCTTTCTTGGCATCTTCCTTCAATTTTAAATTAATGGTTTTGTTCTTTTCACCATCCTCAATTCCTGTGAAAGCAGCCTGATCACTCTGTTTGTCGAACACCTGGATCGTTTCTACATTGGTTGCTTTTAAATTGCGGGTTGCCACTGTAGGGTCATCACCAAAAAATTCCTCCCCGTCCACCAATACTTTTTTCACCTCTTTACCTTGTGCTGTAATCTTCCCGTTTTTATCAACCTGTATACCCGGCAACTTTTTCAGGAGATCTTCCACGTTCGAATTTTTGTTCACCAGGAAGCTGTCCACAAAAAACTCGGTTGTATCTCCTTTAATGGTGATGGCATTTCGTTTTTCCCTCACAATTACATCACGCAATAAATTGGCTTTGGAAAGCAATACAATATTGCCCATATCCTTTTGCTCACCTGCCGCAAGCGTTATGGTTTCCTCGTAATCGGCAAAAGAGGGACGTGTAATTTTGAGCCTGTAAGTACCGCTGTCAATCCGGGTAAAAGCAAACCTGCTGTCCATTGCCAACCATTGATGTGCCACTAAAATAGAATCGGAAGAACGGATAAGGGCAACACTGGAATAAGCCATTGGCTTAAAGTTCACCGAATCCACCACGCTACCCGTCAAACTTGCCTGTTGGGCAAACCCTTTGGCAGCAAAAATACTTAGACAGAGTAGGAGTATGATTTTCTTCATAGCAAGCAGGTGCAATCAAATATGCACAAAGTTCATAGAAAACCAAAACGGATAATTACGAAATATATTTCATCCTAAAGTAATATATCTTTGCCTCTATGATTATCCACGAAAACACACTTATCTCGGAAGACCTTTTTGAGAAGAATTTCATTTGCAACCTGAGTAAGTGTAAAGGTGCCTGTTGTGTGGAAGGAGACCAGGGCGCACCCATCAACCAGGCAGAAATAACGGCCATTGAGGAGAACCTGGAACAGATCAAACCTTACCTCACACCGCAATCATTAAAAGCCATTGAGCAAAAAGGATTTTGGGAAACAGACCCCGAAGGTGATCTCGTGACCACCTGTTTGCCTTCAGGTGAATGTAACTTCTCCATTTACACGAACGGTATTTTAGGATGCGGAATGGAGCAGGCCTGGAAAGATGGAAAGTCTTCTTTTCGCAAACCCATATCATGCCATTTGTATCCCATTCGTATTGCACAGGTGGGCGAATATGAAGCCCTCAATTACCACAGGTGGGAGGTGTGCAAGCCGGCTTGTAAACTGGGAGACGAACACCAGGTTCCTGTTTATAAATTCCTGAAAGATGCGCTTATACGCAAGTATGGAGAACCTTGGTTTAATGAATTGGATGGCATTGCAGAGGCATTAAAAGAATAATAAAAAAAAGGTCGAAGTATTCACTCCGACCTTTTTTATGCCCTTCGGCCAACGATTAATATCCAAAAATTTCTTCCAATGAAACTTCAGTTAATGTTCCCATTTTCTGAAGGTCCTCTGTTTTGATCTTTTCAGTTGAACCGATCACACTATAGGTAAATGTTTTGCCTTTATAATGTGTGTTGTAAAACTTCTGTACATCTTCAAAGCTCATTTTATCAAGCGCTTCGTATACATCTTTGCGAACATCATGGTGCAAACCTAATTTTTTGGTGCTCTCAATGCGGAAGATGATATCCTCTTTATTGATACGCTCTGTTTCGATCTGGCTTTTTAATGCTTCTTTAGCGGCATTGAAAGTCACTTCTGCTTTCGGCATGTTCGAAAGCAATTCATTCATTGCGGGTACTGCATCATTCAATTTGTCGGCCTGTGTTCCAACATAAGCAATGATATACATCGGATCTTCTTTTTTACCCGGCAACTGGAAACGCGAATACGTAGAGTAAGCCAATGCCTTGCTTTCACGAATGGTTTGGAATACGATTGATGACATTCCTCCTCCAAAATATTCATTGAACATTGCCGCATAAGGATGGATGGTTGTATCATACGGAGTCGATTGTTTGTTCATCCACATGATCTCAGCCTGCACCATTTTATAGTTGGTAAAATACACTTTATTGGTTGTGGTTTCATTGCGTGTAAACACAATTGGTTTAGGGTACTCCAATGGTTTAGAAGCCATTTTGTGTTCCTTGTTTAAAAATGCCAGCACATCATCCGCTTTGCGTGGACCGTAATAGTATATTTTATGTTTGTATGAAGTAAGTGATTTTACCAACACAACCAACTCTGCCGATGTTAGTTTTTTCAACTCATCAGCCGATAACATATATGTGGTAGGATTTTGTTTACCATATATTGAATATTGACGCAACGCACTAAACACTGCCTGCTTGTTCAACTTAGCATCTGCTCTTCCTTTCAAAGTACGATCCACCATTTGTTTCAATGCCGCATCATCCGGTTGTGCATTGGCCAAAACATGTTCGAACAAACGTGTTGCCTCCGAAAAGTTCTCGTCCAAGCCCGTCAATGAAACGTATACCTGCTCATCGCTGCTGAATACATTAAAGTCGCAAGCCAATTTGAAAAATTCTTTACTCAATTGCTCGGCACTGTATTTATTGGTTCCAAGGTATTGCAATAAGTTAACAGCGGTAGGCAATTTCAGGTTATGGAATTTACCCATATCCAGTACATAATACATTGAAAACAATCCGTTGTCTTTGTTTTGAACATAATACATCAAATTGCCGTTACCAATTTTACGGGTTTCAAGATCTTTGTTAAAATCCAAAAACACCGGTTTGATATTTTCAACCTTCGCCTCAACGATATTTTTAACAAACGGGCTCATGTCATCACGGTTCACATCAACAGGTGTAATTTCAGGTTTTGGAACTTTCACCACACTCTTATCTTCACCTGTATTTTTATACACGATCACGTAATCGTTGGTAAAATACTTATTGGCAAAATCCACAAGCTCCTGCTTGGTAATTTTCGACAGATCGTTCAAAAATGAAACCTGGTCTTTCCACTCAGCTCCTACCACAAAAGCATCCAACATGGTATAAGCTCTGCCGGCATTGCTTTCGTTATTGCGGATCTGATCTACTTTAAAATTATTGATGATCGCTTTTAATGTAGCATCATCAAAATCACCTTTTTTAATCAATTCCAATTGTTGCATCAACAAATCTTTCACTTGCTCCAGGGTTTGTCCTTGCTTTGGTTTACCCGTTAAAAAATAAATGCTGTAATCTTTGTTCACCCAGGTAGATGATGAAGCCGAAAGCACCGCTTGTTTTTTCACCAGGTTCAGATCGATCAATCCTGCTTTTGAATTCGCCATGATATAATCACACAATACCAGGTATTTTGCTTCCTTGGTTAATGCTCCCGGCAAACGGTAACCGATCATCAGGTTTTCGGCATCCGGTCCATACACATTCACTACCCTTGGAGCAGTGCGTACCGGCTCTTCTGCATAGGTATAAGCAGGTACCGGTTTCGATTGCATGTATGAAAATTTATCGGCAATTGTTGCGATTGTTTTATCCGGATCCAAATCACCTACCATGATAATCGCCATATTGTTTGGCACATAATACGTGTTGAAATAATTTCTGATCTTAATAAGTGAAGGATTTTTCAAATGCTCAACCGTACCGATCGTTGTTTGTGTACCGTAAGCATGTTTGGTGAACAAATTTGTCATCAACGCTTCGAATACTTTACGTTGGTCATTGTCGAGCGCAATGTTTTTTTCTTCATACACTGCTTCCAATTCGGTATGAAACAAACGTAAAACCGGGTTGCGGAAACGTTCGCTTTCAATTGCAAGCCAGTTGTTAACCTGGTTTTGCGGAATATCATTCACATAAACAGTTTGTTCAAGCGAGGTGAAGGCATTGGTTCCTGTTGCCCCAATGGTCGACAACATTTTATCGTATTCGTTTGCAATTGCATATTTAGAAGCCACACCCGATACCGAATCAATTTCATGATAGATCTGTTTGCGTTTAGCTTCGTCTGTTGTTTTGTTGTATTTTTCATACAACGCATCAATTTTATCCAATTGCACCTTTTCGGCTGCCCAGTCTTTGGTTCCAAATTTATCCGTTCCCTTAAACAACATATGCTCCAGGTAATGTGCCAATCCTGTATTGTCTGCAGGATCATTTTTACTGCCCGCTTTGGTAGCGATCAATGTTTGGATACGCGGCTCCGTTTTATTTACGGATAACATTACCGTGAGCCCGTTGCTCAGGGTATAGATCCTCACACCAAGCGGATCCCCGGCAACTGTTAGATAGTTAAACTTCCCATCAGCAGAAGTGCGCTGTTCGTATTGGGTGGATTGTGCAAATGCAATGGTTACTGCACACACAAAGACTAAAACTGAAATATATTTTCTCATGTCAAAAAATTAGACTCCAAAACAAGTGAAAATAGCCGTTAAAAAAAATAAGTTTGATAAACGGTTATACTAAAACTTGAAAAAAAACGATATACTTGTTTATAAAAATTACCCAATGAAAAATTTACTCACCTTATTTGCCTTTATGGCGTTCTTTCTCAGTGTTTCTGCTCAACCCGATACATTATTTCGCGACAAACGTCTTCGCTTCCAGGGCCAGATAGGATTTGATGCATCCGGATTCCTCAAACAGTTCGTTGTGCTCAACAGTACGACTGCACCTACAAGCCCAATTAATTTTAACGCCAAGTTTTTAACCGGCTGGAACAGATTTCCGTCATTGCTTATCGGGCCTCGCCTGGGATTTGGGTATAGCAACACCCACAGCTATTCAAATAATGAGAACCAAAACAATGAACGTTCGGACGACAGCAAATCACGTACAGCACGAATAGGTTTGGAAGTTCAACAACTTATTTCCAAACGTTGGATCGTGTATTATGGAGTGGATTATATCAACGGAACATCTTCCACATCCACCGTTTCCACCTCATCAATTTTTAACCCGAACCCTCCTCCTTCAATACTCAATGTGAGAACAGAGATCACCACCAATGAAAAAACATTTGGCTACGGACCTGTTTTGGGTTTGCAGTTTAATATCAACAAATGGATGTGCCTGGGAACAGAAACAGCCTTTTACTCTACCCAAACAAAAGGCGGTTCAAAAACCACCTCAAGCAATCCCAACAATACCGTTCCCGAAACCTTTACAGACTCAAAAACAACGCAGTTCACATTGCCTTTTTTTGTAAACCTGAATATTGTTTTTTAATAAAAATGATTACCTTAGTGATCACAATACTTTGATTACCAGATTCGTTACTACAATCACCAAACGCCCAAATCTATGAAAAAGCTATCTGTATTACTCCTGCTGGCCATCTTTTCTACCCTGCTCATCGTGGCTTGTACCAAAGAGAAAAAAGTTGGCGAAACCCAATTGAGTGTACTTGAACCACAGTTGCCGAGTGAACCGTATGAATATACTTCGTTTGTGCAACCCGCCCATATTCCGCCCACCAGGTTACCGATTGAAAACAATAAAGCAACGTTGGGGCGTGTATTGTTTTATGATAAGATGTTGTCCATTAACAATACCATTGCCTGCGCCAGTTGCCATATTCAATTGTATGCATTTAGCGATGGACAAAAAGTAAGCATGGGTGTAACCCCGGTAAAAACAAAAAGAAACTCGCTGGCCATTATGAATCCCGACAGGGAAAATGGTTTCTTTTGGGATCTAAGAGAAAGTTCCTTACAAACCATGGTGCTCAAACCCATTCAAAACCATATTGAGATGGGTTTTGATAAAATGGACAATGTGGTGGCCAATATTCAACAAACACCTTATTATAACGACCTATTCGTAAAAGCATTTGGCAGCAGTGACGTTACCGAAGCAAAAATTGGTGAAGCCTTGGCGAATTTTTTAGCCTCTATGAGAAGCCACCAATCAAAATATGATATCGGAAAACAAAGCAATTTCGCCAATTTCAATAATATGGAACTCTTAGGTAAAGAGCTTTTCACCGAAAAATTGTACTGTAAAAACTGCCATGTGGAACCCGACTTTACCACATCATGGGGTGGCGTTGCAAATATTGGATTGGACCTTGATTATGATGATGAAGGAACCGGAGATCTTCCTGATAATAATGATGACAGGAACTTTATAGGGCCTAATGGTGGTTTCAAAATCCCGTCACTTCGCAATATTGAATTGACCGCACCTTATATGCATGATGGTCGGTTTAAAACATTGGAAGAAGTCATTGAACATTACAATTCGGGGGTGCAAAACCATCCTGAGTTGGATTGGAATCTGAAAGCCATCATCGACAAAAGCACCGGACAAGTAACCGGCCTCTCCGACCAACCCATCCGTTTGGAATTAAGTACCATAGATAAAGCGGCATTGGTTGCGTTCCTCAAAACGCTTACCGATCATTCATACGTGAATGACGTGCGGTTCTCTGATCCTTTTAAAGTGAAAGAATAACTAACGCACTCTTCCGGATACGATCCGATCTTTTCCCTGCATGTCTTTGGTAATGGTTACATCCGTAAAATGATGCTTTTCCAAACATGCTTTTACTTCGTTCCCATACATTGCATTGACCTCAACATACAATTCGCCTTGGGGTACCAAGTGTTTTGAAGCAAAAACTGCGATCGCTTCGTAAAACTGCAAGGGATCATTATTGGTTACAAACAAAGCCAAATGCGGTTCGTAGGCCAATACATTGCGGTGCATCTCCTTTTTTTCAACTTCGGTGATATAGGGCGGATTGCTGACGATAATATCAAAAGTTAGTTGTTTGCCGTTTGAAGTGTGAAGTTCTTTTTCGTTTAGAATATCTCCTTTGAAAAATTCCACTTCGACATTATTTCTTTCGGCATTTTGTTTGGCTACGGATAAAGCATCTTCCGAAATATCCATTCCATAAACCTTCACATTGGGTTTGTTCTTTTTGATGGAAATGGGAATACAACCCGAACCGGTTCCGATATCGAGAAGTGTGCTGTCGGATGGAAAATTGGCGATTTGGGCGATTATCTTATAGACCAACTCTTCGGTTTCGGGGCGGGGAATCAATACATGCTTATTTACATTAAACGGCAAATTGTAAAACCAGGCTTCACCCAACACATATTGTAAAGGTTCCATGTCCATCAAGCGACCAGACGCAACCGTAATTTTTTCCATCATATCCGCTGGAACGGTTACCTCATCCTGAATAGCATCCTGCAACGATCGTTCAGTATAATATTCGATCAGCTCACGCGCCATAGCCCTGGCCTCATCTGTTTCGTATACAGTTGAATATTGGGCGACAAGTTGCTGGTACAAAAGGGTGATCGACATCGGCACAAATGTAGAATCAAATTTGTAATTATTTCTGGGCTGTTTTATATCTTGCAATTCCCTTTTCACCTACACCTATGCTCGAACAATTAGACCTTTCCAAAGTACTCGTTATTGATATCGAAACCGTATCCCAACAACCAACTTACAATGAGCTTGACGAACGTTGGCAATATTTGTGGAACAAAAAAGCCAATATCCTAAATGGTAAAGGCGACCAAACTCCCGAAAGCATGTATGGCCGGGCGGCTATTTATGCCGAGTTTGGCAAGATCGTCTGCATTTCGGCAGGTTATTTTCAACGTAGCGGAAACAGTTGGCAGTTTCGCATCAAATCATTTTATGGCGAAGATGAAAAATTGTTGCTAGAAGAATTTACCCAAATGCTCGAACGCCATTTTAATGAACCCGATCATTTATTATGCGCCCACAACGGAAAAGAATTCGACTACCCATATATTTCCCGCAGGTGCCTGATCAATCAGGTAGATATTCCGCATATCCTCAACCTGGCAGGTAAAAAACCATGGGAAGTAACCTTGCTCGACACCATGGAATTGTGGAAGTTTGGTGATTATAAAGCCTATACTTCATTGGAACTGTTGGCTGCTGCATTCGATATTCCGACTCCTAAAGACGATATAGATGGCAGCATGGTGGGCCATGTGTATTGGAACGAAAAAGACATTGAACGCATCAAACATTATTGCCAAAAAGATATTGTTACCGTTGCCCAATTGATGCTGCGCTTCCGAAAAGAAAAATTGCTTGAAGATTCAGATATCATTATCTCTGCATCCTGATGAAAACGAAACTCTCTGTAAATATTAATAAGATCGCCACATTGCGCAATGCACGCGGTGGTAATAACCCCGATGTGATCAAAGCAGCATTGGATATTGAACGTTTTGGAGCAGATGGCATTACGGTTCATCCTCGCCCGGATGAACGCCATATCCGCTATGCCGATGTGCGCGAACTCAAAAAAGTACTGACCACCGAATTAAATATTGAAGGCAATCCATTGGAAGCGTCATTTGTAAAACTGGTATTGGAAACAAAACCGGCACAGGTTACGTTGGTTCCCGATACAACCGGGCAACTCACTTCCGATCATGGATGGAATACCCTTGAACACAAAAACTATTTATCCGAAATGATCTCCTTGTTTCAGTCACATGGGATCCGCACTTCCATTTTTGTGGATGCCGATGAAGCAATGGTGCAGGGAGCAAAAGAAACCGGAACCAATCGTATTGAATTGTATACCGAAAACTATGCAAGGCTTTATCCAACCAACAAGGAAAATGCGATCCAACCCTTTATAGCCGCAGCAACAACAGCGCAACAAATTGGATTGGGCATCAATGCCGGACACGATCTCTCATTGGAAAACCTGCAATACTTCAGCCAACACATTCCTTTCTTATTGGAAGTAAGTATCGGGCATGCACTTATTAGCGATGCCTTGTATTTGGGATTGGAAAAGACTGTTGAACGGTATAAGGAGCAGTTGGGTTAATATTTTAACTGCAACCATTGGTGGTTATTTGCTTAAACAAAGAAAAGATAAAAACGAAAGACACCAATTTAAATCACAACCTTCATTTGCCAAACACTCCTGTTATATGGCTGTTTAGCTCTCGTTATTCACTCTTTTTAACGCATCCATACAATTCCTTAAGTCGGATTTCCATTCAGGATTGATAGTTGAATCTTCCTTTATTAACTTTAACTTCTGCTGAAGCAACGGTAGAAATTCCTTGTTTCGCGTTTCGATGATTGCATCGAGAAG
This sequence comes from Chitinophaga pinensis, assembly GCA_943369665.1. Lineage (GTDB taxonomy): Bacteria > Bacteroidota > Bacteroidia > UKL13-3 > UKL13-3 > UKL13-3. The sequence goes on from CALRNX020000008.1 coordinate 12,410, forward strand.
TAAACTTCCATATTCCCCTCTAGCGAGTTCTCTTCTTATAATTTCATTTACACGATGATCTTTTCGTTTGGCCAACCCAAAAATTGCTTCAAGTTTTGTTTCCTGATGCTTATCGTTAACCCTATTCCATAAAGCTTTTCGAATACTGTCATTATTTCTTTCCACTTGCGTTCCAATTCCAAATGTTGCCCAATTTCTAATATGGCTTACTTTGTCTGAAGATAGTTTTATTAACACTTCAATTGCATTTAAACTGTCAATGCCTAGTAAAGAAAAAACCAACCCTTCTTTTACCAAATCGTTGTCGTTGTTAGAAAATGAACACAGTTTTTCAATTTGCTTTTTCGTGAGGTTGTCGTTGTTAAAGTTAATGGCAGAAAGCAATGACATTAAAACCCTAGGATCGGTTTCAATATTGAGCATGTCGAAAAAAAGAACCAAAGTTTGTGCTATAAATGGTCTTGGTGGCAAACCCAATTGAGCCAGAATATCAACGCCTATGCATCTGATTTTGGGATCTTTGGATTTGGTCAGTTCTATACACTTTTCAAACAATGGTTTACTTGGTCTTCTTCTCAATTCGCTGATATTGTCCCAACGAGATCTGACCGACTGATTAGCCAAAAGTCGGGATATTATTTTGTCGTCTGTCCAATCTTTTCTACCCATTTTTCTTTGAAGCTGTAGCCTATTGTGGTGTATTTAGCTGTAATGCTAAGATAAGGAAATTGCGGGAAACGAATAAACTAACACACAGAACAATAACGCCAATTGCCAGCTGACATGTGTTATGTATAGCTGTTTCAGCGCCACGACCATTGAAGATATCCACTTGGGTATTTAACTTGTTTCTCCTTTACTCTTCTTGTCTGGTTAGTGTCAATTGAGAAAAAAGAGCATTTGTTACCAATTGAAAAGGAGGGGCTAATATCAATTCTCGGTCTACAGAGTCTGATGTATTTCAAGTTACTAAACGGAACTGTCAAAGTGCTATTTTTAGATTTTATGGTCAAGTCTTCATTGCTGTATGATTGAATTACTCCCTTTATAATTAGGTTATCACCCGTTTTCACCTCAATCTTATCTGCTGTCTTTAAAATAATGTCACGATTATCTGCGTGAATATTTAGTCTTTCTGATGGGTGCAGTGTTGGTAAATGTGATTTCTGATTATATATTATATCAATAACAAGCTTTGTAGAGTCAAAGTCTATCAAGTTAATAGTTGTCGAAAAAGCAGTATCGAAAGTTGAACTGTCTAACGCGAAAATGTCTAGCCTTATATATTGTTTGTAAATATCCGTTGAACTTGATGATTTGCACTTAGCGCATAAGAATTCGTCAATATTTGTCTTGGTTGTATCTGTATAGTAACTTGTCTTGACAATAAAAAGTTTCTTATCTGTTGTATTATTTAACTCTAAAGAATGCAAGCGACTTTGTCCGATAGAACAGAAGCTGATTACTATTAGAATTAGAGTCAGAGTCAGATTTTTCAATGAGATTAATTTCTATTACAGTTTTATATAACGGTTTCGGGCTTTGCGTTCGGGCGGGTTTCGGAGCACAAAGTTTCAATTTATTACTAAAATTTATTAGAATTATAAAGCTCTCCAAGTATGCACGTCAGCAGGTCAGCCCGCCTGACGCAAAACCCGTGTTAGTAGCTGGCATTAGAGGTAGTCATACTTTCTATTTAATGTATTTTCGGCAGTCAAGATTGATTTTAGGCTTAGTAGAATGTGACCAATAATTCCAATTACTATAAAGACACTCATCATTGCATAATTCTTGTCAATAAACAGATATGTCAATGTTGGGATTATTAGCCCAAAGATGAGGAGCAAAATGAAGGTGACAAGGAAGTAATTTAAAGTTAATGGAAGGTCTGATGTCGCTATTTTAGTTAAGTGGTATAGTCGTGGTAAAAGTCGATATTGAAAATCTAAGCTAACTTCCTTAAGTCGGCTAGTAGTTAAAGTTTCTATAGTTTCATTTGGATAAATTCGATTAACGTCTTTTATGATTTCTTTTGGGTAATAAGAATTTTGGAAACTTTCCGGAAAGATTTTTAGTTCCGAACTACAATACCAGATCAAATTAAATTCGCAAAATAAAATGAACCTATCCATCTCTTCCATTGTATAGATATAGTTTTTAGGGAATTCAGTATAACTTAGACCTGAGTCTACAAAATTGTCATCCGCCATTAGGTGAAGTTGTAGAACCAGTGCTATTACATTATGTGACAATTCTTCCTTATAGAATGATCTATATTTAGCATACTCAGCCGTGTCGTCACGATTCGGATAGTAATATTCTTCAAACGTTATATCGTGTTTAATTGAATTTGCATATTGATACGATTCGTAATATTGATTATCGGGAGACCAAAAGTTATGGTCTCTGGCTAGATTGTAACAAACGCTTCTGAAATAGGTAAGTCTATTGGAAAGGTTTCTAATAGCCCTTGTATGTTTCAATTTGTCTTGGCGGATAATCGTGACTTTATTTATGAGGAAGCCGAGAACAAATGATGCGATTATACCACTTGCGGTGTTTATGTAATCGTATGATTTTGTTAAACCTTCCTTGAATTGACAATCTGTTTGAATTTTATAAATGCCTAATATGATTAATATACCTGTGAGGATAGCCATTAAAACTATGTTTCTTAGAATTACAGAACGCCAAAACATCAATATCTTTATGACTACCGATGGATAAACCTTTCTATCACCTTTGTTTTTTGATTTATAATAATAGGATGGAAAGTAAAATAGCTTGATGTTCCTTGACTTATTTTGAAGCATTCCATCCCTTTCAGGTATCAGATATTCAATTGTTAATAGGGAAATGGAGATCCAATTGCTAAAGCTGGTGCGATTTCTTTGGGTCCAAGCTTTTAAATAGGTAGTTATCGCGAGATGAAGCTTGTCAACATCTTGATCCCATTCAAGATTTGAAAGATCAATACTAAAGTAGTTTACATTCTCAAGTTTTTGAGTCTTTACGGTACCAGCCATCTCAATTGTTTCAAAATGCTGAACTACAAACAATTCGATTGCATCTCGAACTATTTCTATATCTGTCTTTTTTTCCATTCAAGAAGTATGTTTGTTATGCTTGCTGGTAACTCCCTTATATGCGCCACGTTTTGGCGTATATACACCCAAATTTAGGTAGACATGCGCCATCAGTGGCACTACATATTTACCCATAAATCACTAAAAAGCAAAATAGGAAATTGGTTGCTCTACTTACCCAATAGCTCTACCACCATCTTATCGATCGGGAACGTCAGCATATCCGTTTGCAGTTGCGATACCGGAACCCACAAAAATTGTTGTTGTTCGATGCGTCCGTTGTTTTCGATGTCAAATTCATCCAACCGGATGATGTTGACATCGGATAGCGATTTCACCTTATAATAAATGGAGATCAATTGGTCCGTTGGCCGGAAGGCACTTTGCTGGAAAAAATCGGTGGTGTAAAAATGTTCCGTTACTTCAATATCGATATTCGCTTCTTCTTTAAACTCACGGATCAACCCATCACGAATACCTTCCCCGAATTCCAATCCGCCACCGGGAAACTTGGTAAACGCAAAATCACCGATCCGTTCTTTGGATAATAACAGCTCATTATGGTCATTCAACAATAAACCATATACCCGAATGGTAAACCGATTAATCTCCACGGTTCAGGGAATAAGCAACACCAATATTTAATTGCACCCCAACCGGGTGAACCTTCACTTCTGTTTTGGAAACAGACATGGGAAAAATGGTGAGCATGGGTTGCACAAAGGCACTGAGTTGCTTGTCAATTTTATATTCGAAACGCCCACCCACAAACAGGTTCACGGTAAACGGAGCACCTTCATACCCGGTCGAATCCAGCTTAAATACATTCTCTCCATCTACGTAAAAATTATCCAGCTTCGCTTTCATCTGGTGCTTCAGCAATACATTCATGCCTACCCCACCCGAGAGGTAATAGGCCCACTTAAAATTATCACTCCGTTTTGCATAATAATTAAACAAAACCGGAACGGTTAAATACTGGTATTTGAAATGGTAGTAAGCATTTTTTACAATATTGGTATTGTCCTCTACCCTGCCATTGGTACCGATGCCCGGGAACAAATTATCCTTGTATTTAATACCCATTTGCTCCCGCACAAATCCTACTTCGCTGTATCCAAGCCCAACCTGGATCGTCCATTTTTGTCCCAGCATATAGTTGGCCCATACGGTGGCACCCAAAGACAATTTATAGGTTTCGTAATCACTCACGGAGTCAACAAACTCCTCGATGGTTTGCAGTTTATTTCCTGAATATAGATTGGTTGATGTTGAGGAATTGATGGAATAGGTAAGCGTAGGATTTAAACTAAATCCATACGTTAGTTTTGTTTTGGTCCGCGACTGCGAATAAAGCAAGGAACATAAAAAAAGGGAAAGAATCAGCAGGAAATAGCGCATGTAATTTTTTTCATCAAAAATACATGCTCACCCCGACAATCAAAATGAATTTTATCCCTTTTTGTTGATACCGATGCGGAGGGAAATAATATTGGAATAGTTCAGCACGGCACTGCTTCCGAAATTGGAAAAGGCGTAATCGATGCAAAAATTATTGATCTTTAATCCTACACCAATAGAGGGCATATAGGAAAGTTCTTCGGTGCCGTCAATTTGTTTAATGGTTTGGATATTCATCACACCACCCCTCAGGAACACAATATCCTTATAGCCCGTTTCCACACCTATGCGCGGATCCACATTAAAATATTTGCTTTGGATCCAGTTGTTTTTCCGGCCATCAAAGGTGAGCTCGGTATTCACTTCCGGCATGATGGAGATTTTTTGTTTAAAGAGGTAGAATTTTCGCGAAAGTCCCAAAATGGTTTTAGGTGCGGTTAGTTCCAGTGTATTGCTTGGCAATGCATTATTGGTTTGCAACAAAACCTGTTTTTCCTGCTCCGAAAAAGTATACTTCCACACATTGAATGTTGTGGTTACATCTTTGATCACAACGCCTGCTTTCCATTTTTTATATGCATACTGTGCTCCGATATCGAACCCAAATCCCCAGGCATTGGCAAACTCTCCTACGATCCTTCTGATGACCTTAACATTGGCACCCAACGATAACCCTTCGATCTTCGACTGACGGGAATAAGATCCCAAAAAACCATAATCAACAGATGAAAAACTTTTGATGCGCGAATAGTCAAGCTGCCCGTTCTGGAATAAATTTAAGGTATTCGGAATATCATCCACTCCCACGCGGATCATCGAAATGGCCAACGTACTTTTTTCGTCAAACTTAAATGCTACGGTTCCATAATCGTGTTTAACGATGCCGGCAAATTGTTCGTTGTGCATTAACGCTACCTGGATATTGTCTTTGATGGAAACCAAACCTGCCGGGTTCCAATAAGCGCTGTTGGCATCATCTACAGAAGAAACAACTGCATTACCCAATCCTGCTGCACGGGCTCCAACACCAATGGCCAAAAACTCATTACTGTATTTCAGTATTTGCGCACTTAATTGTGTTGCTCCTAAAAAAAATATCGCTAAAAATACGTTTCTCATTATGTATTAAATACCCCTTTCAGTTCGTTTAACAAATCAGCAGGTTTCGACATATAGGTTTGTTCGATGGATAAAATCGCATCCAGCAACATCTTACTGTCTTTCGTATTGAGTTCGGCAATACCCACCCGCATCATGATTCTATTTAACGAATATAAGAACTTGTTATTATCTGCATAATAATAAATGTAGCGAACTTCCCGGAAATGGTTAAAAAACTTAGTAAAATTAGCCGTGTCCGACATTCCATAATGGTTCAGAAAAGGCAGAAGTTCCTCCATTTTCACTTCGGAAAGACTGTGGTAGAAGCCGTCAACAATGCCGGGATGGAGATTAACGATCTGCCGGTCGATCAATAATTCGGTAAGGATATGGGCAATAAACCATTTCCGTTGCACCGCATTGCTGAAGGGAACCTGTTTTAAGGAACGATTGATCGTATCCTGGTAATGGTCAAAAAAAGGAGATGTATGGAACTGATGATCGCTTGCATAATGCTGCAAGGAACCTTCCAACAATTGGAACTGTGAATCTGAAAAACGGGGTGATGGAGGAGGCTGCCTGAATGTTTTGATCCACCGTTTGGTGATATCGGGTAAAATTAAGGCCGCGTTGAAATAATGGTTGTCAGGAATATGGTCCACATAATAATGCGAAAGATAATTCACTGTATTAATATCGATCAGTCCAGGAAGATCTGGCGTTACTTTTATTTTTACTTTTTACCAATCCTTTTTTATCATACTTCACATGATAACTGTTTCGAGGGTCGGCAAAGTTTTTGCATTTTTGGGGCTTGCATGCAATCATTCCGATCATCAAAAAAGCGATGGCGGTATAAATGATGTTTCTTTTCAAGCTTTTCATTTTTGGTATGGGTTGTTGAGTAATAAAAAAGTCCTGCAAATTTGTAATGCAGGACTTTTTAATGTGTACTTAAAAAGCTGATTACTTCTTTTTAGGAGCAGCTTTCTTAGCAGCAGCTTTTTTTGGAGCAGCTTTTTTTGCTGCAGCTTTTTTAGGAGCAGCTGATTTTGTTGGAGCTGCTTTTTTTGTTGTTTTTTTAGTTGCCATGTTTTTAAAAATTTGATTGATTACGAAAACAAAGTTATAAGAGTGTTTATAATATTCAAGTACTTGTTCAGTATCAGCACAAAAAAGTAGCAACATAAAACTGTTGATAACTGTGAACAACCAGCGCAAAGTATTGATTTCACTATTACTCGCACGATTCGTACAATCAACAAAAATGTGATTATTTTCTTTTAACTGACTTGCAAATAGTTAGCGGGTTTTTCAAATTCCCAAATCAATATATACACATCAAAGCACAACACAACCTTGCGAGATACTTATTTTACTGACACTCGCAGCGTTTTATAAGTTTTTTATCACTCCCGAATATTTTTTCACACCCAAAACCTCATTCCTGTTTTTTCGAATCGCATTGATTATTTTTTAAAAATGGAAGTATATTTTTTTATACACGCATTATCTTTTCATTTTTTAAATTGAAATCAGAAACGATGCAAACATTCATTTCATTTTTTTGAAATGATCTTATATACTGTAAAGAGTATTGCATAATATTGAAAGAAGTATTGAACACAAAAAACTAAAGTGCTACTTAAAACATGAAAGCAGAAATAATAACCATTGGTGATGAAATTTTAATCGGACAAATTATCGATACCAACTCATCATGGCTTGGGCAAGAGCTGAGCAAGACTGGCGTGGCAGTAGTGCACCGCACTTCTGTATCGGATAATGCCAATGCTATTAAGGATGCACTTACTCAGGCAAAACAACGTGCAGATATTATCATCATGACAGGTGGACTTGGTCCGACCAAAGATGATATCACCAAAAAAACACTCACCGAATATTTTGGTACAGAACTTATTTTAAACAATGAAGTTTTGGATTGGGTAAAACAAATTTTTTCGAACAGGAATTTACCCATGCTCGAAACAAACAATCACCAGGCAATGGTTCCTGCAAATTGTGAAGTGCTTTTTAACCGAAGCGGAACGGCACCGGGAATGTGGTTTGATGTGGATGGAAAAATATTCATCAGCATGCCGGGAGTCCCGTTTGAAATGAAAGTTATTTTTGAAGAGCAATGTATCCCGCGTTTGAAAAAACGTTTCCGGTTTCCGGTGATTATCCACCGCACCATTCTTACCTGCAATATCGGTGAATCGTTTCTGGCAAAGAAGATCGAAACACTCGAAAACAATTTGCCGGTTCATATAAAACTGGCATACCTTCCAAGCATCGGGCAAGTAAGGTTGCGCTTCAGCAGCCAACATACAGACGAAACTCTCCTTAAAACAGAAATAGATACCATCGTTTCCAATTTATATGAAACAGTTGGTGAATATATTTTTGGAGAAGAAACCGATACACTCGAAAAAAATGTAGGACTGCTGTTAAAAGGAAAAGAAAAAACATTGGCCACAGCCGAAAGTTGTACGGGAGGATATATCGCACATATGGTAACTTCCGTTCCGGGCAGTTCAGCTTATTATATGGGAAGCATTGTGAGTTATGCCAACCAGGTAAAAATAAATGAACTCGGTGTAAATCCCGAAACATTAGCAACAGTTGGAGCAGTAAGCGAAGCATGTGTGAAACAAATGGCCGATGGTGTTCGTCAAAAATTTAATACCGACTATGCTATCGCAACAAGTGGTATTGCAGGACCCGATGGTGGCACAGACTTAAAACCCGTTGGAACGGTTTGGATCGCAGTGAGCAGCAAAACACAAACCATTGCCAGGCAATTCAACATGGGCGATAACCGTGAACGTACCATTCAACGCGCAGCCATCCAGGGATTGGATATGTTGAGAAAACTTATTCTGGAAGAATAGCAGGCAATAATTCAAAAAGCCCTTAAACGTAGAAATGAAAAAAATAATCATCATTATCATGCTTGCTATAGCCATTTTGGGAGGGCTTTATGCAAAGAAAAAATTATATGATCCTAAGCTGCGTTTAAATAATGCTACGGATAAAGTAAGTGAACTCGTGGCGCAAAATGACATCCAAAACGGTGATCTTATTTTTCAAACTTCACTTTCCGGGCAAAGCATGGCTATTCAATTGGCAACAAAATCAAAATATTCCCATTGTGGGATCATTTATAAATATGGAGACGATTTCTTTGTATTTGAGGCTATACAACCTGTTAAACGAACGCCCCTCAATAAATGGATTGCCCGAGGACAAGAAGGGAAGTTTGTAATTAAACGCCTCAAAAATGCGGCACAAATTTTAACACATGAAACCCTTCAAAAAATGAAACAGGTAGGTGACCAATTTAATGGTAAAAACTATGACCTAACTTTTGAATGGAGTGATGATAAAATATATTGCTCGGAACTTATCTGGAAAATTTACCAAAGAGCTACAGGAATTGAAATAGGAAAACTTGAGCACCTTAGTGATTTTGATCTATCTAATGAAGCGGTGAAGAAAAAAATGCAAGAACGATATGGCAACAAAATCCCCCTTGATGAAATAGTCATTTCTCCAGCATCTATTTTTAATAGTGACCTTTTAGTAACAGTTGACACTCAGTAATTTTTGTGGTAGGTTATAGAAATATGCATTGACCAGCAGGGAGCTATAAGTGCAAAATACATCTACATCTAACGTCCAACATCAAACCTCAAACATCCAACCTCAAACCTCAAACATCCAACCTCAAACATCAAACATCTAACATCCAACCTCATTTAACCAATCGCCTTCACAATATCTTCAAGCACTCCTTTTGCATGACCAATTCCGGAAACATGCTGAATGCCTAGTATCAAACTTTTGGGTGTTTGTTTCAATTTACAACGCGTAGAATTCTGCTGAACAAAATTTAATACTTTACTGAACAATTCACTTTGGTAGTAAGCTTGTTTTTTCTCATCGGGGAAATAAGCAGCCATCGATGAATTTTTTAAGATGATCTTTTCGAAGCCTATTTTTTTGGCTACCGTGCGCAACTTGATCAGTTCAAATAATTCCACTACCTGTTGTGGCAACGGACCAAACCTATCTTTTAATTGTTCGCCAAACGTATGGATCTGCTCATCGGTTTCGAGGCGGGAAAGCTCTGCATACAGGCTTACACGCTCACTTACACTGCGCACATATTCATCCGGGATCAATGCTTCAAAATCCGTTTCAATGGTACAATCCTTCGATTCCAGTTTGTGCATTTGTTCTTCTTTGAACAATTCCGTAAACTCATCTTCTTTGAGTTCGGTGATCGCTTCATCCAGGATTTTATGGTACATCTCAAAACCAATTTCCGAAATAAAACCACTTTGTTCGCCACCCAACAAATTACCTGCCCCCCTGATATCTAAATCGCGCATCGCAACATTAAACCCACTTCCCAGGTCGCTGAATTCTTCAATGGCTTGCAGCCTTCTGCGTGCCTCAGTGGTTAACATTTGCATGCTTGGCACCATCAGGTAACAAAATGCTTTGCGGTTGGTACGCCCTACCCTGCCGCGCATTTGGTGCATATCACTCAACCCGAACATATGTGCATTGTTGATGATGATCGTATTGGCATTCGGAATATCAAGCCCACTTTCAATGATCGTGGTTGCCACCAACACATCATAATCACCTTCAATAAACTTGATCATCACATCTTCCAGCTTATCGCCTTCCAATTGTCCGTGAGCAACGCCCACTTTTGTACCGGGACAGATTTTCATGATGCGGTCGGCTATTTCGTAAATATCTTTTACCCGATGGTGAACCATAAATACTTGTCCGCCACGTTCAATTTCATTGTTTACAATTTCGCGTAACAACTCATCATTATAAGCATGCAATTCGGTGGTCACCGGTTGCCGGTTTGCAGGAGGTGTATTGATGATCGACAGATCGCGGGCACCCATTAATGAGAAATGTAATGTACGCGGAATGGGCGTGGCTGTAAGCGTTAGCGTATCCACATTCGTTTTGATCGCCTTGAGTTTTTCCTTGGCAGCAACACCAAATTTCTGTTCCTCATCCACGATCAACAAACCCAGATCCTTGTATTTTATTTCTTTACCCAACAGTTTATGCGTGCCAATTAAAATATCAATTTTTCCTTCTTTTACTTTTTCCAGGATCGCTTTTTGCTCACCGGCACTTCTAAACCGATTGATATAATCAACCGTAACAGGAAACTCTTTCAATCGTTCTTTGAACGTACGATAATGTTGGTTGGCCAAAATAGTTGTTGGAACCAACACAGCAACCTGCTTGCTATCACAAACGGCTTTGAACGCAGCACGAATGGCAACTTCCGTTTTCCCGAAACCAACATCTCCGCATACCAACCTGTCCATTGGCTGATCGGTTTCCATATCCTTCTTCACATCGGCAGTTGCTTTACTTTGATCGGGAGTATCTTCATACATAAAAGAAGCTTCCAGTTCCACCTGCATATAATTATCGGGTGAAAACTCAAACCCTTTTTGCGCTTTACGTTTTGCGTACAGCTTGATCAAGTCGCGGGCAATATCCTTTACCTTTTTCTTGGTGCTGGTTTTCAGTTTTTCCCATGCATCACTTCCCAGTTTATTCACCCGGGGTTCTGTTCCATCTTTGCCAACATACTTGGAAATTTTGTGCAATGAATTGATGCTCACATACAACAGATCGCTATCGCGGTATACCAACCTTACAGCTTCCTGCATATGCCCATTCACTTCCATTTTTTCCAGGCCTGCAAATTTTCCAACACCATGATCAATATGCGTTACAAAATCTCCGGGCTTTAAATCCTTCAATTCCTTTAACGTGATGATGCGGCTTTTGCTGTAAGCATTTTTTGTATGTCCACGGTAAAACCGATCAAAAACCTGGTGCTCGGTATAACAGGCAAGTTTTAGGTCTTTATCAATATAACCTTTGGAAAGTCCATGGTAAATGGGCGAAAACGTTACCTCACGATCCAGGTCATCAAAAATGGTATACAGCCTTTCGATCTGCCGGCTGCTTTCCGAAAAGATCAGGTTGTCTAAACCGTTGCTTTGATTTTCCCTTAAATTCCCGATCAGAAGTTTAAAGTTTTTATGAAAAAGCGGCTGAGGCGAAGTTGAAAATTCGATGGTTTCATCCGCCTTAAATTTAAACCGTGTTCCGAATTCGATGATGGTTTTCTTTTTGAGCTCATCTAAAACAACCGTTTCCTTTTCGTATATATTATCGATGGGCAACAAAGCTTCCTGATCGGGCATGGGCACAAATTTTTCGAAGATCGTTTGCGCTTTCTCCCGACCTTTTTCAATTTGTTCGATGCTTAAGTTTATATCCTTCGTCCAAAAAATAGTGTCTGCGGGTAAATACGTAAAGAAGTTTTGCTGTGTGCTGTCATCAATGCCTTTTTGAACATTGGGAATGATAAAAAAACGATCAACTTTTTTTACCGAAAGCTGAGTATTGGGATCGAACGTACGAATGCTTTCGATCATTTCGCCATCCAGCTCAATGCGATAAGGCATATCGTTGCTAAACGAAAACACATCCACAATTCCTCCTCTGATTGAAAACTGACCTGCTTCATATACAAAATCACTTCTTTCAAAATGATGCTCCGTTAAAAACTCTATAAAAAACTCGAGATCGAAAGGATGCCCAACTTTTAATTCATATGTATTGGCCGTTAGATCCTTTTCAGTGATCACCAACTCAGCCAATGCTTCGGCTGTAGTTACAACCAGTTCGCCATTGAGCGCATGTTGGTTCAATCGGTTTAATACCTCGGCCCGTTCCAATACCAACCCATTATCCAAACCTGTTATTTGAAATGGCCTGCGGTACGATGATGGAAAATACAAAACAGTTTTACCCTCCAGTAAATTCTCCAAATCGGAATGAAAGTACTTGGCTTCATCCACATCATTAAACACAAAAACATTTGTGCGAGGCTGTAATTGGTAATATGTGGAAGCTAAAATGGCATCGACAGAGCCCACCAATCCCGTCAGGCGAAGCTTAACCGGGGAGGTAGAAGACAGCTTGCCAGCCATTGTTTTAAAGCGATAACTTTCGCTATAAAGAGTTACTAAATCTTTTAAATTCACTTTGCGATGCAAATATAAGTGATTTGCATGCGTGGTTTGATGGTTGCTTGGTAATTTTTAGCCGCAGATTTCGCAGATTACATTTATTAGCGTGTGACGTAAAAAGCTTAATCAGCGGCAGAAAACTAACGAAAAATAATATCATTGAAGAATAACTTCCTGCTGATGACGTGCAAACGATGAACCATGATCTATTCACAATAAACTTTCCTTCACTTTTTCTTAAACATTAACGAAACTGAATTGATGCAATACCGCAACCCGGTAGGATCGGGACCATCTTCGAATACATGACCCAAATGCCCGCCACACCGTGCGCAGATAACTTCTGTTCTTTCCATTCCATAGGATTGATCGGCAACCTTTATCACTTTTCCTTTTGCAACGGGCTGGTAAAAACTTGGCCATCCGGTTCCGGATTCAAACTTATGTGCCGATGAAAACAATTCGTTTCCGCAACCGGCACAGTGATACATTCCGTGTTGATGATTATCCCATAATAAACCGGAAAAAGCAGGCTCTGTCCCCTTTTTACGCAATACTAAATAAGCATCGGCCGAAAGTTGCTTTTTCCATTCGGCATCTGTTTTTACGACTTCAAATTGTTGATGATTGGTGGTGGTGTGCTGCGCATAGGTGATTGTACCCAGCAATACCAATATGCTTGTGAAAATTGTTTTCATCATTACATAAACGTAAAACCGGGCCAAAAGGATTTTTTGGTGTAAGCGAAGCGATCGCATATTCATTGTGCAGGAGGATGCAGTTCCAAAAAAAACAAAAACGGTAGCAAGTAAAAACTCACTACCGTTTTATCTATCGTTCAGCGAACGAATAACCTTAGTAACTATTCAACATCATTGGCATTACCAGCATCAGGATATTTTCATTATCTTCTGCTGCGCCCGGCAATAAAACTCCCGCGCGGTTTGGCTGGCTCATTTCCAGTCTCACTTCTGTTCCGTCTGCTGCATTGATCATCTCAGCCAGGTATTTTGAGTTAAAGCCAATTTCCATGTCTTCACCTTCGTATTGGCATTTCAACTTTTCTTGTGCTTCGTTTTCAAAATCAATATCCTCTGCAGAAATGGTTAATTCACTTCCTGCCAATTTTAAGCGGATCTGGTGTGTTGTTTTATTTGATGTGATCGAAACACGTTTTACCGACATGGCAAATTCGTTACGATCCATGATCAGTTTGTTTGGATTTTCTTGTGGAATAACCGCTTTGTAATCAGGATATTTTTCATCGATCAAACGGCAAACCAAGGTTACGTCTCCAAACGTAAAATGTGCGTTCGATTTGTTAAAGTCGATGGTCACTTCGGTATCATCATTAGGCAAAGCAGCTTTTAATAAGTTCAGTGCTTTTTTAGGTAAAATAAAAGCATCTTCAACTCCCGGCTTGATATCCTCACGGTTGAAACGCACCAAACGGTTTGCATCGGTTGCCACAAACGTTATATCGCCCGGTGTTAATTGTACAAATACACCCGTAAGGTTTAACCTCAATTCATCACTGCTGGTTGCAAACACCGTTTTGGTAATTGCTTTTTGCAAAACTTTAGCCGGCATGGTAAATTTCTGACCGCCATCCACAGTTGGATTTTTGGGAAATTCATCTCCTTTTTGAGCAGTTAGTTTAAACCTACCTGCATCGTATTTAATTTCAACAGCACCTTTTTCGATATTGATCGAAAATGCCAAAGGTTGATCAGGCAAGCTCTTCAACAAATCCATTGTGGTTTTGGAAGGAATGGCAATCGACATGTCTTCTTTTGCATCAACCTTGATAATGGTGGTCATTGTTGTTTCAAGATCTGTTGACGAGATCTTTAACTCTCCATCTTTGATATCAAACAAAAAATTGTTCAAAATCGGGATGATGGGTTTTGACACAACAACTCCATCGATCATGGAAAGGTGTTTCAATAAAGTGGTACTGTTTACTATAAATTTCATCTGAATGTAATTTCTGCTGTATGGTTACGAAAATATGGGCACGCGCGCTGCAATTAAACACAAGTTATACACAGTTGGGGATTACCTCAACTTCATTTGGAACATCTGTTCCTTAAAGGCTACTCTCCCCTTCCGATCATTTTGCGTTCTTCCAATAATTTATGTTCATCAGCTATTGCTTTTTTGCGCTCATCATCTTTCATTTTCAAAGGTTTTAGCCCCGTTAAATCCGGCTGCCCTGCATCTACCCAACATGTATACCAGATGCAGCCTACTGCCAGTACACTCTGGCGGATTCTCCGCTCCACCTGGTTGCCCAATAGTTGATTATAAGCTTCCGCGTATGCTTTTGAATATACTTTCACTTGTGTTTGGCCTTTTTGCTCAAGCGTGTATTTTTGATCGGAAGGAAAAGAGGCATTGAGTTTTCGTTCAAAATCAAGTACCGAATCCTTGGCAGCAAAACTTCCTTCGCTGGCTTTCCATGCCAGGCCCAAAACATCATTTACATAGTAGGCACGGCCCACAAAAAAATCATACTCATCGCTAAACAATTCGGGCAACCGGGATTCCCAAAATCCATGGATACCATTTTGCCCGGTGAGTTGCCCGTTGTAATTTTCGGTGGCATGCAAAGGCACATGGGCATCAGCAATATAATGCCCTATTTCGGCTGAGTTCTTTAATATTTTTTCGATATCCTTTTCTTTAAACGCTTCCGTTAAACGATACCGCATCGTATTAATATGCCAAGGTACCGTTCCATAAGCATTCAGCGTATCTTCAGTGTATTTTGCAACAGCATCCTTCCAATATTTCGGAACGGTATCAATGGGTGCATACACTTCGTAATGATCCAGGTCTACATAATGCCTCGGAGCTTCTTCGGGGACACTGTACCTGCGCTTATCGGGATCAACCGAATGATCGGTGATATACTCAATATTGTTTTTATAAAACAATAACAACGATTCAGGCAGGGTAAAAACAGCCATTCGGTTAACCAGCTTATGGCCAAAGAAACCCCAGGTATAGGCTCCTTGTGCACTCATGAAAATACAAATGAAAACCAGAATTATTTTTTTCATAGGACTAAGGTAAGCAATCAATATAAACAGAAAGTAAATTTTAAGACTTGATAATCAAGCCCCTAATTTACACCACCTCAAATATACAATCCCGTTTAAACGTTTAGGCACAATTATTTCGTAAGGAATACAAATCAATTGTTTTACCCTTAATACAAAACTTATGAAAACAATAACTTTTTCGTGGCCAATGATCACATTCCGTGTCGTGTTACTATTAACCCTCGTGATTGCTGCCATCGCTTCGTAACGTATCAGGTAAACTCAAAAATAATGCAGGCATCATACCTCCAATCTTATAGAGAGATGTATGTTTGCATAAAGAAGTGGTTTTACTGTTTCGAAATGATGAACCAATAAGATGGTAAAAAAAACGATCAGGCGTGGGCTTAGGGTTTCTAAATACATTATGTACAAGGAAACATTGGTTGACTACAAAGAACAGTTGTGGTCATTCATTGGTGCATTTGTAGGAATCGGGTTGATCGCTTTTTGCCAGAGTAAATTACTTCTGCATTCGGAAAACGTATTGCTCATCGGTTCTTTTGGCGCATCCAGTGTATTGGTTTATGGAGCCATTCAAAGTCCATTGGCACAACCCCGAAACCTGGTGGGGGGACATTTTGTTTCAGCGCTTATCGGTGTTACCGTATTCCAACTACTTCCCGATATTATCTGGATAACCGCTCCCCTGGCCGTGGCACTTTCAATCGTGTGCATGCAAATAACAAAAACCTTACATCCACCCGGTGGTGCAACTGCGTTGATCGCGGTGATTGGTTCTGAAAAAATTAAAGCGCTGGGATATTTTTATGTATTGTCGCCAGTATTATCGGGTTCGTTGATCTTGCTGGGTGTGGCATTGGTGTTTAATAATATGACCTCACATCGCTCCTACCCAACCCATAAAACATTTACGCACTACCTCCAGCGTGTGTTGCTTCAAACAAAATCCAAGTAAAACCTTTCTTAATTGCCTCCGGCTTTTTTCAATGTAAAACCAAAGGTTGTGCCTTGTCCTACCTGGCTGCGAACGTTAATGGATTGATTATGTGCTTCGATAATATGTTTCACAATAGCCAATCCCAAACCGGTTCCACCCGGACCACTTTCGCGGGCACGGCTTTTATCCACCCGGTAAAAACGTTCGAAAATGCGCGATAAATGATCCTGCTCCATCCCTTCGCCATTATCACCGATTTCAATCAGGATGTTTTCATCCATATCGTAATAAGCTGCCGTGGTCGTGCCAAATTCTTTTCCATATTTAATGGCGTTGAGCACAAGATTCACCAATACCTGTCGGATGCGGTAACGATCGGCCAATACATAAAAAGGTCTATTGCAACCATCTTTGATGATCAAAGAAATACCTCTTTCTTTGGCTCGTACTTCAAGCTGCTCGTAAATATCTTTCACCAAAAGATTAATGTCAAAACGCTCAGGTTCCATGTTTAACTCACCCGATTCGAGTTGAGAGATTGCCAATAGATCAGCAACCAGGTCACTCAGCCTGTCGGCACTCTTAGCCGCTTTTTGCAAAAACCTCACATTTACCTCTGGGTCATCAATGGCCCCATCAATCAGTGTATGAATATATCCCTGGATATTAAAAATGGGCGTTTTCAGTTCGTGGGAAACATTTCCAAGGAACTCTTTCCTGAACTCAACTAATTTTTTCAACTCATCCATCTGCTCTTTTTGATCACGTGCCCAGTTGATCACCTCCTTGTTCATATTGGTGATGGGATCCGTTTTCCAATCAAAATTGCTCAGCTTGGCATCATACTTTTGCGTTTTGAGACTATGAATGGTTTTGTAGATGAGCTTAATTTTTTTGTAAATAAAATACTCGAGGGAATAAAAGAAAAGGACAAATGAAAAAAGCAACGTAACACCAGCGGCAGTAAGTGCAATCGTATAGTCGTAGTTATCGAGTATCCAGGTTGTAAGTCCTACAAAAAGCGATAAAATACCGGCAATAATAAGCGCAATGAAAACTGGCTTTGGGTTTCTGATCATAGTTCAAATTTATAACCTACACCTTTCACCGTTCCGATATAAGCATCACCCAATTTTTCACGTAATTTACGAATATGCACATCAATCGTTCTGTCCACAACCAACACCTCATCACCCCATACTTTTTCAAGGATAAATTCGCGGGTAAATACTTTCCCCGGTTTGCCAGCCAATAAAAACAATAATTCAAACTCTTTACGGGCCAATTGTATTTTCTGGGTTCCGCGGTAAACCAAAAATGTTTCCCTGTCAATGATCAGATCACCAACTGTTAACTTGGCTTCTGCAACATCTTTATTTTTTCTGCGCAAGATGGCACTGATACGGCTGTTGAGCACACGTGGTTTGATGGGTTTTGCGATATAGTCATCTGCGCCTGCATTAAATCCTGCAATCTCTGAATATTCCTCCGAACGTGCCGTTAAAAATACAATGAACGTATCTGCAAAACTCGAATCCGCTTTCATCAACTTGCACGCTTCGATACCATCCATTACAGGCATCATTACATCCAGCAGGATCAAGTCGGGTTTTATCTTTTTACCTACAGTAATTGCCTCCTGCCCATTATGAGCAAGGTGTACTTCGTATCCTTCTTTCTTTAGATTGTACTGAATGAATTCCAGGATATCATTTTCATCATCTACAACTAAAATTTTGAATGGGTTTTCCATGTATTATTTTTTTGGTAACATTCGGTTAATCCTATAAGTTCAATATTAAGTAATGTTTAACAAATTGTTAAGAGCCGCCTGAAGATTGTTGATAATTGGGCAAATCTTTAAACCAAAAAGACGCTTTAGAGAAAGCGTCTTTTCAGTTATATTCATAAAAAAAGTGTACACCAAAACTATGCAGTAACCGAACCGTACATTGCAGCACGTTGTTCTTTTACCCTTTCATCTTCCAGGTATTCATCGTAAGTCATGCGTTTGTCAATAACACCATTGGGTGTAATTTCGATAATACGGTTGGCGATACTTTGCGTGAATGTATGGTCATGCGAAGAGAAGATCGCGATATGTTTCCAGTCTTTCAACGCGTTGTTAAATGCTTCAATGGTTTCCAAATCGAGGTGATTGGTCGGCTCATCCAGCAACAAACAATTGGCATTGGTTAACATCATACGGCTCACCATACAACGAACTTTTTCCCCTCCGCTCAGTACATTCGATTTTTTAAATACTTCTTCGCCACTGAACAACATTTTACCCAAAAATCCACGGATATACGTTTCATCTTTTTCAGCAGAAAACTGGCGCAACCAATCTACCAAATTGTAATCGGCTGTAAAAAAATGGTGGTTCTCATTGGGCAAATAGGAACGGGTAATGGTTTGTCCCCAAACGTACTCCCCGGAAGTAGCCTTTTCTTCTTCGGCAATAATTTGAAAGAATGAGGTAATAGCCAAATGATCTTTAGATAAGATTGCCACCTTATCACCTTTATCCAACGTGAATGTTATATCTTTAAACAATACGGTTCCATCATCCAGTTTTTTGGTAAGGTCTTCAACGCGCAATACCTGGTCACCACAATCGCGGTTGGGTGTAAAAATAATACCCGGATATTTACGTGTTGATGGTTGAATTTCATCCACCACCAATTTCTCCAACAATTTTTTACGGCTGGTTGCCTGGCGCGATTTGGAAGCATTTGCACTAAAACGTGCCACAAAATCCTGCAACTCCTTACGTTTATCTTCCACCTTTTTGTTTTGGTCGGAACGCTGGCGTAATGCCAACTGACTGCTTTCATACCAAAACGAATAGTTACCGGTATACAACTGGATCTTTCCAAAATCAATATCGGCCACATGTGTACACACAGCATCCAAAAAGTGCCTGTCGTGGCTTACTACGATCACCGTGTTTTGAAAATCGGCAAGAAAATTTTCCAACCATGCAATGGTTTCAACGTCCAAATCATTGGTCGGCTCATCCAACAATAAAATATCGGGGTTACCGAATAATGCCTGAGCCAGCAATACACGAACTTTTTCTTTACCACCCAACTCACTCATCAATTTATAATGCAGTTCCTCTTTCACACCCAAATCGCTTAACAATCCGGCTGCATCGCTCTCAGCATTCCAACCTTCCATTTCGGCAAACAATCCTTCTAGCTCTCCTACTCTTTCACCATCAGCATCGCTAAAATCTGGCTTTGCATAAATGGCATCTTTTTCTTCCATTATTTTCCAAAGCTTCTTATTTCCCATAATTACGGTTTGCAATACCGGAAACGCATCAAACTCAAAGTGATTTTGTTTCAACACACTCATACGCTCACCGGGAGTAATGGAAACACTGCCCGTGCTCGGATCGATTTCGCCCGAAAGAATTTTTAAGAACGTTGATTTTCCTGCGCCATTGGCTCCAATCACACCATAACAATTGCCCGGAGAGAACTTAACATTCACATCCTCAAACAATACACGCTTGCCGTAGCGCAACGAAAGATTTCCTACTGAGATCATTAGCTTTTAAAATTGAGGGGCGAAAGTACGGAAATTATCGGAGTTAAATTGATGATATCGAACAGTTTTCTGTTAACAGAGTTTGATCATCAGGATTTATGAAAAAAATGCCTGCTTCTATGACCCACGAACGATGAACTATAAACCGGACTTCTTCTTCCTCGCCTTCACAATATACTTCAAATATATTCCTTCAACTTTGGTTCGGGCCCAGGGCGTTTTGCGCAAAAAAGTCAAGCTTGATTTGATGCTTGGGTTGTTCTTAAAACAATTCACATTTACCTCATCAGCCAAAAACTCCCAGCAGTACGTATCCACCAACTCGGTGAGCATTTGTTCAAGTTTGATCCCATGTAAAGGATTGTTTTTTTGTTCTGTCTTTTCTTCCATCTCCCGATTATTTCCATTTAAAAAATTCGCCCAACCACCTGCTTTGTCTCATGCGCCTGGCTTTTTTCAAACCAAACTTAGCGATCGCATATTTACGTAAATGTTCAACGGCCTCTTCGACCGAATCTGTCACCAGCACATTTTCTTTGATATCTGTTTCAGAAACGGTTTTATTGGTGATCATATCATTGGTTAAAGCGATCAGATTTTTCCAATACTCTCTTCCAAAAAGAATCACCGGGAACTCTCTTATCTTACCTGTCTGGATCAAGGTTAGTGCTTCAAACATTTCGTCCATCGTACCCCAACCACCCGGCATGATCACAAATGCATATGAGTATTTTAGCAACAAGGTTTTGCGCACAAAAAAATACTTAAACTCGATGGATTGTTGCACATACGGGTTTTCCTTTTGCTCGTGGGGCAACATGATATTGCAACCAATGGAACGTCCACCTACTTCGAAAGCACCACGATTAGCCGCTTCCATAATGCCCGGACCACCACCAGTGATAATGGTAAAACCCAATTTGCTGATTTCGGCCCCCATTTCGCGAGCCTTAATATAATACGGATGGTCATCGGTAAACCGTGCACTGCCAAATACGGTGACACAGGGTCCAATAAAATGTAATTTCCGGAATGCGCGAATGAATTCAAAAAATACTTTGAAAGCAAAACGGAACTCGCGAAACCTTGAGCGCGGTCCTTCTAAAAATCGTCTTTCCGAGTGGGCTACCTTTTCACGGAGCGCAGTTATCTTTTGTTTAGCCATTGTTCAAAGTAATACTAAATATGATGTAAAAGGAACAGTTGCCTTGTATTTTTTAACTCCAATCCTACCACTCATATTATAAGCTGAATCAATAAAAAATGCTTTACCGGAAGAATAAACTACCTTCACCAAAAAAAAACGATGAATAAAGGCGGGCCCATCATTATCATTGAAGACGATTTGGAAGATCAGGAAATTTTCACCGAAATTTTCAAAGAGTTAAATTATCAAAACGAACTCATTTTTTTTAATGAAGGCGAAAAAGCGCTGGAGTACCTGACATCAACCAAGATTGAGCCTTTCATCATTTTTTCCGATATCAATATGCCAAAACTGAATGGTATGGAGTTGCGGGAAAAAGTGCATGAAAACGAAGACCTCCGAATCAAATCAATTCCATACTTATTCTTTTCGACCAGCGCGGAACAAAAACATGTTGTTGATGCTTACTCCAAATCCATACAAGGATTTTTTGTTAAGCCTTCAAACTATGGTGAAATAAAAGAAACACTCAAAACCATTGTAAGTTATTGGCAAACATGTGTGTCGCCCAACTATGTTAAATAAACAGCATTATACCTGGTAAATCAGAATTGTTGTTTACAAAAAAAACGCCCGACATACATCGGGCGTTTCCAGTTTATTAAAAGTGAAAATTATAAATTTCCCCTGATCTCTTGTTCTCTTTCCAATGCTTCGAACAATGCTTTAAAGTTTCCTTTACCAAAACTTTTTGCTCCCTTGCGTTGAATAATTTCGAAGAACATGGTTGGTCTGTCTTCTACCGGTTTTGAGAACAACTGCAACAAATATCCTTCATCGTCTCTGTCCACCAAAATACCTAATTCTTTTAACGGCTCAATATCTTCTTCAATTTTACCCACGCGGTCAAATAGATCTTCATAGTAGCTACTTGGTACTTTTAAGAATTCAACACCACGGCTCATCAGATCACGCACGGTAGCAACAATATCCTTGGTTGCAATGGCAATATGTTGAACACCTTCGCCCTCATAAAAATCCAAATATTCTTCAACCTGCGATTTCTTTTTACCTTCAGCAGGTTCGTTGATCGGGAATTTTACATAACCGTTTCCATTGCTCATTACCTTGCTCATCAAAGCAGAGTATTCAGTTGAAATATCGTTATCGTCAAACGACAAAATATTGCGGAAACCCATTACATCTTCGTACCATTTCACCCAAGGATTCATTTGGTTCCACCCCACATTTCCCACGCAATGATCTACGTACAATAAACCTGTTGGTGCCGGGTTGTAATCTGTTTTCCACTCCACAAAACCGGGCATAAATACACCATTGTAGTTTTTGCGTTCAATAAACAAATGTTCAACTTCGCCATACGTTTTAATACCACTCATGCGCACTTCACCGTTGTTATCGGTTAATGTCTTTGGCTGCAATGAAGCAACACCTCCACGTTTGGTGGTTTGTTCAAATGCATCGTATGCATCATCTACCCATAATGCCAGATATTTCACACCATCACCATGTTTGCGGTGGTGTTCGGCAATAGGGCTGTCACTTTTTAAAGGTGAGGTAAGAACCAGGCGCATTTTGTTTTGCACCAATACATATGAAGCACGATCCTTTAATCCGGTTTCAGGGCCTGCATAGGCAAGGCTTTGGAAACCAAATGCTGTTTTATAATAATGCGCAGCTTGTTTGGCATTGCCCACCCACAACTCAACGTAATCTGTTCCGTTGAGCGGCAAAAAGTCCGCAGTAGTCGGCAATATTTCTTTTGTTTTGTCAAGTACTTCCATAGTTATCGTTTTTTACTATTTACGAAAATCGATTTTTTTGCCACATTACCGGCATGACAATTATCACAATGGACAAGGCTTTGACAAAAGTCATCACTGTATGAAGCGGTATTCTTTCATCACACGAACACCCAATAACCCGTCTTCAAATTGATAAATGATATGCTCGCAGTTCCACATGATATCTAATGAGCTAAAGACTCTAATCCCTACGTATTCATCGTACTTCCCACCTTTCAAATTGATCATCGTACTTTTTTCATGCCCTCTTCTCGATACATATTCAACACTCCTAAATTCATATTCTTCAATCGTTGGTTTATCACTTCCATAGTAATTTATACAGAACATGATATTGATTAGCAATGGCAAAATAACGGCTGCATTAAACAATCGAATATTGTTTTCTTTCTTCTTAAAAAACAAAAAATAACCACACAATATGACCACAGGAAATATCGCCAAAGAATATTCCAAGGGGATCAAGGTATTCATCACCACTTTAAAAATAAGGTAGATATTGGCCACACTTAAGATCATAAACCGGAAAAAATAGGTTTCCACCAAACTCATCAATGCGAGCCATAATTGTGCCGGTTGAAAAAAGTGTTTGATATACCCAAAAATAGGGCGACCAATTGCCAGCAAAAACAGCAAGCCAAGAATCAATCCTGTAAACTCATAAAAATTGGCAAGAATAAATGGTACAGCCACCAACATGCTACAAGCAAATAAAAACAACAAATGATTTAGAATAATATTGAGTGCATTGAGGGTTTGTGCAGCTTCTGTTTTTTCAAACTCCTCATAACGCATCCGGGCATATTCCCTCGCTCTCTGTTTAGCCTCCTCGCGTTTGGCATTGGCCGTGTGCTCCGATTGTTGAAATGCGGAGACGTATCGTTTGAATGGATTCGATTTTTCTTCAATCAACAATTCATATGCTTCGGTTAATTCAACAAACTGCTGTGATGCATCCGGGGCATCATTCTTATCAGGATGCAATAAGAAGGCCTTGGCCCGATAAGCTTTTTTAATCTCATCAATGGTTGCAGTTGCCGGTACACCTAAAATTTGATACGAAGATTCTGAAGTCATGAAAGGGCAAGTTATGCGTTTGCCTGTACTCAACAAAAAACCATTACACAAAAACAGCCGACAAAAGTCGGCTGCTCATATTTTTTTAACTTATCTTCTATGAACGATGGTACATAAACGATGAGCTCGGAAACTAGTCAATCCAGGTTTTATAATACCCCGGATCTTCCATCTCCATTGCTTCTTTGGTAATTTTTAACGGATAAAAAGGATCAATCATCACCGCCAGTTCTCTGGTTTCGGCTTTACCGATTGACTTTTCAACGGTTCCCGGGTGTGGTCCGTGAGGAATACCTTTAGGATGCAAACTGATCATCCCACGCTCCACATGTTTGCGGCTCATAAAATCACCATCCACATAATACAATACCTCATCGCTATCCACATTGCTATGCGCATATGGTGCCGGAATCGCCAACGGATGGTAATCGTACATACGCGGAACAAACGAACAGATTACAAAATTATGTCCTTCGAATGTTTGGTGTATCGGTGGTGGCATGTGCACGCGACCTGTGATCGGTTCGTAATTGTGTATTGAAAAACCGTAAGGATATTGGAATCCATCCCAACCAATGGCACTAAATGGATGTGCAGCATAGGTATACGGATAAAGCATATCCTGCTTTTTGATCATCACTTTAAATTCACCCAACTCATCAAATGTTTCCAAATTTTGCGGAACTTTCAAATCGCGCTCACAGTAGGGTGAATGTTCCAATAATTGACCGTATTGGTTTAAGTATCTCTTAGGTGCACGGATAGGCGACAAGCTTTCGGTAATAAACAAACGATTGTTTTCCGTAGCAAAATGCAATTGATAAATGGTTCCTCTTGGTATCACCAGATAATCTCCATACTCAAATTCAATCTGTCCATAAATGGTTTTTAACACCCCACTTCCTTCATGAACAAAAATAACTTCGTCCCCATCGGCATTTTTATAGAAATAATCCGTCATGCTTTTTTTGGGAGCAGCCGAAGCCAGGTATACATCGTTGTTAAACAGGGTATACACGCGGCTTTCTAAATAATCATCCACCGGCTTTGTTTTAAAAGTGAGAAAACTGCGGTTCTGCATATTTTTTTCCAATGCAGCAGTAGGTCCAAATTTGTATGCCTCACCAATTTCCTTCACCATTGTTGGTGGATTGGTATGGTAAATTAACGAATACAAACTGTGAAACCCTTCTGTTGAAACAAGCTCTTCTTGGTACAATGTTCCATCAGGTTTGCGAAATTGCGTATGACGCTTTGGAGGAATACTTCCTAGTTTATGGTAATATGGCATCTCTCTTAATTTATGATTTTAGATTTTTGAATTACGATGTAAAAACTAAATTCCATTTGCTCCTTTACTCCCGAACCTTCGGGACTGCATATATGGAATTCAATATTTTATTACCGTAATGCAAACAAATTTAGTTTTTTTGTGACTTGGTTATAAGAAGCTACTCGATCAATGGATCGAATAACGACAAAACCCAAACATCAAACTCTTTCAAACAAATGTATCTGAAAACTCAATTTATAAAACTGATTTACATCACAGCCTTGGGAATATGTTTATATGCGTGCGGTGGCAATACTTCGCAAACAGAAACCATACAAAAGTCGGCCGACAAACTTGCCGAAGACTCAACGCTGGCCAATAATGAATCGGTAAAAGCCCTCAGCAATCAAATAGAAGCCGATCCCGAAAATGCGGAATTGTATTACCAGCGGGCATCAGTTTATTTTACCAACAAATACCTGGAACGTGCATTATTGGATATGGATGATGCAATCAAATACGATGCACAAAATCCATTATACCACTTTTTCAGAGGCCGCGTATTGTATGCCATGAATAAAACACAGGAAGCTGCAAAGTCATATGAAAGAGCCATTGTGTTAAAACCCGATTATGAAGATGCGCAAATGAAACTGGCCGAATTGTATTACGTGGTAAAAGAACATACCAAATCCATTAACTTAACCAATAGCCTGATCGCACAACGCTCAACAAATGCAGCAGCATATTGCCTGCGTGCCGACAACCAACGTGAGCTCAAAGACACATTACGCGCCATAGCATCTTATCAAAAAGCACTTGAAATGGACGATAGGTATTATGATGCAGCCATGCAATTGGGATTGATGTTGGCCGCGAAAAAAAACAAAAGTGCTAAAGACTATTTTACAACAGCTATTCGCATCAACCCGCGCAGTGCCGAAGCCTATTTTGGTCGCGCTTATTATTACCAGCAAGTAGGCGAATTCCAAAAAGCGTTGTTTGATTACCGCAAAGTAATTGATATCGACCCATCGAGCGACAAATCATATTACAATGTGGGTATTATCAATTTTGATGCGCAAAAATATGATGAAGCCATTCGCAGTTGGGATATCTGTATCCAAATGAACAACCAAAATGTTAATGCCTATTATATGCGCGGCCTGGTTCACGAATACCGCAAAAAGTACAAAGATGCATTGCTCAATTACCAATATACATTGGAGTTAGATCCTGATCATGCATTGGCTAAAGAAGGTTTGACAAGGGTGGGGTCGAAATAATGCTAGAGTCGAAATAAGCTTCATAACACTTCATTATTTGGATCATTCCGCTTGGTACAAAAAATCCTATTGCTACGAATATTTCCTACGATAAGGATAGCATTCTTTTAGTATTACTGGCTGCGGCCGAAAACCTTGCAGGTAAAGGCAAAGTGATCTTAACTGTTTACCCAGCATCGCCATTGGTAAATGGAATTAATGAACTAAACCTCTCTAGCCTTCAAATGACACATTCACAATCTAATTGCCAAGAAGAAAATAATTTCGATTTATTAATGAAATTACGGATATACTGAGTAAGATTATTCAAAAATAAAAAGTAAATCCAAATCAAGATTTACATTGATATAAATATCCAATTGATACTAACTTCTTGAAATTGGGTATTTACATTTGTAATGTGAGCTCTTTTGATGCTACATCTCTTTCTACTAAATTGGTCATCACAAAATAAAACCCCGTCAATATGAAAAAAATAGTGCCTTTAATAATTGTGATCCTCGTTAGTATCACCAGTTACAGCCAAACAATGAACTGGAGATCCTTACCAAAAGAAGTAAATGGATATGTTTATAGTCTGGCTGTTTATGATGGTAAACTTATTGCAGGTGGAGGTTTTAATCATGCAGGTTCCATGCCGATTAAGGCGCTTGCGGCATGGGATGGAGAAAATTGGACCTCTCTTGGAACAGGTATTTCAGGTTGGTCAGAACTTGTAAATGAATTGATGGTTTATAATAATGACCTTTATGTGGCAGGAAATTTTCAGTTCGCAGGATCCATACCCGCTGCAAACATTGCAAAATGGAATGGAACTTCGTGGACAAGTTTTGGAATACAAGGTAGAGGTCAGATCACCGCAATTGCCTTTTTCAACAATGAATTATATGTTGGTGGAACTTTTGATAGTATTGGAGGGATAGCCGCTAATCACATTGCCAGATGGAACGGAACAAATTGGAATGCTCTCGGACCAGGTGTTAACGGAGAGCGTATCTTTGATTTATATCCTTTCAACAATGAGTTATATGCTTTAGGCGACTTTGATAGTGCAGGCACGATTGCTTCCAATTATATTGCAAAATGGGATGGGCTAAAATGGGATAGTGTATCCAATGGCTTAACTCTTCCGGCATACAATATGACAGCATATAACAATAAGCTTTTAATTGGTTCCCTTTTTTCAGACACCAGTACTTATACAAATATCTTACAATGGGATGGCCAAGCTCTTTCTCTTTTCTGTCATCAGAAAATGATTCCTTTGAGAACTTTAACTATTATAGATAATCAATTGTATGCAACAGGTGCCGGAGTCTCCAGGTGGGATACATTAACGACAACCTGGCAAGAGATGGGTACGGGTCTTACTAATACTCTTTTTATCAATAAAACTCACACAATTTGCGAATACAACGGGGCATTGTTTTGTGGTGGTGGATTTATAAAAGCAGAAGAGTATTCGCATAATTACATTGCCCGTTACACCGATATTACAGCTATTCAAGATCATTCAGAAACTAATTACAATGTAAGTATCTTCCCGCTTCCTGCAACAAGTGCTTTCTCGATTGATGTACAATCATCTTCAATTAAGTACCCATTGCAATTTTCAGTATATGATCTATTAGGAAAACTCGTGTACACTTCACTACTTTCAGCTGCCAATACCACCATCAATGATTTTGAATACAAAGGGGTATTTGTCTGGAAAATTGAAGATGCAGAACAACATCAACAAACGGGAAAATTGATTACTCAATAGAAGGATTTTTCAGTTATTTCTGCCGGTTCAGGACTGCCAACTGCAAACCAATCAACTCTTAGTTTAAAAGTTCAACCGTAAACGTAGCTCCTTTATCTTTTCCTTCACTCGTTGCCCAAATCGTTCCGTTGTGTTTTTTCACCAACTCTTTGGTTAAATAAAGTCCAATTCCATTTGTCGGTTCACCGTATGTCCCCTCTCTTTTAAGGTGCGTAAATTTTTCGAATAAATGGGTGGCGGAGGATTGCTCAAATCCAATCCCGTTATCCGTTACCGACAGGATCGTTTTATTCCCTGTTATTGTTGTTTCAATAATGATCTTGCCATGAGGTTGCGAGAATTTGATGGCATTGCATACCAGGTTTTGAATGACATGTTTAAACAATAAATCCACGGTTGTTTTAACTGCTGCTTGTGCTGCAAGGTTTAATTGCACTTTTAATTGTTTGTCTTTAAGCTGCCCGTCAACTGTTTGCAATACCATATCGATAAGCGAAACCAAACTCACGGATGTGCTTGTATGACTTTCAATTTTATATTCGTGGGTTTCTAAAATGGCAATATAATTATCAATAAAATTAAGCTCCTGCAAAGCGCTGGCTTTAATCATGCCAATATATTTAGCCTGCTCAACATCTGTATGCAAAGCCAGATCCGACAACGAAATGATTTGCCCGAGCGGTCCGCGCAAATCATGGGTGATGGTGTACATTAGTTCCGATTTGGTTTTAATGGCATCCTCCAGAGATTCAAACTGTATGCTGGATGGATTGAAGCAAAACGCCCACTTCATCCGGAAAGTGTTTTGGCAAATTTGGCACCTTACGCGTTGCAACATAATCTTCCAATGATTGCATGGCAAGTTTTACAGGCTCCAACAACTTGTTCAATACAAACAATGTTGCGGCTGTGGCAGCTAGTGTAAATCCCAATGTAAGCAGCAACAATGTAACCGGTTGAATATTGCCCGGTGCCCATAAACCCACATATACCACGATGCCAATAAGCGGAACATGGATTCCTAAAAAAGCTACAAACAAAAACTTCATCGTATAGCTTTTTGTCAAAAAACCAATACCCGAAAGAGCTTTATAAAATCTCATATTCTTCTTTTTGTATAAACGCAATATATCTGTTTCCCTCAACTTTTGGATTACAAACGATTTCCCACTGATAACAGACTTCCATTAAAAGAAATTATTTCACATATTCCCCTACTTCCACTATTTTGCAAGCCTTTATGAGTAATATTAATATCACACTTCCTGACGGTTCCGTTCGCTCGTATGAAACGGGAGTTACCGCCTTAGATGTAGCCAAATCAATCAGCGAAGGTTTGGCCCGCAATGTTTTAGCCGCCAAAGTAAATGGAGAGGTATGGGATGCCACCCGCGCCATTACGAAAGACTCAACGCTAACGCTACTCACCTGGAACGACAAAGAAGCTAAGAGCACCATGTGGCATTCTTCGGCACATTTAATGGCCGAAGCATTGGAAGCATTGTACCCTGGAACAAAGTTTGGTATCGGCCCCGCTATTGAAACCGGTTTTTATTATGATGTAGATTTTGGTGGCAAAGAATTTTCGAGTGCCGATTTCAAAAAGATAGAGGATAAAATGGCAGAGCTTGCCAAACAAGGCAATGCCTATAAACGTTCGGATGTCTCGAAAGCCGATGCCATTGCTTATTTTAAAGAAAAAGGCGATGAATATAAACTAGACCTGTTGGAAGGACTGGAAGATGGAAACATCACGTTTTACAACCAGGGAAACTTTACTGACCTGTGCCGCGGACCACATATTCCAAACACCAGCTTTATCAAAGCCATCAAATTGATGAGCGTTGCCGGTGCATACTGGAGAGGTGATGAAAAAAACAAACAGCTTACCCGTATTTATGGGGTTACATTCCCTAAAAAATCGGAGCTGGATGAATATTTAGCCCTTTTGGAAGAAGCCAAGAAACGCGACCACCGCAAGCTGGGCAAAGAACTGGAACTGTTCACCTTCTCTGAAAAAGTGGGAATGGGCTTGCCATTGTGGTTGCCCAAAGGTGCCATGTTGCGCGAACGTTTGGTTCAGTTTTTACAAAAAGCGCAGGTGGCTGCAGGTTATTTGCCTGTGGTAACTCCGCATATCGGTAACAAAAACCTGTACATCACTTCGGGCCATTACGAAAAATATGGTGAGGACTCATTTCAACCGATCAAGACTCCACGTGAAGGCGAAGAGTTTTTCCTGAAACCGATGAACTGCCCGCACCATTGCGAAATTTATAAATCATCACCCAAATCATACAAAGACCTGCCGGTACGTTATGCCGAGTTTGGAACCGTTTACCGTTACGAACAAGCAGGAGAATTGCATGGATTAACAAGGGTTCGTGGCTTTACCCAAGATGATGCGCATTTATTTGTTCGCCCCGACCAGGTAAAAGAAGAATTTTGTAAAGTGATCGACCTGGTGCTTTATGTATTTAAAGCATTGGATTTTAAAGAGTTTACTGCTCAAATTTCGCTACGTGATCCGGAAAATAAAACCAAGTACATTGGTAGCGATGAAAACTGGGCATTGGCCGAGGCTGCGATCATTGAATCGGCTGCCGAAAAAGGCTTGAATACCGTTGTAGAATTGGGCGAAGCTGCATTCTACGGGCCAAAACTCGACTTCATGGTAAAAGATGCCATTGGCCGTAAATGGCAATTGGGAACCATTCAGGTTGACTACAATTTGCCGGAGCGTTTTGAATTGGAATACACCGGAAGCGACAACCAAAAGCACCGTCCCGTAATGATCCACCGAGCACCATTCGGGTCGTTGGAACGTTTTGTGGCTGTATTGATCGAGCACTGCGCAGGGAATTTCCCTTTATGGCTAACCCCTGAGCCGATCACCATTTTGCCAATTAGTGAAAAATATCACGACTATGCGCAAAAAGTTGTGGATGTGCTAAATAAAGCAGATATTCGCGGTCCGTTTGACGATAGGAGTGAAAAGATTGGAAAGAAGATCCGCGATGCGGAAACGAAAAAAATTCCATTTATGATCATTATCGGAGAGCAGGAAGAAGCAGAAGGAACCGTATCGGTGCGTAAGCACGGAGAAGGAGATGTGGGCAAGTTTACGTTGGAAGACTTTGTAATATATTTCAAAGAACAACAAGCCAAAAACTTAAATTAAACAACAACAATTAAATAAATACTTGGCAGCACCAAACAAACCATTTAGACCGGCACCCAGTACCAATACTGCGCCAAAACCACCTTATGTTCCGGGAGCAAATCGCTACGGACGTGGTATGAGTAGAGCAAAAGAACCTGAACACAAGATCAATGAAAGGATCCGTGCAAACCAGGTTCGATTAGTAGGAGAAAACATTGAAGTAGGAGTTTACTCCATCCATGAAGCTTTAAAAATTGCTGAAGAGCAAGAGCTTGACCTGGTAGAAATTTCGCCTAATGCAGATCCACCGGTATGTAGGGTTGTCGACTACAAAAAGTTTTTGTACGAACAAAAGAAAAAGAAAAAGGAACAAAAGGCCAATACCGTTAAACAAGAGGTAAAGGAGATCCGTTTTGGACCGAATACAGATGAGCATGATTTTGATTTCAAATTAAAACATGCCGAAAACTTTTTGAAAGACGGAAACAAAGTGCGCGCATACGTATTTTTTAAAGGTAGAGCTATCGTTTACAAAGAACGTGGCGAAGTATTATTGCTTCAGTTCGCGCAAAAATTGCAGGATATCGGAAAGGTAGAACAGTTACCACGCCTTGAGGGTAAGAAAATGTTCTTGTTGATGAGCCCTAAAGGAAAATCGGCAACAACCAGTGCTCCTGCAGATAAATAAGGAAATCGTACATCGAATAATATAAAAGGAAGACAGATTATGCCAAAAATGAAAACCAACAGCTCTGCGAAAAAGCGTTTTAAAGTTACCCCTAGTGGTAAAATTAAACGTGCGCAAGCTTTCAAAAATCACATCCTAACTAAGAAAACTACGAAACAAAAACGTGGTTTGACTAAAATGGTTGTTGTATCAGACCCGGATATGGGATTGATCAAAAACTTACTGACAATCGGTAAGTAAAATTTGTCCTGCAGTAATGCGGGTACAGGTTCAAGTTTAATTAATTAAAACCAGGACACGAGCCATTACAAGTTTCCGCAATACAGCGGAACGCTCTTATCCAAAAAAAACTTAAAAATTATGCCACGTAGTGTCAATTCAGTAGCGTCTCGCAGACGTAGAAAAAAACTCCTAGGCCTTGCAAAAGGATACTGGGGAAAACGTAAAAACGTATTAACCATCGCCAAGCACACAATCGACAAAGGATTGGGTTACGCTTACCGCGATAGAAAAACCAAAAAACGTAACTTCCGTTCATTGTGGATCATGCGTATTAATGCAGGTGTTCGCCCGCATGGTATGAGCTACTCACAGTTTATTGGTAAGGTAAATTCAAAAAACCTTGGCTTAAACCGTAAAGTATTGGCTGATTTAGCCATGAACCACCCTGAAACTTTCAAAGCTGTAGTTGAGAAAGTAAAATAGAATTATTCATCACGATCGTACGATTTAAAAAATCCCGCGCCTTTATGGTTGCGGGATTTTTTTATGGCTAAAATCAATTCTATATTCACAGAGCATTTTTTACTTGTAAGCCAATGAAAAGAATACATCCACTTTTTCTCATCTCCATACTACTGAGTTATTCTGGTTGTCAGAGTAATAAAGTAGAAAGAACAACTCCTGCATTTTATTATTGGAAAGGCAGTTTCTCTATTGAAGAAAATAGTGCCGATTATTTATCCGATCTAAGTGTAACGAAACTCTACATTAAGTTCTTCGATGTAGATTTTGATTCAAATCCTTATGTAAAAAACGATATTTATTTTAGCACTAAAATACCACAATCAATAACAGAGATTGTTCCAGTAGCCTTTATTACAAATCATACAATTAAGAGCATTGATTCAATAGGAATAGAAGACCTATCTCAAAAAATAATGATTCGTTTTAATAATGAAATAAAAAGGACGCAAATCGGAAGTAAAGTATCAGAAATTCAAATTGACTGCGATTGGACAAACGCTACACGGAATAAATACTTTTACCTCCTAAGCTTAATCAAACAATCTACAAAGTACACTTTAAGTGCTACCATTCGTCTGCATCAATACAAGTACCACAACAATAATCTACCGCCTATAGATAAAGGCCTTTTGATGTGTTATAACGTTGACAACATAACCGATTACAATGTTACAAATTCACTTTTTTCTAAGAGCGAAGTAATGAAATACATTGAAGGAGTTAAATATCCCATAACCTTAGATTTAGCTCTTCCTGCCTTCGGTTGGGGTGTAATATTTAATGCGTCTCAGCAGTTTGATGGAATAACCGAACATATTAGCTTAAAAGATCTCCAATCCGATACTTCCTTTACAGCAACAAATCGGGAAAATGTTTTTAAAGCCAATATAGAAGATTATAAATATGGTCATTATTGGAATATGAACGACTTGGTGAGGGTAGAAAATATTGAGTTGAAAGATGTTGAAGAGATAAAAACATACTTGATCAATAAGTTAAACAACCCTGTACCCAATATTATCTTATTCCATTTTGATAAAGAGAACTTAGACCATTTTAAAACAGATGAAATTAAAGTTATCCTTAACACGAAAAAGTAGGCTGCTAATATACCTGCTTGCAGCATCCGCTATAGCGCTTGCCTGTGCTGATTTCAGTACTTATTGGGATTGGGAGGATGAAGTATTTTTAATGCCCGATATTGCCGACTCTTCCAAACAAAATGAACTTTTCTTTTATACCCAGAATTTTATCAATGTAGGTCAAGATGAATATGGCTGGCAAAAACGCGAGTTGAATATAGCTAACCTAAACGACCAAAATATTGACGAATGGTATGAATATTTTGATGGAAAAATATCAAAACCATCTATCGACAGCTTTCTCTACAAATCCCGCGATTTTATTTACATTGGAAGTCCGACTTTCGATAGATTTATTGCACAATTTCGAAATCACTCATTTATTCATTGGCT
The DNA here is from genome assembly GCA_943369665.1 of Chitinophaga pinensis. GTDB lineage: Bacteria > Bacteroidota > Bacteroidia > UKL13-3 > UKL13-3 > UKL13-3. The sequence goes on from CALRNX020000008.1 coordinate 47,108, forward strand.
TATTAAAACAAACAATAAAACTGCTTTAAATTATTTTTATCTAGCCAAATGCAATGAGTTCGGTTACAACAAACTTGATAATGGGTGGAATAGTTTTAATGAATATGACGCATACAAAGAATACTACTCCGAAATTAACTCGCAGAACTACAACCCTGAACCATTAATCTTAAATGAATTAAAAAAGAGTAAAAATGTCTTTTTTCAAAGAAGGCTCGCTTTTCAACTTATTCGTAATTATCGATACAATCACTACAATACAAAAGTTGACTCTTTGTTTCACCTTTATTTCAACGAAAACAATAAAGACTACCTGTTTTACGAAGCATTAAATTATACATGTGACGCAGAAACAAATGCCGGACATTTCGCAAAAGCTAATTATTATGCCTCCATCTTATTTAATGAAACAAAATCTAAAAAGTTCAAAGCCTACCTGAACTTTACCCGAGCAACGGATATTGATAGCGTATTACCCTACGCGAATAATGACAAACAAAAATCTCAGATTTATACTCTTTATAGTTTTCATGATTATTATCCCAATACCTTATTTGTTACAAAAGCAGTTGAATATGATGAAACAAATTCCAATATAAACGATTTAATTATAAGAGAAATAAACAAACTCGACTACAAACTAATGCCCCCAAACGAATGGCGAGAGCAACAAGAAACGCAGAAAGTTGTTTTCGACAAAAACGAACAAATTGTATTCAAGTATCCCGATTCTGAATTGAATAGTAACAAGTTAGAGCATCTTCTTAAAACATTAATTCTCAAACACACAAAACAAGAAGCATTTTACCAATTATGTTTGGGTCATTTATACATAATACTTTTAAAATATAACGATGCGAATCATATTCTAAAAGAAGTTTCAATCGATAAACTAACCGACAAACAAAGAGCTCAGTATTATTTAACGACAACATTGTTAATTATAAAATCACAAAACATCAGGGCAATTGAAACAAGAAATCATTTAGCAAAAGCAATTGGCAAAATCGCAGAAAATACAGAACTGTATTATAATAAAAAATTCGTTGAACAGGGCATTCGCCTTCTTATACAACAGGAGCTAATCAAACAAAAAGACTTTGCCCGTGCATATTTGATGGGGACTTCATTAACTGACCAATTTGGCGATCAGAATATACTTAATAATTATGCTCGTCCTGAAGATATTGATACAATCAACCAAATCATTTCAGAACCTAAAGGAGCCTTTGATGAATTCTTGATTCAAAACTATACCGCGATTACTGATAAGCCAAACCTTTTTGATGTACAAGGTTCATTATACCTCAGAGCAGACAAAATTACGGATGCCTATAAGAGTTTTAGCAAAACACCCAACATTTATATCCCGATAAACTTTAGTACACTAAACACAAATCCTGATGGAAATCCATTTTACCCATATAATTATGATACTTTAACACAAGAAGAAGCTACTTACTTAAAGCCTGATGAATTAATATTTTTTAATAACCGTGCAAGAAAACTTAAACTTCATTACAATAATTATAGCATAACAAAGGAAATGGTGAATATTCTTAGACGTATTCACAAAAAAGAAGGAAACATGGGCCAAAACTATTTTAACCTTGCTTCCTTGTATATAGAAATAAGTTATTACGGAAGAGCATACAAAGCTGTGGACTTTGAAGATACTTGGAGGATGGGTGAAGTTGAATATTTAGAATATGTAAAGCTAAAACAACCCTATTTCGACAACTATTATGGATGTAAACAAGCGATCCATTTTTATAAGTTAGCGCTTGCAAGTGCCGGGAATAATGAACTTAAGGCAAAATGTTTGTATGCACTTTTCAGATGTACAAGACATCGGCAAGTGTATCAAAATGAACAAGACCAAAACGATGAATTGAAATACTTGTTTACTTTAAATGATAAATATTCAAACACTGAATATTTTAGAATTAAAGAATGTTGGGGGCTATCCGCTTATGTAAAAGAGCTTAGGGAAGAATAAAGAGGTTACCCAACAAACTTATACCCCACTCCTCTTACCGAGACAATTACTTGGGGATTAGCCGGGTCAACTTCAAAATATTTGCGTAACACGACAATAAAATTATCGAGTGTACGCGAATTGGGAATTTCACTCTGACGATAGCCCCAGATATGTTTGTAAATTTCATCACGGTTGATCACCCGGTTCTTATTCAATACAAAAAATTTCATCATCTGAAATTCGATCTTTGATAGCTCGATCTGCTTGCCTTGGCTGCCAATGGCGATCATTTTTTCAAAATCGATCTTGCAATTTCCAAACGCATAATCAATGATTTCCGATGGTTTGTGCAGGCTATTGCTTGCACTGATCAGGTTTTGGATGCGCAACAATAGCTCATCATACTCAAAAGGCTTGGCCAAATAATCATTTGCACCCAAACGCAAGCCATGTATGCGATCGGAACCGTTTCCTTTAGCCGATAAAAAAATCACTGGAGTTTGATTATTGGTTTCCCTGAACTGTTTACAAATATGATAGCCATCTATTTCCGGTAACATGACATCCAATATCACAAGGTCGAACGATTGTGTTGCCAGCATTCCATTTGCTGCCAGACCATCATGCACCATGGTCACTCCAAAACCATCCAACTCGAGGTTAAACTTTAACATTTCTGCCAAGCCAACCTCATCATCAACAAGTAAGATGCTTTTTTCGACCGTTTTCATTTATGCTTTATTAATAACTTCTCGTTAATTAGAAAACGACTTTCACACTTACCTTTTTTTCATTGCGCAATACTTCAACCGGTGCTTCATCTCCCTTTTTAAAATTGCTCAATGCCTTCATATAATCATAAATATTATTGATCTCCATATCGCCCATTTTGGTAACCACATCTCCTCCCATAATACCCGCTACCTGCGCAGGTTTCCCTTCCGTTACGGCATCTACCTTCACACCTTTCCCCTCAAACGAATAATCGGGCATTACGCCCAGGGTAACCTTAAAACTTACACGTGCCTGCTCGGGTTGTTTGGTTGCTGTAAAAGGAATAGACGGCAGATCGGCCAATTGCTCAATCACTTGTTTCATCATCTCCAAAATAGCTATCTCACCTGTGTAGTTGATCTTATCAGCATCATCAGTTGATTTATGATAGTCTGAATGCTGTCCACTAAAAAAATGTAATACCGGAATGTTTTTGAGGTAAAAGGAGGTTTGATCCGATGGGCCGATTCCCGATGAATCGTAACCCACTTTTAAAGGTGTATGGATATTCGCAAAAATATTTGTGTATGCAGGACTTGTTCCAATTCCAAAAACAGTAACCCTTTGCGAAGAATCATTTAACCGCCCGATCATATCCATGTTCAACATGCAACTGATAGTGCTCATCTCCACTGTAGGATTATTGGTAAAATATTTCGACCCGATCAATCCATCCTCTTCTGCAGAGTAACACATGAATAAAAAATTGCATTTTTCTGTTACACCATTACCTGCAAAATACTTTGCCAAAGCCAAAACGCCTGCTGTTCCGCTTGCATTATCATCGGCTCCTTTATGAATTAATTTTTTGTTTTTATCCAACGAAGATGAATGCTCGTGGTTTCCCAAATGGTCAAAATGCGCTCCGATCACAATTGTTTTGGTTGCTCCATTATCCAAAAAGCCGATCACATTTGTTCCACTTTTCTTCGCTCCATTTCCAATTGTATCATGAACAGACAACATTGTTCTATAAGTGAATGGTTGCAGGTAACCTTTACTTCCCTGAGGTTTTAAACCATATTGTTTAAATTCCTTTTGAATATAAGTATAGGCAAGCTTTTCGCCTTTGGTCCCAGGTTCACGACCAGCCAGTTTATCGGAAGCCAAATATTCAATATGTGCCTGAATTTCGGCAGCACTAAAGGTTTGCGCAAAGCTTAATGCGGTTGCAAAAAGAAGTGTTATTGTCAAAAATATTCTCATGTATTGTGTATTTTTTGGTGTTGCGGCATTAAGGGGCTTGGATATAGCGAGGTACATAAAACCTGTTTCCTGATTTATTCTACCCAATCAGCTATAAACAAATTGGTGTCACGCGTTCCATGATTATTCCTGTTTGATGAAAAAACCAATTTCTTACCATCTGGTGAGAACATTGGAAATGCGTTAAACATACTACTGTTGGTAATTTGCTCCAAACCGGTTCCATCTGTATTGATCATGTACAATTGGAAATCATATCCTTTTTGTGAATGGTGATTGCTTGAAAAAATAATCTTCTTTCCGCCCGGATGGTAAAAAGGTGCCCAGTTGGCTTTACCCAGTTTGGTTATTTGTTGAAGTTCGCTACCATCAATATTGCAGGTATAAATTTCCATATTGGTAGGAGCTACCAACCCTTGTGCTAAATAATCTTTGTACTCTTTAATCTCTGCCTCAGTTTGCGGACGCGATGCACGAAATACTATTTTTTTTCCATCAGGTGAAAAGAATGCTCCCCCATCATAACCCAAACCACTGGTAATTTGCTTTACATTATTCCCTTCAATATCCATTGTGTACAATTCCAGGTCACCGCTGCGCGTAGATGTGAACACGATCATTTTACCATCAGGTGAAACAGTTGCTTCAGCATCGTATCCTTTTTCTTTCGTCAATTGCTTCACAATATTTCCATCCAGATCCGAAACAAAAATGTCAAAATCAGGATAAATTGCCCACAAATACTTGCCGGTATGTGGTGGGTCAGGCGGACACTCTTTAGCCCCCATATGGGTAGAAGCATAAAGAATATGTTTATTATCTTTCAGGTAATAACTACAAGTAGTTCTTCCCATCCCGGTACTGATCATTTGCGGTTTGTATGTTGTGTCTTTTGCTGCTTTCGCAATATCCATATCAAAGATCTGGTCACATTTTAAGCCCCAATTTTTATTGTTGCTCTGAAACGTGAGTTTTTTATTATCATAGCTCCAATATGCTTCGGCATTATCGCCACCAAAAGTCAATTGTCTTAAGTTTGCTAAGTGCTTTTCCGATGATTGTGCTTGTGCCGTCATTGCACTTAATAACAACATACTGTAAATAATTCTCTTCATTGTAAAGTATTAAAGGATTGTAGAAACAGCCCGCAATTACGCGGTAATTGAGCAATATGGGAGCATTTCGATTGTAATTTTTCTGTATTGTTTTAAGAAGAAAAGAGTAACTGAAAAACGGTTGAAATGCGTAAATAGTTATAGCAAAATTGATTGATACTCACAAATGATCGAAGCATTATTGAACAGATTACCCGGCACCAATAGCAACATATAACACAAAACCATACTTACACTACAAGCGTTGGTAGGCAAACTTCGGAACACCTTTCGTTCCTGCTTCATCATAAAAATCAATAAACTTTAATTTGTACAGATAACCGTCCTTGTCTTTTATAATAAATATTTTTTTGCTATCCACAACATACTTGCCGCTTCCATTCAGATCAAAAAACTTCCAATCAAAGCCAATTTCATCCGCCTTTTGGGTAAGCAATAACTGGGTTGCTTTGGTTTGGTCTATTTCTTCAAATGCCAATCCTGTTGTTTCTTTTACCATTACAAACTTTGTATTGATAAGCGCTCCATTCACATAATAAGGTGTGATCGGATCCATATCATAATACACATGACGGTAACGGGTAAACAATAAGTCCCATGAAAAATTTTCGGGTTCAAACGAAACGAAACGATTCAACTCCAAATTGTAATAAGTATAATTCGACTGAACACTTTTAGGAATAGTAACTGTCAGCTCATTGCTGCCATCCAGGTTGGCATGCATCACAACAAATGAAGTTGGTGATACAGAAAGCACTTTTAGTTTTTTATACCGTACACTTGCCTTTGTTCCCAGGTCCACAATATATACGGTGTTACGTGAACTATTTGTTATGGTATCATACCAGCCTGCAAATGCAGTAGAATCTACTTTGCCATTCGGATTATCCCAAAGCCATGCTGTGGATGAACCTACAGTATATGTATTGGCAAAAGCAGTATCACCTGTTTGGTGGATCTGTACCTCATTCCCTCCATTCATTACAATATGGTTTTCGGTTGCACCTGTTGCAAAACCCAAATGCCAGCTGTAAATGTTTCGAGTTTGCGTAGTTCCTGTTTTCAGGTTGACATAAACAGCGTTATCGTAATTCGGCCCCATGTTTACACTTGTCACCGTTTCCGATCCTGCCGGTGGGAGCTCCCATAGTTCCTCCGGTTTTTCGCAGGAACAAAAAACCAAAGCAAAAAATGCGATCAATAATATGGTGTTATTTTTTTGCAAGGTTAATCCTGATTGAAGTGAATAAATAACGCCCCATGGCAATCGACATATTTCCCGAACCGCTGCTATGAGCGGAAGCTGTTGTATTAAAAGCGATATCGGTTACATTCGTTAAGTTCTTTACGCCAACGGTCAGTTGAAGAACCTCTTTAAACAATGCTTGTGTTACGCTCAGATCCATCATAGTGTAACCTTCAACCTTCGTTTGGTAAAGTTGATCATTTGCATCCAAAGCATAACCCGGTAACGCCCCATTGTATTTATAAAACAAACTGACATCTGTTTTTGTCTTTTTGATGCTGTATACAATATTGGCCTTGTACTCGGGAGTATATGAAAACTCAGGAGCAGGCTGTGTTGCACTCAATTGATTGTACCTTCCAATATAGCTAACACCCAGATTGGTGTTAATATTCTGATACTTCACCGAACTGTTTAGATTCACTCCGTTCGTCTTGTATTGATCAATATTGCGGTAACTGTACAATTGAATTGATGGATCAACAACTGCAAGGCTGATCATATTGTTTACGTTATTATAAAACCCGGAAACATCTGTTTTTACAGACACCTTCAACCATTCTTTTAAGTGGGAAACAGATACCAAAAAATTATGCGATGTTTCCGCCTTTAAATTTTCATTACCCTGAATATTATGGTTTACATCTACAAAAAACAAACTCAACTCTTTAAGTGAAGGAGCCCTGAAACCCTGAGCATAAGAACCTCTCAGGGTAATAGATTTGCTAAGATCGTATTTTACATTAAAACTTGGAATAACAGGAGCTCCATACCGGCTATTGTATATAAAACGAACGCCTTGGTTCAGTGTGAGTTTCTCCTGCAATTTAATTTCAGCAATATAAAATACTGCGTAATCGCCAATAAATTGTTTGTTATCTTCAAGACGTTTACCTGTGGCGCTTTCAAGATTTACATCATAACCCAATTGCGAGTTAAAAATGGTTGCATTATGTGTTGTGTATGTTCCACGAAACAAGAACAACCCAAACGTAGTGGTATCGTGGTCTTCAGGATTTGGGGTGAGTTGTTCATTCCCGGTAACAAGGTTCTTGATATACGAATTCTTTTTCCGCTCATATGTCGAATAGGAATTAATCAGATTGAGCGAAGCTTTATTATTGAAATAGCAATCGGAATACAATGAATTGTTCCAACGTGTTGTGACAAAATAATCATCAAACGCATTAATTGAGTAAGGTGTAATACTGGGATTGTTTTTACTTGTAATGGTTTCAGTAAACACCTGTGAAGAGAAGCGATGCGATTGTTTCTCGAACTTATAAGTAAGTTGTGCATCACCAAAAATTTGTTCGCGGGGCTTCCATTGTTGTACCCTGATACTGTCTCCCGTAAGAGTTGAAAATCCATCAAAGTAATTACGCCCCCCTGAAACGGCAACAGCCCATTTTTTATATTTGAACCCGGCATTGGCATCAAAATTATACGTGCCAACTGTTTCGAAATACGAATTCACTGAAAGCGTGTATTGTTTGGCCGTAGGCTTTTTAGTGATCAGATTAATCACTCCACCCAAGGCATCTGTTCCATAGATCACACTCATAGGGCCTTCAATAATTTCGATGCGTTCGATATTATTGAGGTTGATCTGGCTGATATCGATGTTTCCATCCATACGCCCGATAACCGGAACACCATCAATGAGTATTTTGACATTTTGGCCACCAAGCCCCATCATGTTCATTTGGCTTCCCAATACACCATCTTGTGAAATGCGGATATTGAGCTCATTGGTCAGTACATCTTTTAAACTCACAGCTCCTTGTTGCTCGATACGTTTACGATCAATCACTTTGATCTGCTGTACTGCTTTTTGTGTGGTATTGGCTTCAAACTGACCGGTAACAACCACATCCTTCAGGTTTATGTTATTAGAAGTAAGTGTGTAGTTTTTGGATTGGCCCTTATGTAAGGTATCGCGTAAAGTGGTATAACCAATTTTGCTGATGATCAATTCAACTGCAGCATCTGCTTCAATAACAGCTCTGCCCGTTGAATTGGTAATGGCAACTTTTTGAAACGATTTAAGTCCTAAAGGATGGTAAACAATAATAGCATCTTCCACGGCTTCTCCCCTGGCCGTACTAACCCTTGCAAACTGTTGCCCTACTGCCATTGCTGGCAGTATACAAAGCAGGGCAACAGCTGCAAAAGATTCTTTGAAAAAATGATGACCAACCTTCACTTACTATCGTTAATCAAAAGTTAGTATTAGTTTACAATTACTTTTTGTACGGAACGGCTATTGCCATTGGTAACGGTTAAGAAATAAATGCCTTTAGTGAAATTGCTTACATTAACACTGTGGTTTGTAAACAATGATGATTCAATTTGTTGGTTGTATACTTCTTTTCCGGTTATATCAGTCAGAATAACCTTGCTGTTTTCCGATTGGGCTTCGAACAATACGGTTAATACATCACTTGCCGGATTTGGATACACCGATACATTTTTAACTTCTTCACCAAGTGTAAATACTCCTGTGTTTGGAGTCAATTTAGTTTTATTAAAAATCGCTCTGCCCGGACGACTGGAATCAGTAAGATTTGCAACAAACCCAGTAAATACTACTTTCCAAAACGCACCTCCTTTTGACTTTACAAAAAAGGTCAGAGAGTCAGTTGTTGTATATGAGTTTGTACTAAAATTGTAAGCCTTCCAATCCGAACCAATAGTCGAAATATTGCTGCTGAATGAAGTTGTATCGGCTAATGTTGAATTTGTTTCTTCAATGCTTCTCACTTCGCTTACAGCAACTCCAGCATTGGTTAAGATACCGGTTACTGTAGGGTAACCAGGCATGTTGGGTAAGTATCTGGTGTATACAAAATCCCAATCCGTTTTTGCAGGCTCACGGTCAACAATTGCACCTGTTACCAAAGAAACGTATACAAAATTTTTGGTGCTGTAGGCTGTTGAAGCAAGGGAAAGACCAACAGAATCTGTTCCATCAATATTTGCAAAGCTGACATTCCAGGTTCCCGTTGTTTTATTTCTAATCCATACTTTTTTGAAAAGTGTAGTCGATCCCGAAGTGACAACTGCCAGATACAAGCGGTGTCCGACAACCACATGAGTCGACATATTATACTCTCCCCATCCGTAATCAAACTGATTGTTTGTATCGGGATAATTAAACGCTCCTTCTTGCCAATCTTCATCAGAGTTGTTGCGAACTTTCCATGTTTTGTAACCGGTAGTATCAAATGGAGCCCAGTTAACATCAACACCCGGCATCTCATAAATAACTGTTTTACCATTGTTGGTCTGACTAACACCGGTATTTGCACGAACCGAAACATTTGCATTACCAACGCTAAAGCCAAGCTGCCAGTTGCCATTAGGAACGGTAGACACTGCGCCCGATTCTAAACTGTAATAAACATCATTGGCGTATGCTGCACCGGTTTCGATAGAATCTGTTACTGTTGTTTGAGCATTGGCTATGCCAGATAAAAATGCTCCTACAATTAAAAATAAGTATTGCTTTTTCATATATTGATTTTTGTGATGCAAATGTATCTAGGCTTTGCGCTTATTTAAAACTATTCTAAATAGATTACAAAAGAGTTACAAAACAGACTTGTTGATGACATTTGCTAAATAAGATCTGATCAGGTTAATATTCGAAAAAAAATGGTTGACGGATTTAAGCCATCAACCATTTTATACCAACCCGAGATTAACTTGCCGAGATAAATGATTTAATCACAGCATCAATTTCGGCTTTTGCTTTGCCTTGTATATAATCGTTTCCTTTGCAGGATTTATCACCAAGTTCAAACAAAGCATCATATAATCGTTGACTGTCAACGACTGATTTAATTTTTAATGTCGGGTATTGCGTGTATACATCGTCCCATACCTTCCTCACATCTGCCCAATAGTTTTGTTGTTTGTTCCACCATTTAACAGCAGGTGTTGCATCATAATTTCCAGCCCAGAAGCGCTCAATTCCTTTTTCCCAGCAAATCGTTTTGTCAACACCATTTTTACGCACAATTTTTTCGTTGTCTTGCAACAAGGCCCATCCATCTGCAAAAATTTCCATGCGGCTATGACGACCCATTACATTATAATCGCTGCGTTTGGTGTACTCTCTGCGTGGCAATGGAGCAAAAGCATTTCCTTCCCAATAGTGTTTTCCATCAACATGAACCCAGGTTCCGTAACTTTCGTAGCGAGGACTATCATCTACCTGATAAACTTTTTGTGTCCAGGTTCCTTTGGCTTGTTCAGCCGTAATGGTTTTTAACGTCCACTCGTTATCACGATAGTAACTATACAATTGTGTGTTTTCATACACCCATTCTTGTGCCCAATGTTTAATAATCATCGTATCGTTTACAATAAGCAAATGTTGTAATGTAATTTTAGTGGGCGTTTCTTCTGTTATAAATACATACTCAATACCTGTTTCTTTATACTTTGGAAAATACTTATAAGCTGTGTCGCTTGCAAATGTTTCTGTGAATTCAAATGTTACTTTATAAACACCACACATTTTTTTGATGCATGACTTGTCCTGATCCAATTTAGGGTTCGATACCGGAATCGGTTTTAATTTTGGAGTTGTGGATTGCGCTTTCGCAAAACAAACTCCAGTAAATAAAAAGGCTAAAAGTAAAACTGTGTTTTTCATTTGTTGGTTAGGGTTTGATATTTTAAATTTTGATTGACCCAATAAGTGTCATTTTTCGTGGCAAAACTATAGTTTTTATTTAGACTAATTATGAATAATGGCAAATATGTAGAAATATTTAGCCGCTGTTATTCAGAATAATACAATCTAAAACCCAATTTATTTAGACTCGATATAAATAAATAATACATTTGTGAGGTCATGATGACGACAAAAAATGCAATCAACCTGTAACCAGTTTTCAATTTTTACACCATGAAATCGATTTCTCCGAACCCATCAAACAAATATGCCAGGATCATAACCTGGTTTAAACGATTTGGCGTTGCCGGATTCATTTTTTTCCTCATCAAAGGGCTACTTTGGTTGCTCATTCCTTACCTCATTGCCAAAGGCATATTTTAGAAAGCACGGAAACAATCCTTTTTGTTTTCGCTTCTAAATTTTAATTTCACGCATGCCTTCTACTCAATCTTCATTACTCCTATATCAAATTGCGATCACCCTTATTCCGGGAGTAGGCGATGTGCTGGCCAAAAATTTAATCAGTTATTGTGGAAGTGTTGAGGAAGTTTTCAAGGTAAAAAAAACGCATTTGCTCCGGATCCCGGGTATTGGTGAAAAGATTGCCCAAGCCATTGTTTCTTTTAAGGATTTTAAGCGAGCCGAAAAAGAAATTGCGTTTATGGAAAAGCATAAAGTGCAGCCGCTCTTTTACCTCGACCAAACCTATCCAACCCGGTTAAAACAAATTGAAGATGCACCTGCATTGCTCTATTATTTGGGAAATGCCTATTTAAACAATCCTAAAATCGTTGGCATTGTCGGTACCCGAAAAGCAAGTGAATATGGAAAAGCCTGCGTGGAAAATCTGGTTCAGAACCTCACAGAAACAGGCTGCCTTGTGTTAAGCGGATTGGCTTATGGAATTGATATTCATGCACACCGGGATGCGTTAAAATACAATTTACCAACGGTAGGCGTACTGGCTCACGGATTGGATAGAATATATCCTGCTCAACATGCAGGCACAGCCAAAAAAATGGTGGAAAAAGGAGGGTTGCTTACCGAGTTTATGAGTGAAACAAACCCCGACAGGGAAAACTTTCCAAAACGAAACAGAATTGTAGCCGGCTTGTGCGATGTACTGATCGTTGTTGAAACAGCCGATCGTGGAGGTGCAATGATCACCGCAGAACTTGCAAACGGATACAATAAAGATGTTGCTGCTTTTCCCGGCAGAGCTAACGATGAATACAGTAAGGGCTGCAATAAACTCATCAAAACAAACAAGGCCAGCTTAATTACCAGTACTGAAGACCTTTATTACCTGATGGGATGGAACTCTGATAAACCTAAGCCCAATATTCAGCAGGTATTGCCTCTCGATCTATCAGCTGCCGATATGGAAATTTACACCTTCATTAAAAACAAAACGAAAACAGGTATCGATGAAATAGCCTTCGCATTGCAAATTGATTCAAGCAATTTATCCCTTCAATTGCTCGAGATGGAATTTAAGGGAATCATCAGGTCATTGCCCGGAAAAATATATGAACTAGTTTAATATCACTGTAATCCGTTTTACCTAATTTCGCGTCCATGAAAAATAAGTTTATCCTGCTCTTTAGTTCTATTGGACTGCTCACTATTGCCTGTATTGGCTTCGCTTTTACAAAAGCTCCTGCAACCAAACCTAAAAAAGTGATCTTTTTAATTGGGGATGGAATGGGACTAGCCCAGATAAGTGGTGCCATGAGTGAATACAACGGACAAAATGCATTCGAACGTTTCCCTGTGATCGGTTTAAGCAAAACACAATCAGCAGATGATTATGTAACAGATAGTGGTGCTGGTGCTACAGTGTTCTCAATTGGTAAAAAAACATTTAACGGTGCCATTGGTGTGGGGGCAGATACCGTAGCTTATGAAAGCTTATTTGAAAAACTGAAAAAGCAAAACAGGTCAACAGGTGTGGTGGCAACCTCATCTGTTACGCACGCAACACCTGCTTCGTTTTACGCACACGTAGGAAGTAGAAACAGCGAAGATGATATTGCCTTGTTCTTATTAAAGGGTAATTGCGATATCGCCATTGGTGGTGGTAACCAGTTTTTTGAAGCCAGAGCCGATAAACGCGATTTGTACAAAGAACTACAACAAAAAGGATTTGTGACAGTAGCCGATACCTTGAACAACTACAAACACCAAACTGCCACAAAATTAGTTTACACACTTGCCACTGACGGGATGAAACGAATGTTGGATGGTCGTGGTGATTATTTAAAAACAGCATCCTTAAATGCAATTGAATTGCTTTCGCAAAACAAAAACGGTTATATGCTGATGATCGAAGGATCCCAAATTGATTGGGGTGGACATGCAAACGATTATGCATATATGAAAACTGAGCTGCATGATTTTAATGAAACCATTAATGCTGTTTTGGACTACGCGCAAAAAGAAAAAGATGTACTTGTAGTTGTAACAGCCGATCATGAAACAGGAGGTTTGGCTCTTACTTTAAACAAGGAGAATCGTAAAAGCTTCGTTCCAAAATATACCTATAACAAGCATACGGGTGTTATGGTTCCGGTATTTGCTTATGGTCCGGGAGCTGAACAATTTGCAGGCATTTACGAAAACACGGCTATTTTCTACAAGTTTAAACAACTGCTAAACCTAGATTAATGGAAACGTCAAAATTAATATGGTTGGTGGCTATCGCAATCCTTGCGATCCTGGTGTATTATTTTTTAATCAAAAAGATGAGTCCTGCTCAAAAGTCAGGAATTCTTGTAAGAGGTGTTCTGTTTTTTGGAATGATCGGATACCTGACTTATGATTTTTACACCAAGGAAAAATATTGGTATATTTTGGTATTGGCTGCAGGAAGTATCGCTTTTGTGATATTGCTGCTATCACAAAAAAACAGGGAGAAGTAACAGCTTAAATCAGCGGGTTGTGTTTTTCGATATACGCTATGGCTTGTTGTTGGGTATACACTGAAAAATTGCGATACCTATAATGTACATCAATAATCTCAGCCAAAGCTTCCTTTACCAATTGTTTGTTTTTCCAGTTACGCAAATGGTGAATAACGGTTTCCAAACAACCTTTTTTGTAAGCAATTTGTCCGATCACATGCACTAAAGTATTTCGAACCCTGGCTGTTTTATCGAACTCAAGTTGTTGTAATAATGGTAAAATATCCTGCGGGTATTTTCGTCCACGAAGTTCTATGCCATGACAGATCTCCCTGCGAACTTCCTTATCAGGATGATGCAGATAGGTTTGTGCCCATGCAAGCACAGGAATTGGGTTTACCTCTCCCATCTTTTTAACGGAACCAATAACAGCATTACGTGGAGCGTGATGAATATCAAAAAGGCCTCTGTCAAAAAAGAATTGAACACGATCAAATATGCGTTTTCCGATTTCCCCTGCTGCATTGATGACCGTTTGGCGAACTTTAAAATCAGGATTGCCAAAGAGTTCAGTTAACGAATCAAGTATAGCAGACTGCAATAAATGATCTGTTTGATACAATTTACCAATTGCCAAGTATGCCGATTTGCGGATATACGTATCATCATCACCAAAATACTGTAGGATGTTTTGATATTGCTTTGCATTCAAATCAACTAAAAGATCTTGTTGAATCCTTGCTACAACAGCAACTCTTTCTTCTTTTGATAAATCATAAAAACCCATTGCTATTATAATTGATCAATTTCGCGTTGATAGTCATATTGGATATCTTCATGCAATTTACCAAGCTCTTTGTTTATTTTTTTGAGCTGAGCGGCATACATGTTCACTAATACGGTGCTTTCATAAAAATGATCGGGTAATTTTTTAAACTGCTGCAAAAAGTGAATGAGCAATTCAACAGCAGTTTCGGGTTTACCTGAATATTTTATTTGCTTCCCAATTCCACGAAGGATCTTGCGAATGGTCTTTTTGGCAAAATAAACAGTCGTGCGATTGACTTCAGCAAACTGTAATTCAACTTCTGCTTTGATATTATTGATATAGGTTTGCTCATCATGTGCTTCAAACAATAAATAATGGAGCAACTCTTTATTCTCCTTTTTAAACTTACCAAGCCTTACCAACGTATCCACCAACTGAGGGTGTGGCAATGTTTGCAGCTCTTTTTTAAGTTGGGCAAGAGAAACGGTTTCCATTATACTTATTTGAGAAAAAGTTTACGCGTAAGGACCCGCTTGGGGATTATTTGCGCAGGAGTTGTATCATGCAATAATCCGGAAGCATTTACACCTGTTACATAATAATTTCCTTGAAGAATATACCCAAAATCTACTCTTCCTGAAGACGAAGACACCATCGTATTAAATACCAGATCATCATACATATCTTCTTTCGACAAAAATAATTTTACGGTAGCTCCTGCTACATCGTTTCCATTGACATCAAAAACATCAACATACAAACGACCTGTTACACCGGAAGAATCGGAAGTTACAATTGTTTGATTGAGAACGGTGTCATCGTCTTTCTTTTTGGAGCAGGAAACAATACCAACTACAACCAATAAAATAAACAAGCTTTGAATCTTCATGATGTCTTTATTTACAATTTTTACATTTTAGCTCAATAGAATTTTCCAAGCATCCACGGCCTTATTACTTTCTAAATACACATGCGCCATTTGGTGTAATGCTTTTTCCAATTCGGCTGGATCAGCAACATGATCGGTATGTATTTTTTGAAGGTCTTTATTCATGCGTTTAAAAACCTCAATACTATCCGTATCAGGTAATACTTGTTCATTGGCCAGCATTCCTAAATCATTACCTGTTAAAATCTTACTCAAACGAATCGCATCCGGTAATTGGTCGACCCCCATTCCTAAATTACGATTCGGCTTGGGAACTTCGAACAAACCTTTACTTGCCCTTACATAATAATCATATCCGGCACGCGCTACCAGGTCTATTTTTTCCTGATCGATTCCTCCTGTTGCGGTAAGTATATCATCGGCAATATGCATCAGCAGCATTTCGCAAATAATCAAATTTCCGGCACCACCTTCTTCGCCTGTGTAAATTACATCACGAACCTTGCATTCAAACTGAACCGGTGATTCTTTTACCCTGAATGGCTTCACCATTTGAGATTCCAACTGGGTAAATCCCGATTTTACAAATTCATTTGTGCCTTTCGGATACTCACAACTTGCCAGGCTCATTTGTTGCACCATTGCATAGTTCACCACATTGATCACGACTTCGCCTGTCTCCAACACATTCTCTAAAGTATGTTTAATGGTATTGTCGCGCACCCTACGTGCGGGTGAAAAAATCAGCGTAGTTGGGTTGCTTCCAAATACGTTAAAAAAACTAAACGGACTTAAGTTTGGGTTTCCTTCCTTATCTATCGTACTCGCAAAACAAATTGGCCGTGGCGCAATTGCCGTGAGCAACAAATTGTGAAACTCTGCAAGTGGTTTATCTTTTGGTCCTATCGTTCTCATGCATTATGTTAGTTGTGTGGAGTATGGTATCGTGTTAATATGGTTTATTGTTTTATTCCGATTGCTTTTGTCTTATAGTCGGTATTCATGCTATAACTACTTTTACATAATAAACATAATACCACAATTAACAGAAAACAATCACTCCCCTTTCGGAAACACCTCAATCTCCCTCATTTCTTTTACAAACTCCCCGTATGTTCCCATGAACTTTGTAGCCTTTACCGTTCTGTCATCTATCCAGTGGTAATTGCCCCCACGTGGTTTACCAAACATGATGCCATGATATTTGAATCCATGTTTTTTCAACCAGGTCTCCGTATACTCACGGTGCGATTCCAAACGTGATGTAAAAAAGGTGATAATATGTCCTTCATCGTACCATTTATTCACATACTCTTTTGCACCGGGAATTTCTTCACAAGTAAGCATACGTTCAGGCTCTTCATTGGGTACATCTTCACAGATGGTTCCATCAATATCGATCAAATAATTTTTGATATGATCGGGCAATAACGGACTTGCATTTTTGCCGTTTGCATCTAAATGCGCTTCTAGTTTAATGTCCATTATTGTGCGATGATTAAGTAGTAATTTTTCTTCCCCTTTTGTGCCAACAAATATTTACCATTCAATAAATGGCTTGTATTCACAATCGACTCCGGGTTATCGATTTTCTGTTTGTTCACAGATGTTCCTCCTCCTATGACCATTTTTCGGGCTTCACCTCGTGATGGGAAAATTTGTGTTTTGTCGCTTAACAATTCAACAATATTGACTCCTGCTTCCAGTTCTGCTTTTGCAATCGCGCTTTGTGGAACTCCTTCAAACACATCCAAAAATGTTTCTTCATCCAATGCACTCAAGGCGTCAGCTGTACTTGCTCCAAACAAAATATTTGATGCTTCCACAGCAGTATTATAGGCAGCCTCACCATGAACACGAATGGTAATATCTTTTGCCAACGCTTTTTGCAATACACGTAAATGTGGTGCAGCGTCATGCTCAACTTCCAAAGCTTCAATTTCCGCTTTACCCAACAAGGTAAAAATGCGGATCCAACTTTTCACGTCAGCATCACTTGCATTCAACCAAAACTGGTAAAATTTATATGGAGACGTTTTTTTAGGATCCAACCAAATGGCCCCACTTTCTGTTTTGCCAAATTTCGTTCCGTCACTTTTTTTGATCAATTGCGTTGTTAACGCAAACGCTTCTCCTCCATCTTTTCTGCGGATCAATTCTGTTCCGGTAACAATATTTCCCCACTGATCGCTTCCTCCCATTTGGATCTTAATGCCATGGTGTTTCCATAAATAATAGAAATCGTACCCTTGTACCAATTGATACGTAAACTCCGTAAACGACATTCCGCTATCCCCCTCCAAGCGCTTCTTCACGCTATCTTTCGCCATCATATAGTTTACGGTTATATGTTTTCCAACATCACGGATGAATGTCAAAAATGAAAAGTCTTTAAACCAATCATAGTTGTTTACCATTACTGCACCATTCGCTCCCGTAAAATCTAAAAATTTCTCCAATTGCGATTGCAGGCCTGCAACATTTTTGTTCAAAGTTGCCTCATCCAACAAATTACGTTCAGCACTTTTTCCACTCGGATCGCCAACCATTCCGGTAGCACCTCCTACCAATGCAAAGGGTTTATGTCCCGCACGTTGAAAATGAATCAATGTCATTACCTGCATCAAATGTCCAACATGCATCGAATCGGCCGTAGGATCAAAACCAATATACCCACTGCACATTTCTTTGTTCATGGTCTCTTCCGTTCCCGGCATGATATCCTGGAGCATGTTTCTCCAACGCATTTCTTCAACAAAATTCATAAAATCAATATTTCTTTAATAGTGGGCGAAAATAGCGAAGTTTGGGGAAAGTTCACGGTTCGTGGATGATAGTTAATAATCTACGGTTGATCGTTCATCGTAAGCCCGAATCTAAGCACCCAATTCATAGCTGGTTATTAGATATTTAAGTATTACATGTATTTATTTTGCCTACTGCATACCCTCCTGTTGCCTACTCTATTTAATCATCAAATAATCACCCTGAAATTTCGGGATGTCGAATGATCTAATTCCTTATATTCGCCCCACTAAATTTTAATAGAATGAAATACGTTGCACTCAATGATCTTCATGTTTCGCTTGGCGCAAAAATGATTGAATTTGCAGGATACAATATGCCTGTTTTGTATAGTAATCTTATCCAGGAACATCTGGCTGTTCGCAATTCAGTTGGTGTTTTTGATGTGAGTCACATGGGTGAGTTTGCTATCACAGGTGAAAAATCATTGGATCTTATTCAGGCAATCACATCAAATGATGCTTCGAAGCTTACCGAAGGAAAAGTACAGTACAGCTGTATGCCAAATGATGACGGAGGAATTGTTGATGATCTATTGGTGTATTGCATTCGTCCGAACCTTGAGTATTTATTGGTAGTTAATGCCAGCAATATTGAAAAGGACTGGAACTGGATCCAAAGCAAAAACACGTTTGGTGCCGAGATGAAAAACTACAGCGAGGCTATTTCATTGCTTGCAGTACAAGGGCCTAATGCGATTAAAGTATTGCAAAAATTGACTTCCGTAAACCTGAGTGAAATGGAATATTATACATTCAAAATTGGCGCTATGGCTGATGTTGAAGAAGTATGGATTTCAAATACAGGCTATACAGGTGCAGGAGGATTTGAGTTGTATTGCGAAAATGCAGATGCTCCTATTTTGTGGCATGCTATTTTCGAAGCCGGTAAAGAATTTGACATTAAACCTGCAGGGCTTGGTGCCAGAGATACATTAAGGTTGGAAAAAGGATTTTGCCTTTATGGCAATGATATCAATGATACGACTTCTCCGATTGAAGCCGGGTTGGGTTGGATCACAAAATTCACTAAGAATTTTACCAAATCGGAATACCACAAATCGTTGAAAGAAAACGGTGTCGCTAAAAAATTGGTAGGGTTTGAAATGGTAGAGCGTGGAGGAATTCCGCGTCAACATCATATCATCAAAGATGCGGCAGGCAATGTGATTGGAGAAGTAACTTCCGGAACGCAATCACCATCGTTGAACAAAGCCATTGGTATGGGTTATGTGGCAACAGCTCATTCAAAAGTTGACAGCGAAATTTTTATTGAGATCCGAGATAAGCAGGTAAAAGCTAAGGTTGTGAAGATTCCTTTCTTGTAAGATCCACATCATCCTGATTTCTATAATAAAAATGCCACTCATGAGTGGCATTTTTTATGGGTCGCCATCAACGAATCGCTTGACTGTAATATTTCCAACTAAGAGAATGTGCATAAAGGTTTGGTAAAACCGTATATTTACCCCAGAATAAAAACCAATATGCCATTTCTCTATTTGTTCATATTCCTGAGTTGTGCCACTCTTACAAAGGCGCAACAACCTACCGCTCCTTCTAAAAAATTTGATGACCTAAAAGCGGGAATGAGCGAGTTTCAGATCAAACAACTTATTGGCGAGCCTCTTAAATTTGAATCCTTCACAACCGTTAAGTATAACAGCTTTGATACATCCATTTATTGGAGGTATCCCAACGAAATTGTGGTCGTGGTTACCAACCATCAATACGACAGGATCGAAAAAAACAGGGATGCCTTGTTAAAATATATCCAACAGAAATCGGGTAAAAATGAAGTAGACGGTTTAACAGTTATCAGCCATGGAAAAAAATAAACTTGAAGTAGTGCTCACTCCTGCCCTATTACCATTGTACCAGGCTCAGGGCAAAGTGGTCGTAATTATAGATATTTTGAGAGCTACCTCATCCATGTGTGTGGCTTTTGAAACAGGTGTACAAAAAATACTGCCGGTACTTACACCGGAAGAAGGTAAACTGTTTAAAGATTTTGATTTTTTATGTGCTGCCGAACGCAATGCAGTAAAAGTGCAAGGTGCCGATATGGGAAATTCTCCCTACGAATTTCAAAACCCATTGTTAAAAGACAGAAGCATTGCCTTTACCACAACAAATGGCACCAAAGCCATCAAAGCAGCCAAAGAGCAAGGTGCAGCTGTTGTTGCCATCGGTTCTTTTTTAAACCTGGATGCATTGTGCAAATGGTTGGTTAAACAGCAAAAACCGGTGTTATTGGTTTGTGCGGGCTGGAAAGACAAATTTAATCTGGAAGATACACTGTTTGCCGGAGCCGTTGTTGAGCAGGTAGAAAGTCATTTTAGCACTGAGTGTGATTCGGCATTGGCTGCAAGAATTTTGTACACCTCAAATAAAAACAACTTAGAAAAACTGGTTCGACAATCATCACATGCGCAACGCTTTAAACTAACAGATGCCAATGAAGATGATGTGCAGTTTTGCCTGCAACATAATACCATGAAATTGGTTCCGGTTATGCAAGGCGAATATATTGTTTGTCCTGCGCAAGCTCCTTTGTAGCGGATTAAGATTGGGGGATTGGCTTTAAGAAAAACTATAAAACTGACCACGAGATGACTAGATTTTTCCTAATCATATTCTTTGTTTTATCTGCATTGAATTCACAATCTCAAAACAATGTAGCTTTAACAAACGATTCAAATAATATTGACAAGAAATATGTTATATGGTACTCGCCCTCTCATGCAACACATGTCTATGGTTTAATGGTCAATTTTTTCTTTAAAGAAGGAGTATGGTATCAAAATACATATCCAACTACTTATGGCGTGGAACTAAATCTTAACCCAATCGGAATTGTAGCGCCTCTGATGATTTTACTAGCATCCACTGATAGTGCGTTTAATAGTCCCCCATTATTGACCGATACAGTTAACTTCTCAAGTTTCAAACAAATAAACGGTTTGCAAATTGCTTTGTTAAACATGGATGTGACGGTAATTAATGGTTTAAACATTAATGCTTTCGCCAGTCGTGAGACCGCTACCAATGGGCTCACATTTTCCCTCTTATCTAATAAGGAATATTTCACCAATGGTTTAACATTAGCATTATTGGGAAATCACAATACCAGATGTTATGGAGTTCAAATTGGCTTAGTTAATTCTTGCAGAAAACTAAGAGGAGTACAATTAGGGCTCTGGAATAAAAATCAAAAACGTTCACTTCCTATCATAAATTGGTGTTGGAAATAAACAAACAATGAAAGGAAAACGTTAAACCGTTACACTCCCAAACTCAAATTGCATTTCATTTAATTTACGGTACAATCCGTTTTGCAACATTAGTTCTTCGTGTGAACCTTGTTCGCTAACGATACCTTTGTCAATCACCACAATTTTATCGGCATTCCTGATAGTAGACAAACGATGCGCGATCACAAATGAAGTTCTGTTTTTCATCAAATTCTCTAAAGCTTCCTGCACCAATTGCTCGCTTTCGCTGTCCAATGAAGATGTTGCTTCATCCAGAATTAAAATAGCAGGATCTTTTAAAATAGCTCTAGCAATGGCAATACGTTGACGTTGTCCACCCGAAAGTTTGATCCCTCTTTCGCCTACAATGGTTTCGTATTGCTCCGGAAATTTATGGATAAACTCATGTGCGTTCGCTTTTTTAGCCGCAGCCATTATTTCTTCATCGGTTGCTGTAGGTTTTCCATATGCAATATTCTCTTTGATACTTCCCCCAAACAGGATCACATCCTGGGGTACAAATGCCATTTGTTGTCGCAATTGTGTTAAAGGGAATTCTGTAGCCATTCTTCCATCAAACCTAATTTGTCCGCTATCGGGTTCATAAAATTTCAACAATAAGGATGCAATGGTACTTTTACCGGCACCACTTGGCCCCACAATTGCTATTTGTTCTCCATTTTTTGCAGTAAGGGAAACATCTTTTAATACCGTAACGTCTTTACGACTTGGGTAACTAAAAGCTACATTGTTAAATGTTACTTCTCCTTTTAATATAAATTCATTGCTTATTTCTGTGTTTGAACTCAGATTCACTTCCTCTCCCTCAGCCCGCAAAATTTCACGTACGCTTTGTGTGGCTCCAAGTGTTTTTTGCAACTGGCTAAACATATCGGCAAAGCCGGCAAAGGTTCCTCCCACAAACATGCTGAAAATAACAAACATGGTTAACGAACCCATTGTAAGTTGGCCAGCCTGGATCATATTGGCACCATACCACATTACAAATGCAATAGCTCCAAACACACTGAATATCATAAACGAAACAAACGCTCCACGGTAACGCGCATTTGAAATGGCCGTATCCACAACGGCATACACACTTTTTACATAACGTGTTATTTCATGAAACTCACTCGTAAACGCTTTGACAATACTGATCCCCTGAAATGTTTCCTGAACAATGGTGCCGCTTTCGGCCAACTGATCCTGCGCTTTTCGCGCCATTTTGCGGATACGCATACCAAACACGACAGCTAAAACTGCAATAACCGGAACCACCGAAAGCATAATTAATGCAAGCTTTGTGCTGATCCAAAAGATAAACACCAATCCGATAACCAAGGTAAAAATGCCGCGTAAAAACTCTGCAAGGGTAAATGATATGGCATCCTGGATTTGCGACAGATCAGATGAAATTCGGTTGCTTAATTCGCCCACACGCTTTTCCGTAAAATAACTCATGGGCATGCTCAATAGTTTACCGAATACATCTTTTCGCATGTCGGCCAGTGCTTTTTCACCAACTTCTGTTAACAAAAACACCCTCATAAATGAGAAGACCGTTTGTAAGGTAAGTTGTGCAAAAATGAGAAACAGGGTAAAGTTTAAAGTCCACTTTACCTCCTTTAAACCCAGACCTTCAATCATGCTTGGTGCGCCACTGTCCATCAAACCTGCTGAAGCTCCCGGAGAAGCAGCATCGATCATTTTTCCCAAAAAGAAAGGAAACAAACTTGTGGTAAATGCCGATAAAGCAATAAATACTAAACTCAAGATAAACTTGGTTCGGTAAGGTTTTAAATAGGTAAACAGAATTAAGGCTTCCTTTAAACTCTCTTTGCTGATTTTAACTTTAGGAGTTTCATCCTTTTGTTTACCGTTGCTATTAAAATTACGTCCGCCTCGTGCCATTTTGTATTTTAGATTTACGAATTTAGAATTGCGATTTGCGTATTTGGAAAACGCAAACAGGAGCTGCAAAAAAACACCTTATTGTACTGATTATAAAATATTGCCGTAACTAATAGGTCAAATAATTGTGAGGGGCGGTCAGTAACGGTTTTATGTTCCCAGGAACCCAAAACTATCCAACATAATCCGAGAGATAATCATATTTCTCAGTCAGTTTACCATTTTCGGCTATTGTTGCGTTTTTGATGATGGCATCTTTATCTTCAAGCAATAAATTAGGCAATACATGGCGGATCAGTTGTTCGCCAAATTCTATTGAAGCATCAACAGGCAGTTCGCAGGGTAAATTTCCTACAGCTTGCACATCGATACTTGATTTGGTAAATGGCGTTACCTCTTTTTCCGATAATGTATTGTATCCAAAATAAGGATCTTCGATGGTTGTGCTGCGCAATGTGCTTGGCAAAGGACCAGGAATATCGCAGGTAATATCGCTTATTGTTTTAATATGGAAATCCGCGCGTTTCATTTCTTCATGTGTAAAGAATGGCTCGATTCCGTTCTTCCAAAACACGGCATTCACCATCACATCAGCTCTTTTGTAGTAAGGGGCAAAACTGCTGCGGTAATCTTCGGGATGTTTGTAAAAATCAGCCTTATCCCATTCGCGGCCATCTTTGCGCTCATAATAATCTTCGCTGCGCAAATGCACATACACTGTGTGGTCATAATCGTTTTCCAAAAACTCTTCCGGAGTTACGTGGTGAATTTTAAGTTTCTTCATCATCTCAATCGAACCATGGGCGACTCTTCCATCTCCGCATAAAACAATGCGCACAGGAGGTAAAGTAAGGTTTTCATACTGCTCATACATCGACTTCATGTCCACACATTCATGTGCAGGAAACAAATGATATGCCCCTCGTTTTTTTCCCAACATCACAAAAGCATAATGTGTACCTACAATTCCTGCAAAACGGCCGAAACCAATAATTCGGTTACCGGCATCCCAAACCAGGGTTTCATAATCGATCAGTCGAATATTGTTTTTTAAGATGGCACGCAACAGTTGTTTGTTATGTGATTGTTTTTTGATGGTATGCGAAAAAAACAAATATGTTTTATTGGCAATTAATTCCGAAACCGGAACTTCTTTTACACCCAACAAAATACCAGCAATGCTAATATCTTCAACAATTTCAATTCCCAGCTTTGCATATGCTTCATCATTAAAACAACGATGAGGTGATGTTTGTACAACAACTTTTACATCCGCAAATTTTTCCATGAGTTCAATACATTGCTCAGGGGTAAGGGGGGTGCGTTTATCGGGTGGTGTTTTTCCCTCGCGTATAATTCCAATTATTTTCATAGCAATTTGTATTTGTTAAATTCTGCGATCGAACCAATCTCTTCTTTTGGTCATTTTTAAATCCTGCAACAAACTCGATTTCACATTAATCGTAAACAAGAAACTTTGGCGTGTACCAATCGGTATCCAATTGAGCTTAAACTCCCAACAATGAAGCTGGCGTATAAAATCGATTGATGTAAAAGTGATCTGTTTGTTTTTAATATCGTATCCGGAGGTGTAACCAATTTTCCAATTACTTGTTAAGTTAAAATCACCATTGAAATTTAAGGTTTGAACATAATTGGTGGTTGCCGGATTATTCAAATTATTGTAACGACTGTAACGGATCGAGTAATTTATGTTTAACGTCCATGGAATATTAAAATCATAATAATCTTCGGGTCGGTCATTAATATATTTCAACTCTCCTTCATACATTTTTCGGGTAGTTGTTTTTTTCTTAAATGTATTGGCGTTAAAACTTGACGTTAAATCAATATGCCCATCCGTAATTAACCCTAACTTGCCTCCTCCATCTACATAAAAGGTATTGATGCGGTATACCTGCTTCACACCTTCGGTGGTTATAATGGAGTTTTGATAAGGATCCAGATTGGCACCTGCATTTACAACAACGTTTTTGAACAACTTTGTACGGGCCGAAAAATTGATCGGGCTCAAGTTTAAAGAATCGGCAAACAAATTATACGATCCTCCCATTCGGATGGTTTCAAATATCTGAATCTTCGTTTCCTTCTGAGCGGTATCCTTTCCTTTGTTCACTTTCATTTCAATATTATTGTCTACTGAAAATCCAACATTCCCTTGTCGGCCTGTACCCGGTCTTCCAACAATGCCTTGTTCAAAAATCGAATACTTTACTTCTTTACCGTTTTTATCAGTATACGATTGGTAATACCCGTATTTGGGTTGCCCGTAATCAGGGTTATATGAAAAATCCACACTTGGAGAAACAACATGGCGAATAGCCTTGATCTTGGATCCCGCAAAATATTTCATTCCATAATACCGAGTGTTTAACCCAACCCTTGGTGTGTAAGTAAATGCTCTTTCAAATCCATTTACCCTGGTGATATTCACCCCACCATTGAGGGTATCTTTTCGGATCGTTTGGCCATACCAATATTCATTCATGGTTACACTCGTTGAAAGGGTATAATATTTTAACACTTTGAATGACGTTTGAATAGGCAGAGAATGGGCCATTCCATAATTTCCGGCTGTATCATAAAATTTGGCAAACTCATTTCGATCCCAACTTCTGAACAAAATCGAATCCTTTGTATTGATCTGGTTGCGAAACGAAGTTGAATAGTTCATGCTGATGTTCTCATACCACTTGTCTGCAACACTCTTCTGTTTTGGTTTTAAAGGATTAAAACTACTTACCGTAAATGTGATATCGGGCAGGGTGATCAATACATCACGTGTTGAGGTGTTTTGCGAAAGCCTGCCATTGGCCGTTAAATTATACTTCCCGTTTTTGAATCCTTTATTATAACTGATACTCGAGTTTAACTGGTTGTTGACAATATTGGCCGGGTTATAAGAGTTGTTTTGGAGATAAGACGAACCCGAAGGATTAACACTGACAATATTTACACTGGCATTAAAGGTACGATTGGGTTTTGATTTAGGATCTGTCCGGTGGTTCCAACTAAATAGAAAATCTTTGGATATTTGGTAGTTGGGGTCGAATTCCTCATTAAACTTATTGTATGCATAGTTAAAACTAATATCACCCGCAGAACGATACCTGTTGGCATACCTTAATCCATTGTTTAAAGCCCAGCTTTGGTTGGTATAAAATGAACCCGTTAACCGATAATCAGCTTTATCTCCTAATCCGAAATAATAACCGCCATCGCGTAAAAAATATCCCCTGTCCCCTGAATTTCCATAGGTAGGAATAATTACACCCGATGACTGTCCACGTTTAATAGAAAAAATCCCAAACGGTAATAAGAGGGGTGTGGGAACACTTTCAAATTGTAAATTGGCAGGACCTGTTACGATCTTATCATTGGGAATAACTTTGATCCGTGTTGCTGCTATATGATAGTGAGGACTGTCCAAATTACAGGTAGTGTATTTTGCATCCTTAATATCAAACTGGTTATCAGATGTTTTACCAACATCACTTCCGTGTATATACCCTTCTCCCTCTTGTGTCCTGAACTCACTCAAATACCCCTTTTTGGTCCGGGTATTGTATTTGATCACATCTGCCCTGTATTCTGTTGCATCTTCTTTAAAAACAGGCTTGCCCACAGGATGACCTAAACTGTCCTTGGTACCCATGGCAGTTATAACATTGCTATTTAAATCGGCTTTTATAAAATCAGCCTCCAATGTGATATTATCCTGGGTAACCTTTGCCTTCCCATACATGTAAAATATTTTGTTTACCGCATCATAAGGCATGGAATCGCGGGCTTCATAGGTAACCGTGCTTTTGATCGCATCCTTGGAAATCCTGATCTGAACCGTATCCAGCGGATCTATTGGCTCTTCATCAACAGTCATTAAAAGCGAGTCGGGAGGAGAAGATATTGTATCTTTAGCAATTACTGTTGGGTTGGGTTTAGATTTGGCAGGCTTCTTGTTTTTAATTGGTTTCGTTTGACCGTATACAAAACCACACATTAACAGTATGCATGGCATAATTTTGCACACCATTAATTTGAGCAACCCATTTATAAACCTAAAATTGTAATCAGAATATGTCAAGCCGCGCAAAACTAAGTAATATTAAAAATATCCTGCAATATAATCGTGCACTATCTTTTGTTCTGTTGGCATTGGGGTTATGTAGTTATACCTCAATGGGCGTTCATAAGCAAAAAATAAAAACGGTGGTTATTGATGCCGGGCATGGCGGGCACGACCATGGCTGTATGTATGGCGGGGCCAGCGAAAAGAAGGTAACCCTTGAAGTAGCGCTCAAAGTAGGAAAACAAATTGAAGCGCTTATTCCCGATGTAAAAGTAATTTATACCCGAACCGAAGATAATTTTGTAGAACTTTGGGAAAGGGCCGGAGTAGCCAATCGCAACAATGCCGATCTGTTCGTTTCCATTCATTGCAATGCCAATAAAAAACTGGAAGTGTTTGGAACAGAAACCTTTTCAATGGGTTTGCACAAATCGGAAGGCAACCTGGCGGTGGCGAAACGTGAGAATGATGTAATTTTATTGGAAAAAGACATCGAGGAGCGATACGAAGGATTTGACCCCAACTCACCTGAAGCACATATCTACTTTTCGTTTATGCAAAGTGCTTATATTGACCAGAGTTTAAAACTGGCATCTATTGTGGAGGATCACTTTAAAGAGATCAAACGAACAAGCCGTGGTGTGAAACAAGCAGGACTGATGGTGCTTTGGAAAAGTAAAATGCCAAGTATTTTAATTGAAACAGGCTTTTTGAGCAATAAAGCAGAAAGAGCCTATTTAACTTCAGAAGCCGGCCAGGAAGAACTTGCTTTGGCCATTGCCAAGTCGGTAAACGAATACAAAAATCAGGTTGAAAAGACCAAGTAAGCAGTCCGCTCCCTTTTTAGTATTGTATAAAAGCCTATTTTTGCGCAAAACTTTTACGCTTTGAAATATACGAAAGAAATTAAAGTGGGGCTTTTTGCCGTTGTTGGCTTAGTCCTACTTATAGCAGGTTACAATTTTTTGAAAGGTTTTGATCCCCTGAGCGGATACAATAAGTATTATGTTGTATACAATAATGTAAATGGTATTGTAAAATCAACCCAGGTTACCATTAATGGACTGAAAGTAGGACAGGTAGAAGATATCAGCATGCTGCAAAAAGGAGATCCTTCACGCTTGGTCGTTACCTTGTTTGTGGAAAAAAGTATTAAACTTCCTGTAGGAACCACCGCATCTATTACCAGTACGGGGCTATTAGGCTCTACCGATATTGTGATCGTACCAGCCGAAGGAACAGAAATATATAACGATAAGGACACTTTGGTAGCAACTTACCAGGAGTCATTGCAGGGAAGTATCCAAAAAATTGTAGACCCGATCAAAGAAAAAAGTGAAAAGGTATTGGTTACAATGGATAATATGCTGAATAGCCTGAACAAAATATTTGATTCATCCGGAAGCCAAAAGCTGGAATCGAGTATTGACGATTTTTCGGGAACCATGCAAAATGTGCGCAATATTACTGCTCGTTTTGACCAGTTAACTGCTGATGAATACAATAGCTTAAAAGGCATGCTGAACAATATGGAAGCCATCACGCGCAACCTTAAAAACAATAATGAAGCGATTGCCAGGGCTGTCAAAAATATCTCCAAAATTACCGACTCTGTTGCTGCTGCCGATCTTACCGCAACCATTAACCATACCCGTAATGTGATGAAAGAATTTTCTACCACATTGGACAAAATAAACAGAGGTGAAGGTTCATTGGGTAAACTGGCAAACGATACTTCTCTTTACAGTAACCTCAATAAAACCAGTGTAGAACTCAACTCGCTGATGAAAGATATGCAGGAATACCCGGGAAGGTATTTTAGCATATCCGTTTTTGGAGGAGACAAACGTGCTGCAAAAGAAAATAAAAAACGTGAAGCTGAAAAGAAGAAATAATGGGCAAAAAGAAAGTAGGCAAAAGAAAAACCAAATTGCCTACTACCTACTTTCTTTTTGCTTCCTTTTCCAAGCTTAGTTCTTATACAATTTAAGACTGTTCCTCACTACTCATTACAAACCCTAACCTCTTCCCCGTTGGCATTCCGCTGCTATGGCTCATGCTATTTTTTTGCTCTACCGAAATATAATTAATGCTTTCAACAGGTGGTGCAAGTAAATCAAAATGGAGGCAGAACAACATTGCCTCTTCTATAATGGTTCGAAGTGATTCTGACGTAACAATATTTTTTTCAATATCACTAAACATAAAAGACAAAGGCCGTTTACCCTCCACAAAAAAATGTCGATCCTTATTGATAAATACCCTGGCAATTAAATATCCCACATCATTGTCACGATTGTATTTGATCGAGTCACTCAAAAAATTATATATCTGGATCATCCCGCAAAACTCCCGCAAGGTGTCTTCCTTTACATAAGCCGATTTATTGATAAAATGGTTTTCGTCAAAATCGAACACATTGGTATGCATCATGATCACCAATGTATCACCACCAAATTTAAGGTGTGCCTCAAAATCTCCTTTATCGCTATACTTAACTTCAACATGCGGAGCTTCGTCCAACAGCTTTGGGGAGAGCTCTGTCTCCAATTCACGCAGCACCATTTTCATATCCCTGAAAATAACCTGGGTAGAGCGAAACACATCTTGTTTGGTAGACGCTTTTCGACAAAGCAGTTCCTGTATCTGCAATATTTTAGAATCCATATAATGAGTAACAATAAATGAAGTGGAAAGTTATAGAATATTCAGGAACAAAAAAGCCGTTATCAATATTTTGACAACGGCTTCTCCTTTTGATGCTAAATATTAGTATGCTTTGGCAAACAATACTCTCTGCGTACTTGCGTTTCCGGTGAGCACACATTTTCCATCTTCCTGTGGGTTGTTGAGTGGAATACAACGAATAGTGGCTTTGGTCATTTCTTTTATTTTCACTTCCGTTTCACTTGTGCCATCCCAATGAGCACTTACAAATCCTGTTTTATTATCCAATGCGTCTACAAACTCATCCCAAGTATTTACCGCATGAATATGCTCATCGCGGTAGTCAAGTGCTTTCTGGTAAATATTTTGCTGAATAGCTGAAAGCAAATGCTCGATTTTATTTTCCAGATCCACCATGCTCATCACCTGTTTTTCCTTGGTATCCCTGCGGGCCACTTCTACCGTTTCATTTTGCACATCACGCATACCAATAGCAATACGCACCGGAACCCCTTTTAGCTCATGCTCGGCAAACTTAAACCCAGGGCTTGTATTGTCCCTGTCATCCAATTTCACAGACATTCCTTTTTTGCGCAATGCTTGCTGAATGGCTTTTGCCTTAGCCAATACTTGCTCTTTCTCATCTTCTTTTTTACCCAAAATCGGAACAATAACTACTTGTATCGGTGCCAAGTTTGGAGGCAATACCAATCCTTCATCATCACTATGACTCATTATTAAGGCTCCCATCAATCGAGTGGAAACACCCCATGAAGTTGCCCAAACATACTCTTGCGTATTTTCCTTGGTAGCAAATTTCACATCAAATGCTTTCGCGAAATTTTGTCCCAAAAAATGTGATGTTCCCATTTGCAAAGCCTTTCCATCCTGCATCAACCCTTCTATACAGTAAGTCTCCAATGCTCCGGCAAAACGTTCATTAGCAGTTTTTACACCTTTCATTACCGGCACTGCCAAAATATTCTCAGCAAAATCTGCATATACTTCCAACATTTGTTTTGTTTCTGCTATTGCTTCCTCTGCAGTTGCATGAGCTGTATGTCCTTCTTGCCATAAAAACTCTGTTGTTCGTAAAAACAAACGCGTACGCATTTCCCATCGAACCACGTTGGCCCATTGGTTCACCAAAATAGGCAGATCGCGGTGCGACTTGATCCAATCGCGGTAGGTATTCCAGATAATGGTTTCCGAAGTTGGGCGCACGATCAGCTCTTCTTCCAGTTTTGCAGTTTCATCTACCACAATTTCTCCATTCTCTGCAGTTTTTAATCTATAATGTGTAACTACGGCACATTCTTTGGCAAAGCCTTCAACATGACTAGCTTCCTTACTAAAAAACGATTTTGGGATAAACAACGGAAAATAAGCGTTCTGGTGTCCGGTTTCTTTAAACCGTTTATCCAACTCAGCCTGCATTTTTTCCCAAATAGCATAACCGTAAGGTTTAATAACCATACATCCCTTTACAGCCGAATGCTCGGCCAAATCAGCTTGTTTCACCAGGTTATTATACCAGGCACTATAATCTTCGCTACGTTTAACTTTTTTAATTTCCATGTATCTAATATTCAATGAGGTTTTTGGAACGGTATTTGTTTTTCCCCATATGTGCGCAAAAATAATTTTTCGCACGTTACTTTGTATAGATTAATTTCACTGTTATGAAGAATAGTTTGTGGATCATTTTAATTTCGGTTGTTGCAGGGCTTAGTTCATGTATTACAGCCGCACAGTTTAACAATGCTGAAGACGATGTTTATTATTCGCCTAAGGCCAGTAATAAAAAGGAGCCCGTGATGATACCCGAGGTTGATGTGGATGAGATCATCCGCAAAAACCCTCCGCAATATGGCACACCGACCAATAGGATCAACGATGATTGGAACACCAATCCGATGGCAGCTCAATATTATCCAATGTATAAAGCCTATCAGGATTCGCTTTACCAGCAAAATCAACGCACCTCGTCTTATTATATCGATCCGGAATTAGCTACAACTTCGGAAACGGAGGAAGCAGACAGATTGCGTAGAATGTACAGCGGAAACTCCGGTAATTGGAATGTGGGTGTGGGTCTGAGTTGGTGGGGTCCTACTTTTTCAATAGGATACAGCAATTACAATAATGGCTGGAACAATGGCTATTATGGATACAATGGGTATTACGGTTACAATGGATATTATGATCCATTCTGGGGGCCGTATTATGGATGGGGTTACGGTGGTTATTACAATTCTTGCTATACCCCTTATTGGGGTTGGGGATACAATCATTATTATGGTTGCGGTTCGGGTTATTGGAGAGGAGGTTCATGTTATTATCCCAATAATGGAAATGGAAATTACAACACAGGCAATCAATCGATATCGCGTGCAAGGCAGAGCGTAGGGAATACAACACCTCCCGTAAATAGTAACGGAGGTAGAAGTTCGGTGAATGGCAATGCCAATGCTGCCAGCAGTCAGTATATAGCCCCATCAACCGGTCAGTTTCAGAGCCATACCGCACAACCGTCTCAACCAAGAGAGGCGCAATCAACTGGTCGCTCAAGTGTGGGTGGATATACACCTTCTTCGAGTGCTCAAACCTTGGAAACGGTGAATGGTCGCCAGGTGTACAGACGTCCTGTTGAAGTGCAACAACAAGCATCTCCAAGCACCATTCCGACATCACAACCGTCAGGAACAGGATCAAACGGAAGATCCTCTTCGCGAAGCAACAGTGCTTCGCAAGGAACAATGCAACCTTCCGGTTCTAATAATAATGTAGCACCACCAACATTTTCTACTCCATCCAGCGGAGGTCGCTCTAGTGGCGGATACGGAGGAGGACGTGGTGGATCAGGAAGCAGCGGAGGAAGCAGCTCTGGCGGTGGTGGAGGCCGCAGACGTTAATCATTTTTTACCATAAAAATCTTTTAAATACCATGAATACAATAAGGATGATAGCCCTAAGTGTGCTCGGTTTGGCAACTTCTGCATATGCACAAAACGAAAATGATGCACTTAAATACTCACAGGCCTATACTGCAGGAACGGCAAGAGCACAAGGTGCGGGAGGAGCATTTGGTGCTGTTGGTGCCGATTTCTCGTCTACCGTTATTAACCCGGCCGGATTGGGATTGTACCGCAGAAACGAAGTAATGTTCGGAATGGCTATTACCAATGCCAAAAGCAGTACTTCTTATCTTGGAAACACTTTAGATGATAACCGCGGTAATTTTAATTTACCCAGCTGGGGTGGTGTAGCCACCAAAGTATTCAGTGAAATGGGAGAAGACGTAAAATGGGGATTGGTCAGTGTGACCATTGGTGGTGGAATGAATCGTGTAAACAGCTACCAGGAAAATATCCGGTTTAGCGGCAACAATACCCAAACCTCATTATTGGATTATTATAAATACAGTGCAAAGGGATTGAACGCTGATAATATTATTAACAGTTTCAACAGTTCACAAAATAACTATTCAAACATTCCTGGAGCTGCCGCTTACTATTATTACTTGTTGGATACTTCAGGCGATTTAAATAATTACAAACCGCTGACGGATGGTGCAACGGGCAAAAAACTGTTGCAACAACAACAAATGCAACTCCGTGGAGCAGCCAATGAATATAATATTTCAGGAGGAGCCAACTTAAGCAATCTGGTTTATGTAGGTGCCGGCCTGATCCTTAAACATGCTTATTCCGAAAGCACCATTTTATTGAGTGAAAATGCGCAAGGAACAGTTCCTGCTCACAATTCAATTCCGGCTTATTATTCATCCAGTTTAAAACAAGAGATCAATTCAAGTGGTGTGGGTGTTGGCGGTAGATTTGGGGTAATCGTTCGTCCAGTTGACTTTTTGAAAGTAGGATTTGCCGTGCAAACACCAATGCGTTTAAACATGCGTGATGATTATAAATTTACGGTAACAGCCAATAGCGATTCGGGGGCTTTTACTCATGACCCGGGTCGGTTCGATTATTACGAATACCAGGTTGTATCACCTGCTAAGTATACAGGAAGCATCGCTTTTACGTTTGCAAAGGTTGGACTCCTATCATTGGATTATGAAAGTGTGGACTATACCAAAATGCGCATGCAAGCTGATGATGATTTTTTTACTGAAACAAACAATGCGATTAAAACAAACATGAAACGTGTAGATAATATTCGTGTGGGAGCCGAAGTGAAAATTGCTGAGTTCTACCGCTTACGTGGAGGTTATTCAGTGTATGGAAATCCTTACAAAAATGATGGTGGTGAAAACCTCAACCGTTATTCGGTAACTGGAGGGATCGGCTTTTTGATTGACCGTATCTTTGTTGATTTTGCTGTGGTAAACAGTTATGGCAAACAATTTATTTCACCATACACAACCGGTGATGCAACCAAACCCGACCCAAAAGCAATCAATAACTACAGCACCTATAATTTTGTCCTCTCAGGCGGAATTAGATTTTAATGAACACAACCAAACAATACAAAACAGGCATTGTCTTATCAGGCGGAGGAGCCCGTGGATTTGCTCATATTGGTGTGCTCAAAGCATTGAATGAACATGGGATCTACCCTGATATTATTTCGGCTGTTAGCGCAGGTTCAATTGTTGGGTGTATGTATGCCGATGGTTATAAACCGGATGAAATATTTGATCACTTCTCGGAATGGGATATTTATAAAATACTTCGTTTTTACCGTCCCGGATTAGGTATTTTAAAAGCTGTAGGTATTCGCAAAACTTTAAGCAAATACCTTTCATCCAAAAATATTGAAGACCTCAGTATTCCAACGATCATATCGGCTACCAATTTTGCCAAAGCTACTACCGAATATTTTACCGAAGGTTCCATTATTGATGCAGTGATGGCTTCATCGGCTGTTCCGCTTGTGCTTAAACCATATATTATCAATGGAAATATGTATGTTGATGGCGGATTGATGAACAATCTTCCGGTCGAACCGTTGCAACATCGCTGTGATTATATAATTGGTGTAAATGTTAATCCAGTAAAAGAAACATCGCAGTTTAACTCATTCAGGAACTATGCGGACAGGGTTTTGCATCTTGCCATCAGGGCAAATGTCAATATTCATATCCCAAAATTTGACCTGTATATCGAACCCGAAAAACTCTCCAACTTTGGTCTGTTTAAACTTTCATCAGCCAAAGAAATTTTTGAAACAGGTTACCAATACACTTCTGAATTACTTGACAGAATGGAACTTAGCAAATAGTTTTTTCTCGAAAAATTTCTTGGCACATGGTTTGCAAATCTGCAACTATCTTAATTAACCAAACCATGAAAACACTTATTCAATCAAGTCTTACATTGATAGCCATAGCTGCTATTGTGAGTGTAACACCCGCATGTAAATCGAAAAAAGGAACCCCAATTGATAAACAAACAGGAGCCGTAGAAATATCCGTTCCATTTAGTACCAAAGATTACCAAAGCGACAAAGAGAACTTTAGGGCAAAAGCTTCCGGTAATAGCATGGATCTAACCACCAGTAAAAAAATTGCGTTGCAAAATGCAAAATCGGAAATGGCCGGGTTGGTCCAAACCACGATTAAAAAGGTTACAGAGCAATACACCAACCAACGTCAGATAACCAATGCACAAGAGTTTTCAAACAAGTTTGAAGAAATGGTGCGTGAGGTTACCAACCAGGAATTGGTTGACGTAAGGGTGATCGGTGAAAAGATCTTCCAGGAGTCGAATAAAAACTATACTTACTGGGTAGCGATTGAAGCCAACAAACAACTGGTATTAAATGGTATTGACAAGAACATCTCGAAAAATGCAAAACTTGCTCAAGATTACGACAAGAAAAAGTTCGAAGAGATCTTTAACCAGGAAATGGATAAGTTGGCCAAAGAAAGAGGAAACTAATACCTCCGGTACACGAAGTATCTGTATTGTGGATACTTAGTGTACCATTATACCTGATGATCTCCTGCCTCACTAAAATTTGTTACCGATCGTTATCGGAATTAGGTTACGCAAAATGAATAAATACATATATATATCGTTATTGGGGTGTTTGCTTTTGGTGGCTTGTAAAAGCGGCAAAGGCGTAAAGCAAAAACCAGACTGGGTGCAACAGCGCCCAACCAACGAGTTATACTATGTAGGTATTGGTATTGCATCAAAAGCCAGCAACCCATTCAACTTCCAGCAAGTAGCAAAAAAAAATGCAGTGAATGATTTGATATCTGAAATTAAAGTTACTGTTTCCAGTAATTCTGTGTTATCTCAATTTCAAAACAATACCGAATTTAAGCAACAGTTTGAGAGTGATGTAAAAATCACAGCCATCAATACGATTGAAGAATTTAATGTAGTTGATAGCTGGCAAGACAAAGATTATTTCTGGATCTATTACCGGTTATCCAAAGACGAATACAAAGCAGCACAACGAAAAAAAATGATGGCTGCTATTGAACAGGCTGAAAACTATTTTGCGCATGCCGATCAATTATCTTCGGAACAATTGATGCAAAGCATTCGTTTAAAAATAAAAGCCTTATCGGTATTGCAATTGTATTTAAACGAAGACCTGCAAACGGAATACAACGGCAAGAGTGTTTACCTGGTGAGCGAACTGGTGAGCAGTATCCAGAACCAATTGTACCAGGTTGAATTAATCAGTAAAGTCAGTTTTTTACAAGGCAAGGTTGGTAAACCCATAGCCGAACCTTTTGAAATCAAAGCACAATTTTACAACAGTAAACTTCCTGTTTCCTTTTTACCCATTACCATGCGCAACGAGCAAGGAAATATTGAAGGAACATCTAATACTGAAACCGATCAAAACGGAATTGCATCGATTGCCATTTCAAAAATTATGGATAAGGCACCTGTTCAATTGATCCGTGTTTCGGCCAATATCAAAAGCATTATCAAAGCGGATAGTTTAAACCTGACCCTTCAAAATATTTTGCTTTCGCTTGATGTTCCAAGTACATTGATCAGGTTAAACGTTGTTCCGATTAAAATTTGGATGGAAAGCAACGAACGCAATCTATCGCAGAAAATGGAAACCAGTTATATGGATGCTACTTTGAAAAGAGTGCTTGCAGACGATGGTTGTACATTTGTAGATACGAAAGAAAGTGCCGATTATGTTTTACGGATTGAAGCCAATACACGTTCCGAAGGGATCATATGGGGTAATATGAGAACGGCTGCGCTCAACATGAGTATTTCATTGGTAGAATGTAACAACAATGTCGAATTATTCAAAGACGGATTGCGCGAAATAAAAGGGTTTCAAACAACAGACGCAAATGCCGGATTGGACGCATACAAAACCGCAACCGAACATATGATGTCGCGTATTTATCCTGCACTCAAGCGGGAGTTGATGAGGTGAGCGTGTTCATTAAATTGAGTATGTAATTGTGTTATAAGTAACTCAAATAAGCATAAACGTCAAACAGCATACGCCAAACGTTCTTACCTCATCACCATCTCAAACGTATCCTCGGGAACTTCCGCTACATTCATTACCAAAAACCCATCCAGTGAGTTATTGAATTTCGGGTCAACATTAAACGCGATGATCTTGGCATTTTGCTTCAGGTATTTTTTGAGCAGAACCGGAATCTTCATGTTTGATGTTTCAATATCCGATATCATTCCATCCAATACTTTAATATCGTCTGTATCAATATTGCGTAGAGCTTTGGCTTCACCTTGAAATTTAAACTTGTAGCGCTTGCGGGGTACAATATGTTTAGCCAATTCGGCATCAAAATGGTGCTTGGTAATAAAATCAACCAACAGATCTTTGGATAAACTCGAGAAACTATTGCTGATGCTCACCGGACCGATCAGGTATTTATACCTGTAGTTTTCGCTTCGTAAAAACGCATTGACACCTTTCCAAAGCAATACCAAACTTAATGGCTTACGTTGATATTCCAGGGTAATAAATGACCGTCCCAATTCCAATGAATTTTTAAGAATGGGTGTAAAGTCCTTGTTCATTTTAAACAATTCGTTGAGGTAAAAACCTTTCTTTTTATACCTGCGGTACAATACATCTCCTAACCCAATTCGGTAAGCACCTACAATTTTTTGCGCTTCATCATCCCAAATAAATAAGTGCTTGTAATGAATATCGTACTCGTCACTGTCGAATGATTTATGGGTGCCCTCTCCCACTGCCCTGAAAGTAATTTCCCGTAGCCTCGAAATCTCACGCAAAACATGTGGAATATGTTTGGCACCGCTCATAAACACTTTATAGTTTTCTTGTGTAAACAATAGATCTCTTTCATTGGCACGGTTGATGTCTTCCAACAAAAGCTCAAGCGGGGTTTCGTCTATGATCGTTTCAGGGATATTGGGAATGGCAAGTGACCTTAAGTCAAAGTACTTTTTTACATCCAAAGCCGAGCCCAACGCGTATGTTTTGGCCCGTAAAAATCTTAAAAGGTCGTTGGGATCTTTAAACTCCTGGGTTGTTTTGAGACTGATGGGTTTTCCAATACGTACTTTAATTTTTTCGTTCTTTTTATTGAACAACTCCGAAGGCAATTTGGCCGTACGCAAGGCAGGATGAACCAATCCAAGTAAATTAAAGCTTACGCTATTATGTCCCGAAAAATAAACGGGAACCACTCTCACACCCGATTTCATGATCATTTTACCCACCACAGGGTTCCACATTTTATCCGAAATTTTGAGCGTACTGATCTTTAGGGATGATACTTCTCCGGCCGGGAAAATTCCGATCGGGATACCTTCGTTAATTAAAGACAAACATTTTTTGATCCCCGAAATATTCACTCCTTGTTTCCCGGTTTTCTCAAAAGGATTCACGGAAACCATATTCTCTTTTATCTGGGGAATTTGCTGGAGCAGATAATTGGCCATGATCTTAAAATCGGGGCGTACCTTTCCAAACAATGAAAGCATGATCATGCCATCAATTCCACCATAGGGATGATTGGCAATGGCTATAAAAGGAACATCTTTCGGTATATTCTGCAAACTTTCTTCCGATACTTCGTATTCGATGCCCAGTTGTTTCAGAATTTGGTCAGAAAATTCGCTGCCCACATAAGCCGATGACGAATCATACAATTCGTTCACCTTTTCAAGCTGCAGCAATTTCATGATTGCCGGAGCCAGCTTGGCTATTTTCAGTTTCTTTAAATGTAAACCCGCAGCAATATCTTCTTTGCTAATCAAATCTTCCCGTTCCATTTTGTGTTGTTTTAATCATCACAAAATAGTTAGCCTAACATTAACAGGAGCTTATGACAATGTTAATTGATTGTTACTGAAGACTCTTTAGCGTATCACGAACATTTTATGCTTGCGCTCCTTTCTTAGCAGCAGCAGGTGCAAGTGATAGTTTTTCCAGTTCTTTATCGGTGTAATACATGGATTGCGGTCCGCCCCCAATTAATTTAATACGATCAATTAAGCGGGTAAACTGCATTTCTTCTTCCAATTGTTCGTCCACAAAAAACTTCAGGAAGGCTTCTGTCGCATGGTCGTTCTCTTTGCGTGAAAGTTCCACCAGTTTATAAATTGATTGGGTTACACTGTTTTCTGCATTCAGGGATTTTTGGCATGTTTCCAAGATGCTTTTGTAGGCAGTTTGCGGCTTTTTTAACTCCGGTACATGTGCATGTCCCCCAACCTGGTTGATATAGCTGAAAATTTTCATGAAGTGCAATTGCTCTTCAGCACTTTGTTTGTAATAGAATGCAGCCGAACCTTCATAACCGTTGCTTTCGCACCATGAAGCCACGGCCAGGTAATGGTAGATTGCTGCCATTTCCAACGTTAAATGTGTATTAAGGGCCGTTTCGATTTTTTTAGGTATTAACATAGGTGTTGTTTAATTATTAATAGATACTTGATAAAATGATCCGTTCGTTAGGAGTTTAACAACTCAACGTCTCATTTTGTTGAACAAATATACTTTTAAATTTAAAGCTATGGAACAGTTCATGGTATCCTCTATTAATTTAGTTTTATTCTATATTATCGGGCACAAACCTTTATAAAACCCCGTCAAAATAGTCATTCATTTTTCGGCTAAAAGAAGTATTTTCGGCACATTGAGTTTGGGTAGCTCCTTAACCAATCCTCCAGCAACATAATCAACCAGTAAACCAAACAATGAGTGCGTTTATCACACAGGAAAATTTATTACAAACCGGAAACCTGGAGTTTCTGGCCAAGCAGGTTGTAGAAGGGTTTATCACCGGTTTGCATAAAAGTCCGTTTCATGGTTTTTCGGTTGAGTTTGCCGAACACAGACTTTACAACAGTGGCGAAAGCACCAAACATATCGATTGGAAACTGTTTGCCCGTACCGATAAGTTGTTTGTGAAACGCTACGAGGAAGAAACAAACTTACGTTGCCAGTTGATCGTGGATTGTTCTTCGTCCATGTTTTACCCAACCGATGGATTAAACAAGATCCGTTTTAGTGCTTATGCTGCGGCTTCGCTCATGTATATGCTCAAAAAACAACGCGATGCTTCTGGATTAAGTCTGATTGACGAATCCATCCTGTTCCACTCGCAGTGCAAAAGCAGTTCGATGCACCAAAAACTATTGTACAACAAGCTGGAAGAAACGCTGAATAATCCTAACCCTGAACGCAAGAGTAATTTGGCCACCAACCTGCACCAGCTTGCCGAGATGATCCACAAACGTTCGCTGGTGATCATTTTTAGCGATATGCTTCAAAATGCAGGAGCCGATGATGAATTGTTTGCGGCCCTGCAACATTTAAAATACAATAAACATGAAGTGATCTTGTTTCATGTGGAGGACAAAAAAACGGAGGTGAATTTCGACTTTACCAACAGGCCCTACTTGTTCGTGGATAGCGAAACGGGTGAAAAACTCAAACTGTTTCCCAACCAGGTAAAGGACCAATACTTAAAAGCGATTGAGGAATACAGACATACCTTAAAACTCAAATGTGCCCAGTACAAAATTGACCTCGTGGAAGCCGAAGTGAGTAATGATTTTAGCCAGGTGCTGTTACCTTTTTTGGTGAAGCGGAGTAAACTGCTGTAAGAAATGCGTAAATGATAAAATGAAAGAATGAGTAAAGAAAGGTCAGGTTGTTTGATTTAAGCATAACAGAGGACCTTTATAAAGCGTGGCAATCATTTATCAGGATAAAAGTATAGTCCAAAGCTTGGCACTAATAGGCTCTTTCAAAGATTCTAACTAATCAAAATCTTTCGGCTACATATACATCATCTCTAAACTTATAATATATTAAACCAACAGAGTCGTTAACATAAGCCTCAAACCGATCAGGAATATTTGCTTCAAACTTATGAACATGGGTATATAGCTTATTCTTATGAATATAATTACCAACATATGATTTAGCATTACCATTACGCAAGTCTTTTCC
Source organism: Chitinophaga pinensis (assembly GCA_943369665.1). GTDB lineage: Bacteria > Bacteroidota > Bacteroidia > UKL13-3 > UKL13-3 > UKL13-3. Next base: position 88,822 of record CALRNX020000008.1, read on the forward strand.
AGCAATTTTAGCCACACCCGACACAGGCATATAGAACTCAACAGTGTCATTTACATAATCATAATTAATGAAATACTCAAATTGGTTGGGGCCAAATGCTCTGCATGATATTATTACTTTATAGTAATAAAGTGTTTTTGTGCATATGCATCCCTTAGGCTGTTCTAAACATCTAAAATAAGCTATATCTCCTTTTCGAGGAAACTCAAAATATGTAAAAACAGTATCTGTTTCCCCGTACTCCACTATTTGAAAAGAGTCACTATTCCCCCTCAAATAGCCAAAGCGCAACACTTGTTCTTCGGTAGGATCTTGAGTTGATTCAGTTACTTCACATAAATCATCTTTCCCAATGCAAGACTCAAAAAGAAATACTGACCCTATCAAGCTTAATAAAAAGTAACTATTTAGAAAGTACGTGATGCGACTTTTCATATCAACTAGTTTATTAGTACTTCACCACATCCGGTAATTTGTAACATAACGCCCTTAATCGATCCTCCACATAAAACACCCGTCTTTGCTCGTCTATGGCTAAACCATGCTGCAAGCAACCTTCGGGTAAGGCAGCATAATCATAAAACACAATAGAGCCTTTATCAGCATCTAAAATTAATAACCGACCACATTGTGTCGATAAATGGTAATTTTTAAAAACTTTCGTTTCTCCAAAATCAAAGTTCAACTCCGTTTTTTGTTCAGCTGGCAACTGAGAAAATAATTGTTGCCAAACCAGATTCCCAGTATTTTGATCATAACAATACACCGGACTTCTACCATTACAAGTAACAATCAAATTATCCTTATAAAAATCTAAACCAACCCCAAAATCCGGTAATTGCTTTTGCCAAGCTATCTCCCCGGTATTAACGTCAATTGCAAGCAAAAGCCACATACCATAACCAGCTGCAAAGGCATATACTTTACCTTTGTAATTGGAGAACATAAATACAGAGAACTCAGCAAAAAGACTTCTATAATTCTTTTCCCAATCAAATGTTTGAGTACTTAAATTATAACCAACAACAAGTGTCTTTGTTGAATCCTTGTAGTCAGGATAGTAAGTATAAATAGTAAGAGCTACTACTTTTTCTCCTTTGGTATTTTTAGTAACCCCAATTGAAGCTATTTCAAAACGGCCTGGTATCGGATTTTTATCTGTATATGTGCATACCATTTCCCAATTTCCTGTGTTGTACATGGCACGAAAAACATATACAGTAGCAGGTTGAGTATAACTGCGAAAACCTTTGTATATATAACCATCTTCATCTTCATATATTTGAGGTTCAGCACTCATTGAATCTATCCTGTTTTTCCAAAGAGTCTTCCCGGTTATCATATTTAACGCGTAGTTATTTTTTCCAGCTGATAATACCAATACATCATCTATCTGAACATGTAGATTATTAGTAAAACCTTCCTCTGGTTCAAAATAATCGCTCCATTCCCATTTGAGTTGGCCTGTATTTTTATCGTATAACTTAATAACCTCACCTTTGCCCAAATTATTAAACATACTACTCATCAGTACATCTCCATTGCTGTTCAACATTGGGTTAATGCTATATCCTTCTAGTGAAGTTGCCCAAACAGTTTCTAACACAGATGTTGGAGATTGATATAATGGAGGCGGAGATATTATTGATGGCTCTTTTTTACAGGTGCTTAAACCTGTGGAAATAAAAACAGTAAAGAACATTAATAAAACACGCATATAACTATCGTTTATCTGTCTTGAAAAATTTTCCGTATTCTCCCTTATAAAGATTTAACAATCCCGTTTTAGTCTCTATACAATTCTTCATTTGGTCATGATTTGTTCTATCCATTAATACGAATGACTGAGTATTCCCACCCTGCAAATCAATCTTTATTGGATACTTAGCCGACTCAGCCAATACCACGCCATCATTCTCTTTATAACTATATGTAGTTATCCATGAAGAAATAACTTGTTGAACGGTTCCTGTGCAATTCCCTGTGGTATTATTACTCCATGGTGAACTGTAATGATATCCATTGTAAGTTAATACCTGTCCGGGATAATTGCCACAAATATTATTTTGAGGATAGGTAATATAATTTATTTGAACTTCGGTTGCAGGAACTCCCGAACCTAAAGGATTGTATACGTTGTTTCGGCAAGACACTACCCCAACTACCCTGCATTGCATAACCGTTTTACTTTCCCTTGCACCGATCAGATCGGTAAGGTAATAATCATTGGCATTGGTGAGCCAAACCTTACCCTTATCGTATGCTTCTTTATTTTGTCTTGCATCTTTTAGCTTTTTGTTGAAATAAAGTATCATAGCACCTCCAACAATCGGACTTAGTCCTGTTACAAATATTGACCCTGCCAATTTTTTTTTCGTTTTTTTCTCCTCCCCTTTTTCATATTCATATCCCGCAGCAAATTCATTAATTAAATTATTTACTTTTATTGGCAACTGATCATCGTTTGTATAGCCAAAATACAACTCTGCATTAGGTGAATTCTTTTGTACTTCCCCAATATCCATCGTACTGCTCATAAATCGCCACATTATAGGTTGTTCTTCGACACCATAGAATTGAACAACAGGAACTTTTGAAACATACTCGTTCAAGCCTTGGCGATGAGTACCATTAACGGTTTCCCCTATTAAAAATGGTGAACCAACATAAAAATCTTTTGTAGTTGCCTTGTAGTAATTATCCATAGTTAAAGGGATGATAGAATTAGACAAAACACCACAACCCTTTCCAATAATAGCTTTCATGTAATTTGAAGGAATTAAGCTTGTAAGAAAATTAGCGTTTAGCTTTGGAACAATGATGGCTCCACCTAAACTTTGGCAAGCCTCATTTACAAAAGCCGGAAGCCTATCTCTTCCTAAGTTTGGACGACAGTTATTTAAGACTTCGGCACCCCCATGAGGTGTACCAAATGTAACCAAACCATGGGCGTACGTATCATACAATTGTGGTTGTAAATCCATATTACGTAGCCATTCACGTCCTACAATACCTCCCTGGCTATGAGCTACAATAAAGTCGTATATTGTTTTTTCATTTTGGGACAGAGTTGTATGCGCGTAATTCTCTAAGTCACCAGATGTGGCGGCAATTCCCAAATCTTCAGAGTATAATTGAACAGCATTTGAACCGGAAGTACTTAATCCTCTATGCGATCTTATTTTTCTAGGAGGAAAACTTGGATCATAAGGTACTCCAAATTGACTTGCTTTTGCAGGGACGGCTAACGAATTTGTATTCCCATTTAATCCATGTATCCAAAAAACATTTCTATCGTCTTCAGTTTTAGGATATGCCCTAGCGGTATCGCCAATTATTCGAACAGGTTCTTCCGGCTCTGCAGGCCTGGGAACTTCGGGTTGCGGAAGTTGATATCTGGGCTGCCCTATTATAGGACAGGGTACATTTTCATAACCCTGAGGATACGCAAACAGTTTAAGGTGGTATTTCTCTAAAGCGAATTGTATCGAATCCTGAAACTTAACGGCTATCGGATTTTGTTGAGCAGATGTTGTAAAACATAATGCAATTACAATACTGCATATTAGTGTTGAATATGGTTTACTATTTTTCATGGCTTTATTGTTTAATAAATTGGCTTGTTAAAATTGAGTTGTTATTGATTACCTGAACAGCATAAAATCCGGGTTCAAGATCTGGCATACTTACATTCACGTTGTTTGTGTTGCCATTAGGAATATCAATGATCTTCCCGGTAAGCATGTTTAAAATCCGTATTTGTTTTACAACATTACCTTGATTCAAGACAACCTGAATTGAAAAAACACCTTGGTTTGGATTGGGGTATAATAAAACGGTTTCCTTGATTTGATCGAGTGATTTGTTTATGAGGTTAGCAAAATCCTCAATCTTGTAATCAAAATAATACACCAATTTTACTGCCGTTAAACATGGACCATTTAAAGAGGTAATCGCTGTTTCTGTTTTCGACAAAACCTGCAGGTACCCCCTGCCATTCTCCATTTGAGTGTATCCATCATAATCCTTGCATTTGTTTCCAACTTCATCAATTCTCTCGGTCGTAATAAGGAGGTTCTCTTTGTCGTAAGTGGTCGTGACCCCGTCATCTATAATGCTAAATTTTCCGGAACCATAGTCACGATAATTAATTCCATTGACTTTTAGTTGGTCAAACAAGGATGGACTTCCTTCCGGAAAACTGACTAAACCAGGATGGTAACCATTTTGTTGAAGATCAATTTGATCATTCGCCCTCTCGATAAGTTGGTCGTCACTGTAACTTAATGTATTCATTAAGTCTCCGTATTTATCATAAAGCCTCATTCCAGAGTTGTTGTATACAACCCTCTTGGGTAGTTTTAACCAATCTTTGGTGTAACCGTTACTATCATAAACGATCTCAAGTTCTTCGGTATAATCAGCACTTATTTTTCGTGTCACACTCTTTTCTGAATACCGAAGCTCATATTTGATTTTTTCTGTTTCCGACAATTTATCAAAAACTCCCTGATCAATAATTGCATAGTTGTATTCAACCTCTTTATGCTTTTCTGAATAAATTAAATCTTGGGAAAACAGTGGCGTAACTCCAGCAATACCTATGCTTAGAGCTATCATTTTTAGCGTAGTTTTTTTCATAGGGTATTAAATATTTAGTTTGAAAATTTGGCTTTTCAAATTTTAAATTATTATTAATATCTTCGGATTAGAATCAGTGTCTTATTAAAACAATTGGTGTTTTATTAAGACACGTTAACATATCATACCCTATGAAAACGAAAAAATCCACTGATGCTTCTTTAGCCAGAAGTATTGGTTCTACTCTGAGACTTGTTAGGACCTACAAAGGAGAATCTTCCGATGCCGTTGCACTTATTTTAGGATATAAGTATGCCAGCTCCTACTGCAAAGTAGAGCGAGGAGAAGTTCATGAATTGAGCATCGAAACCCTGCTTAAGTTCTGCGATCATTTTAATATTAATCTTCTTACGTTCTTTATTCTAGCGGAGCAAACTGAAAAGATCGATATTGCTCATATTGTTCCGCAAGGACGGCAGTTGAACGAATTTATTAATGCAAATGAACGGCAACTCATTGATGAGATCCTGCGGTTCAGGAATATTGTACTGCATCAGTAAACAATACTCTTAGTCATTGTGGTAAGGTTCACCTTTGAGGATGGTATACGCGCGGTATAATTGTTCAATAAAAACAAGGCGAATGAGTTGATGCGAAAAGGTCATTTTGGAAAGCGAAAGTTTTGCATTAGCCCTGTCATATACTTGCTGTGAAAACCCGAAAGCTCCACCAATCACAAACACACAGCTTGCATGTGTGTTGGCTAATTTTTGCAATGTATTGGCAAACTCCCTCGAAGTATAACTTGCTCCTTTTTCATCCAATAATATTACATAATCAGTGGGGTTAATTTTTTTGAGCAATAATTCTCCTTCTGCCTTTTTAACCTGTTCCCCATCGGCCGAACGCAATTTGGCAGGCAATTCAATCACAATATTCTCAAACTTGGTATAATGTTTAAGCCTGCCGGCAAACTCATCAAAGCCTGTGTCCACAAACTTAAAATGGGTTTTACCCAATTGAATGAGGGAGATCTTCATAACACGAAAGTATTTCTTTAGCCGCAGATTTCGCGGATTACGTTTATTATATTTTTATGAATCGGCATACATAAAAACAGATGAATGCTCCAAATATGTTTTACCCAATTGAATAAGGGAGATCTTCATAACACGAAAGTATTTCTTTGGCCACAGATTTCGCGGATTACGTTATTATATTTTTATGAATCGGCATACATAAAAACAGATGAATGCTCCAAATATGTTTTACCCAATTGAATAAGGGAGATCTTCATCACGCGAAAGTATTTCTTTGGCCGCAGATTTCGCGGATTACGTTTATTATATTTTTATGAATCGGCATGCATAAAAACAGATGAATGCTCCAGTGACAACTCAACGTAATCCGCGAAATCCGCGGCAAAAAAAAGTCCCACATTGCTGTGAGACTTTTTGAATACTAATTATCCGCAGGATTGATTGAAGGAGTATCCTTCTTCTTGCGTGGTTCTTTCTTTTTGATCACCGTGATCTTAAGCTCCGGTGCATCTTTTTCGTAATCCACTTCAATGGTTGCTCCTTCGCCTGCTTCGCCTTTTAACAGCTCTTCGGCAATCGGATCTTCCACAAAACGCTGGATGGTACGCGCCAATGGTCTTGCGCCCATATCCGGATCAAATCCTTTTTCGGCTAAAAATCCTTTGGCTTCATCTGTAATTTTAAATACATAACTCAATTCCTCTACACGTTTTACCAATTTTTCCATGTTGAGGTCAAGGATCTTGGTGATCGCTTCTTTGGCCAATGAGTTAAATACGATCACATCGTCAATACGGTTCAAAAACTCAGGAGAGAAAAAGCGTTTCAATGCATTTTCGATCACCACTTTTGCATGTGTATCTTGTTGTGCATCTTTTGCAGGTGTTCCGAAACCAACACCTTGCCCGAAGTCTTTTAACTGGCGTGAACCAATATTAGAGGTCATGATGATGATGGTATTTCTAAAATCAACTTTACGACCCAAACTGTCTGTTAAAAATCCTTCGTCTAATACCTGTAATAAAATATTAAATACATCCGGATGTGCTTTTTCGATTTCGTCAAGCAATACAACCGCGTATGGTTTCCTGCGGATTTTTTCAGTAAGCTGTCCACCTTCTTCATAACCGATATAACCCGGAGGCGCTCCCACCAAACGGCTTACAGCAAATTTCTCCATATACTCGCTCATGTCGATACGGATCATGGCATCATCGGTATCAAATAAATAGCGGGCCAATACTTTTGCCATTTCGGTTTTTCCAACACCAGTTGGACCTAAAAACACAAATGAACCAATGGGTTTATTCGGATTTTTCAATCCTGCACGTGTACGTTGAATGGCTTTAGCCAGTTTTTTAATGGCTTCATCCTGCCCGATCACTTTGCCTTGCAATTCGGTGCCCATATTCAACAAACGAATGCCTTCGCTTTGCGCAATACGTTTTACCGGGATACCCGTCATCATCGCGATCACTTCGGCTACATCATCTTCCGTAACTTTATAACGTTGCGACTTGGTTTCTTCTTCCCATTTCGACTTTTCGGTTTCCAGTTGCTCGAGTAAATGTTTTTCGCGGTCGCGCAATTTGGCCGCCTCTTCGTATTTCTGGCTTTTAACAACCTTGTTTTTTTCTACCTTGATATCCTCGATCATTTTCTCGAGTTCCAACACATTGGGTGGAACATGGATATTGCTGATATGCACCCTTGCCCCTGCTTCGTCTAACACATCAATGGCTTTATCCGGCAGATGCCTGTCGGTCATGTAACGGTTACTCATGGCCACACATGCTTCAATAGCTGCATCTTCATACGTTACACTGTGGTGATCTTCGTATTTGTTTTTGATATTGTTTAAGATCTCAACGGTTTCTTCAGGAGATGCAGGATTCACCATCACCACCTGGAAACGTCTTTCCAACGCACCATCTTTTTCAATATACTGGCGGTATTCATCCAGTGTTGTAGCTCCAATGCATTGGATCTCTCCACGTGCCAAAGCAGGTTTAAACATATTGGAAGCGTCCAGTGAACCCGAAGCGCCACCTGCACCCACGATCGTGTGAATTTCATCAATAAACAAGATCACATCAGGAGATTTTTCCAATTCGTTCATCACTGCTTTCATGCGCTCCTCAAACTGTCCGCGGTATTTGGTACCGGCAACAAGTGAAGCCAGATCCAACATGATCACGCGTTTGTTGAACAACACACGTGAAACTTTACGTTGCACGATGCGCAATGCCAAACCTTCGGCAATGGCCGTTTTACCAACACCCGGCTCACCGATCAAAATCGGATTGTTTTTCTTTCTGCGGCTCAGGATCTGTGAAACGCGCTCAATTTCTTTTTCGCGGCCCACAATCGGGTCGAGCTTACCTTCTTCGGCACTTTTGGTGAGGTCCCTACCAAAATTATCCAAAACCGGAGTTTTTGATTTTACATCGCCTTTTCTAACCGGCTCCTGAGGTTTGCGCTCTTCACGGTAGTATTCTTCTTCTGAATCCTGGCTCATTTCGTTCCTTACTTCTGAAATATTGTTTTCAATTGCTGCTTTGAAGATATCATAGGATACTCCATACTGCGAAAGGATCTGGGATGCCAGATTGTCCTCATCGCGTAGAATGGATAGCAGCAAATGCTCTGTTCCGATAATATCTGTTTTGAAAATTTTAGCCTCGAGGTAGGTTATTTTTAACACCTTCTCGGCCTGCTTGGTCAGCGGGATATTCACCAGGTTGGTATTGTTGGTGGCGGTTCCCTTTATGGCATCTTCGATCGTTTTCTTCAAACGGATGCTGTCGATATCAAGCGCTTTTATTGTTTTTATGGCTTTGCCGTCCCCTTCGCGAATAAGGCCAAGCAATAAGTGTTCTGTGCCAATATAATCGTGGCCAAGCCTGATGGCTTCTTCGCGGCTGTAACTGATTACATCTTTAACACGTGGTGAAAATTTTGCTTCCATGTTTATATGACAAATAAATGTATCTAATGGTTGACTTTAGTCAAATATAATTCCAATTACGAATAAAGGCAATTTGACAGTATTTACTTATAAACGTAGAAACAGGCCGGATGTTTATAAAAGTGGGTGATTTATGGTGCAAATAGTATCTAACGGATGCATAAATTAAGAGAATATTAAGTTTAGAGAATCGGTTCCTACTATCGTTTCTTTCCTGTAGCTATTTTTCACCTCAGTATCCGGCATTGTAGTACAAAACCCTCACCTGCTTTCGCAGATGAGGGTTTTATACTTTTTTCAATATTTCTTGTCTTGTTGTTCTTAGTTGCGTCAATGAAACATCGCGTATCATCAAGAGAGTTCTTAATAGAAGAAAATCAATATTACTCATTATGATTTCCCTCAACACATCTTGATTTTTTTCTAAAACTGTTCTCGTACGTATCGTAAAGCACTTATGGACAAGTCTCTAAATCTATACTTTCTATTAAATATGTTCCACATAAATAGTCTATTCCTTCGTGTTTTTTATTAATTTTATTATGGTATTTCAACGTCAAAGCATATTTCGACTTCGAGTGCAAAGGATAATTTCTAAAACTCTCATATTTGACTTTAATTATTGTCTTTGAAGCAGCTTTAATTTTGAACTTATTGTTGCTGGAAGGTCCCTCCTCAGACTTAACAATGGGGTTTATCAAAAGTCCATTGTTATCTTTAATTGAAAATTCAGAAAATAAATGGTGATCCGATATTACAACATCATTTAAAGAACGATTGTCAATCTCAAAAATTAGCACATAGATTTTACTCGTATCAATACATTGAGTACTTATTATTTTAATATGAACATCCGGTTGTTTTGGGTGTTCAAAACAAATAAAATTTATCAAACTAGAAATAATGTTAAAAATTAGAGTCATTAGAATCGTCTTGGTACTACATAAAAGTACTTTTTAATTGATAATGTGTTTGTGATAGTACTGTAATTTTGCCATGCTTCATAGGAATATTTACTAGTTAACTGTTTTGAATCAATTAATCCTCGATACCCAACATGGTACTTTCCTGAGTTTTCTATTGCATAATGATATCCAGCTATTCCATCTCCATTATAATTTGGAGTATTATCTTCCCCGTGTTCAAGCGAACGTCTCGTTCGTGTGGCTTGGTCTGCATAGTTTTCCATTTACTATTTATACTTCGTTGCAAAGAAACTCTTTCACAATGCTTTTTCCTACTTTCTTGTCTTGTTGTTCTTAGTTACGTCAATGAAACATCGCGTATCATCAAGAGAGTTATATAATAGAAGAAAATCAATATCATTCACTATGATTTCTCAACTCTACCTCTGCTATCATCTTCACACGGACGACACGTCCGCGTGAACGGGGAATCGGTTCCTACTATCGTTTCTTTCCTCTAGCTATTTTTTACCTCAGTATTTCTTGCATTATAAAACAAAAATCCCCCATCTGCTTTGCGATGAGGGATTTAAAAAAGATTAGGGACATTAGTTTTCATTGCAAAAAAACTGAACGCAGAATGTATCATTACTATGATTATTAACTCTTACAATATAATCTCGCCCCTTATCTTTGAGAATGTGATCAGACACATTAATACTCCAGAATAAGGAGCAAGAGTCTATTCTCAACAGAACCAATTTATTTGGGGCGGAAGTCGCTATATCATGATACTCGATTACTTTATTTCCGTGATTCTCCCAGTCTTGATAAAATGTATCTACAATAGCATCAAAAGATAGCGCACTAAATTTTTTCTTCGCCCTGCACTCCGGTCCACAACTACTATTTCTTGTAAAGAAAAAGACAAGTCCACCTATTGTAAAAAAAGTATAAACCAACACTTTAAACGTTTTCATCTTATTTAAAATTTCCCGCGTTCACGCGAACGTCTCGTTCGTGTGCCTTGGTTTGCATAGTTTTCCATTTACTATTTATACTTGGTTGCAAAGAAACTCTTTCACAATGCTTTTTCCTACTTTCTTGCCTTGTCGTTCTCCACAGCACGAAAGAGAAGAAGACGTTTAAGTAAGCATCGGATAAAGACTGATAATTAGCTTATCCATAAAAAAATCCTCCACTCAACGAATTGAATGGAGGATTTTTCACAATAAATTTTCTATTTATTTCCCGCTCACCATAAACTTCAATGTTTTGCTTCCGCTTGCATTGCTGATGGTGCAGAAGTATACACCATTGTTTAAACTTTCGGTTGATAATGTTTCGTTAAATTGAGTTCCACGAACAGTACGTGTTGAAATTACTTTACCCAATAGATCTACTACGGTAATCGTGATCGGTTGTGTTTTTACAAAATTACCCGACACCGTAATATAACTCGATGCAGGATTTGGATACACTGCCAATTGAGCAAAGTTCATTTCATTTTCGTTCACACCTACATTTATCGTATCAACCACCACAACAGTACGTATTGCAGAATCAGCATTGCCCCATGCATCCACCACTTTGTATTTAAGCTCGTACGTTCCAATTGCCGCTGTATTTACCGTTCCTGTTGTTACAATATTGGCAGAGATATCACCATCAATATTATCCATTGCTGTTGCACCTGCATCTGCATATGCACCTGAACCTACATCAACTGTATCCGGATTGTTTCCAAGCAAAGTGATTACCGGAGCTTCGTTATCAATCTGACTGAAATCTGCATCGTTTGAATCGCGAGGAATCATTTTAAAATTACCGTTGGCAAAATACATTGGACCTTGAATATAGCCCATTAACATTCCTTCTTTTACAAGTTTATTCCATCCTTTAAAGTCAGGACTCAAATCATCCACACGAAGGCCAGAGGCTGGGTTGGTCATCTTATTTTTCAAAGCAAACTCTCCAAAATCGCTGGTTGGTCCGTCAGGGTTTTCACTCATTACTACAACTGAATCAAAACGCATCAACACACCCTCATAATGACGAGAATATGCAACTCTGTTCAGGGCAAATGAATCAAGCGATAAGGTTGTTTCAAAAGGAGGAAGGTTATTTCCTGAAGAAACTACCGAACCTAAAATATTATACAAATTGGTGGTATTAAACGTTTCGCCAACAGTTGCACGGGTAATCACTACAGAGTCACCTACTTTCCATCCATTGGTAATACCATTGGTGCCTTTTTGAATAAAGATCGCACTGTTTGGCCCTGTTCCAGCTTGCACAGTGAGCATGGCTCCAAAGTCGCCCGTTACAACCGCAGGTACATTGATATTAAGCAATGAGTCGCCCGCCCAAATAGATGCACCACTCGCTGCATTGCTGTATTGTAATTGTTGAACACTGTTCACACCATCAACTGTTATATAAAAACTACGACCAACTGTTAGAGGATCAGGGAAAAAAGTTTGACGATCTTTTTTGTCTTCAGCTCTTACCCAATACGTAAATACACCTTCTGTTCCAACAGGATTTACTTTACCCACATAATAGTTAGGGAAAGAAGGCACTGCTGTCATTGCAACCGAATCCAATTGATTTGGAGTTGCAGGTGATTTGTAATATAAATACTGTGCTTTTAATGTGGTATCTCCAACAGTGGTTTCCACAGTAATATTCAACGTGTCTGTAATTTTAGCAATGATCGGATTGCGGTTAACGAATTTCACAATAGGAGGACATGATGAACACACTTTGAAATCGGTAGGGTAAATTGGTATAATACCATAACGCTGAACACCATTTGCTGCATATTCTGTTACAATACCTCTGATATACTCCAAACGTGTTCCGATTGGTGGTGGTTGGAAAGTATTGGCAATTTTAGGAACAGTATCTTCATTATCGTCTCTTCTAAAATATGCCGACATATCACGCACATCCAATACATTACCAAAATCGTCAATTACAGACCAAAAAGAGCGGTTACCACTTGTCGTTATACTGTATACACTTACATTTTGAATACTTACTAATGTTCCTTCCCATTGCTCAGCAGTTTGTTTTTGCTGAACCCAACCTGTATTCGGATTTCCCGTCATTAGGTCTCTTGCTTGAATCTCAGTGTATACCAATGTGTCTGGTGTCAATGAAACTTGTTCGATTGAGTTATCCCAATCCACATTATTACGAATCAGGTTAAACTGGGTTTCACCTTGAAAATCACGTATAACGCCTGTTACTCTTACTTTGTAGCCAACTACAAAATTATCATAGAACTTTGCTTCGGCATTCAATTGTGCCAAGGTTAATCCCGAACCTGAAGGCTCGCACATAACCAACGCACCGCTCCATGGCCCTCCGCCCTTACGTTGAATATAAGCAGCTTTACGAGATGCAGATAAACCATAAATTTTTGGATTTGTGGCCACAATCCCTTCAAATCTAACCGTATCTCTGTAAGTAGAGTCTTTATAGGGTGTGATATAATCCGGGAATGTATTTCCCACATTGCTCAACCTGGTTTGGTTTACAAATTGTATCGAATCGATCGGTAAGATCGGATACGGATTTTGAGCCTTGAGCATCACCGTTGCCCCAAGCATCATCATGGTTAGTAATCGTTTTTTCATCTTTATTCTATTGGTTAATTGTTGTTATTTATTTTTTGTTCTCTTCTCGTATCTAATTATTATTTCATCACCGCGAATTTCCCTACTTCAATATTGCCTGTTTTGGTATCGGTTACGGTAAACAAATATACACCTGTTGAGATGGTCGTTTTCGAATTTGACAAAAGATCCCATGCATGTTCGCCACCCGAAAATACCATTTTTCCCTCATTTCCATATACTTCAAACCATTTTGAATCTGCCCCCTGGTATGTGGCTGCATCATGGAGCAAGGTAGCAACTAAGTCGCCATTGCTGGTGTATACCTGAATGGTGGCTTGTGCGGGCAAATTGGTAAAGTAAATTTTTTGTGTACGTGATGTGGTTCCATCCCAGGCAGCTGTTGTTTTATATGGATTGGGGTATACACCAACATGTGGTTTTCCTTTTTTATCAATTTGTTGTGTTTGCGCACCGGCAAATACCCGGTACTCATTCTCCGTGAACGATGATTCCAATTCATCGATCTTTAATATTTTATCTCCTTTATCAAATGCTGTTACCACAAACTGGTATTGCCACCCGTTTAACAAATTATCCATGGTGTATTTAAACCGATAGGTAACCGGGTCTCCATCAAACGTAACCGGATCGGCTAATTGAATGGCGTCAAATCCATTATTGAATCCCATTGCATTTCCGGTGGAATCCCACTGCGCGATCAGGTTATTGTCTGCAGCGAGGTTTTGATCGAGATCGTCTCCCGGATTGGTGCGATACAATCGGAAACCTTCAAAATCTTTTTGACGGGTGATTGGATCCACCGATTCCATGGCCGATGCATCCCAATAGATTTCCACTTTGTTATCCGAAGGTACAATTTTCATTTTGGGCGATGTCGGAGGTTCCGGCAATACAAACCGATCCAATATTCCATTACCATTTATATCTAATATCGAATCGTATTTTCCATCCTCGTTTACATCTTCTCCAACATAAGTAGCTCTTACTCTCGTAAAATTCTCCGTTAACGTAGCCCTCGATTCCGGTGTCGATAAGATCGAATTCCCAGAAACCTGCTTTACTGTTTTGGGAGCACATACGTAAGCCACTGCATAATTAAATTTTTCACCAGGAGCCACAGATGGAATAGGACCTGCCGTAACCAATTGGATCCAGTTGGCGGGTGGACCATTAAAAGGACCATTGCTACCATATATTTGTGCCGAGTCATTACCGGCTATCATTTTATCGTAACGGCCCAAATCGTCAGCAGGTTTGGTAAACTCCGGAAATACCGAAGTGAAGTTCCAGAAATTATAATTCACCCTTGGTGCACTGTAACCTCTTGATGTAAATGTATCGGGCTTGTCAGGGTTAAAAAACATTCCCCTCCAGTCCATTCCCAAAAATTGCATGGCACCATACGATTGAATATAATTTGCGTCATCGGCTGTATTATCTCCCAGCCAGGCATAAATGGCTTTGTATTTGGTATCAACACCATTTTTTCCTTTCGCAAAAAAAGCAGTTCCCGCATCACGCGTTTGGTTCACATTGCGCACTACCAGATCGGCCCATTGTCCTGTCCAAACTGAGTCCCAGGTTACATTCGAATTATTGGTGATCTCGTAATTGCAAATCACAAAAAAATCGGCAAACTGAAAATTCCAGGCATAACTTTCCAATCGAACAGATGCCTTGAGTGGATTATCATGCCCTGAAATTGGTTGTTGTGTTCCAGGCACAACAGTATTGGAGTCCGTCAGTTGAAATACAAAATCCTGATGAGAGATTGCGGAAGCCGAGTAGTTTGCGTTACTGGTTAATTTAGAACGTTCGGTGGGGGCTGCAGTAGCGGTAAATTCATAACCAGAACCTCCCGTAGAATACCCGGAAGAGGCATCAAAAGCACTGGTAGAAACAAGTTTTTGTCCATTGACAATGGCACCGATCCAGAAACCCGACTCGAATAAATGTTCAAGACCCTTTTGCGGATACGCCATTGACTCAGGTCCTTGAACATTGCTTCTTACCGTTGGCCTGCCAACGGTACCCACAGTACTCAACGTTAACTTTATACGACCCTGGCTTGTTGTTTTTTGCTGAAACCCAACCTGAGCAAATAATTGTTGCCCGGCTAACAATAAAAAATAAACGTAAAAATATTTCCTCATATATTATCAATGCAAATATGCGGGATTTGAACCAATAAAAAGCACATGTTCAACACATATTCAGCACATCATAATTATTTAATATTCAATAACCTTTTATACAAGGTTGAGAACCAGAACCAAATCACTATCAGGCAGCTGCAAACAATAGTATTCACAGGGCATACAACGATTTGACACAAAACGAACAGCTAGTAAAACCAAAACGGATTACCCCAAAATAAATGTTAAGAAATTATTATTCCGCATAATATGGTTGAATGCAAAATTGAAAATCAGTAAGGTAACGAATCATTGTGCAAAACACAAATTGGAAAGTGTGGAGAAAATAACCATGATGCTTAACCTTTTACGAATACCACCCACAAGTAATACACATGCTGTACACACAAAAAACAAACAGTGTGCATAAGTCGTTTGACGGAGGTCGTCCATTCTAAAAAAGGAATAACAGACCTATATTTGAGACGTACTGCAAGACCTAAAGAGCAGGCGACAGAAAATGGCCGAACCGATTACCAATAAAAGAAAGACAACCCGTTCTATAGATATAAAATCAGTGATGGAGGGAGGAAAAGTACCACCTCAGGCACTTGATCTGGAAGAAGCTGTATTGGGAGCTTTGATGCTCGAAAAAAATGCCATTACAGTGGTAGCCGATATTTTAAAACCCGAAAGTTTTTACAAAGAAGCACACGTTCATATTTTTCAATCCATCAAGGACCTGTTTAGCAATGCTCAACCCATTGATATCTTAACAGTAACCTCCGATCTGCGTAAGAAAGGATTGTTGGATATAGTGGGCGGTGCATACTATATCACTTCCTTAACCAACCGGGTAGCATCGGCAGCCAATATTGAATACCATGCCCGTATCGTGGCCCAAAAATTCATTCAGCGTGAGCTGATCCGTATTGCAAGTGAAATTCAAAAAGAAGCATTTGAGGAATCGAGTGATGCCTTTGAATTACTGGATAGTGCCGAACGTAAATTGTTTGAAGTATCGCAGGGAAATATTAAACGCGACTACAAACAAATGAACTACGTGATCAAAGAAGCGATCAAAGAGATTGAGTCGATGAAGGATAAGGAAGGTGGTCTCACCGGAATCCCTTCAGGATTTACTCGTTTGGACCGGATCACTTCGGGTTTTCAAAAATCGGATCTGGTTATTTTGGCGGCAAGGCCGGGGATGGGTAAAACAGCAATGGTACTTTCCATTGCACGGAATGCATCCTTAAATTCAGATATTCCAAAAGCAATTGCCATTTTTTCACTGGAGATGAGCAGTAAGCAATTGGTAACGCGTATGATCAGCGGGGAAGCCGAAATTACAGGAGAAAAACTCAAAAAAGGCCAGCTTGCCGAACATGAATGGCAACAATTGAATACCAAAATTGCCCGGCTAAACGAAGCGCCTATTTTTATTGACGATACTCCGGCTCTTTCGATCTTTGAGTTACGCAGTAAATGCCGCAGGTTAAAAGAGCAAAACAATATCGAAATGATCATCATCGATTACCTGCAGTTGATGCGTGGCGATGATGCCAACAATAAAAACGGAAACCGTGAGCAAGAGGTAAGTTATATTTCCCGTTCCTTAAAAGCTTTGGCCAAAGAACTGGATGTTCCGGTTATTGCCTTGGCTCAGTTAAGTCGTGCCAGTGAAAAACGCGGAGCGGCTGCCATTCCGATGCTCTCGGATTTGAGGGAATCCGGTTCCATTGAACAGGATGCCGATATGGTAATGTTTATTTACCGTCCGGAGTATTACAAAATTTCGGAGTTTGAAGATGGCAGTTCAACGCATGGTGTTGCCGAATTGCATATTGCCAAACACCGTAACGGGGCATTGGATAATGTAAGGTTGCGTTTTGTGCATGAATATACCAAGTTCCAGGATTTAACGGAATTCGAATACCAGGCCGACCCAGGCATGCTAACCGATAACCCCGGAACCATCACCATCAGCTCAAAGTTGAATGATTGGGATAGTCGGGAAGATGACGATTTTACTCCGGCTCCTTTTTAAGCACCTTTAAACCTTTATCTTTAAATTTCAAACTTTCGAGAGAGAACACAAGGATGGCTAATTAAACAGTATCGCTTCTTCAGTATCGCTTCTTAATTTAATTCCTGGTTTATCAATCTCTTTTGGTGTTTCTTATAATAGTTTGCTTCATATTCTTAATATTGTAGCTTAGCAAAATCATTCATGTTAATTTAGATTTCCCAACTAAACTATTAAACTATCACGTCATAAAATCATGAAAAGATTTCTCGCCTTATTCGTTTTAAGTGGAATGATTACCCTGCACTCATGCAAAAAAAGATTCTGATGACAAAAAGGAATCAACAACCACTACTTCAACTACCGGCACTACAACTACTGTAGATGAGAGACAAAAAGCAATCGATGATTATAATGCCAATTACCTTGCTTCAAACGTTACGAATGCAGAACTCGCCTGGAGTGGAAATACGGCAAATTGTGAAGCAGGAACGGTATCTCAGTTATCTCACGACCGAATGATTCAGCGTATCAATTATTTTAGAAGACAAGTTGGATTCACCGAACAAATTACACTCGACACTTCAAAAAGTGCATCATCACAAGATTGCTCATTAATGATGAAAGCGAACAATCAGTTAAACCATTTTCCTCCTACAACCTGGAGTTGCTATACAGCGGCAGGAGCTGGTGCTGCCAGCAGTTCTAATCTTTCGTTAGGCTCACATAGCACTGCCTCGCTTACCGGGCAAATGCAAGATAACGGTGTAAATAATACTGCTGCCGGTCATAGAAGATGGATTCTATACTCAGGCCTCCAAACGGTAGGACACGGATCTACAGATGCATCGAGTAATTTATATGTGATTCATAATTATGGTAACCCCAAAGCTCCAAGCACACCGGAATTTATTTCATGGCCCCCAAAAGGTTATGTGTTAAAGAATCTTGTATTTCCGAGATGGTCATTCAGTATTCCTAATGCTGATTTAAGTAACGCTACAGTTACTATGACAAGCAACAGCAATGATATTATGCTTTCTAAAGAACCATATCAAAATGGTTATGGAGACAATACAGTGGTGTGGGTTCCACAAATTACATCATCAACAACCGATACAAAATATACTGTCACAGTAGGGAATGTAATCGTAGGCGGAGAAATAAAAAGCTATACTTATAATGTAATATCTATTAATCCGTAAATAATTTCTTGCTTCTCTTTATATGGGTGAGTTCGTAGCATCAGAAGAACGTTGTTCAAAGTGACTCTGAACTCCCTTATTGTTTAGCGATTTTGTATGGAGTGTCGGCCTACATTAAAACCCAGGAGGAGCTTATCATGTATGGGTATCTGGCCGAATAATCAAGACATTAAATTATTTAGCTAATGCTATTTTTTTTGGTTGATACAAAATGTAAATTGCCCGCATGAAACAACTTTTTACAAAAATTTGCTGTATCCTGTTTTGCATTGGCTTTTACCATGAAGTGAAAGGACAAGCAGCATTGGTCGTACTTATTTTTGGAGACAAACTTGCCACCGAAAAATTTCACCTCAGCATTGATTTGGGAGTGGATGCAACTTCTCTTCCCAATATACCGGGATCGGAACGAAAATTAAATCCGTATTTCGGGATGGGTACTTTTATCAAGCTAAACGATAAGTGGGCTTTAACCCCGGAGTTTAAACCGCTTTCACCAAAGGGTGCCCAAAACACCAAGCCTGTTTACGATTATGGTTCAATCCTTAAAAATCCTGAGTACAGGATTGACCTCAACTATATTGATGTTCCGGTATTGTTGCAATACAAAATCACCAAACAATTATTCGTATCGGCCGGTCCCCAAGTCAGCTTTTTAACAGGAGCCAAACAGCATACGGAAGGCGAAAGCATTACGCTGGGAAGATCGTTTGAAGTGCGGGAAGATGTTAAGTCTACGTTTAACCCAATTTATTTCCAGGTTCCATTAGAATTGGGTTATTCCTTATCAACCCAGGTAGGCGGAAAAGGAATGGATTTAAAAATCAGGTACACCATCGGTGTTTCCGACATGGTTTCAAATTCAACTTATGGCTCAACGAAGGGATCCTCACTTCTTGTTTTCTTATCTTTTCCTTTTATTAAAGCAGACTAAATTTACCTGCCTAATTATAGATTACTGAATTTCGTACGCCAATGAAAATACCACACCATAATCAAGGGCTTTTTGGTTGGTTGACGGAGATCTGCTATCGTAGTTATGATACAAAGTAAGGTTAAACGAAAAATCAGTTATGATCTTCCACGAAACGGCAAAATCACCATCCTGCCTTATCCGGCCATTTTGGTATACACCAAAATAAACTGTTTGTGAAGTCCCAATCGTAACCTTAGGCTTTTGAAACCGGTAAAAATTATAGGTTAATGTAAGCGGGACTTCGGATAACAAACCACTCTCCTTTTCATTCGTTCCGATTTCCTGGTTCAACACATAACCAACCATACATTTGGCCTGCATATTGGGACGTGCTAAAAAACGACTCCCGAAGCCTATACCTTGCTGAGTGCGCCTGATAAGCCCCAACTCAATGTTTCGCTGGTAATTTAAACCCAATTGACTAAACCAAATCGAATTGTAAAAATAATTTCCCTGTAAGGTTATATTTTCCCTGTCGCGCGAAAATTCATTATTCTCCTGGGTCATAATGGTCGAAGCATTTAGCTTTGCTTCAATACGTTCCTTTACATATCCGAGTCGGCCATCAAAATTCAAACGACCAACATCACTTGATTTGGTATAGCTATAACCCGCACCTAAATATGCATTTAAGGATTGCCAGAATGTTTTGCCAAAAGTTCCAACATGCACAGTAGTGCTTAAATAAAGGTCTGTTGTATCATAAAACGTAACCATTTTCACCATGCCAT
This sequence comes from Chitinophaga pinensis, assembly GCA_943369665.1. Lineage (GTDB taxonomy): Bacteria > Bacteroidota > Bacteroidia > UKL13-3 > UKL13-3 > UKL13-3. The sequence goes on from CALRNX020000008.1 coordinate 109,039, forward strand.
CCGTTTTTGAGGCATGCAAATATCCAATATACGTTTGCCGGAAAACCGTTTCCACCCTAAGCAATTTCGATTGCACATGCATTGTTTTTACTTTATCCAATTGAAACGTTACTTCCGAAATATCTACAGGTTTAAAACGAACAATTGCGAGGTCAATATCTTTTAATTTACCCACCAACACAGTACCATTCATCATGTACAAAGTATCCTGCGCAGAAGCGTTACCGGTTAGAGCGAGTAAAAGCAAGAAGAAGCACAGGCGCATATCAAATAGTGTGATGCAAGTATAAGATTTGAAAAGTATATTCCGAATGCTGAAAATAGTTTACGGTTTAGAATAACCTTTAATAGATTAACGCATCAATTGCACTCCGAAACTCATTCACTGTTTTCCTATCCCCTTTGAGTTGTGCTTCGCTCATACCTTTTTCATATAAAGTGATCGCCTCTGTTTCGTTTGTTGTTTCCAGCAATTTTCCGAGCTGGTAATAAGCCGCCACGTAATGTTCATCTGCTGAGATGATGGCTTTAAACAACCTTTCCGCTTCTGCCTGCTGGTTCATTCCAAGGTATTCCATAGCCAAGGCATATTGCAGAAACAAATCAAGCGGTTGTTCTTCAAGCATTTCGATGAGTTTTTGCAATCGTAAATTTGACATTTTTCTAAAAACAAAATTTGAGTACTTTTGCCTTCCTTTATTCAAAACAAAAGTATGAAGATATTAGTTTGCGTAAGCAACGTGCCCGACACGACAACAAAGGTAACTTTTACCGACAATAACACGAAGTTTAATACGGCTGGTGTACAGTTTATCATCAACCCATACGATGAATTAGCCTTAACCCGTGCTTTAGAAATAACAGAAAAACAAGGTGGAACAGTAAGTACTGTTACTGTTGGTTTGGCCGACACAGATGCAAGCATTCGCAAAGCATTGGCTATAGGAGCAACTGATGCTACACGTATCAATGCAGAACCAACAAGTGCCTATTTTGTTGCCGAGCAAATTGCTGCTTATGCAAAAGGACAAGGATTTGACCTGATCTTAACCGGACGTGAAAGTATCGATTACAATGGAGGACAGGTGGCTGGTTTATTGGGCGAAATGCTTGAGATCCCTTCAGTAAACGTGATCACGAAAATTGATATTGAAAACGGTGTTGCAACCATGGAACGTGATATTGATGGTGGTAAAGAAAAGCTAAGCTGCAAATTACCTTTGGTGGCAAGCGCACAAAAGGATTTAACCGAGCCTCGTATTCCAAACATGCGTGGAATCATGGCGGCTCGTACCAAACCATTAAATGTTATCGAACCGGTATCAGGTGAATTAACCTCAGCGACAATCGGCTTTGATCTGCCGGCACCAAAAGGTGGCGTTAAATTGATCCCGGCCGATCAGGCAGAACAATTAATTGATCTATTACACAACGAAGCAAAAATTATATAATCTGTTAATTATGTTAATGAAGCAAAATGTTAATCTGTTTTCACAATTAACATGCCCAACACAATTTAACATACTCAACAATTAACGAACCACATAATCAACTAAAAACATGAGCATACTAGTATTTGCAGAAAGTATAGACGGAATCTTCAAAAAATCAACATTTGAAGCGGTAAGTTATGGCAGTCAGATTGCACAAAAAACTTCATCAAATTGTGTAGCCGTTTCAATCGGAAACGTAGACGACAGTAAACTTGCCGAGTTAGCATCATATGGTGCCGATAAAATTGTAAGCATAAAAAGCGATAAACTAAATAGCTTTTCAGCTCAGGCTTTTGCCAAAGCAATTGCAAACATTGCTGTTGCCGAAGGCTCTAACGTTATTGTTATATCAAACACTTACAGCGGAAAATCTGTAGCCCCTCGTATTGCAGCTAAGTTAAAAGCTGGTATTGCAAGTGGAGTTATTTCTTACCCGGATACAGCTGCAGGGTTCAAAGTTCGCAGAAGTGTTTTCTCAGGAAAAGCATTTGCCGATGTAGATATTAAAACAACTGCCAAAGTTTTAGCTATTACTCCGAATACTTTTGATCTGGTACAAAACAGCAAACCGGCAAACATCACAACTGCAGACGGAGGTTTAACCGATGCTGATTTTATTACCAATACAATTGAAGTTTCCCGCGTTACCGGAAAAATTCCGTTGACGGAGGCGGAAATTGTGATCAGCGGTGGACGTGGATTAAAAGGCCCCGAAAACTGGGGAATGATCGAAGAGCTCGCTACAATTTTAGGCGCAGCAACAGCTTGTTCGAAACCGGTGAGCGATATGGATTGGAGACCACACTCAGAGCATGTTGGCCAAACGGGGATTACCATTAAACCAAACTTATACATTGCAGTAGGCATTAGCGGAGCAATCCAACATCTTGCCGGTGTAAGTTCAAGTAAGGTGATTGTTGCCATCAACAAAGACCCTGAAGCTCCTTTCTTTAAAGCGGCCGATTACGGTATTGTAGGTGATGCATTTGAAGTTATGCCTAAAATTATTGAAGCGGCTAAAAAACTGAAAGCACACTAATTTCACCGTTAGTATAACTTATCCAAAAGCTCCATTGAACTGAGTTCAATGGAGCTTTTTTTATACTACCAAAATTTAATCTCGATATACCCTATTTCCCATTTAATACACTTTGGCAAAACAGACTGATGAAAAAAAGCACCTACAAAAAAAATTTGAGTCTTGTCTGTTTATTGATTAGTCTTTCACTGAATGCCCAAGTGGATATTAAAAACCTCGATAACGAAACAGTCGGCCAAAGATGGGAAACAGACAGTGCCAGCAAAAAAAGCAAATTCCAGATCACACCCTATCAACCTGTTTATGTTTTAATTGCCAACTACTCCAACGATCCAAATACGGCTCCCGTTAGCTTCAATCCTGCCTACTCATCAGATAGCGGTTCCGTGATTCCGCTCAAACAAACTGAACTTAAATTTCAACTCAGCTTTAAAACGAAGATCCTCCAGGATATTTTTTGGGGCCATGGAAATCTTTGGGCTGCATATACTCAAACCAGCAGATGCCAATTGTATAATACAAATCTTTCCCGCGCTTTTCACGAAACAAATTATGAACCTGAATTTATTTTAAACTTTTCAACCAACTACAATATTTTAGGATTAAAAGGAAAGCTGCTTGGTATTTCGTTTAACCATCAAAGCAATGGACGAGCAACACCATTGTCCCGGAGTTGGAACAGGATTATTGGCCAGGCCATGTTTGATAGAGAAGGATGGGGATTGCGCCTGAGGGCGTGGTACCGACTGGAAGATGATGATGACGAAAACCCTCAAATTGCTCAGTACATCGGAGTGGGAGATATCTTAGTAACCCATACCTGGAAACACCATCAGTTTTCTGCATTGCTTCGCAACAACCTGAATATGCATGACAACAGGGGATCCATTTTACTCGATTGGGCCATTCCCATCTCAGGACATTTGAAAGGTTATATCCAATTTTTTAATGGATATGGAGAAAGTGTTATTGATTACAATCACCGGCAAACCACAATTGGCGTGGGCGTAAGCTTGATAAACTGGAGATAGACCGACCAAACGACCACATTTTCATGTAGCCATATAATGACAAACGGGTATCCTCAAAAAATGTATTATTGTAGGTAAATAATATACGACCGAATCATGAAAAAAATCTTTTACTTGTTTCTATTTGCTCTTATCAGCAATTGCATAAATGCCGCTAATGGTGATACAACAGTAGTGCGTGTGTGGGATAAATTTCCAATGACTGCATATGGCGCTTTTGATAAAAAAGTGCTTTTACCTTCATCTTCCCAAAAGCACCAACGTATCCTCCTCAAATTTACCTTGGGTTGTACCAGCAATGGACAATGCGAATGGGATTATGACCTGGAATTGTACGTACGAAAAAAAACGGGAGCCAAAGATTCTACACTTAACCAGGCTCCATATTTAAAAGTAAACAATGTAGCCAAAGATTCGGTTTCTTATTCGACTGATACTACCTGGGTGAATGTGTTTAATACAGCTACCAAACTTACAGATTCGGTTCCTGCAGCAACCATGCTGATTACGTTGTATGCAGACTCACTTAACCATCCGCTTACCGTAACGGATTCAATGACGGTTTTCACTGCCAATTACTATCGGTACTCATTTGATTCAACGGGCAAAAAAATAGATTCAAATTGGGTTGGAGCTACACATACGCTTTACCAACACTATACTCCCTACTACACTGTATTTGATGTGTACGAGAGCTATGAATTGGGCCGTTTCATTTCGCCTTATGCAAAATATTTCAACAAAAATTTCGAATATGATTATGTGTACGATGTAACCGATTACGCATCATTGCTAAGCGACTCAACCGATCTGCGTATTTTTTATTCAGGGTATTCATACGGATTTACAGGAACATGGGATCTAATATACGTTGAAGGGACTCCTGCCAAAGAAGTGATCAAAATAGAAAATATATACAATGCAGGATACACTTATGGAGGAACAACTTCAATTGAAGTGGCTTTAAGTGAAAAATCTTTCACTGTTCCTGCTAATGCGGCTTCGGTAAAGGCTCGAATCATTATTAGTGGACACGGAGGCGAAGGCAACGAAAACTGTGCTGAGTTTTGCCCTAAAAACTATTACCTTAAATTAAACGACCAGCAAATTGCGCAACAACTTGTTTGGAGAGATGATTGTGCTTCTAACCCGATTACATCGCAAGGCGGAACATGGATCTATAACAGGGCAAACTGGTGTCCGGGTGAATTGATCAAACCTTTTGAATACAACTTAAATGTAGCTGCAGGAAGCAATAACACCATTAATATGGATATGGATCCTTTTACAGCCAATGGATATGCAGGTTATAAAATCGCGCTTCAACTTATTTATTATAAACCGAATACGTATCAAAACGATGCTGCATTGGAAGAGATTTTAGCGCCAAGCAAAAGTGTGTGGCACAACAAAACAAATCCGATATGTGATAATGCCAAGGTGATTATTAAAAACTACGGAGCTCAACCACTAACCGATGCTTGGATCTCGGCAACGTTAGGCAACGGAACACCAACCGGCAAAATGTGGACAGGCAATTTAGCCTATGGAGAATCGGCAGAATTTATTGTGCCTGATCTGATATGGCCGGCAGATCTGTCGAATACTACTTTTAAAGCAGAGATTAAAACCATTAATGGAAAAAGTATCGATACTGATGAAAACCCGAGTAACAATATGCTTACCTCTCAATTCGACTTACCGATAACCTTCCCCGGCAGTTTTATTATTGAAACCCGCACCAATAAAAAACCGGAACAAACAGCCTATACGATCACAGATTCAAAAGGGACAATCTACAAATCAAGAACATTTAGTGCAGCAAGTACCATCCACAGGGATACCATTACTCTTAGTTATGGCTGCTACACTTTTAAACTGACAGATTCTGGCGAAAATGGACTAAGTTGGTGGGGAGCATCATCAGATGGCAACGGAGGGTTAAGGTTTTTAACCTACCAGCCAACCACGGTTTTGAAAACATACAATGTTGTAAACAACGCCAGCGGTATGTACACCGATCTGGATTTTGGAGCGTACACCCAGTTAAACTTCAGGGTACAACATGCTGTTGGGGTCGTAGAAACAACTATTAACCCAGGAGATATCAATGTATATCCAAGTCCTGCCAGTACGACCATATTTGTTGAAGGTGCAACCTTTAAACATGCGATCATCACAGATCTATCGGGTAAACAAATTGCAGGTTATACTCAATTTGCAAATGGAATAGATGTACAACCATTGCCAAATGGATTGTACCTGCTAACCCTGACAACCTCCGACAACCAAGTGGTAACAAAAAAAATAAGCATACAGAAATAACCTTGTTTCTATAAAAAGTTAAAAGCGGCATCATCCAATTGATGTCGCTTTTTTTATATTGCACCATGCGTCCTACAGAAGATTCGTTCATCAATATTCATACACATCATAAACCCAAACTTGCCAATGAGTTTGCTATTCGCAATGCGTATTTAAAATTGAATACCGACAAACTAAACAATCTTTCTTATGCGGCTTCTGTAGGATTGCACCCTTGGTTTCTGCAACAATACACCGAATCCGAATGTACCGATCTCTTGATTGAAATGGCAACTTCTGAAAAGGTTTTGGCTATCGGAGAAATTGGAATCGATAAAGCAATTGAAACCCCGCTTAAAACACAATTAACATACTTTGAAGCACAACTGAATATTGCACGTGCTTTGCAAAAGCCACTTATTATTCACGCAGTAAAAAGCTATAACGATTTTATTCCCTATTTAAAAAAGGCTAAGATCCCTTTTATCTTCCACCGGTTTTCGGGAAATCAACAACAGGCAAACGAACTTTTAAAGCAGAATGCCCATCTTAGTTTTGGGAACAACTTATTTGAAGAGAAATCCGCGCTTACCTTTAAAGCTGTTCCTTTCGAGCATATTTTCCTTGAAACAGATACTACCCATCAATACGATATAGAAGACATTTACCAAAAAGCCGCTCAATTGAGAGATTTGGAATTGCATGAGCTAAAATCAATTGTGTTTCATAATTTCGCCCGGGTATTTGGAGGATAAATATTAGAAGCTTGAAACTAAACGGCAAACAACAAACGCTAAGATGAAAGAGATAAAACCATGGATGGATCGCACCAAATTACTATTGGGCGAGGATAAGTTAAGCAAACTCATCAACTCAAATGTATTGGTAGTGGGGCTCGGTGGTGTAGGAGGAATCGCTGCCGAGATGATCGCTCGCACGGGAGTTGGTAAAATGACCATTGTGGATGCCGATACCGTTGACCCAACAAATAGAAACCGGCAAATCCCTGCACTCAAAAGCACCGAAGGAAAAGTTAAAGCCGAAGTTCTTAAAGAACGTTTACTGGATATTAATCCCGACCTAGAATTAACAGTGGTTCCCGAATATTTTAGAGACGAACTCACACATAAAATTCTGGATGAGGGTAATTTTGATTATGCCCTGGATTGTATTGATACATTGAGCCCGAAAGTTTTTTTCATTAAGGCCTGTTTGGACAGGGGTATCCCGTTGGTGAGCAGCATGGGAGCCGGAAATAAAGTAGACCCCACACAGGTAAAGGTTGCTGATATTGCCGAAAGCTATAATTGTAAACTGGCCAAATACACCCGCAAATACTTACACAAATTCGGCATTTACAAAGGCGTAACCGTGGTTTTTAGTGCCGAAAAACCGGGTGCGGATTCGGGCATTGTAATGGTGGGTGCACGAAACAAAAAATCGGCACCGGGAACCATCAGCTATATCCCCACCGTATTTGGCTGCACCGTGGCCAGCGTTGCTATTCGCGGATTGTACTCAAGATAGGTGTTGGTTTGGACTTCGCCCAATAACCGTTGAAAAGAAAATTAAAACTAATCCTTAACCCCTAAAAACTAACCCCTTTTTTTCCCATATTTGCCCCACTTAGAAAATTTAATAACAGAAAACGTATATGACAAAAATTAAAGTAGCTAATCCTGTAGTTGAACTGGATGGCGATGAAATGACCCGGATAATCTGGAAATTTATCAAAGATAAATTGATCCTTCCGTATTTGGATTTAGATATTAAGTATTATGATTTGGGAATGGAAAGCCGCGATGCTACCAACGACCAGATTACGATTGATGCGGCTGAAGCCATCAAAAAATATAACGTAGGAATTAAATGCGCAACCATTACTCCTGACGAAGCCCGCGTAGAAGAGTTCAAACTAAAACAAATGTGGAAGTCACCAAACGGTACGATCCGCAATATTTTAGATGGTACTGTATTCCGTGAACCTATTGTGTGCAGCAATGTACCACGTTTGGTTCCAAACTGGACAGCTCCGATCTGTATTGGCCGTCATGCTTTTGGTGACCAATACCGTGCAACCGATTTCGTTACGAAAGGTAAAGGGAAGTTGACTATTAAATTTGAAGGTGAAGACGGGCAAGTTATCGAACACGAAGTCTATAATTTCAAAGGTGATGGTGTTGCCCTTGCAATGTACAATACCGAAGAAAGTATCCGTGGATTTGCACATTCTTGTTTTAACACAGCGCTGCAAAAAAAATGGCCTTTATACCTTTCAACCAAAAACACCATCCTAAAAAAATATGATGGCCGTTTCAAAGATATTTTTGAGGAAATATACCAAGCCGATTATAAAGCGAAATATGAAGCAGCAGGTATTACTTATGAGCATCGCTTAATTGATGATATGGTTGCAAGCGCATTGAAATGGAATGGAAATTTTGTTTGGGCTTGTAAAAACTATGATGGCGATGTGCAAAGCGATACCGTTGCACAAGGTTTTGGCTCATTGGGATTGATGACCTCTACATTGGTAACTCCCGATGGAAAAACAATGGAAGCAGAAGCAGCTCATGGAACAGTAACTCGCCACTACCGCGATCACCAAGCAGGTAAACCAACCTCTACCAACCCGATTGCAAGTATTTTTGCTTGGACACGTGGCTTGGAATTCCGCGGTAAACTAGACGGTAACCAGGAGTTGATTGATTTCTGCCAGGCTTTGGAACATGTTTGTGTTGAAGTAGTTGAAAGCGGTAAAATGACTAAAGACCTTGCTGTTTGCATCCATGGAAACAAAGTAGAACATGGCAAACACTATTTATATACAGAAGAGTTTTTGGATGCATTAGATGCAGGCTTAAAAACCAAATTGGGAAAATAAGGTGATTCCTTTACGATAAATAGAGCCTTCGCATTTAACAATGCGAAGGCTTTTTTATGTTTTACCCAAGGCTAAAATCACTCAACTGTATTTGAAAATATTCGATACATTTGATCAATGCAAATACGTTTGATGCTTTTGCCTGCAATGGTTTGCTTAATGGCCATTGCTTGTAATCCTACTAGGGTTGTACAACCTATTCCCAAAGGGCAAGTTCAGGTAGGAGCAAATTTTGGTGGACCAACAATTTTCTTAGGAACAACTCCTTTGCCTGTTCCGCTTACCAGCGTGCATGTTGCTTATGGATTAAAAGATAACACAACCTCTTTTGCTTCCTTGCATACAACGGCATTATTATATGGTGTGTTTCAAACCGATCTCGGAATTACCTGGCAACTGATTGCTCCCAATAAATTTATTCCGGGTATTAGTGTGAGTCCGATTGCCAATCTTTTGTTCGATAAATGGGAACATAAATTCAGTTTGTATCCGCAATTGGATGTAAATGCGTATTGGAATTATGGAACCAACAAAAACCTTGTTTATGCCTCCCTCAATAACTGGTTTGAGTTGCGAACCACACGAGCACATGGTGAACCCCAACCCACACATTGGTTACCCAGTATTGGCCTAGGACACCAATGGAACAACAAAAAATACAATATCCAATGTGAAGTAAAATATATAGCACCAACAGAAAGCAACAAAAATATTGTGGTCGATTATGTGAGTCCTGGTTCAGAAGGAGCTATTGGTTTTTACATTGGCATTAACCGGAAATTTTAAGCATATGAAAACTCTCTTTTTCACTTCCATCATTTGTGTTTTGTTTTCATCGTGTTTGCGACTGGATGATCAGTTATTCAAAGAAGAGGCAATAACAGAATACGAATTTGATAACTATACCGGCACAAAAGAACTGTCTGACCTGCCTACCATTTACAATATTGCTGATAGCATGAAACAGCTGTTTACCCTTACGAGTACAAGCAGCGAAGGTTCTGCAAAAATTTATGCGGTATACATTGGTAATCCCACAACAATCAACACCGACACCATTATTTTGTATTGTCATGGTACAGCTAAACATATGGACAATTATTGGAACAGAGCCAAGCTGCTCGCCAATATCGGACATAAACATCGATTCGGAGTGCTGATGATGGATTACCGTGGTTATGGCAAAAGCGAGGGAGAACCCACAGAAGAAAACATGTATGCCGATGTGGATGCCACGCTTAAATGGTTGCAATCAAAAGGTGTTACCAATAACCGATTGGTGATTTATGGTTATAGCCTGGGGTCTGCTCCAAGTTGTAAAACATCAGCAAATGACTATACACTGAAACCATCAAAATTAATATTGGAGGCGCCATTTGCCTCAGCTGCTGTGATGGTGAATGATGGAAGTAAACTGGCCTTACCTTCAAGCTATTTTACCAATTTAAAAATTGACAATGCCGAACAGATCAAAAACATAACACAACCATTTTTGTGGATGCACGGAATCTCAGACGATTTTTTGAGCATCACCACGCATGGAGAGGTGGTTTACAAAAACTATCATGGCAAATACAGCGAGGCACATCGCATCCCGAACGCCACCCACATCAACGTGCCAAGTGTTTGGGGATATCAGAATTATTTAGATGCGTTAGCTGCGTTTATTGAAAAGTGATTTTACACAAATTCGTACCCGATATCTTTTCGGTAATACTTGCCTTCATATTGTATTTTTTCAGCATTGGTAAACGATTGTGCAACGGCCTCTTTTACGGTATTTCCAAATGAAGTGATGGCCAATACACGTCCTCCGTTCGTTACTATTTCACCTTTGTCATTTTGTTTTGTTCCGGCATGAAACAACAATGAATTTGCCGTTTGATCAAAACCTGTCATCACTCTTCCTTTCGGATAATTTCCGGGATAACCCTCACTCACCAACATGACTGTTACAGCCGTTTTGGGTGAAAGTTTTAATTCATATTCATTCAACGTTCCGGTTGCAGCAGCCAACATCAATTCAGCAAAATCACTTTCAATACGTGGCAACACAACTTCCGTCTCTGGATCGCCCATGCGGCAATTGTATTCAATTACGTGCGGATTCCCATTATCGTTCATCAACCCGATGAACAAAAAGCCTACATAATGAATACCTTCTTTTTTAAGCCCGTCAACAGTTGGTTTAATAATGCGTTCTTCTACTTTCTGCAAAAACGCTTCGTCAGCAAAAGGCACCGGAGACACAGCACCCATTCCTCCGGTATTTAATCCTTGGTCTCCCTCTCCGATTCGTTTGTAATCCTTTGCGCTTGGTAATACTTTATAATTTGTTCCATCAGTTAACACAAAAACCGATAATTCAATTCCTTTCAAAAATTCTTCGACAACAACTTTGCTGCTTGCCGCTCCAAATTTTTGTTCCTTGATCATTGCTTCCAATTCGGCTACAGCCTCATCATTGCTCTCACAGATCAACACACCTTTTCCTGCGGCCAATCCATCAGCCTTTAATACAACCGGCAATGAGTGGCTTTTAACATATGCCACACCTGCTTCAAGATTTTCGGAAGTAAATGTCTCATATCCTGCAGTTGGAATATGGTATTTTTTCATGAAGGCCTTGCTAAAATCCTTGCTGCCTTCAAGCTGTGCTCCGGTTTCATCCGGCCCCACAAACGGAATGCGTTTAAGGTGATCGTCTGCTTCAAAATAATTGCGCATTCCTTTTACCAACGGCTCTTCCGGACCAATTACGATGAGTTTTACCTCATTGTCCAGGCAAAATTTTCCTACATTGGCAAAATCCAAAGGATCTATCGGAACATTCATCGCAATTTCAGCAGTACCGGCATTTCCCGGCATCACAAACAATTTACTGCACAAGTTACTTTGTGTAAGTTTATAAGAAAAGGCATGTTCACGCCCACCTGAGCCAACCAAAAGAATATTCATATATTGCGTATTGAGGGCGCGAAGATAAATAATTTGATCATTTGGCGATTTGATAATTTGATGGCGGGAGCCATAAAACCAAATTACACAATTAACATACTCAACATAAAGCTTACCTTTGCCCCAATGATAAATTTGAATACCACTTTTAACATGGTTGCCAAAACCCAGCAAGGACTTGAGCCATTATTGGCCAATGAGTTGGAACAACTAGGCGCAACCAATATTGAGCAACACAAACGTGCAGTGAGTTTTGATGGCGATAAGGCCATTTTATATAAGGCAAACCTTTGTCTTCGCACAGCCTTACGCATTTTAATTCCCATTCATAAGTTCGAAGCCGTTAATGAAAAAGAACTGTACGATGGGGTTCAAAAAGTAAACTGGGAAGATTATATGGATGTAGATGGGACATTGGCTATTGAAGCAAGTACCAACTCCGACCTGTTTAACCATACCCAATATGTTTCGCTCAAAACAAAAGATGCAATTGTGGATCAGTTTCGCTCAAAATATGGTGTTCGTCCCAATGTTGATATTCACCAACCGGATTTGAGATTGAACCTGCATATTTTCCAACACCAATGTACGCTCTCACTTGATGCTTCTGGAGAATCGTTGCACCGCAGAGGATACCGAGCTGAAGGGAATCTGGCTCCGTTGAATGAGGTAACTGCCGCAGCCCTAATTTTACACAGCGGATGGAATGGAGAAGGTGTATTTATGGACTGCATGTGTGGTAGCGGAACAATTTTGATTGAGGCTGCCATGATTGCCAAAAACATTCCACCCAATTTGATGCGCAAACGTTTTGGGTTTGAAGGCTGGAGAAACTTTGATGCCAAGTTGTGGAAGCAAATAAAAGACGATGCAATGGCTGCCATAAAGGAAAGCAAAGCGACAATCATCGGAAATGATGCCGTTTACAAAGTAGTAGAAATTGCCCGCAACAATGCACGCATTGCCGGGTTGGAAAACGATATCCAATTAACCAATATGCGTTTTGAAGAACAAACACCTCCTGAACCTCTTAATGGCGGAACAGTGATTATGAACCCACCATATGGGGAGCGTATTGATATTGGCGAAGCAGCCGAATTCTACAAGATGATGGGCGATAAATTCAAGCAGTCGTTCGCAGGTTATGATGTATGGTTGCTCTCGTCAAACAAAGAAGCATTGAAAAAAGTAGGTTTGGCTGCCAGCAAACGCCTGGTGGTTTGGAACAGCCAGTTGGAATGCAAGTTTCACAAATTTGAAATGTACAGAGGAACCAAAAGAACAGACAAAATAGAAGCACCAAAAGAAGTTGAAAAACGTAATTGATAATTTTCACAAACCTTTCTCTACATTAATTGTTACCTTTGAATACAGTATAAAACGATAAAAATGACCGAAGTAAAAGAATATTTAGACGTATACGCGGAACAAACTCCCAATCCGGAAACGATGAAATTCGTTTTCAACAAAATGATCCTGCCGGATGATAGTGCCGACTTCCCAACACGTGAAAGTGCAGCGGTGTCCCCCTTGGCAAAAAATCTCTACGAATTCAATTTTGTGAATGGGGTATTTATCATGAATAATTTTGTAACCATTACCCGCACCGAAGGTGTTGAATGGAACGAAGTGATTCCTATTATGCGCGAATTCCTAAAAGCTTATGTTGAAGCGAAAGAACCCATCATTATCAAATCGGAAAAAACAATTATTGGCGATTACGGAGCAGATACCGAAACCGTAACTAAGATTATTGAAGTATTGGATACCTATGTAAAACCGGCTGTTGAAGTAGATGGCGGAATGATTTCATTTAAATCGTTCGACAATGGTGTTGTTACAGTTGAAATGAAAGGTTCATGCAGTGGTTGTCCATCATCAACAGTCACACTCAAAAGAGGTATCGAAGGTATGTTGCAACGGATGGTGCCTGAAGTAAGAGAAGTGATTGCAGAAGCGTTGTAATTAAATACACAAAGCCCATAAACAAAAAAGGCTGTTCAATGATTGAACAGCCTTTTTTGTTTCTATTTATGCAATACCAACAATGGAACTTTGGTATGGTACGCCATTTGTTTACTCAAGCTGCGGTGAAACAACCTGTCAAAAAAGCTGCGGTTATGTTTGGCTAATACTAGCATATCCGTAGGATTCGTATCAATATGATGATTGATCGCCTCTGATACATCAGCTTGATCCGATTGTATGATATTAATATTCTCACGTTTGATATGCGCTTTGTTTTTCACAAAGAAATTATTGGCCGAATCAAAAAAGCGATCATAATCCGTTTTCACATGGATCACTGAAATATGAGCATCATAGAGATCCGCAAAATACATTAACCTTGCAAGCGCAGGAAACTCCGGCTCGGTATAATCACTTGCATATAAAATTTGTTTTACCTCACCATACTGGGCCGATGGAGGGATAACCAAAACAGGAATTTCACTGCGGGCAACAGTTGTTGCGGCATTACTTCCAACAAGTAATTCCTGCAATCCGCTCGCCCCGGTAGTACCCATCACAATCAGGTCGATTTCATTTTCTTTGGCATATCTTTCAATTTCATCATTCACAAAACCAACTACATCGTTGGTTGTGTATGTTACACCTGATGGAGCCAATAACGTTGATTTAATATTTTCCAATCCACTTTTAGAAATAGCATCCATCTCCTCGATCAAGGTTGCATAGGTATCCATAGGAAAGGCAGCATCCGTTAGCGGAAAATTTTTGATATGTAAAACATGAATGGATGCCTTTGTTTGTTTGGCCAAACCAATGGCATAAGACAGTGCATTATTGGCAACTGTCGAAAAATCTGTTGGAACAAGAATACGGGTTATCATAATTAGTGAAGATTAGTGGTTCAAATATGTTGTATCAATATTACCGGATTGTTAATTAACATATTTCAAAGTTAGCCACTCTAAAGTCACAACCTATGACAAATTTCACCTCTAACTTTAATGCACTCCCCTTATTCACTCATCACGGCCTCATCGTGCCTTTTGTTGGCAAGCTGTCCGCAGGCTGCGTCAATATCTTTTCCACGACTTCTGCGCAAGGTTGCAGTAAGGCCATTTTCTTCGAGATAACGCTGGAATCTGTATAATTTATTCCCTGAAGTATTCTGAAACTCTCCTCCTTCAATGCTATTGTATTCGATCAAATTCACTTTTGAAGGAACGTATTTAGAAAATGCCAATAACTCTTCAGCATCTTTCAGGGTATCGTTAAAATCCTTGAACACAATATACTCAAAAGTTACAATTCCTTTTGTTTTGCTATGATAATACGCAAGGGCCTCACCCAGCACTTCAAGCGTATTGCTTTCATTGATCGGCATGATCTTACTGCGCTTCTCATCATTGGCAGCATGAAGTGATAATGCTAAATTAAACTTCACCTGATCATCACCCAATTTCCTGATCATTTTGGCTATACCTGCAGTACTCACGGTGATCCTATCCGAAGCCATATTCAATCCCTCTTCACCAGTAATCTTTGCGATAGCCGCCATTACATTTCTATAATTAAGCAATGGTTCTCCCATGCCCATAAACACAATATTGGTAAGCGGACGTTGGTAATATTGCTCAGCCTGGTTTTTGATCATCACCACTTCATCATATATTTCATCCGCATTCAGGTTACGTGCCAAATCCAATTTGCCTGTAGCACAAAACCGACAGCTCAAACTACACCCAACCTGCGATGACACACAAGCTGTCATTCTTTTCTCTGTCGGTATTAAAACGCCTTCTACGATCGGACCATCAAATAATTTTAAACTGTTCTTGATCGTTCCATCGCTGCTTATTTGTTTTTCATCAATGGTTACCGCATTAATAACAAAATTGGCATTTAATTTATCCCGCAACTCCTTGCTCAGGTTGCTCATTTGTTCAAATGTTCGTGCACTTTTTTTCCATAGCCATTCGTAAACCTGCTGGCCTCTGAAAGGTTTTTCGCCCATTGCGGCAAAAGCGTCCTTCAGTTCGGGTAATGTAAGTGCTCTAATGTCTTTTTTCACAAATGCTTGTCTTAAATATGAAGCAAAGATAGGGCATTCATACTCAGCAGCAAAAAATGCTTATTAAATGCCCGCGATTTTTATACTTTTGCACCTCTTAAAAATACGCCACTACAATGGAACTGAACGAACAGGAATTATTGCGCAGACAGAAACTACAGGAACTGGAAAACATGGGTATAAATGCTTACCCTGCCGAATTATTTGAGATTAATACCTCAGCTAAGGATATTCATACACACTACGAAGCCGACAAAATTGAGTTTAAAAACATCTCGATCGCAGGACGCATTATGAGTGTGCGCGATATGGGCAAGGCTGCTTTTTGTGTAATACAAGACGCTACCGGAAAAATCCAGTTGTACATCAGGCGTGATGATATTTGCAAAGGCGAAGACAAAAGTTTGTATGATACCGTGTTCAAAAAGCTACTGGACATTGGCGATATTATTGGCGTAAAAGGATTTGTATTTACAACCAAAACTGGCGAAACGTCCATACATGTTGAAGAGTTGAAATTACTTGCAAAATCGCTAAAACCACTACCAGTGGTGAAAGAGAAAGATGGTGAAACATTTGATGCGGTGACCGATGCTGAATTCCGTTACCGTCAACGTTATGTTGATCTGATCATCAATCCTGCAGTTAAAGAAACGTTCATGAAACGTACCCAACTGATCAATACCATTCGTAATTTTTACAACGAAAAAGGATATTTAGAAGTTGATACTCCCGTATTGCAAGCTATTCCCGGTGGGGCAGCAGCACGCCCGTTTACAACGCATCACAATACATTAGATATTCCGATGTATTTACGTATTGCAAATGAATTATACTTAAAGCGATTGATTGTTGGTGGATTTGACGGTGTATATGAGTTTTCACGTAACTTCAGAAATGAAGGAATGGACCGCACGCATAATCCTGAGTTTACGGTAATGGAACTTTATGTTGCATACAAAGACTATAACTGGATGATGGATCTGACCGAAGAGCTCATAGAGAAAATTGCAATCGAATTGCATGGAACCACTGAGGTACAGGTAGGCGATAAAATAATTGACTTTAAAGCTCCGTTCAAACGTGTTACAATGTTCGATTCCATTAAGGAGTTTACCGGAATTGATATCAGTAATATGGATGAAGCGCAGCTTAGAGATACGTGCAAACAACTGCATATTGATGTTGCCGGCAATATTGGAAAAGGTAAATTGATAGACGAAATTTTTGGGGCAAAGTGTGAGGGCAATTATATACAGCCGACATTTATTACCGATTACCCGGTAGAAATGAGTCCACTTACCAAGAAACACCGATCGCAAGCAGGCTTGGTTGAACGTTTTGAGTTGATGGTAAACGGAAAAGAATTGGCAAATGCTTATTCGGAATTAAATGACCCAATTGACCAACGCGCTCGTTTTGAAGAACAAATGGGCTTAATGGAGAGAGGTGATGACGAAGCAATGTTTATTGATCATGACTTCTTGCGTGCATTGGAATACGGTATGCCTCCTACAGCCGGAATAGGCATTGGCATTGATCGCCTTGTAATGATCATGACCAATAATCCATCCATTCAAGATGTATTGTTTTTCCCACAGATGCGTCCTGAAGTAAGACAAGAAGCACAAGTTCAAAACGAAAGCTAATATTCTATAGAAATGCCGAACACACACGTTTGGCATTTTTTATATTAACCCAAAAAATTCCTATTGTAATTTCAAAAGCAGTAGCCTATAATTGGAAAAATAAATATAAAGTCACGTAAATTTTATATGAATCGCTGAACAAACAAGAAAATCAACTCAATGAAAGATATTATAAAAGCTGTACTGATAGATGATGTAGAAAGCATGAGAATGGTCTTAAAAAAACTGCTCTCTAATTTCGAAAAGATAGAAATCGTTGGAGAAGCTTCCAACTTTGAAGATGCTCAAGTGCTTATAAACGAACAGCAACCGGATCTGCTTTTTTTGGATATTGATTTGAATGGCTTAACCTCAATTGACCTGCTTAATAAAATTAACTACAAGCCGATGGTTATTTTTATTACATCTCACGGTGACTTTGCGATCAAAGCATTTGAGTTGGACGCTGTTGACTATTTACTCAAACCTATCAGTATGGATAGGCTTACGAAATCAATTGAGAAATTGACCAATAAATGGGATGAAACTGAGAACTGGAATACGGATGAGGATCTTACGTTTGGAGCCGATAATGTTATCCTCTTAGGATTTGACAATAAACTCGCTTTCGTCCGGATCAATGAAATAAACTATATCGAAGCCTATGGCAATTACACAAAGGTGTATCTGACAGACGGGCGCTTAAGTGTTACCTATAACTCTATCAAAAATTGGGATGTTCGTTTACCTAAAGAATTATTCATCCAAATCCACCGCTCAACAATTATCAATTTACAAAACGTTGTTAAAATTGAAAAGTGGGCAAATGATACCGGACGTTTATACCTTAAAGGAATTGACAAACCATTTGAAGTAAGCAGGAATTATTTCTTCCAGATAAAGAAGAAATACAAAATGTAATATTATTGAATATTGGCAAATCTTGCCAAGATCCCCAAAGGTAATTTCAATCCACTTGTTGCCGGTAAAAATACTTCTCCGGTTTCTAAGTTATTGCAGCGATTACCAAAGTGTCCACGTACCAGGTTTTCAGTTATCAATGCACTCATTCCCAATGAGTACATGTTCAGGATCAGGAAATTGTTCTTTGGATCCATGATATCAGCAATCTCCTTTAGGATTTCATTAATATTTTCTTCCAGTTTCCAACGTTCGCCATTTGCGCCAATGCCATAAGCGGGAGGATCTAAAATGATTCCATTGTATTTTTTTCCCCTTTTGGCCTCACGCTTTACAAACTTCAGCGCATCTTCTACAACCCAACGAATATCATTGAGGTTTGACGACTCCATATTTTCACGTGACCAGCTGATAACCTGCTTGATAGAATCAACATGGGTAACATCGGCACCGGCAGCTTTTGCCGCCAATGATGCCCCGCCTGTATAAGCAAAAAGATTCAACACTTTGGGAGTCTCACTTAATCGCATGGCCTTTGTTTTTTCAAAAATAAAATCCCAGTTAAGTGCCTGCTCCGGGAAAATCCCTACATGCTTAAATGAAGTGAGCGACAAATTGAACTTAATATCCAATTGTTCGTGTTTATAATTGATGCTCCATTTATCGGGTACCGGCTTATGTTTACGCCACTCTCCGCTATGGCTTCCCTTTTGAATGAACGAAACATGGGCAAGCCTTTGCCATTCCTTTTCGGGTAACAACTTATCCCATAACGCCTGAGGCTCAGGCCTACGGGTAATTAGTTGATCAAAACGCTCAAGCTTCTCGCCATTTCCAGCGTCAATTAGTTCATATTGCTTCCAATTTAATGGAGAAAACAACCTCATCGCAAATTCTTCTGATACTTTACTCATAATCAATAACTGCAAATGTATACTTTACCATTAAACAATATTTGGAATATTGTTGCTGCAGTCGTATTTTCACACCGTAAACCCAAAGTTAGTTATGTCGAAGGCTATTATAAACACCATTATTATCGAAGATGACGCTGCATCTGTAGCTCTGTTAAGTGCTTTTCTTAAAAGTTTCGAATTCATTAATGTTATTGGAAAAGCATCCAATATCAAGGATTCAGAAAAACTTGTGCGTGAGTTAGCAGACGATATCGAATTAGTTATCTTAGATATTGACCTGGAAGGAGCAAATTCACTTGATATTATCAAATTTTTAAGCCCCAAAACAAAGATCTTGTTTACAACAGCTTTCTCTGAATTTGCGGTAAAAGCCTTTGAGTACAACACTGTAGATTATATTGTAAAACCCCTCAGTTTCGACAGGCTCAAGAAAGCTTTGAGCCGCATTAATATCATTGAAAAATCAGACGAGGAAATAGATGGCGAAGAATTAGCTAAAAACAACCGCTTTAGCATTAGCAATATGGTATTAATGAACATCAATAATGAAATGAAGTTTATTAAGATCAACGATATCAATTATATTCAGGCAAAGGGAAATTACACCAATGTTTGCCTCCATGATGGAACCCAATTTGTAACGTATGGATTGATAAAGATTTGGGAAGACAAATTACCTCTTGATGACTTTTTCAGGGTTCACCGTTCAACCATTGTTAACTTGCACAATGTATTAAAAATTGACAAGGGAACTTACGATACAGGCATTTTGTACTTAAAGGGCGTTGATGAACCATTTGAAGTAAGCCGAAACTATTTCTCTATTATCAAAAATAAGTTCAAATTAACATCAAGTCTTTAAGCTTCGATGGCTCAGTTTCACTTGCATAAGCATATTGACCTCGATTACGATCTGGTATCGTATATCTCTCATGAAACGAAAGGACCATTCAATGGGCTTATTGGATTTAGCGATCTATTAAGTTCTCATTACGACAAACTTTCGGATGATAGCAGGAAAGAATACTTAACCGTTGTTAATCAACTTGCTTCCAAATCCTTTTTACAATTACAGGTTATTGTTTATTGGATCAAGCTCATGAGCAATAATGTAAAACCTCATTTGGGGGTAGGCCAAACAGCCGATTTGTTGAAGCAAGTGATGCTTTATGTTCAAAACGACATCGACTCTAAAGGCGTTACAACAACTGTTAATCAAACACTTAACAATATAAACACTGACCTTAACCAGTTATCTGTAGCTTTAGCCATTATTCTCAATACAGCTATTCGTACCAGCAAAGAAGAAGGGAACATCTCCATTAGCTTAGATGAAACCAAATCCCATAAATACGAAATTCAAATAAAATGGAATTCCGAAAAGGATACCATAACGCCCTATTTAGATTTTTCAATATCCGAACAAAGTCATTATGACGAACTAGCCTTTAAGCCATGGCTTGCCAGCCAACTTATTCAGCATCTTAAAGGAGAAATAAAATGGCAGAGTGAAAAGACAACAGCAAGTGTACTAATTACACTTACTCCACCCTCCAAAGGGTAAAAATAAAATGGCCAGTGGGGTAAAAAACTTTACGAGTGGCTTAGAATCCTGTTTTTTCCTGCAATACCCACCAAAATTCACTCATTATCAAGCTTTGTGCTATTCAAACTTTATTATATTCTGCTTAACGGACTAAAGGCTCGGGTGGTGTAATAGTGCCTTTCACTGCCAATTGATGTATATACATTTGAATGTTATTTAACATTAAAAAACACATCGAATGAAACTAAAAGCACTTGTTATTATCAGCCTATTCATTCTACTCAATTATTCAAAAGCAGCAACCATTACGTCTACCACTACAGGCGGAAATTGGTCTACAGGTTCTACCTGGGTAGGAGGTGTTGTTCCCAACTGGACCAACGACAATGTTGTTATTAACGGAGATGTAACCCTAAACTCCTCATTAACAATACCCTCAGGAAAAACCCTGACCATTAACGCTGGCAAAACACTTGTTGTAAATGCCGTAATTACGAATAATGGTACGATTACCTTCCAGACAGGTGGTTCAAATAAAATTACCATCAACAGCGGAACAAACTCTACAAATTTTGCCAATAACGGGACCTTTAATTGTGGTACAGGAACCATGGAAATTAAAGCAACCGGAGGACAAAGACCGGTTACAGGGACAATTGTATTTTACAACGTTATCTTAGATAATGTAAACCAAATGAATTTTGGAAGCAATTCCACAGTTAATGGAACCATTCGCTTGAATAATGGAGCTTACATTACCACGCATCCTACATATGGAGCCAATTCCATGATGGAAGTAAACGGTTCTTACGGAACCAATTTGACCAACCGTTATCTATGGGGATCAACAGAAGCCAACACACCGGCAAGTATTTCTTTTTTAACCGGAACAACAAATTCGTTCCAACAAACATTCATGGTGAGAAAAAACCTAATAGTGGCAAGTGGAGCGACCGTAAGTTTTGCCAAAAGCTGTGTTACATTTAAAACAACTTTTGCCGGAATTACCAATAACGGAACACTTAATTTAGGTAGTGTAAACATTGAGTCGGGATTAACCTGGAACGTGGATGACAATTATACAATGAGTGGCTTGAGCATTCAAAACAATGCCGTGGTGAACTGTAACTCATATACCTTAACAATAACATATAGTACAACCGGATCTTGTAACGGAGCATATATTATTTATACCGTTGGAAATGGCCAGTTTAATGCTGGAACAGGAACTGTAGTTGCCAATACTTCGGCAAATGGTAATGCCGGATTTAATTCGAACATCGTTCTAAACAATTTTGTTGCCGCTGGAGGAGTAATCACAACAAGTAACTCTACCTCCATTAATATTATTGGAAATGTGACTGTAAATACGGGGTCCAACTTTAATTACGGAAATAATGTTCCTACAGGATCAATCGTATACAGCCCTACTGCAACAGTAACCAATAATGGGGGCACAACAGCCAATATTACCAACACAACAACAGTGCCTACCGCACCCGTTCCGGTAACGGTAGATAATGCATTAACAGCATTAACGGGAACATCTGGAGGAGGTTCGTTTAATAACGGTCAAAAATTAACTGCTCCAAACTCATATGCGCTTACGTCAAATATGACTATTACCGGGACTCGTAAGATTCTTTACATATATGCTCCTGCAGAGTTTATAACCAATGGTTATACCATTACCGCAGATAGCGTGTATTTATTTGGAAAACTTACTGTGTCCAATAGTGGAGGCCTTTCTGCATTTTTGGGAACAACTAAAATGGTAATCGGAAGCGGGTCAACCATCGTTTACGAAGCAAATTCAGGTAACCAAACAGTTTCTCCTGCGTCTTATTCAAATCTTCAGTTAATTGGAGATGCCGGTAAAACATTTGCCGCAGGAACGTATATCGTTGGTGGTGACTTTACGGTTACTGGTGGTGCTGCTGATATTAGCACCAACAGTACTTCATTTATATTTAATGGAAGTAATGCGCAAAGCATTAAGGGACTTCCTTTTACCAACGTTACTTTTAGCGGAAATGGTAATAAAACATTAAACGGAGACACCAAAGTAACTGGTGTGGTAACGCTTGCTGGTTCTGCAAACCTTGTTTCAAATGGAGCATTAACATTAGTGTCAACCGCTGCTGGAACTGCTTCAATAGGCGCAATAACCGGAACTGCAACAATAACAGGTAATGTTAACTATGAAAGATATGTTCCTGCAGGTAGATTATGGCGTTTTATCGGTTGGCCGATTAACGGCAATACATTTGCCAATTCATGGCAAAATCAAATTTATATTACAGGAGCTGGCAGCGGAGGTTCATTGGGAAGCACAAATTCTAATGGCTTTGACTATACCTCTTCAAATGAGGCCGGATTATACTATTATAATGAAACAGTTGCTGCGGGAATAAACGCTAAATGGGCAACTGTTCCGAATACAGCCACTGCTATTGACCCAACAAAAGGATACAGGGTGTTTATTCGTGGAGCTCGTACACAAGGAACGGCCTTGCTAAACGGTAGCACTTATACCCCACTTCCTGTAACACTGAAAGGAACTGGAACTATCAACAAAGGCGATTATCCTGTTTCATTAACATGTTCGAACGGCTGTGGAACTGGTGATGGGTGGCATTTATTATCAAACCCATACCCGTCAGCTATCGACTGGAATAATGCCAACTGGAAAGCTGCCCGTAATAACAATATCCAAGCAACTGTATATGTATACAATCCTTCTCAGAACAAGTATGGCGCTTGGAGCCCTACGGGAGGTTCTGTAAATGGAGGAACTTCAACCATTGCCTCTGGTCAATCTTTTTATATTAAAACGAATGGTGCTACTACTTTAACCTTTAAAGAAGAGTATAAAGTTACCAATGCTACAGTTGGATTGTTTGGTAAAAGCAGTGGGTTGGTAAACAATTTAAAAATTCAGATTGGCGACAATAGCAAAATATATGATGAAACAGTAGTATACATGTATCCAACAGCAACATTTGGATTGGATCAGGATATTGATGCAACAAAGCCGGATGTTGCCAATGCTACCATTTCTTCTTATACAAATAACAACAATAGTAAACTTGTATTTAATGCTATTCCTGAAATAAACAATGGCGATTCTGCGATCGTTCTTTTACACACTCCACTTGCTAACTATACTTATTCTTACAATCTTTCATTTCAAGGAATGGAAACATTCAACAATACAAGTACCCAGTTTTTGTTGATAGATAACTATACTGGTAGTACAACCATTATCAGCACACTTTCGCCAATGTACAGCTTTACCACTACAGCTGGAGTTGCGGCCAGTTATGCAGGTTCCCGCTTTAGTATCAAAATAACCACCGCCAGTGGTTCATTGCCTGTTAAACTTATTTCATTCTCTGGTGTAAAAACAAACAAAACGGCTGTATTAAAATGGACCACTGCATCTGAAGAGAACAATGATCGTTTTGAGGTACACAGTAGCACCAATGGTATCGATTATAAAACAATCGGAACAGTATTGGGAGCAGGTTACAGCAACAGAGTGTTGAATTACACATTTATCGATGAACAACCGGCAACCGGCATTAACTATTACAGGTTAAAACAAGTTGACAAAGACGGGACTTCATCATTGTCTACCATTATCAGTCTTAATTTTGCCGAAGCAGTTAAAACATCAATTAGTGCGTGGCCAATTCCTGCAACTGACTATATTACTCTTGAACTAAACAATGCAACAACCACAACTGCAGTATTGGTAGTGCGCGATATGATGGGCAAAGCAATGCTAACCCAGAACATTCTTGCTGACGAAACAAATTTCAATTACCCCGTTGCAGTCGAAAACTTCAAACCGGGTGTATATGTTCTTGAAGTTACCCAAAACGATGGCAGTATTGAAACCATCAAATTTGTAAAAAACTAAGATAGTCCTGCCCAAATACTAAAAAAGCCTTGCTCCTCTAAGTAGAAGCAAGGCTTTTTTATTCCATTTTGAAACCTTTAGAATCCTACTATTTTTGCACCACTATAATTTTACAAACAACACATGAGAGTTATTCAGTTTAGAGAAGCCCTTCGCGAGGCAATGAGTGAAGAAATGAGAAAAGATGAAAACATCTTTTTAATGGGCGAAGAAGTAGCAGAATATAATGGTGCTTACAAAGTAAGCCAGGGAATGCTGGATGAATTTGGTGCAAAAAGAATTATCGATACGCCAATTGCCGAACTGGGATTTGCTGGAATCGCAGTTGGAGCCGCAATGAATGGTTTGCGCCCGGTAGTTGAATTCATGACTTTTAACTTCTCATTGGTAGCAATTGACCAGGTAATTAACGCTGCTGCAAAAATGTACCAAATGAGTGGTGGACAGTTTAATATTCCAATGGTATTTAGAGGTCCAACCGGCTCTGCCGGGCAACTAGGAGCTCAACACTCTCAGGCTTTTGAAAACTGGTATGCAAACTGCCCTGGATTAAAAGTCGTGGTACCTTCGAATCCTGCAGATGCAAAAGGATTGCTTAAATCTGCCATCAGGGATAATGATCCGGTTATCTTTATGGAAAGCGAGCAAATGTATGGTGATAAAGGGGAAGTTCCTGAAGAAGAATACCTGATTCCAATTGGCAAAGCGGCTGTAAAAAGAGAAGGCTCTGACGTAACCATCGTATCCTTTGGAAAAATAATGAAGGTAGCTTTGGCTACAGCAGAAGAACTTGCAAAAGAAAACATATCATGCGAGGTGATTGATCTGATGACCGTTCGACCTATTGACTACGAAACGATCATTGAATCTGTGAAAAAGACAAATCGTCTGGTAATCGTTGAAGAAGCTTGGCCACTTGCATCAATCTCAACTGAAATAACCTACATGGTGCAAAAACGAGCATTCGACTATTTAGATGCACCTATTCAACGAATCTGTACAGCAGATGTTCCTTTAGGATATGCTCCTACTTTTGTTCAGGAATTTTTGCCAAATGTTGAGCGCGTAACGAAAGCCATCAAAAGCGCAATGTATAAATAAACACCCGACCTTATAAAACAAACAAGCCCGATGATTCTTCAATCATCGGGCTTGTTTGTTTAGTAAAATATAATTTTCTTGAATACGTTTTTTGAATGAACCGTGGCCTTCACAAAATAAATACCCGATGGTAAACCCGGAAGTTGAATGGTATTACTGCCTACTGCTTTTTCCATTACCAGTAATCCATTCTGACTGTAAATACTTATATTTTCAATTGGACCGTCTTCACTTTTAATGACATGGCTTTCAGAATTATACACAATCACATTGGTCGACACTTCATTATATGGTTGAACAAACAATTTTGTAGAATAAGAATGTTTCCCATCGAAATCAACCTGTTTAATCCGGTAATAACAAGCCGCCTTCATCCCACGATCTGTATATTCATAACTCGCTAACTGATTCGTTGTCCCTTTTCCTGGAATATCTGCAACAACAAACCAGTTTTTAGCGTCCATACTTCTTTCAATAATAAATTCATCATTGTTCGTTTCACTTGCCACAGCCCAACTTATCTTCACATCTTTATCCATCCGATTGGCTTTTGCGTTTAACCATTTAACAGGTAAACTTACTGTTGCCGCAAACGTTTTAGCATATATCGAATCCAAAGAACTCGTATTATCATTATTGGTCGAATTGATCACCACATAAAAAACAGCTCCACCATCATACGCGGGTGGTGTATGCCATTGGAATGTCCATGTTTTGGTATGAAGCGGTGCGGCATTTCCTGATGACGAATGCTCCAAATATTCCCGGGTCGGAGAACTTACAATTTGTGTTTCTGATGAGGAAGCGATTAAACTACCTAAACTTGTTGAGGATCCGTTTGCGCCATCCTCCAATACGCATAACTGAAATCCATACTTCACACTGGCCGGATTCGAAAAGGTCAATTCAAAATCGTAAGTACTATCCTGAACCAAGGTAGCTAAACTCGCTCCCCCAACAACATTCAGAGAAATACCATTCCATAAAGTTCCGCTTACAATTTCGGTCCCACCATGACAGCCAGGGTTGGCACAGTTCCCCTCTCCCGGAGCATTACTATAACCCTCCGGTGGGCCTGAAGATAATGTCATACTCTGATAGCTTATTAAACAAATAACTATTGTTACAATAGTTTTAAGTAGTAATTTTCTCATATGCAGTTTGATTAAGGTAATATCAATAATTTTCGAATGCGTTTTAACGGCCCGCTACAATAATTTTCATGACAACTGATGCATTTGGATATTGTTAAATTATGGTATTTGATCTGTTCATTGGGATGCCTGAATAAAGCCAGGTACGCTTCCTGAAACAAGCGCGCATTTTCATAAAACCTTGGTTCCAGTACACTGGGATCAGTCGGTTCAACCAAATAAAATTTAATAAATGGATACCTCATTGAGTCTAATTGTTCTCCCCTTAGCAATTGACTTCTCATACTATCTGCATTCATAGCAAGCTGTCGCATCATCAATGCCATTGGCTTAGGATTATTCGGATCCTTTATTGTTTCGGGTGAACAATGCTCAGAGGCGGAATCTGTTTGTTGCTCCGCTTTTTTACCAGTTTGAGCCTGATCACCACAAGCATAAACACAAACAATAAACACAAAACACAATCCAATACTTAAAAACTTTTTCATATCGTGAATATATAATAAAAAAAGCCTCTAAATTCATAGAAGCTTTTTTGTATATGGTTATACCTGCTTTTCTTATTGAAGAATCACTCCCGAAGCTTCGAAAACAAGCTCTTTTTGCGTTTCTTTAATCGCATCGATTTCCGCTTGCGATTTGCCGGCATCCTTGGCATATTCCTTTAAGTCTGCAATCGAAGTTTCCTCAATTTTAGCAACCCCATCAACGATCGCAGTTTTACCTGCTGCATCCTTCGGAACAAAAAATGCATAATCTTTAAATGTTACACGCATTGTTTCTCCATCTGCCATTTTCAGGTCCATCCAGCAACCTTTCTTTTGGCAAACAGCATCAACCGGAGCTTCAATTTTTACTTTTAATTCTGTTTGATCTCCCATTGCCGATTTTAAAGATCCAATGGCAATCGCACTATCTTTTGTTATTTTTTCTCCATAATAACTCACAGCAGCTGTATCGTTACTAACAGGAGACGTGTTTGTTGTTGTTGTGTTTCCACATGCCGCGAAAAATACTACTGCAGCCATTAGTGCTAAATTTTTCATTTGATATTGTTCTAAAGCACAATAATATCAAATAATAGAAGATTAACAATCATCCATTTATTAAAAAAAATCACCTTGAATGAAATGAATCTTGAATATAGGAAATTATTTCCATTATATTTGCGCACTCAAAAGGTATCGTGGCCGAGAGGCTAGGCTCAGCTCTGCAAAAGCTGCTACAGCAGTTCGAATCTGCTCGATACCTCACAAAGCTCCTGTCGGAGCTTTTTTTTTAGTTCCAGCTTCTATCTTCTGGAGCATCTGCCATGTAGGAAAAATCCCCTCCAAGTTGCTTCACAATTTTTGGCCAAAGCATTTCAATGTCTTGACCAAATACATCTTGTTGGGTGATATGACCGGTCCACCAGGCTTTTTGGGAAATTTCGTCCTCCAACTGACCTGGCTCCCATCCAGAATAACCAGAAAAAAATTTAAAATCTTCCGGTTGTGCCAGGTTATTTTCCAGTAACTGATTAATGGCTTCTATATCACCACCCCAATAAATATTATTGGCAATAAGCTGAGCACCCGGAATGGCATCACCCAGTCGGTGAATAAAATGAAGGGTATTGGGTTCCACCGGACCTCCATAATACAACGGAAAATCATGATCCAATAATCCCGGAATGACATCCGAAGTTTTGAGGTCAACCAACCGATTGAGGATAAAGCCAACTGAACCTTCAGCACCATGATCGCTGATAAGTATTACCGTACGCCTGAAATGATAGTCGCCCAGATAAGGCTCACTTATAAGTGCACGACCACTTTGCGGGGGTAGAAAATGATGATTGATATTCCGAATAGATAATGCCATCGCCTTTCAAGCTTTATGTTTGCTAATATATTGCTACGTACTTATTAAATATTCACTATTCTTCCACAAAGACACAATAAACATTCCAAAATCCTTTATTTTTGGTTCCAAATCAAATGGAATGGGAATACTTTCAGATCAAATTGCGAACCTGCGTGTTGATTACACCTTAAAATCTTTTGATGAAAAAGATGTTTTGTCTAATCCATTCCATCAATTTGCAACCTGGCTTGAGGAAGCCATCCAGGCTGAAGTGAATGAACCCAATGCTATGACATTGGCCACTGTAAAAAAAGACTTAACACCCTCGGCCAGGATTGTATTGCTAAAAGGGTTCGATGAAAATGGGTTTGTTTTTTTTACCAATTACCAGAGTCATAAAGGACAAGAGTTATCAGAAAACCCGAATGTTGCATTGGTATTCTGCTGGCTCGAACTTCAAAGACAAGTAAGAATTGAAGGCATAGCTACCAAGATCCCCGACCTGGAATCGGATAATTATTTCTTTAGTCGACCGATTACCAGTCAAATTGGAGCACACGCCTCTCCTCAAAGTTCAGTCATTCAAAACAGGGCTGCTTTAGAAGCACAATTTGAACATTTTGAAAAACTGTTTGCAAGCACACCGATCATGCGTCCTGAACAATGGGGAGGTTATCGGGTTGTGCCCCAAACAATTGAATTTTGGCAAGGCCGCCAAAGCAGATTGCATGATCGTTTCTTATTTTCTAAAAAGAATAACAATTGGTTGGTTCAAAGATTGGCGCCATAGCAAAATAAGTTGCAGTTTTTCAGTACGTGCAAAATATTTTCTTATAATCTTATTTTAACCTTATTTTAATCTCAAAAAAACATTATTATCGTGCAATAAAATACAGCATATTACAGTTATCAATCAGATTGAGCCTATGCAAAATATTATCCTAGTTTTCCTTACTTCACTACTAGTTGTAATCTTCGGGGTTCCTTCTATTATAACAGTTGCTATTCAAAAGGGACTTTACGATAAACCCAATCACAGAAAACTTCATACGAATAAAATTCCTCGCTTAGGCGGATTAGCCATCATTGCGGGTTTCTCAATAGCTGTCAGCATTTTTGGCCAACTCGGTCCAGAAGGAAACCAACTACAATATTTTCAGGCCGGATTAATTATCCTGTTTTTCTCAGGACTTAAGGATGATGTTGTGGCATTATCTCCTATCAAGAAATTGGCCACCCAAATATTTGCAACCGGATTGGTTGTTGTTGCCCAAGATATCCGCATTACAAGCTTCTACGGATTATTTGGAATATATGAAATTCCGGTTTGGATCAGTTACCTGCTTACCTTATTTACCATTGTGGTTATCACAAATTCATTTAATTTAATTGATGGAGTGGATGGATTAGCTGGAGGATTAGGCTTTATCATTTCCCTCACATTTGGACTTTGGTTTAACTTTATTGACCAGGTTTCATGGGCCATTATAGCATTCGGGCTTGCAGGTTCACTATTAGGTTTTTTGGTTTACAATTTTAACCCTGCCAAAATTTTCATGGGTGATGCAGGTTCCCTTTCAATGGGTTTCATTATTGCTGTGATGTCTATCAAGTTTATCGAGTTTAATAGCCCTGATGTGCAAAATTTTTATAAGATCACCACTGCACCCGTAATTGCGATTGCTATGCTGATTATTCCTTTGTATGATACGATCAGAATATTTACCATCAGGGTTTGGAAAAAACGTTCTCCGTTTAGCGCTGACAGGAATCATCTACATCACCTATTGCTCAACACAGGTTTAGGTCATAAAGAAGTTTCCTTATTGATGTATATTGTGAACATTGTATTTGTTCTTATTGCTTTTTTAATGAAAGACAACAATATTTTATCAATGTTACTAATTGTTGTTGGTTTGGCAGCTACCTTATCTCAAATACCCGTTTACATTAACTCGCACCGTATTGCAGATATTGAAGCAGAATCGGGCCCTATCATTTCAAAAGAAATAAAAGACCGGATTAACGGGATTCAGGAAGAAACTAAAATTGATCGTTAATTTTCAAATAGCTGATAAGTTTACCCATGGCTATTGCTCTATGGCTAATTTTATTTTTATCGGCCAGCTCCATCTGAGCTAATGTACCATCAAATCCATTTGGCTTAAAAACCGGATCGTATCCAAATCCGTTTGTTCCCGCTTTCTCCTTGCAAATAGTACCTGGTAATATTCCTTCAAAAACACACTCGGATCCATTCTGAATTAACGATATCACCGTTCGGAAATGAGCCGACCGGTTTGTATGTTGTTGCAAATTCAATAATAGGAGATCCATATTATCCTGATCATTTTTTTGCAGCCCGGCATATCGTGCGCTGAAAACACCCGGCTCATGATTCAATGCTGCAACTTCTAATCCTGTATCGTCAGCAAAACAATCCAAACCATATTTTTCAAAAACATGGCGACTTTTGATGCCGGCATTTTCTTCTAGTGTTAATCCCGTTTCAGGAATATCCTCGAAACAGCCAATATCATCCAATGTCTTCAATTGAAAAGTATCTCCTAATAACTGCTGAATTTCGGCTGCTTTGTTCAGGTTGTGGGTTGCAAAAACCAGTACTCGTTTGTTCATTTAGCGGCCATTAGCGTTTGAATATGATTCCACAAAGTCGTTTTTAATGGAATGTTCTGATGAAAAGCACTTACCTTATCTACGTTTAGATATGACGTATTCCGATGTTTATGCAATTGGTATAATGATCCCGATGATGACCATGAAGTAATGCCCCAATTGATCATCCGAATTGGATTCATGACATCAATCAGT
Source organism: Chitinophaga pinensis (assembly GCA_943369665.1). Taxonomy (GTDB): domain Bacteria; phylum Bacteroidota; class Bacteroidia; order UKL13-3; family UKL13-3; genus UKL13-3. The sequence goes on from CALRNX020000008.1 coordinate 140,656, forward strand.
TCCTGCAACGACACCACCTCCTGCTGATCTAAATACACGAGTGCAATATCGTCCATACTCATTTTCATTGCATTACATACCAACTTTTGAATCATGTCCATATCAGCACCCTCCAGTTTCGACTCAAATACAAATATGAGACCCGCTTTATTACCGCCTTCAAAGTTGATTTTTAATGCTTTTTCATTTTCTTTGACTGGTTTTATAACGGTCTCATCAATGAAATAAAATTCATCGAACAAGGCTACAATATCATCTTCTTGATTAAACATATTTTTATGACCCAAAATGCGATGGCAATATCTATAAAAATTAACAAAACAACGCAGAGTCGAATTCATTTATGTGACTTCGACAATATTCAGTTTGGAACCATTTTTTCAGACCACATGTTTCGTGTCGACTTTAAAAATGATCAATGGCAACATCCGGAGATCCTGCCATATGGAGAAATTCCTTTGTCGCCCTCTCTTTCAGCTTTGCATTATGGCCAATCTATTTTTGAGGGAATGAAAGCATTTAAAGATCAATCGGGAAAACCCCAGTTGTTTCGACCTTTGGATAACTTAAAACGCTTGAATAAATCGGCTGCACGCATGGCAATGCCCGCTATTCCGGAAGAGTTATTTATGGATGGGTTAAAAACATTGGTAAATATTGATCAAAACTGGATCCCAACCAAAGAAGGAAGTGCTTTGTATATCCGCCCCTTTATGTTTGCAACCGATGATTTTGTAGGTGTTCGTCCTTCCAAATCATTTAGCTTCATTATCTTCTGCTGCCCGGTGAACAGTTATTATCCAAAACCAATCAATGTATTGGTAGAAGAAAAATATGTGCGCGCTTTTGATGGAGGAGTTGGTTCTACTAAAGTTTCGGGTAATTACGGGTTGAGCATGTTGCCTACTCAGGAAGCTCAACAAAAAGGCTTCGATCAAATTATCTGGACAGATGGTATTGAACACAAGTATGTTGAAGAAAGTGGAACAACAAATCTCTTTTTTGCCATTGGCGATAAAGTGGTAACGCCCAATTTAGATGGTACTATATTGGAAGGAGTTACCAGAGATTCTTGTATTCAATTGTTAAAATATAAAGGCATTGTGGTTGAAGAACGCAAAGTATCTATTGCTGAAATTATTGACGCTCATCAAAAAGGTATTCTAAATGATGCATTCGGAACAGGAACTGCCGCGCTTATTGCAAAAATTGCAAGTATCAGCTATAACGGAACACGTTATGAACTGCCACCTGCCGAAGATAGGTTTATATCCAACCTGTTGTATAAAGAATTGGAAGGTATCCGCACCTCACAACAGGATGATCCTTTTGGCTGGGTTGTAAAAGCCTAAACTATATCGCAAAAAAATAGCCTTCAAATTGAAGGCTATTTTTTTATGGCTTATTTTCTTAAAACTTATTCTTCCACATCATACTTTCAACAGGTTTAACACCACGCTTATTGTACTTGGCGTTTTTCTTGGTATTATACATTGTTTCAATATCACCCTCCACCATAAAATAAATCAACTGTCCGATAGGCATTCCTGCATAAACACGAACAGGTTGGGCACATGAAATTTCCAAGGTCCATGTATTGCAAAAGCCAACATCTCCTTTTCCGGCCGTAGCATGGATATCAATTCCCAAACGGCCTGTACTGCTTTTGCCTTCCAAAAAAGGAACATGTGCATGTGTTTCGGTATATTCGGCTGTAACCCCCAGGTAAAGAGTATTAGGCTGAATAACATAACCTTCAACCGGAATTTCGAAAGTATCAATTTTATTGTGTTCACGTGCATCCAACACACGGTCTTTGTATGTAGCTAAATATCTTCCCAAATGAACATCATAGGAATTTGTTCCCAAACATTCCCTTTTAAAGGGCTCAATCAGAATATTTCCTTTTTCAATTTCTTCGATGATGCGTTTATCAGAAAGTATCATTTAGTATGTTAGATTAAGGTCGCAAAATAGTTGGCAAATAGCTTTAGAAATATACAATTTGTTCACACTATCTTCCTGTCAGGCCTTCCTGTTTTTAAACTTGTATGCCCGGTATTTTTTGAACCAGGCTGTGTGTTGAAAGGTTCGTATAACCCAAACCTTTACATAAATGATCGGGTACATGATCCGATTGATCAGCGCTATTAAAAACGGAAAGTATTGGTTGCTATACCTCAATAACTCCCGCTGGCTGAGCATCCGTTTATGGTAACTCGCTCCTTGAATATCATAGTAGGCAACAATTTCATCTATAAATAAAGACTGATGCTTTCCACTCATGAAAAAACGAACAAACCATTCCGAATCGGCAACAAGCTTATATGTATCGTTATAAAACCCCAGTTGATCAAAAACCGTTCTCCTGAAAAAAGCCGCCTGGTGACAAATAGGATATTTGTAATAAAAATCGGCAAGCTTCACGGGTTGTCCGTTAATATAATTTACCCCGGTTGGCTCATTAATCGTTTGAACTTTGGCATATACCAGGTCAATTCCTGCAAGTTCCTTGTCAAAGATTGTTGCTAATACTTCGTTGTTGTAAAAACAATCCCCTGCATTTAAAAAGTACACCCACTCCCCTTTGGCTGCCTTTATTCCCTTGTTCATCGCATCATAAATCCCTTTGTCTTTTTCAGAAACGAGTGTACCGATATGGGGCTGAAACTGCTTTGCAATCTTCAAAGTATTATCGGTGGAACCGCCATCAATGATCACCAATTCAATATTTGAATAGGTTTGTGCAACAGCAGAACGTAATGTCTCTTCGATAAAAGATTCGCCATTAAATACAACTGTAATTAAACTGATGAGAGGTTTGTGCATGAACTTAGAATCCATTAGGGCAGTTACATCCCTTTTTACGTCCCCCTTTATGCGATGCACATCCCGATGAAGAAATGACCGCTCCCGCAATAAGGGTGATAAATAAAATCGCAATTACTTTTTTCACAGCACCAAAGTTATGATTATTGCACTAATAAACGAAACAACCTAAAAATGGAAATTATTGATTTTGTATTACACATCGACAAACATCTCGAAACTTTTATCAGCAACTATGGTACTCTGGTATACCTATTATTGTTCATCATTGTGTTTTGCGAAACAGGATTGGTTGTAACTCCCTTTTTACCGGGAGACTCATTGCTTTTTGCTGCAGGTGCACTTGCGGCCAACCCCGCCAATAACCTCAATGTAGCACTTATTATCATACTGCTCATTTGCGCTGCTCTATTGGGCGATAACACCAATTATTTTATCGGAAAATTTCTTGCAAAAAAAGGGGAAGGAGCAAAACTCTTCGGCCTTTTTACCATTCGGAAAGATTACTTGGATAAGACCCATGCTTTTTATGAAAAGAACGGCCCAAGAACGATCATCCTGGCCCGTTTTGTTCCGATAGTGCGTACCTTTGCTCCGTTTGTAGCAGGTGTTGGTAGCATGACCTATAAAAAATATATTATCTATTGCGTGGCGGGAGCCATTCTTTGGGTTACCTTGCTTACACTTACCGGTTATGCCTTTGGAAATATTCCATGGATCAAACAAAATTTCGAGCTGGTGGTATTCGGTATCATCGGTATTTCATTGATCCCGATTGTGATTGAAATTGTGAAAAATAAACTTAAAAAAGCTAATACATAATTTTGGACCACTTATTGTACAATGAACCATTTTTAAAAACTTCTATTATGAAAACAGTATTTACTCTTGCCCTTGGCTTATTAACGGGCCTCGTTTCACAAGCTCAAATCGTGATCGACCGTACCGACTTTGGGAACATTGACGATGTGTTATTGTATGCAAACGACACAACACTTTCTAGTAATTTCAGCGTTGGCGCAGCAGGTGCGAACGTAACCTGGGATTTTTCGGCTACTGTTGCGGCTAATTATTACGATTCATCCATTTTTATCGACCCAACGGTGATTCCCGGAGCACCCGAAGAAGCGAATATGGCTGTTATTGAAGGACAAACTCCTACATTTATCAATGCCACAAATTCAGGAGTGAAAGTGGTGATCCCGCTTAGCTTCTTTGGTGGCGAAAATGCTCAAGTTTCAATTATTAATTTTCCATTCACTTATACCGATGGAACAACTGCACTTAAAGATTCGGCAAAAACCCGCGTACAAGGCACTCCGGAAGACTTCGGATACACAGGTGTTCCTTTCGATTCTATGCGTATTGATGTAATTGTACATACGGCATCACTGGTAGATGGATGGGGAACCCTTATCACGCCAACCAGATCATATGATGCCTTGCGTGTAAAAAATGAAACGGATGTTGATGTAAGCATACAAGGAAAATTACCGATTGTCGGAACATGGATTGATGTTCCATTGGAAGACCTTGATCAACATGAAGTGATCTATGGTTGGTATGCCAAAAATGGAGTATATAATATTGCCAACGCAGCATTAGACTCGGCAGGAAATGTGGTAGCATTCAGATACCAGACAGACAGTATAGGCCCGATCGTTACAACTGGTTTAGTGACCTTCAATAAAGAGATTGCTTCATTTGTGCAACCAAACCCGGTAAATGATGAATTGACATTAACATTTAACAGCAATTATTCAGAAAAAGGAACGCTTATTGTTTTTGATATTACCGGAAAAGTATTGGTGAATGAGGCCATTAATATTGTAAAGAACGAAAACGCTTTAAAGGTGAAAACGATCGATATGAACAATGGAATTTATTTTGCCCGTATCATATCAGAACATGTAAATACTTCATCTAAATTTGTTGTAAAACATTAAGACAACCATCCTTCATAACAAACCAAAGGCCTCAACTTTTCATCGAGTTGGGGCTTTTGTTTGAATAGTCCAAACATAGCCGAACCGCTGCCGCTCATACTGGCGTACAAAGCACCATTTGCATAAAGTTGTTCTTTAATCGTGTTTAAAACAGGAAACGCTTTAAAAACCGATTCCTCAAAATCATTTTCAATTAATCGTTTCCAGTTTGATAAAGGTTCCTGCAAAAGCACCTTCAGTGATTGCTCTGGAGACAATACTTCTCTTCTTTTTACATTTTTATATGCCAGGGCTGTATTGCTGTGAACGTTTGCATACAATAACACAATATAATACCCGTTTAAACTTAACCCATAGGGTTCTAATTCATGTCCCTTTCCCAATAAATAAGCAGGTTCGTTTTCAATAAAAAAAGCACAGTCGCTGCCCAATTGAGCGGCATAATGTTTCATCTGTGCAACACTTAAACCTAACGTGAATTTTTGATTAAGCAACGTGATCATAAAAGCGGCATTGCTGCTACCTCCGCCTAGCCCGGCTCCCATTGGAATTATTTTATGCAAATGAACTTTTACTGCCGGTAAGGCAAAGTCGGCATTCAATAGTGTATACGCTTTGTACACGAGGTTATTTTCGAGCGGAGCATCGATTGCCAGGCCCGTTGTGGTAAAATGAAATGTACCCTGTGGAAGGTTTTCATCAGCTACCAACTCCAATATATCGCAAAACTTCACAGGATAAAAAACACTTTCAATGGTATGAAAACCATCCGTTCGCCTATTAATTACCTGTAATCCTAAATTGATCTTTATATTCGAAAAACAAATCATTACCTGATATGTGTGATTTTACAATGCTGCTTTAAACGATAACTATGTATTATCATCGTACAAACAAATACTTAATTCGGCTAAAAAACTAATTGAACCAGATTCATATTTTTTTGTCAATAGTAAATTGGAGAACAATCATTAACCGTAAGAGAATAATCATCGCCAGCCAACTATAAAAGCACAGACCTCATTATACAATAACATATGCAACAGTACAAAATAGCCATCACCCTGTTCGTGATCATTTTTATGATCCTGGTAGATCTATATTCATGGCAGGGCCTCAAGGTTTTCTTTCGAAAGAAATCGCCCGAAACGCTTAAACGCATCATGTATTTTCACTACAGCCTTACTGTGCTCATTGCCATTCTGTTTGTGTGTACCATATTTATCAAGCCTTTGCAAACGAGTTTGTATTTCAGAACCTATGTATCTGCCATCCTGCTGATCTTTTATTTAGCAAAGTTTATCCAATGTATTTTTATTGCCATCGATGATTTGCACCGATTCATCAGGTGGAGCTACCGAAAACTGAAGCATAAAAAGGAAACAGCAGAAACCAGATCGGAAAACACTATTTCGCGTGCACAATTTTTGGCCACCACGGGAATTATTGCCGGAGGGATACCATTAATTGCCTTAACCAAAGGTATTTTTAAAGGAGCTTACGATTATCAGATCCATCGTGTTCCGTTGTACCTGAAGAACCTTCCATTATCATTTCAGGGTTTAAAAATTGCCCAACTTTCCGATATCCACTCAGGGAGTTTGTTCGATAAAGATTCCGTTCACAAAGGCATCCAAATGCTCATGAACGAAAAACCGGATATCGTTTTTTTTACAGGCGATCTGGTGAACAACCAAACCGATGAGGCTTATATTTTGATGGATCACTTTGCCGAAGTAAAGGCTCCGATGGGTGTGTTTAGTACGTTTGGTAACCACGATTATGGCGACTATGTACAATGGGATAGCGTGGAAGCTAAAGAACAAAATTTGAAGGACCTGGTAAAAGTGCATAAGGACCTTGGCTGGCATTTGATGAGAAATGACCATGTAATGCTGGAAAAGGGCAGTGAAAAAATTGCGTTGATCGGTGTTGAAAACTGGGGAGACAAAGGTCGTTTTCAAAAATATGGGGACCTGGACATGGCAATGGATAAAATGCAGGATGCACCTGTAAAATTGCTCCTCTCACACGACCCTTCTCATTTCGACCATATCGTTTCACAACGGCCGCAATACAAAGATATTCAGGCCACTTTTAGCGGACACACACATGGCTTCCAGTTTGGTATTGAAACTAAATACATCAAATGGAGCCCATCGCAGTATTTATATCCTCATTGGGCGGGACTTTACAAAGAAGGTGAACAACAATTATATGTTAACCGTGGCTTTGGGTTTTTAGGATATCCGGGAAGGGTTGGAATTTTACCAGAGATAACCATTTTTGAATTGAAACGAGCGTAATTCAGGGATTAGGAAACAGCGGTTAGGGGATAGCGAAATACTAAACTTACTCCCGTCCCCTAATCACTAAATCCTCATTTAAATGTAACGTTCCGAAATAATATTCCGATGGTGTAATTCGTGACCAAGAATGGCAAACAGAATGGCCTTTACCGAAATTTCTTTTCCATTGGCAGTGCCCATCTGGTTTAACATTTCGGGGGTAAAACTTTTGAACAACTCAATGGTACTTGCACGCACGAGAGACAACTCTCTTACCATATCATTAACATCTCTCATACCGGCCAACGAAGCGGGAACATAATCGTCTTGTTCGAAGCCCGGTAAGTTGGTTTTATCCTTTCTGGCAAACCGCAATGCACGGTAATTAAAAATACGTTCCGTGTCGATAATGTGCTGGATGATTTCCAAAATATTCCATTTGCCTTCGGCATAGCGGGCATGCAATGTTTCTGGATCCAGTGAAGTCACCAATTCCATTGTTTCCATATATGATTGAAACAATTCATCATAAATATTTTCGCCCTTTACCAGCTTAATATAGTTGCCCATATACTCAGGGTAAGTGCCTTGTTCCGGTTTTGTTATTGTAGTCATTTACTGTATCGTATTATTATTGTTTTGCAATCTGGTTTCTCTCATCAAATGTTCTAACGCCTGTCTGCTGATCCCTATCCGTTAAAATGAGCGATTCACACCCACAACCCATCTGAATTTCAAGTATTCACCATCAACATATGGGGTATTGCTTAAGAATAGTGGCATATCAAAACGTATGGTAAATGGTTTTACTTCATCATAGTTAAACCATCGTTTGATGGTGAAGGCTACTCCCGCACCTGCACTTGCCATGACAGATGTTGCTGCTGTTGTATTTTTTGTAAAGCCATATTCACCTGCTTTAAACTTGTTTTGCAATACCCCAATATCCCCAAACAAATAAGAGTCAATATGAAAATACCTGCTCAATCGTTTTGGGTTAAGCGAAATGAATTTATCAAAATCCAACTCTGCATTGAATGCCGCTCCATTATTCCCTGTGTACATATACACCTGTGTACTAATGGTGTTCACAGGAACCAAATACCCTGAGTATCCCCGAACATTCAATCCTCCTCCAGCATGAAAATGGTTTACATCATTACCATAACCCAACCAACTTACCGGCACAAACGCACGCGAACGGATAAATTTATTATCCATCATTTCCTCAGAGTTTGCTCCGGCCAGGTTCAGCTGCGACTCGGGGGCAATGTTTGTTCCAATTAATGTTTGCAAGTAAGTACGGGTATGCAATTCAAACCGTGATACCTGATGGTGATTGATCCATTGGAAATACAAACGTGAATAATCATAATCTGAAAATGCTGTTGTACGGAATCCGAATTTTGTTGTTCCACTTCCTTTGTAATAAGAATAGTGTTGGCTCAAATCAATATTAATGGAATTGTTTTGTTTGTTGGCATTCCAGGAATCAGGGTATAATAAATAGTCGAGATTAGAATGATGATTGCGGAAGAACCCTTTAAAATAAACCTCCAACAACCATTTATTATATTCATAATCAATACCCACATTCAATAATGCAAGCCCGTCTAATGCGCGCATTTCAAAGCGTTGGTACAGATTCTTTGCAAACCTGTCTCTTAATTTAAACGTAAAATTCAGAGGATTGCGAACGTTGCCATCATAATCATTAGCAAGGGTTGTATTATACCATACAGTTGAAGAAAACACCATTCGGTCATTCAAATAATGTCCATTAAAATTTGCACCTGCTTTTATCCCGTCCACACTGTTGTACCAAATATCCGGTCTCCAGTTCAGTGTATAATGTTTTCGATCAATACCATCCGTCTTTAAATTATCCAATGAAAAATAAACAGGAAACCGGCTGCTATTGTCAAGCTGGTTTATATCCGCCAATCGATACGAAGGATCAATCTGTACGTTTTTAATTTTACCAATCCGATTGGCAGGAATGATCGCTTCATAAGTTGGATTTAATAAGCCCCAACCTTTCCACATTGGCAGCACCATTACCGAGGAGTCTTCATGCTTTACGAAATAGGTATTGGGAATATAAAATTTAAACGTATCCTCCTCCGTGTATACCACGAAATCAATTGGCATTTGCATCTCCCCTTTTCGTTCAAATTCAATTTTATAAAAATCGTCATCTTTTCCGATCACTTCCGCAGCCGAAGTCTTATTGTAGGCGGCATTTGCACCGAGGTCTTTTAATTCAGAGGCTACTTTCTGTTCTAATTTTTTTCCCTTTACTTTTTGGATCCCTACCACTGAATAATCAATTGCCTTTGTTGTTTCCAACCACTGATCAAAAAACCAGTTCAGATCAACATGTGTGTACTCTGTAATCGAATTTCTGAAATCTTCGTAATACGGATGACACATGCTCCATTGTTTGAAATAATGTTGCATGGCCCCGATAAACAAACTATCACCCAACACATATTGTAAATTGTAAAGCATCGTTGCTGTTTTATAGTATACATGTCCGTAGCCTCCTCCATGCCCCAGTGCGCCACCAAAATCATCGCTGTGTGTATTGAGTGGTGCATCTTGTTCTTTCATCGCATCACGCAAATAACCCCAATATGCAGTTCCATCCATGCGGCTTGTCGGGTTCGGATTTTTCTTCGTAGCCTTTGTTTCGCCCAAAATACTGGTCATGCTCCAGTTGGTTAAAAACTGTGTAAACCCTTCATCCATACTTGCACGGTAGGTTTCATTGTTGCCGATCATTCCATAGAACCAGTTATGCCCCACTTCGTGTGCAAGCAAACCATAATAACTCGGGCTCATTCCATTGTCAAGGGTAAGCATCGGGTACTCCATGCCATCACGTGCATCGGCAACAATCATTTTCGGATACCCATAGTTTCCGATATCTTTTGAGTACACTTGGATAACCTTACTGGTAAACAAAGCCGCATCCTGCCATTTACCCGAATGCGGTTCCTGCGAAAGTGAAATACAACTCACCTCCTGCCCGTTGCTAAGGGTGATTTTTTCTTCCCCAATTCTAAAGGTCGGATCGGCTACCCAGGCAAAGTCGTGGGTATTGATCGATTTGAATTTCCAGGTTTTGGAGGTGCCGTTTGGCGCAATAATTTCCGAAGGTTTCTCATCCCAAGGTTTGTCCTTAAAATTTTTCACATCAAGCTTTGCTCGCAGATCAGCCGGAAGTACTTCATCACGGTTCTGCAATTCGCCTGTTGCATCCAGTACATAATGATTTGGTAGCGTCAACTCCACATCAAAACTTCCATAATCGCCATAAAATTCTTTGCCTAAATGTTGATCGGTAGCCCATCCAAATTTTTTGTCGTACACACAAATACGCGGATACCAAAGCACTCCATCATATTGTTTGTTGCCCCATTTATCCTTAAACGTTTTCATGCGTCTGCGCTGGTTTCCGCCATCGTCAAAATAGGTTTTAAATTTGATACTAATTGTAATATTCTGATTGGGCAAAAGTGGTTGTTGCAAATCCACTCTCATAATGCTCACATCTATAATTGGTTTTACATCATACCTGTGTACCAAAGGATCAATTGCGGCTCTGCCTCCTTGCTCATCGGTAAATGGAGGAGGTGTTGTAACCGAGGTTATTTTAATTTTTTCAATCTCGGTTCCCTTGCCCGCTGTTTCATAAGGGCCAAAACGTTGTTTGAAATTGTTGGCCAGATTTAATTGCTCCAGGTAACCACCTTTGATAAAAGCATTTTGGTACAAATGAAAATACAAAAAATGCAATGTATCAGGAGAGTTATTATAATATGTTAACTCTTCCTGCCCATCAACAATATCTGTTTTGTCGTCAATGTTCGCCTTTATTTTGTAGGCAACATCCTGTTGCCAATAAGCAGCATGAGGCTTCTTGTTTTTCCAATAATATGGATTGGAAACATCCCGGTAAGGCCTGTCCTGAGCGATGATTTCATTGCCAAACAGCAAAACAATAACAAGTAAAAGTGTATATGTAATTTTTTTCATTTCTTCCGTTAATTAATCATGTAGTTTCGTCCAATGGCTATCGGACTACGCTCAACTATCAGTGTATATTTACCTCCCGAAACTTCGGTAGGCTTCCTTTCCTTTTGCATGCTTGATTTTAGTCTTTCGATTTCTCGCCAATAAACTGATTATGCGGAAATTTAAAAAGCACATTGAATGAGGTAAGTGAACCATATATTTTGGTAATATATTGTTGCATATTTACCTTGTCTTCATCCGTCAACTTATCATGCGCATTAATACGTTGCTCCATTACACGTAACCGATCACGCAACATGACGATTTTATGAAAGAATGTATCGATCGGCATTTCCTTGGCCGACATATTGGAATCGCCCGGTTGCAAAATAAGTTTACCACCTGTCCATTTGCTGCCCAGACTCACATGTTCCGGTATTTCTGTCCAGCGTTGGAGGATACCAATTAATGTGCGTTCCAGATCGGCATTGCTGATGAGGTCTTCCGGTGGTTCCACCGCTTCAATGATTTCCAATACATTATGTTCACGCGAAATTTCTTTGCGACCTTCGTTTACAAACGTAATGCTGTATGTTGCTGACTTTACATTTACCACTACTCCATCGCCATAAGTTGCATGGCGTACACGAGATCCGATTCCTAATTCTTCCATTGCCGTTCAAAATTTAAACGTGCAAGATGCTAAATTCCCCATGTGTTTCCATGAAACTTTTTTAGTATACTTGAGCCACAAATGAATAGTGTAAAACAAATCACAAACCTGCTCGAAACAATAGCCCCACTTTCGTATCAGGAGAGTTATGACAATGCCGGACTGCTCACAGGCAACCCCGACCAACCCATCACCAAAATATTGGTAAGCCTGGATTGTACAGAAGCCATCATTGATGAAGCAATCAGCAAAGGGTGTAATTTAGTGATTGCACACCACCCGATTATTTTTGGTGGTCTCAAAAAACTGAATGGGAAAAACTATGTGGAACGCACCATTATCAAAGCCATTAAAAATGATATTGCCATTTATGCCATTCACACCAATCTGGATAATGTACATACAGGTGTCAACAAAAAAATAGCCGATCAACTCGGCTTGTCAAACACCCGAATTTTAGTGCCGGCCCAAGGCAAACTCAAAAAGCTCTCGGTATTTGTTCCTTCCGCTTATGTGGGTGCTGTTCAAGCGGCTCTGTTTGAAGCCGGCTGCGGCCATATCGGTAACTACAGCGAATGCAGTTTTACCATTGAAGGCACCGGAACATTTAAAGCCAATGCCTATACAAATCCTTTTGTTGGCAATATAGGCGAGCAACACCGGGAAACGGAAACCAAACTCGAAACGGTTTTCCCTGCTCATTTGCAACACAAGGTTATACAGGCTTTGCTCAAAACGCATCCATACGAAGAAGTGGCTTACGATATGTATGCATTGGAGAATACGCATTCTCAGGTTGGATCGGGGATGATCGGGGAACTGGAGGCTCCTTTGGATACCGAATCTTTCTTAAAACACGTTAAACACAGCATGCAAGCAAACACCATCCGGTTTACACAAACTGCTAATAATAAGATACATAAGGTAGCCGTATGCGGTGGTGCGGGAAGTTTCCTGATCAAACAGGCAATTGCCTCAGGAGCAGATGCTTTTGTAACGGCTGATGTGAAATACCACGAGTTTTTTGATGCTGAAAACCGCCTACTGATCGCGGATATTGGTCATTATGAGAGCGAAATTTTCACCAAAGAGCTTTTAAAGGATGTAATTACAGAAAATTTCCCTAAGTTTGCCGTCCTTTTATCGGAAACAAATACGAATCCAATTAATTATTATCATTCATAAAATATGGCAGTAGCAACTGAAATTAGTGTTGAACAAAAATTGAAAGCCCTTTACAAGCTTCAGGTAATTGACTCAAAAATTGACAAACTACGCTCGGTGCGTGGCGAACTTCCAATGGAGGTTGCCGATCTTGAAGACGAAATTGCTGGTTTGAACACTCGCATGGATAATATTAAAGCTGAAATTAAATCATCTGAGGAAACAATTTCGGCCAACAAAACCAAAATTACGGATTCAAAAGCGTTGATCAAAAAATACGAAAAGCAATTGGATAACGTAAAAAACAACCGTGAGTTTGATGCGTTGAACAAAGAAGTGGAGATCCAGGGATTGGAAGTTTTGGCTGCAGAAAAACGTATCAAAAACAACCAGTTTGATATTGAAAATAAAAAAGCTGCTTTGGAAACCATCAATACCGAATTGGAAGGCCGTAACCTTGATTTGAAAAACAAAAAAGGTGAGCTTGACATGATTATTGAAGAAACAGACAAAGAAGAAAAACACTTATTGGCAAGTCGTTCAGAGGCTGCTAATGTAATCGAAGATCGTTTGTTAACTTCATACAATAAGATCAGAGGCAGTGTAAAAAATGGTATCGGTGTAGCAATGATCGTAAGAGATAGCTGCGGAGGCTGTTTTGCTAAAATACCACCACAACGTCAATCAGATATAAAACAACGTAAAAAAATATTGGTATGCGAGCACTGTGGTCGTGTATTGGTTGACTCTTCTTTAGCTGAAGAAGTTACTGTTTAATACACTTCTTTATATATGAACTTGTTCAAAAGAGTTGGAATAGCCTGTGCATTTCAACTCTTTTTTTTGCTTTCCACTCAGGCCCAAAAATATACTTACAGCTACTCTGCAAACAGTATACTGGCCATCGGTGCAATTGAAAAACTGCAGCTTGAAAAAGCAAGAACCCTCCTTGCCGATGAGCGCAAAAAAACACCGGATAATATTGCATTGGATTACCTCGATGATTGTGTTGATTATTATGAACTCATCACTACGGGTGATAAAAACAGGCAAACCATACTTGAAAAAAATAAAAGCAACCGCATCAGTCGGTTGCAGAAACTTGCTCTCGCTAATGCTCAGGCAGCCTATGCCGAAGCCGAAATTGCTTTGCATTGGAGCATTTTAAAGTTGATGCAAAATGAATACGTGGGTGGAGCCATGGAACTTCGCACCGCTTACCAATTGCACCAAAAAAATTTCGTAACATTTCCCCAGTTTAACGCTACCCAAAAAAGCCTGGGGTTTATCAAAGCCATTCTTGGATCGCTGCCCGACAACTACCATTGGATACTCAATATTGTGGGACTCAAAGGAAACTACAAAGAAGGAATGGCGTTGATCGAAACCTATTTGGCTCAACCAAAATTTACAGCCGAACAAAGTCTGGATAAACAACAAGCTACTTATTATTATGTGCTGTTGAATTTTTACTATGGCAACAAACAGTTGGCCTGGGTGCATGCACAGCAACACACAACTGATTATGCGGAAAACACTTTAAGTTGCTATTTACGGGCGTTCATGGCCTCACGGTCGGCACAAACGGATGAAGCCATTGCTGTGTTAAACAAACGGCCAAGGGGTGCAGATTACAGTAAATATGCAGATCTTGACCTGGTAATGGGATATGCCAAACTCAACAAGCTGGAGGCTGATGCGGATATTGAATTCAAAAAATTTGTTACTTTTTCAAAAAACGGTTCTTTAAAAAAAGATGCTTACCGCAGGCTGTCCTGGAGCGAATGGATCCGGCACGATACCGTGAAATACCTCACCTATAAACGTCTTTCCGATCATGCTTCTTCAACCAAAGATGACGAGGATATTCAAATAGACAAGGAGCTCGAAAAGGGTATTTATCCCAATGCCGAAGTGCTCAAATCGCGCTTATTGTTTGATGGAGGATATTATGCCCAGGCTGAAAATACAATCAAAATGGTTGTTCCGGGAACATTGCAGAGTCCTTTTCAGCAGGCTGAATATTATTACCGTTACGGCCGCATTATGCAAGAGCAAAAAAAGTATGCAAAGGCGATCGAATATTTTACCGAAAGCATCAATATTGCCGAAAAGAAAGGGTTGTATTTTGCTCCGTATAGCGCCCTTCAACTCGGGAATGTGTACACCCGGCTGGGTTATCCGCAAACCGCGGCCTATTATTACAACAAGGCTATTTCCTACAAAAACTATAAGGATCAGGGGTATATCACCCAAAAAGCCAAACAGGCGCTTACTGAAAGTAAACTGTAAATACCATCAGCTGGATTGCACAAGGAACCCGCTCATTATCGGGACAAAAATCATAAACCGGGAACGAAATAAAATCCTATTTTTCCACTTTAAAAGTTTAAATCCCAATATCCATGATCGACTTTGAATACCTAGAATCCAACAAAGAAAAATTCAGGAACGATTTTTTGAATGCAAAACCTTTTTGCCAATTGGCCATTGATAATTTTTGTATACCTGAAAAAATTGAAGAGCTGTACGCCAATATTCCCGAGATTGAAACCCAAAGTGCCGATTACGTATTTGCCAAAAACAAATTCGAAAAATCGAAATTCTGGACCATGGGAGGCATATTTGAAGAGCTTTACAATGACCTCACCTCAAAACGTTTTGAGGAATGGCTTAAATATGTTTCCAACGAAAATGTATTTGTGGATGCCGATTTTTATGGTGGCGGTATTCACCAAGGTAAAGCCGGAAGTTTTTTGGACATGCATGCCGACTTTAACTATCACCCGCTAAAGGATAATTGGTTCAGAAACCTCAACTTGTTATTGTATGTAAACAAGGACTGGAAAAAGGAGTATGGAGGACATTTAAAATTAGAACACAGCGAAACGGGCGAAAAAACTGAAGTGGAAGTTCCGTTTAACCGATTCGTTATGATGCATAGCCGTGGTTATACATTGCACGGTTACGACCCCATTACCTTCCCGGAGGGCAAGTACCGCACATCCATCGCTGCTTATGCCTTCACCCTGCACGAAAAACGAATCGAAGACAGTCGCACAACAGTTTGGCATGTCGAAAAATCGAACCCGTTTAAATATTTATTATCCAAAATCTGGGTACCCGCAGTCAAGATCAAAAGTATTTTTGTAAAGAGTAAAACAGCGAAGCATTAAAGGTTATGGCTTTAGGTTAATTGGGTTGAATAAGCTAATGATATAAACCCGCTAACAGAAAACCGTAAACGGAAACCTGCCAACATGCGTTACCTTCTCAATACACTCAAGGAGCATTTTAAAACCGACTTCGATCGGTTAAGTGTATTGCTGGTGTTTTTGTTTACGGCCATTTTTGTGGTATTGCAATACCGGTTTCAGTGGGTGAGCACCCCGATCAAAGCGTTTGTGCACTGGCAACGTATTCCTTTGTACTGGTTATTGTATACCGTGATCTTTTCGGCTTCCTGTGGCATTTTGTATTGGCGCAGGCAAATTCCCAATGTATTTGCCAACCCCTATTTTTGGGCCACAGCAACGATCCTTTAAGCCATTCTCTCCCTCGATCAATCTTATTATATCCTTTCCCTCATCAAAGAACGATCGTTTGAGAACAACGCTTTAAAAGAAGCGGTTGTTTCGCTGGCCACCTATTTGGTTTCATTTGTATCGGTGATCATTCCCGCATTTTTGTTGTATAAATACCACACACTTCCCTCCTTCTTTGGTTTATCGTTCAACAAAACAGTGAAGGTGAAACCTTATTTTGCGGTATTGGGTATTGCGTTTGTATTGGTTGCCATCAGTACCTATTCTTCCGGCATCAGCAGTTATTATCCGGTATTTGAACGGGCCAACATATATGAACACGCGAGCACTTTTGGAATGCCCAATTGGGCAGCGATTTCCATCTTCGAAACGGTTTATGCCTCCAATTTTATTTCGGTGGAACTGTTGTTCCGAGGACTCTTTGTATTTATGCTGAGTCAATATTTGGGTAAACATGCCATTTTACCCATGGCAGCCTGTTACATGATCTTTCATTTGGGTAAACCCCTTATTGAAACCATCAGCTCTTTTTTTGGCGGATATATCCTTGGGGTATTTGCCTTCAGCACCCGAAATATCTGGGGAGGCATTGTTTTACATATTGGCACTGCGTTATTTATGGAATTAATGGCCACGCTTCTTTAGTATGGCTTTATGGTGTTACGGTTTTATGAATATACATAAAGCCATTAGTCACCAAACCATCATCCCACAAATAAGTGATTGATTATTAACCTACCTGCTAAAAAAAATAAAAAAGCGTGCTGAAGTGCTTGCAACGCTTAACCTTTTACATATCTTTGCCACCCATTTGCCAGCGGAACAATTGAGCGATCGATTGTAACTCTAAATGCCCAGATGGCGGAATTGGTAGACGCGCTAGTCTCAAACACTAGTGGGAGACCGTGCCGGTTCGACCCCGGCTCTGGGTACTGTTCTGAAAAGCCCTTGAAATTCAAGGGCTTTTCTTTTTTATCCCAAGCGGAATATTCTAGCTATAATACCTCTAATATTTTATCCGTATTGGATTCAGAACGGGTTCTATCTTTATATGATGAGGGTTAAATTAACGGATTGGCACTTGGCGTAGTAACGGATTTCGGAGCACAAAACGGTTAATACACCAGAAAGTTGATGTGAGGTAGAATATTGAATTAACCACATCATCCGCTATTGTGCCAAACGCCTGTTACCTGCTGCCGTTCTTTATTGTCTTGCGAAAATGTTGTCAGTATTGGCATATACTATTTTTACTTTTTTCTCTTTCTCAAGTTTTCTATTTTCTTGTACGAAATGAATTAGTCGCTTGCTCTGTCTTCCCATAAATCTATTCCAAAAAACAATTACAATATAGTCATAACTGTCAACAGAAAGTTTTGAAGTCTGTGATAGTGGTTTTAAATATTTTATTTGTGTTTCAAGGGAAACAATACTATCAATTGGCGCTTGTTGCTTAGGGGGAAAAGTTGTCATTATTTCATTTCCGTCCCATTTTAAATTTGGAAAACCGCCAGCATAACAATTCACTTGAAATGACTTTAAATATCCTAAACTGTCATAGTAAAGGGCTTGTAAAGGCTGGTAATGATTTTTAATTTGTGATTTGTATCTAGTTGTATCAAGTGAAAACAAATAGGAAAAATAGGCTGTGTCAAGTTCGTAACTGTCAGCGGTTGGAATATTGTACATTTGGGAATAACGAGCAATTGTTTTTTCATCAATAGCCTTTGTTTTTTTCATTCCATAAATTCCTGTGAAAACAGAAGTGCAACTTGTCAGTCCAAATATGAATGTCAAAGCAAGAAATGTAAATATTGTTAAATGTCTTTTCATTGTCTGGTCTTTTACGGTTGTAGGTAGCATTCCGCGGCTTTGCACAGTTAGCAAGTGTGGAACGAAAATCTGTCAACCAAGATAAAAAAAATGCGAAGAAAATGATGAGGCTAATAAATTAATGACACTTGCGTTGAGACCCCCATTTACGCGAACGTCTCGTTCGTGTGGCTTGGGCTGCTATATCTTAAAACCTATCAATACTTTGGGTTGCTCAATAGTAGTATTTAATAGGTATCATTTACGCTTTTACACAACAAAGCCCAACCCGTTTTACATATGGTTGGGCTTTATGTTTTATTGCTTACCGTTCGACAATTATTGCCGCGTGGGTGGTTGCCTATTCACTTTATCTCTCCTATCATCTTCACCCGAATGTGACATTCGCGTGAGCTTTGTGATGGCCATGTTCAAGAGAGGAGTGGGACTTTTTTTCACCAATTCATAAGTATTAACTTTACTACGCTTAAATCCAAAGCGAGCATAACCATCAGCCATACAACACATTACCTGCTTTACCAAAATCCAGTGAATATTTGCACCAATTTTGCACAATCATAATCCATATGATAGGTTATAGTCTTTTAGCAGTTGCAGTTATTATTGTAGGAATATTTTACTACATAAAACGAAAATAATATGTGGTCAGGATGATCTAAATGGGTATATTTTATCCATTTGTTGTTTTCTTTTCTCGTAAAAATGTGTCTTACCTTTACAATAACGGATTTGAAAATTATGGCACCTATTTTCACAAAACTTAAACATGAAAACATTAAGCATTTTGATCATTTTGGGAGCTCTTACCGGGTGGCCTTGGGTATTCAACTCGGATAAAATTGATGTTATCAAAAACTTCAATTCGACCAAGTACCTCGGGAAATGGTATGAAATTGCGCGGCTCGATTATAAATGGGAAAAGAACCTCAATAATGTTACCGCATTTTACAGTCTGAAAGAAAACGGGATGATCAGTGTCCACAACAAAGGTTTTGACCACACAACTCAAAAATGGAAAGATGCTACTGGCAAGGCCAAATTTGCAGGAGACAAAAATGAGGGTAAACTAAAAGTTTCCTTTTTCGGACCTTTTTATGCTGATTACAATATTATAGCCCTCGATACCGATTACAACTATGCGTTGGTTATCGGAAACAATACCGATTATATGTGGATCCTATCCCGGAAAACAAGTATCCCCGAGGATATAAAAGCACAATTCATGGCAAAGGCGAAAGAGCTTGGCATCGAAACAGAAAAGCTGGTATGGGTTGAACATAATGTAAAAGAATAACCAGGAATCCTCCACTTACATATCTGAATCCTCTACTTTTACTCCCCCATATTTTATTGAGAACCCTCAACAGAAATGTTGGGGCTTTTTTTCTTGAAAAACCTCATCATTCCAAGACATATAAACAGATGATCCAGGGAGTTAATACGGTTATTCCTTAGCTCTAGAAAATAAAACTAGCACTTCGGAAAGTAAATATGATTTCCCCTACCTAAAAACAGATTTTAGTAGCATAAACAAACTCATACCTGACACAAATGCCTCTTACTACTTTATCTAACCTAATAACTTTCCTATAATATGGATATCCCCTTCAAACCAGACTTTCAACCTACAAGCCAAACTTTAAGAAAATGGTTATCAACTCGAAAAACACCTATAAATTTTAATGGAATCCAAATCCCTGCCTATTTTAGTGATACTGGAAATTCTGCCGATTCAAATTGGTTTTGGATTGCAGTAATTGGCGAAGTAACAGGCATCATAATGACATTTTACGGAGGCTTTAGAAACGGAGGGGTATTTATTTGGCTCGCTATGTTGGGCATACTTGCTTTCGTATTCTGTGATTTCTTTTTTGCTGTTCTACTTCATCGAAAAAAGGCGGTTGAATGTGAACTCAAATCAAGACGGTTCATTATAGGTGATTCCAACAAACCTGAAATCGTTAAGATTCAGAAAGAGTTAGAGCAAGGAAAGCTATTGGATTTTTTCTTGCAAGTTGGAATCATTTTTATTGGACTATTTAAAACTATCGCTATAGTACTTCTAGGAGTATTTAATAACATTACTTTATATGTACCTTTTTTAATAATTTACCTTATTGTCAGTTATATACACCTTAAGCATACTGGTTATTTCTTTGCATACTTATCAACCGAAAAAGGGATTCAGGACGATTTTAAGAAATTCGCAGAAGGGGAAAACTTAGCCAAATCATCAACACATTCTATTTCATTTAATACAAGACTGAATGGTCATATGAAACATGGTAGTCATGAAATAGTATTTGACAGAGAAGAAAATGGTGAGTTCAAATATGACATTCATATCAAAGGTGTATTAACGGATGAAGACATCATTTTCCTACTGAATGCACAAAACCAATCAGACAAACTTATCCTCTTCAAGGAGATGAGAGATATCCAACTCTCTAATTTTTAAGAAACGGTTTATGAAAGAAAAAATCAATATCTGTTTTGTCTCCATAATTTGGACCTGCGTTTTTTGTTGTGCAAGTTGTATAGAAAAATCTGCTCATCAGTTTAATATCAACATACGTGTTGCAAATGCCTTAGAACTAAATTCAGGTAAACCGCTCCCAAAAACACTACAACAAATTGCCAATTATATAGAGCTGGATGAACAAACCGTTTGTTTCCCTGTAATTACCATTTCTAGACTAGATACGGCTGTAGCAGAACAACCATTGGACGTTCCATTAAACTCACTAAATGATTTTAGAAAATCGATCAACTTGTTATCTCCACTGAATTTGATGAGTGATTTTAATGAGAATATTTCAAAAATAGTTGTCCCAGAAATCCTATCTTTAGAAACCCGTAAACAATTTGATAGCCTTGACTTAGCCAATGATAATCCAGAAGCAATTTGGATCAATATTCATGACACCTCAACATTATTCTTAGAAACGATATCAAATCTACTAAAAAAGAATAATGACAATATTGAAATAATCTTATACTACTCTCCTCCTCCTAAAAAACATCTCCCTCCGAACCCACCGACAGTCATAAGAAAGTCTCGTACAACAAAGACGCCCCAAAAAAGCTCTTCAAATTTCACCGACTTAGCATCACCTTGTGAATTCGACATTATAACATTTGATTTAAATGGAGGAGAAATATCATGCATCACAAATTCAAAATCTGACAATTTAAAATACGTGCTCTACATTGCGACCGATCGCCTTTTTAATAATAGTAATACAGTCTTAGCCCTAACTCTTAATAACAATAGATTTGGCAAAACTCTAAATGACCAAATCAAGCTAAAATCTATTCAGCAATATGCAAATTTATACGCCAAAATGTATGTGACTTGTGGAGGAGAAGGTAAATACACTAATGTTATTGGGCCACTAAGTAATTCATGCATTTCAAGTGGTGATTGTATTTTAATGTATAGAAAACTTAACTAATGAAACCATTATCGATAACTTTTTTGCCCCTAATAATTGCTTTTTATATGAGCAGTTGCGTCAGCTCCCAAAATTCTTCCAATCAATCCGGAAAAGGGAATATTACCTCAATTAATCTATGTGATTCAATACTTAAAAAATTAATCTCAAGTAGATTCGAATTTACTCCACATTTAAAAAACTTGGACTCAAGATACAAACAGTTTTCTGTTAAGATAAACGGCACAAAAGATGTTTACCAAATTAAATGGACCCATATTAAAGGAGTTAGTGAATATAATTTGTTTATGAATGCAATTGAATTTAAATGTTTAGTTGGCTCTCCCAACTGTGAATTACTTGGAGACGAAATTGTATATAGCATAGATCAAGTAGAACTAGGAAATAAATGTTTAGAAAAAGGATATAGCCAAAGCCAAAACCTGTTTGACTGTATTTACCAAAATGGATGGAATGTTAAAGTAAGGGCTAAAGTGTGTTATGTTTATGGAGACTTCAGTGAAGTTGCCCAAAACATCTCATTTCAATGCGGGGCCAAGTAAATATGAAAGTACTTTATTACAGCTTAATACTCCTTCCATTAATACTTAATTTTGGTAAAACCCATGGCCAAGACAGAATTAGTATTATTCAATTTACAAATTGCGCTGATGTGCAAACAATAAACATTGATTCTATATTCAGAGAATTGCCAGAAGATGATAAAATTACTTTTATAATATTTAGAGCAGAATCTACTCATACAAATGGGGACCCAATGATCACCCCTTTATTAGGACATTTAACTGACTTAGATACTTCCACATGTAGGATAATATCATATGAACTCAAAAACACAGCTGGGGCCAATAACTGTTTGTTTAGATATTCTACATCTAAAGGTGTCGATCAATCTAAAGGAGTACCTCCCACCTTATTTATTACCTCAAAAAACAAGGATGTATTCAACTATTTAAAAGGTCGATTTCAGCTAAAACCTTATAGTCAGAATGCTTCTTTACTAATCAATCCGGAATTAATATCATCAGATTCCACTTTCTACAACAGAGTCAATAAAGTTGTCGTCAACTATAATAATCTGGTTTACGAATCAAAATTTTTTATTGCAAAAAAAAATAGCGATCATGAACAACTATTAAAGTCTAACCATAAAGAATTGCTCATTGGAATAACCGGAGGAATAGGCACTTTTAGAGAACAGTTATTAGTTAGGCAAACATTAGCTGGTCCCGCCAAACAATCATTCTCAGATAATCCCTCTTCATATTACCTTTCTGTTTCTGGAAAGTATTTTTTGAACCAAAATATATTTATTAAAGGTACAATTGATCTAAATTACTTCATTACAGATTTAAATTGTGATTTTATCAATCAATATCCGATATCAAATAATGTAACCAAAAATCAACCCTATTCTGTACTTCCCAATTTTCAACAAGCCATTTCAAGAACAATGATAGGCGCATTTTCAGCTTCATTAGGATATAAATATCTTTATAAGTTGAAAGCAAAAACCTACCCGTTAAACATAGATATAGGTTTCGGATTAGGAAAGATGTTAATTGGAAATAGCAACTCTTCTTTTCACATTCAAAGAAATGATAAGTCGATATATTCCGCTGCCCTTTATGGAGATTACTCTGACAGATTCTCTTGTTATGCTGTTTCCAATCCCAACATCGAACTACCAATTTCTAATGGGTTAAATTTAAACTTGGGTTTTGTTGGAATGTTAGGAGTAAGCTATATGAATAAAAACAGTCATTACCAGTTAATTTCTGATAGTTTCAAATTTGGGACATTTGAAGCTTCGAATAATAGCATTCGTTTCCAAAATATTATGTTCACATTGGGGTTAACAAAAACAATTAACCTTCCTAAAAGAGATAAGTAGAAATAATGTTACCCAGCCAACATTACACATCTGTAATAAAAAAATCCCCAATTAAACAACTGAGGATTTTTAAACTAATTAAATCATCTTACCTCACCTCCAATGTCAATGAGGACGGTAACGTTACTCTTCCCGAGGGACCATCTACACGCACCTGTGCAAGGATTACCCTGTCGCCCGACCTGGCATTGCGGAATACATTTCTGAGTTCAGGAGTAATAGCCGTACCATATCCTCTGTATGGTTTGGCAACATCCCCTTTCGGTATATAAATAATCGTATACTCTGCGGGAGTATATTGCACATTTTGGTAAATAAAATCTTTCAAAGGAGTCATCACGTATTGTGTTGCTGCCAATTGACCTGCCGAAACAGTACCACTGGCATCAATCGAACCAAGCGCTGGAAGAGGCTTAGGAACCTGGCGCACACGGTATTTTTGTTTCCCCATTTCTTTCATTCTGCCCTGCTCATCCCTCACCGAAGCTGTTATTGTAATTTCCCTTCCTACCGATTGATCTACTTTAACCAGGTAGTTGCCACGGGTAGGACCGGGAACCAATGTTCCTCCGGTTGTGGAAAGTTTTATATCGGCAGCAGCGTATCCCGGAACCGATACCGAAATCGGATTATCAAGACCGATATAGACCACATTCAATTCCGTGGCTGAAATAACGGCCATTGGTCTCAATGCAGTATATTTTTGTTTGAACGGAAAAGTAGCTATTTCTCCATTCGGTTTGCGGGTGGTGATTTCCCCTGAATATTCAAACTCGCCTTCCGATCTTGGATTGACCTTATACCTGCCAACACCATTTTCCACAGGAATGGTTCTACCGTCAACTTTAATCGAGGCTTCCTGCTTTGAACTTGATGCAGCCACAAAAATTTCTGCCGAATACTCGCTTCCCAGCGTCACATAATTCGTATTGGCTATCACTTTCGGTTCGAGTTGATCTACAATAAAATCGGACCCAACAATTCCTTCCTTCAAAATATCCAGGACCTGTGCTTCTGTGCTTCGAACATCATTTTGGATTTCGGTTAACAACGTTACCACCGCAGCAGCCGGGGTTTGTTCAAACATCACCGATTCCCATTTTTTGGTCTCCCCGTTTTCGGTAAAATCAGTTGTGTAAAGATCTGTTTTCACCCTAGTCTGATCATCAGGTTTAAGCAATGCAAGCATTTGCTCTCTCGTATCATTAATTTTTTTTCTTACCTCTTCCCCTTTTTTATTATTGATCATCAGGTTGGCATGTTGTTCCACATTATCGGCCTGCACCACTTCTTCATCATCTGTTTGACCATTTCCGTTTGAATCTTCCTTTCTTCCGGCAGCACCCTTCACAATTTCATCCTTTACTTCATCCAGGTATTTTACAGTACCTCCCGCTATTTCCCTTACTTTATGCGCACGCTGCTGGATCGCTTTCGCATTGGCATCACTACCAAATTCAGAACAATATTTATCAATAGCCGAAAGCACTGCCGTATTTCTGTTCTCGATGCTTGAAGCCGATTTATCGAGTCCTACTTCAACAAGGTGAAATGCCTTCAAAATTTCTGCCGACACATTTAGTGCAAGCATTGCTGTGAGCACCAAATACATCATGTTAATCATCTTTTGCCGTGGTGATAGATCTGTGTTTGCCATTGTTTACCTCCTTTGTCTGTTTGAAATAAATGAAAATAGGGTTAATGGAAAGTTAACGCACATTTTCGCAGCCATATTACATATAGGAGGAACTTCTTTCTCAAACAACCAAACAACTGCACCCTAAAATACCATCCTGAACTTAACCTCCTGCCCTTGTTTGAATGCTCATGCACACCGTTTATCGCAGCTGCCGTAATTGTACGAACAAACCTTTACTGATTTTTGAAGCAACCCAAGTTGTTCACATTCAACGCACAAGTAATTGTTTTCCTGATGATATTATGTAGTTTGGTTTTAACATTTACAATAAAAGAACAAAAACTATGGAAAACATTCACATTAACATGATGGCCGTTATCGTAGCGGTAGTGGCCAATTTCATTTTGGGCTTTGTTTGGTACACACCTCTTTTTGGCAAAGCATGGGGTAAGGAAATGGGGTTCGACACCAACATGAAACCACCGGCAGGAGCTTTGGCAAAAGGAATGATCGTTATGGTTATCGGAAACTTTTTGATGGCATGGGTATTTGCACACAATATTGCCGTATGGAACCCAGAAACATGGGGACATTCAGGTGCAGGTATGTCGCCAATGGGCAGTATACTAAGTGCAGGTATCTTCACCTGGTTGGGCTTTTACCTACCAACTGATCTAAGCACCGTTACCTGGGAAATGAAGTCCTGGAAATTGTTTTGGATCAATACCGGGTATCACTTGGTTTCCCTATTGCTTGTTGCAACAATCCTTGTCATGATGAAGTAAACTTAAAGCCCTATTTTATAAAAGCCTTTGCTTAATCGGCAAAGGCTTTTTTCTTTGGCACGTTCTTTTCTGCAATCCGTATGTTTCATTTCCCCGTAAATTCAAGTATGAAAAAGTTAAAACTTACCCCTAACCTAACCCCTGATACAAGTATTTTACTTGAACAGTACGTAAACAACACCCTCATTTTGCACCAAAAGGATTGGGATAAGATCCGTAAACTGAGTAGGCTCCTCTCCAAAAAGGCAGTTAAATGACCAACCACTTTACACAAAAAAAGGCTTCGAATATTCGAAGCCTTTTCCATTTTTAATGGATGAGTTAATACATTGTATCAACTAGCAATATTCTTCAAATGCTGCCTGCAAGTTCGTTGCAATCATATCGGCACTGCGACCTTCAATCATATGTCGCTCTATGAAATGAACCAATTCCCCGTTTTTATATAAGGCAATACTTGGTGATGATGGTGGATAAGGAGCCGTAAACTCACGTGCTTTGGCAACCGCATCGGTTTCTTGCCCGGCAAAAACCGTCAACAACGAGCTTGGTACTTTGGCAGATTCTTTCACAGCCTTCATGACACCCGGGCGGCAAGTTCCTGCCGCGCATCCGCAAACAGAGTTAAATACCAACAATTTGGTTCCGGTCTTATCATTTAAAGCCGTTTCAACCTCAGCAGGAGTCATTAACGAGGTAAAACCTACTTCTTCTAATTGTGCCCTCATCGGGGCTACTAACATTTCTGGATATGGCATATTTTTATTGATGTTTTTAATTTACGATTTGGGATCTATCAGGATCACTGAACTTATCTCCCTACAATTAAAGTAGAACACAAAAATAGCCCAAGTTGTTTACTGACAAAAATAATTTCTATAAATGCAACATAAACAATACTTTTGCCGTCCTTTAAAACCAAATTACAGATAACTTGTTACACTAAAATATATGACACAAACTACATCACGCTTACCTTATAAGGTAAAAGATATCTCACTTGCTGAGTGGGGTCGCAAAGAAATTAAATTAGCCGAAGCAGAAATGCCGGGTTTGATGAGTATCCGTAAAGAATATGGTGCTCAACAACCGTTAAAAGGCGCTCGTATTGCAGGTTGCTTACACATGACAATTCAAACTGCCGTGTTGATTGAAACCTTAAAAGCTTTAGGTGCTGAAGTAACCTGGAGTTCATGCAATATTTTCTCAACCCAGGATCACGCTGCCGCTGCTATTGCTGCTGCAGGTATCCCGGTTTACGCCTGGAAAGGTCAAAACGAACAGGAATTCGACTGGTGTATTGAGCAAACACTTACTGCTTTTGAAGGTGGTAAAGCGCTTAACATGATCCTGGATGACGGAGGAGATCTAACCAATATGGTTTTCGATCGCTTCCCTGAATTGACAAAAGACATCAAAGGGTTATCAGAAGAAACTACAACCGGAGTTCACCGTTTGTATGAGCGTATGAAAAAAGGCACATTGGTTATGCCCGCTATCAACGTGAATGATTCAGTAACGAAATCTAAATTTGACAACAAATATGGATGCAAAGAGTCATTGGTTGATGCTATCCGCAGAGCTACCGATGTAATGATGGCTGGTAAAGTAGCTGTTGTTGCAGGTTATGGTGATGTAGGAAAAGGTTCAGCAGAGTCTTTACGTGGAGCTGGTGCCCGTGTATTGGTTACCGAAATCGATCCAATCTGTGCTTTACAAGCTGCGATGGACGGTTTTGAGGTTGTTACAATGGAAGAAGCTTGTGGCCGTGCCAATATTTTTGTTACAGCAACCGGAAACGTAAACATTATCACAGAGCGCCATTTCAAAGCAATGCGCGATAAATCTATCGTTTGTAATATTGGTCACTTCGATAACGAAATTGACATGGCTTGGTTGAACAAAAATTACGGTTCAACTAAAAACGTAATCAAACCACAGGTAGATTTGTATAATGTTGATGGAAACGAAATTATCATTTTAGCAGAAGGTCGTTTGGTAAATTTGGGTTGCGCAATGGGTCACCCTTCATTTGTAATGAGTAATTCATTCACAAACCAAACCTTAGCTCAAATTGAATTGTGGACGAATACAGCTGCTTACGAAAACAAAGTTTATGTATTACCTAAACACCTTGATGAAAAAGTAGCTTCATTGCACTTGGCTCATATTGGTGCAACGCTTACAAAACTTTCGAAAGAACAAGCTGATTATATTGGTGTAACAGTAGAAGGTCCATTCAAAGCTGAAATGTACCGTTATTAATATTTGCGATTTAAGTTTCGCATCAGCGGGACCTGATTCACAAATTCTTTAACATAAAAAAACCAACTCAAATGAGTTGGTTTTTTTATGCTTTAATATTTTTAGTAGGATTCTTAGAATTTATAGGTAAAACCTAGATTGATACCAACAGCGGTAAAAGTTTCAAGGTATTTCACGCGGTCGTCATAATTATAAATAAGCACTTGTTGTTTCACAACTCCGTTCAGCTTTAAGTTGTCGCTTACTTCATACTCTATACCAAAACCGGGGGAAATAAAGGCATTTACATCCATATCCCTTTCAGGAAGATTGTCTCCGGACGATTTAACCAATGCCGCTCCAAAATCCATATCAAGGTATGGACTAAACTTTCCTTTGCTGAAGAAAACATCGGCTCCCAGAGTGATCGGGATAATCTGAAGTTTAGCATTATCCGAAAAACCTTCCGCATCGCGCTTTACTTTATCTACCCTTACTGTTTTATAATTAAACAGGGCATAGTTTGCACCAATTGTTGCACGCAAATGATCGTCTACAACATATTTTGCCTCTACTCCAACACCTAAAAGGCCAAGTTTTAAATCACTGTTATACTGGCTTGTAGGAATCCACAAATTATATTGAGCTTGCACAATCCATTGAGCCATAGCCACTGTAGTTGCGATTGTAAACGAAGTTAAAAGTAAGATTTTTTTCATACGAGTAAAATTTAGGGCAAAGTAAAATATTTCCACTATACAAACAACTTTAATGCTTATTTAGTTGCATCCAATCACCAGGTAAAATCCCTTTATACGAAAAAAGGCTGTCCGAAGACAGCCTTTTTATTTGACAATAAGGTCTTTAAATTATTTACCTAAGAAATAGAAAACACCGAAGTTAACTGCTCCAGAAGTAACATTTCCTGTTGCTAGTGTTAAGTTCATGCTGTTTGTTTTAACTGTGCTTGTACCAGGATTCAATGCTGTTTCTTGGTTTGTCATTGTATAGTTTAAAGCAACTAAGTTGTTTAAACCACCAAAGAACGCCCAGTTTTCAGTTAAGAAATAAGTCACTCCAATGTTTGCTCCCAAACTAATATTGGTTGTTTTTGGACCATCAATTTCGGCTGTTGTGTAAGCACCAGAACCTGGAGTGGTTTCTTTAACGGTAGTCATTGTTCCTTTTCCTGTTCCGAAACCAAGGTTTGCACCATAGTACCATTTCCATTTGTCGTTAAGATCGTTGAACTTATTCGCAAATAAGTTAATTCCGAAACCACCGTTAGTGGTTTTATCATCGAATGCAACATCATTTACTCCCATTGGATTTGCAGGAGGATTGCTCACGGCACCAGTGGTTTTATCGTAAGATTTTTTTGTGGTGGTAGAGCTTGTTCCAAAAGAAATACCCAAACCTACTGCCAAGTTATCAGCAATAAAATAAGCACCTGATGGAGAAAAGGTAAAATTGCTGGTTTTAGGAGCATCAAAACTACCATTACCGGCAGCAGCACCTGATATTTCAGTGCTTCCTCCACTTGTACCAAATCCAAGTGAACCACCTAGCATAATAGATCCTGCTTCCGTTTGAGCATATGAAGCCGCACCTGCTGCTATCATAGCCATTGATAAAATAATTTTTTTCATGAGTTGATTTGTTTTGTTTACGTCTACGAACTTAGCACACTATTTGACTTTTGCAAATACGTTGATTTTCGTAATCGGCAATTTAATACTCTATTAATACCTATTTTACTAGCAAACTATACACTTTAGATAGGTTATCAACACCTTACACTCAAAACGGCCCTTCATTATCGTTGTATTAATATCGGCAGATGACATATACCAGCGGTAAGTTGATAACAAATTGAAGTATTATATGCCGCCCTTAATCAACCGTTCATTATTTTTGAGCTCTATGGCAATAGTTAATCAGCGATTTTACCAAAAAGAGTCTTTTATACTCAGCATTTATATACTGGCGGCCGCCATTGCTTGCTTTACCAAAATTACCATCGATTTAAAACCGCACGATGCCGCTTATATAAGTAAGATCAACAATTTTATCATTTTCAGGAATTCATTTTACCATTTATTGGATCATGTGACATTATATGGTGAATATGCTGCCGAACAATATGACCTGTATAAGTATAGCCCAACCTTTGCACTGTTGTTTGCCCCTTTTGCCATTTTACCAACATATGTTGGGGCCATATTATGGGCTATCTTTAATGCTGTGCTGCTGTTTATTGCTGTTCAAAAACTACCAGTTGATCCATCAAAAAAAACGTTTGTCTGGTGGTTTATGCTTATTGAACTGATCACCTCCATTCAAAACTCACAGGTAAATCCGCTGATCGCGGCCCTGTTTATCTTTACATTTATTGCCTTTGAGAAAAAACAAATTGCCATAGCTGCTTTACTTATTGTATTGAGTGCTTATATAAAAGTGTATGGGGTGTTGGGTGCCTCCTTATTTTTACTTTACCCCGATAAGCTAAAGTTTATGCTATATGGAATACTGTGGGGCTTGGTTCTGTTTTGCGCTCCAATGATCATCCTGTCATTTGATGAACTGCTCAACCAATACAAAGGTTGGCAACAAACCATTGCAAATGATCATCAAACAAGAGCTGTTGATGTTTCTATTATGCGATTCGTGATGGGAGTTGGAAAGATTGAATTTAATGATAAACTCCGTCTGGGTATTCAACTCTCAGGTATGATCGCATTTTGTGTAAAGTATTTACGCGTATCATTCTTCAACCAGTTTAACTTTCGGTTTTTGTTTTTGGCCTCCATCATGATCTGGAGTATTGTGTTCAATCACCTGGCCGAATCGGCAACCTTTATTATTGCCATAGCCGGTATTGCCCTTTGGTATACAACCGAAACCAAAAATAAACTGAGCTTAGGTTTATTAATTGCATGCTTCGTGCTGAGCAGTTTATCTCCTACCGATATTTTCCCGCGCAGTATACGCGAAGCATATATTGTACCTTACGCACTTAAAGCACTGCCGTGTTTTATGGTTTGGGTACTGATCGAATACAAATTGCTGAGCGGGAAATTTGAGCGGGTTTAGTTTACCATAAAACAACGCATGCTAATGGAGCCCATTTGCATTTCTTCGTAAATAAACTTTACCTCCTCATCTTTTTGTTGCAATGCAGCCACATACAACATCGGTAAATAATGTTCGTTGGTAGGAACCGATAATTGAGCCGCTTTGCCCATTTGACTGTAATCGATTAATGGAGCATGGTTATGGCTGATCAAATTGGCTTTTACCTTCTCATCAAACTCTATTGCCCAATCGTAGCCTTTACCATTGGGATTATTCCAATCTAAAATACCAAGATTGTGAACGATATTTCCACTGCCCAATATTAACAATCCTTTATTTCGCAATGCATCCAATTCTTTTGCCAACTTATAATGGTAAGCAGATCCTTGGGTAAAATCAAGACTCATTTGAAAAACAGGAATATTGGCATTGGGATAGATTTTTTTAAGCACGGCCCAAGCCCCATGATCCAATCCCCAATCATTATCATGCAACACTTTGGTAGATGTAATTTGTTTACTCACCATTTCAGCAAATTCTGGTGAACCTTTTGCCGGATATTGGACATCAAACAACGCTTGTGGAAAGCCACCAAAATCGTGGATTGTTTTAGGCAACTGGGAAGTATGAACATATGTTCCCCTTGTTTGCCAATGTGCCGAAACGACCATGATTGCCTTGGGAACCTCTAAGTCCTCTCCCAGCTTGTGTAAACTTTTAGTAAATGCGTTTTCTTCAAGGGCATTCATGGGAGAGCCATGCCCAATAAACAATGCGGGCATTTTGGATGTATTTTTTCCAGAAAGCATTTCGTTTCCAAAAGCTTTTAAATCAAGTGTGCTCATTATTGCTAATCCTCCTAATGTTTTAATAAAATCTCCTCTTTTCATTACCAATCAGTTTACTGTTTTTCATTTGCTTGTGGCCTGAATGTGCTGAGGTTTCAACCAACAGATTCACTGCACATTTCCACATCTAAAAATTTGCCAACGGTTGTTCCTTTACAATTACTTTTATTCCTTAGGGCTTACCTTTTTCTGATTCACAATTGCTTCTGCAAACCATTTGTATTCATCAATAAAGCGAGTCATTCCTTTATCCACGGTTTCATCAATCAGTTTTCCTGCTTCATCAAAAGCTTTGTTTACAAAAGGCACCAAAAGTTTTGTGGGCATTGGGTAAGCAAATACATGGAGGATCAATGTTTGCAATTGAATAGAAGCTTGTACACCTGCAAATTTCCCGTCCGAAACACATACTACCCCAATAGGTTTTCGTTTGTATTCGGCATAAAAATGATCGAAAGCATTTTTAAATGTTCCGGGTAAACTTCCATTGTATTCGGGTATTACGAAAATAATTCCATCGGCATTATGCAAACGTTGGCTAAATTCTAACAACCCTTGTGGTGGATCAGGATGCAAACGGATACGCTCTTCAAATACCGGAAACGGAAATTGGGCAATATCCAAAAAATCTATTTCGAACCCCTCATGCGTTTTTAAACGAGCTACTAATTCATTCGCTACTTTTTCCGATTGTCGTCCAATCCTGGTGGTTCCCAATACTACTGCTATTTTCATTTTACTAATGTATGTAAAAAAAATAAGCACGGCATATTGCAGCCATGCTTATTTGAACCACTAAACTATGAAATGTTCATTAAGTCTACTCTTCCTTGAATGAACATTTCCAAGTCAATATTATTTTCCGGCTACAACGCGAACCTTTACGTTAAAGTCATTATCGATCGCTTTGTCTCCGATTCCTTCAATGAACGATTTAGAACCATATTTAATGTCCCATAATGTGCGATCGATATTAAAATCAGCATTTGCCGTTACCGAGTTTCCTTTTACAACGATAATTGCAGGAAACACAACTTCCTTGGTAATACCTTTAATGGTCAAATCAGCTGTAACCATTGCATTTTCTGCCGTTTTACCACCTTTAATAGCTTCTACTTTTTTAATTACCAAGGTAGATTTTGGACTTTTTTCAGTTGAGAAAAAATCATCCGATTTCAAATGTCCTTCCAATTTTCCTTTGTACTCTCCTTGCAAATCTGTTACATTAATCGAAGTCATGTCTACTTCAACCGTTCCTCCTGTAACGGCTCCTTTCTCAACAATAATATTACCTCCTGCAATATTTACTGTTCCGAAATGTTCTCCTGTTACTTTTTTGGCATGCCATTTAAAAGTACTTGCTTTAGCGTCAACCGCCAGTGTTTCAGCTTTAGCTGGTTTTGTTTTAGGTCCGCCTGCTATTGCTGAAAATCCGATTGCAGCAAAAGCCATCATAATAGTTAATTTTTTCATGTTTGTTAATGTTTAATTGTGTGTTCTAAGTTTATTTAATAATCTATTTAGTTCTTCAGATTCTTCGTTCGTTAGGTTAATCGCGTTTCGTTCCTGAAATTCAATAATGTCATCCAATGAAGTAAGTAAATCCAATCCGGCAGTTGTGATAAAAACTTCAACTTGTCGTCTATCGTTTTTGCAACCAACTCTCTCCACCAGTTCTTTTTCAAGCAGTTTGTCAATAAGGCGGGAGGCGTTCGAATTTTTATCAAGCATACGCTCCTGTATTTTATTTACCCCAATTGCATTTCCTTTTTGGCCACGCAAAATGCGCAACACGTTAAACTGCTCAGGCGAAATACCATACTGCTTAAATAGCCTCATCTGTCCAATTCGCAGGAAATTTGCCGTAAACAAAATATTGAGCAATACTTTCTGTTTAATGCTGCTGAATTTTGTTTGTTGTATTTCCTCTTCGATATTACTCATGTGAATGCGAGTACAAATATATGTATATACATTAGTTGTACAAACATATTTAATCACGTAACACACAAGTAACTATATATCAGTGTATTATTTTTTTACTTAAGATCAATCTTGACGTTTATGTTTCCAACGTCTGTGACTCCAGAGCCATAACTCGGGCTTGGATAGAATATCCTTTTCCAACAATTCTGTATGTTGTTTGGTAATCCAATTATCTGGCGTATCCTTAGGATTTTCGGTTATAATGGTAAAACTTGCCTCGTAATATCCTCGCTTTATTTGGTTCAAATGTACATACACAACCGGGCGGTTCATCTTTTTGGCGATCTTTTCTGTTCCCAAAAACACGGGCGTATCCTGGTTAAGAAACGGCATCCAATAACAACTTTCCACATTACTAGGTGTTTGATCGGCAATAAATGCAGTAGCTGTTAATAAGGCATTCCTTTTAAGCATTTCTTTGATGGATACCTGCATTGGAATAAGCCCCACACCAAAACGTGAACGCAACTTAAACATGAGCCAGTCGAAAAAAGGACTACTTAGAGGATGGTACAATACATCTTGTTGAAAGCGGTGTTTAAGATGAAAGCTCTGCCCACACCACTCCCAGTTCCCATAATGCCCAAGTACAAATATTATGGGTCTCTTTTGTGCAACAAAAGGCTCCAAAACATGTGCGTTCTTAAATACAAACCTCCGCTCTATGTCCTCTGGTGACATCACCAACAGTTTGAACATTTCCAGAAAAAGATCTATCATAAACTGGTAATACCGTCTCCCGATCGCCAGAAGTTCAGTCTCCGTTTTTTCAGGAAATGAATTGCGTAAATTTTGGTGAATCACCTTTTTACGATAGCCCAATACATGATAACCCAAAAGGCAGATACCATCTGAGAACCTATAAAACAATGGAAAAGGAAGCAATACCAATGCATATATAGGCAATGCAAGAATTGAGTAGCTGAATTTTTTCATGATGTAAACAAATATAGGAGAGTTCGCAGATAATGGATCATTGCTAGTATGATCGTCAATGACAGATGTGCTCATTACACAAAACACCTTGTAATCTTCTACCTTTGCGCATCACATGATAACGAAACAACTTATTCTCGAAACCTGCAAAGAACTTATTCTGAAACGCATTAGCACTGCCGAGTATGCAATGAAAGCTGCACAAGAAAGCTCTAACAGTGAAGACAAAAGCAGTGCTGGCGACAAGTACGAAACCGCAAGGGCAATGGGACAATTGGATCGTGATATGAATGCAAAACAATTGGTTCAGGCCAAACAAGAACTGATTGAACTAAACAAAATAGATCTCCAACCCAGTAACAAGGTGAAAATTGGCTCATTGGTTCAAACTTCGCAATCACTGTATTTTATAGCGGTTGGGCTGGGCAATGTGCAAATTAAAAATGAAATGATTGTGATCATCTCCCCAAGATCACCACTTGCAATGGCAATGATGGGGTGTGGCGAACATGACACATTCATGTTTAATCAAAAACAATTTATCATTACCAAGCTAAGTTAAATGACCGATACCAAGCTTTGTTTTGGTAATATCCCCTTCAACAAGTATTTTTGACCGAATACGAAACTGGACACAACATGAACAATTCAAAAGCTGCAATCACAAGAAGTGAGGTTATGTTGCACTTGGGTGAATCGGTAAACGAGTACACCACAGAGTTTTTAAAGCCAATTGATACCAACTGGCAAGCATCCGAATTATTGCCCCTTACTTCTGATACAAGCTTTATTTCAGACTTGAAAATTATCCAAGAACAAGCTGAGGTTTTGTCATACGACTTGCTTGCGGTATTGGTAGCCGACACCATTACCGAAGAAGCATTACCAACATACGAAACATGGCTTGCCGGAGTACAAGGAATTGACCAATATAGCAATAATGGCTGGATGCGCTGGTTGCGCGGATGGACTGCTGAAGAAAACCGTCACGGTGATATATTGAATCGTTACCTATATTTATGTGGTCGTATTAACATGAAAGAATTTGAAGCCTCAACCCAGTTTCTGATTGCTGATGGTTTTAATAATGGTGCCGGCAGTGATCCTTACAGAAACTTTGTATACACCAGCTTCCAGGAACTTGCCACCAACATTTCACACCGCAGGGTTGCCAGTTTGGCAAAAAAAGAAGGTAGCACGATCTTGTCAAAATTATGCGGATTGGTAGCAGCCGATGAAGCCCGTCATGCAAAGGCTTATAAAACATTTGTGAAACGTATTCTGGAATTAGATCCAAACGAAATGATGCTTGCATTTGAAGACATGATGCGTCAAAAAATTGCCATGCCTTCACAGTTTTTAAGACAACTTGGGGAAAAAACCGGCATCTATTCGAATTTTAGCGATGCGGCTCAACGCATTGGTGTTTATACTTCATACGATTATACCGATATCTTAAAATCACTTATTGAAGAGTGGGAAATTGATGCGGTACGTGGCTTACAAGAAAACGGGGAAAAGGCGCGCGATTATATCATGGCATTACCTGATAGATTGAACCGTGTAGCTGAAAGGATGAAAATACCGGACACACACTACAAATTTAACTGGATATTAGCTTAAGCAAAGCATACCAACTTCCTCTGATTGATTCACTCCTTTATCTTACCATTATGATTATTTACGGAATTAAAAATTGCGATACCATGAAAAAAGCATTTACATGGTTGGAAGAAAACGGTGTGGCGTATTCCTTTCATGATTACAAAGTAAAAGGGATTACGAAAGAGAAAATAAACCAGTGGTTGAAACACAAACCACTTAGTGAACTTATTAATAAAAAAGGAACCACCTACAGGCAACTGACTGATGCTGAAAAGGAATCAACAAACAATACCAATAAAGCCATCAGCCTGATGATCGCCAATCCTTCGATGATTAAACGGCCGCTTGTCGAAACGGGACACGATATTTTAATAGGTTTTGACCCAACCGTTTGGGACGATAATGTCTAATAAAATTTGGCCAAACGGTTGTTTATTCGCAACGAACAAACACAAAAAGGTATAAATAATTTTTATGTCAATTATTTAACATTCTGTTTTTCAGCCAATTATAGCCAAAAGCTATTATTACCCCTCTTTTTTACACGATATCCATTGCAAAAGTAGCCAGTAAACATATATTTGTTTTACAAAAAAGCTACCCATCATGATTTTTACCCCACTAAAGTATTTATCGTTTAAGCTTCTCTCAAAGTTTCCCTTTACTGCGAAGCATCATTATCATATTAATTTACTGGCTCAGGAAACATTGGCTAATCTCAAAAAAAGGATAACACATTCTTCGGCCATCGAAACAAAAGTGAAAGTTGATTTATCAACTCCCCACCTAAAAAGCGGAAACTCGTTGAATGATGTATTGACCAAGTACGGCCGTCCGGCATTTTTAAAATCACATAAATCTTCAGGAGTTGTTCATGATGTAATACTGTACAAACGAATGATCTATGGCCAAAAATCCAAAATCGTCTATAACTTTATCAACGAAGAGGTTGCTTCAATAGAATTTCATATAAAGATTGAATCTTCTCAACAATACCAAAAGGTATCCAATTTTGTAAAAACCAACTATCTTGACAACGGCACATTGCATAATATGCAATGCCTCATT
The DNA here is from genome assembly GCA_943369665.1 of Chitinophaga pinensis. GTDB lineage: Bacteria > Bacteroidota > Bacteroidia > UKL13-3 > UKL13-3 > UKL13-3. The sequence continues at coordinate 178,489 of CALRNX020000008.1, forward strand.
GATCCTCAGGGAAACAAACTATACTTTGAAAACACTTTTGATATTTCGTTGACCTTTGTCAACAATAACCCTGAGATCATACAAAACATCAATGCAGCCCTTTTCCAGGAAAAATATACTTACAACCGCTACATTGAACGTTCGGATTTCCAACTCCAGATGTAAACTTCTTATCTTCTGTTTTTCTCAATAAGCTTGTACAATTCATCCAATTTTGGTGAGAGGATGATCTCAGTTCTCCTGTTTTTAGCTCGTCCTTCGACTGTATCGTTAGAACCCTTTGGATAAAACTCAGCCCTGCCTGCAGCTTCCAAACGTTTTGGATTTACACCATGTTCGTTAGCCAATAGGCGAACGATACTTAACGCCCTGTCGGCACTTAAAGCCCAGTTGTCTTCGTATTTAGCTGTTTTAATTGGAATATTGTCGGTATGTCCTTCTATCAACACATCAATATCCGGATTTTTATTTAGAATATCTCCTAATGTTCGAATAGCCTCAAGTCCTTTTTCTTCTACTGCTGCGCTTCCTGATTTAAACAATAACTTGTCGCTCATGGATACATATACTTTTCCATTTTTCATCTCCACACTTATTTCATCCGATTTAAATGCAAGCAGTGCTTTCTTCACAGCATTGTTTAAGGCATTAAGCAACGAGTCCTGACTATTGATTATCCCTTGCAATTCCGCTAGTCTTTTCTCCCTTGCTTCGAGTTCTTCTGCCTTAATTTTAAGCGCTGCATTCATGCGTTCGGCATCACTCAAACTACGTTTCATCAACTCATTATACTTTGCATTCATCTCGGCATGTTGCGCTTTGAGCGCGTTGTTTTTTTCGGTGCAATCATCATACATAGCCGTTAATGCGCGGTACAATGAATCCAGGTAACGATACTCTTTGCCACGCAAGGTTGTATCTTTATTAAATGCCACAACCAGGTCATACAATGAATCACGCTGATGTATGGCACTCTTTAACCTCTTTGAAAGGAAAAAATTATATGATTTATCGTTAAAGGATTTTGGTTCTTTTACTGGTGATTTTGGATCAAACTGCGCATATGCAGAATTCGCAAATAGCATTACGAATACGATATAAATCAAATGTTGCTTTCTCATACTTTTGGGATTAAGTTATCTGTTCACAAAAGTGTTACAATAAAAAAAAGTAATGAAGCAAAAAGAAGAGTAGTTATTCAGAGTGTTGTAAACAATGAACAAAAGTGAACAATGAGGCGGACAAAATTAGGAGGAAGAAGACGTGGTGACAACAGCCGTAAGTAGTAGGCTTTGAATCTAACAGCTATACATGACAACTCTACTCAACGTAGACAAATACAATCGTGAGTGGTAAGCTCGATACCCCTACTCTACACTAAAAGATTTTAAACCCAATGGATAATTGCCACATGCTTGGTCTTGTTGAATAATCATATGTTTGGCCTGCAATATTTACTTGTTTGCCAATACTTCCAAAATTACCATCATATCTCAAGTCCAAAGATAATTTCATTAGATCAACACCAACACCTGCCTGGAAACCAATGCTTGATTGCTCAAAATTATCTTTCGAAAAATGAGGATCTTTTGCTGCGCTGCTCGCTTCTTGCTTGGCGCTCATTAAAAACTGAAAATTGGGGCCAAAGTTTACCCGAGCAAACAATAATTTATATCCAACCAAAACGGGAACATCAATATACGATAGCGTATTAATTACGGCAGAACCATCAGCCTTACTGGTAAATGCCCCCTTTCGTTGCGAATACACAACCTCAGGTTGGGCGAAGAAACCCAAAATACCAACTCTTCCATATGCACCACCTAAAAAGCCCGTGGCACTTGCTGTTCCTGAATATAAATCGGGACGGGTATTCGTGAACTCACTAAAATTAAGTCCAGCCTTTAAACCAAAGTCAAGCATTTGAGCTTGTGCAGCTAAACCTGCTGCTACTATTATCATTGCTAAGAATATTTTTTTCATATCTGGGTTTTCTAATTGTAAACAAATATAAAAAAAATAGGCTCTCTGCGAACAGAAAGCCTATTAATAAGGTTAAATAATTCTTATATCTAGTTCTGTGTAGGAAGGAATCCATATTTTTTACCCAACTCCAATTGTGTTTCGGCAAAATTCTTTGGATACTCTACTTTTACATCAACCATTTTGTCACCCTCCATAACCGGAGTTAGTTTTGGCTGGATAAATCCTTTATAAGGAGCAACATTTAATTTGATAAAACGTTCCTTTACCTCTTTCAGTAATTCCTGGTCAACTTTCACACCATAACCTTCAACCAATGCAGTTGCGGCTTTATAGTCGCCTTCAGATTTAATGCGCTGAATTTCTTTTAACAACTCACCAAACAATACACGAAGTTTTTCGTAATCATTCACTTTTACATATGTTTTCCCATCACGTTTCAAGAATTCAATTACATTATCTTTTTTACCCATTTCGTATGCCCATTTAGCATTCAACTGGCGATTACGCATATGAGCTTCTTCCAGGTTTTCACCAATATTTAAACGTGTTAATTGCGTGATCAATCCTCCTAAAATATAACTGTCGTATTCGGCTTTACCACAATCCAAAGATGGCATTACACCCATTTCAACCAATTTAGGATCCATGATATAATATAAAGCAACCAAATCAGCTCTTGCTTCTTCTAATGTGCTTGCATAGTTTTTAAGCGTTTGATCCGGGTCTCCAACGCCTTTGTTTATTTGGCCCGAAGCGTGTCCGATTACTTCATGCATATCCGTATGTAAATCACCGGCAAGTGCCCCGTATTTTTTTGCTCTTTCAATTTGTGCTTCGTTCTCTGCAAATTCTTTTAACAAAGGACTTTTGGCAGCCACTGTATTATACGAGTGAACAATGTTTCCCAATGATACAGATTTGCTTCCATGTTGCTGGCGAATCCAGTTTGCATTTGGAAGGTTAATTCCGATTGGCGTTGATGGCGCAGCATCACCCGACTCTTGGATTACTGTGATCACTTTTGCGGTAATTCCTTTCACTTCTTTCTTTTTGTGCTCAGGCATAATCGGTGAATGGTCCTCAAACCATTGTGCTTCTTTTGCTATTTTGGCAATCATTTTGGTTGCTTCCATATCTTTCATCGAAACTACCGATTCGAAACTTGCTCTTTTTCCAATAGCATCACCGTACACCTCAATAAAACCATTCACTACATCCAAACGCGAATCAACATCAGCTACCCATGCAATATTGTATTCGTCCCAGGTTTTTAAGTCACCGGTCTTGTAATATTTAATCAATAACTCAAGTGCTAACTTTTGTTTATCGTTTTCAGCAACTGTTACTGCTTTTTCCAACCAACCTACAATTTTTTCAATCGCAGGAGAATACATACCTCCCACTTTCCATACTTTCTCTGCTACAACTCCGTTTTCCTTTAGCATCTTAGAATTTAAGCCCCAAGAGATTGGCTGAACATCATTTCCATTGATACGAGTTGCATAATATGCCTCCACCTCAGCTTGTGTAACACCTTCATAAAAATTATTTGCTGAAGCTTTTACATTATCAATATTTGGAGCCAGGTCAACACTTTTCGCATCCACACTCGGGTCGAAGATGATCGGTTTCATTTCGGCTAAAAACGCGTCAACCGTTTTTCCATTCAACGGCAATTGGGCTGCATCCGAGGCTTTTACCAAACCTTCAAAATACTCGTAACTGCAATCGGGCACAAATTTCAAATTGCTGTAGTGATGGTGAATACCATTGCTGAACCAAACGCGTTTTGCATATGTTTCAAAGTTTTTCCAATCGGCACTGTTCTTATCTCCTGTATACGAATTGTAAACAGCCTCAATCGTTTTACGAATGGTTAAGTTGTGTTTATACTTTTGATCATAGATGATATCACGTCCGCAATTTGCAGCTTCGTATAAATAATATGCCAACTCCTTTTGTTGAGCGGTGAGCTCTTCAAAACCAGGAATTTCATAACGCAACACTTCAAGGTCGGCAAAGCGATCACATTCTACATCAAATGAAGAAGAAGCTCCTCCTGTTTTGTTATCGCTTGTGCAACTGTACATCAAAGCAGATGCACTCACTGCTGAAATCATAAATATGTTTTTAATGTTCATAATTTAAAAATTGAAAGGCAAATGAAACCTAAAACAACTGAAAAAACAAAGCCTTTCCATAAACGGCAAATTACTTGACCTTCAGTTATTTTTCAGCTGCACATCACCGAAATTACCTTCATCGGGCATCAGTCTGAATTTTAACAAGAACGCCTTAATCACGTTTGATAACGAGGCTTACTATTCACTTGTTTGCTAATAAATCTAATCCCTGCAATCTAAGGCTATTGTTTTTCTTTTCGGATTTTACTTTACGTTTGCACCGTGATTGAATCCAAAAAGTTCTTAGATAAGATGGTGCAAACCTATAATGCACCTGACTTCATAAAAAACGATCCCATCTGCATTCCGCACCAATTCACACATTTACCTGATATTGAGATCATGGGATTTTTTGCAGCCATATTTGCATGGGGAAATCGAACAACCATTATCAATAAATGCAATGAGCTGATCAGGCGAATGGATAAGGCGCCTCACGACTTTGTGCTCAACCATTCGTCTAAAGACTTAAAAAATCTGGTAGGCTTCAAACACCGCACGTTTAGTGATACGGATTTACTGTATTGCATTTCCTTTTTTAAAGAATGGTATTCTGCCAATAACTCTTTGCAACAAGCATTTAGCAATCATATTTCACCCAAACACCCAACTATTGAAGAAGGTTTAAATGGTTTTCGAAGAACTTTTTTTTCACTAAAAGATGTTCCACAAAGAACACAAAAACATGTAGCTTCGCCTGCGCAAAATTCAGCTTGCAAACGTATCAATATGTATTTAAGGTGGATGGTCAGGCGAGACAATAAAGGTGTAGACTTTGGTTTATGGACAAACATAAAACCATCGCAACTTGTTTGTCCTTTAGATCTGCATGTGCAACGTGTAGCCATCAAACTAGGTCTTTTACAAAGAACACAAAGCGATTGGAAAGCTGCTATCGAACTAACCGAAAATTTAAAACAACTGGACAAAATAGATCCTGTTAAATATGATTTCGCACTTTTTGGACTAGGCGTCAATCAAAAATTTTAAACCATGCATTATCAAATATCCATTCTCGATACACAAACACATTTTATTAAACTTACCTGGACAATTGATTATGTCCATCAGGATACAATTTATATTCAGCAACCATCATGGAGGCCGGGCAGATATGAATTGCAAAATTATGTTAAAAATGTGCGTTGCTTTTCTATAGCTGATGAAAATGGAATTGCGGTTCCATTCAAAAAGCTTACCAAGGACAAATGGGAAGTAGATACTTCAAAGGTTAAAAAGATAATTGTGACTTATGAATATTACGCAAATCAACTGGATGCCGGTGCAAGTTTTGTAAGCGATGAATTCTTATACATAAATCCTGTAAACTGTTTTATGTATGTTGAAGGTAGAATGGATGAGGAATACATCATTGATTTTGTGTTACCTCAGGATTATATTATTGCATGTCAGTTGCCAACAACCAAACACCAACTCTCTGCAAAAAATTTCGATAGCCTGGCCGATAGCCCTTTAATTGCAAGTGCTACCATGCAACATTTCGAATTTAAGGTACATGCCAATGCATTCAAGAACAACGAAGAAAAATCTACCATCCATTTTTGGTTTCAGGGAGAACACTACCATGATATTCAAAAAATGATAGCTGAAACCACAGCATATGCCAATGAACAAATAGCATTGTTTGGGGATCTTCCTTCTCGCGATTTTCACTTCTTATACCATATCCTTTCGGTTCCCTTTAGACATGGGGTTGAGCATACTGATTCAACTGTTATCGCAATGGGTCCTTCAACCGATTGGAGTAATCCTGAGTTTTATGATTCGTTTATGGCTATTAGTTCCCATGAATTATTTCACCTATGGAATATCAAACGTATCCGACCTGTAGACATGTTACCTTACGATTTCAGCAAAGAGAATTACTCAAACTTAGGTTACGTTTACGAAGGCGTGACAACCTATTATGGTGATATAATTTTGTTGAGAAGCGGGGTGTGGAACTGGCAACAATACTGCACTAGTTTTAATGGCGACCTTCAAAAGCACCTTTCAAATCCGGGTCGCTTTAATTATTCTGTAGCTGAGTCATCTTTCGATACCTGGATTGATGGATATACTCCGGGAACGCTGGGTCGTAAGGTGTCAATTTATATTGAAGGTATGTTGGCTGCATTCATTGCGGATGTACTTATTATCAAACATTCAGATGGAAAATACTGTTTAGACAATGTAATGCATGATTTATACAACCGATTTTACAAACAAGATAAGGGGTACACAGAAGCTGATTACAAAAATCTATTGGAGCATTATTCAGGCACTTCATTTACCCAATATTTTAATGAACTCATTTGGGGTAAAGGCAATTTCGATCAATGGTTAGCCAAGGCTACAGATTTAATTGGCTGCGAAATAAATTTCGAAACGGCTCAAATATCAGCAAAAACAAGTCCTAACACAGATCAGCAAAAAATATTTAATTTGTGGACGCGTTCAAGGGTTGCACAAAATTGATAAAAATCACTATTTTCGAACACGCAAATAAAACTTAAAAAATGGAAGCTACTCAGTTAGACTTAATACGAAAAGATCTCAAAACCATCGGTCTTTTCCAACATTGTACTCCCACTCAATTAGACGAAATTATTGCTGCTACTACTTGCAGTTTATTCAAAAAAGGGCAAACCATTTTCAACGATGGTAACTTCCCGCAAGGAACATATTATGTAAATAAGGGTGTTTTAAAGCTCGTCCGCACTAATAACGAAGGTAAAGAACAGATTTTGCGATTTGCTAAGGCAGGTGATTTTATTGGCTATCGCGCACTTATTGCTGAAGAACCTTTCGTTGCCACATCCATTTGCATTGAAGAAACAGTTGTTTGTTTTATTCCAAAAAATGTTTTCATGAAAGTGCTTAATGAAAATCACTTGATGACAAAAGATGTTTTGAAATCGTTAAGTCACGATCTTGGAGTAGTAGAAGAAAGAGTCCAAAGTTTAGCACAAAAAAGCGTAAGAGAAAGGTTAGCCGAAACATTGCTCTTCTTACATCAAACCTTTAATTCAAATGGAAGCTTGGAGGATGGAGTCATTCATATTACCTTACCCCGTGAAGATATTGCAAACATTGTGGGAACGGCAACGGAAACTATTATTCGCCTCTTATCTGAATTTAAGCATGATAAATACATCGAATTAGATGGGAAAAAGATCAGGATCCTGAACAAACAAAAACTTGAAAAAATATCATCCGCCTCTGTTTGATAATAACTGATCATCGGGGCAGAATTTATTTCAAAAAAAGGCTTGGGAAAATCTTCTTCAGGCCTTTTTTATGAGATTCAAGTCTATTCCTTTCTTGTCCGCGCAGCAATCTGATTATACAATGGATTACTTCATTTCCCTAAATCAAGCAACGTAATAAGGTTTTCCAGTACCATCCTAAGTACATTTTTTCCTGAGAATCGTTCCTGAAAGGGCAAAAAAAAAACCTTCATTACAGTAAAGTAATGAAGGTTAAAAGATTACGGCAACGACATACTTTCCCAGGTTTTACCCAAGTATCATCTGCGCTGGTGGGCTTAACTTCTCTGTTCGGAATGGGAAGAGGTGGACCCCACCGCTATAGTC